>DBMO01000054.1:0-196259 GCA_002298995.1 Desulfarculales bacterium UBA696
GGCTTTTCAGCCCGCCCCTTGGCGTTCTCTATCCAATGAAAAGACAGGCTGGAATGCCTGCCGGGATTTATCTAACGCTATTCATACCGCGGCCCGGAATTTCGTTTCGGCTGATTGAAGTTCCGTTTTGCCGGTCTGCCGGAATTTCCGCGGGCAGGCGGTTTCGGACCGGAGCGCGGCGGGGCGGCTTTCGATCTTGCGGAATTTATCATTGCGCGGGATGGTTCAAGGCCCGGGATGACATGCACCACCAGGTTCTGCCCAATATAGCGCTCGATTCTGTCGAGGTAGGGAAAATCTCCACGCGATACAAGAGATATCGCGACCCCTGACTCATCGGCCCGCCCGGTCCTGCCGATCCGGTTGACGTAGTCCTCGGCGGATCGCGGCAGATCGAAATTAATGACGTGGCTTATGCCGGTTATGTCGATACCACGGGCCGCAACGTCCGTAGCGACAAGAATCCTTATCTTCCCACGGCGCATATTATCCATCGTCCGGTTCCGCGCCGTCTGGTTCATATCTCCGTGAAGTGCCGCAACGCCGAACCCTTCAGTCCTGAGTTCATGCGCAAGGCCATCCGCGTCTTTTTTGGTTGCCGAGAAAACTATTGCCCTCGTTAAATCCTTATCCGAACATAGATGGCGCAAAAGTCGGTTCTTATGCTGCAAACCATCNNTTATCGTGAGTAATCCTGCCCTGGGCGACCTCTACCCGATCGGGGTTTTTCATGAATTTCTGCCCAAGCCTGCTCGTCGCCTCATCCATGGTCGCGGCGAAAAGCAGCGTCTGACATCCTTCAGGCATGGCGTCCGTTATAAATTCCACATCGTCTATGAAACCNNATGAAGCCCATGTCCAGCATGCGGTCGGCTTCATCCAGAATGAGCATTTCGACATCGGACAGGTTTATTCGACCGCGCCATATATGATCGATTAATCTACCCGGCGTTGCGATAATCATATCCGGCGATTGCGAAAGCGCCCTGATCTGGTCGCCAAAAGGCATTCCGCCGTAAATCGCGACGCTGTGGACTCTTAGATAGGCTCCGTAGGTACGCGTTGCCTTGGTGATCTGGTCGGCCAGCTCTCGGGTCGGCGTAAGCACCAGTACCCGCAGGCCCTTTTTCGAAGGATCGGCGGAGAGTCTTTGCAGAGCGGGCAAAACGAAGGCAGCCGTTTTGCCGGTTCCGGTATTTGCCGAGGCAATCAGGTCTCGGCCGGCAAGAACCTTGGGAATAGCCTGAGCCTGGACAGGCGTGGGGTGTTCATGGCCGCATTTGGTCAGCGCCTTTAGAATGGGTGGAATCAATTTCAAATCTTCAAACGACATCAGTTTTGTGATCCTTAGATTATTTCCGATCCGAGGCCATACGCCCCGATGGAAGAATCGGCCCAAAGCTGCTAAAGTGCTTGAGCCTGGCATCTCCCTACACGGATAACCGGTTAAGTATGAACTTATAGTGCCGAACGGGATGTGTTTGCAGCTGGGACACACCTGTAAGGTCGGCGCGCAATCATCGCTCGCCAACCGGTATGCCGCGCAGTAAAAGATATGCTAAGTCGCAAGGGGTCAGTGATCGATGGGAGATTGACGGCAGGTCGGGAAAAACGGACCAAAATAGTCGTCGTCAAAATCTCTGTTATGTTAATCGGTAACTATACAGCAATTTTTCTAAATAGCAAGCAGTTCGTCAATTATGACTGAGACCTTAAAATATGGGCATTAATTGCATTAACGACTCAGCCTCACCTGTACTGCCCTCCTGCCGGGAGGTAGCTTTAAAGAGCAAACTGGTTTTTCTCCATCCCGAGAAAATTCCACCCGCAATCAGCCGGTGGAGGAGCATCCTGGACGCCGCACCTTCCTGGGACCATCCCTGCCACTTTTTTGATGGAACTGAAGAGACGGTGCGGTGGATCTTTACGCTCGATCTTCTCAATCACTGCTTCTGGCCCGATCCGGGAGAGCCGGTCTGGACGGTCCGCTATGGAAATGAGGACCGATCCGGTTACTGGGGGGTGGCCGCGGCTTTGAAGCGGGCCATCGAGGCAGGTGTTCCGGTTACCGACCCGGTTTGGCTATCAAGGGTCAGCGCGGATGAGCTGCATAGCGTTTTTTCGTATCAATTTCCTTCCGCTCATACGTCGGGCGAATGGAACATACCGGAGGCTACGGCGCCAAATATCCCAATGTTTTCGGAAAGGCTCAAAAACCTGAGAGAGGCGGGTTCGATAATCTTGTCGCACCCTGGCGCGGACGTGATCTCGCTTCTCGATAAAGCCGCCGGAAGTGCCGTGCGGCTGGCAACAATGGTGGCCAAAAATTTCCCCAGCTTTCGAGACGAAGCACAGTACAATGGGCAGACGGTCTATTTCTGGAAGCGGGCGCAAATTTTTGCCGCGGACATTTATGCGGCCTTTGGGGGTAAGAATTTAGGCGATTTTAAAGATATCGACTCGCTTACCGCTTTTGCTGATTATAAACTACCACAGGTACTCCGCGAGCTTGGCATAATTTCGTACAATCGCGAACTGGCAGCCAAAGTCGACAGCTTCCAATATCTCGCTCCGGGCTCCGAACCGGAAATCGAGATCAGGGCCATGACGGTAATAGCCGTCGAGCAGATTCGGAATGAATTTAATTCAGGCGGAAGCGGCAAACCGTCAAACCCGGACGATAGCCTTTCCCATGGCAGTCTGACAAGCTCCAGGGTGGATTCGTGGCTGTGGCAGCTCGGGCAGTTGGACGAGTTCCGAAAAAAACCCTATCACCGATGCCGCACCATCTATTATTGATGGGGCCCGAAAAGAGCTGGGCGCTAGTGGGAGCTTATCAGCGAAACGCTTTGACATCGGGGAGTTTTTTCGCTATTTAGCTCGTGTCTGACCGGTTTTTTCCGGGGGCTTTATCCCCCAATAGAGGCCACGAAGGCCAAGTAAAGGTGGCTATATCTTGAAGACTTTTTGGATTTGTTTATAGTGGATGCTTCCGCCCTTCCCACGCTGAATTCCTCCTGCCACGGCAATCTCAAAGAGAGAATTTACTCCCGTGTTCGTCCGGACATGATCAGGATCGAAGAGGAAATTAACCGACTTCTCATATCCGATATTCCGCTTATTTCCGTTGTCGGCCGCTACATCATGGGCAGCGGCGGGAAAAGGCTCCGCCCGCTCCTCATGATACTTGGGGCGAGGCTTTGCGGATATCGCGGAACAGAGGACACGCCGCTTGCGGTGGTATTCGAGTTTGTTCACGCCGCCACCCTGCTGCACGACGACGTGGTCGACCATGCGGAAATCCGCCGAAACCGTCCCGCGGCAAACACTATATGGGGAAATCCCGCCGTGGTGCTCGTCGGCGATTTTCTCTACTCGAAATCGATTCAAATGGCAGTCGGGTATAAGAATATTAAGGTGCTGGAGATCCTGCTCGATGCGACGACCAGGATGTCGGAGGGTGAAGTACTCCAGCTTATCCATTCCGACGACCTCGAAATCAATGAGAAAGAGTATCTCCAGGTAATCACCAGGAAGACGGCGGTCCTTATCGGCGCCGCATGCCGCGTGGGAGCAATTTTTGGCGGGGGCGGCAGCGCCGAGGAAAAAGCGCTCGGCGATTATGGCCATAACCTTGGCATAGCCTTCCAGCTCATCGACGACACCCTGGACTTCACCGGAGAAGCCGAAGAACTGGGCAAACCGGTCGGAAATGATATCCAGGAAGGAAAGGCAACCCTTCCCCTGATTCATGCCCTCCGCAACGCTAAGCCTGCCGAGCGGAAGCGGCTGCTGCAGATTTTCAGCTCCGATGTAATTGCCGAAAAAGAGGCAACCGAATTGAGAAACGTCGTAATCCGGACCGGCGGCATCGACTACACGCATGAACTTGCATCCAGGCATGCCATGGCAGCAAGGGAAGCGCTGGCGATATTCCCCGATGGACCGGCAAAAGAAATCCTGGTAGATATTGCAGACTACGTGATTTACAGAAGAACCTAGGAACAATACCGTTGGCTTAAGGGAAGGGCACGTGGGGCAGGTTCTCCAGCTGGAAAGGCTGCCCAACGACACTTTCCATCGGACGTTAAGTGAGCCTTATTGAACCTAGGAGTGGTGCTCCAAGCCCTCTTCCGATGCGTTTTGAAGCCTGAACAACCCTCCATCCCCTTCCCTGCCTATCCCCTCTATCTCGAGTTCCGCACGCAGCTTGGGCAGGCCGGCCCGAAAGTTTTTCTGCAGGTATAATAGAAGCTTCTCCCTCACTTCGCCGCGAAGGTTGCCAAGGTTCCCCGGATCAGATGCGCTCATCATGGCGGTGAGTTCAACCGAGTTTTCCTTGAGGTTCGCTACACTGAGCGCCCACGATCTGCCATCCCAGCGAGGTGAGCCTTGAAGTATGCGGTGCAGCTCCGAGCGGATATCTTCCACCGGAACGCTGTAATCGACAAAGATTACCACGGTCCCCAGCAACTCCGAAGATGAGAGCGTAAGGTTTTGAAACTGCTTTTCGGTAAAATAGGTCAGAGGGACTACCAAGCTTTTCTGGTCCCATGTCTGGATTATTGCAAAGGTCGAGTTGATTTCATCAACTGTCCCGGTTTCCTTTTCAACCGTAACGATGTCTCCGATCCGTATGGGCTGGGTAATTGCTATCTGAAGTCCAACTAGAAGATTGGCAAGGGTGCGCTGCGCCGAAAATCCGATTATTACGCCCGCAATACCAGCGGAAGCGAGAATGCTTGCTCCAAGCTGGCGGACCTTATCGAATACCATCATGCTGGCGGCTACCGCAACCAACACGATCAGCAGCAGGATAAGCCGCCTCAGGAACTGCATCTGGGTTTGCAGCTTGCGGATATAGACGGGGCTGCGCCCCCTGAGCCGGTAATCGACCAGATAATCGCTCGCGACGTAAACCACCTCGATGACCAGCCATGCCGCGGATCCGATGAATACCAGCGACAGCAAATTGGTCAGGACGTGATAGAGATTGGGTACTCCCTCCAGGATGGGCATAATGCTTCGGATCAGCATCAGGCCGATCAACAGCTCTATCGGCCCACGGCAGCGCCACAAAATGATTTCGACCATTCTGGGCGACCCGCTCAACCTGTCCTCCATCAAATTGTCGGCTGCCCGGACGATTCCGTAGATCAGCCATATCGCGGCAAATATACCCCCTGCATTGGCTACGCTAGATGCGACGCCGTGTACCAATGTCCTTTCATCTCCCGAAAAACGGGCATAGACCGGGAACAGGCTGAGGTATGCACCGTAGAGCAGGATCAGCAATGAAATTTGGGGCCGTATCGCCGCCGGGAGAATCTTTTTCCAGAGAAGGTCTTTTCTCTCTTCCGGTACACGCCTGCTGATGGAATGGAGCCATGCCGCAACCAGGCGCTCGATCATAAAGAAGACGACCATGCTCGCAAAAAAGGCCAACAGGTCGAAGCGGCGAATGCCGTGCCAAAGCTCGGCATCTATCCAGGGCCCGAGCACGGAAGCCGCTCTTTTTCCCAAAGAATCGAGTCCCTTTTCAATCTTCTCGCCCGCGGCGTCGAGCGCCTCGGTCTCTATAGGGGTAGCCCTGCCGGCCGGCGCGGAGACAATATCGACGGAGCTTCCCCGTGAAGTTGATCCGTGCCGCGCGGCAGAGGGCTTTTTCAAATCATCGGTCTTCTCTGCCGCAAAAGCCGTTCCGGCTATAAAGAACAAAACTATAATAGCTAGGGCCAGCGCGCTTATTGCCGCCCGCCCCTCTCGAAGTTCTTCAATGGAAATTGCCGCCTTTACCATTTTCCGTCTCGAATGCCGTGCTGGACACCGAAAGCCCGGCTGAGCGCCACCGCTCCATGTTAATGAATATAAGATTTCTTCCTGAATAGATGGGACTAAAATTGACTGCCGCGTGGTTCTCCTTAAATTTTGAGGAATCACCAAAAAAATCGATCATGAGGAGATTTGTAATGAGAGAGCCTCTGCGAGAAGGCATGACACTGGAATTCAAATTCACCGTCCAGGAAGATAAGACCGTACCATTTCTCTATCCCGAGTCCCCCGAATTCAAGGTTATGCCCAGGGTATTCGCCACCGGTTTCATGATAGGACTTTTCGAGTGGGCATGCATACAGGCGATAAACCCTCACATCGACTGGCCCCGCGAACAGACGGTGGGAATTGACGTCAAATTTAACCACATTGCCGCAACCCCGCCCGGACTTACGATTACGATCAAAGGCAGGCTGGAGAAAATTGACGGCCGCAAACTGCTCTTCTCTCTTACCGCCGATGACGGGGTGGAACTTATTTCCGAGGGAACGCACGAAAGATTCATAATAGACGCCCAGAAGTTCAACGCAAAGGTAGCGGCCAAGGCAGCCAACGCGAATTCCACCGCGGGAGAGGAATAGACGCTAAAAATGCGATGCAGAAACAGCCGATTTCCTTTCCCGTGATAGTCGGGCGCCACCCAGAGCCTACTTCCCGGCGCTGACCTCCCGCCACGCTTGTTTAATAATTCCCGTAATGTTAAAGTGATTTGGGATTGCATGGCTGCATTCGGGTTGACGAACAGCCATTAAAATATCCAGCGTTCAGAAAACCACTTTTCGAGACCGATCTGAAAATATTATAAATGAGTGAATCATACAGAAAGCCTCTGCGCTATTATCCCTTGTTTGTGGATATCGAGGGCCGCACCTGCCTGGTCGTAGGCGGTGGATCGGTTGGCGAGCGCAAGGTAAGGAGCTTGCTCGATCACGGCGCACGCGTTAGGCTGGTTGCCCTGGAACTTACCCCATGGCTTGATTCGGAGCGCTCGACGGGCGGCATTGTTTTGTCCGGCAGGGAATACGATAAATCCCATCTCGACGGGGTCGCCCTGGTTTTTTCGGCAACAAGCGACCAGGCTTTGAACCGAAGGGTCTCGGAGGATGCCGCCACGCTCGGGATCTGGTGCAACATGGCGAGCGACCCCGAACTTGGGTCACTTGTCGTTCCTTCGGTGGTGGAAAGAGGACCTTTGTCCATCGCGGTAAGCACCTCGGGGCTTAGCCCGGCGCTTGCCAAAAGAATCAGGATAAGGCTCGAGGAAGAATTCGGCTCCGAGTGGGAGTTTTTCATTCTATTCTTGGGAGAATTGCGCAAACAGTTTAAATTTAGGAATATTGAGGGAATGCATAGCAGCAGGATTTTCGGCGAATTAGCCGCCCATCCCGTCCCCGAATGGCTCAAGCAGGGTGACGGCCGGAAGGCTTTCGAAAAAGTATCCGAAATTTGCGCGCCGTTGATCGGCGCCGATGAACTGCGTCCTGTATGGGATAAATTATGGAAGCCGTTTTTTTCGTAGTCGCAACAATTTGCTATCTTATCGCCACGGTAGGCTATCTTGTCTATCTTTTCAGGGACCAGGCGTCCATTCACATTTTTTCCTGGTCGATAATGCTGATCGGGGCGCTGTTTCACACCGGGGCGATCATCTTCCGGTCCGCAAGCCTCGGCCAACTAGCGCTAACAACCGGCCAGGAGGCGCTTTCCCTTTTCGCATGGGTTTTCGTTGTCACCTATCTTATTGTGCAGTCACGATTGCAGCTTAGGATTTTAGGGTCTTTCGTATCGCCGCTGGCGGTTATTTTCATGCTTTCTTCCGAGATTATGCCGACGCAACTAATGCCCAAAAGCGAGTTTCTTAAAAGCGGCTGGGTAATCCTGCACGTGGGCAGCCTCTTTTTGGCAAATGCCCTTTTTGCCCTTGCCTTCAGCCTGGGGATTATGTACCTGCTCCAGGAAAGATATATCAAACACAAGAGTTTCGGATTCCTCTATCCGCGTCTGCCGTCTCTGAAAACCCTCGACTCGATTGCCCATCACTGCCTCATTACCGGATTTCCTCTCATGACGGCGGGGCTCGTAACGGGTTTCGCTTATGCTGCTCTGGTCTGGCACTCTCCCTGGAACTGGGACCCCAAAGAGATTCTCTCTCTGGCCACCTGGGTAGTTTACGCCGTGCTCGTACACGAGCGGTTGGCGGTCGGGCGCGGGCGCAGGGCGGCATGGTTGGCTGTCTTCGGCTTTACGGCGATCCTTCTGACGTTTCTTGGAGCCAACCTTATTCTAAAAGGTCATCACTCGATTTCAGGTAAGATTTAATGGGTCACATTGTCCTATTGGGCATGAATCATAAGTCGGCGCCGGTGGAAATCCGGGAGCAACTCGCGGTTGCCTGCAAATCGGCAGTGAACCCGCTTCACATGCTCCCCCACCTTAAACATGTTGATGAACTCGTTTTCCTTTCCACCTGCAACAGGGTCGAATTCCTCTACACTTGCGCCAATCTCAAACTAGGCACGGATGAAATCAAGGGACTTCTGCGCGCGCACATGGGGCTTTCCGCATCCACTCCCCTGGATTCGTACCTCTATGTATATGAAGATCTGGGCGCCGTGCAGCACCTCTTCCAGGTGGCATCGAGCCTCGATTCGATGGTCCTGGGCGAGCCCCAGATCCTGGGACAGCTCAAGGACGCCTACCGTGATTCGGTCGAATTTCGAACCGTTAAGACCATCCTCAACCGCCTCCTGCATAAGGCTTTCTCTGTGGCTAAGAGGGTGCGTACGGAGACCTGCATCGGTTCGTGCGCCGTTTCTGTAAGCTATGCCGCGGTCGAGCTTGCCCGAAAGATCTTCGGCGAATTGCAGGATAAGAAGGTGCTTCTGATCGGCGCGGGCGAGATGGCCGAACTTGCAGCTGGTCACTTCATGGCTCAGGGCGTTCGCCACATGACGGTTGCAAACCGCACCCTCGAGCGCGCAATCGAGCTCGCGAAGCGCTTCAGGGCCGAAACGGTCTCGTTTGATTCATTCCTGGACGCCATGATGAACGTTGATATCGTGCTTTCCTCGACCGGCGCCCAGGAGCCGGTAATATGCTACGACGACGTGCGGACCAGGATGCGCAAGAGGCGCAACAAGCCGCTCTTTTTCATAGACATTGCTGTCCCCAGGGACATCGATCCCAAGGTCAACGAGATTGATAATGTGTACGTTTACGATATAGACGATCTTCAGGGCGTGATCGATTTGAACCGGGAGGAGCGGCGCAAGCAGGCTCAGCTTGCCCAGCATATTATTGATGAGGAAACCATCAAATTCAAAACCTGGCTCAACAGCCTGAACGCGGTTCCCACGATCGTTGCGATCCGTGAAAAGGCCGAAATTATCCGCAAAAACGAGCTAAGAAAGACCTTCTCGCAACTCCCCAATCTCGGCGAGCGGGAAAGAGAAGCAATCGAGGTCCTTACCGGGGCTATGATAAAAAAGCTTCTCCACGACCCGATATTGTTCCTGAAGAAGAAGGCCCAGAGAGGCACCCAGCCGCTCTTCATGGACTTCACCCAGCAGCTTTTCAATCTCCAGGAGGATGGCGATTCTGACTCGGCAATGAACTGCGACGGCTCCGACAACGGGGACGACGAGGACAATTTCCTGCAAACCCTCAAAAAATAAGGCTCCACATGGCCGACATTCTCCAGTTTGGGAAAAAGGTCGAGGATCTCAAGTCGGAACGTGAAGCGCTACTTCGTCAGCGCAAGATCGAGTCCCTAAGGAAGATATTCCAGTGCACCCGGTGTGCCATGAAGTGCTCGAAATGCGGGGCACAGATCGAGGGCCGTGACGATGGTGGCAAGTTTGCAACACCTTACGCCTTCTGCAAATCCTGCAAGGAAGAATACGAAGAATACCGCGCAAGGGCCGCGGGAGGCCCGAATACGCTCTGCTATTGGCATAACGCCGGATGGATGAAGGTGTGGGAGTCCTGGCTCGAACACCAGAAATGCCTCGACAATTACAGGCAATCCAAGGAGTTTCTCCAACTCTTGGAAGAGGTGGAGCTTCTTTTAAAAAAGTGAGCGGGAAGGTCCTTCGCGACACCGGGCTCGAACAAAATAAAGCCCGACACTCCGGGGGGAGTGTCGGGCTTTACTTTTTCTATTTCCTCGCGTGGATTTGAATCCGATTCACCGCTCAACCCGGTCAAAACCCGTTGACCAGATCATACGTTTGATTCACGTACACGAGAGTATCGAACAACCGTCATTCCCGCGGCGTTTCCGCGCGGGGGATGAGGTTATTTTGGCCACTGTGCGTTAACAATCAACCTAGCATTTCTAAATAAGGCTGTTAGGGGCAACAGCATCTAGAGCCTTAAAACCGGTGCCTGCCAAAGGACGTTAAAACGGTATGTCATCATCCGGCGACCCTGGTTGGGGCGGCAGTTCTTCCATTGCAGGCCGGCCGCCGGGGCCGGCGCTCCTCTGACCCTGCCCTTGTGTGTGACCCTGCCCTGGACCTTGTCCGCTCTGGCCCTGTCCTTGAGTTTGCCCGGAACCCTGGCCTTGCCATTGCCCCTGCCCCTGAGACTGAGACTGAGACTGTCCTTCAGCGCTTCCGAGCAGTTGTATTTCGCGGGCAATTATCTCGGTGGTGTAGCGTTTTTGCCCTTGAGCATCCTCCCATTGGTTCGTGCGGATGCTGCCTTCAACATAAACATGCCGCCCTTTACCCAAATAATTTCCACAAAATTCAGCTGTTTTCCCAAACGTGACAACGCGGTGCCATTCAGTCCGGTCTTCCCAGTTTCCTTCACCCGCCTGGATCCTCTCATTGGTCGCCAGGCTGAAACGGGCGACTGCAACCCCGTTGGCGCTATATCGGATCTCTGGATCCTGACCGAGTCTTCCTACTAGAATGACTTTATTTACGGTACCCTTTGCCATTACTTCCCCTTTTCCGCCTGATAAGCGCGTTGGTTTCGCTGATTGCTCTGAATATAACATAAATTATCAGGGTGATCCGCCGTTTACGGCACCCATCTTTGGAGGCCGATCCAAGTATCCACTCCAGTCGACACTGGCATGAAACTGCATAATTGACTCAAATCCTGAAAGGGTTTAGAGTAGGCAGTTAAATACCAAATATCTGTTTTTAAAGCTTTATTCTGTCGGGCGTTTTCCCTGAGAGGGTATGCCCCGTAAGATCGCGAGAAAGAAATGAAAATAGCGCGCTCGGTTTTCTTTTACACCATTCTCGTTCTTTCCACCACTCTATTGGGAACTTTTTCAATACTTGGATCCTTTGTCAGCCGGTGGTGGCCCGCTTTTATGGCGAGACTCTGGGGCCGGGTAAATCTATGGGCCGCGGGAGTTAAAGTCGAAGTAGAAGGCGCCCGGAATCTCGATCCGAAGGGCACTTATGTCCTTGCAAGCAACCACCAGGGCTGGTTCGACATTTTTGCGGCTCTCGGCTATTTCCCCATCCCTTTCAGCTGGCTGGCCAAGGAAGAGCTTTTCAAGATACCGATCCTCGGGGGCGCGATGCGCAACACGGGCTATATCCCGATCGATCGCTCCGACCATAAGAAGGCCCTTATCAGCATGAACAAGGCGGCTGAGACAATCCGCGAGGGGACCTCCGTTTTCATTTTTCCCGAAGGCACCAGAAGCCCCGATGGCGTAATAAGGGAATTCAAGAAAGGCGGATTTGTCCTGGCCGCCAAGTCGCAGCAGCCGATTGTGCCGATCAGCATCAGCGGGTCCCATCGAATTCTGCCGAAAAAAAGCTGGCTAATTCAATCTGGCCAAATAGCAATGAAGATATGCAAGCCGGTGCTTGCGGCCGGTACTGACCACAAGAGCCGCGACCTGCTGCTGTACACGGTGCGCGAAGCAATTCGAAGCAACCTGAGCACCGAGGAGGCGGGGGAACCCACACAACCGCCGCCGGAACCTACAGTTCACGCCAGCACAAACGGGAGTGGCTTGAGCCGAAATGCATGAAAATCAGGCAGAAGCCGTTCTAAAGCTTATTCCCCTCGGAGGCCTTGGAGAAATCGGCCTCAATATGATGGTCCTCGAATATGGGGACACTATCCTGCTTATCGACTCGGGCCTGATGTTTCCTGAAGATGAAATGCTGGGCATCGACATCGTAATCCCGGATTTCACCTACATTCAAAAGAACCGGGACCGGGTGAGCGCACTCGTATTAACCCACGGCCACGAAGACCACATCGGCGCAATTCCCTTTCTGCTTCGAGAATTCCATATTCCTATCTACGGCACCGCCCTTACCCTGGCGCTGGTCAGGGAAAAGCTTGGCGAACACAACCTGATCGATCAGGCAGAACTGATCCAGGTCTCTCCCCGCCAGGTAATCGAGGTAGGACCTTTTAAGATCGAATTTATCCAGGTCTGCCACAGCATTCCGGACGGGGTCGGCCTCGCCATTCGAACTCCCGCCGGGACCATTATTCATTCTGGGGATTTCAAGATAGACAATACTCCGGTTGACGGCAAAAAATTCGACATCGCCCGCCTGGGATCTTACGGAGAAGAAGGGGTCCTGATGCTTCTCTCCGACTCAACAAACGTCGAGCGCGAAGGATACACGCTCTCGGAAAAGGAAGTCGGAATAACCCTCCGCGAGATCTTTCAGCAAAAGCGGGGACGGATCATATGTGCCGTGTTCGCGAGCAACCTGCACCGCATCCAGCAATTGATTAATATCTCACGTGAATTCGGCCGGAAGGTCTTACTGAATGGCAAGTCGATGGTAACAAATGTGAGGATCGCCCGCGAACTCGGCTACCTTGACTTCACCCCCTTTGATGAGATCACCATCCAGGAACTGCAGTCGATGCCCGACGACCGGGTGCTGATGGTTACCACGGGCACCCAGGGCGAGCCGATGAGCGCCCTTAGCCGGATGGCTTTCAATGACCACAAGAAACTTAAAGTAAAACCTGGGGATACTATAATTCTTTCCTCGCGGTTCATTCCTGGAAATGAGCGCACGATCCAGCATATAATCAACCACCTGTGCAGGCACGGGGCCGATGTTATCCATGAGCAGGTAAAGGATATTCACGTTTCGGGTCACGCCTACCAGGAAGAGCTGAAGATGCTGATAAACATGGTGCAGCCCCGCTTTTTCGTGCCTATTCACGGCGAGTACCGCCACCTTGTAAAACATCAGCGGCTCGCAGTCTCTCTTGGCATGCCGACCGAGAACTGCATCGTGGCTGAAGATGGGGACGTGATCTGCCTTACACCGGATTCGGCCGTGGTGATGGATGATAAAGCGGATACAGGGAGGGTATTGGTGGACGGCAAGGGAGTGGGCGATGTAGGAGGACTTGTCCTTCGCGACCGCCGTCACCTCTCTGAAGACGGACTGGTGATCGCTTCGCTTGTCATCAACAAGGAAACCCACGAATTGCTGAGCGGTCCCGACGTTTTCAGCAGGGGGTTCATCCACGAAGAGAGCATGCCCGAAATAATTCACGAGGCCAGAAACATCATTTTGGAAAGTTTCGACAGGATGTTGCTAGAGGAACCGGAACTGGACCGCACAAGTCTCCAGGACGACATCCGGCGGGAACTCAAACGCTATTTCAACAAGATCCTCGACAGAAGACCGGTTATTTACCCGATTGTAGTCGAGATTTAGGCCCGAGGACGAGGTCGAAAAGCCGCGAATGGATCGAAGAAGACACGAAATATGGGCACTTTGCATTCTGACGCTCTCCCTACTCGTTCTGTTCAGCATCCTCTCGTTCAATGCCAGGGACCTCACGGTCTTTAACGCTTCCAGGTCGTCGGAAGCTCCCGCAAACTGGATAGGAACCTTCGGCGCGCACATTGCCTGGCCCCTTCTGGGCTTTCTCGGCATAGGAGCCTACGGTTTGGTTTTTGCCGGTCTCTGGGCCGGCCACCGCCTCTTTCGGGGCCTCCCCTTTGAGCATCCACTGATAAGATTCCCGGGAATTGCACTTCTAATCCTCAGCACGATAACACTCTCGGCCCTACACTCGAAATCCATCTCCCTCTTCGGCCAGGAGATCAAAACAGGCGGCTATATCGGGACCGCCTTTGCCTATTTTCTCGAAACGCGGCTCCGCTGGTTCGGCTCGTTCATTCTGCTTGTAGGGATTTTTCTGATTGCGCTGCTCATGTCCACCACTCTCGCGCTTGCACCTGCCTTCGACAGGTTGATTGCCAGGATAAAGGCGGCTTGGCGGCGGACCCGCGATTACGTTATCAGCGGGGGTGATGAAGAAGGCGAAGAAGACGAGGACGACGAGCAGGACCGCCCGGCAAGGAAGCCGGCCGGCCAGCCAGAACCAAGGCTCAAAAAGAAGGAAAAGCAGGAATTGCCGGCAGGCGTCCCCGAGCCGGTCATAAAGAAGCAGCCTCCGAAAGAGCCTATCACTAAGCCCCTTATTCAGCTTTCCCTCACGGAAGGCAACCGATACGTACTTCCACCCCTTGATTTGCTCGATACCTACGAGACTGGAACCAGCAAACCCGATTTGAAACGCCTCGAGCAAAACGCTTCCGTTCTCGAAGAAAAGCTCGCCGATTTTGGCGTGCAGGGCAAGGTGGTTGGCATCAATCCGGGGCCGGTGATTACGATGTTCGAATACGCACCCGCGCCGGGCATAAAAATCAGCCGAATAGTCAGCCTCGAGGACGATCTTGCCATGGCCCTCAAGGCCATCAGCATCCGGATCGTTGCCCCCATTCCGGGCAAGGCCGCGGTAGGAATCGAAATCCCCAACCCTAAAAGGGAACTCGTCTCGCTAAAGATGGTGCTGGAATCCGAGGCATTCACCTCATCGACCAGCCCCCTTACGATCGCCCTGGGAAAGGACATAACAGGCGGTCCGGTTATGGCGAATCTCGGCAAGATGCCTCACCTGCTGATCGCGGGGGCGACCGGAACGGGCAAAAGCGTTTGTATCAACGCAGTCTTGAGCAGCTTACTCTACCGCAATACGCCGGAAGACGTGCGGCTTCTCCTGATCGACCCCAAGAGGATCGAGCTTAACAGCTTCGAAGGAATTCCGCAGTTGATCCACCCAGTCGTTACCGATGCGAAAATGGCGACAAGGGCGCTGAGGTGGGCTGTCGAGGAGATGGAACTCAGATACAAGCTTCTGGCTGACAAAAATGTCCGAAATATCGAGAGCTATAACCGCGTACTCATGCGCGAAAAGCCCCAGCCAAAACCCGCATCGGCCGAGGAACCCGAGACCGAGGTCCTGAAGCACCACAGGCTGCCCTACATTGTTATAATAATCGACGAACTCGCGGACCTCATGATGGTGGCTTCCAGAGAGGTCGAAGAATCGATCACCCGGCTCGCACAAATGGCCAGGGCCGCCGGCATCCACCTAATACTCGCCACTCAGAGGCCTTCTGTTGACGTTCTTACCGGCATCATCAAGGCTAATATATCAACCAGGATTTCCTTTCAGGTATCGTCCCGGATCGACTCCCGGACCATCATCGACGGCTCGGGGGCTGAATCGCTGCTGGGGTCCGGCGACATGCTGTTTTTACCACCGGGAACCGCAAAGCTCCAGCGCATCCACGGCGCATTCGTCTCCGATTCGGAGGTTCTCAAGCTTACCGCTCACTGGAAAGCCCAGAAGCTCGCGGAAGATCCATTGCGCGAGAGGGTGGATTTCAAAGACGAATCCGCGGCCTCGGATATCCCGGACGATGAACTGGACGACAAATACGACGATGCAGTGCAGATCGTTCTGGAAACTCGGCAGGCCTCGATCTCGATGCTGCAAAGACGCCTGCGTGTAGGCTACAACCGCGCCGCTCGCATGATTGAGGTAATGGAGCAACAGGGACTAGTCTCACCTTCCGACGGAATCAAGCCCAGGGAAGTTCTCGGCAGGCGAATTAGCTGAGGCAAATCATGTAGTCCGGTTCCCGGTCGATTTATTGAACGATCAATGGTTTTCAATGCTGATGCCTTGGCTTTTTGTCTTCATGACGTATGAAACACATGCGAAACAGGAGATAACGCAGGGTGGGGACAGTTTTTCCGTGCCCATCGCCTTTTACACAGTGGTTCGGCGTGGTGGGCACGGAAAAACCCTGTCCACCCTACATGCCACGGGATTTCCATGATAATTCCATGCTATTGTATTCGGGCTTTCACCGGAACAACCCTTCAGTTAGCTTCCGTTCGGGTGTTTTCGTATGGGCGACAGGTGCCCACGTGAAATTCAAAATGCTTATTTTATCTTGCGATACTTTTTAAAGGATTCTTGATGGCTTATCCGTTGAAGCGGTTTTCATCCATGAAAAAGCATGACAGGTCGATTGGGCTTTTAATACTCGCTTTTTTCACTTTATCCTCAGCGCTCGGCGTGCTTGCGGCTTCGCAGCCGCTCCACGCCGCCGGACCTCCAATGCTTGGAGAAATCCTGCATAAAATGGAGGGCATGTACCAGCAGAGCCAGGCTTTTACTGCTTCTTTCAGGCAGATGACCACCTCTTCCGCCGCTGGAACGATCACGCCGGGTGAGGCTTCCGGAAGGGTTTATTATTCCAGGCCCAAGCTGATGAGATGGGAATACGACAAGCCCGAGGTCCAGGTCTTCGTTGCAAATCACAGTAACGCCTGGCTGTATGTGCCCTCGGAAAACCAGGTGTCCCTCTTCGATGCTACTAAGCTGTTCGCCTCCCCTCTCGCCCAGACCTTTTTCGACGGAGCTGTCGGCCTCAAGAACCATTTTGACGTGACGCTCGATTCGACACAATCGAACAAGAGCACGGCGGTTTTGAAGCTTGTCCCAAAACAGGAAGACCCGAACATAAAGCTTCTCTTTATCTGGATTGACCTCCAGACGTACCGGATCAGCCGAATTGATAGCCAGGACATTCTTGGAAACACCAACAGGATTATTCTCGAATCGCTTAAACCGCTTCCGAATCTCGACCAGAAGCTCTTTCACCTCGACATTGCGCAGGGGACCCACGTTTTTGACGCTGAGGGACGAGAACTTACCCCTGCCGAGGTCGAGCATTTGAAGAGCAAGATCGCTGTCGGGAAGCCGTGATACCGGATTGCCCTAAGATGCCGCGAACAGCCCAACTTGATCAGCCCCTAATCGCCATCACGATGGGTGACCCTTGCGGGGTAGGCCCGGAAGTGATCGTAAAGGCTTTCATCTCCCGTCCAGCATGGCTCAGCGGCGGATCGACGCCTTTTGTAATGGGGAGCGTTCTGCCAATCACGCGGGCAATCGACCTCCTCGGCGCAAAGCTGGTTGTTAGGACCATCAGTTCGCCGACCGAGCTTCGCGGCCTCCAAGATCCGGGCGTAATTCCGATTCTTTCCCGTGGTGAGCTTACCCCCGGCGACATTGTCTTCGGCCGCCCTACCCCGGCAGCATGCAAAATGGCGGTCGATGCGATACAAGCCTCTGTCGGCCTTGCGCTTCAGGGTGAGATCGATGCCGTATGCACCTGCCCGGTCAACAAGGCGCGGCTCCACGAAAACGGTTTTCCCTTTCCCGGCCATACTGAATTCATAAAGGACCTTGCCGGGGCCGCGGAAGTTATTATGATGCTTGCGGGGCCGAGGCTACGAGTCTCCCTTGCAACAATTCACGAGCCGGTATCCACTGTTCCGGGGCTTTTATCGGCCGAGCGGCTGCACACCGCAATCCGGATAACCTCCGAGGCAATGCTTCGCGATTTCGGGATCAAGTTTCCGCGTGTGGCGGTGGCCGGCCTAAATCCCCATGCCGGTGAGGCCGGCAGGTTCGGGCGGGAGGAAATAGAGGTAATCGAGCCCGCGGTTCGGGGGGCAGCCGGTGACCGGCGCTACCGGATCAGTGGCCCGTGGCCACCCGACACCCTGTTCCACCGCGCATTCAACGGCGAGTTTGACGCGGTTGTCGCCATGTATCACGACCAGGGCTTAATTCCGATAAAACTCGTACATTTCAATGAAGCGGTAAACGTCAGCCTCGGGCTTCCCATCGTCCGCACCTCGGTAGATCACGGGACCGCCTACGATATCGCGGGAACCGGCACTGCCCACCCCGGCAGCCTGATTGCCGCCGTGGAACTTGCGGCGCGCATAGCCCAAAACAGGCGGATTGCCCAATAGAAGCCAAAACGGGAATATGGCCCAAGACCGAATCGTCATACGCGGAGCACGCCAGCACAACCTCAAGAATATCGACCTTGAAATCCCGAAAAATAAGCTCGTCGTGATAACCGGGGTGAGCGGCTCGGGGAAGTCTTCACTTGCATTCGACACCCTTTTTGCCGAGGGCCAGAGGCGCTACCTCGAGGCCCTCTCAACCTACGCCCGCCAACTGATCGGCCGTCTCAATGCGCCCGAGGTCGATGAAATCGAGGGATTAAGCCCGTCGATCGCAATCGAGCAAAAAGGACTACCACAAAATCCCAGGTCCACAGTCGGGACTCTTACTGAAATTCACGATTACCTGCGCCTGCTTTTTTCCCGCCTCGGGACAGTTTACTGCCCGCAATGCAGCCTTCAAATAAGGGCGTGGACGGTCGCGGAAATGGCCTCGGACCTTCTTCGCGATTTCACTCCCGGAACACGTCTGCTCGTGCTCGCACCCATTGGAGAAATCGCTGAAAAAGAACTTCCTGACACGCTCAAACGGCTCAGAAGGGACGGCTTTGCGAGAATCCGCTCCGAAGGAAAAGTATTCGAACTCGATCCCCTTCCCCTGCTCCCGCGCCGCCCGACCCATCACATTGAAATAGTCGTTGACCGGCTCGTGCTCGACCCCGAGAAGAAGAGGCGGCTCATAGATTCCCTGGAGCTTGCCCTAAAGCTTGGCAAGGGTGTAGCCGGGGTCGCCATTCCGGAAAGCGAGGGAAGATTCTACAGTGAAAATCCACGCTGCCCCTCATGCGGGTACGTCGCCCCGGAGATAACCCCCAGTCTTTTTTCATTCCACCACCCTTCCGGGACCTGCCCGGCCTGCAGGGGGATCGGGTACTCCGGTGAAGATAGTGAAGTCCTCCAGGGTACCGAGGATGAGGGGGCAATTGATACCGAAAAGCCCCAGGTCCGTGTGCCGGAATCTGAATTCCCCCTTTGCCCAGTCTGCCAGGGGACCAGGCTAAACGAAACAGCCCGCTCGGTGCGGCTCGGCTCTTTAACCATGGCAGATGTTTCCAGGCTGAATCCATCAGGGATTGCCGAATGGCTGCGCGGGCTCGACCTGGATGAGGCACGGGCACGGATAGCCGAGCGGCCGGTAAAGGAGATATCAGACCGGCTGGACGGGTTGGTGGAGCTTGGGTTGCCCTATCTCACCCTGGACCGCGCGGCAAATACCCTGTCCGGTGGCGAGGCTCAGAGAGTACGCCTTGCCCATCAGACAAGCTCGACCCTCTCGGGGGTCCTCTACGTATTGGATGAACCCAGTGTAGGCCTTCATCCCCGCGATCACAGAAGGCTTCTGGATATACTTCTGCGCCTTCGGGACGGGGGCAACAGCCTCGTTGTGATCGAACATGACCGGGAAACCATACTCGAAGCCGATTATGTCGTGGATATGGGTCCGGGGGCTGGAGACCAGGGTGGCGAAGTTGTCTTTTCAGGCCTTCCGGGCGACTTGCTTGGCACCGAGACCTCCCTTACAGGCCAATATCTATCCGGCAAAAGGCAAATCCCCGTCCCGAAGCACCGCAAGACGGCATCGGCCGGGTCTATTCGCCTTTCAGGGGCGAGGGGTCGCAATCTCAAGAACATCACCGTGGAATTTCCCTACTCCAGCATGATCTGTGTGACCGGGGTTTCCGGCTCCGGCAAAAGCACGCTTGTTCTGGACACTCTCTATCGCGCTATCGCACGTGAGATCTATCGCTTCGAAACCCATCCGGCCCCTTTTGACAATCTAGAAAATGCGGCGCGACTTCGAAAAGTCATACTGGTTGACCAGTCGGCACTCGGAAGAACCCCACGCTCGACCCCGGCCACCTACACTGGAGTATTTGGTTTGATCCGCCAGCTTTTCGCACGCGTCCCGGAGGCGCGCGCCCGGGGCTACACCGCTGCCCGGTTCTCCTTCAATGCCAGGGGAGGCCGTTGCGAACACTGCCGGGGAGAAGGTCTCCAGCGAATCGAGATGCTTTTTCTGCCGGATATCTATGTCCCCTGCCCCGCTTGCGAGGGAGATCGCTACAACCGTGAGACGCTCGATATACTCTATCGGGGCCACTCGATTGCCTCCATCCTGGACATGACGGTTTTTGAAGCGGCGGGATTTTTCGACAATTTCCGGGCTATCCGCCAAAAACTCGATACCCTGATCGAGGTCGGAATGGGCTACATAAAGCTCGGTCAGCCGGCAACGACCCTTTCGGGCGGCGAGGCCCAGCGCGTCAAGCTTGCAGCCGAATTAAGCCGCCGGGGCCAGGGCAGGGCCTTATACATACTCGACGAACCCACGACCGGCCTCCACTTCGAGGACATCCAGAAGCTCCTGCACGTTTTACGCAAACTGGTCGATCAGGAAAATACCGTGATAATTATCGAACACAACATGGACGTGATAAAGACAGCCGATTTCGTTATCGACCTCGGCCCCGAGGGCGGGGAGGCTGGAGGCTACGTAGTTGCCAAGGGTACCCCCGAAGATGTTGCTCGCTGCGAGGAATCTTTTACGGCACCCTACCTGAGGGAAGCGCTGTGGAAGAAAAAGAAGGTTTAGTTTCTTGGCGGGGACTATTTCTGCTTCACTTGCCTTGGATTGCCCGGCCCGAATCGAAAAGTCCGATGATGCGCCGCTCATTAAACTTCTCCCAGCCTTTTGCAACAGTATTTCGGCTCTCTTCTCGGTTGCACCTAAATCGCGATGATGAATCTTTTTGCCACCCCGCTTTTCGGGTTCTCTCACTTGATATGTGACACGGGGGAACTACTTTTTTTTCATAACGGATTGACTTTTCTTCATGAATATCGTTTATATTTCCTCTTTGGCATGGGCTCGACCAGATCGCGGCGCTATGCAGCTGAGCTTAATCCAAAGAAAACAGACCATTGGAGGAACAAATGACTTTTAGTGGTATCGCACATGCCGCCACGGCATGGGCCCAGGACGGCGCGGGGGGCGCGGGAAGTTTTCTGAGCCCTGGAAACCCCCTTTTCCTCATGATGGCTATGTTCGCCATCCTCTATTTTCTCCTGATCCGCCCGCAACAAAAGAAACAAAAAGACATGAAGGCGATGCTGTCCAATCTCCAGAAGGGAGATATGGTCTATACGGTCGGCGGAATTCACGGCAAAATTACCGGATTGAGTGATGGGGTCATTACGATTGAAATAGCCGACAGGGTTAGAGTAAAGATCAACCGGGGATCAATAGGCGGCCTGCTCTCGAAGGCCGAAGTTGCCGAAAAGGAAAAGGAATCCGAGAAGGAATAAGCGGCCCGTCTAGAGCGGCAAAAAGCTTGGGGTTCGATATACTCGGGCGGTCGTTTGAATTGGTTCGGACGGCGCGGCCCGATTTTTGGAGGAATCATTGAAAAGCATAGGAATGCGTGCGGCCTTGGTCGTGGTGATTCTCGTCGCCGGGATCATACTTTTAGTTCCGAGCTTCACCTCTACTCTCCCGCCGGGATGGACCAAGGTTCTACCGAGCGACAAAATCCATCTCGGGTTGGACCTGCAGGGCGGCATACACCTGGTATTGGAAGTGGAGGCGGATAAGGCTGTCGAGAACGCGGCGGAAAGGATCTCCGAGGAGATCAAGGAGGCCCTTCGCACCCAGAAGGTCGCGTTTGCCCGCGTTGCAAAGACAAATACGTGGGACATCGAAGTAGTTCTTCCCGGCTCCGAGCAGCAAAACGAGTTGAGGCAAGTTATCGAGAAGGAGTTCCCGCGCCTTAAATGGGTAAACGTCGAAAACCTTCCCGAAGGGACAAGGATTGCTTTCACCCTGGATGATAAGGAAGTAAACAATATCAAGAAATTGGCAGTTGCCCAGGGGCTTGAGACCATCCGCAACCGAATTGACCAGTTCGGGGTTAGAGAACCCGATATCCGGCCTGAAGGGGAGGATCGCATATTGGTCCAGCTGCCGGGCATAAGCAATCCGCAGGAAGCGATAAACCTGATCGGAAAGACGGCGGTGCTCGAATTCAAGCTCGTTTCCCAGAATGTGAACGAGGCCGAGGGCAAACTTCCTCCCGGCGTCAAATCCTACCCGATGAGGTCGAGCGAGCGAACAGCGCGTGGAGAATCCAAGACACCACTCGAAGAGAAGACGGTACTCACGGGTCAATATATCACCGACGCCAGGGTCGAGATCGATTCGCGCGGGTTTGGCGGCAGCCACATATCGCTCGAGTTCGATCCGCAGGGCGCAAGGATGTTTGAACGGCTGACCGAGGCAAATGTCGGCAGACAGCTTGCCATAGTCCTCGATGGCGTGGTTTACTCCGCCCCCCAGATAAAGGAGCGGATCAGTGGTGGAAAGGCCCAGATAACCGGCGGGTTCACCGATGAAGAAGCAAAGGTCCTAGCAATAGCTCTCAGGACCGGAAGACTGCCCGCGCCCGTGAAAATCCTCGAACAGCGCACCGTCGGCCCCGCACTTGGAGCGGACTCTATCACGAAGGGGATCATCGCATCACTGATCGGCGGTATCGGCATCATCATTTTTATGCTGGTCTATTATAAACTCTCCGGCGTGGTAGCCGACCTCGCTCTTTTCATGAACATCATTTTGATTTTGGCCGCGATGGCCCTTGTCGGCGCCACCCTTACTCTTCCGGGCATCGCCGGTATAGCTCTCACCATAGGTATCGCGGTCGACGCCAACGTGCTCATATATGAGCGAATACGCGAGGAACTCCGGCTTGGCAAAACCCCGCGCGCCGCGGTGGATACAGGCTACAGCAGGGCTACCATTACCATCCTGGATGCCAACGTAACCAGCCTGATAGCCGCTTTGGTGCTCTACCAGTTCGGGACCGGCCCGATAAAAGGCTTCGCGGTTACCCTGAGCATCGGTCTCGTGGCAAATCTTTTCACGGCGATCTTTGTCACCAGGGTCATTTTCGACTACCTCCTGACCGAGCGGCGGGTAAAAGAGCTTAGCATTTAGCCGGAACCATAAGGTGAAAAAGAATGGAACTCATTAAACCGAATATCAACATCGATTTCGTCGGACAGCGCTACAAGGCCTTCGCGCTCTCGGGGCTGATCATCCTGATTGGACTGATTGCGCTTTTCGTACGCGGCGGGCTTAATATGGGCGTGGATTTTGCCGGCGGCACCTTGATCCAGGTGAAACTCACCAATCCTTCCAGTCCGGATGAACTCCGTAACGCCCTCAAGGATACGATCTCTCACGCTACGATCCAGCAGGTGGGAACCGCGAGAGATAACGAATACCTGATTCGCTCGGATGCCATCCACGAAGAGCTCCAGAGCCTGTCCACCAAGATCGAGGACGAGCTGAACAAGGCCTATAGTCCCGGCCAACAGGTGCTCCGGGTCGAAATGGTTGGGCCCAAAGTGGGGCAGGACCTCCGGCAGAAGGCACTTTACGCGATATTCTATGCGCTGCTTCTGATCGCGATTTATATATCGGGGCGGTTCGAATTCAAGTGGACGAGCAGCGTGATAATGGGCGTTGTGCTGTTGGTGGGTATCTACCTGCTGGAGGCAATCGGCCTTAATGCGGTCTATCTGATCGGAGGGGGGCTGCTGGTGACCCTCCTGCTGTGCTGGGTGCTAAAGCTGCCCTATGCTCTCGGGGCGCTGCTCTCTCTAGTGCACGACATTCTCATAACGGTGGGGATTTTCGCTATTGCAAACAAGGAATTCAGCCTCGAAGTCTTTGCCGCCCTGCTGACTCTCTCCGGCTACTCCCTCAATGACACGATCATCGTCTATGACCGAATTCGCGAAAACCGCGGCAAAGACAGGAAGCTGAAATTCAGCGACATGGTGAACGCGGCCATAAACCAGACACTCAGCCGGACAGTTTTGACATCGGCGACCGTCTTCTTTGTCATTCTATGCCTTTTCCTGTTCGGCGGCAGCGTTATCCACGATTTCAGCTTCGCCATGCTGATAGGCGTAGTCACGGGAAGTTACTCCTCGGTTTTCGTTGCCAGTCCGATCCTCATCTTCTATGAAGAACTAACCTCTAGGAAGAGGCCCAAGCCCGCGACAAAAAAAGCTGCCGCCGCTTCCCGCTCTCAGTCCAAATAGTCGCAGTTGCAGGGTGGGCACCTCTCTCATGTGTCCACCCTGGAGCCCGATTCCGAGCTTTGTCGTTGATTAGGGCGGTGAACCGGAACATCGCCTAAAATGCACGAAACGGAGCGAAACCCAACACCCCGCCGCAGGAATCTGGGGTTCCAGTGCCGGAGTGTTGGGTTTCGCTTTTCTATACCGAGGCGCGGCTTCGAGCCAATTGATCGCTCACCCATCCGTTGAGGCATGGTCTCCAAAGTATCCCGGCCATCTGGAGACCGCGCCATTGCCGGCGTGTCCGACAATTCTGGCTACTGCGCCACCAGCACAGCCATATTCTTGAAATCAGCAAGGATTCTTCTCGTAACCGATGCTTTTAGAAAACTCCAGATACCCTCCGGTTGCGAATGCCCCACGGCGACCACACTCACCCCATTCGTTGCGCACCACAAAAGAATTTCGTGTGCAGTATCGCCCCGCTGAGGGATTATTGAAATGCTGATCCGGCCCTCGTCAACGCCATTTTCAATCAGCGCCGCGGCGGATTTGTGGAAGTAAGGCAGAACTTCCAGTACGCCAGCGCCACGAGACCACCCGGAAAGCTTTTGGTCCATCTCGGACAAACGGCCGGAAATCGGACCGGCTATCGATTTGCTCACATGCAGCAATGTGACCTCACAGGCTGCATCGGCCAACATAAAACCGGCATGATCGGCTATGCGAAGCGCGGCTATTTCACCGCATACGCATATCGCCGCTCTCCGCGCATCCATTTCTCCTTCGGTGAACCAGATGGGGCTTGCAAGGCAATGCCGAAGCAATGCGGCGGGCGATTCACCCCTGAGAAAACCTTCGAGGCTGCTGGATACTTTTTTTTGAACCAGGATGGCATCGACCTTTTTGACATCGGCAAGAAGACACGCGTGTTGGGCCACGCTCATTTGTTTTTCCTGCACGTATTCCTGGATAAGATCGGGCGAGAATCCAGCCGTGTGAAGGATCTCTTTTGCGCTCGAAAATACTCGCCGGGTGTCCTGTTCGCGTGATGCGATCACCTCCCGGCGCTTTTTCTGCATCTCGGGGGAGGCATCTTCATAGACCGGCGGCAGCGGCGGCGTGAAGAAGCTCAAAATAAGGTTTACATTCCGCACACCGGGATAGAGCCGCGCAACAAACTCGACCGGCCGCAGTGATTCAGGTGTCCCATCGATTGGAAGCAGGAGGCATTTGGGAGGATTTTCCATGGCAAATCATCTCCATTTTGTTTGTCCCTGCATGAACAGAGCCTTAGCCGAAAAGACCTTCCTTGCCCAACACGTCGATGAGCTCGCGGCAATCCTGGGCCACCCAGTCGGCGCCGCTTTTTAGCAGATCGCCGCGGGAGGCATTCCCGCTGAATACTCCCGCAGTGCGAATCCCCGCAGCTTTTCCGGTCTGGATGTCTATGGGATGATCGCCGACGATCAGGGCCGTCCCAAATTCCGCGCCGACAGCCGTTAGCGCATGAGCAAGGTGAGCAGGGTCGGGCTTGGGCTTCAATACATGGTCACGAGCGAAAAAAGCGCCGCAGTGGTCGTCTATATCCGGGAAAACCAGACGTACCGCCGCATCGCAGTTCCGGGTGATTATGGCGGTCTTGACGCCCATCGAGTGCAGCAGACCAAGAACCGGCCTGGTAAATTCGAACAGTGCACCCTTCCGCGCGGCCTCCATTTCCATTTCCAAAATTAACGCAAGCGCTCTTTGCCTGAATTCGCCAGCGTGATTTCCATTATTTTCCCCGATACGCGCTTCCAGCCAGGACATCCATTCAAGGACCGGCAAAAACGGCTCGCGGGGGATTATCTTAGAGTATGAGAGCGCAAGCGCGCCGATTTGATGTTTCATTTCGGCAAAATCAATGTGCAATTCAGCGAGTGTGCCGTCGAAATCGAATACAATTGCATCAATTTTCGGGAGCGCGTTTGTTTTCATTGAGATATATTAATGCTCCTGGTCCTTGAGTGAATCTCCTTCCACCATTTAGAGTATAGCATAATGCAAACACGCATACTTAGTTTCGATCAAGTCATTGACGGATTGATCTCGCTAAACAGGCCGCATTTTGTCAACTATCTCGCCATGTATTCGAGCTGGTACGGGGGTATAATTCTTGATCCCGCACTCATGATGGCGCCGATAGACGATCACCTCTTCCACAGAGGCGACGGCATATTCGAGGCTTTCACGTGCAGGAACTGGAACATATACGCGCTTGACCGGCACCTTGACAGGCTTGAAAAAGGTGCTGCCGTGCTGGATCTTGAAATTTCGGTCACCCGTCCCCGCCTAGTGGAAATAATCGGGGAAACCATCCGGGCCGGCAATTCCGGCGACTGCGCGGTGAGGCTGTTTGTGTCGAGAGGACCGGGCAGCTTTTCGGCAAACCCATATGAATCCGTAGCCGCCCAGCTCTACGTTGTTATTACCGCCTTGCCTCAAACACCCCCGTCAAGATACGAGCGCGGGGTCATTCTCAAAACTAGTGCCGTACCGGTCAAGACGGATTACCTGGCGACGGTAAAAACCTGCAATTACCTGCCCAATGTCCTGATGAAAAAAGAAGCGGTAGACGCCGGGGTCGATTTTACGATTTCGCTAGATGAGCATGGATATCTGGGCGAGGGAGCAACGGAGAATATAGGCATTCTTACTAAGGGTGGCGATCTTCTCGTACCCCGTTTCAGGCGAATTCTAAGAGGCATCACCGTAACGAGGGCCATCGACCTAGCCGCCACTCTGGTCGGGAAGGAAATACGCTCCGTTTCCGAGGCCGATGTCTCACGGGAACAGGCTTATACCGCTTCGGAGATGTTCGTTTTCGGCACGTCGGTAAACGTGCTCCCGGTTATTGAATTCGATGGCAAAAAGATCGGTGACGGTCGGCCCGGACCAGTTTACAAGAGACTTCTGGAGCTTTTTGTCGAGGACGAACTAACCAACAAGGAAATGCTCACTTCGGTGGCTGCATAAATGTCATCCCGCCCCCTTTTATGCCTCACCATGTCCTTTATGCTGGGGATTGCGTCTCAGCGCCTTCTTGAGGGGATGGTCAGCCTGCAGCCCGAGTATCTTGCCCTCGCTTCCGTGATCCTGATTGCCGCCTACGCCATCCTCCGTCCGTCTTCTTCTCTCCATGCTCCATCTGCAATCCGCCCACTTTCTCCCCTCTTCCATATACTGTCATGCGTCCTCCTGTTTTTCGTGCTCGGAATGTGGTCTGCTTTGCAGGCAGCACCCGAACTCCCCAGGCCGGAGAGAATCGCGCAGTTTATCGACCGTCCCATGACTGTCTACCTTACCGAAGTCTCGTCGCCTCCCGAATATTACCCGGACAAGGTGAGAATTCCTCTTCGCCTGATTTCCGCATTGGCCGACGGCAGGGAGTTTCCCCTTGACGTCGGCGCTCTTTTGACTGTTGCCGGGAAAAGCGGGGTTCGCCCATCTTTCCATGCGCCGGGGGATCGCATGATTATTCGAATGACCCTGAAACCATTCCGGAATTTCGGAAACCCGAGTTCATTCGACTACGCCCGGTACCAGGCCGAAAAAGGTTTCCATGCCTCGGCCTTTCTAAAAGATGAGGCCTTTATCGCGGCGGTTGTCCCTGAAAGCGCTTTTCACCCGGAATCCATCGCAAAACGCGCATGGGGCGGAATAGACCTTTTCCGCCAAAGGGCCCTCTTCTGGCTAAGAGACTCGCTTGGAGAGGAGTCAGCGGCGTTTTATGCCGCGCTGCTGCTCGGATACCAAAATTTCCTCGACCGGCCCTGGCAGGACCATATTCAAAGAACCGGCCTCAATCACCTTCTAACCGTTTCCGGCTTGCACCTCGGGCTTGTGAGCCTGATTGTTTTCAAACTGGTCCGCTTGCTGGTGCGAAACACTTGCCCGGCCATTCTCGGCCGGATAAGCGACAGCCGAATCGCAATCTGGCCGGCTCTCGCCTGTGCGGTTATATACGCGTTTCTGGCCGGCTTCGGCGTGCCTCCCATCTGGAGGTCTGTCCTCATGCTCGCGCTATGCTTCGGCGCCTCGTTCTGGTACCGCTCCACAGACTCGCTTACCGTGCTCGCCCTCTCGGCACTTGTTATCCTTTTTTTCGACCCGAATAGCTTGTGGCAGATTTCATTTCAACTCACTTTTGCCTGTGTAGCGGCAATTATTCTGATCTACCCACGGCTTCGCGGCATGGGGATTTCCCGACACATTCCCTGGCCTATTGCTCGAACAATTGCATCCCAGTGCCAGGATGCGTTCCTGGCTTCCATCGCCGTAGCCATCCTTGTGCTTCCGCTAACGGTTTTTTACTTCAACGGCTTTTCACTTGCCGGGTTCGCTGCAAATATAATCCTTGTGCCATACGTGGGATTCATTATCCTGCCGTGCGGCCTAATCAGCCTCGCGGTCTTCTCGGTCAGCGAGGGCCTTGCCTTTCCGCTGGTAAAGGCTGCCGAACTGCTTTTGGGTTTCTGCCTGCACCTGATAAAATGGTTTTCCGGCTTCTCCTGGAGTTATTTCTGGACCGGCAGCATCTCTATTTTGCAGCTCTTTGAGGTATACGCAGCGATAGGGATCTTGCTCGTGCCGTTATCGCGAAAAACGAGGATCACCGCATTAGCCGCGATAATGGCATTTTTCGGCGCAAACGCGGCTCTTGATACGGCACGGGGAACTGTTTCGGGACCTACGCTCCGGGCTGACATTATCGATGTCGGGCAAGGCACATCGACCATGGTCAGGTTTCCCACGGGAGAGGCATTGCTGATTGACGGGGGTGGATTCAGGGACGACTCCCATGATATCGGAAGGTTGGTTGTGGCGCCTTTCCTCTGGAATCAGGGTATTCGAAAGCTCGATCACGTCGTACTCTCCCACGACCACCCGGACCACCGCAACGGCCTCCGGTTCATTCTCGCAAACTTCGATACGGGCTGTTTCTGGACAAGCAGAATTTCGGAGAGGACCGCTAAGCTGGAGACCGGCGGCTCAGCTCTCGAAGAGATCGCATCGCGGCGTGGAATTAAAGTCCGCTCCTTCCCGGATATTTTAAATGAGGTGCGGATAGGAGAGGCGAGGGTAAATGTCCGCCATCCGCGGCCGGAACAGATCGAACACCCTGCCGGCGCCTCACTAAATGATACGTCGCTGGTGATCGAGGTGGTATTCGGCGACACCTCGCTCGTGCTCCCCGGTGACATAGGGGCCGAAATTGAAAACGCTATTGCCGAAAGGTTCGAGAAAAACCGGCGGCTCCTGCTCGTCGCTCCCCACCACGGGAGCGAGTACTCGAACAGCGCTGGATTCATTGACATACTTCGGCCCTTAGCCGTGATCTTTTCCTGCGGGTATGCCAACCAGTTCGGTTTTCCGGCTCCGGGGGCGCTAAGGCGCTACGAGGAGCGCTATGTAAGGACATATCGGACAGATCTGGACGGAGCAGTCCATGCCATTTCAGACGGCAAACAGTGGACTATCTCTACTGAGGAAAAGCGCTGACGGCAGGCTGGAAACCAGACCCACCTTCCCGGCCATAATCAGAGAGGCGGCAAGAAGATGCGGACCTATTTTTTCGGTGATATCCACGGGAATCTTCCGGCCCTTGAAGCCTGCTTGAAACACCTGGACAGTTTGAGGCCCGATGCGGCTTATTGTCTTGGCGACATCGCGGGATGGCTCCCTTTCGGGGACAAAGCATACGCCAGGTTAAGCCGGGAGGGGTTTCCCACGGTTGCCGGAAATCACGATTTGCTTATAGCGGGGGCAATTATCGACCATCCGGGCCAGTTGGACAGAATGCAAGCCACGGCCTATAACGCCGCACTTCTTTCCCAGGTCGGCGGCGCTATCGACTATTTCTTGGATTTGCCTCTTGCAATCGAGGAAGAGGAATTTACAGTTGTGCACCATTCGCCGTTCAGCCTGCCGAAAGAAGGCGCCGCCCCAACCATCGACAACTTCGGCTATCTCGACCGAGTAGCCATGGCCAAATCTATTCCATACTGGCGGAAATATGGAAAGCGGCTGATCGTGAGCGGCCATGACCATTTTCCAGCGGTATTCGAATTGCCTGAAGGTGGCGAGATCAGGTCACACCACCTGAAAAAGGGCGAGATGTCGCTAGCTATCCAAATAAACCCGAGTTCGCGCTACTGGGTGAAGGCCGGAAGCGTTGGCGGCCCCTACCGCGATGGCGTTCCGGCGGCTAATTCGGTCCTCTACGATTCTTCGCGGAAAACCGTAACGCTTTTCAGAATTCCATTCGACGCGAGAAATCTTCTCGCGGAACTTTCCTCGCACCGTTTCTTTCGCAACCTGCCCACAATCAAGAAGTACATCGAGACTCTCAGGACCAGTGCGGCCGCGTGACGGCGGCTATTTCCCGCACCGCCTGGTTAACTGTCTTGAATTCGTGTGGAAACCAGGTTTTTAGAAAAGAATTGTCGGCAACGAGTTCCGGCGGATCGCCCGCGCGAATCGGCATCTCCCTGGCATTTACGCTGACTCCCAACTCCGATTCGACTATGCCAAGCAGTTCGCGTACAGATACTCCCCGCCCCCTGCCAACGTTTGATATCAACCTCTCCTGTGATGCAAGCATGTCTATAGCCGCGATGTGGGCCGCCGCAAGGTCCATTACGTGTACATAGTCCCGTACCGCGGTGCCGTCAGGGGTTGGATGAGTGGTCCCGAAAAGAGAAAATTCACCCCCCGAAAACGCAGCCTTTATCAGGTTGGGTAAAACGTGCGTCTCAGGCTCGTGTTTTTCGAAGATTTCCCCTTCAGGGTCGTTCCCGATCACGTTGAAGTATCGAAGCATCGCGTGGCGGATTCCCGCAACGGGCGCAATCGCCGAAATCACATGCTCGCACAGCAGCTTTGAAAGTCCGTAAGGGTTGGTCGGCTTTTGCTGGTGATTCTCGCCGATAAGTGGTGATAAGGCATTTCCGTAAGTTGCGCATGAGCTCGAAAAGACCAACATTTTGGTCCCGGCGCGCTTCATGGCCTTCAACAGCGAAATTGTCCCGCCGACGTTATTATCCATGTAAAGCTCAGGGAGCCGCGTGGACTCTTCCACGTAAGCCTTGGCGGCAAAGTGGATAACAGCGTCTATATCGAAGCCGGTAAGCGCACGAAAAAGGGCCTCTTCATCGCGTATGTCGCCAAAGGCGAAGGGTCCGAACTTGACCCATTCGGCCCAGCCGTTTGACAGGTTGTCGAAAGCCACCGGATCATGCCCGGTTTTTTTGAGAAGCTTCGAGGTATGCGAGCCGATATAGCCTGCCCCGCCTGTAACAAGAATTCTCAAGGGACCTCCTTTTTGTTCGCGGTCTGGCCCAATCCAGGTCCGGGCCGCACATTTCATTTCATTGCCGCACATCCGGCGTCGTGCTAAAGTAGTGCCGGCCTTGTGATTAAAGTCTTACAAAAACCAATTCGCGCCCATGGAAATGCTACAATGAAAGCTCGTGTCACGCGCTTGTGGCAACATTTTCACGGGTCGTATTTATACATTATTTCTTCTGTTTTGGCAGAAATAAAGCCTTGCGTCAGCTCTCAAGAAAAGCGAGTCGAATGCGGGGGCTTTGGCTCCTCGATGTTTAGTTTTTAATTGCGCAACGTGCAAAATCACGTCATCGGTGGGCCTGGTGAAACTCTAGAGGCCCGTTCGAATAATGAAGAGAACCTTCCATGAACGATTCAGCACAATTTACATCGATATACACCCTGGCCAATCGTTTCGAGGCCGATCTGCTAATGGATGCCTTGAGGCAGGAGGGTATCCCGGCGCTTTTGCGGGGTTTTGAAGAAACACCCTACACAGGCTTGTTCGTCCCGCAAAAAGGATGGGGGCGCATCATGGTCCCCTGTGAAATGGAAGACATGGCCCGAGAGATCGTCGAAGCTTTCGTCGAGGACGTTCGGAGCACCGATGCGCCCTATACGAAATCATCTGAAATCGACCCCGTGCTCTGGGAGAGACTTAGAGAGGCCGACCCCGCCGAAATTGCGGGGAATTCGGGCGTCGAATATGACGACCAGGAAGAGGTCTATATAATCCCCTTCTTCAATACTGCCATAGTGTGCTGGCCCGAATCGGAGAAGATGGAAATAATCGGGGAATTCTCCAAGTTTTCACGGGATTTTCAGCTCCATCTTTTCGTGCTCCACTACCTGCTCGAATCACAGGAGAGGCCGCTTTCCAAAAAGTGGGTAACAGAGAAGGACCTCCCTTCAGGCGCTCTTTTTTTCAGCGGACCTCATGCACTGCCCCTCGAGCCTTTCGCCAAATTATTCGACACCGATCCAGAACTCCTTCACGCCTGCGCGCAGAAAATGGGCGGTGAAAAAGTGAACCTTGGCGACATCTCATATGAGTTCTCAATTCTTCCTCGGGTCCCGCTACTAATTATTTTCTGGCTGGGAGACGAAGAGTTCAGACCGACTTTCCACCTGCTTTTCGACGATACTATAAGCCTGCACCTTCCGGTACTGGACCAGGTATTTGCGCTTGCCAACACTTTTACCCGAATTCTAATGTACTCGGCGAAATCTCTCAAAGAAGGCGGTCAGGATGAGCAATAGCCCCAGGCTGATCTCCCTTGCCCCTACTCAGACAGAGATCGTTGCGGCGCTCGGCATGACCGAAAATCTTATTGGCGTGACCGAAGACTGCAATTTTCCCGATCAAGTAAGAAAGATCGCCAGGTTCGGTTCGTGGTACTCTCCCGATATAGGTGCAGTCCTTAAAGCCCGCCCGGACCTGGTGCTGACTTTCGGGTCCCACCATGATGAGATTGCCTCGATGCTGGCTGAAGAAGGCCTCAGGGTCTATCACAGCGAACCGCCGACGGTAGCCGCCTCGCTGGAAAGCATGGCCGAGATCGCCGCTTTGCTTGGCTGCGAAAAAAGATGGGCGGAGCTTTCCGCATCTATTGAACGCAGGCTTTTACAAGTATGTGATGCGCTTGGGAATAAGTCGCGCCGCCGCCCTTCCGTCTTCCGCATAATGAACTGGGAACCGCTGATTACCCCCGGACCGGGCGCTTTCCAGCATGACGTCATCCAGTTCTCCGGGGGAAGAAATGTGGCTGGAGACGGCCAAGCCCCCTATTTTGTCTGCGACCCCGAGCAGATCCGGTCCCGGGACCCTGAAATTATTTTCTTCTGTGAACCCCAGATAAAAAACCTCCTTGAAGCCGACCCTGAATGGAAGAAGGTTAGCGCGGTTCGGTCCGGCCGTATCTTAATCTTCGACTGCGGCTTGACCTGCCGCTCGGGACCAAGAATTGTGGACATGGCGGAAAAACTGAGTGAGGCCGTACTGGACCTAACGGCGTGAGACACGGTTTTCGCGGCTCGGGAATAACGTTCACATAAATCGAACAGAAAATTGCCAAAGGTAAAAATTCAGATGAACATGGACCGTGCGATTTTCGAACTGAATGCAAGCGTTGAGGCAACTTCCCTCTACATACTGATTTGCGCCCTGATGGACCTGGGCGCTCCCCCTACCATCGAAGAAGCGCTCCTCAAGTGGAACGGCACCGAAAAGAGTCTAATCTCCGCCGCCGAAGAACTGGTTAAAAGATGCGTCCTCAATTGCCCCATCCCCGTGCCGAGACACGTGCACCTGCACCCCACAACTCGGGACAGGTGGTGCTGACGGGACCTGGCGGCATGGTACCGTGGGTGGGGTTGAGCGCTAAATCCCGGGGGACTCACTTTCCGGCGGGCAGTCAAGCGAAACCCAACAAGGGGTGCTCCTAATGAAATACCGCGGGTAATAAGATCGGTATGTGGTTATCCACATGGGTTGTCTACCCCTTCCAAATATCTTCTGCTTCAAAATCCGATAGGGAGGCGTCTCCACGCTCGATGAAGAGTTTTTTGGATTTGGCGAAAAATTCCTTCCCGTAGGTTTTTTTCCAAGCATCCAATATGTGTACAACCGGTATGTCGGCATAGGTTCCAAGATCTTCCACATACTCCATGAATTTTCTATTCTCGGCATTGTAGGGCTGGAAAAGGGAATCGTTTCGACCGTCAAATTCAAGCGCAGGGACGCCGTGCCTGGCGCAAAGCTCGCCGTTGAATGCGGGAGTGCATTTGACCCATTTGCCTTCCAGGTAGAATTCGACGTATCCGTGCTAAACAAAAAGATCGCTTCCCAAAAATTCGAGTAGTTGCCTGGTTGCGAGGTGGTTTTTAACTGTTGCAAACCCCACCCTGGAAGGAATGGCGCACGCCCTGCCGAGCGCGCATAAAAGGGAGGCCTTTGGTATGCAAAAACTCCGTCCCCTTTCGATTACGTAGCTTGCTTGGTAATGTTCGGGCAGGTAAAAGGGAGAATAGGGATCGTACCGTATTCCATCGCGCGCATATAGGTAAAGTTCAACCGCTTTACTGACTGGATCGTTTGCCCCGCCCGCAATGCTTGCCGCCATATCTTTGACCAGGGGGTGGTCGCTGTCGATAATTGACGTCGGCTCAAGATACTTCCGAAAACTTTCCTCCATTTTTCAATTCCTTAACGAAAACCGTCTGTAAATAGCGCGCCCTAGATCTGAATCTGTTCAATTATCTTTGCCAAAAGCTTCTCCAGCCGCTCTCCAGCGATGTTCGCAGTCGCGATTACATCCTCGATGGTTGCGGCTTCGTATGCATCGGGAAGATTTACGTTGGTTATAACAGATATGCCAAGGACTTCCATACCGGCATGAATTGCGGTTATCGTTTCCATTACCATTGACATTCCCACGGCGTCGGCACCGATGGTTCTCAGAAAGCGCGATTCGGCGGCCGTCTCCAGGCTGGGTCCGGCGACGCTCACGTACACGCCGCGGCGGAGTTGAATGCGCTCGGCAAGAGCGGTATCTTCTGCAAGCTTTCTGAGCCGTCGGCTATATGGTTCGGCCATGTGCGGGAATCTCAGGCCCCAGGCATCGATGTTTTGCCCGATCAGGGGATTTTGACCGGTGAGATTGATATGGTCGGTTACCAGCATCAGGTCTCCAGGGTCGAAATGGGGATTTAGGCCGCCTGCAGCGTTCGAGATCATCAGGGTATTTACTCCGAGTTCTCGCAGCACCCGGATCGGAAAAGAGACCTCCGCGGGTGAGTAGCCTTCGTAGAGGTGGAACCGGCCCTGCATGGCAATTACCGGCTTACCGTGCCATGTGCCGAAGACAAGCCTGCCGTGGTGGCTTTCCACGGTGCTTACCGGGTAATTCGGGATGGTCTCGTAGGCAAGTGAAGCCGATCTGTCGATGCCGTCAATGACGCCCCCAAGCCCGGTCCCCAGAATCAACCCGATCTTGGGCGCATCCTCGATGTATGGCTTGATAAAAGCAGCCGATTCTTCCACCCTGCGCTTAATATCGGTCATCTGTTCTCCCCTCTCGCACCTATCGCCGTAAATCCGCGTTAGGAGTATAATCGAAATTTTCGCAAGTATTTTCCAGGCCAAATATGGAGCGATCCAACTGCCGTACGAACAGCTATCGAGAATTGACATAACCCTGCTGTTTTGTAAAGATCGTTTGCCGATGAGAACAAACCTGGCAATAGAAAACAAACGGAGCGTTTCATAATCAAAGATGACCCAACCCGCAACCCAAATGCACAACCCCGAGACTCCTGGGCACCCAGCAATTCCCGAAATCTCCTATCCAGGCGAATTGCCGATCACGCAGTGGCGCGATAAGATCATTGCGGCCATACGGGAGAACCAGGTACTTGTAATCACCGGCGAGACCGGATCGGGCAAGAGCACCCAGATCCCGAAGCTCTGCATCGAGTCGGGAAGAGGCCAAAATGGGATGATCGGCATCACCCAGCCGCGAAGGATTGCCGCCATCACCCTTGCGGCGCGCGTTTCCGAAGAGCTGGGGCCGCAGGGTCCAAGGATTGTCGGTCACAAGATCCGGTTTCAGGACCGCACCGCCCGCAGCACCCGCATCAAGTTCATGACGGACGGCATTCTGCTTGCCGAAGCCCAGAAAGACAGACTCTTCAGGGCATACGACACTATCATCGTGGACGAAGCCCACGAACGCACCCTCAATATAGATTTTCTGATCGGAATATTGCACCGCACGCTTCCCAGGCGGCCGGATTTGAAGGTCATTATCACATCGGCAACTATTGACCCCGAAAAGTTTTCCGCTGCTTTCGGAGGCGCTCCGATAATCGAGGTTTCCGGGAGGACCTACCCGGTGGATGTCTGGCACCGGCCAATCGAGGGTCCCGAGGAAGAGGCCGAGGAAATAACATACGTCGACCAGGCCGTGTCGGCCGTTGCCGCGCTGAAAGCCGGACCCGGAAAGCGCGGCGACATCCTTATTTTCATGCCTACCGAGATCGATATCAGGGAGACCGTCCAGAGGCTTGACGAAAGGCGATACCTGAATACGCTGGTGCTGCCGCTTTTTGGAAGAATGGCGGCGGGCGATCAGCAGAGGATCTTTGCCCCGACCTCCGAGGACAAGATCGTGGTTGCGACAAACGTCGCAGAGACCTCGATCACCATTCCACGCATTAGATACGTTATCGACACGGGGCTTGCCAGGATAGCCCGCTACAATGCTCGATCGAGGACCCGCAGCCTTCCGATCGATCCCATTTCACAGGCTTCCGCCGACCAAAGAAAGGGCCGATGCGGGCGAGTCGAAGCCGGTATATGCATCAGGCTCTATTCGCAAGACGACTACCTCACCCGCCCTCTTTATACGCTGCCCGAGATCCAGAGGTCCAATCTTGCCGAAGTCATTTTAAGGATGCTCTACCTGCGGCTGGGCAGGGTCCAGGATTTTCCTTTCCTCGATCCGCCCTCCCCCGCCGCCATAAAGGACGGGTTCGGGGTGCTTCGCGAACTCGGGGCCGTCGACGAACATCACCACCTGAGCGCTATCGGCAAGACCATGGCTCGTCTGCCGCTCGATCCCCGCATTTCAAGGATGCTTATTGAAGCAAGACGTGAGAACTCGCTCCGGGAACTGGAAATCATTGCCGCCGCCCTCAGCCTACAGGACCCGAGGGAACGGCCGCTCGACCAGGAAACACAGGCCGACCAAGCTCACGCCAGGTTTCGCGACCCCAGGTCGGATTTCGTTTCCTTGCTGAAGATCTGGCAGGCCTGTTGGGGCGAATTGTTCGTCGCTGCTGACGGGAGTTCCCCTACACCTAAAAACACCAGCCAGGTGCGAAAGTTCTGCCGCGAAAATTTTCTATCTTACCGGCGCATGCGCGAATGGAGGGATGTCTATGAAGAAATCCGGTCCATTCTGATTGAGCTTGGAGATTTTGAGGATAATACCGACCCAGCCTCCTACGATGCAATCCACCGCTCGATTCTCAGCGGCTACTTGAGCCAAGTCGCCGTGAGAAAGGACAAGAACATATATACTGCCGCCAAGAACCGGCAGTCGATGATATTCCCCGGTTCCGGGCTTTTTAATCGTGGAGGGCAGTGGATCGCCGCATCCGAGCTGGTGCAGACCTCGCGGCTGTTTGCGCGAACAGCCGCAAACATCGAACCCGAGTGGATCGAGGAACTGGGGCGGCATCTTTGCAAATACGGCTGGTCCGAGCCTCACTGGGAAAAGCGGCGCGGCCAGGTCGTCGCTTTCGAAAAAGCGACACTATACGGCTTGACCATTGTCGAAAGGCGCAAGGTAAATTTCGAGCGGATCAATCCCGCGGAGGCCCGCGACATTTTTATCCGCTCGGCGCTGGTCGAGGGGGACCTCCCGGATAGATACACATTTCTGGCACACAATAGGGAGCTTACCGCAAAAATCGAGGAGCTTGAAAGCAGGACCCGTCGCCGGGATCTCCTGGTAGACGATGAGATCCTTTTCGGTTTCTACGATGCTCGAATCCCTCAGATTTGCGATTTGAGGTCTTTTGACAAGCTGATAAAGGACAGCGGTGGCGATGATTTCCTCAAGATGAGCGAAAAGGACCTGCTTCGGTCCGAACCGGATTTCGAAGCTCTGGAGAAATTTCCAGACAGCTTCGACTATAACGGCACAAAGCTGCCGTTGCGCTACTCCTTTCATCCGGGCGAAGAAGATGACGGCGTAACCGTAATCGTACCAGTCCACGCACTTGCCGGCATCCAGCAGGAACCGTTCGAGTGGCTTGTTCCCGGCATGCTCCCGGAGAAGGTTTTATTTCTCATTAAGGGCCTGCCAAAGGGCATCCGCAAGAATTTCGTCCCGGTAAACGAGACCGCCCGCCGGGTCTGGGAGTCCCTCTCTTACGGCCCGGACGGTTTTTACGTTGAACTCAGCCGGCAAGTCCTGGACCTTACCGGTTTTCGCGTACCTCACGCGCAGTGGGATCGAGCCGAGGTGCCTCAGCACCTGCGGATGCGGTTCGAGGTCATCGGGCCCGACGGCGGCGTGCTAGCTTCCGGGCGGGAACTCGACAAACTCAGACCATCCTCGGTAGAGCGCCACGATGATAAGCTCTGGCGCGAGGCGAGAAGGAAATGGGAGCGCGACTCAATCGATGGCGCTGATTTCGGTGAGTTGCCCGAAATGATCCATCTAGGCGAGGATGCTCTCGGGGTGCCGCGCTTTGCATGGCCGGGCCTTGGCGTTGAGCTCGAAAAGGTAGCCGTTCGCCTGTTCGCCGACCCGAAGAGTGCAAAAGAATCCACGCGCTCAGGCCTGATGCGCCTCTACAAGCAAATTTTCTCCCACGAGCTAAAACAGCTCGCAAAAGACTGGGCTTTCCCGGATCAACTCGCCCCGCAGGTCTTTTTCATGGGTTCTCCGAAACAGGCATCCGCCGCCCTGTATGATTATATTCTACGGGAGATTTGCGACCTGCACCTGCCGCAATCCCCGGACCGTAAGCGCCTTCTCGACAAACTGGAGAAAGTTAAAGGCAGCCTGGGGAGCCTGGGCAGGCGGATCGTCAACCAAATCCTTGAAGTGGTGCGGGAAAGACACGAGACTATCTCAACCTTGGACAGATACCGCCGCATGGCCGGGGCAAACGGTGCCGTCGTTGAGCGACTCGCGAAAATCTCAGCCGAGGTTCAATCGCTGGTGCCCCCGGATTTTTTGGCGCGCCGCCCAGGACGGCCAATCGATTCCCTGCCGAGGTATCTCAAAGCTCTCAGGATCAGGGCCGAGCGTGCATACGCTTCCCCGGAAAAGGACAGGGCCAAGGAGGCGCTAGCAGCGCCGTACGCAGAAAAATTCAGGGAAATCGAGGCTGAAACCTCATCGAGGTCCACGTCCGAGGCTCTTTCCTTCCTCAAGGAATTCGGGCAAATGATCGAGGAATTCAAAATCAGCCTTTTTGCCCCCGAGATAAAAACCCTTTTCCCTATTTCCACAAAACGTATAGAAAAGAAGATCGAGGAATGGACCACGTGGAAACCAACCCGGCCGCAATGCTGAGATCACTGAGCGACCCACGGGAAATGCAAAAGCATGTGGTCCGGGCGCTCTCGTCCCAGTGCGGCCTGAGCAGCCTTTTTCGCAGCTCGGACTTTCATCTTGGCGTTCACACGTCGAGCGTCCTGCTGCTGCTGGGCGAGCAGGTTACCGAGAACGGCGGTTCACCCGAGTTTTGCGTAATATTGAACAAACGCTCGAAACAGGTAAAACAGCCCGGGGATATTTGCTGCCCCGGAGGCGGCATTGAACTCAAATCCGACACCTTGCTCTCGAAGCTCCTCGCCCTGCCCGGCCTACCTCTTTGGAAATGGCCGTGCTGGAAACACATAAGGAAGGTGCGGCCCGATGAGGCACGAGTTCTTTCCATCCTGCTTGCGACCGGGATTCGCGAGAGCTGGGAGGAAATGCATCTAAACCCTCTCGGGCTGACATTTCTCGGTCCCCTGACTTCTCAATGCCTGATCCTCTACCGCAGGGTTATACACCCGATGGTGGTCTGGGTATCCGGGCAGCAAAAATACACCCTCAGCTGGGAGGTCGACCGAGTTGTAACGATCCCCCTTAGGGAGCTTCTAAATCCCTATAGATACGCCGTCTACAGGGTCTACGTCCCGCCCGGCATGGAATGGCGCTTCAGGGGAAAGACGGTCGATTTCCCATGCTACATCCATACCCGCGACGGCCGGGCAGACCTGCTATGGGGTGCGACATTCAGGATAGTTACACTTTTTCTTGAACTGGCCTTCGGCTTTGTCCTTCCGGACCCTAAAAAACTGCCTCTTGCCCCGGCAAGCCTTTCGGAGGATTATATAAACGGTAGGAATAGCGCCGAACACGGGGGCATCATCAAATCAGCCCATCAGGGGCATTGAGGAGTCGGGAAAAATCACCATGGCAAACAGGACAGCAGAAGGAGATGTGGTTCTCGTATACATGGACAATAATCCGGCCTTTTTCGCCAGGGTGGAAGAGATAACCCCTGACGTAAAGCCCGAGTGGTTTCACATAAGACTACTGGTCCTCCAGGTTCCGCTGCTCCTGGTGACGTGGATTCTTCGCGAAGGTTACTTTAACGGCGATGAATTCACCATGGGCGGCCACCCCATGCGAATAGAAAAAGTAGTGGCCCCCACCGAGGAGCAGCTCGCCTCCCAAGAAGATGCAGACCGCCCGAAAATGGAGAAGAAAGAGCCCCCAAAGCCAACCCTGGTCGAGCACAAAAAAGATAGCAACGTGATATCCATGATCGACCGTCGAAAAAAGGACCAGGAGTCTTAGCCGAAAATGCAGATTCTCTTTTGCGCCTCTGAAGTATCACCCTTTGCAAAGACCGGCGGCCTTGCCGACGTCACCGGCTCGCTGCCCGCTTCGCTCCAGAAACTTGGTTGCGATGTAAGGATATTCATGCCGCTCTACAGGGGCATGCGCAACGGCGCCGGCTCGATGGATCTGCTCGCAAGGGATATTGTCGTGCCGGTCGGCGTTCACGATTACCATGTCTACATTTGGGAGGGCCGGACCGAAACGGGCATTCCCATCTATTTCCTTGAAAAAGACGAGTTCTACGATCGCTCGTATCTCTACGGAAGCCCTGTCCGGGGCGATTACGAAGACAACTCGGAAAGATTTATCGTCTTCAGCAGGGCCGTTCGCCAGCTCTGCATGGCACTGGACTGGTATCCTTCCATCTTTCATCTCCACGACTGGCAAGCAGGTCTCATTGCCGCTTATTTTCAGTTGAACTGGCGCTACGACCCCAATTTTTTGCGCTCCGGGACTGTTTTCACCATCCATAATATTGCGTACCAGGGGCTTTTCCCCCCCGAGATTTTTAGCCTGACACAGCTCCCCGCTTCCGCTTTTTCCATTGCCGGACTCGAATTCTGGGGACAGTGCAGCTTTCTGAAGGCCGGGCTGGTCTACAGCGACTTTCTGACTACGGTCAGCCCGCGCTACAGCAGGGAGATACAGACCCCCGAATTCGGCTTTGGGCTCGAGGGGCTTCTCAAGGAGCGTAGGGACAGTCTGGCCGGAATTCTAAACGGCATTGATACGAAGGTATGGGACCCCGAAAACGATCCGCTTATCCCCGCCAACTACAGCTCGGAGGACCTGTCCGGCAAGAAAGTGTGCAAGTCGGTTCTCTGCAAGGACCTGGGCTTCCCGCGGGAAAGGCTTGATCGCCCTCTTCTCGGGATGATAGGCAGGCTGGCCACCCAGAAGGGCTTCGACCTGCTCGAAAAAATCCTGCCCGAGCTTATGAGCATGGACGTGAACCTTGTGATCCTAGGGACCGGGGATGCTTCAATCGAAGAAAATCTAAAAGAGACGGCACTTCTTTTCCCGAAGCAGCTGAAAGTCCTTTTTGAATTCGACGAGAAGCTCGCACATCTCATAGAGGCCGGCTCGGATATCTTCCTGATGCCTTCGCGATACGAACCCTGCGGCTTGAACCAGATGTACAGCCTGCGATACTGCACAATACCGGTCGTACACGCAACCGGCGGGCTGGACGACTCTGTTATCGACGTTATCAAAGATCCGGATTCCGGGACTGGCTTCAAGTTCTACAAATACGACCCGCAAGCTTTTCTCGATGCAGTGGAATCAGCCATCCACATGTTTGGCGATAAGGACAAATGGGTGGAAATCCAGAAGCGGGCCATGGCCCAGGATTTCTCGTGGGACCGCTCGGCGCGAGAATTCATCAGGGTCTACGAGAAAACCACCGCCAAAAGGAGGATAGGCGTGGGCCGGAGAGCGGACCTGTAGTGGGTTGCGGGTTGGGAGATAAGGAGGATGGGCACACGTTTAGATGCTGTTCCGAATAAAACGTGTTATTCATTCCGCAAAGTTCTAAAAAATCGTCATCCCCGCGGCGTCTTTGGCTGGAATCCGGCGTCTTTAAACCGTCTTTATTGGGAACTCGGCAAGCTGGAAAGCCTGTCCACAACGGTGTCCCCGATTAATTCAACTCTATAAAACCCTCACTTGGGCCTTCCACCGAGCCGACCACGGCAGCATACTTCACTCCCGAATCCCTTAGCTCCCTTACCACTAGCTCTGCCGAATCGGAGGGTACCGATGCGAAAAGGCCTCCCGAGGTCTGGGCGTCGGCGAGAATGTCGAGCATTACGGGATCTACCGAGTCGGATTTTCTGACCTTATCGGCGCAGAAATTGCGGTTCGCATAGGTTCCGCCCGGCACCATCCCGAGCGAGACGAGTGCGGGAATTCCAGGCAGCACGGGTATGCTTCGGACGTCAAGCTTCAGTGTCACTTTGCTGCCCAGGGCCATCTCAAGCCCGTGGCCAAGCAGGCCAAACCCTGTAATGTCGGTGCAGCCATGAACGGTATGGCGCATGAGGACCTCGGCGGCACTCCGGTTGAGTTCTGCCATGATCTCGGTCCCAAGCTTCGCCGCTTCCTGTGTAGCTACGCCCCCCTTTATGGCGGTTGCAAGTATTCCGGTCCCGAGCGGCTTGGTCAAAATGAGGCTGTCGCCGGGACGCGCCCCGGAGTTGAGCCATATTTTTTTGGGGTGAGCAAAACCAGTTACAGACAGGCCGTATTTTAGCTCCATGTCGTCGACGCTGTGGCCCCCCGCGAGCGCTACCCCGGCTTCGTGGATTTTTTGGATCCCGCCGGCCAGTATGGCGCGCAGGATGTTCTTGTCCATCTGCTTTATCGGGAAGCAGGCGATATTCATGGCGGTAATCGGACGCCCGCCCATCGCATAGACGTCGCTAAGGGCATTTGCGGCGGCAATTCGCCCGAAATCGAAGGGGTCGTTTACAATCGGGGTGAAGAAGTCGACCGTCTGGATGAGCGCAAGGTCGTCGGAAATCCTGTATACACCGGCATCCTCGGACAACTCTCGCCCCGCGATCAGATTCGGGTCGGTTTCCGCCGGAAGCCCGAGCAGCAGTTCAGCCAGGTCCCCTGGACTGATTTTGGAAGCTCAGCCGGCCGAGCGCGCTGCTTGTGAAAGCTCTATCGGTTTTTTGTCCATTTGCGGTTCCGTAAACATGATGTGGGGCAAGCTTTTCAGCTTGCCTCAGCCCCATTAATCAAGAGCCAGAGCGACAGGCTGGAAGGCCTGCGCCACAAATTTTGGTGGAATTGAAAAGGCGCGCCGGGCGCGCCTTTTCAGCAACAATCAACAAACGACGGACCGTATCCGTTCTAGATTTCTATCATGCTCTCCTGGAGCAGCTCTATATCGGCTATTTCCTCTTCCAGGTATGCCTTGAGCTTCTTTTTCAAGCGGCTTTCGATCTGACGGACCCGCTCGCGGCTGATTCCGAACTTATCGCCGATCTCCTGGAGCGTCATAGGGTCTTCGGTCAGGAGCCGTTTATCGAAAATGACGGCCTCCTTGCCCCTTAGCTGTTCCTTGAAGAGCATCAGCTTGTCATGGAGGATAGCCTTGGCTTCCCGATCCGCTATCTGGTCGTCGACGGGAAGATCGTCTGAAGGCAGAAACGATTTGTGGGTATCTTCGGAATCTTCCTTTAACGGGCTGTCCAGGGAAATTTCCCAACTGTTGAGCCTCTGGTCCATTTCGACGATTTCGGATTCCTTGACGTCGAGCCTGTGGCTGAGCAGTTTGGCTGAGGCTTCGATGCCCTGGGCTTCCAGCCGCTCCTTTTCCTTGCGAAGATTGAAGAACAGCTTCCGCTGGGCCTGGGTGGTGCCGATCTTTACCAGCTTCCAGTTATCCATTATAAATTTGATTATATAGGCTTTGATCCAGAATGAGGCGTAATAGGAGAATTTATATCCCCGGTAAGGATCGAACTTTTTCACAGCCTGCATGAGCCCGACATTTCCCTCCTGGATGAGGTCCATCAGGTTTTGCATCCAGTAGCGCTGAAAATCCATGGCTATTTTAACGACAAGCCTCAGGTTGGCAGTTATCAGCTTATAGGCGGACTCGACGTCTCCCTTTTCCCGATAGCGGATCGCCAAATCCATTTCTTCTTCCCTGCTGAGAAGCGGGTATCGCTTTATCTCGTCAAGGTAGAGGCGAAAAGGATCAAACGAAACGGGTTGATGCCCGTCACGCACAGGGGTGCTCTCCGGCTTTTTGGCTTTCGCTTCCTTGGCTCCGGCCGAAGTTTCACGGGCGACATTCGAAACGTTTTTTAATTTCGTATTCTTAATCATTGAGATAAGATCCCGTGTGAAAGGCAACAACGCCCCCGCGGGGGAATTCCCGTCCTGGAGCGGCATTGAGCATATCTATAGCATATTAGTACACGCACAGGGACAAAACAAGGTGCAAACGTAAGAACACAAAAGGTCGCGAAATCAACTGCGGATTTTCCCAGGGGACCCTTGATTTTCAAACATGCTTTTATTATAAGGGCCTTCTGAATAAACGAGAAGGGACCATGGCCACATAACCAAAACATGAAACCCCGTGCGCCCGAACACATCGCTGCGATCACCCCTTACCCGCCGGGCAAGCCGATAGAAGAACTTGAACGCGAACTGGGAATAAGCGGCTCGATCAAACTTGCCAGCAACGAAAACCCTTTGGGACCGTCGCCGAAGGCCCTCAAAGCGATCGGCTCGGCAATGCTCAAGCTCAACCGCTACCCGGACGGAAGCGGCTTCTACCTTCGAAGAAAATTATCCCAAAAATACGGCTACCCCTTTGACGGTCTCCTGCTGGGGAACGGCTCGAACGAAATCATCGAGCTGGTAATTCGCGCATTTCTCACCCCGGGTGACGAAGTAATAATGCCGTTGCCTTCATTTCTTCTATACAACCTGGTTGCAAGGTGGATGGGCGGAACACCCGTTCCGGTGGCGCTCAAGGGAATGGATATCGACCTCGAAGGCATGGCCCAGGCGGTTACGCCGCGCACGAAAGTTATTTTTCTTACCAATCCGAATAATCCCACCGGAGCAGTCATCAGCAAGGCGGACTTCGAGAAATTCTTAGGCGTGGTACCCGCTGAGACCATAATCGTGATGGATGAGGCTTATATCGAGTTCAACAGGGACCCGGCAACACCCGTTGGGGCTGACTACATCGGCAAGGATGGTCCCGCCGTAATCGTGCTCAAGACATTCTCGAAGGCCTACGGCCTTGCCGGCCTTCGCATCGGCTACGGAATCATGGACCCGTCCATTGCCGCTTACCTAAACCGCGTCCGGCAGCCGTTCAATACCAGCTCGATTGCCCAGGCGGCCGCGCTCGCGGCGCTCGATGACGACGAGTTTTTAAGCCAAACCCAGCAAATTACATGGAGCGGACTCGACTACCTGTATGGCGAAATGGCAAAAATGGGCCTCCCCTATTTCTCATCCCAGGCCAATTTCTTCTTAATCGAAATGCCCTGCGAGGCCGGACTCATATTCGAACAGATGATGCGCCGCGGAGTTATCATCCGGTCTATGAAATCGTACGGAATGGACCGGTTCATCCGGGTAAATGCAGGTCTTCCCGAGGAGAACGAGCGTTTTGTCCGCACCCTCGGCGAGGTTCTGGCCGGCTTACGCGGATGATAATAGCAATTGACGGACCGGCCGGCGCCGGAAAGAGCACCGTATGCCGTATCCTGGCGGAGAGGCTCCGTTTCGTCTACCTTGATACGGGGGCCATGTACAGGGCCCTTGCCTGGGCGCTTTTATCCAATGAAGCCGGGTTGAGCGGTGAAGAGATTTCCGGACGCCTGCCGAGGCTTTCCCTCGATTTCCTTATTAAAGAAGGTGGACTGGTAATCACCCATGAGGGTAAGGAACTCACCAATGAGATCCGCAATATGGAGATAGCCGATGAGGCGTCCAGGATTTCACAATTTGAGTCCGTCAGGTCTTACCTTTTAAATTGGCAGAGAAGACTTGGCGAGCAGGGCGACATAGTTGCCGAAGGACGTGACACCACAACTGTTGTTTTCCCCCAGGCGGAGCTTAAGGTTTTTCTGACGGCAGATCTGAATTCCCGAGTCGAAAGGCGCCGCCGGGAATACATGTTAAAAGGAATAGATGTATCGCCAGGCGAAATGGAAAGGCGAATTCGCGAGCGGGACGAGGCCGATTCAAAGCGTGCGCTCGCCCCGATGCGACCGGCGGAGGACGCGATCATTCTGGATACCTCCGATCTCGATATCTCTCAGGTAGTCGAATCTCTTGTTCGAATGGCAAAGGGACTGATAGCGCGGGACGGAGGACAGAAGACCGGGGACGGATAGCAGAGGACGTGGACGGAAGATTTGATGTGAGGTCTGGAGTCGATACGGATATTGAAAAGCGAAAATTAGATGATATAAGAACAGCGGATAGCAAATCCAGCGCTGCCTGTTCTCAGCATTCCGCTTTCCCTAATCCGCAATTTATCTTCCGTACTCCGCTTCCTGTCTTCCATAATCCGTACTCAGTCTTCCGCTTGATAAACTAAGTATTATCTGGTAGAGTTTAGCGTTTGGATGGCTTAAAGCCAAAAATAAGGTAAGGGGGCCAGGGTAAAATAAATGACCGTAAAAGATGAACTTGAAAAACAACCTTTTTCCGAAATGGAACTCAGCGCCTCGGCGGAAGAACACGAAGCCGAAGAGGAAATGGATTCCATGCACGACCTTTACGAACAGAGCTTCCGCAATATTCAGGAAGGCGAAGTAATTCGCGGCCGTATCGTTCAGGTGAGTGATGATTTTGTCATGGTGGACATCGGATACAAGTCCGAAGGCCAGATCTCGATTCACGAATTCAAGGACGAGAAGGGCCAGGTGCAGGCCGACATCGGCGATGAAATCGACGTCCTGCTCGAGTTCCATGACGATGATGACGGCACGATTCATCTCTCCAAAGAGAAGGCCGCGAAAATCAAGGTCTGGGACGACATCAGCCGGATTTATGGCGAGGATGGCACCATCGAGGGAAAGATTGTCGCCAAGGTCAAGGGCGGCCTGGCGGTAGACATCGGCGTCCAGGCATTCCTCCCCGGCTCCCAGGTTGATCTGCGGCCGGTCCGGAACCTCGAATCCCTTATCGGGCAGACTTTCCCATTCAAAGTCCTCAAATATAACAAGAAGAGAAGAAACGTCGTACTTTCCCGCCGCGCGCTGCTGGAAAAAGAGCGCGAATCGATGAAATCCCATACGCTTGCCACCCTCGAAGACAGCAAGGTGGTGGAAGGTGTTGTCAAAAACATCACCGATTACGGCGTGTTCGTCGACCTGGGCGGAATCGACGGCCTGTTGCACATAACTGACATGAGCTGGGGCCGGGTTGGGCATCCTTCCGAACTGTTTCAGATCGGCGACAGGATAAACGTCAAGGTGTTGAGTTTCGACAAGGAAAACGAGCGGGTTTCCCTTGGCCTCAAGCAGCTTGTGGATGATCCCTGGATGCGGGCGGAAGATCGCTATCCGGTCGGCACCAAGGTCAGAGGCAAAGTAGTGAGCCTCACCGACTACGGCGCGTTCGTCGAAATCGAGGAAGGCGTCGAGGGGCTTATTCATGTCTCTGAAATGTCCTGGACCAAAAAGATTCGCCATCCGTCCAAGATCCTCACGGTGGGCGATGAAGTAGAGGCGGTGGTTCTGAGCATCAACCCGGAGAGCAAGCGGATTTCGCTCGGCATGAAGCAGCTTGAATCCAATCCGTGGGACGTTATCGCGCAGAAATACCCCGTCGGGACGACAATTGCAGGAAAGATCAAGAACATCACCGATTTTGGAATTTTTATCGGAATCGACGAAGGCATCGACGGCCTGGTGCATATTTCGGATATATCCTGGACCAAGCGGGTTAAGCATCCTTCCGAGGTCTTCCGAAAGAACCAGGAAGTCCAGGCGATCGTCCTGAATATCGACAAGGAAAACGAACGTTTTTCGCTCGGCATCAAGCAACTCGAATCCGACCCGTGGGAGAGCATCCCCCAGCGTTATCCTCTGGGCAGCCTGGTTGCCGGTCCGATCACCAACGTCACTGATTTCGGTCTTTTCGTGGAACTCGAAGAGGGAATCGAAGGCTTGGTGCATGTTTCCGAAATAAGCAAGGAAAAGATCAAGTCACCTGTCGGCCAGTTTAAACAGGGCGACCAGATCACGGCGAAGGTCATCAACATCTCGCCCAAGGAAAGAAAGATCGGCCTTTCCATAAAAAGGACCGAGGAGCAGGATGACCGCTCGAACTATGACGAGTACGTCAATACCGGCAAGGCCGCCACATCAAATCTTGGCGAACTCTTGAAGGAGGAACTCGAAGCCAGGGCGAACAGCACGATTAATCCCGAAAAATAATCGCCTGACGCTTTCCGCTAAACGGCATGACACACCCGGTCCAAGCATTGCGCCTGAAACCGGGTGTTTTTTTATACCAGGCCAAAAACGGATGGGAAGACCGATGAAAATGCGCGGCTGCCTGATAATTGTCGTGGTGTTTGCGGTGCTCGCTGGCTTTGTGGCTTTTCTTATGTCCGATTTCGAGCTGTCGGTGAAAAATAACCGGATCGGGCTCGTCGAGATAAAGGGTACGATAACAAGCTCGCAGGATACGGTTAAGCAGCTCAAGGAGTTCCGGAAAGACTCATCGATTAAGGCAATTATTGTCAGAATCGATTCTCCCGGCGGCGCAGTTGGACCTTCCCAGGAGGTCTACACTGAAATAAGGCGCACGATCCAGACCAAGCCCGTTGTGGCCTCGCTTGGCGGGGTTGCGGCATCGGGCGGATACTACATCGCAAGCGCCGCCAACACTATTGTCGCCAATGCCGGGACAATTACCGGAAGCATCGGCGTGATAATCTATTTTCCAAACCTCAAGGAGCTGTTCGAAAAAATCGGCTACCAGATGACGACCATCAAAAGCGGACAGTTCAAAGACGTCGGCAATCCCTCTCGGGATATGACTCCGGAGGAAAAATCGCTTTTGCAGGACACCATCATGGAAACTTACTCGCAGTTCGTGCGCGATGTCGCCCAGGGAAGAAACCTTCCGCAGGAACAGGTTAAACAGGTTGCGGACGGCAGGATAATCATGGGTGAAAAAGCCTTGCAACTCAAGCTGATCGACCAGCTCGGAAATTACGAGGACGCGGTGGATAAGGCAGCAGAACTTGGGAAAATAGAAGGAGAACCCCAGATAGTCAAAGGCAAAAAACAGAGCCGCTCTCTCATGGACCTTCTTCTGGGAAGCGACGTCGGCGACCGGATAAACGAGATAGTATTCGACTCCTGTCTTTTTCTGAGATACCAGTTGCCGGATTTTGGGAGATAAAGACGATTTTCTGTAGAAATTAACGCCTCTTGATGCACTTTGTGCGAAGAGGAGTACTCTCATGACTGAACCGGCCGACAAGAGAGCGACCTACGACGATCTGCTCAACATCCCGGAAAACATGACCGGAGAGATCGTAGACGGGGAGTTGATCGTGACTCCCAGGCCTTCCAGGAAACATGGATATGTCGCCTATTCTCTTGGCGGCAGACTCACCCCTTCCTACCAGTTCGGAGAGGGCGACGGACCCGGCGGCTGGATATTTATATCCGAGCCTGAAATAGCTTTCGGCGAAGATATCCTGGTTCCGGACGTAGCGGGCTGGAAAAGGGAGCGGTTTCCGGTTGAGGAAGATCATAACTGGATCTCGGTTCGTCCCGACTGGGTGTGCGAAGTTCTCTCCCCCAGCACGGCAAAGATGGACAAAACCGGCAAGATGCCCGTATACGCCCGATTCGGAGTCCCCCACCTCTGGCTGATCGATCCCATAGCAAAAACCCTTGATGCTTTCCGTCTCGAATCAGGCAAATGGGTTGTTATCGGCCTCTATGTCCAAAATGACAAGGTGCGTGTCGAGCCGTTCGAGGAGGTGCTTATAGATCTCAGCGATCTATGGCTGGAGAGTGCGCAGCAGTCAACTGAGTGAGTCTCAGCTTAAGCTCCGGATCCCGTCTGACATTTGGGGCATTTCATACCGCTCATGAGTTCACAATCTAAAATCAATTAGTTATGGCCCTCAAGTTGATGCGATTTTCTATTCTGGCAAGGAATGTTGAGGTTGCGATATCCGCTGTCAGCTATTTGTCTTGCTCTGGCGAGTGTCTCCGGAACCCATTTCACCATCCGATGAGGCCCCACCGAATCGAGCATCTCCTGATTGACGATATTCCGATATGATGCAGGGTGAAGACTGATAGAGCGCAAGGCAGGACGAGGAAACGCCCTTAGATCTTAGCAACAATTGCTCGCAGAGAGGACAAGCATACTTATGATCTCGATTAAAATCGCTTTGATCGTGTTCGCATGCGTCTTCGGCGGCGCACTACTCGGCATGATCCTGCGCGCCGTTTCGCCCGAACATCATCTCAGCCAGGACTCCAAGGATGTCATAAAACTGGGGACCGGGCTGATCGCGACGATCACTGCTCTCGTTCTTGGGCTAGTGATCTCTACGGCCAAGGGTTCGTTCGACTCTCAGGATGTGGCTGTCAAGCAAACTTGCGCCAAAGTCCTGATGCTAGATCGTGTGCTGGCTCAATACGGGCCTGATACGAAGGAGACACGCGATCTGCTCAGGCGCCTCGTTGCCTACAAGCTTGATCAGATCTGGCCGGAAGATCCCTCCCAAACCGCAAGTTTGGGCGAGCATGAGGCGGTTCCCGCAGGCGAAGGAATCCAGGCCCAGATTCGGCAACTCGCGCCGCAGAATGACAGCCAGCGCTGGCTCCAGTCCCGGGCACTACAGATCAGTGGCGACATCATGGAGACACGCTGGCTCCTGTTGGCCGGCACAGGCGGCTCGATCCAGGTGCCTTTCCTCATGGTGATAGTGTTCTGGCTAACGATCATCTTCGTGAGTTTCGGCCTCTTCGCCCCCCGCAATGCAATGGTCGTAGCGGTCCTGTTCGTCTGTGCGCTGTCGGTCAGTACCGCGATCTTCCTGCTCGTTGAGATGGACCAGCCTTTCCAGGGGCTGATGAAAATCTCAAACGCTCCAGTTCGCTTCACGCTCTCCCATCTCGGCAAGTAGATTCTCGATGCGAAGAGCGGAAGAGGACCCGCTGCCCAAAGGGTCCCGCTGTATCTCTTTGATAAGCTTAATGATTCGAAGGGCTTTTTTGCGGTCCTTTTCGATCCACCAGGCCAGGTCTTCGAAGGCGGCGGCATCAAATTCCAAGCTCTTTGCATGCTTCGTCAAACGGGATTCCCTCTTTGCGGTCCTTGGCCTCAAGCAGCCGCTTTTTCATCGTCTTGCTCTTGAGTAGGTATGCCGTCTCCCTTTCAGACTCGATCTCCCGCCAGAGATCAATGGGAACAATGACCCCGGTGACATGATTATTTTCATCCGATATATATTGAATCCGACCCATTGGGCCTCCTTCTAATCAAGCCATCTGCGCCTAAACATATCGAGCAACTAATTAAAGTACCCGTGGGATTATTATTGGGCATCAAGAAATCATAGTCAAACTCGGCAACCAAAACCCGAGAAAACTGCTATTGGGCGGGCATTGTGTGAAGATTGCGGATAATAACGAAAAAAGCCCCTCCCACGCACTGCGCGGAGGGGCATGAATTAACAATTCGGAAGAATAGGTAAAATGAGGCTCTAATCCATCTTCGGCCTCGGGTACAGCCCGGCTTCCTTTACTATTATCGGGACCTTTTCTTCCCACTCGATAGCCATAATGTGGAAGCCGCGGATTCCGGGGACTTCTTTTAGTTCCTGGATCTGTTCGATGGCCATTTTGACGCCCTCATCGGCCACCTTCTCCTTGGGGACGCCCTGGAGTCTTTTGATAATATCTTCGGGGACGTCCATTCCGGGGACCTTGGCTTTCATATACCGGGCCATACCTATCGATTTCATCGGGGTGATTCCGGCAAGGATTGCGCATTTTTCGTGGATGCCGTGGTCGACCAGGCCTTTCATCCAAAGCTTGAATTTGTCCATGTTATAGATGCACTGGGTCTGGATGAACTGGCAGCCGGCGGCGACCTTTTTGGCGGTGCGCATTACGCGGATCTCGAAGGGGTCGGCGAAAGGGTTTTCGGCGGCGCCTATGAACATGCGCAAAGATTTTGTCATCTCGAAGCCGTTTATGAGCTTTTTCTCGTCGCGCATATTTTTGACCACGCCGATAAGCTGAGTGGAGTCGAGGTCGAATACGTTGGCGGCGGTGGGATGATCGCCGAAGCTTTGATGGTCGCCGGTGAGGCAGAGCACGTTATTTATTTCCCAGGCCCCCGCGCCAAGCAGATCGCTTTGCAGGCCGATCCGGTTCCGGTCGCGGGTGGTCATCTGAAGGATCGGATCGTACCCAAGCTGCTTTATCCTGATGCATGAGGCAAGGCTTGAGACGCGCACCACGGCGGTCTGGTTGTCGGTCACGTTGATTGCGTCAACGTAGGGGCCGACCTCTTTTACTTTCTCATCCACCACGGCCATATCGGGGCTCCGAGGCGGGCCGCATTCCGATGTAACGGCGAGGTGACCCGCCGCGAGGACTTTTTCCAGGTTGCTCGGCGTTAGCGTGTTCATGCTTGCGACACCTCCTTTATAATCTTGCGAGGTCCCCCATCCCGGCTCGTGGTCCAATCTTTCGGATCATTGGGCACTTCGAAGCGCTGAAGCTGGCCAAGGGTTTTAAGGCGTTCATAGATCAGGTGCCACCCGCAATCGGTTTCCTTGCTCACCTCGCATTTGCCGTTAGAAGATCCGCCGCAGGGGCCGTTTAGCATCCGCTTCGAGCATCTGGCGATTGGACAGATGCCGCCGGTGCTTGCCAGGATGCATTCGCCGCAGGCCGCGCAACGCTCGCTCCAGACGCCCTTTTCCAGCGTGACCCCAATGAAGTTTGTGTTAACTCCGGGGAAAATGGGCTTTTCGGAATACATCTCGGCCATGAACTGCACGCCCGCGCCGCACGCTATCGAGAGGACCGCCCCGTACTTGGGCACCATGTCCTTTATTTCCGCAAGGTATTCCTTATCGCACTGGCGGGTGAGGCTCACTTCGCCAATTTCAATATTCTGATTCTGGTTTGCGAAGTACATGCGCAGGGCCGATGCGAGTATTTCCACTTCCTTGAGGCCGCCTGCTTCGCACACGGCAACGCACCCGTTGCAACCGGCCACGAGGACTTTATCGAAGTCCTTGATTACGTTTACTATTTCCTGAATCGGTTTGGGCTTGGCCATTATCATGCCGCTTTCTCCTTTCTTTCCCCATTTTTCCGGATGGGGTTGGGGCCGAGCTGCCGGACTCTTTCGGTCATCTCGCGGCAGATTTCAGCAAACCGCGGACCTTGGCCGGCCGATAGGTTGTACATGGCAACCCGTTCCGGGTCCATGCCGATACTTTTCAGCACTTCCTGGACGTAGGCGACACGCTTTTTCGCCCTCAGGTTGCCTGCCTGATAATGGCAGTCGCCTTCGAGGCATCCGGCCACGAAGACACCGTCAGCCCCCTTCTCAAGTGCTTTCATCAGGTGGATGATCGCCACCCTGCCGGTGCACGGCATCTTAACGATCCGAATATTGCTCGGGTAACTCAGTCGCATCGAACCTGCCAGGTCCGCAGCCGAGTACGCTCAGTAGGTACAGCAGAATGCAACGATTACCGGTTCAAAGTTCTCCATTTATACAACTCCTTCCAGAAGGGCATCCACCTTGATCATGATTTGATCGTCCTGGTAATGGCCCAGACGGATCGCCTTGGCGGGACATTCCGAAACGCACGTCCCGCAGCCCTGGCAGAGGGCTTCGTTGATTTCGGACACTCCCTTTTCGGGATCTATTCTTGGAACCCCGTAGGGGCAGTTTCGAACGCAAACGAGACAGGCGGCGCAAAGGCCAGGTTCGACCTGCGCAACAACACCTCCGACCGTCATGTCCTTGTTGGACAGGAATGACGCCGCCCTGGCTGCGGCGGCCATCGACTGTGCGATTGTCTCGCTTATCAGCTTCGGCCCGTGAGCCGTTCCGCACAGGTAGATTCCTTCAGAGGAAAAGTCCACCGGCCGCAGCTTTGCGTGGGCCTCGATGAAAAAGCCTTCAGCGTTGCGAGGGACCTTGAGCAGGGTCGCAAGCTGCTCGTTTTCCTCGGCTAGGGTTGCCGCGCCGAGCACGATCGCATCGGCCCCGAGCGAAACCCGCCGTCCCAGTACAAGGTCATTGAAGGCAACTCCGATACCCGGACCGTTAAACGAGACTTCCGGCTGATCCTTCTCATCGTAGCGAACGAACAGGACCCCCTCTTTTCTCGCCTGCGTGTAGTAGTCTTCGAGCACGCCGTACATGCGCATGTCGCGGAAAAGGACGATCACATCCATCTCGGGATTTATTTTCTTCAGCCGCAGGGCATGCTTTACAGCTCCCTGGCAGCAAATCTTGCTGCAGTTTGGATTGTCTTTGTTCCGGGACCCCACGCACTGGATCATTATAACCCGCTGCCATTTGGAAACCTTCCCGGAATGCTGCCGGATCAACTTGTCCAAATCGAGCTGGGTCATTACACGGTCCGACTCGCCGTAGCCGAACTCTTTGGGCTTGTACTCACGGGCGCCTGTTGCGACGACGACGACGCCGTGGGTGATTTCCCTGGCGCCGTTTCCGGTATCGATCGTGGATATGAAGTTGCCCTTGTAGCCCGAAAGCCCGGCGAGGTGCGATCCGGAAAGGACCTCGATTCCCGCGTCTTTTACTTCCTGTACGAGTTTATCAACATAGGCCAGGACATCGAGGCCTTCTATGGTCTGGGAAATATTTCGAGCCATTCCGCCTAGCTGCGGTTCCTTCTCGACGATAACGGCTTCAAAGCCCTGCCGCGAAAGACCCAGCGCGGCGTTCATCCCGGCTATTCCGCCTCCAACCACCAGCGCGCGCTGATTGATCTCTAAGGGCTTTTCGGTAAGAGGCTTTAACAGGGCGGCCCTGGCCACAGACATTCTGATCAGATCTTTTGCCTTTTCCGTTGCCGGGCCGGGTTCTTTCTGGTGCACCCAGGAATCCTGGTCCCGGATGTTTGCCATTTCGAAAAGATACTTGTTGAGGCCGCAGTCTTTCATGGTTTCCTGGAAAAGCGGCTCATGGGTGCGGGGCGAGCAGGCGGCAACGACCACCCGGTTCAGCCTGTGCTCGAGTATGGTCTGCTTCACCTTCTCCTGCGTATCCTGCGAGCAGGTGAAAAGATATTCCTGGGAATAGACGACGTTTGGAAGGGTTGCGGCGTAAGCCATCACCGCCTTGACATCCACTACTGAAGCGATATTGATGCCGCAGTTGCAGACAAAAACTCCTATTCGCGGCTCCTGCTCGGAGAGGTCCTGTTCGGGAGGAACCGAGCGGCTCTTGACCTGGGTGCCTCGCGCCGGGGCGAGGTCGATTTCCGCGGCGCATGCCGCGGCGCTTGCTTCCATTACCGAGAAGGGGATGTCTTTGGGGCCCTGGAAAAGACCGCATACGTAGATGCCGGGCCGGGAAGTGCTGACGGGCGTAAAGGGGTCGGTTTCCGCGAAATTGTGCTCGGTGAGTTTAACCCCGAGCCGCTTTGCAAGCTCGATGGTTTCAGGGGAGGTTTCTACCCCGACCGAGAGCACCACCATGTCGAACTGTTCCTGGTGCACTACGATTTCGGGATGGCCGTCGGACTGATCGCCGGCGTCGGAGGCATATTGAATGAGCACGTCATCGCTTCCGGGGACCGCGTCAACGTTGTAGACGCGCGACCGGATGAAGCGCACGCCTTGCTCTTCACGGGCGCGGTTGTAGTATTTCTCGAAATCTTTGCCGTAGGTGCGCATGTCCATGTAGAAAACGGCTGTATCGAGAGGGTCCTGGCAATGTTCCTTGGCGACCATGGCCTCTTTTATGGCATACATGCAGCAAACGCCCGAGCAATAGCTGTGAGCGCCCTGCCGGTGGCTGTCGCGCGATCCAACGCATTGCAGCCAGGCTATTTTCTTTGGTTCCTTGTGGTCGGACGGGCGTACAAGGTGTCCCTGCGTGGGACCGGTCGCGCTAAGCAGGCGTTCGAATTCCAGGCTGGTGACCACGTTTGGATTCTGCCCGTAGAGTTCGACCAACGGCCTGGCGTCGCAGGTCTGGAACCCGGGGGAAAGGATAACCGCGCCTACCTCTATTTCGTGAGTCTTGTCTTTCTGGCTGAAATCCACCGCACCGGCCGGGCAAAGCTTCTCGCAGGCCCTGCACTTACCCTTTTCAATATAGATGCAGTTTGCCTCGTCTATTGAGTATTTGAGCGGGACCGCCTGAGGGTATTTGACATAGATGGCTTTCCGCTGGCTCATACCCTGGTTGTACTCGTTGTCCACCTTCCTGGGGCATTTCTCGGCACATAAGCCGCATGCGATGCATTTTTCCATGTCAACGTAGCGCGCACGCTGTTTTACCCTTACGGTAAAACGGCCCACCCGGCCCTCGATGCCTTCGACTTCGGACAGCGTGAGCAGCTTGATGTTCAGATGCCTGCCCAGTTCGACCAGCTTGGGTGAGATGATGCACATAGCGCAGTCGTTGGTTGGAAAGGTCTTGTCCAGCTGGGACATTACGCCGCCTATGGCCGGAGATTTCTCGACCATGTAGACGTAGTATCCCGTATTGGCCAAGTCCAGAGCGGCCTGAATGCCGGCAATGCCTCCGCCTACAACCATCACGGAGCCCAAGGGTCCATCTCTTTTGGTATCCATCAATACACACCTCTGAGTTGTTTGAGGATTTGCCGATAAATAAAATGTTTGAACTCAAGGCAAGCCACACCAACTTTACGCTGAAAAGTGACTGGCAAAGATCTATTGGAGCAAGTGGAGCTGGAACTCAGAAGTGGAGATAGCAAATTCAGAAGGATTTCGAGGTATTCGCTTTTTGGCGCAGTAATGATAGAGCATAATGCGCGAATAAAAAAGAAGAAAATGAATCCAGCCCCCATCTGAATGGAAAAGCCCGGATGTTGGCTGGCTGTTGTAAAAACAATTGGCTGCTTGACAGTTCCGCCTCGAAAATGTGAGAAAACAGCGTTGCGGTTTTCAATCTACGCGCGGAAGGTCACTATCCAAGGATGGGTGTCTCGACGGCCGCTTGTGCTGGCGGGCCAGAAAAGCCCTTCCAGCATTTTGGATCGAATTGACGAAGCTTGTTTTCTGGATAATAGTTTCAGATTATGGAATACTATAATAGTCCCGAAAGGCATGGAACCCAATACAGCATACAACCCGATTAACTCAGCCCGACAAGCGTAACCGAAATCAGGCAACGCGCAACTCGCAACCCGAAAGTGAGATCAAGATGAAACACCCCATTCGATTCATAGGCGCGGGGCCGGGTGATCCCGAACTCATAACCGTTAGGGGAATGCGCTACCTACAGGAAGCTGACCGCGTTGTCTACACCGGGTCTCTGGTCCCAAAACAGCTCCTTCGGTACTGCAAGAAAGGTGTAAAGCTGCATGACAGCGCATCGCTTACCCTTGCCGAGACGCACGCGCTGTTGAAAGATGGATATGCCGCTGGAGAGCACGTCGTGCGGCTCCATACTGGGGACCCAAGCCTTTATGGGGCGATCGGTGAGCAGATTGAACTGCTCGACGCCGACGGGATTCCGCACGAGGTCGTGCCTGGGGTCTCTGCCGCCTTCGCCGCCGCTGCCGCGATCAACCAGGAACTCACTTTGCCCGACATCTCCCAGACCGTCATTTTGACGCGCCTTGGGGGCAGGACCGCGGTTCCGGGCAAGGAAAAGCTTGCCACGCTCGCATCGCACCGGGCAACCATGGTCATCTACCTCAGCGTGCAGCAGATAGAAAAAGTGGTACAGGATCTCGAAGAGTACTACCCGCAGGACACACCTGCCATAGTGGCTTACAGGGTTGGTTGGCCCGACCAGATGCTGGTCTACGGTAAACTCGAAGATATTGCGGAAAAGGTGCACGAGGCCGGCATCAAGCGCCAGGCAATCATCATGGTCGGCGAGGTTTTCAGGATACAGGGCCCGCTCGGCAAAAAAGTTAAGAGATCGAAGCTCTATGACGAGACCTTCAGCCACCAATTCAGGGACGCCAAAAAGCCGGAATGACGCCGTCGCAATACTCGCCCTGACCCGCAAGGGGACCGAACTGGCGGCGCGCATAAATCGGTCTATGCCGGAAAGCTCCTGTTTTTGCAATTCCCGCTACGCCCTGCCGGGAATGGTTCCGATGCGGAAGATGGCCGAATCTTTTTTTGTGGCCTGGCGGGAGTTTGGAGCGATAATCTGCATCATGGGCTGCGGCATCGTTGTTCGCACACTTGCTCCCCTGATCAAAAACAAGTTGGTGGACCCCGCGGTAGTCGTCCTGGACGAGGATGGGAGGTATGCGGTAAGCCTTCTTTCCGGGCACCTTGGCGGCGCAAACGAACTGGCGCTCAGGGTGGCCGCAATTACGGGCGGGCAGGCTGTCATAACAACCGCCTCCGACCTCCAGGACAAAATTGCCATAGACCTCACGGCGCGGAAGGCGGGTCTCTGGATTGAAAATCCGCGGATGCTCGCAAGGATTGCCGCGGCTGTCCTGGACGAAGAAAGAATATGGGTCTTCGATCCCGAAAGGCTTTTTGTAAGACATCTTCCAGATGGGCATGGGCTGGAGGTGCTTTCGGCAGATGAAGGCGGCTTGGATGGTTTTTCGAAGCAGATAAGCACTCATCGGAAGAGGATGCGCTCCGGACTCGGCATCTGGGTTTCGGATATGCTCGGACCTGTCGGCCTGCGGTGCCTCAAGATTCGGCCCAAATCGCTCGTGATCGGAGTGGGCTGCAACCGTGGAACTAGCGAAGCCGAGATCGCCGGCCTCATTAAACAGGTTTTGAATGAAAACCGGCTCTCGCCGGTTTCGATAAGAAATTTCGCAAGCATTGAATTAAAAAGCGATGAACCGGGGTTGCTTCATGCCGCGAGCTTTTTTAAAAGACAAATTCATTTCTGCACCCGCGAGCAGATAGAGGGCATTTCCGTGCCGAACCCTTCGAGTACGGTGGCCCGTCATATAGGAGCCGAAAGCGTATGCGAAGCAAGCGCCCTTTGGAGCGCCGGGACACGTGTCCTGCTGGCGCCAAAGCGCAAATCGACAAACTGCACGGCGGCAATAGCCAGGGTAAGCTTTACATAGTCAGTATTGGACCGGGATTCCGGTCATACATGGCCGAAGAGGCCGCGCTTGCTCTTAAAGAGGCGCAGGTCGTTCTGGGCTATAAAACATACCTGGATCTTGTCGAGGACCTGCTGGAGGGTAAAACAGTCCTGTCCAGCGGAATGCGAAAAGAGATCGACCGATGCCGTGCGGCAATCGATTATGCATTGGCGGGCAGGTGCGTTGCCGTAGTATCGAGTGGGGATGCCGGGATATACGGAATGGCCGGCCTTGTACTCGATATTTGCAGGCAGCGGGGCCTCTCCGTTTCCGAAATGGGGCGCCAGGGCACGGGAAGCCAAATACATCTAAAGATCATCCCCGGGATTCCAGCTTTTAACGCCGCGGCATCGATTGCCGGGGCGCCTCTCATGCACGATTTCGCGGCGGTCAGCCTGAGCGATCATCTAACCCCGTGGGAGTTGATAGAAAAAAGGCTCTCGGCCGCATCCGAAGCCGATTTCGTCCTGGCCATCTATAATCCCCGCAGCAAGAGCCGTCCGGACTTGCTTGAAAAGGCCCGCCAAGTGCTTCTGCGAACGCGTTCGGGACAAACCCCCGTCGCGGTTGTGCGAAAAGCGATGCGGGAAGGCCAGTGGAAATGCGTAACCACCCTCGACCAGCTTCCGGTAGAAGAGGTGGACATGCAGTCGCTCGTGTTGGTCGGGAACAGTCAGACCTATATCTGGGAGGGCTGGATGATAACGCCGAGGGGATATCTGGAAAAGTACGGCCTGGAAGAAGAGGATTGAGTTGGGCTGCCCCTAGTGTGACAAAACGGCAGACTGGGAAGTCTGCCGCACATCCAGGCTGAACCCGCAAGCGCAAATCGCTATTTCGCAATCCCAAAAACGCTCAGCTTGGTTCGAGGCTGCCTTGAATCTCCTGAGTCATTCCCACGATTGAATCCGGATCGATCCCAAGGGCTTTTACACTTTCATGATTTGCCAAGTCGAGGCCTGGGCTCCTGGTTGGACCGATTTCAAGCTTGTGGCACATCGAATTTGCAAGGCTTACTATATGGGCGACCTGCGGGGCTGTTTGCGACTCATCCGGATGATGGTGGTGTGCGATGGCTTCCTCGATATTCACTGCAAAGCGCCACTTATCGGCGACCAGTTGTCCGATTTCCGAATGGGTGAAGCCGAATACCTGCTTTTCCCCATCGGCAAAGGTCATGTCTCCGTTATATACGTCCTGCATTATTTCACTCATCTCGCTCGAACGGCGCAGAAAGAGGACGGCTTTTCCAACATCGTGCATAAGCCCCGCCAGGAATGCTTCCTCGTTGCCCGGATAACCGACGGCGCGCCCAACGGTGCGGGCCGCGACCGCGCAGCCTATCGAATGCTCCCAGAGCAGTTTTTCCGCAAGCCCCGTCTCTGCGAAAACGCCCTTCATTACCGCTGTGAGCACCACCGACCTGATGGAGTCGAAACCCATGAAAAGAATTGCGTCCTTCACGGTTGCAATGGACCTGCAAGCGCCGTAGTAGGGGGAATTTGCAACCTTTAGAACTCGGGCGGCAAGGCCCTGGTCCTTTTCGATCAACTGGTGAATGTCCCTGGGGGTGGCGTTTTCATTGGAAAGCTTGTCAACGACCATAGCGGCGACATGTGGCATCGCCGGCAGATCACCAATTGATTGTACTATTTTCTCCGCGCTCGCGCTCAGCGCGGTTGATTTCCCCACGACGGCGGATTCTTGAATAAGCTCTGTTCCCATTTTCCTCTCCACTCAACCCAAAACGTTATACACGATATGAAAATATTCGGCTGAACTGGCTCAAACAGTTAGTGGAAAAATCGGCCTGAACGGCTGGACAAAGGACCCATTGATGATTTCCGCAAGACCAGGATCTCCCTTTGCATGGCCTCGGCAATCATTTTGCTGGATCCTCGCGAGTATATGGAAGGGCAAATGGCGGCGGAAAAAATACACTGTGATATGGAGGGGAATACTGGTTTTGCCTGATGGCATGAAAACCGACCGGGGGATATTGTTGGTCAAGATTTCACGCCTCCCCGATAAAGAGAGCAGGCACCCGGAGGTGCCTGCTCTCTTCGCTTTTGGTGTGATGACGTGCAATTAACAGGGGAGGAGCGTCAGCGCATTCTCATGCACGTCGCCGAACTGAATCATATACTCGCCGTAGAGGCGATATCCCGTGGAACCATCTCTCCTCTTTGGGATCAGGCTCATTTCCTTCAAAATCTTCCTCCGCCCCCTTGCCGCGCGGAAGCACATGCCGGCTCAAAGGATCGCGACCCTCTTCCGGGTCGAAAGCAATCTGGTTGTGCCCCGTACCGCTGCTATTTCCAGATAACCCCTTGGACTCGCTGCTGACAAGATTTACCATTTCAGAGACGAAAACCTGCATTTGCTCGAGCTGGCAATTCATCTCCTCGGAGGCCGAGGCAGTCTCCTTGGCGTAGGCGCTGTTTTCATCGGTAACTTTGGTCATCTCGCATATCGAGGTATTAATCTCCTCGATCCCAACTGCCTGCTGGCGTGAACGCTCCGAGATCTCCTCGACCAGCACGCTAAGGCGTTGGGAGCCTGCAGTCACCTTCTCGAAAGCATCACTAGCTTTGTCCACGAAAGCCGACCCGGCCTTGACCTTGGTTACCGTGCCTTCGATCATGCTCGCTGTTTGCTTTGCGGCTTCGGCCGCCCTCATGGCAAGGTTTCTCACCTCGTCCGCCACAACCGCGAAACCGGCACCCACCTCACCTGCACGGGCTGCTTCCACTGCCGCGTTCAGTGCCAGAAGATTGGTCTGGAAAGCTATTTCATCTATCGTTTTTATAATTTTCTGAGTCTCCTGGCTTGCCGCGTGGACCTCTTTCATTGAAGTGGTAAGGTCTGACATTGCGACATTGGCATCTTTTATATCATTGCCGGAGTCCCTGACTATGGTTTCGGCGTGTCCCGCGCTTTCAGCGTTCTGGCGCGTGATAACCGACATCTGCTCGATCGAGGCCGAAGTCTTCTGGATGGCCTCCGTTTGCTCGGTGGCGCCGCTGGCAAGTTGGGTACTTACCTGCGAAACAGTGTGAGAGGTTTCCCTGAAGCCGTCGTTAGCTTCCTGAACGCTGGTGATTGTCTTTTTTATGATTTTGAAAATCTTTCCCGTGATCAGCCAGGAGATTATTCCAAATATTATGACCACCGCGGGAATAGCCAGCAGGCAGTTTATCAGGGTCCTGTTATTTATCACCGAGATGGCTTCCTCTCCCTGTTTCTGGAGTTTAGCCAGAACGGCGGTCGAAAACTTGAAGTAGGTTACGCCGCCCGATTCGCCTTCTTTCCAGTCTATGTGGCACCTGATACATTCCGCCGAAGCTATTTGGGGCTGGTAGTATTCAATGGCCTCGTCGGTACGGTTCGAGATGAGCTGGTGGCTTGCACCAAGCCTGCTCTTGATGGAGTCCGGCAGACTCTTGCCCACGGCAGCCGGGTCCGAGGAATGGGTGGCCTTTCCCTTTCGGTCAAAAAGCGAGAACTCGCTAAGACCCTCAACCTCTTTTTGCGACTGGACGAGCTTGGTGAACTTCTCCATTTCTCCACGCGCTATCGAGCCTCTGACTGCCTGCTGGACAGCCCTGTGGAGGTTCATCGCCTGCGTTTCCTCCACCGAGGTGAGCAGCTGGCTGTTAGACTCCGAATACTGCGTGATCGACTTATTCGCCGTGAAGAGCTGAAGGCCCTGGATAGCAGCCACAATGACGACGAGAGCTGCAAGAAGATACAAGCTCAGTCTGGCGTGCAGAGACATTTCAGCTGTCCTTTCCTTTGCTGGGTTGAGTAACGATATTCCTCGGATAGAGGGCAAAATCGGCCTTTGCGGCAAAATTCTCCGAGGCGCATCCTATGCAAGGCGCTCCCGCCCTGATGCACGAGTTTGTGCCCGAGTTCCACTGCCGCATCGTACAATCGGCGTAGGTCAGGGCCCCGATGCATCCGAGTTTGAACAAACAGCCCTCTTCCAGGAAATTCTTGGCGAATTTCTCGCGCTCATAATCTGTGAAGCGCGGACACTGGTCGTGAATCAGCTTTTTGTAAAACATCTTTGGCCGCCCCTTATCGTCGACGGGCGGAATTCCAAACTTGATCAGGTGTACAAGAGTGCCGACCAGCCAGTCAGGGTGGATCGGACATCCCGGGAGCATGATGAGCGGAGTCGTGATGCCCTCGTTTTTGAACAGGGCCGGAAGGCTGATGGCTCCCGTCGGATTGTTTTCCGCCGCTGGAATGCCTCCGAATGATGAGCAGGTCCCCACCGCGATAACTGCCTTTGCCTTTTTCGAGGCTGCGATGATCTGCTCGCCAATTGTTTTATCTCCCATTTTGCATGCGCTGGGCATGCCCTTGGGCACGCTGCCCTCAACCGCCAGGAAGAAGCCTCCATCCCCGACCGTCTTGGAAATAACCTCCATGCACTGGTGGCCGGTTGTGGTTGATATGTTGGAATGGAAAAGAAGAGAGATATACTGCGTAATGATCTCGGCCGGCCCCGGGTGATCGGAATTGAGCAGTGAAACCGAGCAGCCTGTACAGCTCTGCGCCTGTAGCCAGATAACCGGGGCGGCCTTCGCTGCGATTTGCTCCAGCGCTTCGGCAATTTGCGGAAGCGCGGTAGAGGAGAGGCCCATCACCGCGGCAAGCCGCGCACTAATTTTCAAGAAGCTTCTGCGTGAAATCTCCGACATTTTATTCTCCTGGCGCCAAACCAGCTAAATGTTGGCGGTCTCCACAAACGAATATCAGTGAACAGCGCAGGCAATGCACGGATCGAAAGACCTGACGATCCTGGCGGCTTCTATCGGGTTTTTCTCATCGGCAATGGGCGTACCGGCCAGCGCCTGCTCAACGGGTCCCGGGGTTCCCTTGTCATCTCTTGGCGAACAGTTCCAGGTGGTGGGAACGACGCACTGATAGTTGCCTATCTTGCCGTCCTTAATCGTTATCCAGTGTCCGAGCGCTCCACGGGGAGCCTCGGTCAGCCCTACTCCGCTTCCGGAACTTGGCACACTAAACTCGGCAAACGCCGGCTCGCCGGGCTTTAACTGGTCGAGCCATTCGCCGCAGCGGTCGGCAATCAGTTTGCATTCAACAGCCCTCGCACCGTGGCGGCCGAGTACGGAGACCAGATCCTGCGGTTTTTTGTCCAGTGCGCCAAGGACCTTTTCGACCAATCCTTTGAGTTTGGCGTCGTCGCCTTTTCCGTAAGCGACGAGAACGCGGGCGAGAGGGCCGACTTCGACGACTTGCCCCCCGTAGCGCGGGGCCTTGATCCAGGAGTATGCTTTGCTCTTGGCGGCATCCGGGACCGTCTCGCCACCGGCGGGTTTCAGGCCGGAGGATGAGGAATAAAATGAGTAGGCTATCTCCTCAGTGATCTTTCCTTCTTCGAATTCCGAGCTCTTTCCGCCAATAATCACCCCGGAAGGAAACATCTTCTTGCCCTTTGAAGACTCCGGGAAAACACCATAGGATAGAAAGTTCCCACAGCCTTTACCCTGATTGAAATAATCGGGAAAAGCCTTTGCGACTTCCAGAACGTCCGGAACGTAAGCCTCGTCAATAAATACCTGAAGCCTTTTGAGCATCGAGCTGTAAGCGGCGATCTTGTCGGCGGTTATTCGCTCAGTGATGCCACCGGGCATAATGGAGGCTACATGCGGCATTTTGCCGGCAAATAAAGCTGCCATTTTGTGGGCCATGGTCCGCATTTCAAGTGCTTCGAGGTAATGTTTAACAGCAAGGCAATTGAGTTCGGAGCTTTCAATGTAGTTGCCGGTGTAGCGTGGAAGGAAAGGAGCGCCTGGATGGGGAACGCCCGATGCTATTTGTGATTTTATCCATGCCTTGACCCCCAGAAGCTGAGGATCGTTGCCCTGGTATTTGGCAACCGCGGTGATATCCACGAAATCGAGTGCCGCAAGGTGATAGAAATGAAGTATGTGAGATTGTATGTAATTTGCGGCCTGAATGAGGTTTCTGCCGAGCCTGCCATTATCGGGAGGGGAAATGGAGTAGGCAGCGTCCTGTGCCAGTACCGATGCCATGCCGTGGGAAACGGGGCAGACTCCACAGATTCGCTGTGTAATCTGCTGAGCATCTAGCGGGTCTCTGCCCCTCAGGATGACTTCGAAGCCGCGAAACATCTCACCGGCGCAGTAGGCATTAACCACCCGATTCGACTCGATATCCAGATTCACGCCGAGATGACCTTCAATTCTTGTGATCGGGTCTATGGTGACCTTGTTCATTAATTGTTCCCTTCAAAAGGTTGAGGGTTCTTACCGAACGTGAAAAATACAATTTAAACAGGGATCACTTTGTTCCTTCCACTACACAATCTGAGTAGCCTGACGTACATTTGAAGAACAAATCGGCTGTTAAAATTAAAATGTTAAACTAAAAATGCCTTAAGAATACATATCGCGAAATTTTTGCGCTTTTCCTGTTTCAGACTCGCCCCCTTAACGTTTTTGCTCGAATGTACAGTTACTTACGGCCATGAATGGCAACGTTTCCGAGACAGGACCCCTTCTTGCCAAACGTGCCGCAGCCGCTGAGTCGTCGAAAAGATGTGCCACAAATATTTTTAATGCCGCCAAATTGGGAAATGGGATCTTAAAAGCATTTAGGCCCAGATGGGGCTGGTGCAAAAAGTAGGACTTTCTTTTGTGGCCTCCGACAAATGTTAGGTCGAATAAATTCATCAGAGCGAAGAGGACCGCGATTTCGGCGAAAGCCATAAAGACAGGCAATGGCGGATACATGAGAAATGCCCAAATAGGCAACTTTAGAATAAGGACATTGTTTCTATCTTCGAAGAGCGCTACTGGTACAACAATCCAGATACATGCCCGGGACTTGAGGTCATCTATTATGGAGACGTGTTCAAGACAGTGTCGCGACGCACACGAGGTTTCGGTCTAACGCGCTGGCGCGAGAGGTCGGATACCGGCGAATAACCTTTGCTTCTTCATATCTGGATGTAGGCGGGAAAATAACGCGGCCTCAAGGCAGGTGGAAAATGACGGCTATATTCAATTATTGCCTAAAGACAAACCCAACAGTCGGCTGGCCGCTGTCGGGTTTGTCTTTATCGGTCGAATGAAAGGCGAGTCTGCGTCCCCAGTTTGTATAGGGATGCGTCCTTTGATATATAAATATACTCTTATGAAGCCTGAGCTTGTCGCATGGCTGGGGCCGGCTCTTTATTTTCTTTCCGCTCGCGAGCAAGATTTCGGCGTACCTTCAAATATGGTTTCACCATCATTGCCAATCCGACAAAAAAGCCCATGGCGGCAGACACAATCAAAAGGAGGTAGAACTCCAGTTTGGGTTGAGATTTGACAAGAAAAGGAATTTCGAATTTAAATTCTATCAGCTGTGTCCATGTCGAGATGTTCTGCCCTATAAAGAGACCGATCAGACCGATAATGATGAGCGCGAAAATCAACTTAAACCACTTCATTGGAACTCTCCTTCCTGAAATTGGGTAATAATCTGAAATAGGTCTGTTTAATATGCTCCGGGATGCTGCGGATGTCTTCGAGGACCGCCAGAAAGTTCGTATCGCCTCGCCATCGCGGAACGATATGGAAATGCAGGTGTTCCTCGAAACCGGCCCCGGCTTCTCTTCCCAGATTCAGACCCACATTAAATCCATCAGGACGCATTATATTCTGCAAAATCACGGTGGATTTCGTGACCCAATTCATAATTTCCCGCGACTCATCCTCGGTAAGTTGATGCAATCGGGAGACATGGCGCAGGGGAGCTACCAGCAGGTGCCCATTGTTGTAAGGATATCTATTCATCATTACCATCGTCAGGTCGTCGCGGCGCAGTATGAGCCGGTCCTCATCCGAGAGGCCCTGGTCGTCGGGGCAGAATATGCAGCGTGAATCGCGCCTGCCCAGGATATATTCGATTCGCCACGGGGCCCAGAGGTTTTTCAATCAATTGCCTCCTGGATGTGGACGATCTCCGCTTCGATTTGTTTCTCGACCCGGAGAATTCCAATGGTGCTTCGTGAAACGCCGCGTCCCATGAAGACCGATCCGGGGTTGAACCAGAGGACACCGTTTTCCCTGACATTTACCGGTTGATGGGTATGCCCGAACAGAACAGCATCGACTTCCGGCAATTCTTGTCCAATTCTTTGCCTGATTCCGCCGGGCGCCCCCCAACCGTGAGTGAGACCGAGCCGAAAATTGCCAATCTTGAGAGTCCTGCTCGCCGGAAGCCGGCTGCGGATGAGATGATCGTCCATGTTGCCGGCCACAGCTTGAAGCGGATAGTTCTCCATATAATTGAGAAGTTCGACTCCATCCCAGTCACCCAGATGAATCACCATATCGGCATCATCGCAGTATTTTGTGCACAGTGCCGCAAATTCATCCCTGACCGTGGTGAGATGGGTGTCGGACATTACAACAATCTTCATTCGCCACGCCTTTAATACGAGAGGAAGGACACTATAGCAAAAAGCTCCGAAAAGACAATGCTTTTCGGTTATAACCCTTCGCAGGCCTCAGTCTATACCGGAACCACCTCCAGATTTCCCCATATTCCTATCTTATCGTCTATAGCTATCAGCACACCTACAATGGAAGGAATATGAGGGGCGAGTTCGAGGGCTTTGTGGATATCGGCGGGGGTGCTCACGAGATTTCCGAGGCGGGTTGCGGCGGCATCGGCAAGCGCTGCGTCAGGTGAGACAACCGTAACTGCATCGGCTTTGCCGAAGCTAAGTGAATGGCCGACTGTTCCGGAAGAGGTGCAGATTCCAAGCGGAAACCGATCCGCCGCGAACTTCAGGGCTATTCTGTCCCTAAACGGGGAGTCCGGTCCAGCAAAGATCCCCACCGTTGTGGGCTCACGTAAATCAAGGTAGCAGTCACCGCCGTTTTCAACGATAACAGAATCCGAGAACGGCTTGAGTGCTGCGGCTACAGCCTGGGCAACCGCGCCTGCAACGCTTGCCATTGGGCCGACGTCCGCGGCAATAGAGGCGAGCAGCATGGCACGAACAAGCGGCGGGGCCAGCGAATCGTCAGGCAGGGGAACCAGCGATGTCAGGAAAGACCCATGGCGCGCGATGTATTTTTCGATCTGAAACCGGCAGTTAAGGACCGCTTGCGTTGCCTCTTCCTCAAGGTTGCGCCGAGCGCGTATCCACAGGTCAGTTTCGCGGTACTTGACCTGGAAGCTGACCCAGTCCTTTGCGGCCTGGTGTCGGTAGCGATAAAAGCGGTGGGATTCCGTGAACATGATCGTTTTCGGAAAGCGCCTCTGCGGCAAGCCAAGTATTGTGGGCAGGCTTTCGAGCCTGCCTTATTCCCATTCTATGGTGCTTGGCGGTTTCGATGAAATATCATAGACGACGCGGTTAACTCCCTTGACTTCGTTTATTATCCTGTTCGAAATCCGTCCCAAGACCTCGTAGGGGAGTCTCGCCCAGTCGGCGGTCATGGCATCGACACTTTCGACCGCTCGAAGGGCGACCGCCTGTTCATAGGTGCGCTCATCGCCCATCACGCCGACAGACCTTACCGGGAGCAGCACGGCAAAGGACTGCCAGACGTGCTCGTACCAACCAGCGGCCTCGATTTCTTCCTGGATGATTGCGTCTGCTTCGCGCAAAATCTCCAGGCTCGATGGGTCCACCGTCCCGATGATTCTTATGGCCAGCCCGGGACCGGGAAATGGGTGGCGCATGATGATGCGCTCGGGCAGTCCAAGCTCTCGCCCGACCATCCGCACTTCGTCTTTGAAAAGTTCACGGAGCGGTTCGATCAGTTCGAGCTGCATACGCTCCGGAAGCCCGCCCACATTGTGGTGGGTCTTGATTGTGGCAGAAGGCCCCTTGAAGGAGACGCTTTCTATAACATCGGGATAGAGCGTGCCCTGGGCAAGGTAGCGGGCGCCGGGAATGCGCCGGGCTTCCTCCTCGAATATCTCGATGAAAAGGTTTCCGATTATCTTTCTTTTTCGCTCCGGGTCTTCAACTTCTCGCAACCGGTCAAGAAATTCAACGGATGCGTCCACATATATGAGATTTATTTCAAAATGATCTCGGAAGATCCTCTGGACGGTCTCGGCCTCGCCTTTTCGCAAAAGGCCGTTATTGACAAAAATGCAGTGCAGGCGGTCGCCAATCGCCTTGTGGAGCATTACTGCGACTACCGAGGAATCCACTCCGCCGCTAAGCGCGCATATTACCCGGTCATCACCGACTTTTTCGCGAATCGAGCCGATGGCGGATTCCACGAATGATTTCATGGTCCAGGAGGGCTTGCAACGGCAGATTCGAAAAAGGAAATTTTCCAGGATATCCTTGCCGCTGGGCGTGTGCGCAACCTCCGGGTGGAACTGAACCCCGTATATCTTCCTTTGCGGATCTCCCATTGCGGCCGCTGGGGAATTATCGCTTCGGCCCATAATGCGGAAATTGGGCGGGAGTTTGACAATGCGGTCTCCGTGGCTCATCCAGACACGCACGCCTTCAGTTTCTATATCCGTAAAAAGGTCTCCCTGAAAGACTATGTCCACCAATGCCGGACCGTATTCGCGCCTCTCGGCCTTCTCGACCGCCCCGCCAAGCTGGTGGGCAAGGAGCTGCATGCCGTAGCAGATACCAAGAACAGGCACTCCAAGCTCGAATATCCCGGGATCGGCAAGAGGCGCGCCTTCTTCGTGCACGCTTGACGGCCCTCCCGACAGGATTATCCCTTTGGGCTCGAAGGCCCGTACCGATTCAATCGGCATATTGAAAGGATGAATTTCGCAGTAAACGTGACTTTCGCGAACCCGGCGCGCTATGAGCTGAGTGTACTGCGACCCGTAGTCGAGGATAAGGACCCGTTCCTGGTGAAGATGGTCAAACATCATGGATGTTCTTTCAGTTGGATGAGCCGCTGATAATACTTTATTTTAAATCCACCTGGTAATTCGGCGCCTCTTTGGTGATTATTACGTCGTGTACGTGACTTTCCTTGAGCCCGGCGCTGGTTACGCGCACTATTCGCGCCTTGGTCCTCAGCTCTTCCAGGGTCTTGCAGCCAAGATAGCCCATCCCAGCGCGCAGTCCGCCGATAAGCTGGTGCACGACGTCGGCGATTGGGCCGCGATAGGGCACCTTGCCCTCGATTCCCTCAGGAACCAGCTTTTTGGGTTCGAATACGTCGTCCTGGAAATAACGGTCCCTGCTTCCTTCGCGCATAGCGCCGAGGGATCCCATGCCGCGGTAGACCTTGTAGCTGCGGCCCTGATAGAGAATGGATTCACCCGGGCTCTCATCGGTTCCAGCAAGGAGACCTCCCACCATTACGCAATCGGCGCCGGATGCCATGGCTTTTACCATGTCGCCGCTGTATTTTATTCCGCCGTCGGCGATTATCGGGATCCCCATGCGGCGGGCAACCCTTGCACATTCCATGATGGCTGTTACCTGCGGAACTCCGACACCGGCGACAATCCTGGTCGTGCAGATGGATCCGGGACCAACACCAACTTTAATGGCATCAACCCCTGCCTCAATGAGGGCCTCCGCCCCGGCTGCAGTGGCTACGTTTCCGGCAACTATCTGTAAATCGCCAAATTCGCGCTTTATGGAACGCACCGCTTCCAAGACGTTTCTAGAATGGCCGTGCGCGCTGTCAACGACAACAATGTCAACCCCGGCGCCTTTGAGGGCGTTAACCCTCGGAAGCATGTCAGCGCCAACCCCGACCGCGGCCCCGACGCGAAGCCTTCCAAGACTGTCTTTGCTGGACTTGGGGTATTTCTTTATCTTCATAATGTCTTTTATTGTTATCAGGCCCTTGAGTCGCCCGTTTTCGTCCACGACGAGCAGCTTTTCGATTCTCCTTTTCTGGAGCAGCCTTTTCGAATCTTCAAGGGATATCCCGACGGGAGCCGTAACCAGGTTCTCCTTGGTCATGACCTCGGAAACACACATATTTTCATCGATTTCAAACCGAAGGTCCCTGTTGGTAACTATGCCCACTAGCTGGTCTCCCGATACCACCGGGACACCCGAAATCCTGTAGCGAGTCATGAGAGCGAATACATCGCTGATGGGCTGGTCCGGATGCACCGTGACCGGGTCTACTATCATGCCGCTCTCAGACTTTTTTACCTTGTTTACTTCCTGGGCCTGGGCCTCGACGCTCATATTGCGGTGGATAATGCCAATGCCGCCCTCGCGGGCCATGCTGATTGCCGTATCCGATTCAGTAACGGTATCCATCGCTGCGCTGACAAGAGGTATCCGAAGCGGGATTTCACGCGTGAGCATGGTGCCGACCTCTGTCTCGAGTGGCAGAACCTCCGAGTAGTCCGGCACCAGGCTTATGTCATCGAAGGTCAGGGCCTCCGGTATTTGCGAATGGTTTGATGTATCCATTGCGTCTCCAAATCTTTTTTTGGGCGAAATTTGATTCAATACTGTTTCCGGGGCTTTATTCCTTTTTTAACCGCCATGTCAAGCCCGTTCTTAAACCGCGGGCCAAACCCCGTTCTTTTTCCACAATGTCGAGGAGAAGTCCTTCGAGAAGCCCGGCATCGGTAACAATGAAGCTCGACTGTTCATAACAGGCGATAATTTCGTCGACTATAACAGCGCCGCCAAGGATTATATCCTCTCTTCCGGGCTCCAGCCCAGGAATCAGGCGCCTGCTGAAAAGAGGCATTTGGGCTAGCCCGGCAACTGTTCCGGAAAGCCACTCGCGGCTTAGCACCTGACCGTTTACACGATATGGAGTGTACTCATCCATTTGAAGAAACATAGCCGCAAGGGTGGTTACCGTCCCGGCGGTGCCGACCAGTTTGAGAGATTGGAAAGAGGCTTTGCCGCAGGCGGCAAGCTTTGTCGGCATTTGCTCGCGAGCGGCCTTGACCTTTTCCCTTACAGCAAATGAGGCCTTCCCGACAGCCTCAATGCCGGGCGGATCATCCGAGAGGAACATCTCTGTCAGAACGGCTGCCCCGACAGGAATGCTGGCACTCCAGACCGGCCCGTCCTCTTCGAGGCAGGCTAGCAAAAACTCGGTGCTCCCTCCTCCTACGTCAAAGAATAGAAAATCGCCTTCTTTTTCTGGCAGCACACTGAGCATTCCCTTGGCAGAGAAAAACGCCTCTTCCTGTTCGGAAAGAACCGATATGGAAATTCCGGTTTCACCAGCAATTTTGGGGATCAGATCGGCGGAGTTCAAGGCGCGCCTTGCTACTCCGGTCGCACCGCAGGCAATCCGGCCGACCTTATGGCGATCAAGAAGCGAGCGGTAATCACTCAGAGCCTCCAAGGTCCTATCGACTGCCGGGGGGGCCAGCTCGCCATTCCGGAAATTCCTGGCGAGCCGTGTCACCCTGCGTTCGTTGCACACAGGAACAAGTTCACCCCCATCAATTCGGGCGACTATCATCCGAGTCGTGTGTGATCCTATATCGATGGCCGCAAAATGGCCCGATCCAGACTGGTTCAATGCTTTTCCTTGTCTTGACACAGGCTTAGGCCTGCTCTTATTATCTATTCCGAGGGAGACACTGGTAGCCTTGGTTGCTCAATTCCCCGATGCCGCCATTCTTATTTCGTGCTTCGCTCTATCAGATATGCTAGCTTGAAGCTTGATGCCTGCCGCTTCCTCAATCCTCGTCAAAGAAAGGTCGCGAATGATTCTAGAGATCAACCCGAAGCACCCCGAACCCAGAAAAATCAGAAAAGTGGTCGAGGTGCTGTCAAACGGAGGAATAATAGCCTACCCCACGGATACATTCTACGGAATTGGGTGCGATCTGTTCAACAAAGGCTCAATCGAGAAAATTTATCAGCTGAAGAGGAGGTCTCCTCACCAGCCTTTCAGCTTCATCTGCAACGACCTCAAAAACATCAGCGAATACGCCCAAGTCACCAACTATGCCTACAAGACGATGAGAAGACTCCTGCCGGGGCCATACACCTTTATACTCGAAGGCTCTCGCCTGGTGCCAAAGATAATGTTGACCAAGAGGCAGACGGTAGGTATCCGCGTCCCCGACAACCCGATATCCCTTGCCATAGTCGAGGAACTGGGGCACCCGATCATCAGCACCAGTGCCACCGACCCCGAAGACGGCAACGCAATCCTTACCACCCCGCGCGAGATCCAGGATAAGCTCGGCCACGCCCTCGATCTGATTGTGGATGGAGGAAATGTCTCAGGCGTGCAATCGAGCGTAATATCGCTCATCGACGACACCCCGGAAATCATCCGCGAGGGCGCCGGGGATTTGAGCCCGTTCAAGGTCTAGCTATTCCGGCATTATTTATTGCCCGGCAACGCCAATTGTCGGTAGGATTCTTCCGGTCTGTGATGACTGATCAGGATGGCTCCGGTGATAACTATCCGGACGCCGGTCCCGCCCCGGCCTGAATCCTGGGTCCTATTTCCCAGCCCTTCATGAAAAGAAAAGACGAAATCAGGCCGGTTGTCACGCTTCAGAGTAGCCTTCGGCACAAAAAAAGCCAGGTGCGGCAAGCCCCTGGCTTTTTTTAAGACCAGCCCCAAAATGGGCATCACAAATGGTCACATGGTGGACGTCTTACTTTCCTTCGCCTCGGCCTCGAAAGGGGGAGAAAGGCCGCAGGAAGCCAAAAAGCCCGTCGGCTTCATGATTGATTCCGGCGGTAAAGTATAGAACAGGTCTCGGAAAGACACCGGCCCTGTTTGCTTCCGCCGCAAGGCTCCCGAAATCCAGTCCCCAGAGCCCGTCGATTACTATCTCCATGCCGTTCATGTCGGTTAGCTGTCCAAGGAAATTTCCATCGGCGTCATACGCATTAATGTGCCCATCACCGAAATTGCCCACCAGTATGGCTTTGCTGAATGTGCCAAACCGGTCCGGCGAGGAAGCAAGGCCCCAGGGTGAATTGAGGGTGCCTTGAGATGCAAATCTTTTGACAAAGGTCCCGTTCGTATCGAAAACATCGATGTAACCGTTTCCAGCACCGGCCACATCATCATGTTTGGCGGCGTCCTGCATTGCGTAGGTAACGTAGAGGCTGCCTCCAATGTTTCGAATGCCGAAGGGCGCGAAGCCCGCCGGGATCGTGTCATCGGTGAACGACTTTACGAATGTGAAGTTCTCGTCGTACATCTCCACGATACCATCGCGGAAATTCGCTACGTAGACGAAATTCTCTCCTTCGCTTTTTCCAAGGGCAATTCCCTTGTAAACGGCGCCTGAGGCGGAGTTATCGACCGCGATGACGGCATCGGTGGGGTCAACCGTGGGGTTCCATCCCAGGATTGTGCCGTCTTCCGTTGCGAAGATAAAGCGGCTGGCCGCGGAAACACCGTTAGCCGTAACGTCAAAACTCATTGTGTCATTGAAGACGAGTCCGGTAGGCGCACCTTTGCCCACGCCACCAGCGCCCGGGATACTTACCACCAGGGAAAAGGGCCTTCCATCGGGGTGATAAACGGTGGAAGTGCCTGCTCCGTTATCGGAGACCCAAATCCTGCCCGAGGGCAGCACGGAAAGGCCCCAGGGGTTTACCAGATTCGGGTCTGTGAAGCGGGCCGCGACAGCTCCGTCTGAAACCAGGTCCACTTCTTTGTAGCCTTGCGAGGGAACCGCAACCCTTGCAGCAGCAACAAAACCCGTGGTCATAAACAAAGCAAGGACAACGAAAACTATATAGACTCTTTTCATTGTTATTCTCCTTTAACAAAAATCTAAATACTACGACTACTTAAAGCTACAAGGGCCAATTGGCACCCTTGCGCACCCCGGTGCGTGCATATAGAGGCAAGACCGCATTCAGGCACTCTCCATACACCCCTGATCAATCTCAGTGCATAGTGCGCATGGCGGCGAGTGCGTCTTACTTGCCCATTGGGCAGGATGTCCCCGTCTTCAATCATGTCTGGAAATTCACATTTCGAGCAAATCGTTCTAAATTCGCACAAAATTCCGGTTGAATTGATTTTTGAGGCATGCTAGGATCACTTTGTCCCACCTCTGTGCCAGCTGTGTTTTCCGCATTCTTCCTTTTCCCGGTCTTTATGTCGCAAAATGGGACATTGGCAGGGATACGCCTGTCTCACCTCTTCAACCTCATCTAAGTTGACTTTATTTCCTTCGAAACGCCTTCCATCTTCAGGAGGGAGCCCTTGGACGCAATTGCCATTACTCTTAACGGTAGTCCGGTAAGCGGCCGACCAGGCATGACGATTCTCGACCTGGCGCGGGAGGTCGGAATAAAAATCCCGACCCTTTGCCACGATCCAAGCCTGAAACCTGCGGGGGTATGCCGAATATGCCTCGTCGAGGAGGAAAAATCCGCCAGGCTTCTTGCTTCCTGCATTACGCCCATCTCAACCGGAATGGTCATAAACACCGAATCCCCGGCCGTAATCGAAAACAGGAAGGTCATTGTAAAACTGATGCTGGCCTCCCACCCCGAATCGTGCGTTCTGTGCGAGAAGGGCAACCGCTGCCATCTCAGGTCGCTTGCGGCGGAACTCGGAATCGGCAGGGTGGATTACTACCCAATGCCCAAGTTCTCCGGCACCCAGGAGGTAAACCCTTTCATCCTGAGGGACCTGAGCAAGTGCGTGCTCTGCGGAAAATGCATCAGGGCTGACCAGGAACTGGTTGTGACAGGGGCGCTCGATTACCTCGGGAGAGGATTTCAGGCAGCGCCCGCAACCGTTTTCAACGGTCCGCTGGAAACATCCGAATGCACTTTTTGCGGAACATGCCTCACGATGTGCCCAACCGGAGCGCTTTTCGAGAAGGGAAAGCCCCACCTCGGAACTCCGGCGGCAAGGGTTTCCAGCTTATGTTCTTACTGCGGCTGCGGCTGCAACATATTCATCGAGACGGTTGACAACAAAATCGTCTCGGTTGCCCCCAATCCCGAAAATTCCCCCAATGGCAGGACCCTTTGCGCCAAGGGGCACTTCGGCTTTGATTACATTCACCATCATGACCGCCTCAAGAAGCCGCTAATTCGAAAAGAAGGGGCGCTCCAGGAAGCCGAGTGGGATGAGGCGCTCGATTTTGCGGCAAAGGGCCTGATGGAATGCCATTCGAAATACGGCCCGGAAGCCCTGGCCTTTTTAGGATCGTCCAAGTGCACAAACGAGGAGAATTTTCTATTCCAGAAGATCGCCCGCGCGGTTTTCGGGACCAACAACATAGATAATGGAGCCCGGCTTCACTCTGGGGCATCGGTCGAATCCCTCCCCTTCGGGGCCATGACAAACCCGCTTGAGGACATAGAGCAATCGGACGCAATTTTCGTTTTTGGCTCGAATCCTTCCGCGTCACATCCCGTTGCATCCTACGCGATCAAGAGGGCAGCCAGGTTCAAAGGCATACCGCTTGTGGTCGTCGATCCACGAAAGACAGGTCTTGCCGCGATCGCCTCGGCATGGGTTTCTATTCGCCCCGGAAAGGACGCGTCGCTTCTTAATGGAATGGCAGCAGCGATTCTCGAAACGGGGAGCTTCGATAACGCCTTTGTTTTGGCTAACTGCACCGACCTCGATGAGCTTAAAAAATCCGTTGCTCCGTTTGATGCGAAATTTGTCGAGACATCGACCGGGTGCACCGCTGACCAGTTCACAAAAATTGTATCCATTCTCAAGGAATCCAAGTCCCCGGCCATTGTTTACGGCCACGGGGTGACACGTCAGGCTGGAGCATCCGAGATAATCCGCGCACTGGTGAACCTGACTCTTTTGAAAGGTTCTATCGGAAAGCAGGGCGGAGGGATTTATCCCCTGGATAAGGAAAATAACGGCCAGGGGGCCTGGGATATGGGATGCAGCCCCGGCAGGCTACCCGGATCACGGCGACTTGACGACCAAGAGGCTGTACACCGTTTCGAGAGCAGTTGGCAAAAGCCTATTCCGAAAACACCGGGCTACAGTGCCCCTGAGATGATACAGGCGGCCGAGGCGGGGAATCTCAGGGCAATGTATGTGATGGGCGAGAATCCGGTACGGAGCTTTCCGAATTCGCCCGGCGTCGAAAAAGCCCTTGGTTCTCTCGAATTTCTAATTGTTCAGGACCTGTTTCTGACCGAAACGGCAAACCTTGCCCACGTAGTCTTCCCCGCATGCAGCTTTGCTGAAAAAGACGGCACTTTCACCAACATCGAACGAAGGGTCCAGCGCATCCGCAAAGCCATGGAACCCCTGGCGCAAAGCCGCGCTGATTTCGAGGTCCTCCACGGGCTTGCCGAACGGCTTGGATACCCCATGGAATACGATTCGGTTTCCAAAGTGACCGAAGAGATTGCCTCCGCGATTCCTGGTTATGCAATCCACACAGCGCAAAGACTATCAATAAGTGATTGGGGAAATGGAAAAGTACCGCTCACCCCGGCAGCCCCGTTGGTTACAACGGAAATAAAAGACGGCGGCTTCATACTACTGAGGGGGTCGAGCTTGTTCCAGTTCATGGGCGGCACCAGAACGTCAAGGTCATCCCGACTCGGGAGCATGAAGAGCGCGGAGGGAATTGAAATGAATCCCTCGGATGCTTTGAGACTGGGCGTAGACGAAGGCGAAAAGGTTAAGATTTCAAACGGCGGCTCGGATGTCGTTACTGCCGTTTCTCTTAGCGACTCACTACCGAAGGGAATACTTTTCTGCCACTATCACGATCTCGCCTTTTCGGCATTGTTTTCCCTGGACCCCAAATCCGGCGGGAGCGCTTCCTGCACGGTCCGGGTAGAAAAGGAGAGCTAAAATGGAGACAGCAGGCCTCCAGTTCAAGAGGGAAGACATCGAGGACATCCTTAAAGCCGGTGACGGCATGCCGTCCAACCTCATACGCGTTCTTCAGGCCGTACAGGAAAAATATGGATATATCCCACGAGAATCCGTAAAGCTCATTGCCGACTCGCTTCATGTTTTTCCCAGCCAGGTCCAGGGGGTCATGACCTTTTACGCAGAATTTTCGATGACCCCGAGGGGCCGTAACATAGTGCGTGTGTGCAGGGGCACGGCGTGTCACGTAAGAGGCGGCCGCGGGGTGCTGAGGGTTACGCAAAAAGTCCTCGACCTCGATGAAGGCAAGACCTCCGAAGACCTAAAATATACGCTCGAGACGGTTTCCTGCCTCGGGGCATGCGCCCTTGCGCCGGTCATGGTGGTAAACAAGGTCTATTACGGACAGATGACCCCGAAGCGGATCGAGTCGGTCCTTACGGTACTTTGATTTCCCGGCCGGCAGCACAGCGCTGGCCTGATATGGAAGCTCCGGAGATCGGCTAAATTTTTTTCGTATCAACAGGGGGATAACGTGCAATCCAATCGTTTCCGAACGATAGAGGAGCTGGAGGCATATCGAAAAGACCTTCTCCAGGCAATAGACCCCGAGAAGACGTGCGTCACGGTATGCGGTGGAACCGGCTGCGGTGCATGGGGCGGGGAAGCCGTGCGCAACGCATTCATCGAGGAGATAGGAAAGCAGGGACTTTCCTCGAAGGTCGAGGTCAAAAAAACCGGCTGTCACGGGTTCTGCGAAACGGGTCCGATAACGGTGATTCTCCCCCAGGAAATCTTCTACCAAAAAATCACCGAGGAAGATGTCCCTGAGGTAGTGCGCGAGACAGTAATAAACGGCAACATCATCGGCCGTCTGCTCTATAAAGACCCCGAGACCCAGAAAAAGAGCATATACGAACACGAGGTCCCGTTCTACAGCAAGCAGAAGCGGATTGTCTTCGCCGATAACGGCAAGATTGATCCCACGCGTATTGATGACTACATCACCCGCGGGGGTTATGCGGCACTTGGCAAGGTAGTTGCGGAGATGAGTCCCGAGGTGCTGCTCGAAACCGTCGAGCGGGCCGGACTGAGGGGCCGCGGAGGGGCCGGTTTTCCGACCGGAACGAAATGGCGGACCGCCCGCAATGCACCGGGCGACGTAAAGTATGTCGTCTGCAATGCCAACGAAGGCGATCCCGGCGCGTTCATGGACCGCAGCCTCCTTGAAGGCAACCCTCATCTGATACTGGAAGGCATGATTCTCGCCGGGTATGCAATCGGAGCCAAAGAAGGCTACATGTACGTTCGCTCCGATTACCCTGTCGCGGTCGAAAATTATAAGATTGCCGTGGCCCAGGCAATTGAGAAGGGCCTTCTAGGCGACAAAATCCTGGGCAGCGAATTTTCGTTCCAGATGCACATTATCGAGGGCGCCGTTGCCTTCCTTTGCGGCGAGGAGACTTCCCTTCTCGCATCAATTGAAGGTCGCCGGGGAATGCCCCGCCCGAGGCCGCCCTACCCCGCCCAAGCAATTGGACTCTGGGGGAAACCCACCTGCGTAAATAACGTCGAGACCTTTGCGAACGTGCGCTCGATAGTGCTCAACGGCGCCGATGAGTATGCCTCGATCGGGACGGAAAAAAGCAAGGGAACCAAAATTTTGGCCCTCAGCGGCCGCATCAACAAAAACGGCCTCGTAGAAGTCCCGATGGGGACCACAATTCGCGAAGTGATTTTTAATATCGGCGGAGGTATTCCCAAGGGCAGGCGCTTCAAGGCGGTCCAGATAGGCGGACCGTCCGGCGGCTGTCTGCCCGCCCGCTATCTCGACTTACCAATCGATTACGAATCGCTCGCCGCCGCCGGCGCCATGATGGGATCGGGCGGCATGATCGTGATGGACGAAAACACCTGCATGGTAGACATCGCGCGGGTCTTTTTGAGCTTCAACCACGAGGAATCCTGCGGCCAGTGCACTCCGTGCCGTCTCGGGACCAAGCAGATGGTGGAAATCGTTACGCGGATAACTCAGGGGCGCGGCGTCAAGGGAGACGTGGAAAAGCTCCTTGAGATCGCTCATGCCGTCAAGCGCTCTTCTCTTTGCGGACTCGGCCAGAGCTGCGCCAATCCCGTACTTGCCGCTATCGAACAATTCCGTCACGAATTCGATGCGCATATCGAGGACAAGAGGTGTCCCGCCGCGGCATGCGATGCGATGGTCATGTCCGCCTGCCAGCACACCTGCCCGGCCGGAATCGATGTCCCCACATACGTTTCATACATAGCCGAGGGGAAATACATCGAGGCCACCGCGGTGATCCGCGAACGGAACCCGTTCCCTTCGATCTGCGGCAGGGTTTGCCATCATCCATGCGAGAAAAGGTGCCGCAGGGGTGAACTCGATGAACCGGTTTCGATCCGTATACTGAAACGATTTGCGGCAGACTGGTATTTCAAGCACGTGGAGTCGCCTCCCGCGCCCTTCCCAATCACCAGGAAGCAAAAGGTCGCAATTGTTGGCGCCGGGCCATCGGGACTCACCTGCGCATATTTCCTCAGGAGAATGGGATACCAGGCGACGGTTTTCGAGGCCCTGCCGGTGGGCGGCGGAATGATGGGAGTTGCAATTCCACAATTTCGCCTCCCAAAGGATATTATCGAAAGGGAAATCCGCTACATTGAGGCCTGCGGGGTCGAGATTCAATACAACAGCCCGATAAACGTCAACAGGACCCTGGAAACCCTCAAAAAGGAAGGCTACGACGCGGTATTTCTCGGCGCGGGGGCCAACTCCAGCCAGAAGATGGGCGTGCCCGGAGAACTCGAAGGGATCGAGGGCCTTCAGTATGGACTCAGCCTTTTAAGGGACATTAAGGTAGGCAAGCAAGTCAAGGTAGGCGAGCGGGTCGCGATCATTGGTGGCGGCAACACCGCAAACGACTCGGCCAGGGCATGCCTTCGCCTCGGTGCAAAAGAAGTGAACGTATATTATCGGCGCACGCGGGATGAAATGCCGGTTTCCGACCACGAATTTCAGGAGGCGGTGGAAGAAGGGATCCACTTTCATTTCCTGACCGCCCCCACACGAATAGTTAGTGAGAACTGGAAAGTAACCGGGCTGGAGTGCATCAGAATGCGCCTCGGCACGGCCGACCAGAGCGGCAGGCGGCGACCGGTTCCCATCGAGGGATCGGAGTTTTTCGTCCCTGCCGACACGGTTATAGCGTCGGTGGGGCAGGCCCCAGACCTCACATTCCTGCCGCCCGACATGAAGCTCGAGCTCGCCAGGTGGGGGGCGCTCAAAGTAAATGCGAACACTCTTTGCACCAACGTACCCTGGATTTTTGCCGGTGGTGATTTCGTCACAGGTCCAACTACTGTCATACAGGCGATTGCCGCCGGCCGCCGTGGCGCGATCGCGATAGACAAGTACCTGCGCAGCGACCCCTCCAGGGTCGACATACCCGATGAACGCCATGCGGTTGTCTTCAGGATATCGAGGGGAAAGACCCCAATGCTCGAATCGGTGGTCGAGGTCCTGGAGGGAAAGGCCAACGGCGGTGCGAAAGCGGATAAAGAAGAGGAAGTTGAAATGAAACCGAGGGCCCCTGTACCGTCCCTTGCACCTGAAGAGAGGATAAACGGGTTTGAGGAGATCGAACTCGGCTACTCGGAAGGACAGGCCAGAGAACAGGCCCGACGATGTCTAAGATGTGACCTCGAAAAATAGGAGGGTGCTTCATGATACGATCCATCACAAAGCAGAAACCCTTTGAGGAGGTCCTCGAGCTCTTGAGCGGGCTGGATCGGATCTTCCTCGCGGGCTGCGGGACCTGCACGACCCTGTGCCGAACCGGCGGCATGCCCGAAGTCCTCGAGATGGCCTCGAAATTGGGGGAAAAGGGCAAGATAGTCACCGGCCAAATGGTGATTCCGGTAGCCTGCGACGAATTGACCCACGAGGCGGTCGAAGATCACAAACAGGCATTCAGCGAAGCCGAGGCCGTCCTGATGATGAGCTGCGCCTATGGGGTGCAGACCATGTCAAAACAGGTCGGCCTTCCGGCAATACCGGCCCTCGACACGCTGTTCGTGGGCAAGGAAATGGGCCTTGGTAGGTTTGATGAGGTGTGCACCCAATGCGGATCGTGCGTGCTGGGGCTGACCGGTGGGATCTGCCCGGTTACGGCCTGCCACAAGGGTCTTCTCAATGGCCCGTGCGGCGGGACCAACAACGGCAAGTGCGAAATAGACTCCGACAAGGACTGCGCCTGGACACTCATTTACCTGAAGCTCAAAGAACAGGGAAAACTCGATCTCATGAGGAAATACCACGACCTGCGCAACCATAACGTGGAACCAAAGCCCGGGAAAATCCGGCTGCCTCTTGAATAGAAGGAGCGTGGAGGATGAACAGAAGCTTCAAGGAGGTTCTCGGCTCCGGTAAATTCGTCGTCACCAGCGAACTCGGTCCGCCAAAGGGGACAAACCTCGAGAATATGATTCACCATGTGGACCTGCTCAAGGACAAGGTTGACGCCATAAACGTAACCGATCACCAGAGCTCGGTCATGCGCTACCCGTCTCTTGGCGGCGCCCTGATAGTTAAAGAGCGTGGCGGAGAGCCGATTTTGCAGATGACCTGCCGCGACCGCAACCGGATGGCGCTCCAGGCTGACCTGATGTTCGCCTATTCCCGCGGCATCACGAACGTGCTCTGCCTTACCGGGGACGCCGTGGTGGTTGGCGATCACAAGCAGGCCAAAGGGGTATTCGACCTCGATTCCAGCCAGCTCCTTACCGCCATCAGGACCATGGAGTCCGGAAAGGACCTCGGCGGAAGCGATCTTGACGGAGCCGTCAACTTTTGCGCGGGGGCCATCGTCACCCCGGAAGCAAATCCCATCGAGCCGCAGCTTATAAAGTTCGAGAAAAAAATCGCTGCCGGCGCCGAATTCATCCAGACACAGGCGATCTATGATCTGGACAACTTCAAGCGTTTTATGGACTACGCACGGCCCTTCGGGGTAAAGATCATGGCCGGCGTTATACTCCTGACTTCATGGAGGATGGCCGAGTTCATGAACAAGAATGTCCCGGGTGTTTTCGTGCCTCAGCCCCTAATTGAGGAGATAAAATCGGCTCCCAAGGGAGGGGCAATAGCAAAGGGAGTCGAAATCGCCGGCCGCATGATCCGAAGGATTAAGGAAGAATCAATCTGTGACGGGGTTCATGTCATGGCCATCGGCAAGGAGGAGCTTGTGCCCGACATCTTGAAGGAGGCGGGGCTGGCAAACGGGAGTTAAAGGAAGGGCCATGTGGGGCAGGCTTTCCAGCCTGCCGCTCGTCTTTGGCCCTTTACTTCGATCAAACCCTACGCTCCTTCGCAGTCAGGCTGGAAAGCCTGTCTCCTGACATTTTCCTTCGACATCTAAAACTTTTGGGAAGTCTGATACCTTCCGCCGTTGAGGCCGGAGGAATCAGACCACCCTTTTTTTTTCAGTGACTCAAGTAAGTTCCCGGTCAAATCAACTATACCTGCTCAACTCCCTTTTTATAAAAAGCGGTCAGCTTAATAAAAGCGATCAGCTTCAAGGCTGCCTCCGGTGCAGACACAAGAAACCTTGCAAACATCATCACGCACGACATTAGAATTGGCGATACGTACTGCCTCATAGATGCTCCCCCTTTTCTTTCGATAATCTTCATCACGCATCGCCAAAATTATTAAAGATTTTCAAATGTTCCCCCGAATAGATATTTATAGAAATGCAGAAACTTTTCGCTAACAGTTCACATTGTGAGATGATAACCGGACCTGCCTTCGTCGGGGCGGTGCTGGAATGGTTTGTATTACGTTTTTCACGTGCATCAGCGGTAGAGATTACAAGGGGTGAAAAAATGCCCCTATCCTTCTAAATCCCAATGGTGGCTGGACTATGAACGATCAGGCTACTACCTCATCAAACCCGGTTGCCGGACTTGGCGAAAGTGACCGGGCCGCAATCTATAAGGCCGGAACCGTACAGGTTGTCGCCAAGGGAGAAGCCCTTTTCAAAAGAGGGCAGCGCGCCGGCGGATTCAGCCTTGTTCTGAACGGCTCATTCAGCTTGGTCACCACAAGCGGGACAAGTTGCGGATTAAGGTTTGTTCAGGGTGATTTCATCGCGGAACAGACTCTTTTCGATTCCGAGCCTTCAATCTCCGCACTAATCGCAGAGGAGAATTCCCGCGCACTGGTACTGAGCAGGGCTGCCTTCAATGCTTTGCACCCAATGGTCCAGCTGGCGGTCTTTAAACGCATCAGCACGGTTTCCTGCCTTCGAATGGCAGGTGCGATCAGGGACATCGAGTCTACACGTCTGCAAAGGACGGCTCTGACAGATTACCTGGCCGCGGAATCCACAAAAAACAGGAAGAAGTATGAGCAATCCGAACTTATCCAGAGCCTTCTCGCAAGAATACCTCGATTGCCCATTCATATAACTGAGCTGGTTTCAATGCTTCTTAGCGAAAACGCCTCGGCCAAGGCTGTTGCGGATGTCGCCAAACAGGACCCGTCACTTGTCGGCGAGGTGCTGAAGGAAGTCAATTCGGTACATTACGGACTTCGCCAGAAGGTCTCCGACCTGCATTATGCGATTATGCTGATCGGCTTCAACGAAATTTATCAACTGCTCGTTTCAGGCGGAGTCCGCAGGACAATGCCCGATACCGAGGCGTTCAGGAACATTCACCAACATGCAATCGGACTCTCCTGTTTGTCGGCCGAGGTCTGCCGGCTTTGCGACAGGCATTCGGTATCGCTGCTCGGCACCATCGGACTGCTGCACGATATCGGGAAGAGCACCGTGATGCTCATCAAGAATGAAAACCCGAAGCTCGCCTTTTTCATTCAACTACTCGATCCATGCAAAATCGGGGCTATGCTTCTTGGAAGATGGAACCTCCCCGATGTAATCTGTGAGACAATCGAATACCAGAGCTTCGCCATCTTTTCGCACCCCTCCGAGCTTCCGTCACAGTTTGCAAAGAGCATCGGGATTCTGCACATTGCTCACGCCCTTTCGGAACGTCTGTTTCATGAAAACGCCTTGGCAGGCGGATATCCATTTCTCAATGAGTACATAAAAGTTTGCGGTCTGGCCGACAAAACCATCGACCAAATCCAAGATGCAGTGCTGAAAGCGCTCAGGCTGAAGCCAAATACAATTCCAGCCGAACTAAGGCGATTCATCCTGCCAACTTCTTGAGCCAAACGGCTGGAAACGCCCTGCCCTTTTAGTCTTTTAAACCGATGCTGCACTGCACAATTCATGAAATGGGTGCGTGACATCGCGCCCGGCGCTCAGAAAGCTTGGAATATTGGAATAATGTTACTTTAACGAAAGCTCGTGTTACTCGAAACTGCGCGGCCTTGTCTGGAAAGTGGAGCTAAGGGCCTTTATCGCTTTGGTCTCATCGCTTGAGCGGACCACAAGCGAGATCGAGGATACGGCGCAGCTGAGGGCAAGGGTGGGTATTTCGGTGGATCGCATGCAGGCTACGATAGCGTTGGCAATACCGTAACGGTCTCCAAAATGGGGGCCGTGGAGGAAAATGGCGGATACCGGACCGAGATACGGAGATTCACGGTCCGGCATTATTCTATTGAGGGTCTGACTAACAGTTTTACGATGATGGTTTGCCAGGCAGAATGCAAAGAACATCCGGCCTTCTCCCTGCGATGAATTCGAAATGAGCAGCGGCATTTTGAACCGCAAGTCGCCTAGTTCGAGAAGGACCTTTGCAAAATCATGAATTCCGCCGTTTGGCACTGTCACGTTCCACAAATCCAGCCCATCGAGCAGAGTGAAATCGTATATGTGAATCACATCCTCATGGTACCTGCACCTGACATCCTGGGGCGAGCCTTCGTGCTCCCGGCGAACGCTCAGCCACTCACTGTAGGTCTCGCAGGCCGGAAATGCGAAGGCTTCGAAAACCCTCTGCATTGCGGCGTCCAGGTTTGGGGTGGAAACGACGAAATTTATCGCGGAAGGTGAAGTTGCAAAACAGTGCGGCTTGACCCCGCCATCGGCAAGGGCGGAGATCAGGGCCGCGGCAATATCGGGGCGCTTATCATGCGGGAAGATACTAATCCTGCACACCCCTGAGAGTATTTCTCCCTTGCAGTAACCGGGGCCCGCGATCAGATGGGCGAAGGGATTCAGGGACGCGGCATTGCCGGCGTTTGCGGCCGTCATCGTCTCTCCCGAACCGATATCGGTCACATACGTCACCAGGCCCATATTCAACTGATTGGCCGCCATTCCCGAGCAAAGGGTTTCCAGCGCGGCGTCGGTGCGGCACAAAGAAGAGAAATAGGCCCTGTTCTCGAAGACCTTGAAGCCCCCCAGTCTGATCCTGGACATCACGGCAAATCCGTTTTTCAGGATAATAGTCTTTCTATAGCCGCCAAAAGGCCCTGTGTGTCAACGGGTTTGGGAATATAGTCGTCGGCCTGTGTCGCCATCCCGTCTGCATGTGAATATGTGGTGCTCGGCACCGCCTCCCCCACGGCAGTAAGAAGTATAATGGGAATATCGCTCGTCGACTTGTTCTTCTTGAGTTCCGAACAGAGCACATACCCGTTTTTGCGGGGCATCATCACGTCGAGGACAAGCACGTCGGGCACGCGATTTTTGATCGACTCCTCGCCCTCGATGCCGTCGTAGGCCTTTCCCACTTCATATCCCTTGCTCTCGAGCATCATGCCAACGGTTTCGACCATATCGGGATCATCGTCAACTATCAGCACATATTTTTTTGCCATTATCCACTCCTAATCTAATGTTGTACAAAGGGGATGAGATCACGTTTCCGATGGCCGATTCCCAAGCCGGTTAAAAACGGAACCTACCGAAAAACCGGCAGGAGCACGTGAAAAGTCGTCCCGACGCCAGGCTGGCTATCCACTTTTATAAATCCTCGGTGAGACTCGACAATGCCCTTAACAATTGCGAGGCCGAGACCCGTTCCCCGGACCTGCCTTGTTTTGGGGTGCTTAACGCGGTAGAATTTGTCGAAAATCTTCGGGACTTCCTCCGGTTCGATTCCCACACCCGTATCACTGACGGACACCCTTACGTAATCTCCCTGAACACAGGCGGACACGCATATTAGTCCTCCTTCGGGAGAGTAATTGATTGCATTGCTTAGCAGGTTGGTGAAAAGCCCTTCCATGTTTCTGGCGTCTGCCTGAATAAGCGGGAGATCCTGCGGCAGATCAAGTCTCAGGGTGATATTGCGGTCATCGACCCTGGGTCTCATCAAGGCAGCGGTGTCTTCGAGCATTCCGACCAACTGGAGCGGCTCCTGAGATTGACATATTTTGCCGCTCTCGATCCTGGCTATGTCCAGCATCTCGTTTATAAGGTTTAGCAGGTCCTCGATCTTCTGCTGGGACCGGCCCACAAAATCAGTCTGCTTCTCGTTAAGTTTCCCCGCCAAACCGTCCAGCATTACGGTCATCATCTGCCGTATGGATGCCAGGGGTGAGCGCAGCTCGTGAGAAACCATCTCGACGAAACTCGATTTCATCTCATTCAGTTCCCTGAGCACGGTGACATCCTGGAATACGGTGACCGTGCCCAGTGCCTGGCCGTCCAGTCCCGGGATCGGAGCCGATATGGAATGAATGTACTTACCGCCACTGCGAAGCTCCAAGGATACCGGCCCCGGTTTTTCTTCACCCGCTTCGAGCAGTTCGCTTATGCTCTGTACCAGGCATTCGTCGCAGAAGAATTCCGCAAGATCGGAGCGATCCGCAAGGGGCGTGGAAAGTTCGAAGAGACGCACCAGTGCTGGGTTGTGCAGAACGATTTCGAGGTCGCGGTTTGTGACCAAGACACCATCGGCCATGCAGTTGATGATGGTCATAATCCGGCTCTTTTCCATTGCAAGGTCGTAGAGGTTGCGAACCTGCTCTTCCTGGAGTTTTCGAGCGCGGTGCTCCAAGGCGCGCTTCTCTAGAGCCCTTTTGACTATAAGCGTAAGGTGATCGGCCCTGAACGGCTTGGTTATAAAATCATAGGCGCCGTTTCTCATGGCCTCGACTGCATTGGCTATGGTGCCGTGGCCGGTAATTACAATCAGCGGCAGATCGGGGTATTTGGTCCTGACTTCATCGAGTACTTCGAATGCACCCATTACGGGCATGACGAGATCGCACAGGATAAGATCGACCGGCTCGCTCAAGAGTATATCGAGGGCCTCGCGTCCATTAATCGCGGTCAAGACCCTATAGCCCTCCATCCATAGCAGGCGGTTACAGCCGTCCCGTATGACTTTTTCGTCATCTACGACGAGAATGGAGTAGACTTCGTCAGATTTCATTTGGGCCGATTCCCTAAACGAGGAGCTTGGCGGAAACCGCGGCTGTCCATCCCATTAAAATTAAAACGAAATCTCCGGCATCTTAGGGGGCGGAGGCAGCTTGTCGATAGCACATTTTATGACTGAGAGCAAATAATCGATCCTGAACGGCTTTGTCATAAACTCATAGGCCCCCTTGCTCATGCATTCCATGGAATCCTTGTTGGTGCCATGCCCGGTAAAAACTATGACGGGCATCTCGGGATAGGACTGGGAGACCTTGTCCAAAACCCCTATGGCCCCCATGCCCGGCATCTTGAGATCGCAGAGCACCACGCTCACTTTGTCACGGCGAATGATATCCAGTGCCTCGCGACCGCTTTGCGCGCTCAGGGCCCGAAAGCCTTTTGCGGACAGGATGCGCTGCAGGCCTTCCCGGATAATCTTCTCATCATCCACGATCAGTATTGTGTGCATGGCTCAGGCAAAGGCTATATTTTGTTCAGGGCACTCCAGGGGGAGCATTATCGTAAAGACCGCTCCGCTCGAAGGCGAATTGGCCCCTTCTATGCTTCCGCCGTGCTGCTGGATGATTCCATAGGCGACGGACAGTCCTAGCCCGGTTCCCTCTCCCGGCGCTTTCGTTGTAAAGAAAGGCTCGAAGAGCTTGTTCAGGATCTCCTGCGGAATTCCCGGGCCGGTGTCCCAGAACTGTAGAATCACTTCATCGGATTCAGGATCGTAGCGGCTGGTGATCGTGATTTTGCCCTGGCCGCGCATTGCGTTTGCGGCATTTATTAAAAGGTTCGTGAAAACCTGCTGAAGCTGGCAGGGATCTCCCACCATCCACGGTATGCCGGGGTCGAGTTCCACGATGAACTGCACGTCCTGAAAGAGGGCCTGATGCATCAGCAGCTCGTATGAACGGGTAATTATCTTGTTCATGTCGTAGGCCACCTTCTGGCCGGCAGACTGCCTGCTAAAGTCCAGAAGGCGGGTCACGATCTGTTTGCATCGCATCGTCTGGTCAATTATCTCCTGCATGTCCACGGTCCACTGCGGATTGTGCTCAAATTCCTTCTGGAGCATATCAGCGTAGATCAGGATACCCGAGAGCGGATTGTTGATCTCGTGCGCCACTCCCGCGGCCAGCCGTCCGATCGAGGCGATTTTTTCCGCCTGAAGGAGCTGCATCTTTGCATCTTCGAGTTCTCTCAAAATTCTCACGTGTTCCCGAAGGTCGGAAAAGATTCCAACGGTGCCGATTTCACGGTCCTCATTTTTTATGAGCGCCGCGGATAAGCTTACCGGAACGTCCTCGCCGTCTTTGGCCGTTAAAACTATTCGCGTTGAAGGAAGCTTACCCGGCGGCCCGTAGCCCCCGTGACGCAACCGGCGCATGATCTCCCTTGTCAAATCAGCTCCGACTACTCTTTCGAATCCCTTCGGGTCGTCCATCAACTCATCGGCGCAATGGCCAAGGATCCGCTCCGCCGATTCATTGAAAATCAGCACCCTGCCCTCGATGTCTACCACCAAGATCCCGTCGGCCGAACTCATAATGATGTTCTGGAGAAAACTGTTGGCGCTGAAGAGCTGGCGTTCGATCTCGATTTGTTTCGTAAGGTCCTGGAAGTACATGAAGGTGGTCAATCCATGGCCGATCCGCGCCACTACGATACAGATCTCGAATGTGAACTCTTCAGGGCCAGGACTTTTCGACGGATTTATCGTACAAAAACTCGCCTGCTCGCAGCCCTCCTCGACTTTAATCGCCAATTCGTGCACAACCTCCAGGCACTGATAGGGGAGGAACTCGGCTGCATTCATGCCGATCAGGTCATCCTTGGAACGCCCGAATATCTCGGCCAGTTTAGAATTGGCGTAAGTAACCCGGTCGCCTTCGTCGAGCATCAGGATGCCTTCCGGAGTTATTTCGACAACAACCCTGATCTTCTGTTCCGCCTCGACCAAGGGCGTTATATCCCTCATGGCCTTGAAACCGCCGATGACACGGTCTTCCTGGTCGGTGATTATCGAACAATGAACCGCCACTGGAATTTCCCGCCCTTCGCGGTCCACCACGACACGGCGCACCCCGACTATGGGCTTTCTTGCTTCCATGGACTGTTTGACCAGGCAGCCGTCGGTATGACAATACGGGGTTCGCAGGATTTCGGCGCAGCTCATCCTGCCGACAACTTCCGTGCGGCTGTACCCGGTAAGCCTCTCCAGCAGTTCGTTCATGTATGTGACAGTCAAATCAGCATCGACCGTAAAGAATGGTATGGGGAAGTTATTGATGACACTGGAGAAAAGATTTGCCAGGAAATCTTTATCCGCTTCGGAATGAACTGGAGCGGCTTCGCGCATTATGGCCACGAATCCCGTGGACTTTCCGCCGTTTCCGGCGATCTTTTGTACCGACATTGAGAAGGGGAGCCACTTGCCGGCCTGATTTTTTACATCGATGATTATGGGCGCGCAGGTTTGCCCGGCCTCGCACAGCTCCGCCAATGACGCGCCCTCTTTTTTGGTGCGAAGGATGTCTGAACAGACCAGTTCGGGATCACCTGAAAGGCAGCAGCCGGTAAGATTTTGAGCGGATTTATTGAGGAAAAGCACCTTGTCCCGGTCGTCGGCAACTACCACCAAGTCGGGCAGTTCACCAAAACAGTTCCGGAAGAAATCCAGGTATAGGCCATTCTCGCCAGGACTACCCAAGGGACCCGTTACGATTCCGTGATTACTCGTGGCAGGCTCGTGACACATCTTTCTCAGCCTTGTTGTAAATGCACCGCGTTTATGATTCCTAACAGGACGGACCGGGATCCGGATCGAGAATGAAGTAGGAGACTTGGAATTTCAGATCGAGTGATATTGATTTTTAGAGTGTCATCGCTTCTTATACAGCAAAAATAGGAACTGGGTAATAGTAAATTGCATTTTGCTGCGACAATGGAAGGCGCTTACTAGGCTTTCGGTCAAAACTTTCTATTTTAGCCTGCCCGATTCGCGGCGCGCATAGACAGAGGCCTCCAGGCCCGCCACGCATCCCTCGCCAACCGCTTTGGCCATCTGCCATGGGGGGCCGCATATATCTCCCGCGGCATAAAGTCCCGGCACGCTCGTTTCCTGTTTCTTGCTGGTCACGATGTAGTGCATCGTTTCGGAATCCAGGGCGACATCGAGCATCGATGTGAGTTCTATCGCTCCCTTGGCCCCGAGTTCGATAAATACGCCAGATACTTCCAGTTTTTCGTCGCCATCCAGCAAAACTCCCTCGACTGTAGCAGTGCCAAGGATTGCTGCCACCGAGCGATTTTTGTGGAGATGAATCCGGCTGCTCTCGACCTGGTATTTCAGATTCTCAGCAACTTCAAGATCGCTGCATATAAGATGAACCTCACCCGCCGTCATCAACAGAGCAAGAGCCCCGCACGCGGCGGCGCTTCCGTCGCCGATCACGGCTACCGTCTGGCCCCGGAAAAAATTCGCATCGCAGTCGACGCAGTAGCTGACGCCCTTGCCCAACAACTCCTTTTCACCGGGAACGTTCAGTCGGTTCCGGGAAACGCCCATTGCGAGGATCACCGACCAGCAGGCCAGTGTATCGCCCGATTCGAGCCTTATCCGGAACCTGCCGTCAGCATTCTTTTCAATTGAAAGCACGTCCTGGTCCATGAAAGTGGCCCCAAACCTTTTCGCTTGCTCCCGGCCTTCACTGAGTATTTTTTCACCGTCGACCGGACCATTGATGCAACAGTAATTTTCTATATGGGCCTTGAATAGCGAACTGCTCTGCATTCTCCCCAGGACAACCGTGCTTACCCTGGTCCGCGAAGCATGGACTGCAGCCTGCAATCCCGCGGGACCGCTTCCCAAAATCGCCACGTCGAATCCGATCAATTGATCGTTCATCTTACACTCCCGGATAAATTCCAGTGTATATCGTCCGCATTATGACCCGGAAAAAATTTCGACCCGTGAAATGCCTGTTTCGCTGAAGGTTGACTCATTCGATCCATACTGTTACATCTCCAGGCGTCGATGCCGGATTCAAGTCTCATTGATAAAATGACATTTCACGGGTTAAATAGGAAACTTGGCTGCATACCGAGTCTCGAAATGCTACACGGCAGCACGGCTTTTCGTCGGAAACTTGCCATTACTTCGCTGCCTTCATGAGGCTCGATGTGCTCGGTGAATAAGCTAACCTTTGGCGGCGAAGGGTTCAATGCCCTATTTCACTCGCTCCCGCTGTTTCCGATGATTCCGGTCTTGCCGGCATCGAAGGCCATGGAAATTTAGATGGGCAAGATTGCCCCTTCCGGACAGCTGGACGTGACTGCCGCCCTAATGAGCGTAGACGGTCGGATATTCGTTGCCCAGAGGCCCTCTTGGAAAAAATTCGGCCTTAAGTGGGAGTTCCCCGGCGGGAAGGTGGAACCTGGGGAGAGGCTGGAGGATTCGCTCGTTCGCGAGATCCGCGAGGAACTTTGCCTCGATATTGCCGTCCACGGCTTTTTCAGGACTGTATCGTACGAGGAAAAGGATTTTGCGATCAAACTTCACGCATTCTGGTGCTGCGTCACTGGAGGGATGCTCTGCCTGAAAGAGCATGCCGCCTTCAGGTGGGTAAAAGGCCCGGAGCTTTGGGAGATCGATTTGACGGGTGCGGACCTCCTGTTGATTCCGTTTTTGGAGAGGCTCGACGACTTTCCCGAATCTCACGGCGAACTTTTCGGGATACCGGGCGCGCGGTAAAGCCCAGTTAACCATCTCCCGCAAATACATAGGGATTGCGGCGGAGATGATCTTGTGGTTTACTTACATCTTTATGGCTCGCCTGCGGGGGACAGGTCGTCGGGAGTTTATCCTTTCTTGCCCTGGGCATTTGAAAAGGTTATCTATAACCGATCAAAATCTTTTAATTATCTTCTGGAAAGCGATTACCTATAATGGCCAATGAAAAGGAAAAGGGCTCATCAGCCAACATACTCGATTGGTTAGCATCCCTTAAACTGACCCTCTTTGTTTTTTTCTCCCTCGCGGCCGCCTCGACAATAGGGACTCTTCTCCCGCAGGGGGCAGAACTCGAGGAAAGCGGCTTCAGCCCGGGGACGATCTCTCTCATCCAATCACTGGGTCTCAACAACCTCTACCACAGCTCCTGGTTCAGAATGCTGCTCATGCTGCTTTGTGTAAACCTTCTGGTTTGCACGATTGACCGTCTCCCGAAGACGATCAAGCTCTTGAGGCGCCAGGAGGATCAGTTCGATTCGAATAAACTGTCGAAGTTCGGCACCAGCGCCGTGATGGCAACCAGAATGTCGGCCGAGGAAGTCCGGCCTCTTGTCCAAAACGCCGTTGCGGAAACATTCGGACAGTTAAAGGATTTAGGATCGTCGGCTCGATTCTGCGGCGTTCTCGAAAAGGGGCGCTGGAGCAGGCTCATGGTCTATGGAGTGCACGCGAGCGTAATCCTGGTCGTTCTTGGGGCACTTCTGGGATCTATTGTCGGCTACAAGGGTTTCATGAACATTCCCGAAGGTGAAGCTTCGGACGAGGTTGAACTGACGGTCGGCGCTCATAATCATCTTACCCTTCCATTTCAGGTAAAATGCGATAAATTCGAGGTAAGCTTCTACGATACCGGCGCTCCGAAAGAGTTCAAATCCGACCTGACCATCATCGACAACGGCAAGGAAGTCGTAAAGCAGCCTATAGTTGTCAATGATCCGCTCTCTTATAACGGTGTGACATTTTACCAGTCATCCTACGGAGCGACGCTAAAGCATGTCGAACTCGAAATCAAGGACAGCAACAGCGGCAAAACGGAAAAGGTAACGACGTCCCTGCAACAAACTGTTTCAATACCCGGAACCGATGATCAGATCAGGATATCCGAGTTCCAGGACAACTTGATGGGCTTTGGTCCGGCGCTCGGGGTCGTTATTTCCAAGCCGGCAAAGCCGGCCAATGGGTCATGGGTATTGGCGCAAAAGCCCGATTTTCACGGCAACAAGATTCTAAACTACCAGATCAAAGTGAAGAACATTTCGAAGGCCAACTACACGGGACTCCAGGTAAGTCGTGACCCGGGAGTCTGGGTTGTATACATGGGATTCACATTGATGCTGCTTGGTATTATGCTCACATTTTACTCAAGCCACAATAAAGTGTGGGCCTGTATTGAACCCAATGAAAATGGTAACAGAACAATTGTTGCCGTTGCGGGCAGGTCGAGCCGAAACGCACCGGCTTTCAACGATAAATTCGATGAGCTCCGGGATCGGCTTAATTCCGTGTTGAAAGCGGAGCCCATTAAGCTGGAACAAACAAAACCTGAAAAGGCGAAGGCTGAAAAGGCCAGACCGGAAAAGGCAAAGGCCGAAAAGACAAAGCCGGGAAAAACCAAAGAGGAAAAAAAGAAAAAATGACCAGTTCGCTTCTCCTCAGCATAACAACCTTCATCTATTTGCTTTGCACTGTACTGTATGTTGCAGCCGTGGTGTTTCGCTACAGGCCGCTCCTGTTCGCCGGCACAATGACTGCCCTCGGCGGGTTTATAATCCAGACAGCGGGGATCATCCTTCGATGGAAGGAATCCTACGATATGGGATACGGGCATGCTCCCCTTTCGAATATGTACGAATCCCTCGTTTTTGGGGCATGGTCGATAATAGCCATCTACCTGGTCTTCGAGTGGAGATCGAGGCAGCGCGCACTTGGCTTCGTTCCGGCCGGCATGGCTTTTATTGCAATGGCCTATGCTTCTTTTGCCACCGGGATGGATGCAAAGATTCAGCCCCTGGTGCCTGCCCTTAAAAGCAACTGGTTGATTGCCCACGTGATAACCTGCTTTCTCGGCTATGCAGCCTTTGCGGTCTCTTTCGGGCTTAGCATGCTATACCTGTTAAGAAAAGACGTTAAGGACAACCCGGGACACGGGGCCCTCGCTTTTCTGCCCAATGCCAGGCAGCTCGATTCCATTAACTACCAGATGATTGTGTTCGGTTTTCTGTGGCTTTCGGTGGGCATAATCACCGGGTCGGTATGGGCCAATTCGGCATGGGGCACCTACTGGAGCTGGGACCCCAAGGAGACCTGGTCGCTTATAACCTGGTTCATCTACGCAGCTCTTCTCCATGCCAGGACCATGAAGGGATGGCAGGGGCCCAGGGTCGCCTGGTTGTCGATGATCGGCTTTGCATGCGTCCTGTTTACCTATTTTGGAGTAAATTACCTTCTGAGCGGCTTGCATAGTTACGGAAGATAACTTATCTGGGGAATACGCGAGATAACTTACCCGGATAAAATATCACCCTGCGTCACGTAAATTTGCAAAACAACCTGTCTGGAGGCATCAAATGTTGAATCCAACCGAAATGCTCCTTCTACTCCTCGGCGTCGTTATACTCGTTGGGGGAAAGAAGCTTCCTGAACTTGGAAGCGGCCTCGGAAAGGGCATAAGCGAGTTCAAAAAAGCGCTGGGCGCCGGTTCGGAAGAAGAAAAGAAGCAGGTACCACCGGAAAAAATCGATGAGGTAAAGCCCGGCGAACCCAAGTAATATTCACACTGGAAGATCCGCTCAAGGGTATTTGCGCTTTGCGGCACGTCCGTTTTGCATTCCTTATGAATTCAAGCGCCAGGGAAGTAAAAAATTCAGCGCATTAATGCATCCGCTTTTTTTCGCGGATATCCCTACTTTATCTGTGGCCGATCTTCAGACCTGCCTGGAATAAATCAAGGAACAGTCTATGTTTGGGATCGAGTTTTCCGAACTGCTTGTGATTTTTGCCGTCGCGCTCATAGTGTTCGGCCCGAGTAAGCTGCCCGATTTTGCCCGGGCCATGGGCCGGGGCTATGCGGAATTCAGAAAGGCGATGAACGACCTGAAGAGCACCATCGACCAGGACGATACCATGAGGGGGCTGAAGGAAGAATTCCGAGCGGCTCAGCGCGAGGTGGTCATGGGCCAACAAAACTCCAGGAGCTTCCTGGCGGACCAGAAGACCGCGCTTAAATCCAAAGCGAAGGAAGTTATCGATCCGGCACGGATAGACCCCTTTGCCGAACCCGGCGCTCAAACTCTCGCCGATGGCTCCGAATCGGCTGAATCTTCAGCGGACGCCGACGATAACTCTGTCGTAGAGCCGCAACCAGCCGCCGAGGTCGCAGTCCGGCCCACCGATTCCGACCGGCCCAGCCCCTCTGCCCAGGCTGATGAAACCGGGGATGTAAAACCCTCTGCATCCATCAAGTCTTAGTTAAAAGTGCAGGCAAACAGGAAATCAATCCATGTCCGAAGATAACATTACAACCGAACCGGACAAAATGCCGTTAACCCAGCACCTGGAAGAGCTACGCACCAGGCTGCTGATCTGCGCGGTCTCGGTCGGTCTCGCCTTCATAGTCTGCTACGTATTCAGCGCAAAGCTTTTCGAACTGCTTATGAAGCCCTGGATCGCGGCAATGCCGGAGGGGCAGTCCGCAAAGCTCATCTACACCGCGCCCCACGAGGCATTCTTCACCTACATGAAGGTTGCCTTTATCGCCGGCGTGATCATCTCCGTTCCCGTTATACTTTGGCAGATATGGCTCTTCATCGCCCCGGGCCTCTATCAGAACGAAAAAAGATACATGATGCCGGTGATCTTTTTTTCGGGCTTTTGCTTTCTTGCAGGGGCACTGTTCGGCTATTTTGTCGTCTTCCCTGCCGGATTCAAGTTCTTTGCCTCGTTTGCAAGTGAATACATACAGCCGATGATGAGGACCAGCGAATACCTCTCGTTTGCCAATAAAATCCTGTTCGCCTTCGGCCTTGCTTTTGAATTGCCCGTATTTGCCTTTTTTCTCGCAAAACTTGGGATCCTCAGCTCGGATTTTCTGCGGCGCAAGCGCAAGCACGCCGTAGTGCTGGTCTTTATTGCCGCGGCGGTTTTTGCCCCCAGCCCCGACGTAATATCCCAATTGCTGATGGCGGGACCGCTGCTGGTTTTGTACGAAATAAGCATTTGGGTCGTTCACTTCTTCGCCTCGACACCCTTTAAGCCCAGGGATCCCGTTGAGGAAACCGATTGAGCAATTCTGGAATTTCGGGAATTTGAGAGGCTTAAGGGATTAAGGAAAATCGAGGGGAATAAATGGCCAGGCACCTCCTGGTAATAGCCACAAAGAATAAAGGCAAATCCGCCGAGATTAAGGAATTTCTCCGTGGCTTTCCCGTCGAGATAAAGGACCTCAACGATTTCGGCCCAATTCCGGATGTGGTGGAAGATGGGGCCACTTTCGAAGAAAACGCATACAAGAAGGCCGTCTTTACGGCAAAAGCCCTTGGCCTTCCAGCCCTGGCCGATGATTCCGGACTTGAAGTAGACGCGCTGGGCGGTGTGCCGGGAATCCACTCGGCCCGCTATTCCGGCCCCGATGCAACGGATGCTCGAAATAACGCAAAGCTTCTCGATAATCTTTCAGGTGACATAAATCGGAAAGCTCGCTTTTGCTGCGTTATTTCCCTTGCCATACCCCGCGGCCGTGCGCTGACCTACCATGGATACTGCGAAGGCCTCATCCTTGATTCACCCCGCGGCAATATGGGTTTTGGCTATGATCCCCTCTTCTATTACCCGCCGGAGGAAAAGACTTTCGCCGAGATGTGCCTCGATGAGAAATCCCGCGTAAGTCATCGCGGGCGAGCGCTCTCCGAGCTAAAGAAAGACTTTGTTAATGTGATTGCCTGGCTCGATCTCGAATTCGAAAAACACTGAACCTGCCTCTGAAAAGCACTAAATAACTGAAAATAAAGGAAAGTTACTTGTCCAAAGATAAAGATTTATCCTGCTGTGCATCCGACACAACGGCTTCGGGGGGAAAGGATCCTTTAGCGCCATCTTTTTCAGTGGCCGGATCGCCTGCGATATCTTGCTGAACGAAGCCCGCCCCGAAGGCCAGGACTGGCCTTCCAAGCTTAAATCAGCCCTTCGTGACCGCCTCCATCGACACCCCGGCCGGACGCATTCCATGCGTTTCCTCAAGTCTCAATTTTCAGGACCGCCTGGGGACTGCGAAGGTGCGCGCCGGAATCGGACGAAACAGCTACATGGTCGATCCTGGCCTTTATGCCCTCGGGCAACCCGACACCGATTCTCCGGTCCTCATCTCAGCCAATTACAAAATGAGCTTCGACAACCTGAGGGAAGCTCTTCCCGGCCGCAACGCCTGGATACTGGTCCTGGATACCAATGGCATAAACGTCTGGTGCGCAGCCGGCAAGGGGACCTTCGGCACCGATGAACTGGTTGGGCGAATCGAGGAATGCGGCTTAAGAAGTTTGGTGAACCACAGGCGAGTTATCGTTCCGCAACTCGGCGCGGCTGGAATTTCCGCCCATGAAGCTCAAAGACTCTCCGGCTTCAAGATAACGTACGGGCCGATACGGGCTGCCGATCTGCCGGAGTTTATGGACTCGGACCACAAAGCCAGGCCGGAGATGCGCGAAAAGACCTTCTCGACCACTGAACGGCTCGCGCTCGTGCCGGTCGAACTGGTCCACGCACTGAAGACGCTTTTTTTTATTTTCCCCTCTCTCCTCATTTTGGGTGGCCTGGCCGGAACAGACGGGTTGCGGGCAAGCGTCGCGCTGGGGCTGCTCGACACTGCAGGGTTGATGTTTGGGATACTTGCCGGATGCGTGATAACCCCCCTGCTCCTCCCCTGGCTTCCGGGGCGGGCATTCGCGGCAAAGGGCATTCCCCCCGGTATCGCATGCGCCCTTCTCTTTCTCTTCCTGTTTTTGCCGGCTGCATCCGAAATTAAACTCGGAGCGCTCGCCACCTCTGCATGGCTGCTCATAATTCCGGCCGTTTCCGCTTACCTGGCAATGAATTTCACGGGGTGTTCAACCTTTACATCCCTGTCCGGGGTAAAGAATGAGATGCGCATTGCCGTTCCGGTTGAAATCGGGGCGGTGGCGGCAGGTGTGATCCTGCTCGCTGTTTCACGATTTCTTTTTTAGAAGCCCGATATCGGCGACTGGAGCCTTTGTGGGAAAACTGGTTTATCTGAAGGACGTAGTTACCCTGGGACTCGACGGGGAGAAATGCTCGGGCTGCGGGATGTGCGCTGTAGTCTGCCCTCGCGCGGTCTTCGAGATCAGCGGCCGGAGGGCGGCAATCATTGACAGGGATTCGTGCATGGAATGCGGAGCCTGCGCCCTAAACTGCCCAACAAAGGCCCTCCACGTCAAGACCGGGGTCGGATGCGCAACGGCAGTCATAAACAGCCTGCTGGGGATCAAGACCTCGGGCTGCGACTGCACAATCGACCAGTATCAAACCGGTGATACCGGCAGCCCCGCGGCCGGATCGAACTGCAAGTAAAAAGCGGTACCCGCTCTGCTTCAAGGGGCAGACGTTCACGCTCCCGGCCCTGCCTTACAGTCCCCTCATCCACTCGGGCTTCAGGGCTATGGCGCCCGCCAGGGCCCGGTCTATCGATTCGATTGCCTTTTCCTTTTCCGCGGGCATTCTCACCCTTAACGGCAGGTAATTGGATGCGTGATTGGAAAAGAAAAGCCCTCGCGTCATGGTGGTGTGGAAGAGCATTTCACGAAGCTCGCGGAGCATAAGTTCAGGGGATAGCAGCTTGAAAGTACCCGCCCTAACCTGCATGGCCAACTCTGTGTTGGGCGGGGCCATGAGGGTCAGAACCCCCACATAGTTGGGATCGATTGCGCTAAGTGCCTCACCGGTTGCCCGCGCATGCTCGAGCGAGCGTTCCCGACCGGCAAGCCCCAGTATCGCCATGGCCGACAGCTTCAATCCCGCTGCCCTCACCTTTTGACCGGCCTCGATCATCCGCTCCGGGGTGTGGCCTTTTTTTATCTCGGAGAGGGTCCGAGCGTCCCCGCTCTCCAGGCCGAAATAGACGATTCCGAGCCCAAGGCTGCGAAGCTCGGCCAGTTCCTCTTCACTCTTTCGCAAAATCCCCTTTGCGTTCCCGTATACCCCGACCCGCAGAATCCAGGGCATCTTTTCCCGAATACGGGTTAGAATCCTCACCAGCTTTTGCTGAGGGATGATCAGGGCATCGCCGTCAATCAGGAAAAGTCGCCGTTGGAAGCGCAAATTTTCGGCTGCATAATCTATATCTGCATCGATTATGGAATCGTCCTTGATAGTGAACCGCTTTTCCTTATAGGTTCCGCAAAAAGTGCACTTGTTGTGCGAACAGCCCAGCGTCACTTGCAGTAATATGCTGTCGGCCTCGCTGGGCGGGCGAATAATCATGCCTTCGTAGTGCATTCCATCCATGTCAAAGTCTCGTTTGCAGGTGATCTTACACGTTTTCCGCCAATGCCATTCAATAGTAGATGACAATTGCTTGGTAGTTCAACCATTTGTTAGTAGAATAATATATCCGAACGGCTATTTTAAACCTAACCTGAAAAGCGCGCCAAAACAATGAGGGGAAAGCTTTGAACCGTGACGTGCCACCCATTGGGTGCGAAAAGCTCCCACTTTCGATTGCCATAATAACCAAAAATGCCGAGAAAAAACTCCGCCGATGCCTCGAAAGCGTAGCTTTTGCCGATGAGATCGTCATAGTGGACTCCGGTAGCACCGACCGCACCGACGAAGTCGCACGGGAGTTCAACGCCCGTTGGTTCGTGGAACCATGGAAGGGCTACGGGCCTCAGAAGAACAGCGCAGTGGAAAAATGCTCGAACGACTGGGTGCTCTCAATCGACTCCGACGAATGCCTTACCGCCGATGCGGCCCGAAAGATCGCCCAAATCCTCTCTGGAACAGACCCCGCCGACGCATACATGCTAAGGCGCAAAAACCATATACACGGCAGATGGATAAAGGTGGCCGACTGGTGGCCCGACTACACCACACGGCTTTTGAGAAGGGACCGTGGACGATTTGTTCGAACGGTTCACGAGGTTTGGCAAACCGATGGTGGAAGGACCGAACGACTCGACTGCGCAATCGAGCACTACAGCCATGACTCCTATTCAGAGATGGTAGGCATGCTGAATAACTACTCGACCCTTTTGGCAAAGCAAATGCACGAGGAGGGCAAAAAGGCCGGACCCGCCGATGCTCTCCTGCGCTCCTTTTGGATGTTTTTCAGGAATTATATAATCAGGCTTGGATTTACCGCCGGCTTTGACGGCTTTATGATCGCCCTTACAAAGGCCCTCGGCACCTTCCTCAAATACGCCAAACTCTACGAATTGAGGAAGTTTGGAACCGAAAAACCGGTGGACAGGCAATCGTAAGTCAGGATTGGATGACACAGGGCCCAAACCAGTTTGGGCCGAGCGGAGCGAAACCCCACATCGGAGCGGGGATACTGACTTTCACTCGGCTCAGCCCAAACTGCATTCGACATTCACGCATTTATTCCCGGTTACCGAGCGCCCCCGGCAAAGCCGGGCCACGGGGCCGGTCCTAAACTTACCGCTCCGGTCTACTCCTGAATTTCCTCAACCGATTTTGCTTCGATTGTGTCGCCTTTATCGCTTTCAGTGACCTTTCCGGTTACCTCGACCATTTTCCCAACCATTTTGCCGAGGTCTTTTCCTTTTACGATGTAATCTCCGTCATCTGCCTCGATCACGTAATTCTTTCCGTTTTTCACGACTATTCCGACAATGGTCTCATCGGTCGAAGTTGCTGAGTACGCATTCGGCAAAAATGTTGAAAAAAGAAATGCACAAATAAATGCTGAAAATAGAACCCTGGAAATGCGTTTCACTATAACTCCTCCTTGGATAGGGCAGTGTGGCGAACCAGTCCGCAGCTCCGCCCGCATATCATTTCAAGCTGACTTGATACCATGAATCGGCCGCCAAAGTACACCAAAATTGCCTCTAAAATGCCTTTGGCAACACAGACACCTAACCGTCCAGGATCATTGCCAGGCGGTTGTGTCCCATTCTTTGAAAAGCTCCACGGGAAGCAGAGGACCATAGGTCATTTCATGAGCGCGGCTCTTCTTGGGTGATTTTCCGAGGGGGCACATTTCAAAAGCGGTGCCTGTTCGTGAAAATTTACTCGATCGGGGTTTTTTAGCTTTATTCCAGTATCCAGTTAGGTTTAAATAAAACCTAAATCTGTTTCATATTTTAATATTTAATGACGAACATTTCGATTCAGTCAAGTGCTCTCTTTGCCCGAACCCAAACTGCCTGTGTCGATTGGGCCTATAATTTTGAGATTAGAAGCTCAGGGTCGCTCCGAATCAGATAGACGTTGTAAAATCGAATTTGAACTTATCTATTTTCCGTCTATACTGGACTAAATGAACCCCACCCCGGGCAGGAGGCCTGCTAATGGAAAGCCGATTTCACTCCGATCTCGAACAACTCAAGGAGACGATTATCCGCATGGCTGATCTGACCGAAAAGGCACTGCGCAAATCGGTACAGGCATTCGTGGAAAGAAGCGATCGCCTTGCCCGTGAAGTGCTCGATGGCGATTGCGAGATCGATCTTCTTGAAGTTGATGTGGACCGCCACTCGTTAAGGCTCCTGGCCCTTGACCAGCCGCTGGCAAGGGACCTGCGCTTCATCATAGGCAGCATGCGAATCGCGGTGGACCTCGAACGCATCGGCGACCAGGCGTCCAACATTGCTCGAAGGGCCCTTTTTCTTAACAGCCGGGACCCCCTGCCCCCGAATCATTCCATCGAGGAACTTGCGGATATATGCATAGAGATGCTCAGGTCCGTGATATCCTCGTTTATCAATCAGAATGCCGACCTGGCAATGAAGGTGTGCAGGATGGATGATTCGGCTGATAAACTTAACTACAGGGTCTTGAAAGACCTGATGGCCTATATGTCAAATGAAGCCCCGGCGGTGGAGAGGTCGGTCGAGACGATAATCACCGCCAGATGCCTTGAAAGGGCAGCGGACCAGGCAACCAATATCGCGGAGAGCGTAATCTTCATCGTGAATGGGCTCAACATAAAGCACCATTGCCAAAACTAGTGAACTCGAAATATGAAACCGCTCCCCTTCCGGAGGAGCCGCCACTATCGAGGTATCAATGAAAAAGAGGGCACTCTTCGCAATTCTTCTCCTGCTTTTGCTGACGCCGACCTTGAACGCGGCCGAAGACGGAATAACCCTAAAGCCGACCAAACCGGGCGAGTGGGCAATGCTTACCAAGGGCGGTCAGCGGATCGGCACCATCCGAACAATGGAGGAAGGTGCCTACAGCGTACAGCTCCCAAGCGGCGACTACCTGGGCATCATCCTCAAGTCGGGTGAGCTGAAAAAACCGGGGCGCCATCCTGCAATCACCCCCGACGAGGCAAGACTATACCTCGATACGTGGGAAGCGATTCAGAAGCTGGCGCGTTAGGATCCGCCTTCACAACAGCCGCCATCAACCTTATTTTCCAAACACCGGCTTGCGTTTTTCCGCAAACGCCCTGAGTCCTTCGATGCCATCCTCATGGTCGGCGCAACTGGAAAGAGCCCTGCGCTCCCTTTCTATATGAGACTCAAAGGAACTGTTGAAAGAATCGGTCAGCAGCCTTTTGGACCATCCAAACGAGTTGATGGATCCGGCCGCAAGTTCGCGTGCCATGCCGGCCGACTCGATCAGCACATCGGCGTCGGCAACGACCCGTGTAGCCAGTCCCCAGGCCAGCGCCTGGTCGGATGAGATTGGCTTGTCAAAGGCCATGATTTCGAAAGCTCTAGCCAGCCCAACCAGCCGAGGAAGCGTAAAGGAGCCCCCGCCATCGATGCACAGGCCGCTCGATGTGTACGCCTGCCGCAAAGAAGCGGATTTTGCCATTACCCTGAAGTCGCATGCCAGCGCCAGCGAAAAACCACCACCTGCCGCAATGCCGTTTATTGCCGCAATCACGGGCTTGGGCATCCTGCGAATTTCAAGGATTGCCTGGTGAAAACGCGCAGCCAACACATGGAAGCCGGCCGGAGCACCATCACGATATGACAGCGCCCACTTGAGGTCACCACCCGCACAGAAAGCCTTCCCCTCCCCGGAAATGATTACCGCCCGCACGCTGGTGTCGGCGGCCAGGGAGATCAGATTGGTAGCAAAACAGTCCACAAGATCCATATCGAATGCGTTGTACGCACCCGGCCGATTGAGAAGTAAATAGACTATGCCCTCATCTCTCTTTATTGAAACGGGTTCAGCCATTCATCATCCTCCTGTGGAGTTTTTGATCAAACTGGTGATCAAATATGTTGCGCCCAGCCAAGACGCTCAGTTTAATCCTTGCCATGACGGTCACCGAGATGTCGGGTGGGATTTGGAAATGCTAACGGGGCGGAGCATAAGCTGTGAACCCCTTCCCGGCAGCCCTTTAATATCCGGAGGGATCGCAGAGGCTAACTTCCGATGCTCCGGGGAATGCGGAATCGATGCTCAAATTTCATCGTCCGCGAATACCCTGACATTTCTCGGCCTTACATAAACTATTTCACCTTTTACCAATGCCAGCTTCAGGAACAAATCGCGGGTCAGTTCGGCCTCGATGGTTTCATGGTTGCCGTTTATTGTGAGGCTCACCCGGGCTACCGAGCCGACAACCTGGGTTCGCTCCACCCTGGCGCGAATGCTGCCGCTGCCGGTCGCCTTTCGTTCGAGAACCAGATCGTGCGGCCGGACGTATCCAACGGCTGGGACATCTTCAGCCGCATGGTGTTCGGGTGCGGGCAGTTCGATTCCTTCAAGATAGGCAAGGCCGCTGTGCACCCGGCCACGGAACAGGTTGACGTGTCCCAGAAAATCCATGACAAACGGGTTTGCCGGGGCCTCATAGACCTGCTCCGGCGTACCCACCTGTTCGATTCGCCCCTCATTGGTAATTACGATAACGTCAGCAACTTCGAGCGCCTCTTCTTGATCGTGGGTGACAAAAACAGTCGTCAAATTGATCTTGTCATGGAGCCGGCGAAGCCACCGGCGCAGCTCCAGGCGAATCTTGGCATCGAGCGCGCCGAAGGGTTCGTCGAGGAGCATAACCTGAGGCTCGACCGCGAGCGCGCGGGCCAGTGCTACCCTTTGCCGCTGCCCGCCGGAGAGTTGAACCGGATAGCGGTCTGAGAAGTTTTCAAGCTGCAGCAGGTGCAGCAGATCGTTTACCCTTTCGAGTATCTCTTTTTTGGACGGACGCTCTTCTCGCGGCCTCACTCGAAGCCCGAACGACACGTTCTCAAAAACCGTCATGTGCCGAAAGAGGGCATAGTGCTGAAAAACGAATCCTACCCGGCGTTCCCTTACATCACTGGCGGTTGTGTCCTCGCCGTCGAAAAGTATCCTCCCCGACTCCGGATTTTCGAGTCCCGCGATGACGCGCAGCAGGGTCGTCTTGCCGGAACCGGACGGTCCCAGGAGTGCGGTAAGCCCGCCTGACGGTATGCTGAGGTTAATCTCGTTCAGGGCATGGAAATCGCCGAATCTCTTGCTGATGTTTTCTAACTCGATGCGCATTGAGCGGACCTTCCAGCTGGGCGCGGCGAGCGCATTTTCCATTCCACGATGCTTTTTACCGCGAGGGTAACCAGGGCCAGCAAGGCAAGAAGTGAAGCCACCGCAAAGGCGGCGGCAAAGTTGTATTCGTTGTAGAGTATCTCGACGTGAAGAGGGATGGTATTGGTCAGGCCGCGTATATGGCCCGAAACCACTGACACGGCCCCGAATTCACCCATCGCGCGGGCGTTGCACAGAATGACTCCGTAGATGATGCCCCACCTGATATTCGGAAACGTCACCCGCCAGAAAATCTGAAAACCGTTTGCGCCAAGAACCATCGCGGCTTCTTCTTCATCGCTTCCCTGCGCCTGCATTAGCGCAATCAGTTCCCTGGCAACAAATGGGAAGGTGACAAAGATGGTCGCGAGTATAATCCCCGGCACAGCGAAAATGATCTTTATATTATGGTTATAAAGCCATGGTCCCAACCATCCCTGCAATCCAAAAACCAGCACGTAAATCAACCCTGAGACGACAGGCGAAACGGAAAATGGAAGGTCTATCAGGGTTACCAGAAGGTTTTTTCCCGGAAACCGAAATTTGGTCACAGCCCAGCCCGCGGCAACTCCGAAAATCAGGTTAAGAGGTACGCTGATTGCGGCAACCAATAGCGTCAGGCGAATTGCAGCGAGGCTGTCGGGCTCTTTGATGGCGGCCAAATATGCGCTGAAACCTTTTTCAAGCGCCTGGCCGAAGACGGCAAGCAGCGGCAGGAATAGAAAAAGTCCCAAAAACAGGAGTGCAACACCGGTCAGAAGCCACCGAACCATGGCAGGTTCACTGAGAGTGTTTCGCCTTGTTAATTCCCGCGCGGATATTGCCGGCGGCGCCACTGTTTCCATTGCGGTAGTTATCCTTCGGCGTATCTTCTGCTCCATCGCTGCAGCAGATTTATTGCCAGGAGCAAGACAAAGGACGCAAGCAGCATTACCAGTGCTATGGCCGTCGCGCCGCTGTAGTCGTACTGTTCGAGCTTTGTGACTATCAAAAGGGAAGTGATCTCGGAGACCATCGGCATATTTCCGGCAATAAAGATGACGGACCCGTATTCTCCCACCGCCCGCGCAAAGGCTAGGGCAAATCCCGTGAGTATCGAGGGGAGCAGCATGGGAAAAATAACGAGATGGAAGGTCTGCAGCCGATTAGCGCCAAGGCAGGCGGCGCATTCTTCCGTCTCCTTCTCGATTTCTTCTATTACCGGCTGAAGAGTCCTGATGACAAAGGGCATGCCGATGACGGTCATTGCGACGACTATGCCCGCCGGTGAATAGGCAATCTTTATCCCCAAAGGCTCGAGAAACGATCCTAACCACCCGTTCGACGAGTAAACCGTCGCCAGGGTGATGCCGACCACCGCGGTGGGCAAGGCAAAAGGGAGGTCAATCAGGGCGTCGATTATTCTTTTTCCAGGAAAACGGTACCTTGCAAGCACCCAAGCGGTAAGGGACCCAAAGATGGCATTGATCAGAGCGGCAATAAAGGCCGCCCCGAAGGTAACCTTGTATGAGGCCATGACGCGCGGCGCCGTAATGGTCCTGATAAAGCCGTCGAAACTCATGCCCGCCGTCTTGAAAACCAGCGCTGATAGCGGGATGAGCACGATCAAACTGAGATAAAAAACGGTATATCCAACTGTCGGAACGAACCCCGGCAAGACGTTCTGCTTTCTAAAACCGGATAACACAGCCAATCCCCCAACACGTAAAATCCCTTAAACTACTTAAACCAAAATTCCTCAGATTTCTAAATTCCTAAATTATTATTTCCCGTAAATCTGGTCAAATACCCCCCCGTCCGCAAAATGGGTTTTCTGAGCGGCTTGCCAGCTTCCGAATACCTCATCGAGCTTGAAAAGTTTGATTTCGGGGAACGTTGTCATTGAAGCGGCAATTGTCTCATCAGTGGGACGATAGTAATTCTTTGCCGCGATCTTCTGCCCCTCTTCACTATAGAGATATTGCAGATATGCTTCAGCAAGGGCCCTGGTCCCATGCTTTTCGACTACTCTATCAACCACGCTCACAGGCGGTTCGGCCAGAATGCTTTCCGGCGGATAGACTATCTCGACCTTTTCGGGGCCAAGTTCCCTCACCGCCAGGAATGCCTCATTCTCCCACGAGAGGAGCACATCGCCAATTCCACGCAAAACGAATGTTGTCGTGGAACCCCTGGCGCCTGAATCGAGCACCGGCACATTCCTGTACAGCTTCTTCACGAATTCGCGGGCGCTCTCTTCATTTCCCCCGGGCAGCCCCAGCGCATGGGCCCAGGCGGCGAGATAGTTCCAGCGCGCCCCTCCCGAGGTTTTTGGATTAGGCGTAATCACAGCTATACCAGTCTTTACCAGATCATCCCAATCTTTTATCTGTTTCGGATTTCCTTTGCGAACCAGAAAAATGATCGTGGACGTATAGGGGGAGCTATTGTGGGGCAGCCTTTTTTGCCATTCGGGATTAATAAGTCCCCGCCCCTGGATTTCGTCGATATCGTGGGCAAGCGCGAGGGTAACCACATCTGCCTCCAGCCCGTCTATAACAGCTCTTGCCTGCTTGCCCGAGCCGCCGTGCGACAGCCTGATCTCGACTTTCTGCCCTGTTTTCTTCTGCCAATAATCTGCAAAAGATTTATTGAAATCCGCATACAGCTCGCGGGTAGGATCGTAAGAAACGTTCAGCAGCGCGACCCCATCTCCGGCCAGAACAGGTAAAGCAAAATATACGACAGCGACAAGGACTGCAAAAAGTGAAAAGATCCGTTTAGTAATCATGAGTGCTCCGCTGGTTTCTATCCCCGTTATTTGCATCGCGCGCCAGCTTAATCGACTTGTCCGGCGCGAGCAAGAGAGTGCTCTCATTTCAGGTTTGTAATTTCATTTTTGATAAGATTCGAGGCAGTTGTGTCAATTAAGTCAGAAAGAGCATCGGCTGATGAGTTTAAAACGAATGGTCCCGCGTGCCATGGCTCGCGGGACCTGGTTGGGGAGGTTCATTTAATTATCTACAACACTATCTTGCCGCCATACCAATCGGGCTATCTATTTTGAGTCACAATGAATCTGTAAACCGAACCATTAGCCCCCGTTATGGTAATGGCGCCGCTGCGCTTGATTCTGGTTGTATTTCTTGAGACGGAATAGTTGACCGCTCCTCCCCCCGTCCCGCTAATTGCATTTGCATTGACCACGATCCAGACAGCGTCGCTTTTTGCCGCCCAGGAGCAGGTAGTCCCAGCCAGGACATTAATGTTCCCGGTACCTCCCGAAGAAGGAAAGGTCTTGCCGGCTGGTGAAATCGAATAGGAGCAGGGAGACGGTGCCGGGGCCTGCGATGTGGTCGCGCCGGCGGTATTCGAATAGCCGGAGATCCCAGCACCGTTAAAGGCCTGTACCCTGTAGTTGTATGTCGTGCTCGGCGAAAGGCCCGTGTTAGCCAACGCGGTTGCGCCGGCCCCGAGTGATGCGATCCGGGCAAAGGAGGTGCAGCCCGAACCCGTGCACCGCTCGACATAATAGCCGCTCTCATTAGTTGCGTTATCCGTCCACTTGAGGTTTACCTGGCTGCTTGAAGCAGCGGTTGCGCTCAAAGCGGTCGGCGCCGCGGGAGGTGTCTGATTTACCGGAAGATGCTCGTAGCCTTCGTAGGCTATCGTGTAATAACCAAAGCGAACTACACTCGTCAGCTCACTATAGGCAATTCTGAAATACCCGGATTCTCCCCAGCCTGTCCCCCAGCTGTTTTTAACGATGAAGCACCTGTTTGCATCGTCATAGCCCACGATCGTTATCGCATGTCCACCTGCATAACTGCCCGAGGTGTAGCTGTATATTCCGCTCGTGTAATAGAAGAAGTCATTGTAGACGTCCATCGTCGTTACAAGCGGTCCATAGGTATAGAGAGCGTTCTTTATGTTATCGACTGTCGGGGCCGAGGTGGCAACCCAGTGCCAAGCTATAATACCGTCAGTGCTGTTTTTCCAGTTCAGGCAAGCGCTGCCGCAGGATGTGTTGGCGGCAGTGTAAGGGAAACAGGACTCCGGGGGAAGTCCGGTATTTTGAATGTAATTGGCGGCCCCGTCTACATAGCCGCCACTGCAGGACCCCGCGCCGCTGCAGGATACGAGTGTCTGTTCGGACAGGTCCTTTATCGTCGAAACACCCATAAACACTTGCGACTCCAGGGCTGCCGTGACGGCAAAAGCCCAGCAGCTTCCACAGTTACCCTGGTTCTTTACGGGACTTACATAGTTGACCCCACCAAAGTTGCGCCAGTCGAAATTACCCAGGGGGGCGGAAAGCGATACCGGGGCGGACGTGGAATATGACAACTCGGCCTGACGCGCTGATACACCGGATGGCTTTATCAGACCGGCTCGCAATTTCCTGTGTTCGAAAGGCAACTTTGAAACAGAGTTTTCCTCGGCGGCCCATTTTGCCCCCTTCTCCTTAATCGCTCGCCTGTGTTGATCAAGTTCGGCCGGGTCGGCGAAACAAACGGAGCTGAAGACAAGGAGCAAAATCAGCACTATTGCGGCGGAAGCCGCACTTCCGGCTCTCACATACTTTCCGGCAACCATGTTAGTTCCTTTCGATTACAACATGTTCTCCATTGAAAAAAGCCCTGCCGCGGGAGCAGTAAATGTCCCCGGACGGGCGCAATTCAAGCATGATGCCTGGTTTGTGGCGAGCAGAAATGAGCAATGTCCATGCCATGCCGTCTACAAGCCTTCAGGTGCCGGATGGCGCGGCTTTAGGCAAATTAGGGTGCTAACGATTTGGTGTCTGAAAATTCGTTTTGGTTATAGCGAAAGGGCCGAGGCCCGCGGTGACGCGGCAGTTACCGCAGGCATTACGAGGGCTCAACTGTTGATTCCGGGAACCTCCCGGCGTATAAGAAGAAATCAGGTTTTCCGTTAAAGTGACTGCCACCTTCCCCTTTTCAGTCCCAAAATAGATTAGAGGCTCAAATGTCGAGGCATTTTCCTGCTTTCTTGCGTATCGGATCCCGGCATTACCTTCGAGCGTTACCGACGGTCCCGCTGCTTCTTTTCCTTTGCCTGACAGGTATTCCTCTCGCATCATCAGCAGCCCTGGACAAATCACCTCAAGGCCAGGACGGCGCTCCGCCTGTTGAAATAATTAATGACTTGAACGCCGGTGCGGTTAAGCTTTACCGGCAGGGGAATTATAAGGAAGCCCTCGATGTAGCTCTAAGGGCTCGTGAGCTTTCCCGAGAAATCCTTGGGGAGCAGCACCCGGGGTTTGCCGACGCTCTCGATAATCTTGCAGCCATATTTAAGGCTACGGGTGAATATGACAAAGCGGAACCGATCCTGCAGCAAGCTTTGCAGATTCGCCGGAAAGCGCTTGGTGAAAACGACCCTGATTTTGTTTTCAGCCTGAACAACCTCGCCGGCCTCTATAAGGCAACGGGTAGATACCCCGATTCCGAGTCGCTCTACCTGCGGGCTCTTGAAACCATCCGCGCCAACATTGGAGAGGATACTCCGTTATTTGTCAGCTCACTCAATAATCTGGCTTCGCTATACAAGGCAATGGGCGACTATACAAAAGTGGAGCCGCTCTATATCAAGGCAAGGGATATCCTGAGGAAGATCTCGGCCGAGGATCAACCCGAGTATGCAATCGTCATAAGCAATCTCGCCCATCTATACGCCATTATGGGAAGGAGTTCCGAAGCGGAATCGCTTTACCGGCAGTCCCTTGAATTATCCCGCAAAATCGTCGGTGAAGAACACCCCCAATACGCCCGCACATTGAACAACCTGGCCTCCCTCTACAAAGACCTGGGCACCTACTCCAGGGCGGAACCCCTTTACCGGCAGGCACTGGACCTTTTATCTTCGAAATCGGGCAAAAACAGCCCCGATGCCGCCGCTGCCCTGAACAATCTGGCGGAGCTGTACAAGGACATGGGGGACTTTGAGAAGGCCGAGTCGCTCTACATCAGGGCAAATGACATCAGGCGGGCGGTTTACGGTGAAAAGCATCCCGATTTCGCGTCCGGCCTCAACAATCTGGCCGACCTCTACTACCAGGTTGGCAAATTCGATACGGCCAAAAAACTATACGAGCAGGCCCTCCAGATCCATCGGTCAAGTCTGGGCGAAAAACATCCGGACGTGGCCCTTACGATGCAAAATCTTGCCGTGCTTTATAAAACCATCGGGAAATACAAGGAAGCCGAATCGCTCTACCGACAGGCACTTGGTATATGGAAATCGACTTTTGGCGACCGGCACCCCAATGTGGCTCTTTCCCTCAATAATCTGGGGGCCCTTTATCATGCCATGGGCAAATACGGCGAGGCGGAGCCTCTATACCGGCAGGCACTGGAGATGCGAACCGCACTTCTCGGAGAGTACCATCCGGATGTAGCTGCCAGCATGAACAGCCTGGCAGCGCTCAAGGCGGCATCCTCCAGGTATGACGACGCCCTGAAGCTGATGAAACAGGCACAGGATATCAACGACCGCCTAATCCGAAATGTTTTCTCCATTGCATCCGAAAACCAGCGTCTGAAATATATTTCAGTTCTCAGCGGTGAGATGGACGCCTTCCTCTCGCTCGTTGCCAATCACCTCTCTAAGTCTCCAGCGGCCGTTACGGCTGGGTTCGATCTCGTACTCAAGCGCAAAGCCATTGTAGCCGAAGCGGTGGCGGCCGAACGCGACGCCATTCTGGGCGGCCGATATCCCGACCTGGAACCAAGTCTGCGCGAGCTGCGGACCCTGCGCATCCAGATTGCTCAAAAGATGATGTCAGGTCCAGGCCCAGAAGGCCCGGCCGCCCACCAGGAACAGCTGTCCAAATGGAACGAAGATAAGGAGCGAATCGAGGTCAGCCTGGCGGCTAAAATCCCGGAGGTAAATCTCGAAAAACGCCTCATGGATGCAGATCGGCAAGCCGTTGCAAAGGCCCTTCCCGAAACCGCCGCGCTGGTTGAGTACGTCCGGTTCAATTCATTCGATTTCAATGCCGCACCTTCTAAAGGGCAGCCGCAATGGAAGCCCCCCCGGTATTTGGCCTTCGTGATGATTTCCGGAAAACCCGACAGTATTTCATTAATCGACCTCGGCTCGGCGGACCCCATCGACCGCATGATCTCTGATTTCAGAACTTCAATAACGGGTGAAAAAGACAAGCCGAGCGGGCGGGGAATATCCATGAACTCCGAGCAGGAAGAAAAAAGCCAATCCGTGGCCGCACTCCGAAAAGCGGTTTTGGACCCGGTTTTACCCGCCCTAAAAGGACTGCAACGCGCCTTTTTCGCTCCCGACGGAAATCTGTATCGCCTCTCATTCGGTGCCTTGCCCTTGGGCAGCGACCGCTTTGTAATCGACGATTACCACATCAGCTATATAGGCTCGGGCCGCGACGTCCTCCGTTTTGGCGTCGAAACAGGGTCCGGCTCCGCAACCTCCCTGGTCACGGCTGACCCGGATTACGATCTGGCCGGCACAACCCCATCCGGTCAGCCCTCCGAAACGATTTCGGCGGGGAAACTGTCCCGAGACCTGCTACGGGACGCTCCAAAGTTCCAGCGCCTGCCCGGCACTCGAACAGAGGGGGAACACATTGCGGCCCTGCTTGGAGTAGCGCCGCTTTTAGGCCCGCAAGCTTCAAAAGAGCGGCTCAAATCGGCCCGCTCGCCCCGCATAATGCACATAGCCACCCACGGCTTCTTTTTGCCCGACCAGGAGCACACAACGGTCAAAGGCGATTCTTCACAGAAAAAGCAACCAGATACGCTGGACCGCAAATCGTCGCCGTTCCTGCGATGCATGGAGAGTCCGCTCCTGCGCTCCGGCCTGGTGCTGGCAGGGGCAAACGCATGGCTGGGGGGCAAGCTGCCGCACGGCGGCTCCGATGACGGCATACTTACAGGCGAGGATGCCTCGGGGCTCGATTTGCTTTCAACGGAGCTCGTGGTGCTGTCCGCCTGTGAAACAGGCCTCGGAGACATCAGGGTTGGCGAAGGGGTTTTCGGCTTGCGAAGGGCTTTTCTCATGGCGGGCGCCAAGACGCTCGTGATGAGCCTTTGGAAAGTCCCGGACACGCAAACCCAAATGCTGATGGAAGATTTCTACAAGCGCATGCTGGCAGGGGCCCCACGGTCGCAGGCATTGCGCGAGGCGCAACTATCCATAAAGGAAGAATTTCCGGAACCCTTCTATTGGGCTGCATTTATCTGCCAGGGCGACCCCGGGCCGCTGCCGTCCCTGCGGAAATGAAGGGTCGAACCGAAGTTTCGTAGGTTTACATGAAAGTGGAGAAACCCGAGATATCGACGGCTGTCGAGAAATCGGCTCGGCATGTAGATAGTAGCTTTTACCGCTTCTTGCCGCCTTCATTGCCGGCGGGGGGCGAATCCGATGCGCTCCAGCCGCCGCCCAGGGCTTCGACCAGCAGCACGCACGAACTCATCCGACGGCCAAGAATGTTTACGGCACTCAACTCATTATTGAGGGCAATCGTCTGGGTGACTATGACATCGAGGGCGCTGGCTATACCAGACTTATAGCGGTTGATGGTTACATCCAGGGACTGCCTGGCGGCCTTTAGCGCCTCAGCCTGCACTTCGGCCTCCTGCTCGAGAATGCGGAACGCGGCCAGGTTGTCTTCAACCTGCTGAAAACCCGTCAGGACGGTTTGCCGGTAGGAAGCCGCCTTCGCTTCATAATTCGCCCGCGCCTGCTCGGTTTGAGCGCTTCTAAGCCCCCCGTCGAATATTGTCTGCTGGAGAGTTGCAGGCCCAAGCGTCCAGAAATGGCTGGGCCATACGAGCCATTTTGCAACATCCGAGGCTTGGAAGCCGCCGGTCGCGCCAAGAGATATCGTCGGGTAGTACGCAGCCAGCGCAACACCAATCTGGGCATTTGCAGCAGCGGCAGTCCGTTCGGCTGAGGCAATGTCGGGCCTGCGTTCGAGAAGTTCCGACGGCACCTCGCCAGGTATGCGCGGTGGGAGCATATCCAGCGGCAAAGCCGCAATAGTCAGCTCGGAGGGCGCCTTGCCCATCAGCATGGCGATTGCGTGTTCAAATTGGGAGCGCTGCACGCCGACATCAATCGCCAGGGCCTGGGCCGCCTTGAGTTGGGTTTCTGCCTGAAGTACATCGCCCTTGGCCGCAACCCCGCTCGCATAGCGGTTCTTCGTCAATTGAAGGAATTTTTGATAGGCACCGGCGGTCGCGTCCAGTACCTGCTTCTGGGAATCGAGTGCGCGAAGCTGGAAATACATCTGTGCAAGCTGAGCATGTGCAAGGAGGCGAACATTCTCGAGGTCGGACGCGCTTGCCTGGGCGCTTGCCTGGCTCGATTCGACCGTTCGGCGGATCTTGCCCCAAAGGTCCGGCTCCCAGGAAATGATGCTCGAAAGAGAGAAGAACGAAGTGGGAGCGCCCGATGAAGAACCGGCCCCTCCGGTGCCTCCGGTCCCGGCCAATCCGCCCGATCCGCCCGATCCGCCCGATCCGGCCGATCCGCCCACGTTTTCAGATCCGCGGGACCTGCTGGCGGAGCTTCCAAGTGAGAGCGTTGGGAAATATCCCGCCTGCGCGGCTTTTACCGTTGCAAGTGCCTGCCTGTACTGGGCTTCGGCTGCAGCAACGTTCTGGTTTGAAATATTTACCTGCTCTTCGAGTTCATTCAGTTTCGGATCGTTAAAGATTTCCCACCAAGCTCCCCTGGGAAGATGGTCCCGTGGCTCGGCCTGTTTCCATCCTTCAATTTCCTTGTAGGCAACCGGAACAGTAACCTTTGGCCTGACGTAATCGGGACCTACCGTACACGCCGTGAGAACCGCGGCCAGCATTGGAATTATCGCTGTTTTGAAAAACCTTGGTCGCACCATCATGGTTTCCCGCTGCTGAAATGGATGAACTAAAATCTTTACAAGGACTGCCGCCAAATGAGCAGTCATCGGGCGATGTTTAAATTTCCCTCATCGCCCCAGCCTCACCCCCGGCAGCTCTTTTTCCTCTCATGCGCTGCATGCGGAGCCTGAATCGATCCATGTAGAGGTATATTACCGGGGTGGTAAAAAGGGTCAGCATCTGGCTGAAAACCAATCCGCCCACAATTGCCAGCCCGAGTGGGCGGCGCAGCTCCGACCCAATCCCCCGCCCAAGGGCCAGGGGCAATGCGCCTAGCAACGCCGCCATCGTCGTCATCATAATAGGCCGAAATCTGAGCAGGCTTGCCTGGTATATCGCATCGAGTGGACTTTTACCTTCATTCCGCTCGGCATCCAGGGCAAAATCGACCATCATTATCCCGTTTTTCTTTACCAACCCGATAAGCAGGATAATCCCGATCATCGCAATGAGGCTGAGTTCCGTTCTGAAAATCATAAGCGTGACAAGCGCCCCCACGCCCGCGGAAGGGAGAGTCGAGAGGATCGTGATCGGATGGATATAGCTCTCGTAGAGAATGCCAAGCACGATGTAGACCGTTACGAGCGCCGCCAGTATGAGCAAAGGTTCATTGGCAAGCGAGGCCTGGTATGCCTGGGCTGTACCCAAAAAGCTGCCCTGGATACTTGCCGGGATTGCCATTTTCATGGTCGCGGATTCAATGGCGGAAACCGCGTCACCCAGGGCCGCACCGGAGGCAAGGTTAAATGAAATGGTAATCGAGGGGAACTGTCCCAGATGATTAACGGAAAGTGAAGTAGCAGAGGGTTCAAGGCGGGAGAATGCACTCAACGGGACCTCGGCCCCGGTCGAGGAGTGTACCCAAATATCCCGAAGCGTGTCGGGGCTTTGCCAATACCGTGGATCCACCTCCATTATGACGTGGTACTGATTGAGCATGCTGTATATTACGGAAATCTGGCGCTGGCCGAACGCATCGTACAAGGTGTCGTCGATCAGCTGAGGACTTATGCCCAGCCGTGATGCCGTGCTACGGTCGATTACGAGCATCGTCTGCAGTCCCCTGTCCTGCTGATCGCTGTTCACATCCGCCAGTTGGGGCAATTGGCGCAGCCTCTCAAGGATGCGCGGAGCCCAGGTATTGAGATCGGTCAGGTTTTCACCCCTCAGCGTATATTGATAAAGGGCGCTGCTCGCTCTTGCTCCGATACGCAGCTCCTGAACCGGTTGAAGGATAGTAGGCGCACCCGGCACCTTGGCGAGCTTCCCGCGAAGCCTCCCCATAACCTGCTGTACGGTGGTCTTGCGCACCTCGAAGGGCTTGAGAGCAATAAACATCCGGGCGGTGTTTGTCGTCGAGCCGCTGCCTCCTCCGCCCGTAAAGCCGGTAACATCGGAGACATCTGGATCGCTTCTGATTATGTCGACAACCTCCGAGAGCTTCTTGCTCATCGCCTGGAACGAAATATCCTGCGCCGCTGTAATTGATCCGCTGATGCGGCCGGTATCCTGCTCGGGGAAAAACCCCTTGGGAATAATCCAAAAGAGGTAAAAATTGATGACAAGCGTGAGCAATGTAATTGTCAGCATCAGCCGGGGTCTGCGAAGCGCCCGGCCCAGATTCTTTTCATAGCCACGCCGCATGAACTCGAAAACACTTTCAATCGCCCTGTATACTCGTCCGTGGACGGGGTTTTCTTCCCTTTTGAGAACTGTTGCGCACATCATGGGGGTAGTCGTGAGCGATACCACAAGGGAAATCATAATGGCCGCGGAAAGCGTTATGGCAAACTCACGGAACAGCCGACCCACCATTCCACCCATTAAAAGAATGGGAATAAATACCGCGACCAGCGAAAGGCTCATTGAAACGACGGTAAACGCAATCTCGCGCGCGCCCCTAAGAGCGGCCCTGAATGGAGTTTGGCCCTGCTCCATGTAGCGGGTAATGTTTTCGAGCACTACGATTGCATCATCCACGACAAACCCGGTTGCAATGGTAAGCGCCATCAAAGAGAGATTGTCCAAACTGTAGCCACAGAGATACATCACCCCGAAGGTGCTAATGAGTGAAACCGGAACGGCGACACTTGGGATAATTGTTGCGCGCACGTTTCTCAGAAATGCGAATACCACCAGGATAACGAGCATACCCGAGATGACCAGCGTGAATTCGACGTCGCGTAGCGAGCCGCGTATCGGCGGAGTCCGGTCAAGGACTACCGAGAGGTTTACATTTTGAGGTATGGAGGCCTGAAGCTGCGGCATCATCTCCCGCACCCGATCAACCGTTTCGATAATATTGGCGCCAGGCTGTCGAAACATAATGATCATTACAGCAGGCTTGCCGTTTACCCCGCCGGCTGTACGCAAATCCTCGACAGAGTCCTGGACGTCCCCAATATCAGAAAGACGGACGGCCGATCCCGACTGGTAGCGGATAATCAACGGCCGGTACTGCTCGGCTTTTCGCAGTTGATTGTTGCTTCGGATTTCCCAATTTCTTGTCCCATCGGCCAGCTGCCCAGCGGGGCGGTTCAAGTTGGTGGCGTTGATGACGGCTCGGGCATCATCGAGGCCGATCCCGTATTTGTTCATCGCCGTCGGGTTCAGCTCGATCCGCACGGCAGGCAGCGAGCCTCCGCCCACGAACACCTGCCCGATCCCCTCCACCTGCGAGAGTTTCTGCTGCAGAATCGTCGAGGCGGCGTCGTACATCTTTGCCTTCTCGACCGTATCAGAGGTAAGTGCGAGGATGAGAATGGGCGCATCAGCCGGGTTTACCTTGCGGTAGGTCGGATTGCTGGGAAGCGCTGAAGGCAGATAACTTCGAGCGGCATTTATGGCTGCTTGCACGTCGCGCGCGGCCCCGTCAATGTTGCGGCTGAGATCGAACTGAATGACAATGGACATCGAGCCGCGATAGCTCGTCGAGGTCATTTCGGCCACACCGGCAATTCGCCCGAGCTGCCGCTCCAGCGGAGCTGCAACAGAGGTGGCCATTGTCTCGGGATCTGCTCCGGGAAGGCCGGCCGATACCTGGATAGTGGGAAAATCTACCTGCGGCAGCGGCGATACCGGCAGAAAGTGGAAGGCGATGATTCCGGCAAGCGCCATCCCTACCGTGAGCAGAGTGGTCGCGACAGGCCGCCTTATGAATATTTCCGATAAATTCATTCCGACTCCGCCGGGAGTTCGCCATCAGGCGGCCTTGGACCGCCTCGGCCAAGGCGACGCGCAAGCCGGTCAAACCAGAGATAGATAACCGGAGTGGTATACAGGGTGAGGACCTGGCTGAAAATGAGGCCGCCAACTATCGATATGCCGAGGGGCCTTCGCAGCTCGGACCCCAGGCCGGTCCCCATGGCCAGCGGCAGCGCTCCCAGGAGGGCTGCCATGGTAGTCATCATAATGGGCCGGAATCTTAGCAAACACGCCTGGTAGATGGCTTCGACAGGGTCTTTACCTTCGTTTCGTTCGGCATCCAGGGCGAAGTCCACCATCATGATCGCGTTCTTCTTGACGATGCCGATCAGCAGGATAATACCGATGAGGGCTACAACGCTGAATTCGGTTCGGAAAAGCAGCAGGGCGAGAATAGCACCGACCCCGGCCGATGGAAGCGTGGATAGAATCGTGATCGGGTGAATGTAGCTTTCGTACAGCACGCCGAGCACGATATAGACCGTCACCAGGGCCGCCAGTATAAGAATCGGTTCGTTGGTAAGCGAAGCCCTGAAAGCCTGGGCTGTTCCCTGAAATTTGCCCTGAATGCTGGCGGGCAATCCTATGCCGGCCTCGGCCCCCTCGATGGCCTTGACTGCGTCTCCCAGTGAATATCCCGGGGCGAGGTTGAATGATATAGTCGTTACGGGAAATTGCCCCTGGTGACTGATGACAAGGGGTCCAGAGGTTTGTGAAATAGTGGTGAGAGCGCTCAATGGGACCTGTTCGCCGCCTGAGCCGCGCAGATAAATATCCTTGAGCTTATCTGGATTTTGCTGGAAATCGGGCTTGACTTCTAGGACCACCCGGTACTGGTTGAGTTGGGTAAAAATGGTCGAGATCTGCCGCTGGCCATAAGCATCGTAGAGAGTATCGACTATGTTTTGCGGGGTTATTCCGAACCGGGACGCGGTGATGCGGTCCATTTCGACCCAGGCCTGAAGCCCTTGGTCCTGCACATCGCTGCTGACGTCACGAAGCGCCGGAAGTTCCTGAAGCGCATTCACAACTTTCGGCGCCCAAGTGTTTAATTCAACGATGTCAGCATCCTCCAGGCTGTACTGAAACTGCGTTCTGCTGACGCGGTCCTCGACCGTAAGGTCCTGAACCGGCTGCATATAGAGCGTGATTCCCTTGAGCTTGGCGAGCTCTGGTTGAAGCCGGCGGATGATTTCGGTTGCGCTTTGCTTCCGATCCTCGATCGGCTTTAAATTGATCAGGACCCTCCCGCTGTTTAGCGTTGGATTAGTCCCGTCTATACCTATGAATGTGGACAAGCTTTTGACCGCCGGGTCCTGAAGAATAATCTTCGCCAGTGCCTGCTGCTTTTCCGCCATCGCGGCAAAAGAGGTCCATTGCGCTGCTTCGGATATGCCGAGAATTATCCCGGTGTCCTGGACCGGAAAGAAGCCTTTGGGCACCACTGTGTATAGGAAGATGGTAAGGACCAGGGTCGCCGCGGCGACCAGCAGGGTTGAGGTCTGCCTCTCCAGCACCCAGCGCAGGGTCCTGCCGTAGGATTCGATGATCCGGTCGTATGCCCGCTGGGATTTGCGGTAAAACCAGGTCTGCTGTTCCTCGGGGGTATGGCGAAGCAATCGGGCGCACATCATCGGCGTCAGGGTGAGCGATACAACAGCCGATATTAGAATCGTGACGCCAAGGGTTATGGCAAACTCACGGAACAGCCTTCCCACTATGTCGCCCATGAAGAGCAAAGGGATGAGAACGGCGATTAGAGATACGGTCAGAGATATAATGGTGAAGGCAATCTGTTCGGAGCCCTTCAGCGCCGCCTTAATGGGCGGATCGCCCTGCTCGATGTAGCGGGAGACGTTTTCGATCATGACGATTGCGTCATCGACCACGAAACCCGTTGCAATGGTAAGCGCCATGAGCGAGAGGTTATTGAGGCTGAACCCGAGCAGGTACATGGCGCCGAAGGTGCCGATCAGGGACAGGGGGACGGCAAAGCTTGGTATTATCGTGGCGGAAAGGTTTCGCAAGAACAAGAACATGACCATTATTACCAGCACAACCGCCAGCATCAACTCGAATTGCACATCCCTTACCGACTCGCGAATGGTTGTCGTGCGGTCGGTCAATATGGAGACATCCACGGCGGAGGGCAGCGAGCTTTGCAGTCTAGGCAGCAGTGCTTTAATACTGTCCACAACCTCGATAACATTGGCCCCGGGCTGCCTCTGAATGTTCATGATCACGGCGGGAGAGTCGTTCATCCAGGCCGCCTGCTTCACGTTTTCGGCATCGTCCTTCACGTCGGCCACATCCGATAGCTTGACTGGAGCGCCGTTTCGGTAGGCAATGATCAGCGGGCGGTAGTCATCGCTCGACATGAGCTGATCGTTTGCCCCGATTATCGACGCCTGGCGCGGGCCGTCGAACCCGCCCTTTGCCTGGTTGACGTTTGCTGTCGCAACGGCTGTGCGCACGTCCTCCAGGGTCAAGTTATACGCAGCAAGGGCCGTCGGATTAGCCTGAATCCGCACCGCCGGCCTTTGTCCTCCGCTGATGCTGACAAGGCCCACCCCCGACAGCTGAGAAATCTTCTGCGCAAGCCGTGTATCGGCCAGGTCCTCAACCTTTGGCAACGGTAGGGTTTTCGAGGTCAGAGCCAAGGTAAGGATTGGCGCGTCCGCGGGGTTTACCTTGCTGTAAACGGGCGGGTTAGGGAGGTCCCTTGGCAGAAAGCTCGTTGCGGCGTTGATTGCCGCCTGCACTTCCTGCTCGGCCACATCCAGGCTGAGTTCGAGGCTGAATTGAAGGGTTATGACCGAACTGCCGCTCGAACTGTTAGAGGTCATTTGATTGAGACCCGGCATTTGTCCGAACTGGCGTTCAAGTGGGGCGGTTATGGAGGATGCGGTCACATCTGGACTTGCGCCGGGAAAGAATGTCAGCACCTGGATAGTCGGATAGTCCACTTGGGGCAAAGCGGAAACCGGCAGCAGACGGTAAGCGACACCGCCCGCCAGGACAATCGCCGCCATTAGCAGCGCAGTCGCCACGGGACGGAGAATAAAAGTTCGTGAAGGGTTCATTAACCGCTCTTGGCCGATGATCCGGGTTGATTTTTGCCTTTATCGGGGGGCTGAGTATCAGTCTCGACCCTGGTGCCCTCCCGCAATTTTTCCGCGCCTTCCAGCACCACCAGTTCTCCCTCGGAAAGCCCTTCCTCGATCGAGATTCTATCACCTTCCGAGGGGCCTACTTTCACGGGCCGTACGGTAACAGTCCCGTCGTTCTTTATAATGTAGACGTATGTCATCTGGGGGCTGCGCTGTATTGTGGCGGTGGGAACAACCACTGTGCCGCGCTTTGTGTCAACGAGAAGCCTGGCGTTTACGAACTGGTTTGGGAAAAGTTCGCTCTGAGCATTCTGGAACTCGGCCTTTAGTTTTACGGTGCCGGTATTTGTATCTATCTGGTTATCTATGGTCAGCAGGTATCCGGTGGCAAGCTTTTGCTTTTGCTCGCGGTCCCATGCTTCGACCGGAAGCCGCTCCCCGTTTTTATACTTTTTCAGGATTGGCTGGAGACTATCCTCGGGAACGGGAAAGATAACCCCGATGGGCTGCTCTTGTGCGATCACGGCAAGCCCGGTGGTGTCGCTTGCGTGGACGATGTTTCCGGGGTCTACCAGCCGCAAGCCGATCCGTCCGCTGACCGGAGCGCTGATTTTCGAGTAGACGAGCTGCAGCCTGGCACTATCGACCTGCCCCTGATCAAATTTAACCGTCCCCTCTAGTTGATGCACCAGGGCCTGCTGGGTATCCACCTGCTGATTGGCGATTGAATCCTGCTTGAGAAGTGTTCTGTAGCGTTGCAGATCGATTTTCGCGTTTTCCAGTTGTGCTTTGTCGCGGGCCAGCTGACCGTCCGCCTGGGTCAGGGCGGCCTCGAACGGGCGCGGGTCTATCTCCGCCAGAAGAGAGCCTCCCTTTACAATCTGTCCCTCCTGGAAGAGCACCCTCATGAGCTGCCCATCAACACGACTCTTAACTGTCACCGTATGGAGCGGAGTCACGGTACCTAATCCATTGGTATAAATATTTATATCACCCACCTTTGCGGGAACGGCCACAACCGGCACCACCTGAAGGCGAGGCTGTCCCTTACCGGCCGCCCGAGTCTTTCCGGTCAGGCTAACTCCCAAATAAGTACCGATACCTGCCAGAACGGCCGCGACCGCCAATATTTTCCACCAGCTCCGGCCCGACCTGGCCTTATGCCGTTCAGGATTGCTCTCTTTCTTTATTTCCGGAATAGATGTCATAATATCTGCCTCATCTGGAATGGCTTTAACTGCTTGCCGAAATGGGCCGCCAAATACCCGATCCCACCGAATCTGGAAACTTATATCAGGAACCTTCTCCCTGGTGCTAAGTCTCATATAGCAGAACATTGGATTTTAACAGGCTGCAAATGCTTGACTGATGCAATTTTTGTAAAGAATTGTGAAGCCATCGGGTCCCATCCACAACTAGCCCCCTGCCCTTCCGAGCTTCGCCTGTAAGATCATAAGAATTTTGTCGGCCGCTTGCACCTTGTAAAGACCCATCACTCACTAAATTTTCATCTTCATACTTATGTTGAGGTTCAGGGAATCGATGAGGCATGAAGTTACCCGAATCGCAGGCGGGTTAGCCCGAACGTCCATGTACAGCCGCCCATGTCATCCGGTTAACAATTCTTCACAGAACCGGGCCTCTATTTGCTTGCAGTAATTGTTAAAATTAGGGCATTAGCCAGTAATGTACAACAACAGTGCGAAAGAGAGGCCCTTTTATGAATCGCCTTTTGGTTATAGATGACGACATTGAACTGTGTGAGTTGCTGGCGGACTATTTGAAGCCCGAGGGGTTCGAGATCACCGCGATCCACGACGGCCGCGAAGGGTTGGAGACGGCTGTTGCGGAAGCCGGGGCCTATAGCCTGATCGTGCTCGATATAATGCTCCCGGGCATGGGGGGCTTCGAGGTATTGCAGCATATTCGGCAACAGGTAGACACGCCTGTTCTCATGCTGACGGCCCGTGACGAGGAAGTTAATCGGATAGTGGGGCTCGAAATGGGCGCTGATGATTATCTGCCGAAGCCCTTCAATCCCCGTGAGCTGCTTGCGAGGATTCGAGCCATTCTCCGCCGCACGATGGAGCGGTCCGAGAAGGCCGCCGGTCAGCTTCCACCTCAAAAGATAATCATGGGCGATGTGGAACTTGATACCCGAACGCGCGTCGTGCGCCACAATGGCGAACACCTCGCTCTCACTTCGGTGGAGTTCGGTTTATTGGAAATTCTTCTCCGGGCGGCGGGTTCCGTGGTAACTCGCGAAGAACTGGCGGAAAAAGGGCTCGGCCGTCCTCTCTCGGCCTTTGACCGCAGTGTCGATGTACACTTGAGCAGCCTTCGTAAAAAACTTGGCCCGAAATTCGCCGGAACGGACAGGATCAAGACGATTCGAGGTGTCGGCTACATCTATATAAATCCCTCCGCCCAGGATGAACCTGAATGAGGGAACCGTTTACAGGTTCTGAAAGATAAGATGCGAAGCCTGTTCATAAAAATCTTTCTGTGGTTCTGGGTAGCGATGGCACTGGTCAGCACCGCTTCCCTCATATCAGCCCTGGCAACGGAGTCTTACCCTCTTTTCGCCATTCCCTGGATAAGGGGTATCCTGCGACAACCGCACCAGGGCAGGCTGAAAATGGAACCCGGCTCCAATGCGGGCCACGCGCTCGGGTTTGCGGGAAACACTCTGAGACTCTCCGGCCGAACGGCGATCGATATATATGAAAGAGATGGGAAAGAAGCGCTTTTCGACTTTGTCAATCGCGTCGAAGATTCCGTTCATATCCAGATGTTTCTTTTCAAGGGAGACGGATCTCAGTTAACCGACCGGTTCGTTCCGGAAGAAGTTTCCCAACTGGCTGCCACCGCCGAACCCAACCGGCTCGACTACAAAAGATCGGGAGAATCAATGGTAACGGCGCTGAGGCTTACGGGGTCCAAATCAGAAGATTACATCCTCGTGGCGAAAGTTCCGGTCCGGCATTTCATAACGCGTGACTACCCTGTCGTTTTGGTGCACCTGCTGGTCATCCTCATAACCGCCGGAGGGGTTTGTTATTGGCTGGCCCGCTACATTGCCAATCCGGTCAGCAGGCTGGGAGCGGCGGCGAGGCGCCTTGCGGACGGGGAACTCGAAACGCGCGTGGGGCCGATGCTTGGAAAACGGCGCGATGAAATCGGAGAGCTTGCAAAAGATTTCGACCTTATGGCGGAGCGGATCGATTCGCTGATGACGGCGCAAAAACGCCTCATCAGGGACATTAGCCACGAATTCCGCTCGCCTCTAACCAGGCTCGGACTGGCCCTCGAAATAGCCAAGCTCCGGCGTGGCAGCGAGGCAAACACAGCGCTCGAAAGAATCGGGCTTGAAGCCGAGAGGCTCAATGCGCTCATAACCAGGCTGCTAACCCTTGCACGAATGGAAAGCGGAGTCGAGGAAATAGAAAAACAGCCGGTCGATATGGCCGAGCTACTCGAAGAAGTTGTTGCGGACGCCAATTTCGAGGCCCGAGGCCATAAATGCTCGGTTAGAGTGCTTTCAAGCGAGATTTGTTTTGTCGAGGGGGCAAGAGAACTCCTTCGCAGCGCCGTTGAAAACGTCCTGCGAAATGCAATCCGCTACACAGCGGAAGGCACCGAAATCGAGGTTAAGCTGCTTTACACGAAGGACGCGGGCCCTCCTCATGCCATCATCGAAGTTCGTGACCATGGACCAGGAGTTCCTGAAGAGGCTCTATCCGATCTATTTTATCCTTTCTATAGGGTCGGCTTCGCCAGGGACCGCCAACGCGGCGGAACCGGACTGGGACTCGCCATTACCGAGCGTGCCGTAAGGCTGCACGGCGGCGAAGTAAGCGCCTCCAACGCACCCGGCGGCGGCCTTTCGGTTACGGTGGTTCTGCCGGCTATAAATATTGAAGAAGTGAACAAATAAAGCACGCTAATTGATAGGTCCCGCCTGGGCCATACATCAATCCCGCAGATTCTTCAGTTATTTAGGACTTATCCGTAAATAAGGTTGCATAGCCAACAGGATGTTAGTCTCTAGGGTGGGCACGGTTTCTTCGTGCCCACCGACTGTTGATTCATCTAAATTCGCAACCGGTGGGCACGAAAAAACCGTGCCCACCCTACATGTGCTTATTTACGTACAAATCTTTAGGTCCCCTGAATCCATCATCGCATAACAAATCTTTACACTGGTTTACCATACTTAACTCGACCCTATCTGTACCTCAATTATAATAGTCTTAAATCAAGTTAAATTACCCTATATCAGGAGGTATCGAATGAAAAAAGCGTCGTTAGTGTATGTCGTCACCCTGCTTGTAACGGTATGGATGGCAGGCTCATGGCTTTTCCTTAACTCTTTGGCTATCGCTGCGCAGGGAGCCGATACATCGGGGCCGGCAGTAGCGACTCATCAAAAGGCGAAGTCGCCGGATTCGGCTGAGGACAAGGAATTCTGCAATTTCAAACACCGTCACGGGAAGCAACAGTTCCTGAAAAAGCTCGGTTTGACCGATGCCCAGAAAGGCCAGGTTCGTACGATAATGGACGAGGAACGCGCGAATATAAAGCCCCTGGTTCAAAAACTCCGTGATGGCCGCAAGGAGCTTCGCGAGCTGGGAAAATCGGGCCGGTTTGATGAAGCTCAGGTCCGGGCTATCGCCAAAGGTCAGGCCGATACCATAACCGAGCTGATCGTGGCAAAACAGCGAATGAGATCGAAAATTTATGAAGTTCTAACCCCGGATCAGCGCGCCAAAGCGGAAAAGATGCGCGAATCCTGGAAAGACAGGCATAAGGATCATAACGAACACGATTAATCCAGTTACGCGGAGCATCAGGCAGAGCCCCTTCTGCTGCTCCGCTCCAGCGCGAGGCGGGAGGCTCGCGCTCATGATTCGCGCCGCCCCGCAGCCAAGCTTGGCTGTGGGGTCGGATTCATGAGGTTACCCCCACCCAATGCCGGCCCGTTCGGGCCGGCCTCAATCCTGGGCTGTGATAGTTCCCTCACGCTAGCCTATCTGCGCAGAGCAGCCCTCCGGACCCAGACAGCGGCTGCCTGTGCCACCCGCCGTTACAGATAGAGACCACCATTGATTGCAACTGGATGATTAAAGGTATCTAAAAACCACTCATGATCTTCCTTGTGAATAACAATCCAAATAGCAGAATGAGGAAATTCAGAACTCACTCTTTTTCTCCACGCCATAGCCAACTCTTTCATGTTTCTCAGTGTCTCTTCTCGATAGATTTCAATATTATCCCCCGAATATAGATCTTCAAAGCCAATGTCAGCGGTATAATAACTATCGAAATCTTCAATGGATTTATAGTATCCAGAATCTATCTTTTCCTGAGTATTTTCTGGGCCTGGAAGCTCATCTAAGGAGTAAAGCAGCTTATCAAAGACGATTATATGTGGAATTCCATAACCATGGAACGCGAATATTTTGCACTTCTTTAGCTTTTCGACCTTTTTAATCTGCATTGATAGTGCATTTTGCAAGCTGTTCACCAAGTTACTCCTGATTATCTATGATCCTTTGGGATAATATCATCTGTTGGGCCAGGTGGATACTCAGCTCCAAAAGGATCGAGCATATCACCGACAAACATTATGATGCTTTTCACAGATAAAGCAGAAATAGCAGCCTCAATTGCACCTTCCGGAACTTTTCTAATCCAAATGGGGTCGGGCCACGCTATCCTCCCGTTATTGCAGGACATCGTTTTCAACAAGATGCCTTATCGCGGCTTAAATGCCCGTTTTAGGCATTGAAATCACCGCTGTAAGAAGCTTGAGGCTCGCGGCGGCTGGATCCACAGTCCATTCCGGAGGTTTTGCGGCGCCCTTAGGGCTGATACCGAGTGTCGGTTTGCTCTGAGCATGGCTAATCATTCGCTTGGGTTAGACGATCATTTTCAATGCCAAAATCCACCTCTAAGCCCCATATAAGCCACTATTTGGACATTATTTCAAGCGTTTTCAGCCGGTTAGTTTGGCCCGACCCCGCACGCGGCCCCATGAGGTTTACACCCACCCACTGCCGGCCCATTCGGGCCGGCCTCAATCCTGGGCTGTGATAGTTCCCTCACGCTATACCAAGCAGAAGCTGCGTGGCCACCCGCAAAGAATCCATAATTATCTTAAATTGACATCAGAAATCTTCATTAGAAAAGATCCTAAGGAAACTAATGTGTTATTGGCGTTGAGATTATCCGATCTATCTATGTTTGGATATCCTTTTTCGTCCTTAAGTTTTCTAAAATCCTCGTAAAACTCAGGTTCAGCAAGCCACATTTCATTAAGGTTCTCAGGCGAGCGCCTTCGCACAAAGTGATATCGCCCTCTTTTGACCGCTTCCAAGATCCATGTGGAACCATCCAGTAGATTGTACTCGGATTCCACCGGCCCAATGGAAGGCAACTGCCAAAATTGAAGCTTTTGGAATATTTTTTCCAACTGGTCACCTTCGCATGTGGATAAGCATTTTCTTCGACTAATTAAGTCTATTTCTTTGTTGCTATATACTATTGCTTTCTTAGTATCTAAAATCCAGCTTCCTTTGGTGCCTTTCGTAAGCCTGAAAACCACGGGGCCAGATCTTGATAAAATAATGGTTAGGCGGTATGAATCATTATTTTGCTTCCCATCCACTGGCCATAGAGGTTTCTCTTTCATTGAAAAAAGTATTTCGCTATAGCCCCAAAATCTACTCCTTTCTGGTGCAGGAATATTGACTGAAGGGAAATATCCAGTAGCTGCTAAACTATCCGAGTTCGATATGCATGTAATACTGCATAATGCTAATATCACAAACACTTTTAACATAAGGGATCCTTCTTAATGTAATATGTAATGGGGTATGCCCTTTATGCCTTAACATCGCGAGTAAGCCAATATCCAGCTTCTCATGCTCCGCGATTTTCATCCCCCTTTGCACCGCAATGCTGACAGTCGGCACGGATACTTTCAGCCTGCCGGACAAATCGGTAAGCGACATACCCAATTCACTTACTGCCCAATAGCATAGAAGACTGCGGGCGCGTACGCCTTGCCTCTGTTTGCCTGCCCCGGCCATGGCCTGCAAGGGAACTGCCGTCAAGGCGGAAACCAGTTGCGCCAATTGCTCATAGCCGACACCCTCGGCGGGTGCAATGCCCCTGGTGCAAAAAGACCCGGTTCCCAAGCTCACCCACGTTTTCCTCTTACGAGCAGTCTTGATGCGTTGGTTCATTTTTGTTTCGGTCGCGCGGCTATCCAGATACATAGCACGCCAATAACAATACAAGCCAATCCAAATGGGATTTCGTAGCCACTAAAATCAACAGGGGCCCCAAAAACGGGTTCTATGTACTTCGGCTTGAACATAATGCCGATTCCCGTTAAAATTATTGTGATGCCGGCGAAAAAGGCCCCCCCTTTGTCCATTTTTATTTCCATATATTCTGTACGCTTGTTTTGCAAAAAAACCCCCTGTTACCCACCAGTCAGCGGGGGCTGGAGTCATAAAGAAACCTCGTACTAACCCTATCAAATTCAAATGGTCAAATGGGGTCGGGCCACGCTAACCTCCCGTTATTGCTGGACATAGTTTTCAATAAGATGCCTTATCGCGGCTTAAATGCCCGTTTTAGGCATTGAAATCACCGCTGTAAGAAGCTTGAGGCTCGCGGCGGCTGGATTCGCAGCCCATTCCGGAGATTTTGCGGCCCTTAGGACTGATACCGAGTGTCGGTTTGCTCTGAGCATGGCTAATCATTCGCGTGGGTTAGACGATCATTTTCAATGCCAAAAATGCACCTCTAAGCCCCATATAAGCCACTATTTGAACATTATTTCAAGCGTTTTCAGCCGGTTAGTTTGGCCCGACCCCGCACGAATCGAAAACCCTACGCCGCACGCTATGTTCTCAATCTTAAAAGGATTAGCTTCCCCTCTTGTTCCCCAGGGAGCAAAAAGACGCTCCCTGGGCCACCCGCGAATGGATTAATGGTAGCCAACTCTCTCTTTCGAAACCGTCATTTTCTTTGCTCCATTATCCCTCAACAACTCGTAGACTGCCTGTCCAACGTTGTCGATTTGTGCCTTAACTGCTGCGGATTCGGCTCGCCAAGCATAAACAGCTACATGGAAATCAGCTAATTCAGGCGATATTTTATCGATTTGGCAACAGAATATTCTGATAGGCTCAAACCTGCTGGGACCAGTCCCCGAACTCTTGTAGAGGTATATACACTTCCCCTGTCTGGGCAATTCGGAAAACCCCTGATGCCGGGCAAAATCCGCAATGAGATTCGCTACATCGCCTAGGTTCCCAGAATCATTGTAGACTTTTATCAAGAATGAATATCCTTTCATTTCTTGATCGCCAAAAGTTGACATGGCATGACATCCGTGGATGCTGACATAAAGTAGAGCAGTTATTATCAGCACCAGAGACTTCTTATCCTTCAAATTGGGTCGGGCCACGCTAACCTACCGTTATTGCTGGACATAGTTTTCAATAAGATGCCTTATCGCGGCTCAAATGCCCGTTTTAGGCATTGAAATCACCGCTGTAAGAAGCTTGAGGCTCGCGGCGGCTGGATTCGCAGTCCATTCCGGAGATTTTGCGGCCCTTAGGACTGATACCGAGTGTCGGTTTGCTCTGAGCATGGCTAATCATTCGCGTGGGTTAGACGATCATTTTCAATGCCAAAAATGCACCTCTAAGCCCCATATAAGCCACTATTTGAACATTATTTCAAGCGTTTTCAGCCGGTTAGTTTGGCCCGACCCCGCACGCAGAGCTTGACCCCGCACGCAGAGGAGCCCCTCTTGCGCTACCGCGCCCGGAAATAATTCCGGGCCACCCGCCCGACGATGAAGAAACGAAGCCTGTCAACCGGTTGCCAAATTATCCCTACGTGTAAAAAACGTGTGCTAAGCGCACCGGAGGCAAGGCTTTATAAAAGAGCGGGGGAATGATTCTCCCGCTCCCTCCAGAATTTCGGCCTCGCGCTCAAGGCCGAAATTCTGGAGCTACCATTCGTACTGTTCCTCGGTAGGATCTTGAAGGCAAGTTGGTATAAAAGGGTGCGGCGTTGGTGCATTAACGGTGCGGCAACGGTGCAATACAAGTGCGGTTAAAGTGCGGAAAAAACAGCTTACTTCGGCTTCCAGCAAGGAATGATAATCACGAATCGGATGGGGGCGGCCTCGGTGCGGAATGAATGAGCCGATGCCCGTGATCTTTGAAAAATTAGGAAGGGTAATAGGGGACGCCCTTTATATATTTACATTATAAGCGTAAGCCAATATCCAGCTTCTTATGCTCCGCGATTTTCATTCCTCTTCGCACCGCAATGCTGACAGTCGGCAAGGAAACTTTCAGCCTGCCGGACAAATCGGTAAGCGAGATACCCAATTCACTTACTGACCAATAGCATCGAAGACTGCGGGCGCGCTTCACATTGTTGTCGGCCCGAGGCCTTTTCCATGCTGCCTTTCACCACTAATGGACACCCTTTCCAGCATGAGCTAAAGTACCATCTTGCCCGGCCCCGGACCCATATTACGTAAATTGCTGCAGAAGCGAAAGAGGGTTGAGAATGAATGCGTATTTCGGGTTTATCCTCTATTTATGTGTAGGTGCACTTGGCGGAACGATCGGTGCGAAGCTAAAAATTCCGGCGGGGACTCTTACCGGCGCCATGACCAGTGTCATCATCCTGAAGCTGCTTATGCAGTCGCAATGGGAGATGCCGGGCGGCGCCAACTTCGTCACCCAGGTCCTTGTTGGGGTGATGGTGGCATCGACTTTTCACCCTGAAATGCTCAAGACCCTAAAGGTGATCGCCCTACCCGTGGCTTTTTCATCCCTGGCGCTCATATGCGCCGGCGGCCTGGTCGCCGCCCTGATTTCACGCATGGGTCTGCTGGACCCGGCCACGGCCTACATCGCCACCAGTCCGGGGGCAATGACCTCCTTGATTCCCCTATCCATGGAGGGCGGCGGCAATCCGCTCATCGTGACCTGTTTCCATTTCTTCCGACTGATGTTCATCCTCTTCACCGCACCATGGATTTTAAAGGCTTTGTCCTCCTGGATGCATTAAGGCGAGCAGAATCCCTCGGTCTTTTCTGTGCAAAATCGGTCTCGTTGACGTTTTAGCTGCTTTTTACTAGGATATGACGGTTCGACTCTTCTACGCTTTTTTGTGAGTGTTTTCAGATCAATAGCTTTACACAGGAGAGAACAATGGGCGATGAGTTTGTGGAAGAAACAACGTCTGATGGTTCCAGCGATCAAACAGGCCCAGATAGTTATGTAGAAGAGAAGACCACGGGATGGGGGAGCCGGATTATCAACTCCCTGGTGGGTATCCTCGTTGGGATAGCGCTGGTAATCGGGGCCGGGTTCCTGCTTTTCTGGAACGAAGGCAGGACCGTCAAGACAACACTTGGATTAAAGGAAGCCGCCGGTGTTCTGGTCTCGACCGATTCAAATGCCGTGAATCCGGGGAACAATAACAAGCTCGTTCACGTTACGGGTGAGATGGCGACCCCTGAAATGCTAAAAGACCCGGATTTCGGAGTTGCAATCAATGCGATTGCTCTCAAGCGGATTGTCGAGATCTACCAATGGCAGGAAAAGTCAAAGACCGAAGAGACGAAAAACCTCGGCGGAAGCAAGACCGAACGCACGACTTACACCTACGAAAAATCCTGGTCGACAAATCCGATCAGTTCGAGTTCTTTCAAACAGCCCCAGGGCCATACCAACCCTGCGCAAGTGCCCTACATCGGTCAAAGTTCGATTGCCAATAATGTCACCCTCGGGAAGTTCACTCTTTCCCGGAGCCTGGTATCGCAACTAAACAATTTCGAACCGCTGCCGCTCGACACCGCTTTCCAGCAACAGTTGCCCCTGCCGGTTCGAAACAAATCGCAAATAGCCGGCGAATGGTGCTACCTGGGAGACCCTCAGAACCCGAAGGTGGGAGATGAGAGGGTAAAGTTCACCGCAGTAAGGTCGGGGCCTGTGAGCGTCATTTCCCGCCAGTTCGGAAACAGTTTCACGCCCTTTGTCGCGCAGTCCGGCAAAAACATCGAAATGATCAGCCCCGGCATTGTTGGTGCGGATGTAATGTTCGGTGAGGCCCGGAGCGAAAACATGATGCTTGCCTGGGTACTGAGGGGAGTCGGCACCTTGCTCATGTTTATCGCGATCTTACTGATACTTAAGCCGATTTCCGTCGTGCTCGATGTCCTGCCCTTTCTTGGCAGCATTGCCGGAGTGGGGATCGGAATCACGGCCCTGGCGGTCTCTCTCGTGCTATCGGCGGTAGTTGTCGCGGTTGCCTGGATGAGCTACCGGCCGCTGATTTCGGTTGGAATTATTGTCGCAGCCGTTGCTGTTGCGGTTCTGCTTCGGTTTACGCGAAAGCCCAACCCTGCAAGAGCCTGAGCCAATGCAGGCGTCACGCTAACCCGCGCTACCGGACAAATAGGGGAGCGATCGTAATTTGGTCACTCCCCCCCTTGGTTTGTCATCTGCTTAGATGGCCTAAAATCGATGGAGAATTAATGAGTTCAATGCAATATCGCTTAGCCCGGCTGGTTATTGCCGCGCTTATGGCAGTCATGCTCGTTGCCTGCGCCGCTCAAAGGGTTCCTCCCCTTCCCGGGAAAATTGCGCCATCTGCGTTGCTGACGATCGACCAGGGCGGAATCATCGACGGACGGGGGCATTTTCGTGAAATATTCAGGGAGGTTCTGTCCGAGAGGTCTCCGAAGAGTTCAACGGGCGTGCCTTTTGATGACGCCACCACTCTATGGAAACTCTCCGGTGAACCCGCATCGACTCGGAAGGCTATTCCCCACGCACAACCCAGAGACCAATTTCGAGTGGTCATCGTCCCCGGCCTTTTAGCAGAGTGCGTGGCGGAAACATCCACTGCCTTTGGTGACGCGCGTAAGCAACTCGAATATATAGGCTACAAGATTGACTACATCCAGACAAAAGGGCGCCGTGGAAGCGACTATAATGCCGATCTCATCCGGAATGCCGTTATGGGAATGCCCGAAGGAGAAAAGATCATCTTTGTCACCCACTCGAAGGGCACTGTGGACACCCTCGAAGCAATTGTGAAACACCCTGTCGTTTCAAAGCGAACGGCGGCCGTCATCAGCTTCTCGGGGGCGGTAAATGGTTCACCCCTGGCGGATGCTTTCCCGGAGTTTCTATTGAAACTTGTCCACGAGATGCCGAATTCGTCCTGCCCGCCGGGAGAGGGGATCGAGGCCGTTGAGAGCCTGCGCAGAAGTGTCCGGATTTCCTGGCTATACGATCACGGGCTGCCCTATAACATACGCTACTATTCGCTTCCTGCTTTCGCATCACGGGAGAATACCTCCCGGATATTGCTCCCTTTTTACGATATGCTCGCAAAAATTGACCCAGTCAATGACGGGCAGGTTTTATGTTCCGATGCGATTATTCCAGGCTCGATCCTGCTCGGCTATCCGAATGCAGACCACTGGGCGGTAGCCATGCCCGTCAGCAGGCAAAAATCGCCCCTTTTGGCTGAGCTGGTGGACAAGAACGATTATCCGCGCGCAGCGCTGCTGGAAGCGGCCCTGCGCTTCGTGGAACTGGACCTGGCGCGAATCGGTCGGGGTCCCTCATCGCAGTGATTGGGTTGTGCAATTCCACCCCATAGCTATTAAACTTCGTATGATGGAAAAGAATTTTAGAAATCTCATGCTTTCATGAACTGCCGGATGAATCCCGCCACTTCGGCTTTGCCCCTATACACCCCGTAGTGGCCCTCGCAAAGTATGTCGGCGCCCAGATCGAATATCAATTTGAGACTGTTATTGTAGTCCATGGCATTGGAGAGGAAGGCGGGATTTAGTGGCCCGTGGACATCGTGGGCGAAGAGGACCTTAAGGCCGTCCGACTCGGTAAGATAGACAGTCGATCCCGGCGAATGACCGGGAGCGTGTATGGCGCTGATCCTCCTTCCGCCGAGCATGATGTCCTCACCCGAGCCGGTAAGCTTTCTATTTACCTTGAAAGGCTTCAGCTTTGCCCCGTACCAGTTTCCCCCGGTGACTTTGTTGTCTCCGGCTTCGAGGTATGGGGCATCCAGTTCATGTGCAACGATTTCAAGCCCGATTTGCCGCTTTAGTTCGGCCGCGCCCCCCGTGTGATCGTAATGGCAGTGCGTGAGCAGCAGGTACTTCAACCGCTTGGGATCTACCCCGCATTTCCCTATATTTGCAAAAAGCCTGTCCATCTTCTGGCCGCATCCCGCATCCACCAGGGCGGATTCCTGCTCGAACTTGATGAGATATATCGCGGCATCTTCCGGCTCGGTAAGATGTCCGCCTCCCACTTGGAAAATCTCGCTCGTTATTTCCATGGCTGCAAAACCTCAAGGCATTTTGGTTTAAAGTCGAAGCCCGATGGCGACTGAATTTCCCCGACCGGATAAAAAGGCTGGAGATCATCAGGCTTGGTTGTGAACTGATCGGACCATTCACTGCTAAACCAGATCGAGCAAAATATATACACTGGTCATAATACAGTATGATTCACTCTCTTAATAATCCCGTCGAAGAGACTTTGCCCCCTTGCCGATCCATGGTTAATGGCCGACCAGATTACCACATCCACAATCCGTTGAAATCGGGGAGAGTAAAAAAAGGGTTTTTTTCTGAAATTGCACAAGACTTTGCCAGGATTGTCCGAATAGTTTGAATGAGATTATTCCAAATACATTAGAGGAGAAGCCCTCATCCCATGGCCTTGGAAATACCTGTAGAAGTATCCGCCGGGTCGATCCCAAAACATGCCTGTTCGAGATTCTCATTGTATCTCTTCTGGGCCTTGCCGTTGATTCTGGCACTATTGGCGGGATTTTGCACAATTGACGGCAATTTTATACAGGATGACAAATCGGCAATCGTCACCAATCCTCTCATTGTAAAGGAGGCCGTTACCTTTTTCGATTTCTTTCATCGCGATTCCTGGGGATTTTCGGCTGAGGGCCCTATTTTTCTATGGAGACCACTTTTGCCGATGATCTGGAGAATCGTCTGGGGGATCAATCCCGGCAGTCCACTCCTCTTTCGCCTTCTGACCGCCCTGTTGCATCTCCTGGCCACCGGCATGGTGCTTATCCTCGGCAAGCGCTTGCTGCGGGAGCAATGGATCGTGTGGGCGACTGGAGCGTTATTCGCCGTCCATCCCATCCACGCCGAAGCCCTTGGCGGGATAGTGTCGCAGGCCGATATTCTGGCGACTCTTCTGGGCCTGCTCGCAGTCTATATCGCTCTTGGACGCAGCCGTACGATCTCCCCTCTCATCGTTGCCGGCATCCTGGCGGCGGCCTCTCTTGCCAAGGAGTCCGCCGTGGTCTTCTCCGCAGTGATTGCAGTAGCCGCCCTTATGCCGGCCGGAGTGCAGTTGCGCAAGCGGCTGAGCCTCTCCTTGTCAGCTGCGTTTATAGCTTTTCTGACCATTCTCATTCAGCTTGTAATTAAGCGGGCCGGGGAAAGCCAGTTAGACAATCTTGCCTTTGCAGCCCATGGAGGCCAGAAAATTCTCCATGCATTGTACATCATCGGCCGCGGCATCAGTATGTGCTTCGTCCCGGTCGGAATGAGCCCGTTTCACGACTACGCGGCTATCGATCTCAGCCTTGCAACGCTTTTGCCTTACGCAATCCCCGGGGCCCTCTTCCTGTGCATCGGCACGGGCGCCTTTTTGATATCACTCAAGAAACGAAACGTCGCCGGAGTAATCGGGATCGGACTTCTTTTCGGTCCGATTATCCTTAACTCCAGCCTCATAGTGCGCGTGGGGACCGAACTTGCCGAAAGACTGCTCTACCCTGCCTCGGTTGCCGCATCCGCTATAGCGGCATTCGCCGTTTACAAGGCTATCGGTCCACGTTTCAGTCGCGTGGCCATTGTCTTGTTGATCCTTCTTTTCTCGGTCCAGAGTTGGTCAGCACAGAGACCATGGAGAAACCAGTTGGATCTCTACGCCCATGGGGTGGAAGCGGAGCCTCTATCGGCAAGGCTTCACCTCTACTACGGCATGAATTTGCTGTCGAACAGGGATATTCATGCCGCGGCCTGGCACTTTATGGCTACGACTTATATCATGAGCAATTTTCCCAACGCAGTCGATCCGACCCCTATTATTGAACTCGAACCGTTCCCGGCCGAGCAAAGAATCATGGAGGGGCCCGCCGCTTTTGGACCCGAAGACACCTGCCGATTTTTGGGGAAATATTTTCAATTCCTGGATCGCAAGACTCCTCATTTGGCCACATACATACGCGATGTCTTATCAGGGCGCTACCCCGATTGCACTATCCCGCCCCCGGCAATGCCTCAGAACTAGACCGCAACTTCAGGCAATTGGACACAGCTTAAGTCTACAGTCAGCGGAGGATTCCGTGTCTGGTTATGTTGAGTTGGGAGATGCATATATTCGGCTCTCATTGGATCGATATAACACCTTACGGGCACACTGGAAATTCCCCAAGGCAGATTATCGGAACTACAAGCACTTTGCCGAAAGCAGTGGAAAATTTGACCCATGCGTGATTTTTCTTGGAAGGCCAATCATAATTAACGAAAAAGAGGGCTATTGCATTGTGTGGAACGAATCTGCGCAGGACATTAGATGCCCGTCTTTCGGAAAATGCCGTGAGGTTATTCATAGCTGCTAAGCATTAGTCATTCTTAAAAACTATATTTTCTTGTCTGTGTTCTTGGTAATTCATTTATTCCATGAGGACCGGCTTAGAGCCAAAGCGGCCAAACCTTTCAACGAAAGCCATACTTCTGCAATTTCCACTCAGATTCCTTGGTTTTTGTCCCCTTTCCTTCACAAAAACACCTAATGTTTGTGTCTCTCTGCTCCGAAGTAAACATTGTGTCCTTTTTTCGGGGTTGAGTTTTCATCTTTAAAGATCTTAAGGTCGCTGCCGCTTATCGTTAAAGCAAGACCAGCTCAGAACTTCGACGCCTTTTGGGCACGGATCAATGATTATGCAGAAAGACAATATGCCGCTGGTGGAGATCGTGAAAGAGCATGCTTCCTCGGGAAAACTGAATATTCCGGTGTTTCCCGGAGTCGCTGTCGAACTGCAGCAGATTATGTCGGACGATGACGCACCGCTCGATCAGATCGCGCGGATAATCTGCAGAGATCAGGCGCTTGCAACCAAGATCCTCAAGGTTTCAAATTCGGCATTATCCGGCCTGCCCAAGAAGGTCCACACAATCCAGGAAGCATTGAAGCGCCTGGGCACGAAGGAGGTATTCAATTGCCTGATTCTGGCTACTCAGAGTTCCATGTATAAGTCGAAGGATCCGACTCTAGACAATTACCTCAAAATGCTGTGGCGGCATGCGCTGGCAACAGCCATCGGCACGAAATGGCTCCTGAGCAAAACGGGGCACCGCGACATTGCCAATGAGGGTTTCCTGGCAGGCTTGCTTCACGATATCGGGAAACTCCTGCTGCTCCGGGTCATCGAAAACCTGAATTCGGAAAACGAGCAAATCAGGATTTCGAATGAACTCGTGACGGAAATCCTGGATTTGATGCATGTGGAGCAGGGCTACAATTTGCTGGAGGAGTGGAGTATACCGCCGAGCTACTGCACCGTCGTACGCGATCACCATATAGAGGATTCCGATAACGGTGATGCCTTGCTGCTTTGCGTGAGAATAGCAAACCAGCTGTGCAGAAAAATCGGGGTGAGCCTCAAATCCAACCCTAACCTCGAACCGGCGACGCTGCCCGAAGCTGAATTGATAGGTATCGAGGGAAGCACCCTGGCGGAACTTGAAATCATTATGGGGTGTCGGTCTTTTTCTGGGGTGCCGTCGCGCCTGAAATACCGCGGTACCTCGAATGGGCAGGAGTGAGGAACACCCATGTTCGCCTCGAAGACGTGGGCATTCGAAGGACCGGACACATACACATGCTGGAAGGTGCCACCACAGACCGATCGGGTGTTGGAAAAAGTGGTGATTGAATATCTCCCCAACCAATGGGAGTCTGTTGAGCTTAAACACTGGAGATTGTACGATGGGCGACAAAATAGCCCTTCATCTGTGCATGGGTTCTGCATGCCACCAACTGGGCGTGCACCGTGTTCTCTCTGCTTTACAGAAACTGATGCATGAGCACGGTCTTGATGCCGAGATTGATTTGAAGGGGGCCTTTTGCCTCGATAGTTGCATGCACGGCATTGTCATCAAGGTCGGCGAGAAAACGATTACGGATATCAATCCCGGAAACGTTGAGAGTAGATTCGCCAGCGAGATTCTCCCAGTCTTGAAGAATGAGAAGCAGAGGTGAGTGCATGGACACTAAGGTGCTTCTGTGGAAACTGCTGTGGGATTACGATCCCAACGGATTGATCGTGCTCGATGCCGACATGAACGTTTGTCTGGTCAATCCCGGCTTTTGCAGGATGATGCGTTTGGACTGTGATGAAATCATCGGCCGTAAGGGAGTGGATATCCTTGGCGACGTTGATGATTTTGCCAAGGTATTGCGTACCCGGCTCGTGAATCGCGGTATCGAGCGGGAATACCCTCAGATTCCACTCTACGTCCGGCAGGTGATCTTTCCCATTTCGAAAGAGAAACTCGTTGCTGCCATCTTTGTCGATTTCACCAAGGAATGGCAACAGGAAAAGGAGTTGGCCGAACTCAAACGCGAGGCTATTACCGAGGTCACCCAGGTCGTCAACAAACAAATGAGCGTCGCTCAGGAAATTGCCGGTCTACTTGGTGAAACGACTGCTGAAATTAAAGTCAGCCTGCTCAGGCTTCTGGATATGCTGGAGAAGAAAGATGGCGGAGAAGACGAATGATTTCTACGATGTCTATTACGCCAGCCTAAACCGCCAGGGAGAGGAGCTCTGCGGAGACCAGGTAAAGATTCTTCGCACGAAGGACAGGACGCTGGTGGTCCTTTCGGACGGCTTGGGAAGCGGCGTGAAGGCCAACATCCTGGCCACCCTTACGACCGAAATCATCATGACAATGCTCCGCGAGTCCGTCCCGCTCAAGGAAATCATCGAAACCGTAATTGGCACGCTTCCCATTTCCAAAGAACGAGGAATCGCCTACTCGACTTTTGTGATAGTCGAAATTCACCACGAAACCAACCGATTCGACATCTTCAACTTCGACAGCCCTCCTGTCTTTTTTCTCAAAGAGGGATGCGTCGTTCAGATAGAGCATGAAGAGGTATCCATTCTAGGTAAGAGCCTGTATTTCATGGGTGGCAAGATCGAAAGGGACGGTTTCATCGGGGTCGCCAGCGATGGGATACTGTACGCCGGTTTAGGGGTGTCTATGAATTTGGGATGGGGTTGGGACAACGTCGCCGATCATCTGGAGCAGGTTTTCAGGAAAAAGCCTCCTGCCTCCAAAGTCGTCGTCGATTCGGTCACCGACGAGGCGAAAGCGCTATACGGCAACAACATCGGAGACGATGCAACCTTCGTCGGCATCTACGCACGCAAGCGAAACGACCTGATGGTCTTCACCGGCCCTCCGTTGAAAAAGGAGTGGGACAAATCTTATGTCGATCGGTTCCTGAGCTTCGATGGCAGAAAAGTCATCTGTGGCGGTACGACCAGCAACCTTGTCGCCCAGTACGGAGGCAAAAAAGCCGTCATTGAATCCGACACCATGACGCCAGACTGTCCCCCGATCGGCAGCATGACGGAAGTCGACCTGGTCACTGAAGGAATCTTCACGATGGCCGCCACTTTGAAAAAGCTGCAGGAATGTCGGGGGAATCTTGCAGCAGTGCCCGTGGAGCGTACAGGGCCTTCCATGCTAACACGGGAGATGCTGTCGGCGGATTCGATCCATTTCCTGATCGGACAAAGCGTCAACCCTTATCATCAAAATCCCCTTCTGCCCAAGAACATCTCCATTCGACGCAACATTCTCGATCAAATCGTCAGTTTACTGAGAAGATATAACAAGGAAGTTCTCGTCGAATACTGCTGAGGCAAAAATCCTTGGCCTCCCTGATCAATGGGGTAACCGGCGAAACCTTATCGGCCGAATTGAAGCTCCCGTACAACCATTTTGAGGCGCCAGGCTCGGTTACTCAAAGCGACGGATTTGTGGCGGCAAGCAAGACCATGCATTTCCTTTTTCCCCAGCCAGCCCCATAATTGACGGACAACGCAGTGGTATTGCCTTACCACCATCGACTACCGTTTCGGGCATGGCCGCGAGGGCGACATCGAATACCTCAAGCGCATGGGGGAAGAATACGGCTTTGCGGTGGATACCGTTTCCGGGTTCAAAATGGACGATACGGTGGTGAGCAGCACAGCCATCCGTCAGATGATCCTCGCGGGGAATGTCCGGGCGCTACCCCGATTGCACCAGCCAGCCCCCGGCAATGCCTCAGAACTAGACTGCAACTTCAGGCAATTGGACTCAACCCGGTATAAGTGGTATGGTTTTGCGGTGGCATGGTTTTGCGGTGGTATGTTTTTACGTGATTCAAGGAATTGCTGCTGAACTTCAGGAAGCCCTCCCCGAACGCGGTGCTTGTTCACGAAAAGGACAGTGTATGTTTGCGTGGGCGGAGTATGTGAAAATCCTTGTTGCGGTGCTGGTCATTGTGAACCCGTTCGGGGCAATTCCCGCCTTTGTGAGCCTGGCCGGGTCCCAGCCCGAAGCTGAACGCAGGCGCACGGCTCAGATAACGGCACTGTCCGTGGGCGTAGTCCTTATCATGGCCTGCCTTTTCGGCGAATCGCTGCTGCGTTTTTTTGGCATAAGCATGGCGTCTTTTCGCGTCGGAGGCGGAATCCTGGTCATGCTACTGGCTGTAACGATGTTCAATGCCCAGCTTAGCGGAAGCAAACACACGCCCGAAGAGGCAAAAGAAGCCGAGCACAAGGCGGATATCGCAGTTGTGCCGCTCGCCGTGCCGCTTCTTTCAGGACCGGGCGCCATCAGCACCGTTATCATCTACATAGACCAGGCGCCTAGCTTGACCGATAAGGGCTTCATTGTCGGCATATGCCTTGTCGTCGCTTTGGTGGTGTGGATAACTCTCCGGCTTGCCATCCCGATTGGCGCTGCATTGGGGAAAACGGGCATAAACATTGTAACCCGCCTGATGGGCCTGGTTCTGGCGGCTATTGCCGTCGAAATAATCGCCGGCGGTCTCGGCAAACTCTTTCCGGGGCTCATTCAGAGGTAGAGAAATATTGGAATTTTAGGAATTGAACGCGTGTAAACGACTAATACTAATTTGCAGCGGGGGTGAGGGGAAACACCCATCTTGAGGAATTGAACAGTTTCAGCCCCAATTTGAGCGCTTATGCCGCGCCACTCCCCAGAGCGAGGACATCGCTTGCGATATGTTCCATTTCAGTGTTCCATCTTGCAGGACCGGTCAATCTGCTGGATGATATCGCTATAATTCTCGAACTGAGTTTCGAAAATTTCGTCTTCAAAAACGCCGGGCATCAGAAGGTGCTTTAACGTTAAGAAATTGTTGTGTAAGAAATAGAGATCCGGCAGTATCGCCGTCGAATTGCCGCCATCATCGTTCGAAAAAAGAACTGAATTAAACATTACATAAATCGTCTCTCCTTTCATGAAGACTACATCTTCATTCATTCCTATCACCCCACTCCCAAAGTCGTTGTACGGTTTGATGTATCTCTGTAGTGCGTTGCGCAGATCAGGGCCAAATTCCCTTGCCTGATTCTGGGCCAGGTGATAGGCGCTTGCATAGGAGCCAAAAGAGGTTATGGAGATGGCCGGCTTAGCCTCGAATCTATTGGACCCTGTTTGGGCATTAAACCTGGCGATTGCTTCGAGAAATTTCAACCTGAGACCGTAGTAGATCGAAAGGTAAATAAAGACACCGGCCTGTTGCTTAAAATCAGCATTCAGGTTCAAATATTCAGCCATCAGAAATTCGACAAGCTGGGTATTCCGGGCAGAGATATAACTTGCGAAAAATTGATCCGAGTCTATTCGATTGGAAAATAGAAACCCGGCACGGCTTGCAGATCCACATTGCTTCCACCACCTGAGTTGCACGGGGGCCCGGTGGTTCTCAATTTCAAGGTAGAGAGAGCTTTTCTTCAGATTGAGGAAATCACTACAGTCCAACTGAAGCTGAACACCGCTTTCCGAGAAATCGACAATATCAATCTTTATTCTCTGGACGTCTGTTCCGTACCCGCACCCTCCACAATCGGGATTCGAGCTTTGTCCACCCGAAGAACCCGGGTCCCGCGCAACCAGAATCCCATCAATCCCGTTTGATCCTAAAGCTCCTGAAAGAGCTGCCGGTGTAGGAAAGCGTGGAAATTTCCTCCTCGCACTGGATGGTCGAAAAGCCACAAAGGATTCCACCATTTCTCGAAAGCTTTGTTCATCCGTCATTTCTCGATAGCAGAACTCGTCAATTTGATCGGCCATAAGAATCCTCCGGCGCCAAAAATATCTACATTCACTGCGTGGTTGAGAACCAGCAATGCAGGATGCCGACTTAGTTCCCTTGTGTTCCAACCTGATAGATGGAATCTTGCTATTGCCTTCCCGGCAGATGTCTCGCTTCAGGGAGATATTACCAAGGGAATGGAATAGCATGGGCCCATCCCACAACTCTATCCCTTCGATGGAGCTCTGTATTGGATCAATCGACAGACATCAGGAAAAGCTTGACACCTAGATAGACATTCTCATCGGATATTTTTCATTTGTTCTGTAAAAGATGACTCCTTGCCAGTGAATGGAAAAGAAAATTGATCTAATTGGCCTTGGGGAAACCGATCGAATTGGCATTGAACGTCTAGGAGACGAGATAACTTTGGTCGCTACTTGGATCTGAATCTAATTCCTCTGGTATATAAATGGCTTTTCTTTTTTAGAGCCTTGAGATCAACAGGAAGATCAAGAAACTCTGAGGCTTCGGACAGATTGCTGAAAGTTTTGCCATTTGCAAGATGAAAATTGATGAGAGCTTCCACATAGAATTTCAGTTGGAAAATGTAAGTATCGATGCTCCTGCTTAATTCATTGTAATGCACAAATGCATTTCGCCTCATTCGCAAATGATCTAACACCTCCCTGTGATATTGAGGCTCCTGGAAAATAAAAGAGGTTCTTCGGATTGTTACTCCATAATTCCCTATTAAGGTATCTGTCAACCTTTCCATTACTGGCCAAAGTTTTAGAAACGAAATGTCAAAATTGCGGTAATCCAAAGCGCGCCCATATTCGCGAATTGCCCATTCAAGATCAGCCCTGTAATTGTGCATCTGCAACAGTTTTCTGACTCTTTTCTCGCGTCTGTAAAAGTCCTCCATTTGGGGGCCTATTGTCTTTACTGTAATCGGGCCCTGGTAATAAGGGTCATACCACCATGACTCCTTTAGAGGATTGGCTGTTCCTGGCTGGACAATATGTATCGGTCCCAATACAATTGTGTTTATTGGCGTCCGAACATCGCCAATTGTGATTCGGAATAATCCATAATTTTCATTGAGATTCCAAATTCCACGTAGCAGGTCAAGCGCCTCAAACCCTTTGTGGAAGGCCTCTTCTGGTGAACGAGCGGAAAGGAAAAGGAGAACCGGCAAATAAGTCTTTGGTGGATCGGTACATAAGGGCCGGCAGGCCATCTCCTCAATCATTTCTTCAGCTTCAGCATCTTCAGTATAGGCTTTTGAGATTTTCCTTCCAAAACTAATGATTATGTTATCGACCTTGCAGCGCTTCATCTGTTCGCGTGGTTGAATGGATAAAGAGGTAGAAATGACATATCTGGTCTTCGGCTGCATAATAAACTCGACTTCAAGCTCTTTAACCTGTTTTAAAATACTTTCTAGTTCAATTGCTCCTTTTCGTGCTGCTGCAAAAAGAGCTTGGTTGAAGATACGCAGTTTTTCACCTTCTGGAATCTCAGGGCGGAATTCAATAAAGCTGAACAAGCTCGCTGAGCAGTCCCAGAAATCAGGACCTCCGAAAGTGATACCGCCGGATTCATCTGAATGCTTGCAGGCTCCTAGCCTGCTTGCGAGTCTTTGGCCGCTAGAACCTTCTCTTTTCCATTTTGCTGCCATAACAGAATCCTAATTTCGGTGTCAGTGGCCGAGGGCGACTTGGAGCTTTTACTTAACACAAGCTTACATCTTCTGTATAGACGACAGCAACGCGGAGAAGATAGACCCGTTGAGCAGCCCGGACCCGGAGCCAAGGAAACTGGCGTCGGACCTGATAGATCAGGTGAGAAGCCGCATGGTAGCGTCGAGGCAACTCTAACCCCTTACTCTCGAGTCTCTCCTGAATTCCGCGTCAACGTAAAGCCTTTCTGCTTTTATTCATGTCATCTAGGATAGACTTTTATGACATCTTAGATTTTCTATCTCTCTATAACTAATTACAAGATCATAGCTATCGTGTTACTTTTTGCGCGCCGGTTGGGGGTGCGATTTGGGGTACAGGGGTACTCGGGAAAAGCGGGTTCCGCCGCTGGAAGGGGTTCGGACTTGGGACGTCGGCAAGTCGCCAGTGCTAACGCGATTCGGATCATAAAGTGTAAAACCGCCAGGATCAGGCTGAAAGCTCCCGCCGTGGGTTTGAATTCTCGCAGTGGATGGTGAAGTACATTCCAGTGAGCTTTAAACAATATGCGTGCACGCAATATGCACATAAGGCAACCAGCTAATAAAAAAGGGCTTGCGATTGCCCGCAAACCCGATGCCGAAGCGGGGACTCGAACCCCGACAGGAATACTCCCACTAGACCCTGAACCTAGCGCGTCTACCAGTTCCGCCACTTCGGCAAAATCACTTGATAATAAAGTGCGAATACCGTATTCTAAAAGTCTTTACCTGTCAAGGCGTTTTAGACTTTTTTCGGAAGGTGTTGCCCTTCGTATGGAAGTGTTTAGAGGTATCGATTCGATTCGGGGGAGGTTGAAAAACCCCGCCGTTACAATAGGCAATTTCGACGGTGTCCACAGGGGCCATCAGGCCCTGTTTCTAAAGGTCAAGCAGTGGGCCTCGAAACTCGACGGGCAATCGGTGGTTATTACTTTCCACCCTCACCCGCTCCAGGTTCTTTTTCCCGATAAGCAACTCACCTTTATTACATCCCACGAGCAAAAGCTCGAACTCATCGAGTCCTGCGGCATCGATGCAACCGTTGTGATCCCATTTGATCATGAGTTTGCAGGGATTTCGGCCGAAAGTTTCGTGACCGACCTGCTGGTGGACAAAATCGGGATCAAGGCGATAGTTGTCGGCTACGACTACCGTTTCGGGCATGGCCGCCAAGGCGACATAGAATACCTCAAGCGCATGGGAGAACAATACGGCTTTGCGGTGGATACCGTTGCCGGGTTCAAAACAGACGATACGGTGGTGAGCAGTACGGCCATCCGCCAGATGATCCTCGCGGGGAATGTCCGGGATGCGAGAAAACTTTTGGGGCGTTTTTTCGAGGTTAGCGGAACGGTTATCGAGGGCAGAAAAAGGGGCGCAAGCCTTGGATTTCCGACTGCAAACCTTCGAGTTACCTCTCAGGCATCCCCACGCACCGGGGTCTATGTGGTCGAGGCCGAAATAGAGGGAAAGACCTACGGGGGGGCCGCCAACCTCGGATACAATCCAACTTTCGGCGACGTCGACCTGAGCCTCGAGGTGCACCTTTTCGATTTCAACCAGGATGTTTACGGAAAGCCGATCTCTGTGAGATTCATAGACAGGCTTCGCGATGAGAAACGTTTTTCGGGGCCGGACGAGTTGATTGAGCAGATTAGAAAAGATGTGTCAAAGGCCAGGGAAATTCTGTCAGGAATGCGCGGCAAGTAACGAAGACCCTCTCGGGGGAATGTCGCCCCCCGCGATCCGCAACGGCACGGCATCCTAATCAGGCACCCGTCGAAACCGGTTCTTACTTCTCCACACACTCGATGCTTGTTTCGCCTGTTTCCTGCGATATCCAACCATTTTTCAAATCCAGCAACTCCTCGATGCCGATGCTTTTCTCCGATTGGCCAGGCTGCATAGCCAAAGCCTGTTTGCCGCCGATTTTGATCTCGATGGCCGCGATTGCAGGTTTTCGGCTAAAAATTACGAAATCGGCACCGTCGGTAAATGAGAATGCAAGATAGACCGAATTTCCGCTGTCAGTTCGGAAAAATCCCTGCCCTTCAACCTTCCCGAGCCGGTGAAAATAGAGGCCTTCCTGCTTTTCGGCCGCAAGATCCAGATCATTCACATCCGGAAGGCCGGCCTTTTCCTTCAGATGCTTCGCGAGTTGCGAAAGCATCTTCTTGATTGGCAGTTTCATCCTCAGGCCAAAATCGGCCGCCACGTCCGGATATATTCTTAGTATATTTTCCAAGTCCGCCTGCAAGCCGGATGGCAGCTGCAGCATGAAATCCCAAAAGTTGTCCAGGAACGGTTCAAGGATAGACCTCACCATCTCCGCCGGCACGGCCCCGAGCAGCATCTGCTGTCTGACACTCCCGAAAACAAGTTCCGGAAATCTATCGAGGAGTTCATTCTTTTTCATATCACGCCCGGCGAAAGATGGACAAAACCTCCTCGAACACGCATTTCCGGTGTTCAGCCAGAAGATACCTGTTCGCATGCTCCATCTTGTTTTCGAAGTTGAATTGCCGCATCAGTTTCAGAACAAAGGGTTTCCGGTCATCACCCTGGAGCCACCCGAAGAGAGTCTTTTCCCATTTACCTCCCTCAAAACCGGGCCTCCTGGAATCCTCATCAATTATATCGCCCCTTAAAACGTGCTCGAACAGACGGCGGAATTTCTTGATTGCCGCATCAACCCCGCTTTCACATATCTCAAGGTCGTTTCGGACCATATCGATAACAAGGTAGACCAGCCAGACCAGGGTCTTATAGCGCAAGATTCTATCCTGATCCGATTTTGCTTTTGTGCCCTCACGGGAAAAAAGCTGCATGAAAGGCGCAATATCTTTAGAGACCGCGGGCCATGATCTCCTGCCAAAGATGGTTTTTACTAAAACGCAAACCGCTTCCTGCTGATGCGGCACTATGATTCTGTCATCCTCGATGCCCGGATCTATCCCGAAAGAGTCTTCCAGGACGGCCTGAACCGTTTCGCTTTCCCTAAAAAGGATGAAATGCGTTGGGGAGATGGATGCCCTGACGCGTTCAAGAGCGTAGCACAAGAGATAGGACCGGATTGCATCGCCAGTTGCCGCAATTCCATCTTTTGCCTGACAGCAAATCCTTTTCGCCAGAATTTCCCTGTCCCTCAATAGAATCTCGGCCAATGGGGCCAGCGACGGAGCAGCTGTCCAGACATGGATGTGGTTGTCTATTAGTTCTTCTATCCGGGGAGCCTCTACAGATGAAGGCATCTTTGCTTCGCCCTTGTTCAGATTCATCAGCATCCCGCCCGGTACGGGCTCCGAGGAGTGCGTGCTCGCTATTCTTCGATGAAGAGCTTCCGCAAAAGCGGTCCGAGAAGGTCCAGGGATTGTCTTTGGATGCTGAAAAGACATGCTTTGAAGGGCTCTTTGCCGTCAGCAAGGCATTTCGGCTCGCATATGGCCACGAAGGGCACGTCGGGGGCAAGTTCAGCGGCAATATCGAAAGCCGAGAGGTGCTCCGGGCCCGATGCCTTAAAATCGGCACGCTCGTCGGTGATAATGATGTCGAACTGTTTTTTTACCAGCGAAGAAGCGTACTCGGTTTCGGACTTTACCAGTGTAGCCTCGAATTGCAGGCCGGTTTCCGCCATGTGCCGCACGAAACGTTCGACTTCGTTTTCATCATGCCAGAGATGAAGGACGCGAATTTTTCTATCCATCGGGCGGTCAGGCTCCCTAAAGTGCGCTTTTTCCGGGTGCGGCGCCCCCGGAGGCTACCGCTTCCGAGGCAGGCCTGAAATAATCAGTTAGATCGAAGGCTTCTGCAACGGGTTTAAAAGTAATAAACCCGCGGTACATATTGAGACCGTTCATCAAAGCCGGGTCGTCGGCGCATGCGGCTTCGGCCCCGAGGTTTGCAAGACGCAGCCCGTACTTGATCGTTCGGTTGTTCAACGCGAATGTCGAGGTCCGCGCGTACGCTCCCGGCATATTGGCAACACAGTAGTGTACAATCCCCTCCACGATGTAGACGGGGTCACCGTGAGTGGTGGGATGGGATGTTTCGGAACAGCCGCCCTGGTCGATTGCCACATCGACGAAAACCGCACCGGCTTTCATGATTTTTAGATGCTCGCGTTTGATTACCTTGGGAGCTTTTGCGCCCGGTATGAGAACGGCCCCGATCACTATGTCCGCCTCCCTGAGGCTTTTGTCCAGCGTGTAGGGGTCGGCATAAATCGGGGAGACGTTTCCAGGCATGATGTTGCCGAGGTGTTCGAGGGTGTCGAGATTGATATCGAGCAGGGTTACCCGTGCGCCCAGCCCGGCGGCCACTTTTGCGGCATTGCCCCCGACAGTTCCGCCCCCGATGATCAGTACGTTGGCGGGTGAAACACCGGGCACGCCGGTTGCCAGAAGGCCCCGCCCTCCGTAGAGCTTGCCGAGGTAGAACGCACCCATAAGAGGCGCCATTCGCCCGGCGACCTCGCTCATCGGTTTTAATAACGGCAGCGAGCCGTCCGGCTTTTGTACCGTTTCGTAGGCAAGGGCGATAATTCCTTTTTGAAGGCAAGCCCGAGTTAGCTTTTCGTCGGCGGCGAAATGGAAGTAGGTATAAATGAGCTGACCCTGCTGCATCAGATCATATTCGACTGGAAGCGGCTCCTTTACCTTTACGATCATCTCGGCCCACTTCCATACCTCTTCCGCGGTTTCGCAGACCCTTCCCCCTGCCGCCTTGTATTGATCGTCGGGTATACCGGCCCCAATGCCCGCATTCTTCTCGATACAAACCTCGTGTCCATTCTCGACATAGGCCTTAACGGCAGCTGGAATAAGCCCTACGCGGAATTCCTGGCTCTTGATCTCCCTGGGACAGCCGATCTTCATCTCGAGTAAACTCCTCCGAATAAGGTGCTTAATTAGAATCGGCGAGAATTATATACTCTTTTTTACTGTAAATGGAGCGGAGTTTATTGGTCTGCTCGGAAATATCCTGAAATATCATATTCCGTGAGCCGACTGGTGGCACATGCACAGCTGCCGACTCTTGCAGGCTGTTGAAAAATCCACTTATCCAGTGCATACAATCCATGCCTGATGTATACTCATCCCGTCGTTATTGCTCATTAATCGATCGAGATAAAAGATGAGAACCCCCGATCACCAGAGGACAGGATGGGTCTGGATTGTTCTAGTGAAGCACCTCGTAGGGACCTCTATGGCTTGGATTCATGCGGTCTCGGGTCCCGCTAGACGCCATCATTTAGCATCCCTCTTGCCGAAGGCACGGGCAACAAAACCTCGTGCCTGCCGCTGCCATCACGTATGGGGCTTTAATGGCGAATTTCTAAAATAATAATCCTTTGGAAATAGGGATAATACGTATGACAAGAATTGCTGCACTTATTGGCGCATTCATGCTTCTGACTGCGTGTAACGGCAACATTATCTCCTTAGATGACTATACACGATACGCAATAGGACGCCCATTTGCAGAGAAAGCGGGACTGATAAAACGCCCCACTTCTTATGCATCGAGGATCGGTTGGAAAGAGACTACCTACCCACTTGAAAATGGCAACTGGGTCTATATCGAACCTGACAGCCTGGGCACATTCATCCATTGGGAGGTAAACCCACAGGGCATAATTGTTGGGTATACGGTCGAGACTGTGGGCAGGGGCGAAACGACAAGCGGCAAGAACTTCAAAGGTGAGTCTAAGCACCAACGCTAGACCGGTCAAGAACAATGAACAATGCGACCGCGTTAGAGAGGGTCGAGAGATTTTGCCTCTACCACGGAGGGGCGGGTGGTCTAGGCAATGTTTTCTTGCCTGGGAGACAGGAAGGCGGTTGCTCTGCTTCAGGGATGAAAATGTGAGCATGCGGCGTAAGATTTTCGACTCGTAAGGGCATGCATATTCCCTGACCTTCTCCTGCCATAGGAGAAGAAGGTTGCTTGATAACAGCAAAGCAAATGGAATTGCAATACACTTCCTTTCTCTATAGTCGTCTCAATTCCAATGACGTTACGGTGGTAATGTAATTAATGCCGCGAACCTCTTAACTGGACCTAAAACATCTTCCGGTCCAGAGTGCGGTACTGAATTGCTTCGAGCAGGTGGTTGGGGACGATTTTACCGGTTCCTTCCAGGTCGGCTATAGTTCGCGCCACTTTCAGAATGCGGTGATAGGCGCGCGCGGAAAGTCCCAGCTGGCGGACCGCCTGGTCCAGGATGCTTTGTCCGGACGAGTCCAGTTGGCAGAATTTTTTGATGTGGCGAGGCTTCATCTGTGAGTTGGAGTAAATTCCTTCGCCGGAGAGCCTTTCGAGCTGAATTCTTCTGGCTTTGGCAACACGTTCCCGAACCGAGGATGATTTTTCGGCGCCTCCCTCTGAGCGGAGCTTTTCGTACTCGACCGACGGCACATCAATGTGGAGGTCTATCCGGTCGAGTATCGGCCCGGAAATTCTGCCCCGGTACCTTTGGGTCTGGGCCGCGGAGCAGGTGCACGGCCTTGCCGGATGACCCGAATACCCGCACGGGCAGGGATTCATTGCGGCAACAAGCATGAACCTCGCGGGATAGGTGAGCGCCATGGACGCCCGCGCAATGGTTACCTGTCCATCCTCCAGGGGCTGCCGCAACAAGTCGACCACGTTTCGCCGAAATTCCGGAAACTCATCCAGGAAAAGCACCCCATTGTGCGCGAGACTCACCTCGCCGGGGCGCGGTATGTGCCCTCCCCCCACAAGGCCGGCATCGGATATCGTATGATGCGGCGAGCGAAATTGCCGGTTAACAATCAACGGCGCGCCGTGAAGCATTCCCGCGACGCTGAAAACCTTCGACGTCTCCAGGGCTTCCTCGAAGCTAAGCGGAGGCATTATAGAAGAGATGCGCTGTGCAAGCATCGTCTTGCCGGCACCGGGAGGACCAATCATCAGGAGATTATGAGCGCCCGCCGTTGCAACCTCCAGGCCGCGCTTGGCGAGTTCCTGGCCTTTGACGTCCTCAAAATCGCATTCATCCGATCTTTCGCAGTCCCAGATGCTGTCGTGATCAACCTTAAAGGGGGGTATTTCGCTACGGCCGTTCAGAAACTCCACGACTTCCGAAAGATGCTTTACCGGCCTCACCGAAACTGAATCGATTACCGCCGCCTCGCGGGCGTTTTCCGCCGGAACGATGAGTTCCCGATACCCGGCATCGCGCGCAAGGATCGACATTGGCAGGCAGCCCGCAACAGGCTTCACCCGCCCGTCAAGCGAAAGCTCACCCGCCATCACCGCCGCCTCTGATCTTTTATAGTCAACCGCCCCCGTGGCAGCCAATATCCCGACCGCTATGGGCAAATCAAACCCCGCCCCTTCCTTCTTGAGATGAGCCGGCGCAAGATTTACAGTAATTCGCTCCATCGGAAAGGCATACCCGCTGTTCTGGAGCGCCGCCTTAACCCTGTCCTTGCTCTCCCGGACGATATTGTCAGGCAATCCAACCGTTGCGAAATAAGGCAATCCCGAAGAGATATCCACTTCCACCTCGACGGCGACGGCATCTATGCCCAAAAGACTGCATGTGTAGGTTTTGGCGATCATGAAGGGCGACTCTCATTATGGAAAGGGTATATGGCCCGTAATCAGCTAGCATTATTGACATAGATGAAAGAGGATGGCAAGAATACTTAGGGAGGACATTGTTCGGAAGTATAGACGAGTTAGAAGGAAGGCGAATATCCAATTGCGTTACCACAGGGATAGCGAATATCAAAGCCACGGCAAGTACCGGGAGGTGTGCCCCTGCTTCAGGAAAAGAATGTAGGATGCTGTGTTTGGCCTCTTGCGCTTCGCGCCCGGAAATGATTCCGGGCCACCCGCCGGGATATGCAACCCTCTGTACTCCTTCCTGTATTTGCCGCATGGGTAGAAAGTGGAGTATTAAAGATTGAGAGAAAGAATTCTAGGATATTTGTTGGCAGGAATTCTTCTTTGTGGCTGTGCGATCCCACCTGTTTCGCACTGGGCGCAGAGCGTGATTGGTCAAAATATTGAAAAGTTTAAACGAGAATCCCCAAGGGATTCCTACGCTTCACGGATTGGCTGGAAAGAGAAAGCCTGTTTGCTTGAAAATAGTAATTGGATGTACATATATCCAATAAGACCCGGCTGTAATGTTCATTTTGAGGTCAATACCGAAGGTATAATCACTGGCTTTGGGACTGAAGGGGATGCTTGCTATTAGGACATATGGAGGGTGGCCCGGAATCATTTCCGGGCGCGAAGCGCAAGAGGCCAAACACACTACCTACGGGCGCGTTTTATCCGAAATCCCTCAAAGCGGATGTGCCGTGAAAAGCGGACATATCATTTGCTACCCACGGATTAGGGGGGCATTATTGACAGAGAACGGAAATTGTGGCAACTATGCGCTCAACCGGCAGGCCCAAATGGCTTGGTTGCGCGCACAAAAAGGTGGCGATGGATCACTTGTTTCGACGACTTAGCGCTCTGCCACTGGTACAAACGAGCTATTCAGGTCATCCAAAGATCAGCTATCCCTTCGGAGGCGCTTTTCAAGCGAGCCGACTTGACGCGAACACAAGGATGGCGACTAACAGCCGATATAGCGTCCAACAACCGCAATGGAAGAATTGATGACCGAAGTTACACCCCCGGCCTCGCGACCCGGGCAACTGATACAGCCAAAATATCGCGCAGACATCGACGGCTTACGGGCTATAGCAGTTCTTTCGGTAGTCGGTTTTCACGCATTTCCTGATTGGATCAGGGGCGGTTTTATTGGTGTAGATATCTTCTTCGTCATATCCGGTTATTTGATTTCAACAATTATTTTCGAGAATTTGGAGCGTAACAGCTTCAGCTTTTTTGAATTTTATAGTCGACGAATCAGGCGCATATTCCCAGCATTACTATTGGTGTTGATAGCCCTCACTGCATTTGGCTGGTTTGCGCTATTTGCCGATGAATACAAGCAGCTTGGCAAACACATTGCTGCCGGCGCAGGTTTTGTTTCCAACATTGTCCTGTGGAGTGAAAGCGGCTATTTTGACAGGGCTGCCGAAGCAAAGCCCTTGTTGCACTTGTGGTCGCTTGGCATCGAGGAACAGTTTTATATCATCTGGCCTCTGTTGTTGTGGTCCAGTCGGAAACTGCGTTTCAATTTTCTGCTAATCACCGCGGCTATCGCTTCTATCTCGTTTGCATTAAATATTTGGCAAATCCACAGCGACGTTATTGCGACCTTCTACTCACCGCAAACTCGTTTTTGGGAATTATTGATCGGGTCGGGCCTTGCTTATTTTACGCTCTTCAAGCAGAGCGCACTTCAAAAATTCAGGATGGGCAATAACGACCTGCAATCCTGCGTTGGAATTGTGCTGCTCGCTTTTGCTGTTATTGCAATCACAAAAGATCGGGCATTTCCAGGCTGGTGGGCGTTGCTGCCCACAGTCGGGGCGCTATTGATCATTTCAGCAGGCCCACAGGCATGGGTAAATCGCACGGTTCTTGCCAATCGTGTCATGGTGTGGTTTGGACTCATCAGTTTTCCGCTTTATTTATGGCATTGGCCATTGTTAACGACAACCCGCATAGTTGAATCTAAAGCCCTCTCAGTTGAGACGCGTTTTGCCGCCGTCTTGATTTCCATTGCACTTTCATGGGCGACTTACAGATTTATTGAGAGACCTATCCGATTCGGGCGCCATACCAACACGAAGGTTTACTCCCTGGCATTACTGACCCTTTTTATTGGGTGCTTTGGGTATGTCTGCTACAATCGCGACGGGTTTCCAAGGGCCGGTTATGCGCAGAACGAGCTAAATGAGTATTCAAACTACTTCAACAATTTTAGCTGGAAGTATTTCAAGGAAGTCGGCATACCTGATAAATACCGATTTGACTGCGATTTCTATGATATTCCAAAGTTCTTTGCCGGAGAAGCAACGCGCGTCCCACGAGATCAAATTAACAAATCATGTTACGAGCGGAACTTCGATAAAGAAAATGCTGCCTTTATCTGGGGAGATTCTCATGCTCAACAGCTCTATTACGGATTGAACAACAATCTACCTCGGGACTGGCAATTAATGATAGTTGCCAGTTCCGGGTGCATGCCGGATGCTACTGTTCAGGAAGATTCGACAACCGACTTCTGTACCAGAACGAACTGGTTTGCCCTCAAGACAATCAAAGAAACAAAACCCAAAGTAGTTTTGGTCGCCCAGTCTTTTGCCCACGACTACGCCAAAATGAAATCCACTTCCGAAACATTGAAGGCAATGGGGGTCCCAAAGGTTGTTTTTACCGGGCCGGCTCCGCATTGGGAACAGCCTCTCCCCTCCATCATAATGAGAAGGCTATGGCAAAGGACGCCGGAAAGAACATATCTCGGAATAATAGAAGATGAATTCAAACTAAATGAATCACTGAAGAATGAGTTTGCCAAATCGGAAGATGCTTACTTTGCGGATTTGATCGGCCTGTTTTGTAATGAGTATGGATGTCTAACAAGGATAGGCAATGACAAGAAAACAGGAATTACATCTTGGGACACCTGCCATTTAACACCAATAGCTTCCGATTATCTGGCGAAGAATTTACTGAGCGAAATCGTTTTCCGCTGATGATATACAAAAGCATCCGGGCCACCCGGGTGATCTACGGGAAGCCCTGATATTCTTGGAGAACATTATGAATAAATTAGCTTTTCACCTCACGGCGGTCTTGATTCTTTCCTGTTTTTTCCTTTTAAGCTGCTCCCGGAGCAAAGACCCGAGCCAGACAAAAGAGAGCAACCAGACCTCAACCGAGCAAGCAGCGAGAGCTATAAAGGAGTACGGCCGAAATCCCATTGATAAGGCACGCACCGCGCAGCAGTTGGGTGAGGAACGAATGAATGCCGTGGATGAGGCCGTGAAACAAAAATAGAGCCTAGTGTCCAGTTGATTCAATCCGCGCAAGGGATTTTCCTTCACCGGCACTTGTTGAAGGCAGTGCTCTTGCGAGTCTTTTATTCCCGGCTTCCGGCTGATTTCCATTCTGGCCGACCAGAGCTGCAAGGCTTGAGACAAATCCTTTCATCAGGTTCGCCTGGGCACTCATCTCTTCAGATGCAGATGCCGTCTCCTGCGCCGTGGCCGCAACCTTTTGAACCACTCTATCCATCTCGGAAACAGCCTTGTTTACCTGCTCTATTCCCTGGGCCTGCTCACGCGAAGCCTCGCAGATTTCTCCTACTAAATCTTTCATCTTGGATGATCCGGCAGTCAGTCGGGTAAACTCTTCATTTGTTTTTTGAACCAGATCCGACCCCTCTTTGATTCTTTTAACAGTGCCCTCGATGAGATGAGCTGTATTCTTTGCGGCATCAGCCGCACGCATAGCCAAATTCCTCACTTCATCGGCGACTACCGCGAAACCAGCGCCGGCCTCCCCTGCCCTTGCCGCCTCGACAGCGGCGTTCAACGCGAGGAGATTGGTCTGGAAAGAAATTTCATCAATTGTCTTTATAATCTTGGATGTCTCCTCACTGGATCTTGATATCTCGTCCATTGAACGCGTAAGATCTCCCATTGAACTTTTGGCTTTGTCCATAACCTGCGATGTTTCCGCCATTAAGACGTTTGCCTGCGTGGCATTTTCAGCGTTCTGCCGCGTCATTGAAGACATTTCTTCGAGTGAGGAAGAAGTTTCTTCGATGGCGCCGGCGTGCTCTGAAGCCCCTTCAGCCAGATTATGTCCCGCCGCCGCGATCAAGGCCGAAGATTGGCTAACCCGATCGGAACTGTTTTCAAGCCCGGTGATTACCTTCTTGATGGGCTTGGTTATCATTCTCGCCATCAGGACGCTCGCAACAAGCGATAGAACGACTACAAAACCCAACACGATCAACAGTATTCTCAAAACGGATTGAAAGCTGTTCGCTGCCTGTTCGTATTTTTCTCGCCCAAGTCTGTCCTCGAGATCGAGCAAAAGATTCAGGGTCTTATGAAGGACCTGATATTTGCTGTCAGCAGTCGGCATGTACATAGTAGCGAAATTGATATCAGATGTTGATAGGTCTATGGCGCTCTCGGCAGCGGTACAGTATTCCTTCAACTGTTCAAGGCATGCAGTGTAGAGGCTTTTTTCTTCCTCACCTATCACACTTGAACCCAGGGCTACTTCGATCAGCTTGCGGGTGTTAGTCAATGACTGTACCTGCTCTTTGCCGAGTGCATCTACCTTTTTTCCGTCGTACTTCGCACTTGCCCAACTGATCACTTTGTAGAGATTTGCATGAACATTGGCCACTTCTTTAACAATTGTGGAAACCGTCTGATACCCCTTGAACCGGCCCAGATAAACATCATCCAATGCAGATTGCTGGCCTGAAAGCCCTTTAAATGAAATGAATCCCACGGCCAGCATGAATATGATAGTGATAGATGGGGCCACAAGTAGTTTTGCTGATCGCAAGCGGAAAGTACCAAACCTCATTTCGTCCTCCTGCCGGCCGCTGCAACTCGGTCGTGAAATTGGCGCTGGTCGAAGCGCCATCTCGTGTTGAATATAAGCTCAATACCCGGCTGGAAACCCTTTTTACTCCATAGAATGGGCCCCCGGCCGGGTTGATGAGTTTCAGCTATTTGTCCAAGCTGCTGGTCAACTGAAACAACCCGGATTTCCCGAGCCGGCTTGCTTTATGAAAGACTATTTTACGTAAGCCCCGCAACTTACAATTACATCGTCAACCTTCTCGTAGTACATGGTCTTGGGCTCGATTTGTTTCGATATGGGATTTGAGACCTTAAGGTCATGCCAACCCTTACCGTTCGCTTTCGCTCCATCGACTCTTTCTTTGATGTATTGCTTGCCGTCAGGGTCTCTCATTTCGATCATGTTTTTTCCGACCATCTTCGGATTGGCTCCATGAGCGAGGCAGTTCCCATCAAAATCGTAGACGGTGATATACAGATCTCTGTCGACAAACTGTCCTTTGGGATCCTGGAACGCTGCATACGCCTTTTCTTTTCCATTTTCCTTGATGAAGGTTATAGCTTTTTTTACCAAGGCTTCCGCCTCTTCCTTTGTCCCAACCTCTGCTGCGAGAGCAGTGTTGATGGATGAAAGCATGAAAAGCCCAACAAGGATTATCCAAACTTTTTTCATAAGTCCTCCCGATTAGATTGTTTTTCCCAAAAGACGCCCGATGAGATTAGTTTCCATGGAACGATGGCTATCATGATCGATCTTGCTAACCCTTAACTTCAATTGCTCCATGCAGCTAATGTATGCTTCTGAGACCTATCCCGATCAGCGGCTAATTACTCGCGGCCTACATCGTCCATTTCATAGCTGTGGCCAACAATTGTTCGACAGCTGTTAGGGGATACCTGTGAATCGGAAATTTCCGGGGTGAACTTTAGATCTTTTCTGTATCGTTCCTGGCGGCAAAGTTGGCAAAACTACCGCGCGGATAACAGCCCACAAGGACCAGACCCAGTAGGCCCCAAAGCTCGTCTTTACCAACTGTATAACTTCCGGAAAGGAGGTCGGTGAAAACAGAAAGCAACATCCCTATATTGTTTATGGTAGTTGTGGCTGCGGCTTAAAATGCTGATTGGCAGGTGAACTGAACAATGAGCTATGAAACTCTGCGTTTGATCCGCGACATCTTATTACGAAGCTTCGTTATCGGAGCTGTTATCGCCCTTGTCTTCGGGCTGGTGACAATTATCGGATGGACAACCTGGGCTGACATGGCCGGCAGGTGGTTTCATACCGATTCGGCCACGTTGACGCAGCTGGTGCTTAGTTTCTTTATGAGCGTGCGCTTTTTCCTCGTGTTTATAGTGTTGACACCCGCCCTGGCCATTCATTGGACCCTCAGGAAGGAGTTGAACAAAAGGAAATAGCCTTGCGCAAAGGTCGCCAGTAAAGAGTAGGGCTCCTTCGGTAACATTATGGTGATGCTTAGCCGGCGCACCGGCTGCCATGGTCTCGAGAACCGGACGCACTCCCCCTATATTCGAATCAGGTTTGCCCCATAGGATAAACCTCCGCCAAATGCGGCAGTAAGGACAAGATCGCCCTTTTTCACCACTTTGTTTGAAATGGCTTCATCCAGGGCTATTATGACCGAAGCGCTTGCGGTGTTTCCGTATTGGTGGAGATTTACGAAAAACTTTTCCATGGGGAGCCCCAGGTTTTCCGCGATCCCTTTAATAATGTTGATGTTGGCCTGATGCAGAATGAAGCAGTCGATTTTGTCCAATGAGACTCCCGCCTCTTTTGCCACTCGCTCAACGATTTCCGTGCCCCGGCGCAATGCGAATTCCAAAACGGCCCTTCCGTTCATCTTGAGCCACGCAAGCTTGGGGTCGGCTATCTTTATGTGAGGGGTCATCGACCCGCAGCCGTGAACTCCAACCACTTCGCACATGCTTCCATCTGTACCCAGGCAGGAATGAATAACGCCCTGGCTTGAGTTGCCGGCCTGGAACAAAATCGCGCCCGAGCCGTCCCCGAAGTAAGGCAGCGTGCTGAAGTCTTTCGGATTGAGTATCCTTGAGTACATCTCGGCGGCAACGAACAAAATATTATTAAAATTGCCCGATTTTATCATTGAGTCGGCAAGGCTAATGCCGTATGTGCTCCCCGAACACACGGAGTTGATATCAAAGGCGAAAGCCTGGTGAGCTTCGAGACCGGCTTGCACGCGACTGGCGGTAGGAGGCTGGATTCTATCCGGCGATGAAGTGGATACGATTATTCCGTCGATCTTTTCGACCGGAAAGCCTATCTTGTCAAGACAGGCCCGCGCCGCTTGCACACCGAGGTCGGATGTACATTGGTCCTCGCTGGCGATTCTCCTTGAAAGAACTCCCGTTTTTTCAGCTATTCTCACCAGTGAGTCTTGTGGAAATTGTGTGAAATCTTCATTATTGACAATGTTTTTGGGCAAATAACTACCCGTGGAGGAAATGATCGAATTTCTCATAAATACCACCTGTTGTTTTTATTTATAAAATTGGTCTCAAGACTGTGGACCGAGGAATATTGGGAAATACGTTCGGAACAATGATTTGGATAAGTCCATGATAAAACCGGTCGGCCTGTAATCAATGGGCGCGGAGCACAATTTTACAAAAACTTTTTTTATCGGCGGCGCCTATTCGAAGGAATTCGGGTGTGAAAACCTGTCGTGCGCTAATTAAAAAAGAGAAGCGGCATCCTCCCCCCCCGGAACGGTTATTGCCTTGAGAACGTTCAGTCCTGTGCTGGGCGGACCGCGAAATTATGGGTCATAAAAGGGAACGAGCGCAGATGTTGAGCGGACCGGAGTTTTTTCTCGTGGGACTGGCCGCGGTTATTGGGGGTGCGGTCAACGCATTGGCCGGCGGCGGAACACTTATCACCTTTCCAACCCTTACCGCGCTAGGCATACCGGCTGTAGCCGCCAATGTGACCAATACGGTGGCGCTCTGTCCCGGATATCTTGGAGGGACACTGGCGCAGATCAAGGATCTTCGCGGACAGGGGCGGCGGCTTTGGTTCCTCATCCCCGCCGGCGCCGTGGGGGGCATTGCCGGGGGCTTGCTGCTGCTAAATACCGGCGAGCAGATGTTCCGTGCGATGGTGCCGTATCTGATTCTTCTGGCCGCCGGCCTGCTCGCAGCCCAGGACCACGTTCGCAAAAGGCTTGTGCGCCGGGCCGGCCATTCAAGCAAATCAAAATGGGGCGAGTTTTGGACGTCGGTTCCGGTAGCGCTCTCTGCGGTTTATGGAGGCTACTTCGGCGCGGGACTAAGTGTAATCGTGCTTGCGATCCTGGGTCTGGTTATGGGCGACAACCTCACAAGGCTAAATGCGCTAAAACAGGTTATCGCATTTGCCATAAATGTGGCGGCCGCCATCTTTTTTGTATTCTCCGGGAATGTAGTCTGGCCGGTTGCCCTGGTAATGGCGCTCGGCGCACTTATCGGCGGCATAATAGGAGGGCGCCTGGCCGGAACGATCCAACCCCTGGTGCTGCGCCGAATCGTTGTTACAGCGGGTGTGGTTATTGCCCTGATCTACCTCGGATACTAATGGTACCCTCCAGGTACAGGACAGCCCTGCCCGCAATGCTTACGCGTTCTTCCCGGTCCCGGCAAAACAGCTCCCCGCCCCTCCGGGATACTTGCAGCGCATGGAGGTTTTTCTCTCCCAAAATGCCGGCCCAGTAAGGAACCAGGACACAATGCGCCGAACCCGTTACTGGATCTTCAGGAACCCCTACCGCGGGTGCAAAGAAGCGTGAGACGAAATCGGCCTCCTCTCCCCTGGCCGTTACTATTACCCCCCGGCAGTCCAGACCGGCAAGCGCGGTGAGATCGGGTTTAAGTTCCCTGACAGTTTGCTCGCTCTCGAGAACGACCAGGATGTCCTCTTCCGAACCGAGCACCTTCAGCGGCATGGCGCCAAGGATCTCACGGAACTCGCCCGCGGCCCTCTCACTGGTGGGCGGCCGCGACGGGAAATCCATCTCGAACAAATGGTCCTTCCTCTCTACAATGAGCCGGCCGCTCTTGAGGGTATGAAATCGTAAAACTTTCTCCGCCCACCCTTGATGCTCGAAAATGACATAGGCACTCGCAAGGGTTGCATGGCCGCATAGCGCCACCTCGATTGTCGGGGTGAACCATCTGAGTTCAAATTCGTCTCCAACCCTAACCATGAAAGCAGTCTCGGACAGGTTGTTCTCGGCGGCTATAGCCTGCAGTGTTGAATCGGAAATCCAATGGTCCAGCAAACATACTGCTGCCGGATTTCCGGAAAATACATCAGTGGTGAATGCATCAACCTGATAGATCGGTATTCTCACGCGGTCTTCCTTTTACATGCCGGGACCTGGATTCCATTGTTTATATTACGTTTATGGCAGACCAGATCACTTCTTCCCAGATTCGACCTCGGCGATCGCACCGGATGATGTGCCCTTCTCCATATCAAGCCTGTAGAAATCCTGGTCTTCGGGAAGAATCATGTGGAAAATACTTGCCTTGTCAATCTTTGCAACTGCACTGTCGATGGTAAGCTCAAGCACGTGTCCGCCGCCTTTCCTATCCCTGGTAAGAAAATGAAAGTGGTAGCCGGGCACGTTTATGCCTTTCATAAATGCGGGGCATCTAACCCCTATCATTACCCCCTCGACATTTTGGAAATCGAAGGTCGGCTGATTCTTGACAATCTCCACAAGCGGCCTGTAAGGCCTGATCTGTCTCGGCACACTGCGGGTTTTGACCGCCTTGAACGTGCCTTCTATCCTGAGCATATACATGAGATTCGGCGTGGGGAGGATGGAATCGAGCTGGCTTGTCAGTTCCTGCATACCTATACCCCCCGGCAAAGTCTTCTCCCGTTCGGCATCGAAGAAAGTGACCGCGGCAAAAGGCGTCGTTTCAGTTAGACTTGGGGTTTGGACAGCGCCGTTGGAGCCGACCCTGTAAACCGTTCCGTCCACCATGACCATTTCGCCGTCCAGGGCGTCGAAGGTTCCAAGACCGGTATCCCCGTACCCTTTCAACTGCTCAAATGACATTTTGCAGTCATAGGCCCCACCCAGCAGGGCGTCGATAGTCGAAAACTGAGTCAGGGTCTTTGTCTGCTGAGCGTGTACGCCAATGTTTCCTGTCACTGCCAGGAAACCGGCCAGGAAAAGAACGCCCAATTTTTTCAGCATGGTCTTCGTCTTCCTCCCTAGACTCCCGCACGATGTTCTCCGGCGATTCACCGCGATGAATTAACGGTTCTCCGAACAACCGGGCAGTCAGCGGCCCGGAGATCTCAGGTCCGGGAGTAAGTAACGCTATCCTTCTCGAACTCTTCGATAACCTCATCGGTAAGAGAGGGCCGGTGCTTCTCCAAAATCTGGAGAAGGGCCTCGGTGCTCAGCCTGTAGTCGTGATTCGTGGCTATTTCCTGTTCGAAAGCGAACTGAGCCGCTTGCTCGAACATGTATTGAATGTCTGCCGCAGTGAACCTCGATGTCTCTTTGATGATTCTTTCAATGTCTATCTCTCCGGCATTAAGGCGGGAGAGATAGTTTTCCAGAATAGTTCTCCGCTCGTCCGCACTCAAACCGCCCACGGGGATGATGGCGTCGAACCGTCCCGGACGGAGCAGAGCGGGGTCCAGCTGACGGATATAGTTTGTGGCGCACACCAGGAGCAATTTACCAGCTTCCTGCCTGAAAAGGGGAACCTGCTTCAGGAACTCGTTTGTGATGCATTTGTCCAACCGGTCGGCATTGTCCCGGCAGCCGGCCAACTCTTCGAATTCATCGATAAAGATCACCGCGTTCTGCAAGGTTCTGACCTTTTCCATTATTCTGCGCAGATTGGCCCCCATCTTTTCGGTCCCTTCCTCCATCAGCAAGCTGGGCGCAATCTCGATGAACCACCATGACAAGACCCCCGCCATTGCTTTGACAAAGTGAGTTTTTCCGGTGCCGGGAGGGCCGAAGAAAATTATCGTCTTGGGGGGACTTACCCCGTGTTTTCTGGACAGGTCCTCCTCTATGAGGGGGAGAATAATTCTCCGCTGAACCAGTTGTTTGGGGGGTTGGGAATCAGAAATCGTATCCCATACCTCGCGGCCGATAGTCTGAGCCCCCAGCTCATTCAGGGTGTCCCTGCGCTGGTAGGACACGAATTCATCAAGGGCCTGTTCCATGTTTTCCAAAAAGTCTATGCAGGCGGTTCGACAGCCTACGTCCCTGCCGACCTTTTCCGACAAGAGCCATTTGTGCTGAAGTATTTTTGCCCACAGGTCCACGGCAGCGTCAGGTGGAAACTTGAGGCCGCTCATTTCAAAGATCTTACCCGCGGACTCCTCGGGAGACAAATTCCCCAGATTGTCGTCACTCACTGGACTGTTCCTTCCTTGTTGCTGAAAAACAAATTGCCAAGCGAACTATAATGCACCGGGAGTGTTGTTTGCAACCCGCCAGAACCCGTTACTGATAGTACTTCGGCCCGAAGGGCCTGACTTTACGGCGATTGTTAAGATTACGTGATAATTTCTGGAACGGCAGTAAACCGGTGACTGAAGGAGCCCCATACGAGTTGGGCACGCAGGGTCCCTGGATCTGTTTGTTCCAGTCCGGCCACTCCCGGGTCGCGTAATCGGAGGGCGGTCCGAGCACATCTGCAAGGTCTCAAGATGGTCCGCTTGGTAGCGCATTCAAAGAGCCATATCTGATAAAATCGACAGGTTTGATTTTACATATAGGGCGATGTATTCTGCATTGAAGCTGTTTATGACAGGAGGGTGCAAAAAGCCTCCCAACCAGGGAAGATGGAATGGATTGCACCGGTGTTGCTCGATGGAGAGACCGAAATGAAATCCTTTGCAGGAATTATCCGCGGGTGCGAGCCCGATGACGTGCCCTCTATTACACAGATCTATGCCCACTACGTTCTCCACGGGCTCTCAACCTTCGAAACCGAACCGCCCGATGTGAGGGAAATGCAGAGGCGGCGCGCCGAGATCCTCACTCACGGTTTCCCATACCTGGTCGCGGAAATCGACCGCGAAATCATCGGCTACTCATACGCCGGCCTGTATCGAACCAGGTACGCCTACCGGTACACTGTTGAAAATTCGGTATATATCCATCCTGAACGGCTGCGGCAGGGAATCGGGCAGGCACTACTTGGCAGCCTTATTCGCGAATGCGAGCTGAAAGGCTTTCACCAGATGGTTGCGGTTATAGGAGACTCGTCCAATCTGGCGTCAATCGGCTTGCATGAAAGACTCGGATTTCGGATGGTCGGGACGCTCTATTCAGTCGGGTTCAAATTCGGGCGATGGGTGGATAGCGTCCTGATGCAACGTGAACTCGGCGTGCCTGTTTAGCCGTGATCCCTTATCATTCTTGAATTGAAATTACGGGGGCACGCAAGCTCAGCCGGCACATTTGCGCTCATCGGTTTAAGCACGCGCGTCCCAGCACAAGTCCCTTTGCCGCCCCGGCGAAATTACAATCGTCCCGATTTATTTTGGCTTGCCTTCCATCTCCCGACTCGATACAGTCCTGTGTCATGACATACGATGAATTTCGTATATCGCGCCACTGGGCAGGAATCAGCTGAAGGGGGCATTTGTGAAACCTTTCACGCCTAAATGCCCGCTTTTCTTTTCGGCCAGTTCAGCCGATTATCTTCTGAGTTCAGCGTCAAATCCGATCTGCAGAGGCAAGCGATGGAAGAAAAAGTTGTGCGCCTGATGCGAAAAGGCGCCATAACATGCGGCGAAGACGCCAGTATACGGCAAGTGGCCCAGATTATGGCGGTTCACTCCGAGCACTACTGCGTGGTGATCAACCACAATCATGAGGTATTGGGGATCATTTCCGCCCGGAGCATATTGAAAGCTTTCGGGAAAGACCTTGACCGGACAACGGCCGGCGACATTCTTTTGCCCCATACGATAACCATTACGGTCAATACGCCCCTTAAAGACGCCATCCGCCTGATGGACAAGCGCAAGATCGAACACCTCATAGTGGTGTCGGACCGACCGGGAGGCAAAGCGGTACTCGGAATGCTTCACATAGAAGACATCGTAAAGAATATGGCGCCGAATCAGGAAGGTTAACAGTTATGCGGGTATGCGACCTGATGGATCGCGAGGTTACAGTCTGCCACCTGGACGATACCCTCGACCAGGTGGTCCGGTTGATGAAATCGAACCAGTATCGCCCTGTAATAGTAGTGGATTTGTCAGGCGAAGTTTGGGGTGTCATTTCCCGACTTGCCCTCATTCGATTCTTTGGAGAAGACCTGTACGAGATACGCGCCGAGGACGTCATGCGTCCGTACAAGTTCGATGTAGACCCCCAGTGGCCTATCGAAAAGGCAATCGATCTCATGCAGCGGACAAGGTACGAACATCTCACCATCATTGACCCGCACGCGGGACCGAAACGCCCGATTGGAATCCTGTCCAGCTTCAACATCGTTTGGTTCATGTCCCGCATCGAAACGGGACATTACGAACAGATCCTCAAAATGCCCAGGGAGTGGTATCCTTCCTGCCCATAAGTGACCCGCATCAAAATTCATTAACTTTTTGGCACAACTCAGTCCTTTTGAGGCCGCCGTTTTCAGAGCGTCTGAGTTGAACCGGTCGCCTTCGCGGCCTGCATCTAAACCGCCTTGCCACAAGGGATTGCCGTGGCGGAGCTTCCTATCACCAGTCCTGAGCATTTTTCGGTATCTCAGCCAAAGTCAGATTGCACCTGCGATCAGGTAAGGTTTGTAAACTAAAAGCCTCCAGGAAACATCCCACGTATGTTAGAAATAGCACCCTAAAGTGCATTCCGTTTCTGGCCGTATTATGGTTTGAGGTTGCCAGCTTAAACGACGATTTGGCCGAGGCACGGAAGGCCAATCTTGCCCAATTGTAGGTAGCCTTGAAGTAGGTAAGCCTGGCGGCAAAACTGCTTTGCGGGCCTTGATCCGGTCTCGGGTTACTCCCAAAGCCGCTGCCGTTGCGCTTAACGAGGAAAAACCCATGACGCATTCCCCTCCGCTTGTCGCAATTCTGGATGACGATCCCGACAATCATGTGGTTCTGAAAAGAGCATTCGAGGAGTGCCGGCAGGACGTGCGTATAAAAGCCTTCCACGGGGCTGAAGATTTACTGGACTACCTCGAACAGATGAGTAAAGGGGGGAAAACCCGGAGTACCCTTGACCTCGCCCTCATAAGTCTTTATCTGCCCGGAAAAACAGCTCTTAATCTGGTAAAGCATATAAAATCCAATCCTGACCTGAAACGCATCCCTCTCATAGTCTTGAGCGACCAGACCTCCGACCCCGACATTAGGGAATGCTATGATCTGGGGGCAAACACGGTTATCACACAACCGGTTTTATTCGACGACCTTGTTGACGTCGTTAAGATATTATGTGAATACTGGCTTGGTCCGGTCAGGACATAATATTTTCAAGGGCTTGGCCCGATCCGGGATCGATTGTCGGATGAGCGATTATCCCAAAAGCGAAACAGGGCTGGATTGTCTATCGCATTCGTGATAGTTTCTAGGAACATATTGGAAAACAAATAGCAGAAGAAAAACCGGGTTCTGCTTCCAAACCGGAAGAACGGGCACCCGAGGGATTTGCCCGAGAATACCGTTCTCGGATTCTCCCGTCTGTTTTGATCTTGAGGGATTTCGTATGCCGGACACCTTTCAGTGTTCCCCTGGATCTTCCGGAGACCGCAAACCATCTCCTTTTCGCTCCTCCAGTCAGGAAAAAGTTTACAAACCAGCGCACAAAGTCGTCCTGGTAATGGTTGACGACGATGAGGACGACTGCATCCTGGTAAAGGCTGCTCTCAAGGATGCTTGCTTTAACTGCACTTTTCGCTGCGTTCAGGACGGCCTGCAGATAATGGATTATCTCAAGCATGCAGGCAATTACCAGGACCCCAGATCCGCCCCATTCCCGGACCTGATTCTGCTTGACCTTAATTTGCCGCGCATGAACGGTCGAGAGGTGCTGGCAAGATTAAAAACAAATCCTCACTATCGTTCCATACCGGTAATCGTTCTGACAACCTCGACCAATATCGAAGATGTGAAAATCTGCTACGATTTGGGGGCAAATTCCTACATCATAAAAGAAGCCCACTTCGACGGGCTCGTCACCTCCATTAGAACCCTCAAGGATTACTGGCTCGACGTCGCAACGCTTCCTCCCAAGGGTCAACCCTAGCGGACAGAAGCATTTCCAAACCCTCTATAGAAACTCAAGGTCTATCGAACATCTCGCAGGTCATCTGAACGGGCAGCCGGGTGGCCGCCTTCGAATGCATGAGCGCGAATTACCAGGCAAACCTGCCGCTTATCTTCTTTTCATGTGAACCTCTATTGAAGCCTTCCGCGGCCCCCCGCCCTGGCTGGCGCCGACGGACATCTCACTTGCAGCGTATCCCGCTGCTTCAATCACAACGGTCCCCATCGGGCTGGGCTTATCGACCGGCAAAAAAACAGGCGCCTTGTGTTCTTCCCGCACTTCAGGAATAGAAAAGGTCCCATCCTTTCCAGTTACAATTTTTTCAACCGGATGTTCCTTATAGTATACTTTCGCGCCGGCAATCGGTTGACCTGTCAATCCATCGGTCACCGTTCCATTCACGCTGGGTGCAACGACAACCGGGACAGTAGCGCAACCCGCGAGCACCAAAAAGACCAGAATCAAAATTCCGGGCAATATACGCTTTATCGGCATTGGTTTTCCTCTTCGAGTCTGGATTCACAGCACCAGCCGCGGCCACCTTCGCCGCCGGATCAAGTAGCCAAGCCCCGGACATTTAAGAACCTTCATCAGCAAACGGCGGACATTATTGTCATAAAAGAAGGGCAATGGCAATCTGCTTGGCCCGAGTTCCGGACCTACCGGAACAATATTCAAATCGACGGGATTAAAACTCCTTGCACTTTTAGAATGAACAATTTATATAGTGACGCCTAATTCATATTTTGAGGCATCATTCCACGCTCTTTCACTTGCCTGTACCGTCACGATCTCTGTGTGCCAATGGTTAAGAGGTCTTAAAGAGGTCACAAAATGGAAAATGAAAAGCTCCCAAGGCGGGAGCGCGAAAAGCTACGTCAGCGTCAGGAGATGCTCTCGGCAGCCCTCGATCTTTTCTCCCTGAAGGGCTACCACAACGTGTCGATGAACGAGGTAGCCGAGAAAGCCGAGTTCGCCATCGGAACGCTCTATAAATTCTTCCAGAATAAGGAAGATCTCTACAAAGCCCTTCTTCTGCAGCTATGCGACAGGTTTGAAGAAGCGCTCACACAGGCGATAAGCGAGCCCGATGATGAGATTGAAAAACTGAGAAATTACGTCCGGGTAAGACTCGAAAGGTTCCGCGCAAATATTAAAATTGTCCGGCTCTTTCTTGCAGAGCGCAGAGGCGCGAGCTTCAATATCAAGGCTGGGCTGGATGAAGAAATCCGAAAGCGGCACCACATCTTCCTGCACAAAATCGCCTCGATTTTCGAGACTGGAATCGGAACCAGAAAGTTCAAAAGGATTGCTGACCCGTTTTCACTGGCGGTGGCCCTCGACAGCACCATCGATGCTTTTCTTCTCCTATGGCTGGATTTGCCTGAGCATCATTCCTATCCCGAGGACCCCGATGCCATTCTGAATATCTTTTTTCAAGGTTTAATCGATTCGTGATCTCGCAACCTTGCATTTGGACCTCAAAGGTCCGGCACCAAATTTTAGAGAGGTATACGATGCAATTTTTCAGGACCGGTTATGCAACGCTTAGATGGCGCACGGCTTTGATGGTTGTTTCAAGCTTCCTGTTGCTGGGGGGCTGCGACAGCGGGCACTCTCAGCAGGTCGCTCCGAATATTGTCCCCGAAGTGGCCACGGTGAGCGTAGAAATGCGGCCGGTTGAGCTTACCACCGTGTTGCCGGGCCGCACGTCCGCCCACCTCGTGGCGGAAATTCGACCGCAGGTAAATGGAATCGTACAGAAGCGCCTGTTCAAGGAAGGCTCCGATGTAAAAGCGGGAGAACTACTATACCAGATAGATCCTGCTCCCTTCCAGGTGGCCCATGCCTCCGCAAAGGCTTCGCTTGGCAAGGCCCAGGCAAATCTGCCGGCCGTCCGCTCGAAATCTGAACGCTACAAGGAACTCCTTGTGGACAAGGCAGTCAGCCGGCAGGACTATGACGACGTAACAGCCGCCGTCGGACAGGCACAGGCCGAAATCGAGTACTGGAAGACAGCCGTTGAAGCGGCCAGAATCAATTTGGGATACACTCGCGTAATCGCGCCCATTTCCGGGCGTATCGGCAGGTCCAGCATAACCGACGGCGCGCTTGTCACGGCATATCAGCAAACTCCTCTTTCAACCATTCAGCAGATGGACCCCATCTACGTGGACGTGACCCAATCGTCCGCCGACCTGCTGCGCTTGAAGCGAAACCTGGAAGCCGGCCGCCTAACAAGCGATAAGGAAGGCGGGCAGAAGGTTCGAATCATGCTCGAAGACGGAACACCATATCCGATGGAGGGCAAGCTGCAGTTTCGCGACGTAACCGTCGATCCGGCAACCGGGTCTTTCACTCTGCGGATCGTGGTGCCCAATCCAAATCACCTGCTCCTGCCAGGCATGTTCGTGAGGGCGGTCATACAGGAGGGTATAGCCGAACAGGCGATCCTTGTCCCCCAGCAGGGGGTAAGCCGCAATCAAAAGGGTGAGCCGATCGCGCTGATCGTAGATGATGCGGGCAAGGTCCAACAGAGGATACTGGCATTAAATCGCGCAATCGGCGACCAGTGGCTCGTCTCATCAGGCCTTTCCGTCGGCGAGCGCGTGATTGTGGAAGGTATGCTGAACGTTAGGCCGGGAGCCTCCGTTAAGGCCGTCTCGTTTGGTAGCCCGAAGCCCGGAACGGATGCCCCAAATACGAACCTTCAGCCCAAATCGAATTAAGAGAGGACCGCGATGCTGTCGAATTTTTTCCTGGACCGCCCGGTCTTCGCCTGGGTTATAGCCATAATTATGATGCTTGCCGGCGGGCTTGCAATTTACGGCTTGCCCATTTCCCAGTATCCACCTATCGCACCGCCGTCCATCGCGATTGACGCCTACTATCCCGGCGCTTCCGCCGAAACGGTTGAAAACAGCGTTACCCAGATCATCGAACAGAAGATGACCGGCTTCGACAAGCTGCTCTACATGACCGCCCAGAGCGATGCATCCGGCGGCGGCAGAATAGAGCTGACTTTTGCTCCGGGAACCGATCCAGACCTTGCTTGGGCGCAGGTGCAGAATAAACTGCAGCTGGCCATGGCCAGTTTGCCGGCAGTGGTTCAGAGCCAGGGCGTGAAGGTCAGCAAATCGACCAGGAACTGGCTGATAATTGTGGGACTGACCTCCGAAGACGGCAGCATGGCTGATTATGACCTCGCCGATTACGGCCAGTCGATTATCCAAAACGTGCTGGCGCGGGTACCGGGGGTTGGCGAGGTGGAAGTCTTCAGTCCCCAGTACGCCATGCGGGTATGGCTCAATCCTGATAAAATGACCGATTACCGCCTGACCGTGGAAGAGGTCGTCAGGCAGCTCAGGGCATATAACGTGGAAATCTCGGCCGGCCAATTCGGCGGCGCCCCGGCTGTTGAAGGCCAGCGGCTAAATGCCTCCATAATCGTCCAAAACCTGCTAAAAACCCCGGAGGAGTTCGGCGCGATTCCATTGCGCACAAATCCGGACGGATCAATCGTTCGCGTCAGGGACGTGGGCCGTACCGAATTGGGCACCGAAAGATACGGGTCCTTCATTCTGTATAACGGCAAGCCCGCCGCCGCTCTGGCCGTGCGGCAGGCCCCGGGCGCGAATGCCCTGGATACCGCCGATGGCGTCAAGGCAAAAATGGCGGAGCTCTCCAAGTACTTCCCCCCGGGAATGAAGGCCATTTATCCCTACGACACGACCCCGTTCGTAAGGGTGGCTATCTGGGAGGTCGTAAAGACCCTGTTAGAGGCAATTCTGCTTGTTTTCCTCGTAATGTACGTCTTCCTGGGGAACATACGAGCCACGCTGATTCCCACACTTGCGGTGCCGGTCGTTATCCTGGGGACCTTCGCCGTCCTGGGGATGTTCGGCTTTTCCATTAACATGCTGACGATGTTCGCAATGGTGCTGGCAATCGGCCTCCTTGTCGATGACGCAATCGTCGTTGTGGAAAACGTCGAACGCGTAATGGCGCAGGAAGGTTTGCCACCAAAGGAGGCAACCCGCAAGTCCATGGGGGAAATTACGAGCGCGCTGATCGGAATCGGGCTCGTCCTAGCCGCCGTGTTCGGCCCAATGGCTTTTTTTACCGGGTCCACCGGTGTCATCTACCGCCAGTTCTCCGTTACCCTGATGGCCGCAATGCTGTTATCGGTCGTGGTGGCCCTTATTCTGACTCCGGTACTGTGCGCATCGCTTCTCAAGCCGGTGCCCGAGGGACATGAACCTTCCGAGAGCGCATTCTTTCTTTTCCGGCCTTTTTTTCGGTGGTTCGAGCGGACGTTCAGCAGATCCAGGGACATGTACCAGGCCATGGTCGGCCACATCATCGGGAAAAAGCTGCGCTATCTTTTCCTCTACCTTCTGCTGGTGATTGTTCTGGGATTTCTTTTCCACCGAATGCCAACATCGTACCTTCCCAGCGAGGACCAGGGGATCTTGTTCCTAATGGCGACACTGCCTTCGGGTTCCACGCTGGAGCAGACCCAGGGGGTCATGAACCAGGTGCGGGACCACTTTATGGACGATGAGAAGGAGTCCGTGACATCCTGCTTTACGGTCGCCGGCAGGAGCTTTTCGGGGGTAGGGCAAAACGTCGGACTCAGTTTCGTCAAGCTCAAGGAATGGGAGCTTCGCAGCCGGCCAGAGCAGAAGCTTGGGGCGATTTTAGGGCGCGCCGGGCGAAAGTTTTCGAATATTCGAAACGCGCGGGTTTTCGCCTTTCCCCCGCCCGCGGTGCTTGAACTTGGACAGGCGGGCGGATTCGATTTTCAATTGCAGGATCGGGGCGGCGTTGGGCACGAGGCCCTGATGGCGGCCCGCAACCAGCTGCTGGGTGCGGCCGTGAAGGACTCCAGACTTATCCGGGTGCGCCCGAACGGCCTTGATGACGTGCCCCAGTACCGAATCGATGTGGACTGGGCAAAGGCGGGCGCCCTGGGGGTGCCTATCGAATCCATCCACACCACCATCTCCGCGGCTTTCGGCGGAGCGTATGTAAACGACTTTATGCAGGGCGGCCGGGTCAAGCGAGTTCTCGTCCAGGCCGATGCCCCCTACCGCATGCTTCCTAAAGACCTGGAGCGCCTCTATGTAAGGAATGCTTCCGGGACGATGACGCCATTCTCATCTTTTGCGAGCGGTCACTGGTTTTATGGATCGCCGCGGCTCGAGCGCTACAACAGCTTCCCGTCGCTCAATATCTGGGGCGAGCCGCCGCCGGGGAAGAGTTCGGGCGAGGCGATGCAGGCAATGGAGGAGATCGCATCGAAGCTGCCCAGCGGCATTGGTTCCGACTGGACCGGCATCTCATACCAGGAGCGGATGTCAAGATCACAGGCGCCCTTGCTCTACGCCTTCTCGATGATCGTTATTTTTCTCTGCCTGGCGGCACTCTACGAGAGCTGGACCGTCCCCATTTCGATTATGCTCACCCTGCCCCTGGGTATGATCGGCGGGGTGGTTGCCTCATCTATTCGGTTCTTCCCAAACGACGTCTACTTTCAAATCGGGCTCCTTACCGTGTTGGGCCTTACCACCAAGAATGCCATTTTGATCGTTCAGTTCGCAATGGCCAGAGTCGAGGAGGGCGCGGGACTGATCGAGGCCACCCTCGAAGGCGCGAAACTCAGGCTTCGCCCAATCATCATGACATCGCTCGCCTTCGGCTTCGGTGTACTTCCCCTGGCAATGGCAACCGGGGCCGGTGCGGGAGCCCAAACGGCCATCGGCACGGGCGTACTTGGCGGGATGATTGCGGCAACCTTCCTGGCCACGCCGTTCATTCCACTTTTCTACGTGGTTGTTGTTCAGCTTTTCGGCAGGAAGAAAGGGATCGGGCCGGCAAGTTCCCCTTCGGTAGCCGTCAATGTCCAGGGGGGGCCAAGATGATGATGAAGACCTTTTCAGTCCTTACCATAGCGGCCCTTTTCCTCACCGGCTGCACGATGATTCCGAAGTATACGCGCCCCGAGCCCCCTATCCCGGCAAGCTGGCCCAACAGCTCTGCATATAAGGAGAGCCCACCGGCGGCTCCTTCCGCCGCTGTCCTCAAATGGCGGGAATTCTTCGCCGATGAACGGCTTCAAACCATCATCGATACGGCCCTTAAGAACAACCGCGATCTGCGTGTGGCTGCCTTGAACGTGGAAAGAGCGCGGGCCCTTTATCGAATACAGCGCGCCGAGCTTTTTCCCACAATCGATGCGGTAGTGAACGGCAGCAGACAACGCCAGCCTGCCGGTGTTTCCGGGAACGCATTTGCCAAAACCTCGGAGCAGTATAGCGCCAATCTGGGAATCAGCTCGTGGGAGATTGATTTCTTCGGCCGCATCCGAAGCCTGGAAAAGAGCGCCCTTGAAAATTTTTTCTCAACCGAACACGCCCGCCGCAGCGCCCAGATCCTCCTGATTTCCGAAGTCGCCAATGCCTACCTGACACTTGCAGCCGATCGTGAGAATTTGATGCTTTCCCAATCAACCATGGAATCACAGCAAGCCGCCTATAACCTGATCAGACGACGCCATGAGGTCGGCATCGTGCCGGAGTTGGACGTTCACCAAGTTCAGACGAGAGTTGACACCGCGCGGGTGGACGTTGCCCGCTTCACCCAACTGGTCGCCCAGGATGAGAATGCCTTGAACCTGCTGGTTGGATCCACGGTTACGGCCGATCTACTGCCAGAGTCCTTGAGCATCGTTTCACCGCTTACGGATGTTTCACCGGGCGCATCCTCTGACGTGCTCCTGAATCGCCCCGATATTCTCCAGGCCGAAAGCTCTCTCAAGGCGGCGAATGCGAATATCGGCGCCGCCCGTGCGGCCCTGTTTCCACGCATAACGCTTACGACCGCTCTAGGCGCGGCAAGCAGTGATCTTACAGGTCTTTTCCAACCCGGCTCTCTTGCCTGGAATTATGCGCCCCAGCTTGTCATGCCGATCTTCGATGCCCGCCTTTGGTCCGCGCTTAAAGCCACCAAGGTGGACAGGGAGATAGCCGTGGCCCAATACGAGAGGGCAATCCAGGGGGCATTCAGAGACGTTGCGGACGCCCTTGCCCAAAGGGGAACCCTGGGAGACCAGATCGAAGCCCAGCAATCACTCCTGGATGCCACCAGCGAAGCCTACAGGCTATCCAATACGCGCTATGAGAGAGGAACAGACATCTACTTAAACGTCCTGGATGCGCAACGCTCCCTGTATTCCGCGCAACAGGGACTGATTTCCATCCGACTCGCAAAGCTTGCCAACCAGGTAAGGCTTTATGCTGTATTGGGGGGCGGGGGCGATTCGGATACTTCAATGCAGGCGAACATGAACAATTAAGCGAAAATGCCGGCAGGGCGGGTGTTGCCCAATCGATTTGGGTTCAACTATCCGGCTACACGGTAGATAAGACGCCGGGTTCCCGCCCAAAAACGCCGTTTGAATGGCGTAATCGGGGCGCACGGCTTTACCACGGAAAGGCATGAGCAATAGCAGTGCTGTTGCTCCACCATATTGCTACTTGCAAACTTCCATCAATCAGGCCTGCCCACGACGGTCCCCACCGAGAGGTATTCCTTTACCACTTCTTTTAGCTCTTTTCGGCGGTCCAGAAACTGCTGCTTCATTCCTCTAAGCCATTCGGCGTGGCGGATTACGTCTTCGCGGGTCAGGAAAAGCGGATGGTCTCCCGTTCGGATATCGATTGCCAGGTGGTCCTCTTTCCAGCCGTACTTACCTGAACCGCTGCACAGCATACACTTGGCTTCGCCGTTTGGCAGAAACCTGAACGTATCGCCCCCGCACACTGGGCAGGCAGGCCCCTCTGAAACCATCCTCGCTGAAGGGTCGAGCAGACTTTTTGCAAGGCGCAGGGCGGATTGCCTGTTTTCGGGCGAGAGAAGCGTTTCGCCCGGAAGAGCGCCGTAGAACACGGCGGAACCACGCAGGTCGGCGAAGGCCAGCTTTGCTAAACTGTCGACGTTAAGCTTTGTGCTCCCTTCCATCCCTTCGATTCCCGCCACTGAAACGGCCACGGCAGGTTTTCCCCACAGCCGGTCCACGAATGCATAAAATTGAAGCCCCCTGTCCAGGAACCTCTTAAGGGAGGCATTGGCAGAAAGAAGATAGGTTGGCGCGGCGGCAATCCAGGCATCCGCACTGGAAATTTCCTCCAGGAGAGCCAGCAGGCCGTCCCCTTGCGGGCAGCGCATCTTGTCGAAAAGGCATTGATAGCATGCCTGGCAGGGCTTTATGCCGAAGTCCGACAGGCGCGCCAGTCGAAGCTCCCAGCCTGCGCCCATCCCGGCATGGATCTCTTTTATCATCAACTCGCAATTGCCGTTTTTCCGCGGCGAAGCTGATATCCCGAGCAATACTTTTCCCATGTCGGCATGCCTTTCGATTTGGATTTCGATTGACTTACCCGATTTTCAAGGCCATAAAAAAAAGCTAACCGGAGGGGCTAGAACCGGTTAGCTTTAGAGGAGGAAAGAGTTGGTTTCTCTTGCCATTATAAGATAGCAATTAGCGTACCAATTCCTGCATATTAGTTTTGTCCATCAATTACGCCATCTTAGCGAAATCGACCATTTCACGCCATCCCGCCCGAATCCCGCCATTTATAGCAATTCCAGCCATTATCCCGCCACAATACCCCGTGGCGTGTATCGTCCGGGGGGCGAACCGGCTTTGTCTCGTGCCTTAAAAAAGTGTATCACTTACCTCCGAATAGGCAGGGATGCGGAATTCGAGGAGATATTTAAATTACGAACAGGGGCAGGTATATAATCGGATAACCTAACGCGGCCGGATTGATTTCGGATCTCAAAATCAAAGCTGCCATTTTAAAGATCGGGTGAAGTTTCAATGCCCGGTTCTACAATCGAAAGGATAAATAATGGAATTCGGGCTCAGGGACAAATCGGTGCTCGTCACCGCCTCCAGCACGGGTTTGGGGAAAGCGACGGCGATGGAGTTTGCCCGCGAGGGGGCAAATGTCATGCTCTTTAGCCGCTCAGAGGAAAAACTCGTGGCAGCAAGAAACGACATAAGGTCCAAGACAGGGAAAGAGCCGGCATACACGGTCGGTGACGTTACCAAGCCAAAGGACCTGGTCCGGGTCGTCAAGAACACGGTTGAAAGATTCGGCCATATTTACGCGCTGGTCAATAACGCCGGCGGCCCGCCCGCGGGCACATTTGACGACCTTGCAGACGATGACTGGCAAAGGGCCTTTGAGCTGAACCTGTTCTCCTTCATCCGCACCATTCGGGAGGTCCTTCCCCACATGCGGCGTCTCGGCGCCGGCAGGATTGTCAACTACACTTCTTCCTCGATAAAACAGGTCATCGATAATCTCATTCTTTCGAATACATTCCGAATGGGGGTAATGGGCCTAGCCAAAAGCCTGTCCCGTGAACTCGGAAAGGACAATATCCTTATAAACGTAATGGGCCCAGGCAGGATCAATACTGAGCGAATGAGGCAAATAGACGAGGCCATGGCGCGCCGCGCGGGCGTGAGCACGGAACAAATGTATCAGGAATCAGTAAAGACAATTCCTCTCGGCCGCTACGGCACGCCCGAGGAATATGCCAAGCTGACTGTCTTTCTGTGCTCGGAGGCCAACAGCTACATAACGGGGCAGGCTTTCCTGGTGGACGGTGGTATGACAAGGGCTTACTGAGCAAAGGCAAACCCCGGCCACTCTACCTCTTTAGCCGTGTTTTTTCAGTATGTTGAAAGATCAACCCAGGCGCTGCTCCGCACCGTGAGCCGTATCTGCCGGCCACTTAGACGCTCTGGCCCATTCTCACGCTCCAACCCCGCCGATCAGGCCATGCAACCTATTCCGATTATCGAGAAGGGTCTTATTGTAATTAGATATAGGTGACTTCGCCGCTGCACCGGCTCCAACTTGACTGATTCAGTCATGTGAGGCCGCGCGGCGTAAAATCTGGATAGAGGAGAATAAAATGCAGACTTTTATTTTGCTGACCCGGCTATCACCGGACGCGGTAAAAAACCCGAGGGCTCTCGAAGAACTCGAAAACAAGGTTATGGAAAGGGTGCGGAAGGAATGTCCGGACATCGAATGGCTCCACAATTTTGCGATTCTGGGGCCCTACGATTACCTCGATGTCTTCCGTGCGCCCGATGAACAAAGCGCTTTTAAAATGGCTACACTAATCCGCACGTTCGGCCACTGCACCACCGAGGTCTGGACTGCAACAGAGTGGGCAAGATTCAGGAATGTGATTCACGAACTGGCAGAAGCTGCCTAGGGACCCCTGGCAGTTCCGAATTGCAGATGGTATTCGAATTTCTTGCATGTCCAGGCACGCCCGGTTCCCTGGATTGAATTCCAGGGCAATCGGGCCTATTTTCTTTCCGTCCCGACGCCACCGGGATGGTCCTGTGTCGCCCATGATTTTATTAAACTGCCTTCCTCAAGGCACCTATTCTATTTTTCCAACCCTCGGGAGCGCACAGATCCAGAGGCCCAAACCATAGCATGGAACAGCCCTCCTCTTCTGCGTAGTGCCCCAGTAAGATTGAATCGTGCACTTCCGACCCCAGGCGAACTATTTCCAACCCTCCCGTGTAGTGACAAACTTTATGCACTCTGACCAATTCGGGCTCTTCGGCATCTCCATCCAAAACCCAATAAAAACCTATCTTCGTAGGCGTATTCATGGTCCATTCCATAACTCACCTTCTTCCGCCCGCCTACAGCACCGATCCGGCGAGATTGCCCGCCCCACCGGGTAAACCTTTCAGGAAGATCAGTGGATGTACGGCGCCTTATTGCAGCTTTACTAATATTTCCCATTATTTAAGCTATACATTCCCTGCTCCGCATAAAGGGCGAAAGTCAATTCCACCGAAGAACAATTGGCGCGAAAGATCGGCTTCGTGGCAACAATGCCTCTGGCGTGCTTAAATTTAAAGAAATTCAACAATTTAAAATTCAAAAAGACGGAGAAGAAAATGCTGACCAAGAGACTGTTTCTTTATGCCGGTGTTTGCTTGTTTCTCATAGTGGGAGGGTTTGTGGTTTCTTCATACATGGGTGTCGGTCTCGATCCATCCTCGGCAAATTACGTGATACTTGCCGCGGAAAGAGACTCCGGAGCCAAGTCCAATCAGGCGTCGATGCACATGGAAAAAGGTACCGCCGAGTTCAATAAGGGCAACTACGAAGCAGCTACACGCCATTTCAGCGAAGCTATCAAAGCTGATCCAAATAACGCGAATGCTTACAACAATCGTGGAGTAGCGTACTCGAAGATGGGAAAAAATGATCGGGCCATCTCCGATTACAGCAAGGCGATCCAACTTAACCCCAATTTTGCCGAGCCTTACAATAATCGGTCCATGGCTTACCTTCGCCAAAAAGACCAGACCAGGGCCTGTGTCGATTTCAGGCACTATCGCGATATGGGAGGAACACCTTCTCCCGGGTTTGCCAGAGAACTTGAAAGCAAGACGGGAGGCAAGTGCTGAGCGAGGATTTCCATCTAGAAGGATGAGACACAACCACCCCGAAAAAACTTTTTATGTCATCTAAAAATGCAGAGCCTCGGTTCACTTTAAATCGAGGCTCTGCAATGCTTTGTTTGAATATTATCCGGTAATCACATGGAAAGCCGCGATTCCGGTTTAGCAAAAGGGCACAAAATATGATTCGCCTGGGTCCACCCACACGTCATCTTCATCCCGGGATAGTTCGCGCGGGATCTTAGCTTCTCCGTTATCGCAGTACGCGCAATAATCGATCGAGCACCCTTCATTGCCGTGCGAGACAAATCTTCCGTCTATTATGCAACCATGTCCTTCGGAACTGGTAATTTCCATGATGATCAAACCTTCCTGTAAAATTATTCTACGACCGTTTGAATTGACAGAACCTTCAAATCAGCGCCATCGAAATTGGAATCGGACACCGGCGAAAGCCGCTAGCTGCGCGGCGAATCATAGCCCGGCCAGTAATCAAACGGCTCTCCGGTACTCTTCATCCGAGGTGAGGTAACGCTGAAACCACTGACCGCCAAGCTCTACCACCCTTTCAAGAGCCCCGTGCTCTTCGAAGAGATGACCAGCGCCAGGTACGATCTCCAGCTTCTTTTCCGCGGGAATCTTCGCGAAAGCTTCCCGATTAAACCTTATTACGTGTAGATCGTTGCCACCGACAATGAGGAGTATGGGCGCTATCACCCTGTCGAGGACTCCCATCGCCAGATCGGGTCTTCCTCCCCGAGAGACGACAGCACCAGCCGCTTCAGAGCGCTCGCCAGCGGCAATGAGCGCTGCCGCGGCCCCTGTGCTCGATCCGAAATAGCCGATACGAAGACTTCGTGTCAGAGGCAGCCCAAGCAGCCAATCAGTGGCGCCAACAACTCTTCCGGCAAGCATTTCCATGTCGAAGCGGTACTTCATCGTCATTATGTCCACAGCCTCTTCTTCAGGTGTAAGCAGATCCAGCAAAAGTGTCGCGAGCCGGCGCCGCTGCAGCCCTCCGGCGACGAACCTGTTTCTCGTGCTAAACCTGCCGCTTCCGCTGCCGTGAGCGAAAACTACAATCGCCCTTGCCCCTCCAGGGATAACAAGGTCCCCCTTGAGGGCGGCGTTACCAACCGGTATATCGACCTCAAAATCGAAATCGATATTTTTAAAATTAATCATCTTGTCCTCCAAAGGACCTCATGTCAGGCTGCCTGCTTTGCGGAGACCTGTTCCAGGAGGCTTCGAACCTCCTCATCGCTTGTCTGGCTAAAATCTTCGTACCAGGCCCCCACAGCCCAGAACGGCTGGGGTGTGGTTGCACATATTGCGGTGTCCACTTCGTTCCTGAATTCTTCGCAGGTCTCCGGCGGGGCCGTCGGCACCGCCATGACGATTCTTGCCGGTTTGTAAGCACGAAGAGCGGTTATGGCTGCCTTCATGGTAGTCCCCGTGGCCAGGCCGTCATCGACCAAAATCACGGTCTTATTGGAGAGGTCCGGAAAAGGCCGTCCTCCACGATATTCGCGCTCCCGCCTCTCCAGTTCTCGCTGCTCACGTTCCGCGACCGCCTCGATCGTGCTCTCCGGAATTTTGAACCAGCGCACGACTTCCTCATTGAGCACACGCACGCCTCCGGTCGCAACAGCTCCCATCGCAAGCTCCTCACGGCCCGGAAGACCCAGTTTTCGTACAAGGAAGACGTCGAGGGGTGCATTCAGAGCTTTTGCAACCTCGTAGCCGACGGGCACCCCGCCTCTCGGAAGCGCCAGCACAATGGCATCTTTCCTGCCGGCATACTGCGAGAGTTTCTCTGCAAGGAACCGTCCCGCATGGTAGCGGTCTCTGAACGACGTCATCACTATCCTCCCGATTTGACCGCCGTAATGCGCAATGCGGTCTCAAAAGCTTGAGGACACCAAAAATTAGGACCCTCTAAATATTAAAAACTAATCACAATTTAATTCTTTGGCAGGAATTCGTCCCGGCGCGATACATTAGACTTGCGGCTTAGGGGGAAAATTGCGGGGGGCTGTTTTCAACTCTTTTGAATCATTAACATATTCATTGAGTGGAAGGCCGCCGTCGGCCCTCCGTTAAATTGAGGCAGCTTTGGACCCGCCTCGGCAAATTCCGGCATGGAAGGAGAATACGATGACTGAACAAAACACCTGCAGAATTGCCGGCTTCGAATATATCGACCACACCGTTGTGTGCAGGTCCGGGCACTGCGCGATGTGCAACGACGGTATATGGGAAGAAAAAGGCGAACTCTGCCCATGCTGGACGAGCGAATCACCTCAAAACCAACTCTCCCCGGAAGAGCAATAGCAATTGAGTACATCTCACAGCACTTCGCCAGGACGGAAGCCGGGGACAAAGAGTCCCGCGCCGGCTAAAGACAGAAAATCTTTCCGCGGGTCCTTACCTCAAGTGGTCACATCTTGTAGCCGATCTTTCGCAGCAAATCTTTGCGCCATTTTATGTCCTCCTCGCCCTCGATGCCTTTGGGAGACGATCCATCGACCACTCCCATAACACCGCGTCCAAGGTCCGTTTCGGCCAGTATGACCTCCACCGGATTTGCGGTTGCACAGAAAATGCGGCAAACCTCGGGCACCATCTTCAAGGTATTTAAAATATTCACAGGAAAGAAGCCCGGCCCCAGAAAAACTATAAAGCTATGCCCGGCGCCTATTTTCTGTGCATTCTTCCTGGCAAGCTCAATCATTTCGGGATCGGTCCCCGACCACCGAACCAGGCATTTGCCCGAAGCTTCGCAAAAAGCCAGGCCGAACCTGATTCCCGGCACAGTTGACACCAGGGCTTCATGGATGTCCTCCACCGTCTTAATGAAGTGCGTCTGTCCAAAAACAAAGTTAATCTCCTCCGGTTTTTCAATTGCAACGGTTATCAGGTCCATACGTTTATCCTCATCTTGGGATTTACTGAAAGCAGCTCGTCGCACACCCTGAATGCATGGTGGAAAAAATAAGGGCAAACAGGGACATGGTTAAGACCCCCGAGACAAAATCTTTGCAGGAATATTCCAGTGGGGTGGGCATTAAAGATACTCGCGGCTAAGTGCATCGGTAAAATGGATCCTTACCATAAAAGTAAAATCAGGTTTGCCGCTACTTCGTTTTCGTTAAGAACGGATGAAGTCGCGTCCTTAATTTCAGGAGGACTGGCGTGAAGGGGTGGTCGAATCTATCCATCGAGAAGCCCTGCTCGTATGACAACAAGGTTTTCCCGCACGAAATGGAGGTCTGCGATAACGGCAAGTGCATGATCTGCATGGACGGCGTTTTCGAAGACTACCAGGACCCAAGCGCCCCGAAATACGGCCTGCAAGTCTCAGTCGGTCCCACCTAGCAAACTGGCAGCCCTGGCCGATCCCAGAGTCACTCTTGGTTACTTGAGAAGATCGAGTATCAGGGTTTGCATCCTCAAAAACAATATACCGGCAGTCCCTCCATTCATCGCATATGAACTCGCGGCCAGTCCTCATAATTTACCGAGCGGTATTGGACAACTCACAATCTTTCGACCACTCAATGACATGCACGTGAGGCCCCGGCATTTTTTCATTCTACACCCTGAAACCTATAACTTCAGAATACGAGGAACTTTTGCAAAAGTGGAATTTCTGGACGATCCGGCAGCCCATCCCCCGTCAATTGTTCAACGTTTAAGTTAATCGGTAGTACCGAGAAATTCTATGAAATCACAGTCTAAAGAAACTATATGATATTTTCCGCGATGTGTTATACTCGATCCCAGCATAATTTCACTCCAACAAGGCACAAGCTAGTAACTTGCAGTAATTCTTTAACAATACCCTTTGTTCTTTCATTGAATTTACAGCGTCCCAAACTGTTTTATCACGCTTTTGCTATCTGTTCCCAAAGAGATGCTCCCTGGATTTTCCAATTGAGGGGGTGAGATGTACCGCAACCATACGGCGGCGATTATTGCTGGTTTGTTGCTGGGAGTTCTGGGCGCCACCGCGAGTCTGTCTCACTATGGATACGAGATAGAGGAGCATGTCGGTTTGGGCGTATATTTCCATATCAGGGGGCCAAGGCCGCCTCCACCTGATGCGGTAATAATAGCACTTGACCAGGAATCCTCGGAATCGCTGGGCCTTCCTCTAAATCCTGTCAAATGGCCGAGATACTTGCACGCGCATCTTGTCGACTTTCTATCCCAAAAAAAGGCCGCGGTTATTGTTTTTGACATTTTCTTCGGAGATCCGGCATCGGAGGAAGATGACAGGCTTTTTAGCGAGGCACTCGGAAGATTTGGGAAAGCTATCCTCGCAGGTTTCATAAAACAGCATTCGGTTCCCCTCCAATCAGATGCAAGCGCCAGAGGGATGTTGCACATCGAAACCGTAGTTCCGCCGGCAGATCGACTCGCCAAGGCGACTGCCGCGATAGCCCCATTTCCATTGCCCAAGGTCCCCAACCGGCTTAATCAATTCTGGCTTTTTAAGACCGAATCAGGATCGAAGCCAAGCCTCCCGGTCTTGGCATTTCACCTGTTTGCGCTGAAGGAATATGAAGCTTTTTCAGAATTGCTGCAGGAACTCCATCCTGACCGCTTTAAATCTTTGCCGCGTGGTTCCGGCTCACTTCCCGCCAACGGTGGTATAGTCGATCTAATTACGGCCGGGCGGGCTGTTTTCGATGAATTTCCGGAAACGGCTCATGAGATGCTCGATAAAGTGGAAGCAGAAGAAACTTCTTCGCGGATGTCTGAAGGAGCAGGATTAGTCAAGGCCATGATTGGCGCATATTCCAGGCCGGACAGTATTTATCTCAATTTCTACGGTCCCCCCGGCACGATTCCAACCATTTCGCTCCATCGAATTATCTCAGGAAATGCAGAGGCGGACACCCTGCCAGACTTCGCGGGAAAGGCCGTATTCATTGGCCTTTCCGAGCTGGATCGTCCCGAACACGTCGATGCCTACCGGACAGTTTTCTCCAGATCGGACGGCATTGACTTGAGCGGGGTTGAAGTCGCTGCCACCGCCTTTTCCAATCTACTCGAAAACAGCTTCCTGCGACCGGCTCCGGTCTTGGTCTTTGTTGCGGCAGCCTTTTTCGCGGGCCTTATATTCAGCGCCGCAAGTTTTCTGCTCCCGATTTCGATATCGGCTAGTCTAACCGCCGCAACGGCACTTCTCTACCTGGCGTTCGCCCAACTACTCTTCAACAGGCGAGGGATATGGATGCCGTTCGTAATTCCATTCCTGGGAGTCTCGATCTTATCGCTTCTAACCGGGTTTTTGTGGCAGCATGCTCTCGGAAAAAGGGAGCGAAAGGACCTCAAGAAGGCATTCGGGTTTTTTCTTCCGGACTCCGTTATCGATCAGATACTCGCGGATTTTAAGGTTTCCAAGAGTATTTCGCGGACCCAGCAGATTGTTTTTGGCGCGGTTCTCTGCACAGACGGCGAGCAGTACACGACTGTGGCGGAGAGCATGGCGCCCGAAGAGCTGGGCCATTTTTTGAACAATTACTACCAAGCTGTTTTTAAACCTGTGGAAGCACATTCCGGGACCGTTTCAAACATTATCGGGGATTCCATGCTGGCGGTCTGGGCAGGTGCGAGCACGGATTCGACAATGAGGCGAAACGCCTGCCTTGCAGCCCTGGATATCTTAAGATCGGTTGAAAATTTAGATGCCACCACCGGTCCATTCTGGCTTAGAACGAGGGTCGGGCTACACTTCGGCCAACTACTGATGGGAAGCATCGGCGGTTTCGAGCATTTCGAGTACAGGCCCGTCGGTGATGTAGTCAATACAGCTTCGAGGCTCGAAAATCTGAACAAAAAGTTGGGGACCCGGATCATAGTATCGGAAACGCTGATCTCGGGGCTTTCCTGTTTCCTGGTTCGAGAACTCGGCCGGTTCCTACTCCATGGAAAAAGAAATCCGATGCGTGTTTTCGAGTTGATATGCCTGGAGCAACACGCCACGGAAGCGGAAAGGACAATGAGTTCGACTTTTTCGGATGCTTTGGGGGCCTTCAGGAATAGGGCATGGGATGAGGCGCTGGCGCTCTGGGGAAATTGTCTGAATATCAGCGCAAATGACGGTCCATCCAGACTTTACCTGAAATTGTGCGAACGATACCGAGAAACTCCACCTGGAGAAGACTGGGATGGACTGATTCATTTCGATAAATAGACCTGCGCGATCTCCATACTGAAGATTCTTCTTCGATCAAAGCTAGCGAGGGAGTATGAGACCCAATCGCATTGCCTTCATCTTCAGTTTTCTCATTCTTCTTCCGATGCTTACATGCTTTTCCGATCTTGCATGGGCTGAGGGAGAATGCAAGGAGTGGCTTGCCAGGGTGGTTTCAGTCCAGGGCCTAGTCGAGGCCAAACGAGCTGGGCAGCAGGCCTGGATCGATCTGAAGCTTGAAGAGACATTGTGCCCGGGAGACATGGTGCGGGCGCGGCAGAACAGCCGGGCGGCCCTGGTACTAAATAATGAAGCTCTCGTGCGGCTCGATCAGAATACCACTATAGTTTTTCCTGGACCAGGGAAAGAGAAAACCCTCGATGTGGATTTCATTTCGGGTATCGCCCTGTTCTTCAGTCGCTTCCCATTCAGCTTGCGCATCTTGACTCCTTTCGTGAACGGCCATATCGAGGGAACGGAGTTCGTTGTAAATGTAGGGGCATCGGAAACTTCCATAGTAGTATACGAAGGAAAGGTGCGAGCGGAAAATCGGTCCGGTTCTGTTGTTGCCGGAAAAGGCGAGTCGACCGTCGCCAGGGAGGGTGAGCCTCCGGTTTTGAAAACTGTCGCGCGCCCGACCGATGCAGTGCAATGGGCACTGTACTACCCGCCCATTCCGGATACCGATCTGGAAGCCGTCCTGTTGGCGATCGGACCCGAATCGGCTGGACTAAGGAAATCGCTGCAAGCCTACCGTGCAGGCGACCTGGCTGGCGCATTCGCATGCCTGCGCGACGTCCCCGAAATTCATGAACCCGCCTTCCACTCGTATCGCGCTCTGCTCTACCTCGCGGCGGGAAGGGTGGATGAAGCCTCATCCGACCTGGGAAGGGCCCTTCAGATCGATCCCCGTTATGGATATGCCGTATCGCTTCAGTCAATCATCGCCCTTGCCTCGAACAGAAAGGAGGAGGCACTCGATCTTGCCCGGCAAGCGGTAACTATGAGCCCCTCTTCGGCGGCCCCGCTCGTGGCCCTCTCATACGCCCAACAGGCCAGATTCGATCTCGATGGCGCACTTTCTAGTCTGATCAAGGCAAGGAATGTAAATCCAGGTGACGCCCTGGTCTGGGCTCGGCTCGCCGAATTATGGCTGTCAAAGGGAAACCTTGACAAAGCGCTCGATGCCGCAAATGCCGCTGTCGCCAAAAATCCCGGTCTGGCCAGAACTCAGACTGTACTGGGCTTTGCCTATCTTACACAGATGAGAACCGATGAATCGAAAGAGGCCTTTAAAAAGGCAATACAGCTCGACCAGGCCGACCCTCTCCAGCGGCTCGGCCTCGGGCTTGCCCTGATACGGGAAGGAGAGCTCAAGGCAGGCCGCGCCGAGATTGAAATCGCGGCAATGCTCGACCCGATTAATTCGCTTGTGCGCAGCTATCTGGGGAAAGCCTATTACGAGGAGAAGCGGGACAAAAAGGCCGGTGCGGAGCTTTCGCGCGCGAAGGAACTGGACCCGCTCGATCCCACGCCCTGGTTCTACGATGCCATCCGCAAGCAGACAGTTAACCGCCCCGCCGAGGCAATCGAAGATTTGCAGAAATCAATCGAACTTAATGACAATAGGGCGGTATATCGTTCCCGTTTGCTGCTCGATGAAGACATTGCTGCCCGGAGCGTTGCCATGGCGCGGATCTACGAGGACCTGGGGTTCGAGTGGCTCGCCTTAATCGAGGGCACTAAATCGTTGAGTCGCGATCCGGCAAATTTCTCCGCCCACCGATTCCTGGCTGACGCATATTTTTCTCTTCCGCGCCACGATATAGCTCGCGTCAGTGAACTTCTTCAGTCCCAACTCCTTCAGCCCCTCAATATATTGCCAATTCAGCCGCAGCAGGCCGAGAGCAACCGCTTTCTCCTAAACGGCCTCGGGCCGAGGGACCCCGCCTATAACGAATTTACGCCACTTTTTACCAGGAACCAGCTGGCGCTCCTGGTTGGAGGTTCGGCCGGGGAAAGGGGGACGATCTCCGACAGCATCGTCCAGTCTGGAATTATCGGAAGGCTTTCCTACAGCCTCGGCCAGTATCATTCCGAAACCAATGGCTTCAGGGTAAACAACGATCAAGCCAATAACATCTATGATGCTTTCGCCCAGTTTAGCCTTTCCAGCAAAACGAGTGTCCAGGCCGAATTCCGGCACAAGGATTCGAATCTCGGAGACCTGATGCTCTTGTCCGATCCACTCCTTTTCCTCGATCCCACGTTGAGAGAGAAAGATTGGAGGAGGATGTACAGGTTCGGCTTCCATCACGCATTCGCACCCGGATCGGACCTGATAGGCTCGTTTATGCGCGTGGATGCAAAGCCGGAACTGTCGTCCTCTTTTCCATTCGATTTCGAAGGCCGCAACGATGAGACCGGACTTGGCGTCGAGGTGCAGCACCTCTATCGTTCCGAACTTTTCAGGCTGGTGGTCGGGGCAGGTCATTTCAATATAGACGAAAAAGATCTTACCTCATTCATGGGCGAATCGGCTCTTTCCAAATTTGAAACGAGTCACACGGACGTTTACGCCTACTCCATTTGGAATTTTCCAAAGGACGTTGTCTGGACGGTTGGATTCAGTGTCGACTTTTTCGATAGTGAGGCAATAGGCCTTGATACGCAGCAACCCAATCCCAAGTTCGGAGTTGTGTGGAATCCCTTCCCCGGAACCACCCTGCGTGGGGCTGTTTTCAGAACGCTCAAGCGAACGCTTCTCACTGACCAGACGGTCGAACCTACTCATGTCGCGGGGTTTAACCAGTTTTTCGACGACGCCGAGGGAACGGATGCATGGCGCTACGGCGTCGGTCTCGACCAAAAGCTGACAGATCGCCTCTTTGCGGGCGCCGAATTTTCCCTGCGCGATCTCGATATCCCATCACTGAGTTTCTCCGTGCCCGCAAAGATATTTTACAATGACGCGCGGGAAGAGCTCGGCCGAGCCTACCTATACTGGATACCCCACAAATGGTTTGCGTTCGGTCCGCAATACCAGTACGAGCTTACCAAGTTCGACCCCAATTTACCCGCCTTCGGCATATCACGGATCGAGACGCACAGACTTGGATTTGGAATTTCTTTTTTCCATCCTTCCGGTCTCATTGCCCGCGTAAATCCAACACTTGTCTTCCAGGACGGCGAGTTCAGGGTTAACCCCGGCGATCCGGTATTCACCGGCGACAGTTCCTTTTTCGTGCTCGATGCATCCCTAGGTTACCGTCTACCCGGAAGGCTTGGTCTGATAGAAGTTGTGGCCAAAAACCTTTTCGATGAGAGTTTTCGTTTCCAGGACACGGACCCCAGAAATCCCCAGATCACCCCTCGACGCTTTATCCTGGGAAGATGGACGTTCTCGTTTTGAAGATGCCGGGTCCGTTAAACCTTGTGAAAGGAGGTAAAGGGCTCGCGGAGATCCGATCATTTCTTCCACAACCATCGACAAACCGAATGGAGGCTAGAATGAGCGAAGAACTCTCTCTCAAAGAAAAATTCATCCAGGAAATAAAGAACTACAAGGCTTCTCCCGCTCCCGTTAAAGATGGAGCAGAGTATTCGATTCGTCTGATAGTCAACTCGAAAGGCGAGATCCTGCACGCGTTCCTGGGAGGGGAAACAGTGGGTCTGCATAAGGACTCTCCAAAGGAATTGCCCGATATGACGGGGTGGAAAATCTATGCCGTACCGCCATCCAGCCCGCCTGGCTGCGTTTTCTGGAATGGAAGGTGGTACTGCAACTACTAACTTGCCGGATCTCGAACGGAGAGGCAGTTACCAGCAGGACGAAATAGAATATCAATGAACCCCAACTCCAGAAATGCCGTGTCCAATGAGACGGGAGACCAAATTAGATCTCCCGTCCCGCCATTCGGGCCCGAATTTTTAATCATATACCACGATTTGCTTGGTGCCCCGGCAAAAGACCTGGCAACCTGGAAGAATGCCCGTGGGCTTGATGCGAAGGCCATAGCTATATCGGAAATTCTAAAGGAGCTAATCGAGCTTGACGGCAAAACTGTAAGGTGCGCCGAGAAAAATGTCCTGGCGATAAAACGCTATCTCCGGCGTAGAATGGCCTCAGCACCGGGCTTACAATATGTGCTCCTTTTTGGAGACTCAAACCTGATTGAAACTGAAACACTCTACGGCGACCCGAATGAAGCGAACTCCGGGTACGCATCTGATTACTATTTCTCGACCGCGGCAGACCACGACACGGCAACGGCGAACACTATCCTGTATCCGGAATTTGCGATCGGGCGGCTCCCCCTTTCCAGTGTGGAAGAAGCCCTGGAGGTTGTAGACAGGATAATAAATTACGAAAAAGAAGCGCATCCTGAACCTCTGCACCACAAGAGAATCACCCTTGCCATAGAGCCTCCGATTGACGGCACCGACCGTGAAGGGCACAGAAGAACAAGGGCCGCCGGCGCGATATGCGATTGCCTGCACCCCGCGTATAATATCGAACTGATTGACTACCGTTCGGCTGCGGCTACCGACGAAATAGCCCGGGCCGCCGAAGAAGGTCGTTTGTTGATTGCGCACAGGGGACACGGTTGCGAAGGGGGTTGGCTGATTCCCGAGTTCAGGATCGCTAACCTGAAGAGGAGTAAATTCCCCTCCGTCTTCTACTGCGTTGATTGCCTGAGCGGCATGTTTAACCGGCCCTCGGGCAGAGACTCCTATGCCGAAGCGAGCCTCAAGAACGGGGCAGCCGTCTCGATGATTGCCGCAACGGGAATTACTAACGAAGTTCTCAACAACTACTTCATACAGGCCCTATTCGACGGGACTTTCGGAGGTATCCTGCCGGCATGGTCGGGAGTGCCGGGCGCTCATCACAAAAAAACTCGTCTGGGTGATGTCCTGGTGTACGCAAAGGCTTATTTGCCGTTTGTCCTGGGGACGACGGCGCCTGGTCCGGGCAGGTTGACCGACGAGGCAACGCTGAACGACCCGGCGGTTAGAAACCAATTGGTGTTGGGCGAGATCAGAAAGATGTTTGAAATGTACCATGTGCTCGGCGATCCGACACTGGTGTTGCGAACCTGATAGCAGGACCTGTGATTTTCTCGGCATTGCAAAAAAAGAAGGGTAAGAGCACCCAATGCTTCTTACCCTCTTCAGCGCGAAAGGGGATTTTCCAGAAAATGCGCCGGGATGTTAAAATCTGAAGCAACTCTGTTTCAGCAGCCATGCACCATGGGGTCACTGTTACCTGTCGCCGCCGCATCCCATGCTCCACTCTGCCCGATTGAGTCCAGATCGTTAAACGAGGCCATCTCGTGAAGGCCTCTCAGGGAAGACTCCGAGACCACGAAATAGCCGTTGCAGGAAACCGGTTGCAGCATCTTCTCTTTACACTCATCGCTGCCAAGAATCCTGAGCCACTCTTCGTTCGACCCTTCATTCTCGGCATCGATCTTCAAGAAAAACAATCCGAATGGAAGAAACCCGCCAAGGCAGTTTGCGTAACTCATTTTCGACTCCTTTGTGGCCGGAGGTTCGTTAAAAGCAGCTCTTTGCAGTGAGACATCCCGGAAAGTGAACCTTCCTCGTTCGTTTGGATGTCATCTGATGTTGGCCGCTTTTTACCATGGCGGGATTGCAAAAAAGTTACAGCTGAAGTTGGGGAATGTAAGGAATTTAAGGAATTTAAGGAATTAATCTAATAGATTTTAGGAACCAGGAAATTAATGATTAAGCTAACCGAGCGATTGTGGGAGCGGCCTCTGCTGCAAATTCCTTAAATCCTTCAAATTACTTGAATTCCTTAAATTTCCTGAATTCTCATTCTAATCGAGACCGTCAGAGAGCTGGGCTCAACCCCTAGTTCTGTTTCAAGCGCTTTTTTGCACAGCTCGTAGACTTTTATGGCTTCAGCGGTCATGCCCCGACTGGAGTAGAGCTGCATCAGTTTCTGGTAAGCCTCTTCGCAGACCGAATCGGCTTTGACCATGGATTTGTAGAGTTCAATGGCTTTTTTCGACCTCCCCTGCGCCTGGTACAGTTCGGCCGCTCGCGCCAGCAGATCGAGATAGGTAAAACGAATTTCGTTCCTTCTATCTTCAGCCCACGAATAGTACAGGTCTTCGGCAAGAAAATCGCCCACATACAGATCAACGGCCCGGCGATAGCAGCGAAGCGCCCCGCCGGCATCTCCGGCCTGCTCGGCTTTTTTCCCTTTTTGGTAGAGCACCATAAATTCATCGACATCGATCTCGCAAAGATCTTTATTTAGAAAAACCAGGTTCGATTTCAAAAATAGGTAGGATGATCCCCGTGCCTGGTCGATTGCCGGCTCCAGTGCTCTGCGAAGCCGATGCAGAACGACCCTGAAATTGCTTTCGCCAGCGCCGGGCAACCCTTCCGGCCACAGGTCCTCTATCAGAACGTCTTTTGGTATGCCTGATCCGCCACGAGCAACGATCGCTTTAAGGAGGGCTCTAGGTTGTTTTGCTTTCCAGGAACTTTCTCCAATGAGTGTTTCGCCTCGAAAGACATTGAAGTTCCCAAAGGTTTTGATTTGAAGCTTGGGGATACCCGGTCCGGCGCATTTTCCTTTCTCTGATTGTCTATGATGTGAAGGGTCGCTATCTGAATCGATTTTCTCGGCATAATGGCCCTCGCCAAACCGACGGGCCATTTTGTCGATAATACCCATCAGCCTGCTCTCTGAGTCGAGCATACGTTCGGTAAGTCCACTGGTCAGCGAAAATGAAATTTCGGGACGCCGGTAGACCAAAGCCTCAAAATCATCACTCGATATATTGAGCAACTTTACTGCTGTCCGGGCCCTTACCGTAGCAGTTCTCGCCTTTCCAGGATTAAAAAGGGACATTTCGCCCACGTGTTCACCCTCTCCGCAGACCCTCAAGATGTGCTCTCCGAGATCGGCCTGACCTTTCAAGACCTCAAGCTGCCCCTCGACAACTATATACAGGCTGCCTCCCGATTCACCTTCGTGGAAAAGCACCGTATTGGCGGGGTAACTTACAATCCCGGCTATTTCAGCAATATACTGAAGCTCCCTTTTCCTTAATCGGGAAAATAGTGGCACCGACGCAAGAAAGTCGTATATTTTGTCTTCCATTGAAGTGTCCCTAACCAAGCTGAGCCGCTAAGCCTTACGCCGGATGTCGAGGACCGCCAATTTCGGATTTACCGCCTGCCAACAAGCCTCCAAGGCCGGCCTGGTAAACGGAACGGAATAAACAATGGAGTTGAATCGAGACACTGCCGGAAATATAAGATTACGATACCACCGGGACGAGAGGGGGGCTCTCGAAAACCGTAATCAGTTGAGAACCTTCGAGTTGCTGATCCCAGACCTGGAGTAGCACCCTCGAAATATTCACAGAAGAACAAAAGATGTCCGAATCCACTGAAAAACAATTCGACCCGAGGATGCACTCGGCGGAGCATATCGTAAATCAGACGATGATTCGGATGTTCCGCTCAGGCCGATGCTTCAGTGCCCATATCGAGAAGAAAAAATCAAAGCTCGACTACCGCTTTGATCGTACTTTATCGGAGATAGAGGTTACCGAACTCGAAAATCGGGTAAATGAGGTAATTGCAGCCGACATGCCTGTTCTGGAAGAGTTTATGCCAAAAGCGCTGGCCGAGGCGCAGTTCAGTCTAAACCGGCTGCCGGAAGATGCAGGCGAGGCAATCCGGATCATCAGGATAGGCGACTACGATGCATGCCCGTGCATCGGCCCGCACGTCACATCGACAGGTGAAATCGGGCGATTCCGGGTAATATCCACGAGCTTTGAGAGCGGCGTGCTGAGAATAAGATACAAGCTAGGAAAGCCCGAAGGCCGGGACGTATGAGGGGCTTCCGTACAAGGGACGGCGATTGGTTGGCGAAATTTTTTAAATGCACGTCAAAAGTTGGGTGAGGGTCCATGAAACGTGTTTGTGTCTTTTGCGGGTCGAGTTCCGGGGCAATTGCGGATTTTGCCGAAGCGGCACGGCTTCTTGGGCATCTTCTTGCCGGCAGAGAAATCACCCTTGTATATGGCGGGTCGAGCTTCGGATTGATGGGTGAGCTTGCCAGGGCCGTACTCGATGGCGGCGGCGAGGTAATCGGGGTGACTCCCTCATTTCTTTTGGAAAAAGAAAAACCGATGGGCGGGCTTGTAGACCTGCGGGTGGTCTCTTCGATGCACGAGAGAAAGGCCCTGATGGAAAATCTCTCGGACGGCTTCATAGCGCTGCCCGGCGGCCTGGGTACCCTCGAAGAGTTTTTTGAAATAGTTACATGGGCCCAACTCGGCATGCACGGCAAACCCTGCGGTCTTCTAAATGTTTTCGGCTACTACGACAAGCTGATCGAATTTCTCGATGCGGCAGTCGAGCAGCTATTCATAAAGCCGCAATACCGCAATATGTTTATCGTGGAAAAAGAGCCCGATATTCTGTTAAACCGCTTCGAAAGCTATCGGCCGCCTAAAGTAGACAAGCTGCTCAATCAGAAGAAAACCTAGGCAAATCTTCCCACTCGGAGTTGGCAACATTTTACGCTGTTTTAGCTTGTTATCCTGGCCCGACTCCATGCGAACGCCCCAAGAAGCAATTCCCTCTTGTGTCGCCGGTGAGTTATGTGCCAAAAGCGTATGCGGGCAGGAAGCGCCGTTTTGCACTGGGCATGGCTGATTCGCCTGTCTTAGAAGGTTACTTTCAATGCTAAAAATGAACTTCTAAGGCCCATATAAGCCAAGCTTTTAGCAATATTTTAAGCTATTTTAACCCGTTATCGTGGCCCGACCCCGCGCGCTGCCCCCACTCCAGTCATATGGCAATAACCTGCGAAATCCTGCATGAAAGGGTAGAGTTTTAGTACTTCAGTTGTTCTACTAGTCCCTTGATCATTTGCTCCCAGCAATAGAGATAGCATCAATTGCTCCGAAGGATCAACCCAGACATGATATTGATAAATACTCTTATATGGCTTCCATCCAAGTAATTGAAAATAGTTATTGTAGAAATCGAACACATCTTGGTCACTACTGGTTGTTGTGAAACTTAATTCCTGGGTCATTTCTTTCTTAACATATATAGGGGAACATGAATTCCAGTATAGAGGTATCTCGCATTTTGCCACTAATTGCTTCACCTCATTCATATTGATTGCACCTTGCTCAGCCAACATCGGATCAGCTTTCACAAATAAGTGCTTAAGGGTTGGAATTAAATATTTGTCCAACTCCTTCGTCCCCAAATATCTTATGTACAAAGCGAATCCACTATGGTATTCAGGCATATACACATGACATGAACCATCACCCGACTCGACAATTTGCGCCTCCTTCCTAGATCCGAGAACGTCAATTGTGGTAAATGACTGCACACCGCCGTCCGATGTATGTAACTCCATGAACCGTGAGTCTGCATATTCTTTATATGATAATATGCGCCCTTGGATAGTTATACACCCGCCATTAGCTAGCTCAATGGCAATATCATTATTAACTTTCTTATCTGTATAATAGATCCGACCATGAAATGGTAGATGCTCTAGCTTATAGTATTTATATTCGTTAGCTATAGATTCAGTGCTAAATACCAATAGAGTGAGAATACATGCATATAGCATTGTTCTCGCTTGCTTTACCATATTATCACCTCACGTCAGAACCTTCTCCACAATTTCGCGGGTGGCCCGGAATTGTTTCCGGGCGCGGTAGCGCAAGAGGCTCAGTCAAGTTGTACAATCTCGATTCCGACTGACCTTCTCATGAGATACCATCTTGCCGAACCGTACGCCCATTCCTCGGCTTTTTTGACCAGTCCGTTTTTGACTGGATTGTTGAGCATATAATCGAGCTTCTCTTTTGCCTTGGCGCCGGAAAAGACATTAAAGTCATAGAATCTTGGTTGCCAGATCGGTTCATCAAGGTCGACCGCGACAACATATGAAGGTATGTGGTCTCTCATGAATAC
>DBMO01000054.1:196320-198676 GCA_002298995.1 Desulfarculales bacterium UBA696
CGATCATCGTCGAGAAGTCTTCGCCTTCTGTAGCACGAAAAAATCACAAAATGGGCATGTCCTTCAGCATCGAAGACCTTTCGCTTTGATCGCAATTGACCTCCTTTGCTTAACCGCTAATTCCGAAAGAGCCTCTTGNNAATAATTCCGGGCCACCCGCCACACTGTCAAATTGTTCCTTGCTGGTCTAGCGCGGGTGCTTAAATTCACCTTTGAAGTCCTTGCCCCTTGTCGTCTCGCCTCTGCCCACAGTCTCGATTGCATATCCAACAATTATCCCCTGTGGATTAACCTCCCAATGGATAAACATCCCCGGAGCATATGTTTCGACATAAACCCAGTCTCCATTCACAAGCCGATATGTGATCTCCGTCCACACAATGCCTGGCGGCAGCCCCGGGCGTTCAAGAAGCGCCTTCAACCCGGAGATGGGTTGCCCCACTTGGTCGCGCGTGTAGTCGCTGAGGCTCTGCGCAGAAGAACATGCGGCCAAGAGTACCACAATTGACACAATCCCAAGCGCTTTTAACATGCTGGCCCCCATTCGCTCAGCATCTAGCTATTGGTCAAATCCTGCCATTAGGGCCCCAGCCGTAAGAGCCGCACATGGAAGCATTCCCGGATAGTTCATGTATCCTCGGACATCCCAGCCGAGCGACGGGTTCCCTAGATCAAAACTTATGAACCTATCAACGGCGACTTGTGGACGGGGTCGGGCCAAGCCAAAAACCCGATATCACATGATAATCGCGCCATAGAGATACCTTATTAGGGCTTAAAGTCCCGTTTTGGCATTGAAAATCATCGCTGAAAGAAACTTGCGGCGCGCGAAGGCTGCATTCCGTTTCCNNCTTCGCTCTTATCCCAAGCTTGGCCTCTATCCGCTCGACAAAATCCCGGCTAACAACCGTATGAATTCTAAGGCCCCATATAAGCCACGCTTTTAGCTACATTTCAAGCTATTTTAACCTGTTATCATGGCTCGCCCCCGCGCGGATGTCAGGAGACACACCGGTCCCGATAGATAAAAAAAAGAGGAAGCCGAGAGAGGGGGGCTCTCCGGATTCCTCCAGAACAATGATGTAGGTGTAATTGAAGGGGTAGTATCTAGACTACCTCAGTCGTCAGCAAATCAAAATAGAGCATTAAGTGTATAGTAGATATTGAAATACCGCATCCTGGGGAACTGAATGTATAAAAAAGCCCCTGTTCCTACCAGGTTTCCCTACCAACAAACCGGATGAAACGATCTTCTAAACCGCAATTTCACCTGGCGATATACAACGGTTCCGCGACCGCCTTGGAGGGTCTGACCGGCAAGGTGACCCTGAAGGTGACACCTTTTCCAGGATTGTCCAGTATCTGGATATTCCCGTGGTGGGCTTGAACGATTTTCTTGACGATTGGAAGGCCAAGCCCCGTGCCTCCTTTTTTTGTCGAAAAAAACGGCAGGAAAATCTCCTTTCTTTTCTCCACGGGAATGCCACAGCCACAGTCGGTTATGTCGATAATCACCCTGTCGCCCTTCGACCTGGTGCTTACCGCCACGGTACTGTTCGCGGGAGAGGCTTGTACCGCATTAACAATTAAATTTATCAATACCTGCTTCATACGCATGGCATCAAAAGGGAGAAGCGTCGCAGCCGCAAGATTGGTTTCAATTCTAACCCGCCGTTCCATGGCCTCACCGTCGACCATGACCAGGCTCTCGTAGATTACTCGATTGAGGTCTTCCGTGGAGAGGTTCAGTTCAAGGGGCCTCGAAAAATCGAGCATCTGATGNNATGTATCATCTGTTCGAGCCTGGAGACCTCCCCGACCACGATCTCGAGCTTTGCGCTGTCGGGGCTGCCCTCCTCCAGGTGCTCATGAACTATCCTGGTAAAACCTCCTATTGCAACGAGCGGGGTCTTGATATCGTGGGCGACCGCGGATAGCGCCCTGCCCATCGCAGCNNCAGCTTCCACATTCCGTCCATCAACAGGCTGACCTGTCGAACGTCCGATGCGTCATAGTCATCGTCCTTGTTCGCCAGGAAGGCTATTGCGACAATCTGATTTCCGTCGAATACTGGCACCAGCATCGAGCGGTTTACGCACAGGGGAACCTCCATGCATACTTCTTCCTGGAAGTGGCAAAACCCGTCGTTTATGACAATCGGCTTGCGCTGTTTAACCGCTTCCGCGATCATGCCTATTCTTTCGAGGGGAAGATCTATGGGACGATCAATAACCCCGCCCCGCAGGTCGGCTGAGTCAGCATAAAGAGTAAATACGCTTTCATCGGGGCTGAGCAGTCCGATCGCTCCGTCCTTGCTCCGCGTGAGCCTTATTTGCTGTTCGAGCACGTACTCGGC
>DBMO01000054.1:198691-202331 GCA_002298995.1 Desulfarculales bacterium UBA696
AGGGCCTCATTCGCCCTGGCCAGCTCAGCCGTCCGCTCACGCACCCGAAGTTCCAGCTTATCGCGGGCCGCGCTCAATTCCTCCTGAACTTGCTTTAATTCCGTTATGTCGCGGGAAATGGTCAGAACGCTTTCAACCCTGCCCCTTTTCGAGTATTCAGGCACGATTCGCATGTGATAATACCTGACACCCCTCGTGGTCGGGTATGGAAACTCGATTGTCTCTTCTTCAATACCGGAAAAGACATTTATACAAGCCTTTTCCATGAGCTTGACGTACTCGCGTCGCTCTTCGGTTGGCGGCTCATAAATGGTTTTTCCCAGAAAGTTTGAAAGCGAACGGCCCGTGGTGACCTCGAGTGCCTTGTTGCCGAAAGTGCGACGAAATTCCCGGTCCACCCTCATGACGATATCCGGAGAGTTCTCGACCAGTGCCCGGTATTCCTGCGCTCTTCGGTGCAGTTCCTCTTCGGATCTTTTACGCTCGGTGATATCCTGGATGGTCACTACCGCGGCCACGATCTTTCCCTCCAGGTCAAGGACGGGAGAAGAGCTTGCAAGTAACACCTTCGTTATGTTGTCCGGCAGAAAGATGGCTATTTCTTCATCAATTACTGTCTCGCCTTTCTCGAGTGATCGCCTGAGAGGGTAATCATCAGCGGTCAGTTTACCCCCATCGGGCCGAAAGAATTCAAAGCCTGCATATTCATCGAGATGAACGAGTCTTCTTTCCGGGTGGCCCAAAATCTTTGCTCCAAGATCATTCATGAGGATAATGCCGCCGCCGGGTTCGGCTACTATCAGCCCGGAGGGCATTTGACTCAGAATAGCATGGAGCAGAGACCTCTCTCTTGCCAGCTCGTCGCTGGTCCTCTTCAGTTGTTCCTCGATCTTTTTTCGTTCGGTGATGTCCAGTGCATACTCGATAATTAAAGAGACATTCCCGTTTTTGTCAAAAATCGGATACCCATGAACTTCCACATTGCGCGCCTTCCCCTCAAAATCGTAATGGATGTGCTCCGTTGTCAAAGGCTGCCTTGTCTCCTTTATTTTCTGCAAGGGACATACGTGCTCCGTGCCGTCGCACGGTGCGGCCACTTTGTGGGTCAGCTGGTAGCAAGTGATGTTGGACGGAAGCCCCAGCGGAGCGGCGGCCGAGTTAGCCATCCGAACGGTGTAATCATTTGCGTCGAGGACATAGAAAGGATGGCTGAGCGACTCCAGGATATTCGTCAGGAATTCCTTCTGTTCCTTCATGCTCTCTTCGGCTTGCTTTCTGTCGGTAACGTCGCGCGCAGTGCCGAACACCCCTACTGTTTTATTATTCTTCACCTGGGGCAGAGTCTTGAGTTCAAGGATTTTAACTTCGCCTGATTTCTTAAGTATCCGAACTTCACTTGCCGGTATTATCTGTCCATCCAGCAGCGTAGCGAATCTCTCCTCCACCGCATCGATGTCTTCGGGATGAATCAGGCCGGAAAATTTGCGCCCGACCCATTCATGGGCCGACCAGCCGGTTGTGGCCTCGAAAGCGGGGTTAAGAGAAGAAATGGTGCCGTCGGGCAGTATGGCATAGATGATGTCCAGTGAGTTTTGCACCAGGTCCCGGTACTTTTCTTCCGATTCNNTTCCTGCTCGAGTTCCCTGTTGGTGTCCTCGATAAGAGACGTGCGCTGCCTTACCAGGTCTTCGAGGTTTTCCCGGTGCTTCCTCAGCTCGATTTCAGTGCTTTTTCTCTCAACCGCATAGCGAATCGAGCGCTCGAGAAGGTCCGCGCGGAGTTGCTCTTTCAGGAGGTAATCCGAGGCCCCGGCCTTCATGGCCGTCATATCTATCTGAAAATCTCCCTGTCCGGTAAGGATAATAATCGGGAGCATGCACCCCTCGGCTACTGCTTTCCGCAGGAGATCGAGACCGTTTAGCGGTCCCAGGCGATAGTCGAGCAGGACCACATCGTGTTCGGCCCGGCAGATCGCCTCGTAGCCCGATTCATAGGTATTCGCCCAGTCGAGGCGGAATTCGGAAACAATGCTCATGGAGAGCATTTCCCGAATGAGAACGAAGTCGTCCTCATCGTCTTCTATCAGGAGGACTTTGAATAATCGAGCCATATGGTACTCCGGGCACCTCTATCCGGCTCTATAACGGGACGGTAAAGGCGCGATCACTTATGCATTTCATGCCCCTAATGGGGTCCGGCTTTGCAATATGCGCGACGAACCTTTAGAGATAGAATAATCATAATTCTAAAATAATTCTTATAAACAGGGAATGGGATGTCTTAAGGCAGAACAGGTATCGCCAGAGATAGCTTACGGAATAAAGGCGTCCGGATGGCGTGTTTATTTTCGACGTCTGGGGTCTTTGGGTGGTGGGGGAGGATTCGGAATATCCTGGTAAATTTCTGTTCTTTCAAGCAGTTGCCAGGATCGCTCCTGTTTTTCTTTTTCCTCGTTAGCCAGATCTTGTGGACTCTTTTGATCGGGAGTGTCGGTCCGATACAAAAAATAGTCTTCCTTTTCAACCATTTTGGCCAGGAGCACGAGGCGTTGGCTTTCGGGTTCGGCTCCGCACGGCTGAGCCGGGGCCGGCGAGCGCGCACCTGCACAAATACCCGCGGCGGCAGTAATTGCCAAAACCAAAAGCATGCGGCGCAAGGCCCCGAGGAGCCGGACCCGCCCCTCATCCGGCCATCTTCTACAGGTAATCACCCCGCCTCCATTTAACCGATTCCATCAGCGCTGCTACGTTGACTTCCTGGGCCAGGTCCTTCAGCCCCTCGTTGCCGGAAACATCTTCCGCTCTCGCCTGGAGCTTATCGGCGGCGGTCGCCATTTTCTTGATCAGCTGATCGACATGTTTGGGAGCGGTCTGATTCTTGAGCGACTCCTCCAGGGACTGAAGCATCGAAATCATTCCATCGACATCTTGTATCATCGCGCTCACGTTGCTGTCGCACTTGGCCCCCGAGATCCCCGAAATCGAAGAGGGCGACGCGAGCTCTGAAATTTCCGTGGCGGAACCTAACTTGTCAGTATCCGACAATTCATCTTCAAGAAGGGCGGCAAAGTCGCTATTCGATTTAGCGGCGCCTTTTTTCAGGGGCTCGGCGGTTTCGTCTATTGATTCAAGTTTCCAGAATTCACCTATTTTCATTGTCATCTCCATGCTGCCCTGGCCCGGAAGTAATCGCAATCGGCAGTTCGTTCATTGCCGGCATCCATATCCGTTCCATAACCAGAGCAATTTCTTTGCCAACCATGCAAGTTTTAACTTGGGGCAGGCCGCATCCGCTTACCGGGCGTGTGCTGCCGGGCATCGGAAGACATATTCAGCATCCGGCATCCGGCATCCCCGACCTTATGTCGGGATCAGGCAGCGGAAAAATTTTCCCGGGGACCGGAATTTTATTCACGAGGTTCTGGTTCCGGCAATTTAATCCGGAGGACCGCAGCAGTTGATTCTCCAACGCATTCCAGGACTATTGAACACCCGAAGGGAGCGAGTAGTTCACGGGCGGCATAGAGGCCGAATCCGAGGTGAAGGTTTTTTGACTCTTCGCTTTCCCCGGGCCATTTCGATTCGAAAATACGGAAAAGCGATTCAGGTTCTTTGCATCCGCAAAGGCCGCACCCGGTATC
>DBMO01000054.1:202400-202750 GCA_002298995.1 Desulfarculales bacterium UBA696
CGGATTTGGGGCAGGTTCTTTGACAGGCGCAGCTCCGACTTAACCTTATGCTTGAAGAAGAGGTCGGCTTTTAAAACCGCAAGGATCCTGGTCAGCAGAGCATTGATGTCAATCTGGTTGCCGTTGCGCTCGATTTCATAAATCTGCATGAAGTGGCGCAAATCGCCTGCCAAGCCAAATATCTGGTCTCGAAGCTGGGTGAGGCGCTTGCGCTGCTTCGCCACAATCTCGTCCCACTGAGGATTTCCTCCAGCGCTCTGCCTAAATAGCTTTTCCTGCTGGTCGAGTCCCGAGAGCAGCATTTCAGACAGCATCGACAGATTCTGGAGCGGCCCGTTGGTGTTGTGGAC
>DBMO01000054.1:202758-203008 GCA_002298995.1 Desulfarculales bacterium UBA696
CCTCTCGCTCCATCTCAGACTCGTCGTTATTCATCGTCATTGTAGATTCCACCGGTCGAGCCCGACGGGCCGGCTATTCTCCAAGTCTATCTTTTTGTATGAAATTGATAAATGCGTCAAGAGCATCGGGATCGAACTGTTTGCCGCGGTTCCTCTCCAGTTCCCTAACGGATTCTCCGCAAGACATGGCGTCGCGATAAGCACGCTTCGAGGTCATGGCATCGAAGGCGTCCGCTATGCTCACAATTCT
>DBMO01000054.1:203086-203672 GCA_002298995.1 Desulfarculales bacterium UBA696
GTTTTTTTACGATTTCGTACTCCTCCGCCGTGAGCGAGCCGGGCTTGTTCAAGATGAAGTCCTGTATACCAATCTTGCCGATATCGTGCAAATAACCGATGGTTTCCAGAGACTCGACCTGAGCGATCGAGCAGCCCAGGACACGTCCAACTTCAACCGCATACCTGGTAACCCGCTCCGAATGTTTTCCGGTATAGAGGTCCTTGGCTTCAAGGGCATTTACCAATGATTTCAATATACCGTAGAAATTACTGATGAGGCTTTCATATAGGGCCATGTTTTCCACGGCGAGGGAAGCCTTCCGGATAAGAAAATCGAAAAGTCTTTTTTCCTCCGCTGCAAGGCCCCGGTACTGCGGTTTGTGAATTGCCATCAGCAGTCCGAACGCTTCTCCGCGTATGCGAAGAGGCCAGCACGAAAGAAGCCGGTTTGACTGCTGCCCTGTTTCGATGTTGACCCCGACCTCATTTGGGCGCATCAAAACATGATTGGAGCCGTTGCCCAGAAGTTGGCGCATCTTGTCTTCGCCGAGCAATACGTGCTGGGGCTCGAATTCACTTTGTTCCCAGCCGAAGTTGGCCATCGA
>DBMO01000054.1:203686-203829 GCA_002298995.1 Desulfarculales bacterium UBA696
GATGCGAGTTGCACGATGCGGTTGTATAATTCGTCGCTGGACCTGATTTCGTCGATGTCTCCAGATATCTGGAAAAGCCTTGCCTGCTCGGCTACCCGCGATTCCAGCTCGATGTTTACCTTTTCGAGTTCTTTTCTTGCCTG
>DBMO01000024.1:0-90841 GCA_002298995.1 Desulfarculales bacterium UBA696
TTCCATAATACAAGGATGGGTGGCGCGGAGCGGAACCCATCGGTTTTTAGGCGCAACTTGAACGCAAATTAGTATTAGGGGTTTAGGGGTTTAGGGGTTTAGAGGGTAGCCCGGATTTATATCCACGTGAGGAGCGGGTAGCCCGGATTTATATCCGGGTGCGGAGCACAAGAGGCTCGGCGGCGCGCCTGAAATCCGACACCGTCTTCCGTCTTCCGTCTTCCAAGTCTTCTTTACAGAAAAATCCAATTACCTTATGATGACGCTTTTTAACCGTGATTTTCAGATTTCCCTGGAGCTGCCGGCTTCTGTGGAAAATCCTGCCAGGAGAATTGTTTGCTGCACCGCAAAGCCTCCGCGATCCTGACCGACAGCCGCTCGTCAAGGCACTCACTCGAATTCATGATTCCCCTTGCCGTGCTCCTGGCGCTCACTGCCCTTTTCAGGGCAACCGACCTCGACCTGCAACTTTCCTCGTATTTCTATTCCCCCGAAGGGGGCTGGAAATACTATTCCGAGGAGATCTGTTCTTTCGTATATGACTACGGCGCCTGGCCCGGCCTGGCGCTCGCGATTCTTGCCGGGATAACCTTCCTTGCAGGCTTTCTCCGAGGAAGCCTCTCGATTTACCGAAAACAGGCGGCGTTTTTCGTACTTCTGCTCGCGCTCGGCCCCGGTCTTATCGTGAACTTCATCTTGAAAGACAATGCCGGACGCCCGAGGCCGAGGGAAATTACCGTTTTCGGAGGAAGCAGCCCATTCTTGAAAGCCTGGGACCTCGGAGATGCCGGAAACGGCCAATCTTTCCCCAGCGGCCACGCATCCATGGGATTCTTCCTGGCGGCGCCTTACTTCGTGCTTCGCAAATCAAACTCCGGATGGGCCCCTGTATGGCTTATCATCGGGATTGCCGCCGGATCGGGGATAGGGATAGTGCGAATGGCCCAGGGGGCACACTTCGCAAGCGACATCATCTGGTCCTGGGGCATAGTGCACCTTTGCGGGATCACACTTTCCAATTTCCTGAGCCTTGAAAAGCGGCGCGCAAGAAAACTCCCCCTGCCCGGTTAATCCGCTAAACAGCAGCCAATATCAGTTTTTCGTCCCTCGGTGATTCTCCATCCATCGGACCTCCGGAATTCAGACCATGAGTCTACCAAGAAGGCCGGCACCGGGTGATTCCCCGGATAGGAAAGGCCCGGATAACTGCTTGTGTCATCCGGGCCCGAACGGCGGGAGGATATGCGGGGGATTTTGCTTATTAAGCTGCCGAAAGCCCGGGGGTTGGGGCTGCGGCGCCTAATTCGCGGATGTCATCTTTTTAGCTTTGCCGGATGATAGTTGGGTCCAAGATATTCCGTCATATTGCCATACGCCCCAGCCGCCATAGTTGGAATAAACCCTGCCGCCCGAGATGGCCATATTGTCGGGGGGGGCGGTATTGACCTGGGTCCATTGCGTGCCGTCCCATTTCCAGAGACCCCATGAGCCGAAGCTTGCGTAGAGGTCTTCGCCGGATGCGATCAGTGCGTCGGCTTTGCCGGAGTTGATCTGTGTCCAGGTCGTGCCGTCATATTGCCAGACACCCCACGCTCCGTAGTTTGCATAGAATTTTGTATCGGAGGCGGCCATCAGGTCCGGGGAGTTCGTGTCGATCTGTGTCCAGGACGATCCATCCCATTTCCAGACACCCCACGAGCCGTGATTTGCGTATAGTTTCGTGCCCCCGGCAGCCATTTGGCCCGGCGAGTTGCGGTCCACCTGGGTCCATGATGTGCCGTCCCATTTCCAAAGGCCCCATTTGCCGTAGTTTGCATAAAGGTTTGAGCCGACACCGACTATTCCGCCGGGCGAATTTATATCGATCTGGGTCCATGATGTGCCGTCCCATTTCCATAGGCCCCATGAGCCGTAATTTGCAAAAAGGTTTGAATCGCTTGCGGCCATGCTTGACGGGCTGGAATCATTGATCTTGGTCCAGTCGCTGCCGTTGTAGGAATAGAGGCCGTTGGACCCGAAATCGGCATATAGATGGTCACCGCCGGGAGAATAAGGGCGAAGGTATCCGAAAAGTCCGTGACTCCCCTGATCGGTCCCCGCTGCGAAAAAGAGCACGGGACGCGGATCGACCCCTGCAGAGTTTTCATCCATCGAGATCTTGCCGAAATCCAGGCCCCGAACACCGTCAATCGTGATCGTGTTTCGCTTCAGGTCCTGCATCTGCCCCAGGAATTCGCCGGTGGACTGATTAAATGCATTGATGTGCCCATCGCCAAAATTGCCGACGATTATCGCATTGCTAAAAGTTCCAAACCGGTCGGGCGCAAGGGCCAGGCCCCAGGGTGAATTAAGTTCGCCCTTCGAGGCGAAGCTTTTTACAAGAGTGCCCGCCGTATCGAATATATCGATATAGCCGTTCCCCGAACCCGCGACGTCGTCATGCTTGTCCGCATCCTGCTTGGCAAAGGTTACATAAAGCTTGCCGTCGATGTTGCGGATTCCAAAGGGAGCGAAACCGGAGGGGATTTTGTCATCGGTGAAGGATTTTACAAAGTCGAAGTTTGCATCGTAGACCTCAACGACGCCGGCCCGAAAATTCGTTACATAAATGAAATTATTTCCACCGTCCCGGCCGATTGCGATACCCTTGTAGACTGCTCCTGGATCGGGATTCAGTCCTGAGTTATCTACTGCGAGAACCGCCGTGGCAGCCTCGACATCAGCGTTCCATCCCAGGATGGTTCCGTCTTCGGTGGCAAATATAAAGGTGCTCGCCGCGCTCTTTGACCCGCTTGTGATGATAAAATCCTCGGTGTCATTATAGACAAAACCGGTAGGAGTTCCCGTCCCGGAGCCTCCAGGCCCGGGGACATCTATTACCGGAGAAAATTGCTTGCCGTTTGGCCGATAAACCGTGGATGTCCCGGTCCCGTTGTTTGAAACATGGATGCGGCCGTAGGGCTGCACAACGACGCCCCAGGGATTTCGCAGGTTCGAGTCGGTCTTGCGGGCATAGTGCATTTGATCCGAAACCAGATTCACCTGTCTGTAGCCCTTTGACGGATCAGCCTGCCCCGCTTCGACACAAAGCCCAAGTCCCATAACGAAAATCATGGCGAGAAACCAGATTCCAGTGCCTTTTTTCATTCTCTCCTCCTGGTGTTAAATCTTGAAGCCCGCCGGACGGCAAGCTCCTCAACCATCCTTGGGAGCTGTAAACAAGTATTGTGCCAGATAAGATATACAAGGATATTGCTGGCTTCCCTCTTGCCGGGCAGCCGAACTGGATCATAAAGCCTACACTTTTGCATGCAAAGTCATACACAATACAACCGTTATCGTATTAATGCTCCTATTTACAATAATCCATTATCCAAGGGGAAAGATTCCTGAAAATAGCAAACCAATAACGGATGTCCTTTATATTCTTCATGCGGCAGCGCAGCTTATGATAATCATGCAAATTCATATATCATTAACCCGCATTTTCCATATCGCATTAATGTTTTTCAGTTGAGCGGCAAGGCATGAGAAGGCGGTTTTCAGATACCATAACAGGTTGGTTCAAAATCGAACCGGGAAGCAGAACGCAGATTTGTCCATCGCAGGCGATTCAACGGTATTGTACCGGATGATCCACGCGGTGTTGCCCATTTCCATACTGCCTTCCATTGCTCCCGCGTGTCCATTGCTCCCGCGTTGCATTTCCGGCCCTGTTCACTTATACTCGCAACCAGTTCCGGTGAAAGCTCATCACAGGGCCCCCCCGTTTATCAGGGCTTGGGAGAGCTTGCGCTGATAGAAATACGAAAAGGTTTGGTTCCGGAGCTACACGCGCCTGGGTGGTGGAATAGGTAGACACAAGGGACTTAAAATCCCTTGCCCCTTGTGGGCGTGCGGGTTCGATTCCCGCCCCAGGCACCATATATGTCCAAGAATCACAAGGTCTTACGCCATTGGGTTCACGGCTATTTGGTGTTGCATTGGCTGGTCTGGGGGAAAGGACCAATCTACATTGCCTCTATTCATGACAGCTTGCTGGAAGAGGTCGCTGTCCAGACCAAATGCCTTGATGCCGAGGAATACCTTTTGGTTCCACTGCTTCAATCTTGGGTCAATGGTGGCCCGGAGGGCAGGCTAATTTATGAGGGGATCGCGGATCCCTTCCCATTCAAGCGCTACTTTATTGAAAGACTGGTAGGCCCCAGGCCGGAGCGCAAGAAGGACCTCTATCTTGCCAAGTAAGGGGCGATTCAATGGCCCCTACAATCAACGATGGTGAAATAATCTTATTCGACACTCACGAAGGTGAACGAATTAGGATTATAACTGGCGATATCTACTTAGTGCAGCTCCCCGATGGAACGGTTTCGGTTAAGCGCCTGACATTAAGTAGGGAACCGGAAGGAACCAGGCTTATCTGCAACTCTGATAATGTGGCAGCCTACCGGGCATTTGAATTTAGCCTCGATCTTGGCCGTCCAATTCATTCTTATGTCCTGGGGCGGGTCAGGTGGGCGGGAAAAGAATTTGACTAAACCGGGTAGCTTTGTGCGCCGTAACTAAATGGAGGGCAACCCATTGTCTAACAAGCCCAGAGCAGGCAAGAGTTCGGCAAAGTTCAAACTTTCACCATCGCAACAGACATTTAGAACCCGGGGAATGTACTCGGAAGTTACCGTCTCCGGTTTTAAGTTGTTTGATCGTGTCACATTTTCGAACTTAGGCAAAATAAATCTCCTATTCGGCCCTAATAACGCTGGAAAGACCAGTGTTCTAGAAGCTATCTATTCACACGCATGCGGTTTGAATGCAGGTCCATTTTTCAGTCAAGTCGTCCTGAGGCGATGCGATGGAATTTTAACGAGTGCGCTTGATTTAGGTGAAAAGATTTTGACTTTGTTTAATGATCATTCTTCATTTCCCTACACCTTTTCAATTAATAGTAGGATTGAAGGAAGCCAAGCGGAATACACTGTGACTTCTTCATTCTCACCTTCAAGTAAGTTGTCTGATTTAGATCCTCACAAGCTAGATGAATATTCGGAAGCTGAGCCACTTCCTGGGCCTCTAGCAACAATCGGTACGATGGTTGAACCTCAGCAGAAAACTCAAACATCTAAAAGATCAGAATACATCGGTCAGTGGGAATTTCGACTTAATAATAAGCCTAATAAAATAGACATGTATTTCCCTCCGGAAAATCCTATAGTCGCCCCTCCTTTCAAGCTAGGACAGCTTCATGATATTCTTGCCCATCGAGACCCCAAAGCAGAACTTAAGGTTTTCAGCCACTTAAAAAGGTACAGAATTCTGGAAGAGTTCACACATGAAATGGCTAAAGTATTCCCGGAGATCAAAGAGATTGATTCGATTCCCTATCCTGATGGGTCACAAGGTCCAGTATACATTAGGACGCTAGATGAGAAACTTATTCCAATGTTCTCATTTGGTGATGGTGCAAGGCGATGGTTTCACCTTATTGGGCACATGCTTGTAAATAAAAATGCAGTACACCTCATAGAGGAGATAGATTCTACATTTCATCCTGAAGCTCAGGCCCAGCTTTCGCGGCTCCTTATTAGGTATGCAAATAAATTTAACAATCAGTTATTTATCACTTCTCACAGTATAGAATTCGCAGATAACTTTCTCAAATCAGTTTATTCTGACAAAGAGCAGTCCTATAGTCAACAGGAAGATCCTGTCAGAGTTTTCACCATAAAACCCTCACAGAGAATTGGGCGCCCTGAGATTTGGATGCGTACAGGATACGAAGCTTTCATAGGTAGGTCTGAGTATAAATTGGAATTGAGATGAAACAAGCTATCTTGTGTGAAGGGAAGACAGACGCAATACTGATAAGCTATTTCCTCAAGAAGAAATTCTCATGGAACTATGTACCTAAGTCCGACAAGCTACCTCGCCTGCCCGTAAATCGCGATAATGAAACATTGAATTGGTATACGCGCGAAGATCGAGTCGGAAATGAACTTGCCATTTGGGCTGTAGGCGGCTTTAACGTAATTGGGAATAAATTCCTATCCTTAATAAATCGTACCCAGATGGAGAGCACGCCTAGTGATCGCTTTTCCCGTGTAGTAATAGTTTTCGATAGAGATAATAGAAATGTAGCTGATTGCGAATTATCTCTTTCAAAATGGCTGTCAGAAAGCAATATTGATTATAAAGCGGCAACGATTGGAGCATGGTTTACAGTTTATACTTATTTAAAGAAGGAACCAAAAGAGGAACATCCACTTCAAATTCTATGTATATGCGTTCCAGCTGATGGTAAAGGATGCCTTGAAACATTTTTGATGGACTGCTTAGAAGCATCTACCAAACCTGATAAGGAGTTAGTTGGAGAAGCTAAATTATTTGTTTCGAAGATATCGGATGATCCTTATCTCCCAAAGGGTAGACTACGATCCAAGGCATGCCTTGGTTCAATATTATCCGTAATTTCACCTGACTGGGTTTTTTCCAAGTTGGATGAACGCCTTACATTCATAGAGTGGGAGAAATTCGCAGAAGTTAACACTGTATTTGATGAATTTAAAATTCTATGATTAATAATATGGAGATTCTTTTGCTGATATCATGTTTGATTTCCCAAAAGAGTCTGAAATATTTTGTTGTCCCCAGGGCCTACACACCCTTCTCCAGTCTAAATGTTCGCTGGTTCGAATCCAGCCGTTTCTTCCTAGTGGTCCGCAAGTGGTCCGATAGCCAAAAATTTGCCCGTAAGATGTCGAAACGATTGTCGAATTTTTCAGCCCTGGAGGTTCGAATCCTCTCACCCCGATTTTAATCTACTATTTAGCTCGGTGGTCCGTTGGTGGGGCAAGACCACCCCAAACCCTTATCCAGTAGAACCCCGACAGGTTTGAGTCCTGTGGCACCAACAACGGAGCACCGGAACACGGACTAGACAAAAAGATTCCAATACCGCAAAATCAAGTCTGCCTCTTGCGGAAACGTATCATAGATGATACCTTTTCTTTAAGGACTACTTATGTCCGGCCACCACCTGACCGGGATACCTGTTGTATTCTATTGCACTTCGACCGGCGCCGAACCAGTCAGGGATTGGTTGCGCACCTTGCCTGCCAATGATCGGCGCAAGATCGGAATCGACCTCGCCACGGTTCAGGTTGGCTGGCCGGTCGGGATGCCGCTGTGCCGTCCGCTTGGGGGCGGATTATGGGAAGTCCGGAGCGCCTTACCAAGCCGTCGCATCGCGCGCATACTTTTCTTCGTGCATGAAGGATGGATTGGGGTAGTACATGGCTTCATCAAGAAGACCTCGAAGACGCCATCAGATGACATTGAACTGGCGCGAAAACGAATGAAGGAAATGGGATCATGACCAGGAAAAATCCTCACTGGGGGTCAACCCTCGATGACTTTCTCAAAGAGGAAGGCATCTACGAAACCGCGAAGGCTGAGGCTGCTACACGCGTGATCGCATGGCAGCTTGCCGAAGAAATGCGCAAGCTGGGCATTACTAAAACACAATTGGCCGAGCAGATGCACACAAGCCGCGCGCAGGTGGATCGTGTCCTCAAGGCCAAAGGAAACGTTACAATTGAGACATTGCAACGAGCTGCCGCGCTTGTTGGGCGAGAACTCCGAGTTGAATTGGTTTAGTCCAGTGGTGTTGCACGTGTCGTGCAGAAGTCTGTAAACCGGCTCTAGGTTTATATCACTGCGGGTTCGACCCGCCCCAGGCACCAGATTACTCCAGACATCCCAAAATCATATAAAAAGGCCCCTTGGAAGGGGGCCGTGAGATCCTGATTTAGCTGGAAATCCTTATTTAGAGTAACTCTATGAACTCGATAAACCTTCTCCGCAAGGCCCCCTCACGAGATGCCCGCACAACCAAAGCCTTTAGGCGATCTTGCCAGGCATCCCCAATAATTCACGATTAATTGAAGGACGCTGGTCAGACGGGCGAAGTCGGCGGGCTTTTGAATCACGGTATTTGCTCCCGAACGATAGCCCTCCTCAATTACCGAGGTTCGTTCGGTCGCCGTGAACACTACAACCGGAATGTCCCTGAAATCCTTATTGGACTTTATCTCCTTCAGGACCTCACCGCCATCGGAGCGGGGCTTTTTGAGGTCGAGGGAAATCAAGTCGGGACGCAAATTGGCTGAGTTTCCGTTACTGGAAGATGACAAATATTCCAAAAGTTCAAGGCCGTCGTTAAGGAAGAGCAAATCCACCTCGAATTTTCGCTGTTGCGACGATGCCTTGACTGCTTTCCTTATCAGCAACCGCTCATCTTCGTCATCATCAACGATAAGCCACACAAAGGGTTTTCTTATCCTGTTCTTCATCTGGCGGTTCCCCCTTTCTAAAGCAGTACGAGAAGGGGACATTGACACCCTGTTGCAGCAGAATTTAATTAGCGCCTGTCTGGAACGTCAATCAAGTGGATTACTGCTTTGGAACGGGGCAAACAGTATTTGATATTAGTAATAAATGGGGGTGGGGGTGGATATAATGGGGTGATGCTTAGCGCCAATGGGGCGGGGATCACCGTGGTGGTGAGACAGGGGGGCTGCTTATGACACGTATTATTCACTACCCGGCCGTGAGTTTTGATGACGGGTTTATTCCCTGGCTGCTGGTACTTGAGGGCGTTGCCGATCAGGTTTTGAACAAGCCTGCGCATCCGTGCCGCATCGGCATCCAGGCTGGGTAAACTGCTTACCTCTATGGTCGATTTGTGGTGAAATAGTTCTACGGGGTTATGAGGTCCAAAAGGAGGGGACTTACTGTTATTGCTGTTTAATCGGCGGAATATGTCAGGATAATTTTCACCGAATCCGTCAGTCGTCGCTCCGGCATAGTAAGAGCCACGCACGAATTTGTGTGTAAGAAATTACCGCAAGGCGATTCCAACCCGCGGTGACTTACCATAAAGATTTCATTCAGGGTCTTGCCTGTCCCCGCTGATTTCCTCCCGTTAGTCTGATCTGCCGAAAGCAACCTCGACCATGAAAGAGCCAGTGGCGGTTTCGAACGGTACCGCAAGGCGTGGGCCGTCGGCAATATGAGTTATCGTGTGGCTTTTTCCGGCAACTATGGTCGGTATTCCCGCCTGCAGGACGAAACCGTCCTCCGCAAGGCGCCTTCTGGCATCTCCGCAAATCATATTGGTGAGTTCTCCCACGGCGTCCCTCACATCATGGCTCATGGTGGTAAATTCTTCGCCCAGTAGATTGGAGGCGATTCCCATGATGCATGGTTCAGTAAAAATCAATGCCATGGACCCCTTGGCCGCGCCGGTGATTCCAATGATTGCCGAAACATCTCCCACGGCAACATCGTCTCGTTTTAAGAACGGCTTTCCGGGTGTGGCATCGACTTCAGCCATTGTTTTCAGTACATGCATCGCCGCGGCGAGAAATGGATTTATAATTCTTACGTCCATCTTTTACACTCCAGATCAATTGGGAAGAATTTTGGCGATTTTTTCCTCAAGGGTTGCCGGGGTGAAGGGTTTTACCACATAGTTGCTGACTTTGGCTTGTACCGCCTCGACAATATTTTCTTTCTGGGCCTCGGCGGTTACCATCAGGAAGGGCAGATGCTTAAGCTGATCATCGGCTCTAACTTGCTTCAAAAGTTCCAATCCCGTCATTTCCGGCATGTTCCAGTCCGAGACGACCAAATCAACTTTATTTGACTTCAACAACTTGAGGGCCTCGATGCCGTTTTCGGCTTCGAATATCTCTTGAAACTGCAGGTCTCTCAAGATTTTTCGTACGATGCGCCGCATTGTGGCAAAATCATCCACAACCAGCACCGACAGATTTTTATAGGCCACTGGATTATCCCTTAAAATAGATTGCTGAGCATTCAAGGCCCTCAAGCCGCACGGCTCCGAGGGCCACCCCAAGGATGAATGTCACCGGATGAATTCAGCGAAATTCTTCCATGCCATGGGTGCCGTCAGGCCCGAATTCATCGTCAAAGGAGATGAGGCATTCGCCTTCTTCCTATTCGGTACCCACAGCGCTGACAATTTCCAGTTTTGCGTTTTCCCTCACCCTCTTTAGCTGGTCCTGATTTTCGGGACGCCCCGCTTTGATGACCGGCCGAGACCGTGGGCTTTACTTTTTACCGTCTTTGAGCACCTATGATTAAATCGAGAAAAAAGGGGTTTTTCTTGAGAAGATTTCTCACTGTCAAAACATCATTACGGGAGAAAAGACCAGCGATTTAGACCATCCCGGCTTAGGTCCCGCATGGCTCCAGCACCACTTTATATCCGCGCCCACAGTCCTTATTTTTGCTGAAATTCAAAAACAGGAGGCCAAAAATGCCGAGACTTCCCATTTCGAGCTTACTCTTTCCGCTTACGGTTATTGCTTGTCTTGCGATACTCCTGCCTGCTTCGGCCGGCGCCTTCGATCTTATGTCTCCGGCATTCAAGGACGGCGGCAAGATTCCAACAGAGTTCGCGCGCCCCGGCGCAGGGGGACAAAACGTCTCCCCTCCCTTGAAATGGTCCGGCGCCCCCGAAGGGACCAGATCTTTCGCGCTGACGGTAGTCGATATACACCCTGTTGCAAACAATTGGACCCACTGGCTTGTGATAAACATCCCCGCCAAAACGGCTTCGATCCCGGAGGGCGCATCGGGTAAGAATATGCCCCCCGGAGCGGTAGAGTTTAAAAACTCATTCAGAACACCGGGATGGGGAGGCCCGCAGCCCCCCCGTGGCACCGGCCCGCATACATACGTGTTCACAGTATACGCGCTCGATACCGACAAGCTCGACCTCCGGCCGGACGCCAAACCGGCTGACTTTGAAAAAGCAAGAAAGGGCAAAGTGCTCGGGCAGGCTTCGACCAGGGGCACTTACGAGCAATAGGGAAAGAAGCGAGGTAAGACCTTATGTCGAAAGGACGGCGCGGTCAAAAGGGCGTATCGCCCAAATAGCCTTTTTTGAAACTGCTAGGTGGATAGGCAGGCGCGAGCCTAACAACGTCATTCCCGCGGTGCTTCTGGGCGGGAATGACGATTTTCGATACCGTCCCGGACGTGAATCCAAATCTGGTTTGGGCAACAGCCCGAAAAGGGCGTGTCGCCCAAATAGGAATTCCCAAAAATGCGGTGTTATAGCCGAATGACGCCTTGGGGTTCCAAGCAGTGGGTGGCCCGGATTCATATCCGGGTGCGGAGCACAAGAGGCTGTGCGGCGGCGGCGGAAATGAGACCGAACTGAATGTGGGTACAACCCCCTTGCGCTTCGCGCCCGGATATGAATCCGGGCTACCCCTTCTATCCCCCATACCTTCGCTGGGCCGATAGATTGATGGAGTTGAAATTCTAAGGTATTTTCGACACCCTCCCTTAACCCCTCCCGCCAATGGAGGGGAATTCGATCTCTGTTGCGGCAAGGTCTCCCGACCTTGCCGACCGCATCGACAGTAGATCCCCAGGGGGTTCGACCCCTCGGCCGACTTCGCGGGGATGCTATATTCCCGAACCGGCAGCGTGGAGTCCGCATTCCTTCTGTTCGGGGGTTTCCCACCACCAGCGTCCTGCCCTGACATCTTCCCCGCGCGCTATTGCCCTTGTGCAGGGGGCGCAGCCGATGCTCGTGTATCCCCGGTCGTGCAGGCTGCTGTACGGCACGTTGTTCTGCTTGATATATTTCCAGACCCGATCTTCGCTCCAGTCGGCAAGCGGGTTGAGCTTGACAAGCCCGTTGCCCTCATCCCATTCGACCTTATCCACCGAACCTCTTGTAACTGCCTGGGCCCTGCGCAGCCCGGTAACCCATACATCCAGGGTGGATAATACTTTTTGAAGGGGTTTTACCTTCCGGAAATGGCAGCACTTCTTGCGGTTCTCAATGCTTTCATAAAAGAGTTCGGGTCCGAACCGGCTTTCCATCTCCTCGATATCGGCCGATTCAGGAAACTTGACCTCATAATGAACACCATACCGCAGCATGGTTTTCTGGATGAGTTCATAAGTCTCGGAATGAAACCTTCCGGTATCCAGGATAAAGATCCGTGCATCGGGATAAATCTCCAACACCATGTGCGTAAGTACCTGGTCCTCGGCCCCAAGGCTCGATGCCAGGGCGATCCGGTCCTTGTTGCCGTTCGAGGCATGAAGGCCATGGTCGGATAAGAAGCTCCGCAGGACCTCCTCGGCGGGCTTGTCCCGGAAATAGTTCGCCAATTTCTGAACTTCTTGCCTGTCCATACATTTCCCCTTCCTGAATGCTTGTCTAAATCTGATAATCCTCGACAAAGACCCTAACGTTGCGTGGTCTGACATAAACACGCTCACCCTTTTTGAGCGCGAGTTTCTGAAAAACCTCGCGCGTCAGCTCGGCCTGGATGGTTTCATTCTTTCCGTTCACTCCGAACGTCACCCGGACAATCGGGCCTATGGAGTGAACGTTTCTGACCTCGGCCCCTATGCTCGCCCCATCCGATGGCCGCCGCTCGACGCTTATGTCGTGGGACCTCACATAGCCCACGACCGCGGTATTGTCCGTTGTCGCGTGCTCGGGGACCGCGATGTCAATGGCGCCGAGCCGGGCCTTCCCCATGTGTACCCGCCCATGGAAAAGATTCACGCTCCCAAGAAAGCTCAAGATGAAAGGATTGGCGGGGTTTTCGTAGACTTCATCGGGTGTACCCGCCTGCTCCACTCTGCCCTCGTTCATCACCACGATGCGGTCGGCCACCTCTAACGCCTCCTCCTGGTCGTGGGTTACGAATACGCTTGTTACCTGGATCTCGTCATGGAGCTGTCGAAGCCATTGACGCAGCTCGGAGCGGACCTTGGCATCGAGCGCTCCGAAGGGCTCATCAAGGAGGAGCACCTTTGGCTCGACGGCAAGCGCCCGGGCCAGGGCAATCCTCTGGCGCTGTCCGCCCGAGAGCTGAGAGGGGTAGCGGTCCGCCACGCCTTCGAGCTGGACCAGCTTGAGAAGCTTCATTACCTTCCCTTTGATATCTTTTCCGGANNACCGTCATGTGCCGGAACAATGCATAGTGCTGGAAGACAAATCCCACCCCCCGCCGGCGGACATTGACCCCGGTGGTGTCTTCGCCGTTCACCACTATGGCGCCCCCATCCGGTGTCTCCAGCCCCGCGATAATGCGCAGCAATGTCGTTTTTCCGGAGCCTGACGGGCCGAGCAGACCCACCAGCTCCCCCGAAGCTATGTCGATGCTGACGTCCTTTAGAGCGTGGAAACCGCCGAAATGCTTGGTGATGTTCTTTATTTCGATGCTCATGGTACCAGTGCCTCTTCAAGTTCGCGGGATGGTGTTCGAGCCGATTTCCATTCCGTCAGGCTCTTTATAGCCAGTGTTGCCAGAGCCAGCATGGCTAGAAGCGATGCGACCGCAAACGCCGCCGTAAAATCATACTCGTTGTAGAGTATCTCCACATGCAGCGGGAGAGTGTTGGTCACACCACGTATATGGCCCGAAACGACCGAGACCGCGCCGAACTCCCCCATTGCCCGCGCATTGCAGAGGATGACGCCATAAATGAGCCCCTCCCGGATGCCGGGTAGGGTTACCCGGAAAAAGGTCTGAAGCCCGCTCGCGCCAAGGACCAGGGCAGCCTCTTCCTCCTCCCTTCCCTGGGCCTCCATCAGCGGGATCAGTTCACGAGCAACGAACGGGAAGGTTACGAATATGGTCGCGAGAACGATCCCCGGAACGGCAAAGACGATTTTGAAATTGTGCACGTCGAGCCACGTTCCCATCCATCCCTGGAGACCGAAGATGAGCACGAAGATAAGCCCCGAGATTACCGGGGAGACCGAGAAAGGAAGGTCGATCATGGTGACCAGGAGGTTTTTTCCGCGAAAATCGAATTTCGTGATAGCCCAGGCAGCGGCAAGGCCGAAGACCAGATTGAGCGGTACGCTGATGGCGGCCGTTATCAGGGTGAGACGAACAGCCGCGAGCGCATCGGGATTTCTTAGCGCGTCGAAATAGGGGCCGAATCCTTTTGCCAGCGCCTGGGTGAATACCGCGGCAAGGGGCAAAAAGAGGAAAAGGCCGAGAAACAGGATCGCAAGTATCGCGAGGAGCCACTGTACCGGGACCGGCTCGGTCAAATCTCCGCATTTTCTGTACTGGTTATCTGTCATCTGATGTTTCCCTGTTTCCTATTCCGCTACTTTCCTGCTCCAGCGCTGAAGAACGTTTATCGCCAACAGCATGGCAAACGAAGCCGTGAGCATAACCAAAGCGATGGCAGTGGCTCCGCCGTAGTCGAACTGTTCGAGTTTGCCGACGATCAAAAGTGAGGTGATCTCGGAGACCATGGGCATGTTGCCGGCGATGAAGATTACCGAGCCGTACTCACCGACCGCCCTCGCGAAGGCCAGGGCAAAGCCGGTCAGGATCGAAGGGATCATGAGCGGCAGCAGCACTCGGCAAAATGTCTGCAGGCGGTTAGCGCCCAGGCAGGCGGCAGCCTCTTCGGCTTCCGCTTCGATACCTTCGATTACGGGCTGGAGCGTCCTCACGACAAATGGCAGCCCGATTGTTGTCATGGCAACGATTATCCCGAGCTGTGTATAGGCCACCTTTATGCCGAGCGGCCCCAGAAGCGAGCCCATCCACCCGTTTTCAGAGTAGACCGTGGCCAGGGTGATGCCGGTAACAGCCGTGGGCAGGGCGAAAGGGAGATCAACAAGGGCATCGACGAGCCTCTTGCAGGGAAATTGATACCTCACCAGCACCCAGGCAGTGAGCGTTCCGAAACCGGCATTGATCAGCGCGGCGATAAAAGCCGAGCCGAAGGTGACCCGGTAGGATGCCATGACCTGCGGAGAAGCCACTGCCTTGATAAATGCATGCCAGGTGATGCCGGTTGTCTTGATTACGAGCGCCGAGAGGGGGATGAGCACGACCAGGCTCAGGTATAAGACGGTATAGCCCAGAGTTGGACCAAATCCCGGCAGCACGCGTTCTCTTTTTATCGCATTATTCATGGTAACTCATCCCGCCCTGGTCTTCCGGCAGGCTGGAACGCCCGCCCACGTGAGTTTTGAGGCATGCCACACATGCTTATGGTTTATCTTGAATAGATCTGGTCGAAGGTTCCGCCGTCTGCAAAATGCGTCTTTTGGGCTTTCTGCCAGCCGCCGAATTCTTCGTCGATCGTAAAGAGCCTCAGCTCGGGAAGTTTGAAGCTTGACGAGGCCTCTTTGTTGACGGGCCGATAGTAATGGCTGGCAACGATCTTTTGCCCCTGGTCACTGTAGAGGTACTTCAGGTATGCCTCCGCGATCTCACGGGACCCGTGCTTGTCAACATACTTGTCCACAACCGCAACGGTCGGCTCGGCTAGAATGCTCACCGAAGGGGTCACCACCTCGAATTTATCCTTCCCGAGTTCGTTGATGGCGAGGTAGGCCTCGTTTTCCCACGCGAGAAGCACATCTCCAAGGCCTCGCTGGACAAAGGTCGTCGTGGAACCGCGAGCACCTGAATCGAGCACGGGAACGTTTTTGAAAAGCTGCTTTACGAACTCTTTGGCCTTTGCCTCATCCCCGGCGTTTTGTTTGAGGGCGTATCCCCACGCGGCCAGGTAATTCCAGCGGGCTCCACCCGACGTTTTGGGGTTAGGGGTGATCACCGAGATTCCCGGCTTGATAAGATCGCTCCAATCCCTGATGTCCTTCGGGTTTCCCTTTCGGACCAGGAATATGATGGTGGATGTGTAAGGCGCGCTGTTGTTTGGCAGCCGTTTTTGCCAGTCGGGCTTTATCAGGCCTTTTTCCTGGATTTCATCCACGTCGTATGCCAGGGCAAGTGTTACGACATCAGCCTCCAGGCCGTCGATGACCGATCTCGCCTGTTTGCCCGAACCTCCGTGGGACTGCCTGATCTCAATACTCTGATGCGCTGTTGACTCCCAGTAGCCGGCAAACGCCTTGTTAAAATCCTGGTACAGTTCACGGGTGGGATCATACGAGACGTTGAGCAACGGGGCCGTATCCGCCGATGCCGCAATAACCGGCGCAAAGATCGTTGCAAAGCCGATGGACAGGGCAAGAGCCATGTTTTTGATCAGCAGGCGCACCTGAGCCCTCGGATGCGGTCCAATGCGCCGGCTTACTCTGGATGTTGTCGATATTCTTTGCCGTGTCGGTGTCATGTTTCCTCCGTACTCTTTGCCTGATAAATAAAAAATCCTTCGTCAACATACCGTTCTTTGATTTTTCCGGGAGTGGCGGGGGCAAGGCGGGCGCATTCACCACTAATCCCATCGGAATGGTGGTATATAGCCCAGGGGCACTCTTGTCAAGAAAATTATTTAACCGCTCCGGCAATTCTCCATTATTGCGACGGTTTTAATGCGCGTGGGACTTGATGTATGGTGAAGAAAGGAAGGTCGTAAAAAAGTTGCGGCGAACAGGTGACCCCGTAATGGGCAGTTGCTGGGTGGGTTGGGAGGTGAACAGGTTCAACACCGGGAAAAAACAGCTTCAGAAAAAGCGAAACCCAACACTCCTGCGCCGGAATGTTGGGTTGGGCTCGGTTCCATGCTTTTGGCGGGCGGGTTCCATTTCACCGTTCCACCCAAAAAACATTTCGCGGGTTTTCTGACTCTATAGGCAGCGGCTGAAGGCGTGCCGTCCGCACCTAAGGAATCGGACCTCTAAAGCATTTTCTCGATAGACCCAAGCAGCTTGTCCCAGCTGAGCGGTTTTGCGAGCATCAGGTCCACGCCCCGGGCGGTGAGGTCCTCGTCTTCGAACTGCGCTCCCCACCCGGTTATCATCACGACGGGGATTTTCGGGTCCTTTTCCTTGACACGTTTTGCTATTTCCCAGCCGCTCACAACCGGCATTCCGAGATCGGTGAGGACCAGGTCGAAATCGATCGAGTCAATAACACCCAGCGCCTTCTCCGAGTCGTTAACCGCCATAACCCTGTGACCTTTGAGGCGCAGCATGTCGCGCAAGATATTGAGTATTTCCGGGTCGTCTTCGACAAGCAACAGCCTGTATGAACTGGTTCCCTCGACAATCGGTCCTCCGGCCTGCGCCTTCAAGGCTTCGGCCCTGACAAGTTTTAGAACGAATGTGGTCCCCTTGCCCGGCTTGCTCCTGACCTGGATATCGCCGCCGTAGCGGCCAAGCAGGCTCCACGAGACGCTCAGACCCAGCCCGGAATTCCCGATCCCCTTCGTGGTGTAGAACGGGTCGAAGATCTTTTCGGCAATATCCTTGCTCATCCCGATTCCGGTATCCGAGATTTCGATTATTACGTGCTCGCCCTGGCAGCGCGTCTTGAAGCCCAGGCTCCCGCCTTCCGGCATGGCATCGATTGCATTGAGCAAAAGATTTGTAATGACTTCCCGCAGATCGGAGGCGTTAATGGCGGCAAGGCAGTCCCCTGAGAGGTCGAGTTGCAAGTCGATTAACTGGCCAGACCTTTCCATGAAATTCTTCCACCGCGGCCGCGTCAGCTCGATTACATCCTTCACGGCCTCATTGACGTCAACTGTCGATGCTACCGCTTTGGGTTCCCGTTCCCGTTCGGTGAATCTTTGGAGCCGCCGCACGGTGTTGGAGCCGTCATAGACGGCCTTTTCGATATTTTGCAGCCTGCGCCGGATTTCTTCGTCCTGGACCTGGGTAAGAATGAGCTGTATGTGCCCGAGGATCGCCATCAGCAGGTTGTTGAAGTCGTGCGAGACTCCTCCGGCCATTGTCCCGAGCGCGGCAAGCTTTTCGGACTGGATGATCCTGTCCGAGAATGCCTTCTTCCTGGTCATATCTTCTATTACAAGAAGGTAGCCCATACTCCCCGAGGGGTCATTCAGCCTTACCAGGTAGACATCCGCCAGGTAGGCCTCTCCCGTCGAGTTCATCAGGTGAACGTCGGTTTTTTCCGCCTGCCCGGATTCGGATTCGGAAACACGGTTAAGGAGTTTGCCGAACACGTTCGGGTCCTGGAAAAGTATGGCGGGCGAGCGCGAGATGATTTCCGGGAAGTTATCGCCCTGGAGCTTTTCGATCGCGCGGTTCAGACGAATAACGTCGCCCTTTTTGTCCAGTATGCATATCCCATGAGGAAGCGCGTCCAGGACAAGGTCCGAAATATAGGAATCCGGAGCGGGAAAGCTGATCGGCAGGTCCAATTTTTCCATTGGCAATCTCCTGCCGTTAGTGCCGGCATCACGTGGACCCTGCAGGCCGACAAGAAAATAGGAGATTACGTTCCCCAGGGTTTCCCAGTTTCGCCGGGACTGAATCGGGAATTCCAACGGATGAAACGAGCTTACGTTGAGCACTCCAATGTTAAGAAGGGGAATGCATGCTAGCGATATGGGCGTTATCACCGCATCTTTTAGCTCGGGAATCGGCTGTTTTTCGGAATTTTCGATAAACACCGGTTTCCGGGTACCGAATACCTGTCCCGAAATGCCTTCGCCCACATCGAAGAGCAAACTGGGCCGGTATCGGCGCCATGCGGCGGTTCCAAGCTGGTCCTCGAGCCCGTAGGCCGCCGTCAGGGACAGCTTTTGCCGGTCGGTATCCCAAAGCAGGATTGAGCAGTTCTCGAAGGAAGACTCTTCGATTATTATCCTGACAAAGTAGTCGCATATGCGGGCTGAATCCGAAAACTGCGACATGACATCCGCAAAGCGCTGGATCATTGCCATGAAATGGCCCTGCTCATCGCCATGCTCTTCGATGTTAAAAAGCCCCTTCTGAAGAACTTCTTTAACCAGATGGTCCATCCCTTGTCCTCTTTATTTCATCAGGTTCCATAACTGGTCAACTTCCGGCACGATCAAAGCAAACCTGTTACAGTACTCCTGCCATTCATCCTCCGAGATGTAGAGATCACGGCAATATTTGAGGGTAGCTTCATCCGTTAGAAATTCAGGATAGTAGGGTGAATTGGCAATTACATCTGCAAGATAAATCAGCCTGACTTCCGACCTGAAAGAATCGCACCGTTGGGGCGAATGGTGAAACTCTATCACGGCCTGAAATGAGTCGGGGAAAGCCCATCGGGAGGCAAGATACTTGCCTATCTCGGTATGCACGAACCCCAACTCCATCTCCACACACCACGGCGGACTTTTTCGTTTCGAGGCCAGGTCCATGATAAATTGGAACTGGTCCCCGTAATAGGATGCCATCACCAGGTGCCCGACATCATGCAGCAGGCCCATAAGCGCCGCTTCCTGCTTCTGAACCCACGGCCGGCTCCTGGAGATTTCCGATGCCACTTTCGAGGTGGTAAGAGCGTGTTTCCAGAGTCTTTCGCGATATGCCGGTTCGATGTGCCTGCCGTTGAAGAGGTTCATGAGCAGAGTGCACAGGCAGATCGATTTTGTCTGATTGCAGCCGATTAGCACAATCGCCTTGGATATATTGTCAACCTTTTTGCGGTAGCCGTAATAGCTCGAATTTGCAGCCTGCAGCACCTTGGCCGCAACGGCCTGCTCGTAGCCGATTATGCTTTCGAGTTCATCGGAGGATTCGACTTCGTTTTGGATTATATCGATCAGTCTTTGGACGGACTGGGGCAGAGGAGGAAGATCTCTGATCTGGGAAATCTGGTATCGGATTTCCTGATCGTTTGCAGGGCATATCGACATGTTTTTTCGATCTTTTCAGGCTCGGTCCAAAAGACGACACTCTTTCACACCAAAAATCCCAGCATTGAGGGCGGGTTATACTACTTTTTTCCCATATTTGTAATCAACAAATATGAGAGACGATCATAAAACTTTTTGCGCTGTCGATTCCAACTCCTATCGTCGGGGCTATTCCCCAAAGTCCAAGGGATGTTGAGAGCTTAACCCGGACAGCAGGCAAGGGTCGCTCGGGAGTAGATTTGTTTTTCAGTATAAAAGCTCAAGATTTGTAGCGAACATGTTATTAAAACAAAGCCGTTTCTAAAATTTGCAGATGAGCCGGGTTTCTTCATCTCCAACCAATTGATTTTGATGCCACAATCCACACGGCACCGAACTGACCCGCCCCCAGCTGAAATGGGAATTTCCAGTAAACCTCCTGCCGGGTATGATTTAATTTATTCAATTCCCAAGAACGGCAAAAGAAGAGAAATAGTTGAGGTATTTTCGAAGAAATTATCCCGTACGCCCGCCCGCCCTTCTATTGAGAGCAAGATTTTCAGGAAGGCTATTTTCGCTTTTCTCCGCATGACCCGCTTTTATTTTTTCCACGTAGTCGGTGAGCAGGCGGAACTGTTCGTGCAGGGCATGGGTCCCTACGCCGATCGGAGTTTTGAAAAAGCATGCCAGGTGCGCCATCAGGCCGCTCTCACCCCTTTTTTTCGCAAGCCCGGCCAGACGAACCATGTCCAGGATCAGCGGCGCCGCCAGCATCGAGTCGTATCCCTGCCAGACGAACTGGAGCGACATCGCCGTGCCCAGGAACCCCCTGAAATGTATAAAATCCCAGGCGGTTTTCTGGTCCCCGAGCGAAGGCACGAAGTCGATACCGACCGTTGTGTGAGGCGAGTATCCCAGGATGTTAGGCAGCACCTGGTCCTTGCTCCTGATCTTGGATTGCCGGTTACCCGGATGATTTAGCACCTCTCCGTCGAGGTTTCCAAGCAGGTTGAATCCGCTCCAGCTCATTACATCAAGGTTTCTGAAGGCAAACATCGGGGCCAGGGCCGATTTTACCAGGGTCTCGCCGGTCTTGCCGTCATTTCCCATTACCGGCACACCGGCTTCGCGGGCCAACTCGACCAGCGCCGGGATCAGGGCGCCATTGGACGGAGTAAAATTTATGTACGGGCAGCCCTCGCGGATTGCCGCATAAGTGTAAAGGCAGCTCGCCCTTACCTTCTCGCGCTCGTTTCGGTCCAGGCACGCCTCGAATGCTTCCAAATTGTCGTGACACGGGCCTGTTTGCAGCGGCGGTTCGGTCGAGGCGAGATTTACCGCAACCACCTGATCGAGGTGGAACTTTTGCCGGAACTTCCGCAGATTGGAGCGTATGGCATCTATTTCGGCGCGAAGCGTTTCTTTCGAGGAAGGCCCGCACGCGCCCAGTCTTTCAATGGCCTCCCCGCAGTTGCCTGCGCAGCCGGCATCGACCCCTTGCTGAAACTCCAGCAGGTCCTCCCTTATAGCCGAGAGTATCCGGGGGTGCACCGGGGCCATTTTCTCGAATATGTCCACGGGGCTGGAATCGGGCTGACGAATATCGCAGCCGCCGAAGACAAGATCGCCCGCATCCGGGAGTTCTATTCCCTGAAAAATTTCGCTCGATGTAATCATCCCGGTAGGGGGAGATAATTTGGCGCGAAGCGCCAGAGCCCCTGCGACCACCGTGGTCGAAATAGATCCAAGAGCACCTATTAGATAAACTCCGGTTTTTTTCATTATCAACTCGCGGATGGGAATTAGGTTTTGTCGCCCCAAATTAATTCTTATTCCTTTTAAAGCAACAGTTTTCTTGTCCCAGTGCTGACGGGAAGAGCGCGAATGTACTGAAATATACCTCTACATCTGGCTATAAGTTCCCGAAAAACTTAAATTCACTTCCAGGTACGCAGCTTGGATGACGGACTAATATCCAATAAATCGGAGGCGCAAATGTTTCAACATATCCTGGTACCAACGGACCTCACGGAGCGGGACCGCAAGGCGATTGAAATAGCGGTCGAAATGGCTCACTGCGGCTCCGTGAAAATCACCCTGTTGCACGTGGTTGAAACCATCGAAGATGCCGACACCGAGGATTTCAGAAAGTTTTTCAAACAGCTCGGCACCCGCGCGGAGGCCAAACTGGACCTCCTGATCGATCGATACCGGAAAGATGATCTGGTAATCGAAAAACAGGTCCTCCTCGGCCGCAGGGTGTTTGAGATACTTAATTTTGCGGCCCACAGCGGCGTCGATTTGATTATAATGAGCTCACACAGGCTGGATACCGACAACTTTTCCGAGGGCTGGGGGACCATCAGTTTCAAGGTGGGGGTTCTTTCCCACTGCCCGGTAATGCTCGTCAAGTGAGATAAAAAACACCGGTGACACGCAGAATACTTCACCTGGATATGGATGCATTCTTTGCATCAGTCGAACAAGCAGATAATCCCGAGTTCCGCGGCAAACCCGTTATAGTGGGCGGGGCCGAGCGGGGGGTCGTCTGCGCCGCATCCTACGAGGCCAGAAAATTCGGCCTGCATTCCGCAATGCCCATCTTCCAGGCCAAAAAACTCTGTCCCGGCGGAATTTACCTCCCCGTGCGCATGTCCCGCTACAAGGAAATGTCCCGCCGGGTGATGGAAATACTCCAGGGGATCTCCCCCCTGGTGGAGCATGTGTCAATCGACGAGGCTTTCGTCGATATTACCGGGACGCAGTGTATCCACGGAAGTCCCCGTGAGCTGGGCATGGCACTGAAGTCCCGGGTCCTTTCCGCAACCTCCCTTACCTGCTCGGTGGGAATTGCCCCGAACAGGTTTCTCGCAAAAATAGCATCGGATTTCAAAAAACCCGACGGGCTGACTATCATCGAGGAAGCCGACGTGCAAAGATTCCTCGAAAAGCTCGCGGTGAGAAAGATTCCAGGCGTTGGCAAGCGGACCGCGGAAGAACTCAAAAACCTCGGGGTTACCTACGCGGCGGACATACTGAAATTCCCGGCCGGTTTTTGGGTTAAGAAGTTTGGCAAATGGGGGGGAAGGCTTTTCGAAAAGGCCCAGGGGATCGACCACTCGCCCGTCGAGCCTTCCAGCGACCCAAAATCGATAAGCGCCGAGGAAACCTTTGCACGGGACGTTGACAGCATTGCCGAAATCGAGAAAATGCTCCTGTCACAAGCCGAGGAAGTGGGGCGAGACCTGAGAAAACACGGCCTCCGTGGGAGAACGGTCACCCTGAAGCTGAAATTTTCGGATTTCAAGGTAATAACTCGAAGCCGCACTCTGCCCGAACCATTCGACTCGACCGACCTGCTCTTCGCCACCGCTCGCAGGCTCCTTCGCGAGCTGAAGCTTTCAGCAAAGATCAGGCTGATAGGCGTTGGCGTGTCGGGATTTTGCGCCGGCCCCAGCCAGATGCGAATCGAAGTTCCAGGCCCTGCCCGCCAGCCCCACCGGCACGGCCACCTCGACCAGGCCCTCGACGCCATACAGGACCGTTTCGGCAAAGAGGCGATAAAACGAGGCCGCCTGCTCGACCCCGATAGCTGAACCTCCAGGCCGGAAAACAGTAATGGTAGGTTAGTCGATCAGAAAGAACGACGAGCGATGGGTTGCGCCCACCAGTCCGGCAATCACGATTCGGACATTTCTTCATTTATGTCGTCATGGTCGTAGAAAGTCCGGTCTCCAAGCAGGGGACCTTCCGCCGGGCTTTGTTCGTAGTCTTCGCGATCCAGAATTAGTTCGCCGGTTTCCATACGGTCAACTATTGCCGAAAACCCCAGGACTTCGGTGAGCACCTGGACGATGTTTTCACGGTCGATTTCTCCAGAAACCGAACCGTCAATGTATAAAATACCTTTGCGCAGAGCGAGCTTAAGCTCATCCGCGTCTATTCTTTCGTCGGCCTGCAGCCGTTCATGGATAAGATGCACGATCTGGTCATTCGTAAGGCCCTGGTACTCGTCCGGGATCTTTGCCTCGACCTCCGACTCGATCGTTCGTGGCAGGGTCCTGTGCAGTTTTTCGTAATCCCGCGCGCAGTCCACGCATAAACGCGCCCAGGGCAGCACATTCAGTCGTCTCGGGCTTATATCGTCTCCACAGGATTCGCAAATACCGTACTCACCAACACTCATTTTCGTCAGGGCCAGGTCGATTTGCTCGATCTCGATCTTTCCATTAAAATCGAGCTGGTCGTAAGGCTTTGTTATGCTGGCCTTTTGGGCTTCCTCTTCTATCTCTATCGCCCGCTCCTCCAATTCCTGCCATGCAGCCGCAAGGCTTCGGACACGCATAATCACGCTGCTTCGCCTCTCCAGGAGAATGTTTCTGAGAAATAACAGCTCATCCTTGCTCATCTAAGTACCTCCCTAACAATGGCAACAACAACCAGATGCGAAAATAATAAGATTCACTCAGGAATAGTTCAACTATTTCGGCCAAGTAATTGAATCATCACACCTCTGGCGCTTCAGTATTTGCACCCTATCGGTCCCGCATTGACATTGGGTTGATCGGGCATTAACCGAAAAATGTTTCAGGACCTTTACCGGCCTTGATTTCCATGGCATATGCGATAAGGAGAACCGATGCTGCCGCTATTGGGGAGTTATGTTGCAGCCCTTGCATTAACGCTGGGTTTGGCACTTTGCGGACCAGGGGTGGGTAGAGTGGATGCAGCCGGGGGGAATACCCATGCTCCGGCAAGTGTCAAAGGAAGCGTGGGCCGGCCGGTAATGGAAGATCGGGACGCTCCTCGCCCGGATAAGGCGGCAGCGAATGCGGGAGGAAAAGAGACCAGGCAGGAAGGCGCCGGCGCGGGACCTGAGAGCGTTGCAGAGAGTTCCGCGGGAGTTGGAGATTTTCAATCGGGGCTTTCGGTGACCCGGCATACATATAAGGGTCCGCAAGGCGCCTTCGAATATACGGCGACAGCGGGCCGGTTGAGGATAAGAAACGATTCCGATAAACCAAGGGCCGATATGTTTTTCGTGGCCTACACCGCCGACGGGCGGCAGCGCGATGCGAGGCCCATAACATTTCTTTTCAACGGCGGCCCCGGCGCATCCTCTGCCTGGGTGCACCTCGGAATTGCCGGACCTCTGAGGGTTATAACGGGGGCGGAAAATCCGCCTGCTCCTCCGCCGTACGCCGCAGTCGAAAATCCACATTCATGGCTTCCATGGACCGATCTCGTCTTCATCGACCCGGTCGGGACCGGTTTCAGCCGGGCCGTTCCGCCGGGGGAGGCAAAACAGTTCTACAACTCGCGCGAGGACACTCGGTCAATCGGTGATTTCATCCGCCTCTACGCCAGCCTCTACGGCCGCTGGCCATCCCCAAAGTGCCTGGCCGGCGAAAGCTACGGCGCGATGCGGGCGGCGGGCCTGCTTCGCTATCTTTATGAGACCCACGGCATGGAGATTGACGGCCTTATACTTATCTCGCCGGCATTCGACCTGAGTTCCATCCAGCCCGACACGGCAAACGATCTGCCCTACGTACTTTTCCTGCCTTCTTTTGCCGCAACCGCCTGGCACTTCGGCAAGATCGCCCCCGAGTACCGGGGCGACCTGCCGGGGGTCCTTTCCGAGGCGGAAAAGTGGGCCATCGATGAATACCTCCCCGCGCTTGCACTCGGTGACCGCCTCAACCCCGGGCGAAAGGAGGCCGTCGCGGAAAAATTCGCTCGATTTTCCGGACTTTCGGCAACACTTGTGAAAAATATGGACCTGCGAGTATCCAGGCCTGACTTTACCTCCGAGCTGCTTCGCTCCGAGGGGCTCTTGCTTGGCGTCATGGACGGCAGGACGATCCGCCACGGCATCGACGCGGGAGGGAGTTTTCTCAATGATCCGGCAATGGCAATGACGCTCGCCCCCTACGCCGGGGCAATAAACGACTATCTTGCCGGGGAGCTGAAAGTCCCGCCGGGACCAGTCTACATCACTTTTTCCGAGGAGGTGAACGCGCAGTGGAACTGGGGGCAGCTCGATGCCATCGACTCGATCCGCAAGGCGATGAAAAGGAACCGGCGCCTCAAAGTCCTTGCCGCCGCCGGTTATTTCGATCTCGACATACCCTATTTCGCGACGACCTACATGACCGCCCGCTTCGGCCTGGACCCGCAACTAAAATCCAACCTGAAAGTAAGTTTCTTCAAAGGCGGCCATATGTTTTACACCGGCAACGAAGCCCTCGCTGAATTCACCCGCGAAACAGCTTTGTTTTTCAGAAATTTAGGGATTTAGGAATTTAACGGATTTAAGGAATTGACGGGGCGTTTGACATCTATCATTCAGTTTCAGAATCAGGTAAGCCATATCTATGCGGGCTTAAAACTCAACATCCTTGGTTACTTAGATACGAGAATTCCCGTTTATTAGTTCCTCAAATTCCTCAAATTCCTTAAATCCGCCGATCTCCACTTATTTTTCACGAAAACCGCAAAAGATGACGATAGCTGATCGAGCCCTATTTGCAGGACAAAAAACCTCGAAGTAGATAGTTGAATATGACTGGTCCATACATACGCCCCAAGGGAGTATCCGGCATGACGAGAAAAGCGGCGGCCTGCTTCATTTTTTTGTTCTCTTTCTGCCTCCTTACGCTTCTTCCGCCAAGGGCCGGGGCGGATGTTGATGGAATTATAAAAAAGGTCCAGCCCGCGACAGTGAAAATCACGGTTTTCGACCGGGCGGGTAAACCCGTTGCAACAGGAAGCGGTTTCTTGTTCAAGTCCTCCGGCCGCATCATCACCAATTGGCATGTCCTGGGGAATGCCGCGATGGCAAAGGCAAGGCTGAACGACGGAACTGAATGCGGCATTAAAGCAATAGTTGCCGAAGACAGGGAGAACGATCTTGTCGAGGCAGTCATCGAAATCCCATCCGCCGGCGTGCGCTACCTCCAGCCCGCCAACACTCCCTCCAGGCAGGGGGACCCTGTTATCGTGATCGGAAGCCCCTTCGGTGTCGAAAAAGCCGTCAGCACGGGAACTTTCGTTGGGATTCAGGAAGTCCAGAAGTTTGGAAAATGCATCGTTCACAGCGCCCACTCATTCCCGGGTTCGAGCGGGAGCCCCCTGGTCAACGAGCAGGGAGATGTAATCGGAATCGAGACGGCCGCGGTTCCGGGAAATCCCAACATAAACCTGGCAGTACCGCTTGAACGTTTTGCAAGTCTGAGTCCGAATTTCCGGCAGCTTCAGGCCTTACCCGCGCCCGAGCCTGCTCCTGTGGCAGCGCAATCTAGAGGCCTGACCGATGTCCCACGAAAAGAATCGGCCGCGGCCGATTCAAGCGATCCCTCCGCCATGGTCAGACTCGCTCTTGCCCATGAGCTGGGGCAGGGTGTGAGCAAGAACTGCTCAGAGGCGCTCAGTCTTTATGAAAGAGCGGCGAGCCGGGGGTCGGTTGAGGCCGAATTTCACATCGGGCGAATGTATTATGACGGCAAATGCTCGGGGCAGAAACTCAGCGAATCGGCAAGGTATCTTCAAAAAGCGGCCGACAAGGGCTTCCCCGAGGCACAGAGATTTTTCGGGCTCCTGTGCTACAACGGCGAAGGAACCGCCCGCGACAAGGTCCGCGCCTGCATGTATCTCATACTCTCCGCTTCACAGGGTAATTCAGAGGCCCAAAGACTGTTAAGACTCGTGTCGTCCCAAATGACTCGGGAGGAATTCGACTCAGCCCAGGAAAAGGCCAGGGGTTGGAGGCCGGTGAGGTGAACAGGGCAGAAGCTTGTGCGTATAAGCATGCCTTGGGAAGGAAAAACGTCAATCCGGGGACACCCGGCAGGACGACCGTTAGTCAGCCGAGAGGATAGGCACGCCGCATTTAATGGCGGCGCTCGAAAGAGCCCGATCCATTGTCGCAATTGGCAATCCGGTACGCTGGGCGAGTTCGAGATACGAGGCATCGTGGGCTGAAAGGCCAAATTCCCTGGCAATCAGGCGTATCAAGTTGGCTCAAATGAATTTCCCGCCGACAAACGACATTTGAGCGATCCCTTGTGCCGCGATTTATTTTCCTTATTGCATGAACATCAAACATTGCTATTATGCCCCCGTTTATGATCACAGAGTGTTTGTAGCTTAAGTTGCCTGAAGTCGTTAAGCGGATCTTCCGAGTGTTTGCCCATGCAAATTATTCTAAAGACCATCTTTCTGCGAAATTCAGCACTCTTGGTAATTCTGAGCCTGCTGATGTTGCCGGGGTGTTCGACAAAACGGTTTATTGCCGACAGGATCGGCGATTCAATGGCCGGCGGCGCTTCCATTTATGCCTCGGACGACGACCCCGAGCTGGTTGGAGCGGCGCTGCCGTTCGGCCTTAAAACCATTGAGGGGCTTCTTGCCGAATCGCCTCACAATCAGGGCCTGCTCCTTGCGGCAACCAGCGGATTTACGCAGTACGGATATGCCTTCGTGCAGACGGAGGCTGATTTTGTCGAAGATGCCGACCCGCTGCGCGCTATAGCCCTCAGGGAACGGGCCGGCAGGCTCTACCGCCGCGCAATGGCATACGGAATTCGAGGGCTCGATGAAATCCGGCCGGGCGTTGTCGATATGATCCGAAAAGAAATCCCCGGCGCCCTGGCTCCCTTTACGAAAAAAGACGTTCCGCTTCTCTACTGGACGGCGGCCGCATGGGGAGCGGCTATTTCGATCAACAAAACCGATTCCAGCCTGAGCGCCGATCTGCCTCTGGTGGAAGCTATGATACGACGGGCAATCGAACTCGATGAGAGCTACGACCTGGGAGTGCTACATGATTTCCTGATCGCCTACGAGGGCGGAAGACCCGCTGCAGGCGGCGGATCGGTCGAGCGTGCCCGCGCCGGTCTTGATCGTGCCGTCGAGCTTTCCAAAGGCCGCCGCGCTGCTCCGCTGGTCTCTTTTGCCGAGACGGTTGACGTTTCCATGCAAAACCGCGAGGAATTCAAAGAACTTCTCGACCGCGCACTGGCAATCGATATCAATGCCGCTCCGGAGCAAAGACTCTCAAACGTTATCGCTCAACGCCGGGCAAAGTGGCTCCTTGGACGCATGGACAGGCTGTTTCTTGAATGAATTTAGGAATTGGGGAATTTATGGGATTGGGCGCCTGTGGTCTTAAGAGGACGCTTAGTCTTTCGATTCCTGAATTCCCAAATTCCTAAATTAGCTCCACGGGGAGGACCGATGGGAAGGAAACCAAATGGCGTGGCCCGCAGATTTGCACTGCTGATTGTTTTTTCGATCGCGATGGCTTTGCCGCACGCTTCCTGGGCCGCCGGAGAGATCGTCATAAAGGCTGCGACGCTGGTTCCGCAAGGCTCCGAATGGTATAAAATCCTCCAGGAAATGGGCGCGGAATGGCAGAAGGCGTCGGGCGGACGGGTTGTCCTGCGCCTTTACCCGGGTGGGGTGGCGGGTGACGATGCCGACCTGGTGCGCAAGATGAGGCTCGGGACGCTCGATGCGGGTGTGCTGACGGTCGGCGGGCTAAGCGCCATAGACCGCGGAATACTTTCCGTTGAAATCCCTCTGGCTTACGCGAACGAACAGGAAATCGACTGCGTAATGGAGCGCATTGCGCCTCAACTGGAAAAGAAGTTCGAGTCCAAGGGTTTTATCGTCCTTGGCTGGTCTGAAGGCGGGTGGGCGCATTTTTTTACCAAATATCCGGTCAAAACCCCCGATGATATGAAGAAACTTAAAATGTTCGTATGGGCCGGGGACGACCAATATATCGAGCTGTGGAAAAAATCAGGCTTCAATCCGGTGCCCCTTCCTTCGACCGAGATTTCAACCGCGCTTCAGACGGGGCTGGTAAACGGGATAACGATGAACACCCAGGGTGCCCTGCTGCTCCAGTACTACAAGCATGTAAAGTACATGACCGATTTCAAATGGGCGATGTTCATGGGCGGGATAGTAGTAACGAAGCAGGCATGGGAAAAGATACCGGCCGACCTGCGCCCTGCCCTTAAGGCAGCGGCTCTAAAGGCATGCGGGAGTCTTCGCGAGTTCTCCCGCCAATCGGAGGCAAAGGACCTCGAAGCGCTCAAAAAACAGGGACTGGAGATCGTACCCGTTAGCGAAGACATCCTCAATGAGTGGCGCAAAATTATCGACGGAGTAATTCCACAGGTGCGCGGCTCATACGTCCCCGCCGAATTCCTCGACCCGGCGCTCAAACAGCGCGACATCTGCCGCAAATCGGCGGCCCCGGGCCGGTAAAAAGTGAACTCCCGGAATCCCGCACAGCCTTCCTCGCCCAAAGAGGGACTCGCCTCCTCCCGCGCCCCGGATGAGCCGGTAGGGAAAAGCGGCGCGCACAAGTCTATCCGCCGCGCGGGGGAGCTTTTTCTGGTTGCGGGATTTTTCCTGCTGACAGCCATGCCGCTGGTGGATTTCATTGGGCGTCCTCTCTATGGTTTCCACATTCCCGGCTCAGCCACATACACCCAGCAGCTTACATTCTACCTCGCCTTCTTCGGAGGTTTCGTGGCGGCGCTCACGGGCGCGCACCTTACGCTCTCAACCGCCGCGCTTCTTCCGGAAGGCCGGTTTCGCAGGTTTGCCGAGTTTTTCTCCTCGTGCGTTGCCGCATCGGTTGCCGCCGTGCTGACCTACGCCTCGATCGGGGTGGTAATGGCCGAGCGCACCCAGGGCGGTAAACTTACTCTCGGCGTGCCGCTTTGGGTAACCGAATCGGCGATGCCGCTGGGACTTGGTCTGATTGCACTGGTTTACCTTTGCAAATCATCGAATAAATTACCCGGACGGCTTCTTGCGGCGGGATTTGTCGGAGCGGTTTTTTGCCTGGGGCTGGCCGGTCCGCCCTCGGCGCCGCTGGTCTGGGCAATAAGCGCGGTGCTGATGGCGGCAACGCTTCTCGGTTCCCCCGTTTTCGCAGCCATGGCGGGCGTTGGGCTGCTTCTTTTCTGGATGGAAGGGACCCCGGTTTCCGCGGTTTCGGCCGAGATTTACCGCCTGGTCGGTTCCCCGACCCTTCCGGCAATCCCGCTCCTTACCGCAACCGGATTCGTTCTTGCCGAAACCAATGCTCCCCGGCGGCTGGTGCACTTTTTCCACGCCCTGCTCGGTTCCATCCCCGGAGGCGTGGCTGTGCTGGTCGCGACCGTTTGCGCCCTTTTTACGGCTCTTACAGGCGGCTCGGGTGTGACGATAATAGCCCTGGGCGGACTGGTTTACCCGATCCTGCTCGAAGACGGCTACCCCGAGCCGTTCTCGCTGGGCCTTGTAACAGCTGCCGGAAGCCTCGGGTTGCTTTTTCCTCCCTGCCTGGCGGTAATACTCTACGGTGTGGTGTCGGGTATTCCGGCCGACCAGCTTTTTTTAGCCGGGATGGTGCCGGGGGTGCTTTTGCTGGTGCTGGTGGCCGCCTACGGTATTCACATGGGCAGTAAGCTCGGGGTGGCGCGCGACAGGTTCGACTTTCGCAGGGCGATTTCGGCAACATGGGAGGCAAAATGGGAGCTTTCGATTCCCTTGGCCATGATCCTGCTCTTTGGCTCGGGCATGGCCTCGCTTCTCGAAACCTCCGCCTTTGCATGCGCATACACCATCCTAATTGCCTGCTTCATCCACCGCGACCTTCACCCGGTACGGGACCTGCCGCGGGTGATCCTGAAGGCATCAGCCCTGGTCGGCGCCGTACTGATACTGCTTAGCTGCGCGATGGGGCTCACAAGCTACCTCGTTGACGCACAGATCCCCGATCAGCTCCTCGATCTGGTGAAGCAGCATATCCATTCACCTCTGGTCTTTCTGCTCACGTTGAATGTTGTTTTGCTGGTGCTCGGAAGCGTCCTGGAAATATTTTCCGCGATAATCGTACTGACCCCGCTTGTTATTCCGCTCGGCACGGCCTTTGGCGTCGATCCGGTCCACCTTGGAATAATTTTTCTGGCAAACCTGGAGCTGGGATTTCTTTTCCCGCCTGTCGGGCTCAACCTGCTGCTTTCTTCATCCAGGTTCGGCAAACCGATGATCCAACTCTATCGGCACGTAATTCCATTTCTGCTGATCCTGGGCTTCGGCGTGCTCGCCATAACCTACATTCCCGCGCTATCGCTGGGCGTGCTGCAACTGCTCGGCAGGGTGTAGTCCGGAGTTGAATTTCGGGGTTTTGCCGAGCGCCAAAAGATAGTAAGATGTATCGGAAAACACCGGCTATCGAGTAAAGTCAGGCTGCAGAGTAGCCGCGGTCAGGCATGGGAAAACGAAATCCCGGCCGGGAGATTCTCCACCCGCATGAAATCGAGCAGAAAGGACGGATGCCTATGAGCCGCCCGAAGCTGTTTTTGGTCAACTCGGAACAGCCGGACACGTCCCGCCCTTCGCGCGAAGGCAAAAGATATCGTTTCGACCTGAGCAGGAAGAAATTTGTATTCTGCGTCACGGGCCTTGTCGTCACGCTCTGCTGGATGTTCATACTCGGTGTTCTGGTGGGCAGGGGCATAGCCTTGGTCAGCTCCGAGGATTTTACAGTCCGGGCTGAGTTCTTCCGTTTTCTGGGCCTGGGCAAGCAGGCTGGACAGTCTGCCCCAAGGGCCGCGGAGACGTGGGGCGACCCGAAGAAGATGCTCGAATCCCTCAACTACTATGAGGATCTGACCCACACAGGTGCAAACCCCGCCACTGTATCACCGCCCAAAACGGCCGAAGATGACGACGCCGGTCTGGCGGCCGCTCCACCAGCCGCGGTAATTCCCCCGCCTGAACCGGTAAAGGAAACGCCGCCAAAGCGCCAGGTATCCCAAGCTCAGCCCCAGGCGCCTTCCGAGAAAACCGCAAAGGCTGCTCCACCGACTGCCGCGGTTTCCGTCGAGCAGTTCACGCTCCTTGTGGCCTCGCTAAAGGACCCCGAAAACGCCCAGCGGCTGATCGACCAGCTGGCCCTTAAAGGATATTCACCCCGCCTGGAAACCCTCGACCTGCACGGCGGAGGACGATGGAGCCGCGTACTGGTCGGGTCTTTCCTTTCCCGCGAGGCCGCCCTGAAATTCGCCGCCGAGTTCAATAGAAAAGAAAATATGGAGGGCCTGGTAATTCGCGAAGCGAATTAGGGCCGGCATCCCCCGCAATACTTCATTAACTCACCAACCGACATCTGCATTCATACTGACCCCATTCCCACCCCGCCCTTGGCTTGCAGGCCCGGCAAACGGCCTTATTTTTAAATGATTATCCGGGGCTTAAGGTATCTCGGTCGGCCCGCCAATCCCTGTTTTAATCTTCGCCCCCAACTAAAGGTTCATGGAGATGAGCGAGCGGCAAAGAGCGCGTGTTGTAATCGAGAATGTGCGCCCGAGCGTTGATTGCGGCCAGTTTGCAGCCAAACGGATAATCGGGGACAAGGTGGTGGTTTCGGCGGATATATTCTCGGACGGACACGACGCTCTTGCGGGCCGGCTGATCTATCGGGGGCCTGGGTCATCCGACTGGGAAACGGCTGGTATGAAGTCCACGCTAAATGATGCCTGGGAAGGTGAATTCACTGTAGAGAAATTGGGATCTTACTATTTTACCGTCGAGGGCTGGGTAGATCACTTCGCAACGTGGCAGAATGCGCTTCGGAAAAAGTTTGCCGCGGGCCAGGACCTATCCATGGAAATCCTTATCGGGGCGGGAATCATCGATGAGGTCGCCAAAAAGGTCGGCGGCGAGGCGGGAAAAGAGATGGCCGCGCTTGCAGATCGGCTGAGGTCGGAGAATGTAATCGACAAGACCGTCTCAATGGCGCTCGGACCCGAGGCGAGCTATCTCATGCGGCAAAACCCCGACCAGGAATTTGCGGTCCGGTTCGAGCCGGAACTTGAAATCCGGGTAGAGAGGCCCAAAGCCCGCTTCAGCACGTGGTATGAGCGTTTCCCGAGATCGGCCTCTTCCGACCCGTCGAGGCCTGGGACCCTGCGGGACCTCCAGGCGCTCCTTCCCGCAATCGCGCGCATGGGCTTCGACGTGCTCTACCTGCCGCCAATTCATCCCATAGGCAAGACCAACCGGAAGGGAAAAAACAACACCGAAGGCGCATCCGCCGAGGACCCCGGAAGTCCCTGGGCAATAGGCTCGCAAGAGGGCGGCCATAAAGCCATGGATCCGAAGCTTGGGACGATGGAAGACTTTCACAATCTCATCCGGGCCGCCGCCGGCTTCGGTATCGAAATAGCTCTCGACATGGCTTTTCAGTGCTCGCCCGACCACCCTTATGTAAGGGAGCATCCCCAGTGGTTCAAGATCCGTCCTGACGGGTCCGTCCAGTACGCCGAAAATCCCCCGAAAAAGTACCAGGACATTTTTCCGCTGAACTTCGAAACCGAACACTGGAAAAGCCTGTGGGAAGAACTTAAAAGCGTGGCTTATTTCTGGATCGACAATGGCGTAAAGATTCTACGGGTGGACAACCCACACACCAAACCCTTCCCCTTCTGGGAGTGGCTGCTCGCGGAAATGAGGCGGGACCACCCCGACGTGCTGCTGCTCTCGGAGGCGTTCACCCGGCCCAAGGTTATGAAACGGCTGGCAAAGGTCGGGTTCGCCCAGTCCTATACCTATTTCACGTGGAGAAATTCAAAGCGGGAGATCATCGAATACGTCCAGGAGCTTACCAGCGGGGAAATGAGAGAATACTTCAGGCCCAATTTCTGGCCCAACACCCCGGATATTCTCCCCGAGTACCTGCAGTACGGCGGAAGACCGGCATTTATAATAAAACTGATACTTGCCGCGACCATGTCGTCCAACTACGGCATCTACGGCCCGGCATTCGAGCTGGTGGAAAACGAGGCCCTGCCCGGCCGCGAAGAGTATGCCAATTCCGAGAAATATGAAATTCGCCACTGGGACTGGGACAGACCAGGCAACCTCAAGGACTTCATCACCAGGGTCAACGCCATCCGGAGGGAAAACCCCGCGCTTCAGGAGACGACCAATATCAGATTTTTCGAGGTAGATAACGAGCAGATGCTGTTTTTTGGAAAGATCGGGTCCAACGGCGCGGATTCCATCCTTGTTGTCGTGAACCTCGACCCGGCAAACACCCAGTCCGGGTGGATAAGGATTCCAGCGGACGAATTCGGAATAAATCCCGCCCAGCCATACCTGGGTCACGACCTGCTAAGCGGTGAAAAATATATCTGGTACGGCGAGAGGAATTACATTCAATTGAACCCGCACGTTGTTCCAGCTCATATATTCAAGCTCAAGACGCGCGTGCGCCGGGAAACCGATTTCGATTATTTCCTGTAGGGCCGAAGGAGTTGCCATGGCAAACGGGACCGAGTTCCCGGACGACGATCCACTATGGTACAAGGACGCGGTCATCTACGAGCTGCACATAAAAGCCTTCTATGACGCCGACGGCGACGGCACCGGCGATTTCCAGGGCTTGACGCGCAAGCTCGATTATCTAAAGGACCTCGGGATCACTGCCGTCTGGCTACTGCCGTTCTACCCTTCGCCTCTGCGCGATGACGGCTACGATATCGCCGACTTCTACAATATCAATCCAATATACGGCAGGCTGGCGGATTTCCGGGAATTCCTGCGCGAGGCCCACAAACGGGAAATCAGGGTCATCACCGAGATGGTGTTGAACCACACCTCGGACCAGCATCCGTGGTTCCACCGGGCAAGAAGGGCAAAGCCGGAATCGATTTTCAGGAATTTTTACGTCTGGTCGGACGACCCGAAAAAATACGCGGATGCGCGAATAATTTTCCAGGATTTCGAACCCTCGAACTGGACCTGGGACCCTGTTGCGAAGGCCTACTACTGGCATCGCTTCTATTCGCACCAGCCCGATCTCAATTTCGACAACCCTCACGTACAAAGGGCTATGTTTCGGGTAATCGATTTCTGGATGCGAATGGGGGTGGACGGCATGCGCCTCGACGCCGTGCCCTATCTCTTCGAGCGCGAGGGGACCAACTGCGAGAACCTTCCCGAGACTTATGAATTCATACGGAAACTGCGAGCCCACGTAGATTCCAAGTTCAAAAACCGCATGCTGCTTGCCGAGGCTAACCAGTGGCCCGAGGACGCCGTCGCCTATTTCGGAGATGGCGACATGTGCCACATGGCTTTCCACTTCCCGCTGATGCCCAGGATGTTCATGGCTATACAGATGGAGGACAATTTCCCGATACTCGATATCCTGGACCAGACGCCGGAGATCCCGGAAACGTCCCAGTGGGCGCTGTTTCTTCGCAACCACGACGAACTCACCCTCGAGATGGTAACGGATGAGGAACGGGACTATATGTACCGCATGTATGCAACCGACCCGCGCGCCAGGATAAACCTGGGAATCCGCAGGAGGCTCGCCCCCCTTCTTGGAAACGACCTGCGCAAGATAAAGCTCCTCTATGGGCTTCTTTTCACCCTTCCGGGCAGCCCGGTCGTCTATTACGGCAACGAGATCTGCATGGGAGACAACTACTACCTGGGAGACCGAAACGGGGTGAGGACCCCCATGCAGTGGAGTCCGGACAAGAACGCCGGTTTTTCGAAAGCCGACCCCCAGCAGCTCTATCTGCCGGTGGTGATCGACTACAGCTACCATTATCAGACGATAAACGTGGAAAATCAGGAGCGAAACCCGTCGTCTTTTTTGTGGTTCATGCGCCGCCTGATTGCGCTGAGAAAGCGATACCGGGCCTTCGGCAGGGGACGCATGCGGCTGGTAAAATCTTCCAATAAAAAGATTTTCTCCTTCATAAGAGAGTACGGCGACGAAAAGATACTCGTTGCGGTAAATCTTTCGAGGCTGCCCCAGATGGGGGCGCTCAACCTGTCGGAATTTGCCGGACTGGAACCCGAAGAGCTTGTGAGCCGCAATAAGTTCCATCAAATCCAGCAATCGCCCTACATCCTGACTTTTGCTCCCTACGGGGGATACCTTTTTTCACTCGGCCAGTCTGAAACTGGTCTGGTATGCGCCGGGGCCCCAACCGAAAGACTGGAGGCAGCGGTGCACTGGACAGATATTTTTCACGGAAAGATGCGGGAGGTATTGGAAAACGAGGTCCTTCCGGCCTATGTCGGCGGATGCCGTTGGTTTGGCGGAAAAGCGCGCCAGGTGTTTCAGATCCGAATCACCGATTTAGTCCCTCTGTTGAAAAATGGGATCGAATTTCGGATTATCCTTATGAAGGTGGACTATGTCGAGGGCTTGCCGGACCTTTACGTATTGCCGTTGGGGTTTGCAAAGGGGGAAGCGGCGGCGCGCATCTCGGATGAATTCTCCCCTGCGGTCGTCTCTCCAATCGAGGTGTCAGGCGAGAACGGTATCCTCTACGACAGCCTCTATGATGAAGATTTCAGCTCCGATCTGCTCTGGATGATGGCAAAGAGGCGCCGGACCAGGTCGCACTCAACCGAACTTTGGGCTTACCCGGGAAGAGGTTTCAGGTACGACGCGCTTCGAGCCCCGGAACGAATCAGGCCAAAAGTGCTTCGAGCAGACCAGAGCAATACTTCGGTTGTCTTCGGGGAGGAGTATTTCCTGAAGATATACCGCAATCCGGACGAAGGGATCCATCCCGACCTCGAGATAACGAGATTTCTGACCGAAGTCGCTAATTTCACCCACATTCCGGCTTTCGCCGGGGGATTGGAACTCAAGCGCGAAAACGGGCATACCGTATCGCTCGGGATCTTGCTGAATTATGTCCATAACCAGGGGGATGCGCTCAGCTATTTCATGTCCGGACTGAACCGTTATTACGAACAGATTCTGAGCAGGAGGGCCGAGCTTCCCGAAGCGCCGCGCACAAGTGCGACGCTCATGGACATGGCTGCCGCGGATACTCCTCCCGCTTTTCCATCAAACCTCGAAGCGGGCATTCCCTTCGAGATGGTCTCGCTTCTCGGTACCAGGACCGCGCAGATGCACCAGGCCCTGGCCTCCGGTACCAATGACCCGGCATTTGCGCCCGAGAAGTTCACTGCTCTGTGGCAACGGTCGCAGTTTCAATCCCTGCAAAGCCTGCTGAAAAGGGTTTTCGCGCTCCTTAGCACAAACATCTCGAAGCTTTCCCCCGAATCGGCTGCGGAGGCTTCCTTGATTTTGGTCCAGATTGACCGGATCGTTTCAATCTATCGCCTGATTCTAAAAAAGAAACTCTCGGCAAAAAGAATCCGCGTCCACGGTGACTATCATCTGGGCCAGGTTCTTTACACCGGAAAGGACTACATCATTATAGACTTCGAAGGAGAGCCGGCGCGCACCCTTGGCGATAGGCGCCTCAAACGCTCGCCGCTGCGAGACGTGGCCGGAATGATCCGATCCTTCCATTATGCAGCCTACCTTGCGCTCATGAAAGGGGCGGACATACGCGCCGAAGATGTGCCCATGCTGGAACCCTGGGCGGAACTGTGGTACAGGATCATGACCGCTGTATTTCTGCGCGCCTGGCTCGATGAAATGAAAACGAGCGACCTGGTTCCGGAAAGCAGGGAGGACATACAAATCCTTCTCGACACTTTTCTACTCGACAAGGCAGTCTATGAACTGGGCTATGAACTGAACAACCGCCCCGACTGGGCGATCATCCCCATCAGGGGAATCCGGCATTTGTTGGAAGGTGGATAAATCGGAGGAGGCGTTTCGTTTTTATGTCGGGTCCGCGGCCCCTTGAGTTTAGACCCTACCGCCCGTAAGAAAACTGCCCTCTCGGGGCAATTGAGTAACGTTTCCAGCACCGAAAAATGTTTATCCGGGCTATCTTCTTTCCAGGAAGAATTAAAGTCCGTAATAGTTCGGCTATTGGCCTAAGGCGTCCAAACTCCCGCGGCGGGCTGGAAAGCCTGCCCCACGTTTGGCCTGATGATGGGCGGTTGCGAAAAAGGAGCGAGGAGCAGATGGATAAGGGCAATGTTAACCATGAATTCAGTCTGATTACCGATCATGACACTTTCCTGTTCAAACAGGGAAACCATTTCAGGCTCTACGAGAAGCTGGGTTCTCACATTGTAACCGTTGACGGCGAGGAAGGGACCTTTTTTGCCGTTTGGGCTCCAAATGCGCGGCAGGTCTTCGTAACCGGCGATTTCAACTACTGGAACCATCGGTCGCACCCGCTTGCCGTCCGCTGGGACGGATCGGGAATCTTCCATGGATTCATCCCGGGCATCGGGAACGGTACGGTCTACAAGTACCACATCGTCTCGAACGAGGGCGGCTACTCGGTGGATAAGGGCGACCCGTTTGCCATGCACTGGGAAACTCCGCCCAGGACGGCCTCGATCGTATGGGACATAAAATATGACTGGGGCGACCGGGAATGGATGGACGGCAGGGCGCGAGCGAACGCGTTGAGCGCGCCCTGCTCCGTCTACGAACTCCATTTCGGCTCGTGGAGAAGGGTGCCCGAAGAGGACAACAGGTGGCTGAGCTACCGGGAGATGGCCGAGGTGCTTCCCGATTATATCCAGGAGATGGGCTTTACGCACGTCGAGTTCCTCCCCATGATGGAACACCCGTTCTATGGGTCCTGGGGTTACCAGACGGTGGGCTATTTTGCCCCAACATCCAGGTACGGCACTCCGCAGGATTTCATGTACCTCATAGAGGCACTTCACCGAAAAGGGATCGGGATAATTCTCGACTGGGTGCCATCACACTTTCCAAGCGATGAGCACGGCCTGACTTTTTTCGACGGCACGCACCTCTTCGAGCACCAGGACCCCAAGAAAGGCTTTCATCCGGAGTGGAACAGCTACATCTTCAACCACGGGCGCTATGAGGTCAGGGCGTTTCTGATCAGCAGCGCCATGTTCTGGCTGGACAAATACCATGCCGACGGGTTGCGGGTGGATGCGGTCGCCTCCATGCTCTACCTCGACTATGCCCGCCAGGAGGGCGAGTGGATACCGAACATCCACGGGGGCAAGGAAAACATCGACGCCATCTACTTCATAAGAAGATTCAACGAAATGGTCTACCAGGATTTTCCGGACGTGCAGACAATTGCCGAGGAGTCAACCTCGTGGCCGATGGTGTCGCGGCCGGCCTACGTCGGCGGGTTGGGGTTCGGAATGAAGTGGAATATGGGCTGGATGCACGACACTCTGGAATACTTCGAGCTAAACTCGATCTACCGCAAGTTCCACCAGAATCTTCTGACGTTCAATGTATGGTATGCGTTCTTCGAAAATTTCGTGCTGCCCCTGTCCCACGATGAAGTTGTCTACGGGAAAGGATCGCTCCTGCAAAAGATGCCGGGAGACGACTGGCAAAAGTTCGCCAATTTGAGGCTGCTCTTCGGCTACATGTTCGGGGAACCAGGGAAGAAACTCCTTTTCATGGGCGCCGAATTCGCACAATGGGACGAATGGTATCACGAAAAAAGCCTCGATTGGAACCTGCTCGAATATCCAGCCCACCAGGGTATTCAGAGGTGGGTCCAGGACCTCAACAGGTTCTACCGCGATGAACCAGCCATGCATGAGCTGGACTTCAGCGGGCAGGGTTTCGAGTGGATCGATTTCCGGGACGCCGATTCCAGTATCATGGGCTTTATAAGGAAGGCCGAATCCACCGGAGACCTGATTCTGGTTGCAGTCAACGCCACTCCGGTACCGCGGCTCAACTACAGGTTTGGCGTCCCGAGGACGGGCGTCTGGAAAGAGATGCTTAACAGCGACTCGAAAATCTACGGAGGAAGCGGCCATGGAAACTTCGGCGGAGTCGAGACCGTACCCATACCGAGCCACGGCCGGTACGATTCACTCTCGCTCGTTCTGCCGCCGCTCGGGATCGTCTTCCTGAAAAGCGAAGCCCCCGAATGAAGTTGCAGGTCGCGATAAGCTGCTGGTAATGTTCAGAAATGTGGGGTGGGCACGGTTTTTTGCGCCACCGGCATTTGGCCTCCGAAATACGCAAAGGACGATGGGCACGATAAGTGAGCTTTGCCCACACCCTAATTGATTTAATCGGGCACTTTGCTTAAAATTCCATGACAATCAACTGGGCTATTTAGATCCGGTTATCAGAATCATATTCAATCCCTACTGACCCGAAGCGGCCTGATGCTTCGGCAACGCGAAATCGAGCAGCAATGCCCCAGGCGCGGAAAACTTATAATGGGGGATTGAAATGAACTACCGCCTTTCAGATCTTATCGATGTCGAAAAGACCCAGGAGTTGCTCCAAAATTTCAAGGACGCCCAGGGGATTTCCGCGGCCATAGTGGATCTCGAGGGGGTCGTGCTCGTTGCCTCGAGCTGGCAGAGAGCCTGCACGGTGTTCCACAGGTTAAACGAGACGGCTTGTCGCAAATGTGTAGAAAGCGACACAAAACTTGCGAATGAATTGCTGGAAGGAAAAACTTTTTCCCTCTACCGCTGCTCGAACGGCCTCACAGACGCGGCCTCTCCCATAGTAATCGAAGGCAAACACCTCGCGAATGCCTTTATAGGCCAGTTTTTTACCAGAGAGCCAGACCTGGATTTCTTCCGCGGCCAGGCGAAAGAGTTAGGCTTCAATGAGTCCTCCTATATAGAGGCCATATCAGAAGTGCCGATCGTGCCTGAAGAAACCCTGCCTTCAGTTCTTTCATTTCTTACCTCTTTTGCCGAGATGATAGCCTCCCTCGGCCTCAAGCAGATGGAGCAGCTGCAAACCGAGAAAGAACTGAGGAAGGCTCAGCAAATTCTGGAAATAAAGAACAGAAAACTCCGGGAAAGCGAAGAGGACCTCAATCGCGCCCAGGCGGTGGCTCACACCGGAAGCTGGCGCCTGGACGTTCAGCGAAATGTCCTGCACTGGTCCGACGAGACCTACCGGATGTTCGGGGTCCCTAGGGGCGTTCCGATGACATACGAGGCATTTCTTGCCCTGGTGCATCCGGAGGACTTGGACCTCGTCAAAGTTTCATGGCAGGAAGCCCTTGCCGGCGCCCCATATGAAATCGAGCATCGAATCGTTGTGGGCGAGACCGTCAAATGGGTCCGTGAGCGGGCCGAGTTGGAGTTTGACGGTGAGGGGAACCTCGGATCCGGGTTCGGATCGGTCCAGGATATTACCGGGCGCAAGCAGATGGAGGAAGAATTAAGAAAATCGCGTGACGAGCTGGAGCTTCGGGTCCAGGAGCGCACCGCCAAGCTGACTGAAGCCATGACCAGACTCGAACTGATGAACCAGGAACTCCAGGAATTTACAAAATTGGCTACCCACGATCTCCAGGAACCGCTCAGAAAGATCCAGGCGTTCGGGGATCGTCTCAAGAGCCGATGCGCCGTAAAGCTCGACGAGACCGAAATTGATTATCTGACCAGAATGGAAAGAGCCGCAAACCGGATGCAGCATCTCATAATCGATCTACTCGAGTTTTCCCGCGTGAGCGCCCGGCCCGAGCCGCTGGAACCTGTAAACCTGAACGATATGGCAGCGGAAATGATCGAATTATCCAGATCCCTTTTCACCATGAATGGAACGGTTGTGGAATTCTCCGACCTGCCGACGGTTGAAGCAGACCCCGCCCAGATGAAGCAGCTTTTTCACTGCCTCATCGGAAATGCACTGAAATTTCAAAAAGAAGGTGTACCGCCCCACCTGAAGGTGTATGCCCATGTTCAGGCGAGCGGCACCTCAATTTGTTTCGAGGATAACGGCATCGGTTTCGAGGAAAAGTACCTGGACCGCATTTTTGCCCCTTTCCAGCGTCTGCACGGCCATGGCGCATACGAGGGCACGGGGATTGGTCTTGCAATCTGCCGCAAAATCGTCGAAAGACATGGATGGACCATAACGGCAACAAGCACGCCGGGAGTCGGTTCAACATTTATTGTCACCATACCTCGGAGGAATTAAGGGATCTCAGGAATTTGAGGGATTCAGGAACTCAAGGGATCAAGGATTAACAGGAGTATTAGGATGAGAATTCATTACTACGCCGACACGGATTCGATATACATCAAATTCTCGGACTTGCCGGCCTGGGAGGGGCGTGAAGTGTCTCAGGGCATAGTTATCGATTACACCGATGCCGGGATAGCGGTGGGCATGGGGATAGACAACGCAAGTGAGAGGGTGGATCTCAGTCGGCTCGTCCTCTTCAAATCGCCTTTCGGCGAAGTCACCGAGGAGTGACCCAATCCTCCAATTCCTCGGGTCCCTTAAATTTCTTAATTCACCTAAAAATGCCAGACTTCCATTGCTCCAATGCCGCCGGTCACGAAGGGATAGCCGGCTCTTTTGCCAAACACCTCCATCTGCTGATACTGCTGTCTCATCATTGGATCGCTTAAGTCGGCATATTCAGGATTCGCGAAAAGGAGCTGCAACTCTCCTCCCGCGACGTAAGCCGCCCCGGGGCGCTGTGGATCGAGAAATACGCTTGTGGTCGCGCACCCGTAAATACCGAAAAGGACGATCAACGCGGTTGCTGCCAAAAAGATTTTCCTGTTCATGTTTCGCCCCCTGAAAATCAGTGCTTTTGGAATGTTCATTGAACAAGAATAGGATAAATACCGATTTGCCTCCGCGGAAGCTGTCCAGCGAGGAAGTCCTCGGAAATCAGGAATTCCATGATTCTTTAAGTTCTTGTTTTTTCACTTAACTGATTGATCTGCCGCCTCAGGCCACTTATGGATATATCGGCAGATTATCCGCGGTACTTTAATATTCGCCCCCTTATTAGACCCCCTATTTAGAAGACTCATTCCTACTCTTATAGAAGACAGCGGCCAGAGCTTTCGGGTTGAACACACATTCATCCATTTTTTCCCGAATACTCACATCCAATATAAAGCCAAGATGGGCCGCAAGCTTGCACTCACCAAAACCACCTCGATCCCCGCTGGTTCGAGGCGGTTTTTCATTCCGCCGCAATTTGATCTGTTTAAGGTCTCTGCAACATCCTCAAAAGATGTTTTGATGATTTAGTATTTTTTTGATACGGTTCGGCAAAATTTCTGCCCGGCGAATCAACGGCTTATATGTGAGTTTTGCTCAAGAAGGAGCTAATCCCCGCCGACGTAGCCTAGCCCCTTGTGGGGCGTTCTTGTCTTGAAGGGCATTGTCATTTCTCCAAAAATCGCCCACAAGGGGCTAGGCTACGGACAATCGGGCGACCTCACTTTGAACGCAACCTGGTATTGGAAGAGGCTTCTCCGATTTGAAAAATTGGAATCCAAAAATTTGGGAAATCGGCCCCGGAAGAATCCAGCGGGATTCCATATCCGAGGCGGCCGGGTTGCTGATCGCGGGAGGGGTGGTCGTCTACCCGACCGAGACCTTTTACGCGCTGGGGGCAGTGCCTTTCATCGAGGAGGCGGTCGGCAGGATTTTCTCGATAAAGGGCAGAGATTCGAGAAAACCTCTTCCGTTGATAGCCTCCCGAATGGAGGCTATCCTGCCCGCGGTATCCGGCTGGAGCGATACCGCCGAAAAGCTGGCGGGCCTTTTCTGGCCGGGTCCACTGACGCTTGTTCTGCCGGCTTCCCCGAAGATTCCCCCAGTGCTTCACGCCGGGACCGGAAAAATCGCCATCCGCATATCATCGAATCCGGTCGCCGCCCTTCTGGCCGAGGCGGCCGGCGGGCTCCTTGTTTCGACCAGCGCGAACAGGTCGGGTGAAAAGCCGCCCAGCCGTCCCGTGGAAATAGACGAAGGCATCCTCGCCGGCACTGATGGATTCATCGATTCCGGAGACTTGCCCGGCGGACTCCCGTCGACAATAATCGATGCAAGCGCCTCCCAGCCACGGCTGATCAGGGAAGGGGCAATCGGGTGGGATACGATCCATGGGGCGCTAGTCGGGGCAGGAATGACGTAGCTGAAAGCTTTCATTTGTGGATATTTTTTCCCGAAATTATTAAACTGCCCCCGAATGTTGCCGGTCAGGCCTGACCCGACCGGAAAGAACTTTGCCCGAGGCAGCTTTAGGGGAGCGGGTTTTTCAAACCGGAACAGAGAAGAGACGTGCAGACAGTCTTTATAATCTCCGGGATTTTTGTCCTGGTTTTAATAGCAGGATTTCTGGCCGCCAAGCGGTGGAGGGGGATCGGCCGCGGGCAGACGCGCATTGTGCTGTCGGGAGGCGGCACTGGTGGGCATGTAAACCCAGCCCTCGCCATTGCCGAAGCGATAAAGGGACGAGACCCGGGGGTCCGGTTTCTCTATATCGGAGTGAGGAACAGGGCTGAAAGTGTAATCGTAAAGCGGGCCGGCTATAGTTTGCGCTTCATCGCCTCAGAGGGTTTTCCGGGTTTTCGGATTTCATTTCGCCTGCTGCGATTTCTTTTCATGCTCTCCATCGGAATCGCGCAATCCATTGTCATGCTTTGCCTGTTCGCCCCGAAATGGGTAATCGCAACGGGCGGCTACGTCAGCGCTCCGGTGATCGCCGCGGCGATTATTCTCAAGAAGCTTCGGATAGCATCGGTACAGATATTCCTACACGAACAGAACAGCATCCCGGGCCAGTTGAACGCATTAATGGGAAGATGGGTGGACAAAGTTCTTCTAACCTTCCCGCAGACCCTTTCTTTTTTCCCGAAAAACGGGGCGGTCGTGGGATACCCGATCCGCCATTCCATTGTGGCTATTCCGCCGGATAAGGCACGGGAAAATCTCCAGTTCAAAATTCCACCCGACCGCAAAGTGGTATTTGCCTTTGGAGGCTCCCAGGGCGCGCGTTCCATCAACCGGGCGGTTGTCGATGCCCTCCCCTTTCTACTCCCGCACAGGGACCGTCTTTTTCTGATCCACGGCATGGGCCTGGCCTCGATGTCGGAATACGATGCGGGCTCGGACACCGAGGCGCGGATCGAAAAGACGCTCTCGCCGGCGGACAGAAAATTGCTCGACGGGTTTTACTATCGGCAGGATTATTTCCATAACATAGCGGAGGTTTACTCGGTAAGCACCCTTGTTGCCTGCAGGAGCGGGGCGGGGAGCCTGAACGAAATATCTCGGATCGGAAAGCCCGCCCTTCTCATACCCAAAGCCAACCTTCCCGGCGATCACCAGGTTATGAATGCCCGCGCGATGAAATCGGCAGGGGCCGCCGAGCTTCTCTACGAAGATACGATCATGGAAGAGGGGCAGATCCTGGAAAAACTCGACGGCAGAATGCTCGCCGAAAAGATAATCGCCCTGATCGACAATCCGGAGCGGCTGAAGTCAATGTCGGAGAGCAGCAGGCATTTTCTTAAGCGCAGGGCAAGCGAGCGCATCCTCAATGAGCTTTACGGGGAAACCCGGTTCAACGGTTCGGATAGTAATAATTCAACCCCTTTCAAGGACCTGACGAGCAACAGCGGGCTGCTTCAGATGCTCGGCGCGGCCTGCGCGCACATGGGACGCGAGTTCGATCCGCTTTCGGTGGTTGGCGACCCCGACGATCTGGACTACTACAGGCACCGGGCCGCGGGGCTTCTCAGCCACAAGGGGTGGGAGGACCGCAACCTTGGCGTAAAACTTATCGGACTGACCAGGTACACGGAAAAAATCCCGACACTCCTGGAGATGCTCACGGACCGCACCCCGGTAAACCGGGCCAGGAAGCTCTTTGGCGGTGACTACCAGCAGGTTGGGTTCATCCGCCGAAACATAGTCCAGGCCCTCCGTGTGCTGGATTATTTCGACCCGGACGTTGAGCGGGGCCTGTTTGCGGCACTAAACGACAGGTATTTCGAAGTGCGAGTCCAGGCCTGCATCACGGCAGCCCATTTCGGCCGCTCTATCGAGGCGGACCCCAAGTGGCTCGATGCGCTCATGGAGCGTATGGCGGACCCCTGCTTCGAAGTGGTGATAGAGGCGGCAAAGGCAGTCGGCGAGGTGGGTGTCGACCAAAGAGCGGCCGGAGCGCTGCTTGCGATAAAAGAGGCACACCACTGGCAGGTGCGAAACGCCGCGCTGCACGGACTGAAGCGCATGATCGACCGCCGCGCCATTGAAGCTTCGCCGGACCTGCTCGCTGAAATGTCCGCGTTCATTCTTACGTCAACCGATTTCAAACCGCACTTTGCGATAAAGGAAACCTTTACGGCACTACAGGATCGCTGCGCCGGGAGCAGGGCGGACCAAAATCAAGAATCGCGCTTACCGGCCGGAAAGGCCGCCGGGAAATTGAAATGATATACGAAATCTGCAACTTCCTATATCCGCTCTCGGACATTTTTTCATTCTGCAGGCTGGTAAACTACATCAGCTTCAGGGCAATAATGTCCGCACTTACCGCGGTCCTGTTCATATTTCTTTTCAGCCGCCGTTTTATTTTATTCGTGCATCGAAACTGCTTTCTGGACCAGGTGCGGGAAACGGGCGTCCACTCGGCCTTCGACAAACGGGGCACTCCCACCATGGGAGGGGTGCTGATAATCGGGGCGGTGCTCGTATCGATGGCGCTGTGGGGCAACTGGCAAAATGCGTTCTTGCTCTGCTCGCTTGCAGGCATGCTCTGGTTCGGTCTTCTGGGACTCTGGGATGATCTTTCCAAGGTGAGGATGAAAAGCGGGGACAAGGGGCTCTCCGAGCGTTTGAAACTTATCCTCCAGGGCCTTTTCAGCCTCATTTTCGCCTGGATCTGCGTCGGACCGTTCGCCCCTCTTGGAAGCGCCATGGCAACCAAGATCTGCATACCTTTCTACAAGTATCCGCTGGTTGACATAGGGCCATACCTTTACGGGCTTTTCATATTCCTTTTCGTTATCTTCATATCCAACGCGGTAAACATCACCGACGGCCTCGACGGCCTGGCAATCACCCCCTCGATTTTCGTGGTTGCGGTGCTCGGCATTTTCGCATACGTGGAAGGAAACCGGATTTATTCGAGTTATCTATACTACCCCTTTCTGCGCGGGGCGGGCGAGCTGACCATCTTCGGGGCGGCATTCGTCGGAGCGGGCCTTGGCTTTCTATGGTACAACGCCTACCCGGCCCAGATTTTCATGGGCGATACGGGCTCTCTTGCCATTGGGGGCACGATGGCCGTGATCTGCGTGCTGCTAAAGCAGGAACTTTTATTTCCGCTCCTGGGCGGCCTTTTCGTTGCCGAGGCTATCACCAGCCAGGTCCAGGACAAGATCGGCGTAAAATGGATAGGGCGAAGAATTTTCTACAGGGCGCCGCTGCACCACAACCTCCAGCACAAGGGCATAGCGGAAACAAAGGTGGTAATCCGCCTGTGGATCGTCGCCGGCCTGCTCGCGCTCCTGTCACTCGCCACTCTAAAACTCAGGTAAAATTCGCTTCACTGAGGAGAGCGCGGAGAAAACACAGAGAAAACGGAACCAACTAAGGTCGCGATCTCTAAAACCGTTATGGTACGGTCTCCCGGTCGCGATGCCTCCTGTTGTGGCACGGTCAGGAGACCGCGCAATAACGGAGCGCCTCAACCGGTTTAGCGCAGAAAATGCGAGCAAGGACAAAAACCCTCAGATTCCCAAATCGCCCAATTCCTCAATTCCTCAATTCCTAGATTCCAGTCCCCCAAACTGTAAATGGAGTTATTAAATTTAAAATCGGCGTTGAGGTTTATCTTCATTTTGGCAATTACCGGCGAGGCGGGAGAAGCCTTGTCTTTTATGGAGCAGCACTAATATGTATTCTGAAAAAATGAATGAAGTAAAAGAGAAAATCGCAAGCTGCTGTCCCGGTGTAAAAAGGTACCTGCTGACACGGCACCTTTTCCGGGAGGGAAAAGAGGCTGTTCCCACCGAATGCGAGGTATTCTGTGATCTTAGCGATAAGACGACCTTTTTTGCCTGGCAGCGGAACCACATGGCAAACGAGCGCACCTTCCTTGCCTGGTGCCGCACCGGCATTGCTTTCATAGCGTTCGGCTTCGTGATTGAGCGATTCGATATACTGATTCGCCAACTAAATGCCTACGCCCTGACATCCCCGAATCCACTGTCGCAGGGAACCATGCACAGTGCAAGCGTCTTGGGAATCGTGACGTTTGGAATGGGCGCGCTGATAATTCTGATGGCCGGATGGCGGTTTTTTTATATCCGCAAGCATATAAACCAGGGGGAGACGGAGTTTTCGGTACTGCCGGACATGGTACTCATGGGTTCGGTGCTGGTTGTCATCGGCACTACTTTTGTGTTCTTTACCTTCTTTTTCTGATTCATCTCATGGTAAATAAGGGCTTTCTAAAAGCAAGGGAGGGACACGGATGAACATTCTTATCCTCGGAGCGGGAGCGATGGGGAGCCTGCTTGGCGCGCGACTCTCAGGGACCGGAGCATCGGTATGGCTCTACAGCACTGACCGCGAGCACATGGAAGCAATCCGCAAAGAAGGGTTGTATATTGAAGAGCTAGACGGGACGTTGGGCAATTTCAAGCTCAATACCTTCCACGAGATAGACAGGCTGCCCCCCAACCCTGACTTGGTCCTGGTGATGGTCAAGACCTACAGCACCGAGACGGCAGTATCGAACATCCTCAAGCTTCGCTCTCCTTCCACCATTTTCCTCACCCTGCAAAATGGAATCGGCAACTGGGAAAAGATAGCAGGAATTACCGGAAAAGATTCGGTCATTGCCGGGAGCACCGCACAGGGGGCAACCCTTGCCGGGCCCGGCAGGATTCGCCACGGTGGAAACGGGCCCACTTATATCGGCGAGCCTGAAGGAGCGCCGACAGATCGCGTCAACCGGATAGTGGAACTGTTCCGGGAAGCCGGATTCAAGGCCGATTCGAGCGACTCGGTCGAACGGCTTATCTGGGAGAAGCTGATCGTAAACGTCGGGATCAATGCCATCACCGGCCTGACCGGAATCCGAAACGGCATAATCGCACAAGTCGAGGCCGCAACGAAGGTCTGCACCTCGGCGGTCGAAGAAGCCGTGCTGGTGGCCCGCGCCAAGGGGATTCAAATAGGCATGGAAATGGTCGAGCGGGTTGTCGCGGTGGCAAAGGCCACGGCCCGGAACCGCTCTTCGATGGGCCAGGACGTTGACAAAAAGAAGAGAACCGAGATTGACGCGATTAACGGTGCAATCGTCAAGTTTGCCTCGGAGGTCGGCATCCCCACACCGGTTAATTTCACCCTTACCATGCTGATGAAAACACTCGAGACCAACTACCTCAATCCGCGGGTATCCTAATTTCTTGACAACCCCGGAACTAGAGGACTTTCCCCTGTTCCATGGGACCTGTTTCCGGCCACCTTGTCTACCCGGTAGAAGCCCTCTGGAAAAGGCGTTGCGCCGGATTACCGGCATAAACAAACATCGGCTTGTACTAAACCCTACCCCCGCCTAACCATCGAATACTGTATGGGTTTAGGCAAATTACCCTCAATGCCTGATTTAAATTCAGCAATTGACTTGTTAGATTAGCATCCAGTCTACATGCCTCAAAAACCCCTAAATGCCTCTCGAGTTCCTCTCTCGGAAGCCAGGAATCCTCCTCCTGGCTTTCTCCGTTTTGTGGTGGCATAAGGCCTAAATCGTGATTACCAATTGGCCTAAGTTGGGAAGCTGAAGCCATCTGATAGCATTCTGCAGGAAAATCCAGTGGTTAAGATCAGGCGAGTCTACGATCCACCCCTCAAGGGTGAAGGGAAGCGCTATTTAGTGGACGGGTTGTGGCCAAGGGGCATCAAAAAGGCAAGTCTCGGGCTGGATGCTTGGCTGAAAGAGATCACTCCGAGCGCTGCCCTTCGCAAATGGTTTTCACACGACCCGGAAAAGTGGGAGGAGTACAAGCGCGGATTTCGCCAGGAATTGAGCGAGCCTGAAAAGGTTCGAAAGCTTGAGGAACTTGCAAAAGAGGCGAGGTCTGGCGACATCACCCTTCTTTTCGCCAGCCGCGACAGGGAACACAACAATGCAGTGGTTCTAAAAGAAATCATGGAAGAGAAGATCCAAAACGAGTAAAGACTTACGTTGAATGTGCCACGCACGGCAAGCAGGGCGCGGAGGCTGAGTCACTCATCGACATCCTGCGTCGTGATACAGATTATAAAAGTGCGTGCAGGATGGGGTTGAAATTATTAGATCTTTTCGACACCCTACCCTGGCCCCTCCCATCAAATGAGGGGGATTCGCCTTGAACGCCCTTGGGCAACAGCCCCCTTTGACTTTATCGTGCCCACCCAGCGGTTATGGAATTTCTGTAATACTTATAAGGACCTGGATCCCTGGCGGCCCACGCATCCGATTGGCCCCCGGCATCTACTCTTAAGATGGGAGCGTTTCATGAATGTACTTCTTTTCGTCGTGGCCGTTTTGATTGCATTGGCCGGAGGGACCTGGAGCGGCGTATACAATGTCTCGGCACTTTCTCCGCACTGGGACGTAACCCTCAAAATTATCGACATCGCCCGCGACAGGTCCATCATTATGCATAGCGCCAACATCAGGGTCCCTCCCCTCGATGACCCGAAGCTTGCCGCGAAAGGTTCGACCGAATACCACGAGATGTGCCGCTACTGCCACGGCGCTCCCGGTCAACCTTCCGAACCCTTTGCCCAGGGGCTTTATCCGGCCCCGGCGAACCTTTTTTCAGGCGACATACAAAAACAATGGAAAGACAATCAATTATTCTGGATATTGGACAACGGCCTCAAACTGACCGGCATGCCCGCCTTCGGCCCAAGCCACGACAGGGAGACGCTGCTGGGGATGGTGGCTTTTGTAAATCGGCTGCCCGAGATGACCCCCGAGCAGTATAAGGCAGCTACGCGAACCTCTGGCGAAACCTCGGGGAAATAAGCCCTGACGTGCGTTTTAACCCACGGTTTCATGCAGACAACCTGCGCCATGCCTCGGTCGTTTCAGGCCGCGGAGAAGTTTTCAACGAACCAGTACTAAACCCGCCACAAGGAAAGATCATGCCCTACATAAATATCAAGATTACAAGGGAAGGCGCGACCGCCGAGCAGAAAGCCGAACTTATCCGGCGGGCAACCCGTATGATGGTAGAGGTTTTAGCGAAGGACCCCGCGACTACCGTTGTCGTGATCGAGGAGGTCGAGACCGATAACTGGGGAGTCGGCGGGGAGACTATAACCGTCAGGCGAAAGCAGAAAAAACGCGACGAGTAATCGCCCCCCTGCAATTAGCCGTCGCGCAACGCCAAGGAGGGAAAATGGACGTTTATACAGCTATCAGGGAAAGGCGAAGCTGCCGGTCCTTTCTGAGCGATCCAATTCCGGAAGAGGTGATCGGGAAAATACTCGATGCCGCGGTCTGGGCGCCTTCCCCGATGAATCTTCAGCCATGGGAATTCATCGTGGTAACCGGCGCCGAGGCAAAGGAGGCGATTCGGCAAGAGGCCGACAGGTGCCGCATCGAGCTGCTCGAAAAAAGCGGGTGGAAGTGGCTTGGCAAATACTCGGTTGACTTCCTCGCGACGGCCCCGGTTCTTATCGCGATTGCGGGCGACCCTGAAAAATCGGGCGCCGACAAATTCTTGGAAGGCGGGGGACTGTGCTATCAGCACGCCTGCGCGGCTGCAATCCAGAACATGCTTCTGTGCGCACAGGCCGAGGGACTCGGAAGCCTCTGGTATACGCTATACGATTCGGAGAAGCTGCGAAACATCCTGGGAATCGAGTCGGGCAAGGCGCCGCTGGCAATTGTCTGCCTGGGAAAACCGGCGGGCGAGTTTGTTCAGACGCCGAGAAAAGAACCAACCCAGAAGGCAGTCTTCATCCGCTGAAGGGCACTGAAAATTGGGATCGTGGTTTATATCTTAGTATTGTGTCCATGACCTTCAAAATACGGGGGGAAAAAATGAGACTCATCAGGCCTCTTATTTTGGCTCTGTGCATGATGCTTATGACCGTCTTTTCCGCCGTCGAGGTAAGCGCCCGACCGCCCTGCCCCAAAGTATGGGTAGAAGGCCACTACAATCACCACGGCAGATGGATTCAACCTCACTGGAAGCGCCAGCACTATGTCGCGGGCCATTATCGCCACGGCAGGTGGGTGCCCGGGCACTGCAGGTAGTTCGCGTGAAGGGATTCGTTGCGAGGCAAAAGAGAGGCAGCCGGTTGAAGCACGGTCTCAGATAGTGCTAATCGTTCCCTGCCGAAGGTTTCCAAAGAAATCCCGGAGACAAAACAGTTGGAGACCTTCGGTCGAGAGCATGGCGTGGTCGGGAGACCCCGCCATAACCTGTTTTGGGGCAACACGTCCGGGGAGACCCCGCCATAACCTGATCTTATCACGTCCTTGCGGGTCTCAGGCAATCATCCACAGCGAAAAGCCGCCCGCGAGTTGAACCAGCTTGGCGCTGACCCTGCCCATGTCGAACTCCTGGATATTGGACAGGCCTTTTCTTCCAAGCACAACTGTTCCGAATCCCTCGCGCATCGCCTCTTCGTAAATGGCCCCGGCCTGGCTGGGGACACCGGAAATAACCTTTGTCGATATCCTGTCTCGAGCTATACCGGCGGATGTCAGGATTTCCACGGCCTTGTCGAAAGCTGGCCGGATCTGGTTTTCGGCCTCTTCGATCAGCCTCTGCCGATACTCTTCCGGAAAAATCTTCTCCCTGCCCGCGGCCGAAACGGATATTCCACGCACGATGTGGAGAAGCTCCAGTGAATGAGCAGCCCTGTCTATCATGCTTCCGACGTGGCGCACCGCCCTCATGGCCGCATCGGAGGAGTCCAGGGCAATCAGGATTTTTCCTCTCGGAGGCCGTTTGCCGACCAGCCACAAATTTGCCGAAGAAAGCTTCGAGCCCAATTTCATGGCGACGCTCCCAAGGACCTGCCCGCCGACTCCACCGGTCCGCCCGCGCCCGATGAGCACCGCATTATACCCGCGTTGGGCCTCATTTAGCAGGTCTTTGGCTATCCCTTCTTTTGCCTTCTGTATGCTTATCATGGTGGAGTATTCAGGCATGCCGATGCTGACGAACTGCCGGCGAAGCGAGCGCATGAGGTCGCGGACCTGTTTCTCGCGCTCGACTTCCCATTTTTTGAGATTTTCTATGTGACGGGCAGTTTGAGGGTCTTTTTCCCTGTTCCGTAAGGAATCGGGAATCTTTGCCATAACGTGGAACAGGACTATTTCGGTTTCCTGCGCTGGGATGATACCGCTCAAATAATCGACAAGTTCGTGTGTTTGCTCCGATCCGTCAATGGCAGCCAGGATTTTGTTCCGCTCACGCTCCATACCGCACTCCCCCTGAGTGGGCGAAATCCTGAGGTCAATCGGGGGGTCATCATTCCTTCTCAATTGGGAAAGTTAACTTGGCCCCGTGCCAGCCTATTATAATGACCATAGGGGAAAGCGAAATAATGAGCAACAAATAAATCAGGCTCGCCATGCGCAATGACGTAACGATATCGGGCGCCATAACGCGCCAGGAAAGAAGAATTATGGATATGATCGTCATGATAAAGGAAAAGATCATCTTGATGATTACGGGCCTGAGTATTTTCCCCATATAGTTGACCCACCACGAAAGGAAGCCGGTAAACATGACGATCGGATTGAAAATGGTGCCGGCCGCAAGGCAATGGAAGGCGGTCGTCTCGAATGATGCAACTCCGGTTGCGAGATAGAGCAGCGTGAAGAAGGGCGCCGATAACATGAATACGAGTGGAAAATGCACCGTCATGGGATGTGGATGCCTGCGAAGCATCGGATAGCGCTTGAAAAGCGGTTCAAAAAACCCCCCTTTCCCCCCGTCTTTTGCCTTTAACACTCCGACCTGAGGAAATTGATCGAAAACCTCCGGCCCGTGCGGCGCACCCCCGATATCGACCGTCAAATCCACGCCCGAGCGATGTCGCCTCATGTGAGTCCCTGTTTTCCAGAGCGTGCTGCCGCTCACGTCATAGACTTTGCCATCAAAGGCGACATAAACCGGTTTACCTTCCTTCCCGTTATATTCCGCAAGCTCTTCAAGACTGATTTCGAGCATTTATCTTTCCCTCCCGGAGGGGCTTGGTGGTGAATGGAATATCGCCGGATTCGCTTGAAATATAATGATGATAAAAGACAAGACAATTGAAGCGATTGCATTTGGCGCACCTGTCCTTATTGTGTGTCTTGTCCCAGGGATTGACATTTGGACGCGCATTAGACCGCACTTCAGGCAGGGGGCCGCTTTGAAAAGGCTTAAGCCGGTTATCTTAATGATAATGATTGCTATTCTGCTCCCTTCGGCATCACTAGGGCAGACATTCAGGGATGCAGTGGATCTGAACCTCCCCAACGGGCTAAAAATCATACTGCAGGAGAACCACAAGGCCCCGCTGATCACTTTTCAGGTCTGGTACCGCGCAGGGTCGAGGAATGAGCATGTGGGAAAGACAGGGCTTGCTCATCTTCTCGAACACATGATGTTCAAGGGCACGAAAAAAGTGAGCGGTGAAGAGTTTACCAGGATGATCAGTGAAAACGGCGGGGAGGAAAACGCATTCACTTCGCACGACTTCGCGGGATACTACGAGACGCTTCACGCGGACCGAATCGGGCTTTCCATAATGCTCGAATCTGACCGCATGAGCAACCTCGTGCTTCGGGAAAGCGATTTCAAGACCGAGCGGATGGTCGTTATTGAGGAGCGCAGGATGCGCACGGACGACAATCCTCAAGCCACTCTGCTCGAACAGCTGGAGTCGGCGGCATTCCAGTCGCAGCCGTACCACTGGCCGGTTATCGGGTGGGTGGAAGATATCGAGCGCATAACCCTCGAAGACGTGCAGGCTTTTTACTCGAAATATTACAATCCGGCAAACGCGTTCATTGTGGTAGTGGGGGACTTTCGCAAAGAGGAGCTGACGAGGGAAATCGAGAAGGCTTTCGGACCGATCCAGGGGCCGCCGGCCCTTCCGCGCTACGTCATTCAGGACCCGCCCCAGCAGGGCGAGAGAAGGGTCCGTGTAGAGCGGCCCTCGCAGATCGGGACGCTCATCGCGGCCTACCACGTTCCCAACCTGCTCAAACCAGATGCCTATGTTCTCGAAGTAATAAAGGCGGTGCTGTCCAGCGGCAAAAGCTCGCGGTTCTACAACCGTCTGGTTCGAGGAAGGCAACTGGCGCTCGAAGCCTCCGCCGAATACAACATGGAAGACCAGGACCCTGGACTTTTCTACATCTCTGCCTCATATCTCCCCAACAAAACGCCCGCTGCCGTGGAAGCCGCCCTCTTCGAGGAGATGGAGCTGCTGAAGACCACCCCCGTCGATCAGCGGGAATTGAACAAGGCAATAAACCAGCTCGAAGCCTCATTTGTTTTCGACCAGGATTCGCTTTTCTCCCTGGGAATGAACCTAGCCCAACATGAAATAGCATCGGACTGGCGATTGATCGCAAACTACGTTCCATCGATCCGCGGCGTCACACAGGAAGAAATCCGCCGCGTTGCCGCCAAATACTTCACGCCCGAGAACCGGACGGTCGCGGTACTGATCCCGACCGGCCCCGCCGAACAAGCCCCCGCCACGCCCACCGGGGGGATGAAGGAGAAGATTGTCAGGTAGTTGCGGGTTGCGGGTTCAAGCGAATGGATCGGAGCGGCTTTGGGACACGGACGAATATCCGGGGGGGAATATGCCTGATAAAAGAGCTGATAGGAAGTTCCTGGTTGGGACCTTGCTGTTGATAATTTCCATGGTCTTGCCGATTGGGCTTTCAAATGCAATGCCGCCGGTCGAGCGGAGCGTTCTGGCAAACAAGCTGACGGTGCTTGTCTTCGAGGACCACTCTATCCCGGCCGTGACCATCGAACTGCTCGTTGCCGCCGGTTCGTGGCAGGACCCAAGGGGCTTGAACGGAATCGCAAACCTAACGGCCAAATCTATCCTGCTTGGAACGCGCCAGCTTACTTTCGACCAAATAAACGACCGGCTCGATTTTCTCGGCGCGAGCCTCGATGCCGATTGCACGAAGGATTTCGCCAATCTGACCATGCAGGTCCTTAAAAAGGACCTCGACGCAGGGTTCGGGCTTTTCATGGACGTGCTTACCGAGCCGACTTTTCCCGATTCGGACGTTGCCGGCGAAAAGGGCAACATTATAGGGAAGCTTCGTTCCCTTGAAGATCAGCCGATGGAGGTTGCAAACAGGGCTTTCGAAAAGGCACTTTTCCTGGACAGCCCCTATGCCTTCCCGGTAGAGGGAACTGAAAAGTCCCTCGCAGGCATCGATCGGGAAGCACTGGTAAAATTTTACAGCGCTTTTTACAGGCCCAACAACTCTATCCTGGTAGTAGGCGGCGACATTACTCCCGAAGAGGTTAAAGGCAGGCTCCTTCCCAGGCTGCTTGACTGGAAGCCGGCGGATATCCAGCAAATGAAGCTGGTTCCGACTTTTGCCCGCGAGCACGTAACGGTTGCAGTCGATAAGCCGGTCACCCAGGCCACTATCATAATCGGAGGTCCGGGGGTCGAGAGGTCGAACAGGGATTACTACGCCCTGAGCGTAATGAACCATATCCTTGGTTCGGGAGAACTCAACAGCCGCCTGGCGGCCCAAATTCGGGTTAAGGCCGGTTTGGCCTATGCCGTTCAAAGCGTCGTTGCGGCCCGAAAGTATGCGGGGTCTTTGCGGATCATTATCCAAACCAAAAATCCGACGGCCAGGGATACCATCTCGATGGCCATTTCAGAAATGGAACGGATGCAACGGGAGCCGGTATCCGAGGCGGAATTGCAGGAGGCCAGAAAATTTCTCATCGGCAATTTCCCGCTACGCTACGGAAGCACTCAGCAAGAATATGCAAAATTTCGCGCGCAGATCGAATTTTTCGGACTTGGGATGGATTACCCGGAAAAGTATTCATCCCTCATAAATTCAATTACCGCCGAAGACGTTTTGAGGGTCGCCAGGGAGCACCTCAAGCCGCGGGATCACGTCCTTACAGTAGTAGCGGACCAGGAAAAAGCCGGAATGAAATGAGAGGTCTCGAAAGGGCATGCCCCAAAGGGTCTCCATAATCCAGCCCAGGGTCAGCGATAGCGCCACCCTGGGCTGGATTACCATACTCTTTCAGGGCAAGTATTCTGGGGCGGGGCATTGGGGAAGACTGGAAAACCTGCTAATAATATCTACTCAGCCAAATTCAATTGTGAGGACTAAATGTTCGACGTCCTGGCCGCATTTACCGTTGGCCTTTTCGGCAGCCTGCATTGCATCGGCATGTGCGGGCCGCTGGTCCTGGCATATTCCCTCCATTTCAAAACGGCGGACTCACGTGGGGAGGCGGCCGCTCCGGCAGTGCTGAGCGGCGCGCTTTCACATCATCTTGCTTTTCACATGGGGCGAATAATCTCCTATGGCGCCCTTGGAGCCGCCGTGGCGGCCCTGTTTCAGTCAGTCGAGGTACAAAGTTTTTCCATACAGTACCGTGGCGGAGCAATGGTCCTTGCCGGAGCGGTGCTTCTTCTGATCGGCCTGGCGCTGCTCGGGATTTTACCGGTTCCTTCTTTCCTGACGGGCACCTCGACCGCCTTATTTCCCGGAAAATGGATCTCTTCAATGCTAAACTCGCGGACGCCGGCATCAAGGATGGGAATCGGACTTGCCGCCGGATTCCTTCCCTGCGGCCTCACCTGGGCCATGCTGGTTACAGCGGCAAGCACACTCCACCCCGGAAAGGGTTTTCTAACGATGTCGGCATTCGGCCTCGGGACCGTTCCACTCCTGCTCACTGCCGGGATTTCGGCATCTTTTCTGTCCGCGCGCACGCGCCTGATGGGGGAACGGGCGGCGGCTGTCGTTATAATCGGGATGGGAATCATTATTCTGGCAAAGGGCGGCTCGCTTCTTTTTGGGGGGAGTTGTCATTAATGATGCGGCCTCAACCCCAACCGGCATCAGTGCGGTATGATTTTACCGCGTGCAAGCTATGCGGCCTTCCCGTGGGCCGGTCCGGCATAACCCAGACCCACGACGGCGCGACGTCGCATTTTTGCTGCCCGGGGTGCATGTATGTCTTCCAGATACTTTTCAACCAGCCAGAAGGTTTTCCGGAAGATTACAAAAATACGGAACTCTACCAGGCGTGTGTTGCGGCAGGACTTATACCGTCCGGGGCCGAGGACCGTGCAGCTGTTCCGGGGGGCGGCAGTATGGTTATCGAGCCCGGCTCGACCCAATTCAGCCTGGAGTCCCTGCAGCGTTTCGGATTTCGCTCCTCTAGGCCCGACAATGAGGATGTGACAGCCCGTGAAGACAGCGAAATCCTGGATGGCCTTTCCCAGGAGATTTCGCTCAGGATCGAAGGGATGTGGTGTGTCGCCTGTTCATGGCTCATTGAACAGCTTCTTCGAAAGATGGAGGGGGTCCTTTCCGCGGCCATCTTCTTCTTTTCTGATATTGCGCGCATAAAATATCTGCCCCACCAGGTAAGTCCCAGGCAGCTCATGGATTCGATAACGCGCCTGGGCTACCGGGCCGTCCCGATCGAACAGGCGGCCGGTTCCGCGCGTAGCGAAAACCTTGTTGTTCGGCTGGGCGTTTCGGCAATTCTTTCCATGAATATCATGATGATCTCGATGGCCCTTTACTGGGGCTTTTTCGAGGATATAGGAAAAGAAGGGGCGGGCTACTTTTCATACGCTCTCTGGGTGCTGACGACTCCGGTGATCCTTTACGGCGGATGGCCCATAATCCGGAGGGCTTTCTGGGGAGTTCGCCACCTGGCCCCGACCATGGACCTTCTGGTCGCATCGGGAGCCCTTGCCGCCTACTTCTACAGCATCGTCCAGATGATTCGTGGGAACCTCCACATCTATTTCGATACGGCCGCGATGCTTATCACCCTGGTTCTGCTCGGTCGGTTCATCGAGGTCCGTGCGCGGGAAAAGATTTCCGCGGGGATAACGGCGCTGTTTCACGCTGCAAACACCAAGGCCCGCCTGATAAGAGGCGGCAAGGAAACCTGGACGGCAGCCGAGAAGATAAACCCCGGCGATCCGGTCCTGGTGCTTCTAGGCGAGCGGGTCCCCGTGGATGGGCGCGTGATGTCGGACCTGGCGGTGGTGGACGAATCGGTTATTACCGGTGAATCGCGGCCGGTCGAAAAGAAGCTTGGCGCAAGTGTGCCGGCGGGTGCGCTGGTGCTTGGCGCCGATGTCAGGTTTGAAGCCGAGCGGGGCGGGAGCGAAAGCTCCCTTAGCCAGATTGTGGCGCTCATCCAGGAGGCGCTTTCGGCGAAAAACAATATCGAACTTTTCGCGGACACTGTGATGCGGCGTCTCGTTCCTGGGGTACTCATCCTGGCGGCTGCGACTGCCGCCGCGCTCCTGCTGCTTGGGATTGCGGCGGAAGAAGCCCTTCTGCGGGCGCTGACCGTGCTGGTCATAACCTGCCCCTGCGCCCTGGGTATCGCCACGCCTCTTGCCAGGGTGGCGGCGATAGCACGGGCGCGCGAATCGGGCATTCTGATCAGAAATCCCGCCCTTTTCGAACGATCGGAAGGGCTGTCGCAAATAATCCTGGATAAAACAGGCACCCTCACGGAGGGCAGATACATCCTGCGCGAGATCGCGGCAGTAGAGGGCTCCGAAGATGATGCCCTTAGGCGTGTCGCGTCGGCTGAAACCCGCTCGGACCACTTCCTCGGCCGGGAAGCGGTTCGGGCCGCCGGGGAAAAGGGCTTGGCGCTGGACCAGGTGCTCTCCTTCGAGCCGGTCGAGGGCCTTGGGATTGTCGCCATGATAGAATCGGGCGAAGTAATTGCCGGAAACCGGCGGCTAATGGCAAGTTGCAAACTTGATGTTCCGGCCATGCTGGACATTAAGGCGCGCGGGATCGAAGCCGGAGGTTCGACCGTCGTATTCTTTGCCTGGGACGGGGCAGTGCGAGGCTTCCTGGTTTTTGGAGACAAGGTTAGGCCGAATGCCGCCAGGGCAATCGAGGCTATTCGCGAACTCGGAATCGGTGTCCGCATGGTCTCGGGAGATTCGGAAGAGACTACCGGCGCCGTTGCGCGTGATATCGGAATCGAGAATTACTCCGGCCAGGCCCTGCCCGGAGACAAGGTAGACATTATAGCGGCGGCCCAGGCGAGCGGCCGGCGAATTGCGATGGCCGGCGACGGCTTAAACGATGCAGCGGCGCTGGCCCGCGCTGATATCGGCATTACCGTGGGCCCCGGCGCCAACCTCGTGCGCGAGGTCGCAGACGCCGCCGTGTTCGGAGACGATCCGCTAAAGATCCCCGAACTCATCGCCTTATCGCGCCTCACATTCAGGATCATCAGGCAAAACCTTTTCTTCGCCTTCTTCTACAACGCTCTCGGAATTCCGCTCGCGGCAGCCGGCATCCTTAATCCGCTCCTCGCCGCCCTCGCCATGTTTGCCAGCAGCACAACGGTAATCTTGAATACCACCAGAATTTCGCGATTCCGCCGAGGATAGGTCCTGGCGTGGCATGGTGCGGTCAGGAGACCGCACCATGACGGGAGGGGAGAGCGCGCGAAGTCCAAATCCAGTAGGGTTGGGCACGGTCTTATAGTGCCCACCGTCTTTTGCGTACCTCGTGGCCAACTGCCGGCGGGCACGATAAAACCCGTGCCCACCGTACATTCCTGTGCATCACCTCGCGGCCTCAAGAGGTGGGCACAAAAATCCATGCCCACCTGCGTTTCCTCGAAAAAGCCTGCAAAATAGATTACACTTATCCATCCCGGTAAAATGACACACATTTTGCATGTGGGATTCGGTCTACCCCGTGTCCGAAACTTAATAGGGATGGATTTGTATGCTCCATGTACGGAACAAAATATCTCGCAAGCTGTTCTCCGCACTCTTTCTGGTGGCGGTGATCCCTATTTTCATCATGGGGATTGCAATGTACCGGGCGGCGGAAAAAACGGCGATCGATTCGGCGCTCATGCACATCCAGACCATCGCTCAGAGCCACGCGGCGCGGCTCGATACCTGGTACGCCGAAAGACTCAACGACATAAAGGTGCTCTCGGGAATATCCGGGGTCCGGGAGCTTTCGATGAATGCGGATTCCGCCGCGGCCGTCCCGAGAAGGAAGGAATTTATCACTGATGCACTTGCGCTGACTCGCGGCAAATCGCAATCGTATCAGAGTATTCACGTCCTAGCTCCCGACGGCGCGATCCTTGCCTCGACCGACGAACACTGCGAAATGATCGTTTCCAATAAGTACCTCGAAGACCTCGACCGCTTGAAAAACGCCGAAGCGCCGGTACTGAGCCCGCTTCATCTTCATTCCAACCAAGAGTGGTACATACACCTGACAGTGCCGATCTACCTCGAAGACGGTTCGATGAGCGCGGCCATTTTCTCGATTCTAGACGCATCGTATACCCTGGGTCCGCTGCTGAGCGACAGGGCCGGGCTGGGGGAAACGGGCGAGGCTTACCTGGTGAGCGGGGAGGGAAAGATCGTCACGCCCTCGCTCTACCTTGGCCAGGAAAACACGAAAAACAGCCGCTTCGAAACAACCGGAATAGTCTCAGCCCTTGACGGCAAACAGGGCGTGTCGATTTACCGAAACTACATGGGCCGGGAAGTGGTAGGCTCCTATATGTGGCTTCCACGCTATCATTCCGCCATGCTGGTCGAGATGGGAACGGACGAAATCCTTGGACCGCTTCGCGGAATCCGGATGACGGTGCTTGCCACGGCGGGAGCAGTCTTTCTCGTTTGCATCCTGGCCGCTCTTCTTTTGAGCAGGCAGATTTCGCGCCCGATTACCGAGATGGCCGATGCCTCGACACGGCTCTCGGAAGGTCAGCTGGATAAGTTCATCTCCTATTCGGGCCACGACGAGATCGGGACCCTGTCAAAGAGCTTCAATACGATGGCCGAGAAGCTGTCCCTGCTTATAGACTCGCTAAAACATAAGGAGGCCTCGCTCCAGAAGGCCTACGACGACCTGGTGCTGACCCAGGAGCAACTCGTCCAGTCCGAGAAGATGGCCGCCATAGGTGAACTGGTCGCAAGCGTGGTCCATGAAATGAGAAACCCGCTCTCCTCGGTGAGGCTGAACTTTCAGATCATCGGCCGATCGCTTGACAGGGACTGCGCGCTTCGCGAACACTATGAAATCGGCCTCGACCAGATAGTCCAACTCGAAAAGATGTTTTCAAGCCTGCTCGATTACAGCAAGCCCATTTCGCTGGAAAAGGTCCCATTCAGGATCGAAACCGTTGCCGAGGAAGCCCTTCGCCAGTTGAGGCCGTACGCGGGATGCGCCGAAGTGGCCGTGACCGGGCTTGACGGGTCGCTTCCGCCGGTTCTCGGCGATTCCGAAAAGATGAGACAGGTGATTGTAAACATAGTAAAAAATGCTATCGAAGCGGCCGGCCCCGGCGGAAGAATTGAAATCGGGGCCAGGCAGATCGATTCGGACGGCAAGAAAGCCGTAATCCTGGACGTGCGGGACAGCGGCCCCGGTATTTCTCAGCAGGACCTCAAGCGTATTTTCCAGCCCTTCTTTACGACAAAGCAGAAGGGAACCGGCCTTGGGCTCTCGATTGTCAAAAAGATCGTAGAGGCCCACAGGTTCGGTATTTCCGTATCCAGCCCGGAAGGGGCCGGAACATTGTTCAGCCTCACATGCACGGCGCTTAAATGAAAAAAATCCTGATAATAGACGACGACCATTCCCTTGCCCGCACGCTCGAACTCTACTTCCAAAGCAAGGGATATACTGTCCTTGCCGCCCCCGATGCGCGCGGGGGGCTCGATCTGTGGCGCACAAACGACCCGGACCTCGTTCTGCTGGACGTTCAGCTTCCCGGGATGGATGGTCCGGAAGCCTTGTCCAAGGCAAAGGAGGAGAACCTCTCCGGCGACGTGATAATGATCACGGCCTTCCAGGACATGGAGGCAACCCTTACGGCCATCCAGCGCGGCGCGACCGACTACCTCTACAAGCCCCTCGACCTGGATTCACTCGATGTGCTGATGGAAAAAATCCTGGTCAGGCGAAAAGAGCGTGAGAAAATCGAGCGATTGACACATGTGATCACCGAGAGCTTCAAGCCCAACCAGATAATAGGTAAAAGCAACGCTGTCCTGGGAGTAATCAAGGACATCGCCCGAGTCGCGAACACCCCGGTAACGGTTTTGATCGAAGGGGAGACCGGCACCGGCAAGGAGCTTATCGCCCGGACCATACACCAGCAGTGGGCCCCCCGCGAACCATTCATGGCGATCAACTGCGCCGCCGTGGTAAGCAATTTGCTGGAGAGCGAACTGTTCGGGCATGAGCGCGGTGCCTTTACCGGAGCGCTTCAGAAAAAGCCGGGCAAGCTGGAGATGGCGGGCTCCGGGACGGTTTTCCTTGACGAGATAGGGGAGCTGCCGCTCGAAATTCAGGCCAAATTTTTGCGCGTGCTCCAGGAGCGCAATTACCAGCGCGTGGGCGGCCTCAAGGACATCCAGTTCAACGCTCGCCTAATCACTGCAACCAACCGCAATCTCGAAAAGATGGTAATTGAGAAACTCTTTCGCGAAGACCTCTACTTTCGGCTGAAGGTTTTCATGATCCGGGTCCCGCCCCTTCGAGAGCGGCCCGACGATATTGTTTCTCTTTCAGAATATTTCATTTCGCGGCTTAACCCCGAGCTTGGCAGGAACATCAAGCGCATTCCGGTCGAGCACATCGAGGCAATGAAATCATACGACTGGCCCGGAAACGTGCGGGAGCTTGAAAATGTGCTGCGAAGGGCCATGATAATGTCTCGGGGTGAGGTGCTCGAGCTGGATCAGTGCCTGCTTCGGAGATCAAGGTTTCTAGAAGAGGCAACAACGGAGGATGACGGTTTGAGAAGCCTTGACAGCATTGAAAGGGACCACATCGCCCGGGTCCTAGAAAGAACCGGCGGAAACCTTGGCGAAACATGCAAAATCCTGGGGATATCCCGCCCCACCCTGCGAAAGAAAATGATCGACTACGGACTCAGAGAGCACCCTGAATAATCGGGAGAGAAATGACAGGCTGATCATCTTGTCCCACACAATCCGGCAGGCTGGAAACCATGCCCCACCTAAAAGCCTAATGGCGCGATCATGTAGTAATGTGGCGGCGGCCTTCCAACCCGCCTCCATGCGTCGCAAATATCTTGCAGTGAGGGGGAGAGAACGATTGTGCTCGTTGTGGCAAGGTCTCCCGACCTTGCCACAACAGAGGCGTTAACTTTCCATTCGGGCAAACGCCCTTTATCGCGGCCAATCGCGTGGGCACGATAAAGCCGTGCCCACGCTACAGATTTCATGACTATCGGGTTTGGTTGGATTCGGTTTGGATGCCTTCGGGGGCCGACATATTGCCCCTCATCATACCGTGATCGCCGGACTGCATGTCGTGGTCCATTTTTCCGGAATCAGCCTGTTTCATATGATCCTTCATCCGTGCGGAACCCGGACAGCCGGCACATGCGCCGGCATTGCCGGAATCCGAACTCTGCTGTTCGACATTGGGTCCCTTGCCCTCATTCGCGTGATTCATGCACGCATAGGCAGCCGTTCCCAGGGCGGCCAGAAAAACAACCGCAGCAAACACCACCATAATTCTCCTAATCCTCATGATTTGTTTCCCTTTTCAATTTTGAGATTCTCTTGTTGGATGTTCCGGTCGGCAATTAAAATGGTTACGTACGTCGGTCGAAGGTAAGGAAAGGCAATTGCCGGGCCATCGTTTATCTCGGCCCAAATAAATTTGTATCTCCATGGTTTTACTATAATTATCCCACTGCTTTCCGTACTGCGGATAATTGCTTCAACATCCAGGAGCGGCAGTGGATTGAAAGGAATTTACAACGTCAATGAAATATATATTCAAGGCTGTGGGTTGTGGAGGTTGTAGATATTAAATGTTTTGGGTTGAATTGTGAGTTACGAGTCAAGAGCAGCAATCAACAATTGTTTTTGAAATTCTTTTTCAACAGCATTGAAAAAGCCTTTCGATTTCCCACTGAAAAAGAGGGTGCAGCCAACGCCCATTAAAGCACCTTTCCCCGCAATATCGATAGCATACGACATAGAAGCAGACCGCCTTCACTTTTGGCCCCGTTGTTGCTCTTCTCTTAAGGCAACTCGAAACACCCCGGCCAGGTCAGTAATTTTTTAAAAGTGGAAAGGGAGGAACAACAGGAACCATATAAAAATAGGAACACTCGTTGGGAAATGATTTTAAAAAAGTGGTTAGTTGGTCAGGTGAACATTCATTAAACATTTTGAAAATGAGATGTAACTCTCTTCAAAAACAGGAGTACAAAATGATCAGAAAAGCTTTTTCCATTCTGTCGATAGCCGCGGTAGCCATCACCTTTGTCCTTGGATCCGGGATAACCAATACCGCTGGGGCTTTGACGGTCCGCAACGGAGACGGGTACTCGGCTCCGGCCGGCCAGGTAAATGTGTTCGGACTCGATGGGGCCGGCAATTCGGTCAGGGTGATAGAAAAGGATGCTCCCGAACCAGGTCCGTTCGCACATACTTCCTACGGCATGGCGGGCATATCACAGCAGTAGTTCAAAAACAGCGAAGAGCGGGGAACCATTCCCCGCTCTTCGCCTTTTTGGTTATTACCTGTTTGCAAATCCGTATGAACGCTCCCGAACTTTGCTGATTTTTTGGTTCGGCTGCACCGGTTTGAAAGATTATTTCAATCATTGCAACTTTCTTTCAATCTTGCCGTTTATAGATTGGCCGTAATTCTTATCTTTGGTCATCCAGCCCCTGCCTTTTGTCTCACCGGGGCGGCGAACGGGCCCGGCGCTTGAAATAATCATATCAATTTGTTCTGTTTGGCCCGGTAATTGCCAGTTATATCGTAATCCTGCAAGAGCAATATAGACAAAGCAGCGTTGACAATAAATCGAGGAGGACCTTTCCCGTGAGTCTTGATAAGAATTCGGCCCCCATCGTCGCTCCCGCGAAAAAGAGGATGAGCCTTTTTGCGGCGATTCTGCTTTTCGCTCTCGGAGTCCTTAGTGCCTTCGGATACATGCACTGGAAACCGTGGCCAAAGGTAAACGGCGATGTGAGTTCGGCACCTGCGGGAAATGTTGCGGAAACCAAGAAGGAGCCAAAGATCCTCTATTATGTGGACCCGATGAATCCTTCCAATAAGTCCGACAAACCCGGCAAGGCACCCTGCGGCATGGACATGGTGCCGGTTTATGAAGACACGGGCAGCAGCACCGAGAGCATGCCTCCGGGGACGGTTAGAATAAGTCCCGAGAAGCAGCAGCTAATCGGGGTCCAATTCGGGGAAGTATCCGAGATACCCCTTTCCAAGACGGTGCGGGCCGTCGGGCGTGCAACCTACGACGAGACCAGGATCCATCACATACATACACGGTTCGAAGGCTACGTCGACAAGATCTTCGTGGACTATACGGGGAAGCTCGTAAAGAAGGGCCAGCCCATGTTCAGCATCTACAGTCCCGAACTGGTCGCCACCCAGCAGGAACTCCTTGTTGCCAAAAAATCCGCCGACCTCCTTGGAAAGAGTCAATTCGAAGGTATCGGCTCCCAGTCAGCATCACTATACAAGTCGACCCGCGAGCGGCTGAGGCTTTGGGAAATAAGCGATCAGCAGATCAAGGAAATCGAGCGTAAGGGCAGCCCCATTCAATCCATCACCCTCTATTCGCATACAGACGGCTTTGTGGTAGCGCGAAATGTTTTCGCGGGCCACCAGGTTAAACCCGAAATGGAGCTTTATACAATAGCCGACCTGTCTGACGTATGGATAATCGCCGAAGTCTATGAATACGAGATACAGGCGATGCGGCTGGGCCAGACCGCTCTTGTCACCTTCCCTTCATTTCCTGGTAAGGTCTTGACCGGCAAGATCACTTATATTTCGCCAGAGCTTGACCCTAAAACCCGGACCGCGAAGATTCGAATTGAGCTGCCAAACAAGGATTTCAGCATAAAGCCCGATATGTTCGCCAACGTCGAGCTGAAATCCGATTTTGGAAAGAAGCTATCGATTCCGCAGGAAGCGGTGCTCGATTCGGGGTCGCGCCAGATTGTGTTCGTCGCAAGGGAGGGCGGCTATTTCGAACCGCGAAAAGTAACCCTGGGGCCAAAGGTCGACAATCGCTACATCGTGCTCGACGGCCTGAGCGGTGGCGAGAAGGTAGTAACTTCGGCAAATTTCATGATTGATTCCGAAAGCCAGCTCAAGTCCGCAACCGGGTCCATGGGCGCGGGAGAGCACGCCGGCCCCGAACAGATGCCTGCCGATTCGAGCGCGCCAACGGCGGATCATGGCGGCCACACCCCAAAGCCCGGCGGGGAGCATGCGGGGCACGGGCGCTGAAGGTGCGGAAATTTTGGGTGGACAGCCTTGGAGAGCTCAGGTCGATAGGGCCGGCAAGGTCGGGAGACCTTGCCACAACACGGGGATTTAAAAGGGCTATTCGGCAACAGCCACTAAAACAATGCCCACCGGCGGGAATCGGCATCAATAAAGATGAAGAAAGATAAAAATGATCAACAAGGTCATTGATTTTTGCGCGAATAACAAGTTCATCGTCTTCGTTATCATCGGCGCGGCGTTTATCGGCGGCATTTACTCGATGAAAAACATCACGCTGGATGCCATACCGGACCTCTCCGACACGCAGGTCATTATCTACTCCAAATGGGACCGAAGCCCCGACATCATGGAGGACCAGGTTACCTATCCGCTGGTGAGCGCCATGCTGGGGGTACCCAAGGTGAAGGACATCCGCGGCTTCTCGGATTTCGGCTACTCATTTGTTTACGTGATTTTTGAAGACGGCACGGACATCTACTGGGCGAGGTCCCGCACCCTTGAATACCTTAGCAACATTTTGCCAAGGCTTCCGCAGGGTGTAACCGTAGAACTTGCCCGCGACATGACCGCGATTGGATGGGTATTCCAATACGCACTGGTGGACACGACCGGGAAGCACAACCTCGCCGAATTGCGCTCGCTCCAGGACTGGTTCATGAAATATGAGCTACAGTCGCTGCCCGGCGTGGCTGAAGTCGCCCCGATTGGCGGGTTCGTTCGCCAGTACCAGGTAAACATCGACCCCAATTCGCTTCTGACCTACAAGATACCTATCGAGAAGGTCATGATGGCGATCCGCGAAGGCAATAACGACGTCGGTGGGAGGCTTGTCGAACTCTCGGGGCGGGAATACATGGTACGCGGGCGCGGCTACATCAAGAATTTATCGGATATCGAAAACATCGTCGTCGGGTCAAATGAGATGACCGGGACCCCCATCCTGGTAAAGAATATCGGAAATGTCGAACTCGGCCCGGATATCCGCCGAGGGGTCGCGGACCTCGACGGCGAGGGCGAAACGGCCGGAGCGATAGTAATAATGCGCTACGGTGAAAACGCCCTCAAGGTGATCGACAGGGTCAAGGCGAAGATTGCCGAAATCGAGCCGAACCTGCCCGAGGGCGTAAAGATAGTCACGGCCTACGACCGCTCGGACCTTATCGAGCGATCTATCGAGACCCTCAAGTCCACGCTTACCGAAGAGCTTATAATAGTCAGCCTGGTGATACTCATATTCCTTTGGCACATACCGAGCGCCATTATTCCGATCATCACCATACCCGTTGCCGTGGTTATCTCGTTTATTCCCATGTACCAGATGAACCTCACCGCGAATATCATGTCTCTCGGAGGTATCGCGATTGCAATAGGGGCAATGGTCGACGCGGCAATTGTCGTTGTCGAGCAGACGCATAAAAAGTTAGAACACTGGGACCTGGAAGGCAGGCCGGGCGACTTCAAGACCGTTGTGGTAAACGCGGTAAAGGAAGTGGGGGGGCCGAGCTTTTTCGCACTGCTGGTTATCGCGGTGTCGTTTATGCCAATTTTCGTTCTTGAATCCCAGGAAGGGCGGCTGTTTAAACCGCTGGCATTTACCAAGAATTTTTCGATGATAATCGCGGCGTTTCTTGCCATCACGCTCGATCCGGCGATCCGGCTCCTCTTCACTCACATGAAGGATTTCTCGTTTCGTCCGAGACTACTTGCGCGCCTCGTAAACGCCGTGCTGGTCGGAAAAATACACAGCGAGGAAAACCACCCGATAAGCCGCCCGCTTATGAGGATCTACCATCCGCTTGTTGAACTTGTATTGCGGCACCAGTGGATGACCATTATTGCGGCGCTTTTAGTTGTGGTTTTGTCCATTTTCCCATTATTAAACCTCGGTTGGGAATTCATGCCGCCCCTGGATGAAGGCTCCCTGCTGTACATGCCGACTACCGTTCCGGGCATATCGGTAACTGAAGCCCAGAAGATCCTCCAGGTACAGGACAAGATCATAAAGTCCTTTCCGGAAGTCGAACGGGTAATGGGCAAAGCAGGGCGCGCCGAGACGGCAACCGACCCGGCACCATTTTCAATGATGGAGACTGTTATCGTTCTAAAGCCGCAGTCGGAATGGCCCAAAATTCACACCTGGTATTCTGACCGGGCCCCCGATTGGCTGAAGAATATCCTGCGCAGGGCATGGCCCGACCACCGGAGCACAGAGGAGCTCATCCGCGGCCCCGGCGGCCTTGATGCGGCAATGCAGATACCCGGAGTTGTAAACGCCTGGACCATGCCGATCAAGGCCCGCGTGGACATGCTCTCGACAGGCGTTCGCACCCCGGTCGGCATCAAGATCCTTGGACCGGACCTCAGCAAAATCCAGGAAATCGGTCAGGATATCGAAATGGCCCTGAAGGGAGTTCCGGGGACTTCGAGCGCTTATGCCGAGCGCACCGCCGGCGGCTACTTCCTCGATTTCGAGCTTAAGCGGGAGGAACTCGCGCGCTACGGCCTTTCAATCGGCCAAGTCCAAACAACGCTAATGTCGGCGGTGGGGGGCGAAAATATCTCGACAACCATCGAGGGCCGAGAGCGATATCCCATAAATATCCGGTACCAGCGTGACTACCGGAGTTCGGTCGAAGCGCTCCAGCGGACGATGATCTCGACCGAAGGCGGAGCGCAGATCCCGATTGCCCAGCTCGCCGACATAAAGCTGGTAACCGGCCCCGGCATGATTAGAGATGAAAATGCGCGGCTTAGCGGGTACGTTTACGTAGACATAGCTGGCCGTGATGTCGGGGGTTATGTGGATGATGCCAAGGCGGCAGTCGCGAAGTACGTAAAGCTTCCACCCGGATATACTCTCACATGGAGCGGCCAGTACGAGAACATGGTGCGCGTCTGGGAGAGGATGAAGGTTGTCCTCCCCCTCACATTGTTCATTGTAATAATGCTTCTTTATTTCAACACCCGCTCGGGTGCAAAAACGGCCATCGTTCTGATGGCAATTCCTTTTTCGGCTGTAGGAGCAGTGTGGCTTTTGTATTTGCTGAATTATAATTTGAGCATAGCTGTACTAGTTGGCCTGATCGCGCTAATGGGCGTCGATGCGGAAACAGGCGTTTTCATGCTCCTCTATCTCGACCTGGCCTACTATGCGCAACGGGACAAGGGCATGATGAAGACCAAGGATGACCTGCGACACGCGATTGTGGAAGGGGCGGTAAAGAGGCTCCGGCCCAAATTCATGACCGTTGCGGTCATGTTCTTCGGACTGGTCCCGATCATGTGGTCGCTTGGGGCCGGGTCCGATGTCATGAAGCGAATAGCCGCTCCAATGGTGGGAGGAATTTTTACCTCGTTTATCATGGAACTGCTCGTCTATCCTGCCATCTATGAAGTCTGGCGCTGGCATTTTCACGTGAAAAAGGAGGCCCGCGCCGCGATTCAGGCATGATGCCGGCGTGTTCTTAGGTCAGGTGGAAGTATTTTATGGAAACCAACAGTTAAGAGGGAGAGAAATGAAGAGAATCAAATTGCTGGTCGTTTTTGCGGTCTTTCTCGGGCTGGTGATCGCGCCGGCCCTGGCCAATTACGCAATGGCCGCCCCCCAAACCAACTGCCCCGTAATGGGCGGTAAAATAAATCAAACTGTTTACACGGATTATCAAGGCAAGCGCATATATTTTTGCTGCACCGGATGCATCGACACCTTCAAGAAAGACCCGGCCAAGTACATGAAGAAACTGGAAGCCGACAAGGTCGATTTGGCGCCAGCACCGGCGAAGTAGTTTACATGGGTTATCGATGAGGCTGGCAAGGTCGAGAGACCTTGACGCAACCGAGGTGGTGTTATTCCCGAATGACGCCTCGGGTTCCAATCAGTGGGTAGCCCGGATTTATACCCGGATGCGGAGCACAAGAGACTCGGCGGAGGCGGCGGAAATCGAGACGGAACTGAATTCCGGGACCACCCTCCTGCGCTTCGCGCCCGGATATGAATCCGGGCCACCCCTTCCATTCCCAATACTTTCGCCAACTTATAGGTTAGCGGAACTTTTCCTTTGGGCAACAGTTCCTAAGGGGGTGCTGCGCGCTCCACACCGAGCATTCCACCCGGTTCCTGCCTGAATAAAATTGACTTTCTTTGCAAAAATGGCATACATCTGAAAGTAAGTTTGACCCCCGGCCTGATTAGGCCGATGACTGCCATTCCGGGCTCTGGCCACACTCGGAATTGCAATGCGGTACAGCCCGCTCTTCCCGTATCCGGCCTGCAAGTATTGACAACAATTCTTTCGGCACGTGCTGCTTTGTGTAAAATCAGGAGGGCAACAATGAAAGGAACTCCGAGCCTCATCTCTTTAATCGCATTAGCATGGATTTGGCTCATTCCCGGCTCGGCCTTGGCGGGCACTGAACTCCCCGCGGATCTCAAGAGCATACCTATCTTCACTGGATCAAAGGTTTTACAGACCGCTGACGGACCTACGCAGTGCTCAGCTACTTTGCAGGTCCAAGCGGCCAAGGACACCGTTGCCGCATTTTACAGAAAGGTGCTTGAAGAGAATGGGTGGAAAGGGGCGGTGGAGTCCCAGTACAATACGGGCGGCGTGCTGCAGTTCGCCAAGGGCGCTGATGTTATTCAAATCGCACTTGTTAACAGAAAAAAGGGCGACGACATAACTCTGTTATACAACATTGTACACACGCATAAGAAAAAGTAGCCAAGGATCAGAAAGTTGGATTTGGGAATCCAGGATTTTGATAGATTTGGTGACGGATTTTTTTCAATTGCTAACTCCTGGGATCCTCAATTTTAAATCCCTCAATAATTCTCGAACCCAAAATTTTTCAGTCTTCAAATTTTTTTGCCTCTACCTGGCAGGTTTGACATTTCATAGTCAATAATTACTTTATTATTGCCTCGCTTCACTCGGATATCTCATGCGGTCCCCGAGTCTGGGGTTTCCGTCCGATGGGATTGTACGTCGGGGCTCAAGTCGGCTCGCGGCGGGCATCCGATGATGCAGGAGCGGGAGTTCACATACCAAGGAGGTAGGTTTAATGCCTACCGGGACGTAGCCCCTCAGATCCGGTTGACCGAGAATCTGAGGGGCTTTTTAATTCTTCCCCACAAACAGCTTCAATACGCCAACAGAGCGAAACCCAACGCTCCAACGCCCGTAGGGGCATCCCTTATCAACAATCAGTCCTGGTTCTCAAAATCATGTTTGACATCAGCGACAGTGGATGCAGCCGAGCATCACTTATAGAGCCCCATGCTTTTCGTGCTGGTGCTGAAGGCTTGAGGGTCGACAAGAACGTTTATGCAGGCAGGTTTGCCGCAAGCTCGGGCGCGGTCCAGGGCAGGGCGAATCTGGGCCGGCTCTGACACAAGCTCTCCGTAGCCGCCCATCGCCTCGACGATCTTGTCGTAGCGAAGCGGTGATAGGAGATTTGCCACGCTGCCCCGCTCGGCCCCGTATTTGGCAAGCTGATAATAGCGCACCTGGTTCCAGGCGGCATTGTTAGCCACAACCCCGATGACCGGCATATCGAACCGGATGAGGGTATCGTAGTCAAAGCCTGTGAGGCCGAAAGCCCCGTCTCCGAACAGGATAAAGACCTCATCGCGCGGTCTGGCGGTTTTGGCCGCAATGGCAAAGGGTGCGCCGACGCCCAGGGTGCCGAGGGGGCCGGGATCGAGCCAGTTTCCGGGCCGGCGGGTCCTCACCACGCCCGCAGCCATCGTCACGACGTCGCCACCATCGGCTATAAAAATTGTATCCTCGCGAATGAATTGGTTTATCTCGTGCGCCAGCCTTAAAGGATGAATTGGAACGGCATCGGAATTAATAAAGGGCACATCCAGCAGGGCGGCCCTGGCCTCCATTGCGGTAAGTTCGTCGATCCATTCTCTCCGGCCATCACAAATGCTCAACGCATCGGTAAGCTGTTCCAAAACCGCACCGGGGTCGCCGTGGATCGGCACATCGATATCGCGGTTGTGGCAAAGTTCCGAATAGTCCAGGTCAACCTGAATTATTTTGGCATCGGGCGAGATGCTGCCGCCGTAGCCCAGCCTGAAATCGAAAGGAGTGCCGATAATTACCACCACGTCGGCCTTCGAGAGCGCGTGTTTTCTCGACCTGCTGAAAACGGTCCAATCATCGGGCAGGCAGCCCCGAGCGGCCCCGTTCAGGTAAGCTGGAATTTTCACCTTGCGCACAAACGCAAGAAGGCTCTCGGATGCGCGGCAGTGCTGGACCTGGGTCCCCGCGAGAAGCGCCGGCCGGCTTGCTCCTTCGAGCAGCCTTGCGGCGGCCTCCACCAGCTTTTCATCTCCCCTCGGCCGCCCCAACGAGCGGAAATTGACCGGGAACTTCACTCCGGATTTTGCGACCGTCCCGTCCAGGACATCACTTGGAATCTCGAGGAATGCAGGTCCCGGCCGACCGCTGTATGCTTCGCGGATCGCAATTCCCAGGAACTCGGGGATTCTCGCGGTTTCATGCACCGTTGCCGAGAATTTCGAGATGGGCTTCATCATGTCGACGCAATTAAGTTCCTGGAGTCCGCCTTTGAGGTAATTTCTTATCGGCGCCTGTCCGCCGATAAGAAGCATCGGCACGTTTGCTCGGAAAGCGTTTGCAACCCCGGTTACCGCATCGGTTACCCCCGGTCCCGCCGTAACGATTGCAACCCCGCAAACTCCTGTAAGTCGCGTCCAGGCATCCGCGGCGTGTGCGGCCGTTTGCTCATGGCGAACGTCGATTACGCGGATACCCTCATCCAGGCACCCATTATAAATATCCATCACGTGGCCGCCGGAAAGGGTAAATACCGCATCCACCCCCTCTTTCTTTAGAAAACGCGCAACAAGCTGACCGCCGGTGATCGTGGCTGAACCGGAATTTGACATGACATTTGCTCCCGCATCGAACTCGCCCCATTCGAAAAGCATTTGGAGGAAGATGTTTTCAATATTTCAGATGTTCTAGCTCGGATTATCTTGCTAACGAATATGAGAATTTCGCCGCGCTATTCAGGTGGGATATTTCTATCGCGATTACGGTTTTTAAGCCAGCATTATGGAATAGTCCGGAGAGATGCGGGATGGGGAGGTTTCTAAGAGCGAGGCGTAACCAGCTCCGGGGTGGGCACGATGAAGGGGGGGTTGCCCAAATGAGCAATCTCAAAAAATGGTGTTATCGCCGAATGACGCCTCGGGATTCCAATCGATGGATGATCCGGATTTATATCCGGGTGCGGAGCACAAGAGGTCCGGCCCCGGCGCCGAAAATGAAACGAAACCGAATGTGGGTACCACCCTCTTGCGCTTCGCGCCCGGATATGAATCCGGGCCATCCATTCCATCCCACATACAGAGCACGGCGTGGTCAGAACGGGCTGTTGCCCAAACAGATTTGGATTCACGTCCGGGACGGTATCGAAAATCGTCATTCCCGCGGCGCTTCTGGGCGGGAATCCAGCGGCTTTGCTTCGGCAGGTCAACAACCTTGGGTTTAAAGCCGCCGGATTGTCGCCCGGCCCTACACTATTGGCGCCGGTTCCTGGGCTATTATTTCGATATGGCCTTCGTGGGGCAGGGCCGAGGGGGAGCTCTCGATTATAATCGTGGCCTTGTGGGTTGTTTCGAGATTGGCTAGTTCGCCCCTTTTACGGTTTAGAAGATAGCTCGCCACCTCGGGGGGAAGCGTTACCCTCAGGCTGGCCGGTTTTTTCTGCACCATGGTTTGCCAGATTTTGCGGTAATAGCACAGGGCCGCGCTCTCGGTCGAGCGTACCATGCCGGCGCCGAGGCAATTGGGACATTCCCTGTAGGAGCCGCGCAAGATATTGAGCCCGAGATGCTGGCGCGAAAGCTCCAGTAGCCCGAACCTGGATATGCGTCCAACGGTTATCTTGGCCTTGTCTTTTTTGATCTCTTCCTTGAGGCGCCGTTCGACTTCGCGCGCGTGCCTCTGCTCGCGCATGTCGATAAAGTCGATCACGATCAGGCCGCCGAGGTCGCGAAGCCTGAGCTGTCTCGGAATTTCTGTCGCCGCTTCCAGGTTTACCTTGTAAGCCATCTCCTCGACCGCCCCTTCGCTCGTGGTGGTTCGGCCCGAGTTGACGTCAATCGAGACCAGGGCCTCGGTGGGATCGAACATCAGGTGCCCACCCGACCGGAGCGGGACCTTTTTGCGGTAGACTTGGGCTATTTGTTCTTCGAGGTTGAACTTTGAGAAGATCGGACCGTCATCTTTGTGCAGTCGCACGGATTTTTGGTGCCTGGGGCTTATGATGCCGAGGAATTCCTTCACGCGCCTGTAAACGTCACGGTCGTCCACGGTGACGCTTTTAATTCCCACGGTGAAGTAATCGCGGATGACGCGAATCGCGAGGTCGTGCTCTTTGTAGATAAGCGCCGGGGCAGGGGTCTCCTGGACGTGCTTTCTGATTTCCTCCCACATTTTCATCAAGTGGTTGAAATCCTGGACGACCTCGCGCTTGGTGCGGTTCTCCGCCGCGGTGCGAAGTATCACGCCGAAATCTTCGGGCACCTTGAGGCTTTTGGCGATCTCTTTCATCCGCTCGCGCCGGTCGCCGCTCTCGATTTTTCGGGACACCCCGCGCTGGTCCTGCCCTGGCATGAGAACGATGTCGCGCCCGGCCAGCGATATATAGGTGGTGAGCAGGGCGCCCTTGGTCCCCAGCTCCTCTTTTACAACCTGGACCAAGACCTCCTGCCCCTGGTGGATCACGTCCTGGATTTTTACGCGATCATCCTGCGTTTCGGAGTCGTAGTATTCCGGGTGGATTTCCGAGAAAGGGAGAAACCCGTTGCGCTCGGCCCCGTAGTTTACGAAGGCCGCCTGGAGGCTTGCTTGTATGTGGGTGATTATTCCCTTGTAAAGATTGCCAACGACCTTGCCGCGCGTGGCCGTTTCCACGAAAAAGCTCTCAAGGGTGTGACCCTCGACTATTGCGATCCGGAATTCCTCCGGATGAATCGCGTTTATGATCATTGTCTGGTATGACATGCCGCCTGTCGTTCCTGTTCTTGCCCGCTATACGGGATTCACGCCGCTGCGCCGCCTGGTACATGAAAGTGCGCAGGGCAATTTCCCGGTTGGGCTGTATGGCCCCATCGTATGGAGCATCGAGATAAGGCATTCGCATCCTGTTAAGAAGCGGCTTGAGAACTGCCGTGGTTATTGCACTGGGCATGCAGGTGAAGGGGAAGACGTTTATCACCCCGTCAAATCCCTCGTGCACCTGCTCGAGGGCTGCCCCGATGCTTAGCCCGGCTTCAGTGCCGACATCGAAATTATACAGATTATTCCTGTCGAGCCGCTTTTCGAGTGTTCCTATCCTGTGGTCCTTCTGAATATCTAGATGCTTCAGCGCTCGGCTGTAGCTTCTGTGCTGGCGGAATAGCTGGTAATACTTCTCGATCTGAGTGGCTGTAAACTTCGGCGCGAGTTCCCGCACCGATGCAAAATCCCTGTTCAGCCAGGCAAGCCTCAAGAGCCGCTTTTGGTCCCTGGCCATATCATACGTTATGTAATTTATCCACTCCGCAATCGAGGCTATTACCACTTCCCCGCCTAATCTTTCCACGAGCCTCGCTATTTGCTGGTTCGAATCCGGGTGAGTTCTTACGTAAATCTCCCCGACTATGCCGATAATCGGCCGGCGGGGCTTTCGGGTGTCGATGAATGTCGCTGCCGTGGAGGCGATGTCCTCGGTCAGGTCATTCAATTTCTTCAGCTTTAGCGAAGCTCCACTTTCTTCAATTTCCTCCATCACCGCCGCGAGGGCTTTTTCCATAAAGGAGTCTGTTATGCCCTGGCGAATCTCGTACGGGCGCACCCGCCAAACGGTACGGTCCATGATATCAGCTATTATTATAGCCGCATAACTCAATTTTCTGAATATCGAAGATGCCTTGGGAGGCATAATTGCATCGGCGCTGTAAGAATTCCGGGTCGAAACATAGGTGATAGGGACGTCGCGGAATTCCTCGAACCGGTCCAGAACAAGGCGCTGCATCTTGTTGTACATCCCGAACCGGCACGGGCCGTCGGCTTCCGGAAGAAAATAGACGTACCTTTCCGGCTTGAAAGCCGGCCCCAGCCTTTCCTTCTCGCCTTTCAAGAAACTTAATATGTCACCTAAAGTCACCTGGCAGGGAAAGCACTCTTTTCCAGAGGTAAATTCCTTCCCCAATGCCAGACCGTCGTAGGTCTTCATTATCCGCGCATTTACTCCGACAGCCCGGAAGCAGGCCGCAAGCGCCCGAGCCGCAAACGGGGCCATGTCCGGAATAAGCAAAACCTTGCCGGTTACATCGAATTGCTTTACACCGGTGAGCCGGTCGAAATTCCCGTTATTGGAAGCTCCCATATCTGCTCTTGCCCCGCCTCGATGGTGTTGGGTTTCGCTCCGCTCCACCCAACCTGCACGCTAAATTCCAAAATACCTAGATTCCTGAAATTCCCAAATTTTTCACCCTACCTCTTCAAGCCCGTCTTCCTCGGGTTCTTGAACTACGGAAATGCTCTTTTCCTGGAGGTTTTTGACCACGTTCCGGTAGGCCTCGACACGCGTTAGCAGACCCGCCACGGCGCTGTGCTCATCAAGTTCGAGGATCAGCGATGGTTTATCCCCTAGAAGATGCCTGTAAAAGTGCTCTATGAAAGAATCCGCCCCGCAACTGAAGTTGGTGAGGTGCACTCCGTACCAGTTGGGGGTGCGAAGGACCCGCTTGGCCGTTCTTAGAATTCGCGCGCCCAGTCCCCAGTACATGCGCTGGAAATCGCTCAGATCCTCGGAATCGGAGTCCACAAGGTCCATGGGCAGCGCTTTTATACCGAGTTTTGCAAGCTGTTTTCCAAGCTGCAGGTTGAGCCGATCGTCATAGAGGTTGTAGGGCCGCCCGGTTACGATCCAGACGGGTTGAGAGGGATCGACCCTGTTGATGATTTCATTGCCGGTGTCGATAAGCTTTTTTCTGAATTCGAGCTGCCTGGACCATGCCTTGAAAACCGCCCTCTCGATCTCGAGCCTCGATGGCCTCAGGGCGCGGGGCAAGGCGCTCTCGAAGGCGTGGACGATATTTCCCGTATCTTCTTTGAGGTAGAGCGACGGGCGGATCAGCCTTTTGGCCGGAATCCCCAGGGCAGACCTCGACATGTAGCCCGAACTCTGGACCAGCGGGCAAAAATAGCCGGTCTCATGCTGCTTGGGTACCGGCGCATTGATGACATTGGGCAGAAACAGGAACTCGGCCCGGTCCATCAGGTAGCGGACGTGGCCGTGGAATACCTTGGTCGGGAAGCATACTTCCGACATGACGCTTTCCACGCCGAGGAAAGCAAGCTTATTGGTGGTCCTGGGGCTCATCAGGACGGGGAACCCAAGCTCGGAGAAAATGTGCGCCCAGAAAACCCCCCATTCGAGCGAGTGCAGAGCGAGCGGAATGCCAACAACCGGCCGGGGCTGACGACGCGCCTCGGCTTCGGTCAAAAGATTTCCGGCCTCAGCCATTGCCTGTTCGAAAATACTTTGCCTCAGCTGAAAATAATCGGTCTCCCTGCCGCCTTCGGCCCGCGTTTCATAGCGGCCGCAATCGCCTCCCCACACGCTTTTTCGCTCACCGAAATTGTACACCTTGAGCTTGCACTCGTTGTGGCACTTCTTGTCGGCATGGCAGACGGATTCGGCAAAGTTGACCTTCATCTCCGCAAGCTGGTCGAGGTCACGCCTGCGGTACTCCATGCCCTGCTTCTTGAAAAGCTCCTTGACCGAGAGCGCGGCGCCGAAGGCGCCCATGACTTCCCTGTGCCTGGGGACAAGCACGGGGCGGTTCAGCACCTTTTCGAAAGCCGCCACAATGCCCTTATTGAGCGACGGCCCGCCAAGGAACATAACGCGTTTTCCAACCGAGCGCTTTTCGACCACCCGGTTGAGGTAGTTGTAAACAATTGCGTAGCACAGGCCGGCTATCAGGTCTTCCCTGCGGCCGCCCTTCTGAAGATAGCTGACAAGGTCTGATTCCATGAAGACCGTGCAGCGCTCGGCAAGGTGGATCGGCGTCCGCGACGAGAGCGCGATATCCTGGAACTCGCCAACGATATTGATCTTCATCTTGTTTGCCAGCTCGTGCAAAAAGCTCCCCGTACCGGCGGCGCACACCTTGTTCATATCGAAATCGAGCGGGTGGGTGTTTTCGATCATGATGTACTTCGAATCCTGCCCGCCTATCTCGAATATGGTTTCAACCTCGGGGTCGATTTCGATCGCGCCCCGCGCATGTGCTGTAATTTCGTCGATAATGAGGTCGGCATCCAGGAAATCTCCAACCACGTTACGGCCGGATCCAGTCGTCGAGATCGCCATGAGCTTGATTTTGCCGCCGACCTCGCCCTGGAGGTTCTTAAGAAGCCTTTGGGTAACCTCGATTGGCTTTCCCTGGGTCGGAACGTAGCATTTATGGAGTATCTGTCCCCTGTCGCTGATTAACGCATACTTGGTTGTAGTCGATCCAACGTCCACACCCAAGTATGCCTCGACCGGCTTGCCCTTTTTCCTCGTCCACGGATCGAGTGAATTGTCGGGATCGAATACAGTCTCGGTGAGTTCCAACCGCTCCGCGCCCGGAAAGGCGTAAGCCTTCTTCGATCCCCTGGCTACAAGGAGCGATAGATCGACCTGGTTTCGCAAACCATTCTTGATGCTCTTGAGCGCCGCCCCGAGCGCTCCGAGCGAGGTATGGTGAGGCGGCACCTGGAGCGAAGGGAAATAATGCTTGAACGCTTTCACCTGGAGACCGTTCGAGGCCATGCCGCCTAGAAACACTATCGGGTCGAAAAGCTCGCGGTTGCCGACAATCGTGCTCATGTAGTTGGCGGCGTTGCCGAAATGCAATCCCGCTATGATATTGGGCAGGCTCTCGCCCTTGTTTTGAAGGTGGATCATGTCCGATTTGGTGAAAACGGTGCATCGTGTGGCAACCGGCGCGGGGTAGCTGCTCTTTAGCCCCAGATCGATAAAATCGGTGAGCGTTTGCTGCAATCCATCCTGGTCCATTGAAAAATCAGGGCCGTAGATGGATTGTGCGAGACGCTCCGCCTGCTGGTCGATAAACGATCCGGTCCCCGAAGCGCAGGGGCCGTTAATGTTAAAAGATTCCAGATGCCATTGTCCGTTAGAGTGTGAAATCTGGAAGACTGCCGCATCCTGTCCGCCCATGCTGATGAGCGAGCGGACCCCCGGCACGACATGAATTGCCCCCAAAACCTGGGCAATCGTTTCGACCTCGAACGGAGCGTCGAGTCTTTCAGCAATCACTTCACCATGAACACCCGTAAAGCTGACCGAGTCGGCAGTCCCCTGAGACTGGGTTCCAATGAGGCCCGGAATGCTTTCCAGAAGTCGGTGGGTCTCTTCATATACAAGCCCGAAATGCCTGATGTATGGCGTTTCCAAAATCACACGGCCATTTTCATCAACCACCATGCAGTTAATGCTGACCGATCCGATATCGACCCCGATATGGTAATTCATGACGAAATTTCCTCGATGTTTCGCTTATCATCCGGCCTGCTAAACCGACCTAATATAGTTTCTTCCAATGGTTTGTTCAATCACAAGGTTGTGAATAAATATTTTAGGAGAAGCTAAACATCTGATATGAGATTGAAATTCATTTTTCGCAGAGTCTCATTCCCACAAGAGAAAAGAATTTGATTTAGATTTTAAATGCGGGTTGCCTTGAGCGCAAGTGAAACTGATCGCTTATGCTTTTGAATCGAATACTCTTACTTCGTCTGATTCGGCACAGACGGCCTTTAAGGATATGGCTGGGAAGATGCCGATATCAAAGAGAAGTAGAGATATGCGATTGAAGAATCCTTAGATAAGCTCGAAAAGGTCATTTTGAGTTATTTCCGTGCCAAACCGATCTAAATCGTGCAAGAGGTAAGGAGGAGCTTTGCCCACGCACACCGCATGAACTATCCTTCCATATCGGCAAGCAACGAAGTGAGAAGCCGCACCAGGTCGCGCAGACCCTCCTTTTTCAGGGACGAGATCAAAAGGACAGGAAAACCGAGTTGCTTATAGTGCTCGGCGGCAGCATGGGTGAAATCGTCCGGAACCAGGTCGATTTTATTGAGAACGATGATTTTTGGTTTTTCCGCAAGGGATTGCGAGTAGCTCGACAATTCGAATTCAATCTGCCGGAAAGGCTCCAGAAAATCGTCGGCGGAAAGTGCGGAAATATCTATCACGTGGACAAGAACGCGTGTTCTTTCGATATGTTTTAGGAAGCGCACTCCCAGCCCGACGCCTTCATGGGCCCCCTTGATCAGCCCCGGAACGTCCGCGACAACAAATGGCGGGGCATCTTCGTGGTAGCGCACTACCCCCAGGTTGGGCACCAAAGTGGTGAAAGGGTAGTCTGCAATCTTGGGTCGCGCGGCGGATATGGCTGAAATGAGCGTGGACTTGCCCGCATTTGGCAGGCCAACGAGGCCAACGTCGGCGATAAGCTTCAGTTCGAGCCTCAGTTCCCGCTCTTCCCCGGCCTCTCCTTCCTGCGCAAACCTCGGGGATCGGTGGGTCGATGAAGTGAAATGGGCATTCCCTTTGCCGCCGCGTCCCCCGGCGGCAGCTGTCCAGCGCTGGCCGGATTCTTTGAGGTCCGCCAGGATATCGCCGGTCTCCACGTCCTTGGCGATTGTCCCGACCGGGACCTCCAGAACCATATCCTCTCCGCTTCTCCCGTGGCGGTTCTGGCCCTCGCCGCCCCTCCCATTGGATGCCGCAAATATGTTCCGGTACCGGAAATCAAGCAGGCTGTGCTTGCGCTCGGTCGCCTCGATTATGACGCTTCCGCCCAATCCCCCGTCGCCCCCATCGGGTCCTCCCCGAGGGACATATTTTTCGCGTCGGAAGCTCACGCACCCATTCCCGCCCTTCCCGGCGGCAACCCTGATCTTTACCTCGTCAATGAATTTCATCACAAATCCAGGAAATGGGCCCGGTTAATCAAGGACCAAATATCCGCAATAACTGCAATAAGTGCAATGAGAGTAGCGTTGGCGCCGGCCTTGCGTGCGTTCGGTTGTGGCAAGGTCTCCCGACCTTGCCACCGCATCGGCCGAAGGTCACCAGGCATCGATGCAGCAACTGTGTTTCTCAGGCCTCAAAAACCCTGGCCTGCACACTACAGATCGCCCGCTACCGAGGCATCTTGCCTCCGGCGAGATCTTCCAGCGACTGGTCGATACGCTTTAGTTCCTGTGCCGGCACCTTTACGTAAAGTGTCTTTCCGGACTGTTCCTGTTTGACGAAAACCGGTTCTTTGCCCTGCTCCGGGATTGCTGCCCAGGAAATCGATGCCGCCTGCCCGTCCGTTCCCGTAAATTCTAGGCGGTTTAAATTCTCCTCCGGGCCCAGGGGGGCATGGTCGGCGGTTTCAGTGTATTCGACCTGGGAGGCGTCTCCTATCAGGCGGTTAGCGGTCCATGGATCGTCGATTGCTTTTCCACCTGTTTCCCACTTGCCCTGATCGATCCTGGCGGCGCTTCCCTCGGATCCCGCGCGCTTCCACTTGAGGCCGTTAACTTCGCCGGGGTCGAACCCCAGAAGGGAGCGGTCCTGAAAAGTCTCGGCGGATTTTGGGATCTCCTGGAAAATGTTTGAAGAAATCCTCACCGGCGTGGGGATGCCCGGAGTATCGGCAACGACCTGCAAGGCCGTTTTGTCCAGCTCGCCAAGGATGAGTTGGGACTCTGTTCCTCCCTTGAGCTGAAGTGTCAGCTTTACGTTGGCTGTTGTGGGCTTTTCGCCCGGATCGAGAAATTCCACCGCCCGAAGCCATTGGACCTGGTCCAGCAGCCTCTCAACCTTTGTTCCGTTGATTTTGAGGTCAGGCCGGCCGGCTTCTTTCCACTTTTGGCCGGTCCCGCTGCGCTCGAGCCTGAGCTTTTCGCCGCTCGCCCACTCGATATTAAAAACCTGCACCTCGTCTGAGTGCCAGGCGAAAAGGTCTTTTCTGCGAAGGTCTTTCAAATTCTTATTCAGTGCTTGCCAGGCCTGACCACTGATAAGAAAGACTTCATTTCCATCGCCTTTTTGGGCGTACCGTGAATCACCAGACGGGTTTTCGCTTCCAACCAGCAGTTCCCGCCATTGCCCGTCGGCCTGGAAGCGCACTTTGAGGGCCGGCCGAGCAAGTCCGTAGGCCCCGAGGTCTCCCGTGGCCGTGCCCAGGTTACGCATCGTCTCGAGGTTCTTGATGCCCGAAAAGAGGGTATCAAAGGAGGTCTTGTCCACCTCGGATGAAAGTGGCTGGACAATTTGCCATCCTTCTTTCTTTTCGAGCCGGACTGTCTGCTCGCCCGAGCCTATCTCGATTTGCGAGACCGAATCGGGGCTAAAGACAAAGACGCGCTTTGCCTCCTTTTCCTCGATTTGCTTTTGTTCCGTCTTGAGTACCTCGAAGTAATAGAAATAGCCTCCCACGATCAGCAGGACGGCTAGGTAGACGGCAGTAGATCGCCACCTCATCTCTGTGCCCTCCTGATCCGGTATACCACAAATCCCGCGACCAGAACCGCAAGCGGGACAGCTATCAGGATAATGAAGAAGAGCGCCTTTGCCTGGTCCTGGGTAAAGAGCATGGGCTTGTTGCGGGTCTGGCGCGGCTCGACTGTTATCAGGTTGGCCTCTTCCGCCAGGTAATTTACGGCATTCAAAAAGAAGTCCCCGTTTCCATACAGGGCAAAGTAGGTATTATTAGCAAAATCCGAATCCCCGGCGACTATCAGTTCGCCCTCGCCCGGTTTCTTCTCGTCTTCTTTACCCGCGGCGGGGGGCTGAGATTTCGCATTCGGGTCCTTGGGGCTGATGTTTGCAATTACAACGAGGGGCACCGGTCCGGGGAGGTCTTTATCAGCATCGTAAGCTGCCTGGCCGCGCTGGAGCGTTTCGAGATCTCGCTCCGCCCAGGCATTTGGCGAAGTGGATGCAAGGGTCTGCAAGCGAACACCCGCGGGCGGAGATTGAGTCTTGGGAACCACGGAACGGGCATCGGGGAAGAAAGTCGGCAGATCGAACCCGTTCGTAATCCTGTGGTTGCCGTATTCAACCACGACCGGAATGCGCTCGCTCGCGCCGAAAAGCCGGCTCAGCCTGTCGATTACCACGTCGTCTCCGAGCTGTATCCCGTAGCCCTCAAAGAAGTCTTTCAGCCCTGAGTCGGTCATCGGGTCTACCATGGCAAAAATTTTGCCGCCCTTCTCGAGATAAGACTTTAAGGCCTGCTGCTCGTTTTCCAGAATGGGCTTTTTCGGGCCGGCAATCACGACGGCTGCCGCATCGGACGGCACCTCGGGCTGCTGGAGCAAATTGAACTCGGAGACTTGATAATAGTTCTTCTCAAGGGCGTCCTTGGCGTTCGAATAGCTGTCCTTATCGGCCCCCTTGGACGGGTGCTCGCCGTGGCCGATCAGGAAATATATCTTCTTCTGATCCTTGCGGCTGAGCTTCAGCAGGGCGTTGGTAATGCTTTCCTCATCTGGGGTTTGGACTACCTGCTTTTTGTCGTAGCCTTCGATTACCAGAGTGCCGTAAGTCTTTATCTCGTATTTGCGGGCCTCTTCGGGCCGCACGTCGGGGTCTATGAATTCGTGGGAGATTTTATCGTTTTGGTATTTGTAGGTATCGAGCAGATCCTTCGTCTTTCCCCTGGCCTGCATCTGCTCGGGCGCGGCGCTCGAAAAGAAGCACTTTATCGAGACCGGAGCATCGAGCGCCTTCACAATGTTGCGTGACTGCTCGGAGAGGCTGAACGATCCCGATTCCGTCAGATCCACCCTCCAGGGGTGCCGCTCGGAGATTACCGCGACAAGCGCCAAGACCACAATGAAAATGATAGTCGATATCACAGTGTTTGAGCCGTAAACAAGCTTACGGCCGCGCGTGCTTTTCTGAGCCATTTCTCAGGTCTCCCGTTTTTATAATTTGCAGAGGCCGGACAATTCGGACCAAAGCTTTTCGCCAAACCTGAAAACTATGAGTCAATCCGATGTGGGGCCCTATCCAATGAGAGGCGGGCTGGAAAGACCGCCCCTTATCATGTTAGCCTGAAATTGCGGTCCACTCTCTTTACCCCCGCCAGCGGTAGGAATTCATCTGGCGGTGAGTCAGGAAAAGGAAAAGAATCACAAACAGGCAATAGTAGATCAGGTCTCTTGAGTCGAGCACCCCCTTGGCGAAGGCATCGAAGTGCCTGGTAACCGAGAGGTACTCCGCCAGCTTGCCGAGCGTCGGACCGAGAAGCGTTGCGGTCTCTCCTATGAACCAGAGAATCAGAAGCATTCCGAATGCCGCGAAGGCGGAAATGATCTGGTTTTGCGTTAGCGAGGAGGTAAAAAGCCCAAGAGAGATAAACGAGCACCCTATCAGGAAAGTCCCGAGATATCCCGAAACTATCGGTTTCCATGCGGGTGAGGCTATAAGTGCGAAGGCGATTAGGCCCGGCATGGTCCCGACGAGCAGCAGTAAGAAGGCGGTTGCGGAGGCGGCGAATTTTCCCGCAACAGTCGCTGAGTCGGTTATGGGATAGGTAAAAAGAAGCTCGAGAGTCCCCGACTTGCGCTCCTCCGCGTAGAGCCGCATGGTAATGAGCGGCGCAAGGAAGAGCAAAATGAAGCTGAGGTTCAGAAAAAATGAGCGCAGTGCTATCTCCATCACGTTTACCTGGCGGGCGAACATCGGGTTTTGAGCCAGTTCGAAGCTCAGATGATTGAAGTAGTCGAGGATCAGGTAGAAGAAAATGCCCGTGACCACCAGGAAGATGAAGGCAACCGCGTAAAAAATAGGAGACGCGAAGGTCGCGTATAGTTCTTTTTTATAGACAGGCCAAAAACCTTTCATTCTGCCACCTCCACCTGTGAAGAACCTTCAAGGGAAGGGGCCTTTTCGGCTACTTCCTCCCTTGTGACAAGCTGCATGAATATTTCTTCGAGACTCAACTGCACTGCGCGCAACTCGAGCAAACCGGCGCCCCTTTCAACGACCATCCGGGCGATTTCCGGGCGCACGTCGGTGGTTGGGTCGGCCTCTATAGTGAATTTACCGGTCCCCTCGGTTGCAGCTTCAACGCGCTGCACCCCACGGATCTTCTCAAGCCCGGCCACAATTTCAGGGGAAGGGGCGCTTACCTCGAGCATGATCCTGGCCGTCTTTTGAAGCTGGCTCGTCAGGTTTTTCGGGCTGTCGGTCGCGACGATCTCCCCTTTGCTGATGATTAGCACCCGCCCGCAGATCTGGGCGACTTCGGGAAGAATATGGCTGCTCAGCAAAATGGTGCGGTTATGTCCAAGTTCCTGTACCAGGCGCCTTATTTCGACAATCTGTGTAGGGTCAAGCCCGATAGTCGGCTCGTCAAGGACCAGCACCGGCGGGTCGCTTACAAGCGCCTGCGCGATCCCGACACGCTGCCGGTAGCCCTTCGAGAGGTGCGAAATGATCCGGTTTGCTTCCTTCTCCAGACCGCACATCCCCATGACCCGCCGGACCTCTTTTTCGACCTTGCCGCCCGGGATGCCCTTGGCGCTTGCCGCAAATCGCAAAAACCGCCTCACCGTGGAATCCCGGTATAAAGGTACGTTTTCAGGCAAGTAGCCGATCTTTTTCCTTATTTCGAGCGAGCGCTCCATGCAGTCAAGACCGTCAACCCGCGCCGTCCCGGCAGTCGGGGGCATATAGCAGGTGAGAATGCGGATGGTCGTCGATTTGCCCGCCCCGTTCGGTCCAAGGAAACCGACGATCTCGCCTTTCTCGACCTGGAAGGTGACGTCTTTAATGGCCGCAATCGGGCCGTAGAATTTGGTAAGTCCTTCCGCTTCAATCATTGGTTGATCCTCGTAAATTGAATTTCTTGCCGCCTAAAACAAAAACCCGAATTCTGCCATAGAAACCGGGATCTTGGTAATCAAACTATAAATGTTGGTTCAGGGAATGACAATCGAGGGAGGCCGGCTGTCGCGGACCGTTCTGGTTCCAAGAGATGCCGCGCAGGCCTGGCAGAGATATTCGTGCAGTTCTCCGTCCGGGAGTACCAGCAGCAGTCGGCTTCGAACCGGCATGGCCCTTTTGCATCGTGGGCAATAAAGCGCCGATGCCCTGAATTCTTCGAATTGTTTTGCTGGTGCTGCTCGGACCACTTTCGCTATACACCCTAATTGGGGCCGGCCCCACCCGGGGCGCCTGACATGGACTCCTGCTCGCGCTCCTTGCGCCGACTCCAGGGCCATTTCTTGATCTTTGCATCGCCTTTTTCTTTTTCGATCTCCATAAACTCGCGCAAAATCTCCTCCTGCCGAGGAGTGACGCGCTTGGGGATCTTCACCTCCACTTCGACGAACAGGTCGCCGCGCCCGATCCCGCGAAGCCTGGGCACGCCGTCTCCCGGAAAGCGGATTACCGCTCCTGGCTGGGTCCCGGAAGGGATCGGCATCGATTTTGCCCCATCGAGTGAGGGGATCTCGACCGTGTCACCGACGATGGCCTGGAGGAAAGAGATGGAGATTTTACAGTAAAGATTGTCGCCGTCTCGTTCGAGCCGCGGATGAGGCTCGACGTCCAGCTTGACGTAGAGGTCTCCCGGAACTCCGCCGCGGTATCCGCCTTCACCCTCGCCGCGCAACCGCAGCCGGGTCCCCGAATCGACACCAGCGGGCACCTTTACCGGCACGGTCTTTTTCTGCCTGACACGGCCCTGGCCCTGGCATGCGCGGCAAGGCGACACCAGCACACGCCCGGTACCCTGGCACCGGACACACGTCGTGCTGATACGGAAAAAACCTTGCGACTGAACCACTTGGCCGGCACCCTGGCATGCAGGGCACGTAGATTCGTGCGTGCCCGGCTCTGCGCCGCTCCCGCGGCAACTCGAGCAGTTGACAAAGGTTTCTATCTCGATTTGTTTTTCCGTCCCGAAGACCGCCTCATCGAAGCTGAGCTTCATGCCGTAGATCAAATCGTCGCCGGGCCTGGCGGCTGTTCGCCGACGGGACTGCCCCCCGAACGCGAAAAATTCCTGAAATATGTCCCCGAACGAGCTGAATATGTCATCGAAGCCGCTAAAACCGCTGAACCCGGTTCCGCGAAGACCGTCATGGCCGTAGGCATCGTAGACGCGCCTCTTCTGCGGATCGTGAAGCACTTCGTATGCCTCCGCCGCTTCCTTGAAGCGTTCTTCAGCGTCCTGATTTCCGGGATTTCGGTCGGGATGGTACTTTAGCGCCAGCTTTCGGTAAGCCTTCTTTATGTCGTCTTCTCCGGATTGGCGGGGTACCCCCAGGATATCGTAGTAATCTCTTTTACCCATTTACAACGGTAACCTCCGTGGGGTTTCCAAATTTTCTACCGAATGTTGGGGCTGAGTACCACATCGGGCAGGCGTTTAATTCGTAAACACGAAGTGCGGTATTGTCAAGCGAGTAAACACTCTCGGGATACTCGATACTTTGCCCCGCGCCGGGTTGGATACCCCAGCACCCCAATACCCTATAAGGACCAAATCTGCTCAACCGATCGGCTTCGATTTGGCCTCGCCGGTCTCGGGCCGGCCGGTTTCAGGCTTTTGCAGGCCGCCCCTTTTGAAAGCTTCCCGCGCGTAGGCTTCCTTGCCCAGCTCCCTTGCCTTCTCCCCGACTGCAATCCAGTCCGCGGCAGGGGCATCGCGTCCGAGCGACCTCAGAATCCGGCCGTAAAGAAAGGCATCACCCTCATCCCGGACAATTTCGAGCATGGCTTCGAGCCTCTCAGGCGCCCCAGCCCTCTCGTAGAAATCAATTGCGTCGTTTATAAGCCCCGATTCTTCGTGCCGCTTGCCCCAATCCAGCAGCTTGTCAATAGATACAGCCTTCTGGTTCAGCAACTCATTTTTCTCGAGGCATGAAAGCAAATTCGATCTTGCCACTTTATATTTCTTCCCCCCGTCGCCCTGGACGGTGTTTAATCAGACCTCTTCCTCATCGGATTCATCGGCGGGCTGGTCCGTCTCGAGGTCCATGTCAACGTCCGAAAAACCCTCGGTCCCCACCTCGACCGCCGGGCCGAATGAAACGGCCTCTTCTATTATTTCCTTGAGTTCGGCAGTCTCGGGCGCGCTCAGGGTCGGTTCAACGGGAGCGGGCCTTGCCTCTTCGATCTCGCGGATATTGTCAATCGTAATCTTGTCGGCGGCAATCTCGCGCAACGCCATCACCACTTCCTTGTTGCCCTTCGTGTTCGCCGTGGTAAGCGGGACTCCGCCGCGCAATTGCAGCACGCGCCGCACGGCAAGGTGGACCAGCGAGAAGCGGCTGTCGACGTTTTTGAGGCAATCTTCAACAGTTACACGGGCCATTCGAGAACCTTTCCCCCAAATATCTTTGGGCCAGTAAGCCTTACTTATAATATAAGTCAGAATCTGAACCGCTGCGCAAGTCGGCGGACCCCGCAGGGCAATTTCCAAAGGTTAACCGATGCGGCATTTCTCCGTGAAATTTTCTATATAAACCCCGTGGAAATGATTGGCAATACGAAAAAGAAAAAAACACCGGGCCGAAAATACTCGTCTCCGGCCTGAAACGAGATTACAATTCACTCTGCGGCCTTTCAGGCCGGTTCACTTTTTGCCCTCGATTGTGCAAATGTCTTTTCCTTGACGGAAATCGCCATTCGATATATAAGCCCATTGGTTAAGCTCTTTGTAGACGCCTACCTATCCACGGCTATTCCAAATTTAATGGTAAATCGGCGTTCGACGAAGAAACTGCGAACTGGTTTTCACAAATGGAAGTCAGCGATTCTCTTGCCCGGGGCTCAAAGGTACATCCGGTCCCGATTTTACTGCTCTCCGGCGGGCCGACTCCGGCGATGCGGGATTCGCAGCCGCC
>DBMO01000024.1:90904-145398 GCA_002298995.1 Desulfarculales bacterium UBA696
CGAGCCGGCCAGTTTGTAATCGTGTTGATGCACGAAAATGGCGAGCGCATTCCGCTTACAATCGCCGACTACGACAGGAAAGCCGGTACCCTGACCATGATCTTCCAGGAAGTGGGCAAGTCCACCCTGGAAATGGCGACCATGAAGGTTGGGGACGAGTTCAAAACAATTGTTGGTCCCCTGGGACATCCCACCGAGGTCGAAAACTTCGGCACGATAATCTGCGTGGGCGGCGGCGTCGGGATTGCTCCGGTCTACCCCATTGCCCGCGAACTCAAGGAAGCCGGCAACCACGTCATTTCGATTATCGGCGCAAGGACCAAGGACCTCCTGCTCTGGGAGGACAAGATGCGTGCAGTATCCGACGAGCTCATCGTAACTACCGATGACGGCTCGTATGGGCGCAAGGACCTCGTTACAGTGCCTCTTAAAGAAATACTGGAAACGCGCAAAGTTGCTAAAATATGGGCCATAGGCCCCGCGATAATGATGAAGTTCGTATCCGCGACCACGGAACCTTTCAAGGTGCCGACGATCGTCAGCCTCAATACGATTATGATCGACGGAACGGGAATGTGCGGCGGATGCCGCGTGCTCATGGAGGACGGCGCCAAGTTCGTCTGTGTTGACGGTCCCGAGTTTGACGCCCACAAGGTTGATTGGAACAATCTGCTTTCACGAATGACTTTTTACCGTGACCAGGAACAGGCGGCAACCGCCCGCTGGAAGGAAAGTCACAAGTGCAACCTGGATCGCGCGGTCGCGGAGGGAGTGAAATAGATGGCTGAGTTATCTAAAAAAGATCGGATGAAGATTCCCCGTCAGGATATGCCTGTTCAGGAACCGGATGCGCGGGTACGGAATTTTACCGAAGTTGCACTGGGATTTTCGAAGGAAATGGCTCAGCTCGAGGCCCAGCGCTGTCTCCAGTGCAAGGACGCAAGCTGCATGGAAGGCTGTCCCGTCGAAGTCCCCATTCCCGATTTCGTCGGTGCCGTGCGCGACGGCGATATGGCCAAAGCCGTTCAGATAATGAAGAGCAAGAACAACCTGCCTGCAATCTGCGGCCGGGTTTGCCCCCAGGAAGTACAGTGCGAGTCACGGTGCATTCTCGGAAAGAAGGGCGAGGCGGTTGCAATCGGGCGCATCGAGCGTTTTGTAGGCGACTACGAGCTTGCCAACAAAACCTATGCGGTAAAGAAGGGAGCACCGACCGGCAAGAAGGTTGCGGTAGTCGGGACTGGCCCTGCCGGCCTCACCTGTGCTGTTGATATGGGCATCTACGGGCATGACGTCACTATGTTCGAATCCCTTCACACCCCCGGCGGCGTGCTCGTCTACGGCATCCCCGAGTTCCGGCTTCCAAAGGCGGTCATCGGGGCCGAAATCGAAAACGCCGCAAACGCACTCGGCATCAAGATCAATTCGAGCCATATAGTAGGCCGCACGCTGTTTATAGACGAATTGCTCTCCGAATATGACGCGGTTTTCCTGGGCACGGGCGCCGGCCTTCCGATGTTTTCGCCAATCCCGGGCATCAACCTCAACGGCGTAATGTCGGCCAATGAGTTCCTCACACGGGTAAACCTCATGAAGGGATACCTGTTCCCGGAATTCGACACCCCGGTCTGGGTGGGCAAGAAAGTGGCGGTTATCGGAGCCGGCAACGTCGCAATGGATTCGGCGCGCTGCGCTGCTCGCCTCCAGTCCCTTGGCATGGGCAATGGCGGTCCCGGAAGCGAGGTCCACATTGTATATCGTCGCTCGTCCGAGGAAGTCCCGGCAAGGCGCGAAGAAGTGCATCACGCACAAGAAGAAGGCGTAATATTCGACTTCCTGACGAACCCGATCGAAATTCTGGGCGATGGGAAGGGCGGGATCTCCGCAATGCGCTGCATCAAGATGGAACTGGGCGAGCCCGACCAGTCCGGTCGTCGCAGACCGGTCCCGATCGAAGGCTCCGAATTCGACATGGAAGTTGACCAGGTGGTATTTGCCCTTGGAACCAACCCCAATCCGATAGTTTTCGTCAATGCGGAAGGCCTCGAGCGAAAGAGGCAGGGAACGGTCGTTGCCAACCAGGAAACCGGACGCACCACGCTTAAGGGCGTATGGGCCGGAGGCGACGTCGTAACCGGAGCCGCGACCGTTATCAGCGCCATGGGCGCTGGAAAACGCGCCGCAGCCGATATGAACGAATATCTGAAGGGTAAGACCGCCTGGTAAAATCAGGCGGCGCATGCTTTGCGGATATTGATTTTATTTCGGAGCAAAATGGTCCCTCCCGGTTAAATGCCGGGAGGGATTTTTTATTTCCAGGGGCGGCGCTGTTAGCCGACCCCATTTATGTCCTGCCGGATCAATAATCACGATCCCGGTCATAAGTACTGTCAGAATCCCGATCGTACGTTCTTTTATCCTTCTCGAGTGCTTCTCGATCCCGTTCCAGTGCCGCTTTATCCCGATCCATCGCTGCTTTATCCCGGTCCATCGCTGCTCTGTCGCGTTCGTAAGCCTTCTGCCGCTCAAGCTCCCGTACCCGTTCCCGCTCAGCCTTGTCTTTATCGGTATCTATGCCTACGCCTTTTTCTCCTATCGATACGTCAAAACCCGCAAGGACCAAACGATCACTTGTGCCATTGACACAAGCTGATGCCTTGCCGGACATGCCGAAGGCAATCACAACCGCGAGCGCTATCCCAAACAGAGATACAATTGCTATCCTGCTCATTTCATCTCCCCTTTACCAACCATTATTGGCATCTTGACATTTCATTGAAACAACACATCAAATTGAATCTTGACACAACGTAATGCCAAAAAAGGCCTTGGTCAACAATGTGCTCTGCCTGAAAACAGGATTAGGCGGGCGGCCCGGATAATTACTCCGGCAGCCGACGGGTGGCGGTAAACGGTGGCTGGTGGCGGGCAGACCGGATATTCGCATCCGGGCGCAAAGCGTGGAAGGTCGGCGGAAGCTCACCGGATATCCTTCTGTCTTCGGACCCATATACAAGTTATCCGGGCCGCCGCGCAGGATTCCGGGGAGAGAACTATAGACGCCGGAGTTGATCATGTCCTGAAATCTTCATGCGATTCTATTTCCGGCAATGCTCCGGCTCTCCGTGGGGATGAGCTGTTGAGGTAACTATAATCTCATCTTGCTCGGCCATGTAATGAAATAGCGTAAGGTAAACCTGTTATGGGACAGCGTTTTGTCTATTCACCAATCTTCGTCCAAGCTTCCGGCATGGGCTTTATCCTCTCAATTGCCACGTTCATTTCCCGGAAAAGCGGAAGCCCTAACCAGGCAGTTGGTGGTCATAATACCAGGCAGCTTCGTTCACCTATTCCCGTCAAGGTATCCCGCCGAGGTAAACGGGCCGCGGCGCCCGGATAAGCAGAACTTACCCGGGCCGCTCGCACGATCAAAACTGAATATCAAGAACCTGGTTCTTATCCGCCTCAACCACTACTCCGTTCACCTCTTTCTTTTCGCCTTTCTTTTGGCCTTGATCCTCAACGAGCAGATTATAGGTTCCGGGAAGAAGCTGGAACACGGCGCCTTCCTCCCGTGTGAGGCCGCGGGTCACCTGTTTTTTTTCGGCTCCCTCTCCAGGAGTAAAAACGATGCACATTGCAGAGACGGGCTTCCCGTTCCTGAGTGCTTTTACTTTCAAAGTCCCGCCTGAAAACTCCACTACCTTTTCAACATTCTTACCACTTTCAATGGTTACTCCCGCCAGATTCAATTTAGGCTTGCCGGCATCTGTTTGATTCTCGACCTCGATGTCGTAGGTCCCGGGAAGAAGCTGAAACACCGCGCCTTCCTCCCGCGTGAGACCGCGGGTCACCTGTTTTCTTTCGGCTCCCTCCCCAGGAGTAAAAACTATGCACATTGCAGAGACGGGCTTTCCGTTCCTGAGTGCTTTTACTTTCAAAGTCCCGCCCGAAAATTCAGCTACCTTTTCAACAATTTTACCACTTTCAATGGTTACTCCNNACATTCTTACCACTTTCAATGGTAACTCCCGCCAGATTCAATTTAGGCTTGCCGGCATCTGTTTGATTCTCGACCTCGATGTCGTAGGTCCCGGGAAGAAGCTGAAACACCGCGCCTTCCTCCCGTGTGAGACTGCGGGTCACCTGTTTTCTTTCAGCTCCCTCTCCAGGAGTAAAAACGATGCACATTGCAGAGACGGGCTTCCCATTTCTTACTGCTTTTACTTTCAAGGTCCCGCCCGAGAACTCGGCTAGCTTTTCTACGGTCTTTCCATTTTCGATTGCGATGCTTGTGAAGCTTCGGGTAGGCCTTCCCACATCTTCCTGGTTCTCGACAACCACATCATAAGTGCCGGGTTGGAGCTTGAGAACCGCAGCATCCTTACCCGTCCAGAGTTCGGTCAATTTCTTCTTCTCTTTGTCTTCGCTGCTGCCGGCCTTGTAAACTCTACAGAGAGCGGAAAGAGGTTTGCCGTTTCTCTGTGCGGATATCTTCAGAGTCCCTCCGGAAAAATCCGCTATCTTCTCGATCTCTTTGCCGGCTTCGATTGTGATCCCCGGAAAACTAACGGTCGGCCTGTCCGGATCTTCCTGGTTCTCAACAATCACATCGTAGGCGCCGGCAGGCACTTTGAAAGCCGTACCTTCAATCTCGGTCAAGCTTTCGGCCACTTTTTCCTTATCTTTTTCCTCGTCTTCGACCGCTTTGTAAATCGCGCAGTAAGCCCGCAAGGGTTTATCATTCCTCAGAGCTTTTACTTTCAGGGTCCCTCCGAAAAACTCCGCAACCTTCTCGACTTTCTTCCCGGCATCGATCTGGATTCCCTTGAAACTCACGGTTGGCTTGTGAGCGTCCACCCTATTCTCGACAACCAGATCGTAAGTACCGGGGGCGAGTTTGAAATCCGGAGATTCAGCGTCCGTCAAGCATTCAGTAACCCTTTCCTCGGCCTCGCCAGACTTATACACTACGGAGTTAGCCCGGCAAGGCACGCCATTCCGGAGAGCCTTGACTCCCAGAATCCCGCCGGAGAAGTCCGCCACTTTCTCGATATTTTTTCCGGGCTCGATTGCAATCCCCTGGAAGTTTACACTGGGTACGTTCGAATCCCCCCGATTAGCCACTTTAGCATCGTATACACCCGGAACGAGTTGATAGGTCATAGCTCCATTTTCGATCCAGCCTTCCGATACTTTTTCCTGACTTTGGGCCTCTTCTCCACCTCCTTTAAAGATTTCGCCGTAGGCCCGCAAAGGTTTACCGTAGCTCAGCGCTTTGATCGTCAATGTGCCCGGCGCAGCTTTCTCGACTGCTTTCCTGGCTGCCTGCGCGAGTTCCACCGCATTTCTCGCCGTGAAATAGAAACCTCCGCCTGCCTTCGCGATACAGGACAGCTCCGCTTTCTGCCGTTCGTTCACATCGAAGCCGATCACGTGCATCACAAACTTGATCCCAGACGCCTTTAATTCACGGACCAGAGCGCATGGATCGCCCTTGCAGGTTTCCTCTCCATCGCTTACCAAAACGATCGTTGTCTCTTCCTTAAGGTCCTTCAACCCCTCCGCGATTTTGCGCACGGAAAAGGTTATAGGAGTCATCCCCTTGGGATTGATTCCTTTTATTCTATTTATCAGAGCTTCCTTATCGGGTGTTGCCAAGGGTGCAATCTCCTCCACATCGCTGCAATCCCCTTTTTGCCTGTGGCCGTAAGCAACCAGGCCGACCTTGGCCGACCCGGGCAGTTCTTTTAGAAGGCTGGAGAGGGCATCTTTTGCGACATCGATTTTAACCTTCCCTTGCACCTGTGCCCCCATGCTGCCCGATGCATCGAGGATGAAGATGAAATTGCCCCCTCCCGCTTCCGCAGCCCGGCAATGCCTGATGCCGACAAGCTGAGCAAGGAGGGCGAACGTACAAGCTAGAGCAAGCACGAAAGAGAAATGACATCCAAGGAAACGCAGATTCATGAAGCTCTCTCCTTTTAAGAGACGGCATATAGTGGTAACCAGAATGGTCCATAATAATGGGGTATGTTTATCCTAGCACGCGGGAGACCTGGCCCACAAGGCGAGTTTACGATCACTGGGCGACGAATGGGAAAGCGTGGAGGGGCTCGGGGTCAACGACAAGATTGATCTTTACTGCGAGCCCAGTGTGGGCATGATCAACGCCGTCAATGACGCTCGAATTCCGGTCGGCTCCTATCTTGAACGGCTGGGCCTTGACCTCCAAGCCGTTTATGTCCGTGTAAGTCTGGGTGAAACCAGGCGTGTCACTGGCGAAACGTGGATTCATGCCGTCAGAGTAGAGGCCGTTTGCACCTGGAAACGTTCCGTACTCGTTGTCGAACGAGTGATTCTCATTGAAAATAATGAATAAATATTTGATCCGTTTCCGCGGCAGGCTAACGAACGCCTTGAATTCAAATCGCAGTCGCCGGCGCTCGAATTTGGCACGATGCTATTTAGGGAGCTGTCTTCCTTGCGCCATCCGGAAGTGACCAGCAGTGCCACAATGGAAATACCCGCAACAAGATTAATACCGGCAACCCAACCAGGTGATACTCAAATAATATCTCCTCGGGACGGCTTTTCTTCTCCTAAACCTTCCCATCCGGCCATGCCTGCCCCCTTTGCCACCTATTGGCATTTGATGGGCGTCCAGCCGATGTAAGGACCGTATGTTCTGGAGGCTGTCAGATTATTTGAGCTGTCGAGGGTCCAAAGGGTTGCATACCCTCCCTCTCCTGCCCAGAGCAGGGTCCTTGTTCCATATGGGTTAGCGCTGTAGCTCATCGGCGTCCAGCCGCCGTAGGGGCCGCACATTGGTTTGTCTGTCAGAATATTGGAGCTGTCGAAGGTCCAGATAGCCGCATACCCTCCCGTTCCAGACCAGAGCAGGGTCCTTGTTCCATCGGGGTTAACAGCGTAGCTCACCGGAGTCCAGCCGCTGTAGGGGCCGTACATTGGCTTGTCTGTAAGGGTATTGGAGCTGTCGAGGGTCCAGATGGCCGCATATCCTCCCTCTCCAGCCCAGAGAAGGGTCCTTGTTCCATCGGGGTTAACGCTGTAGCTCACCGGAGTCCAGCCGCTGTAAGGGCCGTACATTGGCTTGTCCGTAAGGGTATTGGAGCTGTCGAGGGTCCAGATGGCTGCATACCCTCCCTCTCCAGCCCAAAGAAGGGTCCTTGTCCCATCGGGGTTAACGCTGTAGCTCATAGGCGTCCAACCGCTGTAAGGGCCGTACATTGGTTTGTCCCTAAGGGTATTGGAGCTGTCGAGGGTCCAGATGGCTGCAGACCCTCCCGCTCCAGCCCAGAGAAGGGTCCTTGTTCCATCGGGGTTAATGGTATAGCTCACCGGGGTCCAACCGCTGTAAGGGCCGAACATTGGTTTGTCCGTGAGAGTATTTGAGCTGTTGAGGGTCCAGAGGGCTGCAGATCCTCCCGTTCCAGCCCAGAGCAGGGAGACGTCTTTGTTGATTGAAAAAGAGTCAAATACGGTGTAATCCGAAGGCGTTGTATTTCCGCTATAACTACTTACTTCCACGTTGCTGCCGTTTATATCCACCACGCTAAAATAATAGGTATCGGCACTCGCGGAAACATGCCACACATTCGGGTCCACCACCACTCCCCCTTCGATTTGCGCGCCGGCGGCTCCGCATATGAGCTGAACCACCCTGTTTTTCCACGTGGGCGTGCTGCGCGGTGGATAAATGGTGGTTGTGCTGTCGATGACATTGCGTGAATAGAGATGTTCGTGTCCGCAGAAATATATGTCAAACAGGCTGTCATCCAGGATGGTCCACAATTGGTTGAATGAATCATTGGGGGTGGTTGCATTCAGAGCTACATAGGAAAAGGGCGTGTGGATAAAAAGGAACTTATGGGTTGCATTGGTATTGGCAACCTGATTGCGGAGCCAGGTTAGCTGGGCGTCTGTAATAGTGCCGTTTTGGTCGGGTGAAGCTACATCGGCGGTCAGGTAATACGGGTCCAGCACGGCAAAAAAGGCATCCCCTCCGGGAGATTCGAGTGAATAGACAAGATGATCATAACCGGTCGGCCCGTTGCTGGGATTGGACGTAAAAGTCTGTTGGAAGGCAGTTTGGCCGGCAAGGGAAAATTGCCCGTTGCCCGAGGTGTAGAGTTCATGATTGCCAAGGGCCGTATACAACTTTATCCCGGCATCCGTCAGAGGTTTCATCGTCAAAAGGAATTGTTGGTCATCATACAACAAGGCCAGGTCCCCACCGACGAACACAGCCCAAGGCCTGGGAGATAACTCCAGGATTTTGGTGACGATGGCGCCTAAAACAGGTGTGTTTACAGGTTGCGCAATGGAAGAACCCGGACTGTCGGCAAAGAAGACGAAACGCAGGGTTTCGCAATAACCTGCCGTGGGCAGGAGCGTTATCGAAAGAATGGTTGCAACCAGACAGATGACCGGTAAAATTCTTTTTAATTTGCGAGTCATTTCAATTCCTTTTGTACTAGCATCAAGGCGGAATACACCTGATAAAACCGGCGACATCGTTTAAGCTCCCGGAGTTTAGTGAAAAGGTTTGGGAGGGAAGTGCCGGGTTAGAGGCGCATCTAACTTCCACTGGTCGGTCGGTATAACATGGGAGAGACTTGATGGAAATACTAATGAATCTCAAACGATAATCCCCAGCCCTTTGGGCACCTGCGTCCGGAGAGTGAAACTCCACTGGTGGCCCTCTTAATTTATCAGAGCATCGCGGGTTAGATGTGTTCTCGACCGGGGGCGGGAATTCACCTCGTCGGCTACCACGGCGAATCCTGCTCTAGCCTCACCCGCTCGGGTGTTATCGCGAAAAAGATTAAATAAACAATATCTCGATGTATGCAGCGTTCCTTTGGGCTGAAAGCATCAAAAGCTTTCTGGCCAACAGAATTTTATCTGGTCCAACGGCAGTGTCTACTACCTCATATGAACCTTCTTGCCGGAAATAGACCGTATGAATACCAAAGAAGCACATTTTTATCTATGTGATTATTATCTAATCCTTCCTTGCGCACAATAATAATTCTCGCCCCTATCTAAAGCCATTGCCGGCCGGCCCTTAATGTGTCAGGACGACAAATCTTTGACATAGCCAAAATCGAGACGATCTTCTCTTCATTAGTGATTTGAGAAAAGGTGGAATTCAGTTGGCGTTATTATCAAGAGCGCGATCACAGCGTCTAGTTCAACTTTCATTTCTTCCTTTTATTCCCTTCCCAGGTTCAAGACCAACACCAAAAATTTGACTCATCTCCAGGCTACGGGTATCTCGCAACCCTTGGATTAAGGATGCAGATACATTTTTTCAAATAATATTAAAGGAACTCATCCAAAGGGCCGAATAACCTGCAAAATGGCAGCAGCATATCCATTTTGAAGATGAGCCAAAGTCCGGAAATACCTCATTGAAAAGGGAAAAAGATCAATTCTTACACGTGAGCAATCTCCTATTCGAATGAAATGAATCACTAGGAAAGCCATTTTAGGATGTTTGACGACACGCTTAAAATAGTTATCCGGAAATTTGCCGGGAAGATGATCTCTCTCCTACCCTTGGTCTTTGCGGTAATAACCCTGACTATTTCAGCATTGTCTCTACCAGTAAATGGTGGTTCCGGTACTGTCACCACCAACGCCGACGCGGATATTCCATCCTCTGCCCAACTGACCATCTCGCCGTCTTCAATTAATTTCCGCAATGCCAATCCGGGTGCTGTCCTCACAATTCCGGCAAATGAAAACCCGGTTTCCGTTACGGCGAACGCCCAGATCGGTGAGCAGAGTTTAGCAACGCTGACCGTGCTCGCAATAGGGGACCTGATTTCGGGCAGCGATGGGATACCCATAGAAAATGTGACCTGGACCGCCACGGGCAGTGGTTTTGTCCCAGGAACCATGAATAAGAACTCACCGGTGAGCGCGGGCAGCTGGCAAGGACCCGGCGAACATATCGGCACGTTTTCATTTTTCATGGGCAATAGCTGGTCCTATTCAACGGGAAATTATTCCCAGACCGTCACCTACACCCTCACGGCCCCATGATGTTGGAGGCCGGTGGAGGATTATGAACTGATTTTCCGCCATTATCCCTGATTAGGAAACGAATATATGAGGAGGAAAGGAGGGCAGATTTCGGGAATTCCGAGGCAGTGTATTGAGGCGTATTTACCCAGGCATAAGAAGATCAAAACTTTTAGGAGGAAAGACATGAGATTCAAGATTATTATACTCGTTCTTCTGGCACTTTCTTTAACCTTTGTGGGCGCTAATTCCGCTCTGGCAGTTGACGCTACAGCTAATGTGACCCTTAGCGCCACCGTCACTTCGATTGCCGAATTGACTTTATCGACCGCCACCGTCAGCTTTCCAAATGCCAACCCGGGTACGGTTCCCAACGTTTCGGCAACGGAAAATGGGGCAACCATTACCGCTCATGTCAGAACGGGTTCGTCCACGCCGGCTAGTCTGTCGGTCTTGGCAGCCGATGATTTAACGAGTGGTTCCGATGTAATTCCCATGACCGCGGTCAGTTCGACCACTACCAACACGAGCGGCACATTTTTCACCACAGGCGCCATTCCGTGGAGTAAAACCGCCCCGGTAACCTTGGGCGGAGGAGCATCCGGTTCATATACAGGCACCGTCAACTGGACTCTGGCAAACAGCTGGAGCTACGCGACAGGCAACTACACAGCGGCTGCGACTTATACTCTCACCGCTCCCTAAAGACCTGATGAGAAAGCTCAGACTATTTTCATCGTTTTTTTTCGCGGCAGTGCTGGTCCTGGGAATCTTCCCCGGGCCAGCCGCCCCCGGTCCTTCCGGGCCTTCTGAAGTTCAGCTTATCGTAACACCGTCCAATATCAAATTCCGCGCAGGGCCGCCTCCCTCATTCTCTGTCTGCGAAGTCACCATTCAAGTGCTGGCGCCCGTTCATACCCCATGGCGCCTTACTGTACTGGCTCTTGGGCCGCTTCAATTCGGCAGATCCGCAATCCCGGCCTCGCGAGTAACCTGGAAGGGCACTCCGGCGCCGATATTTTTGGACGGCACCCTTAGCTCCACCCACCCTCAGTTGTTGGCCAGGGGGGAGGGACCCAAGGTGGGAGTGGTACGCTTCTTGCTTAAAAACAGCTGGGACTTGGCTGTAGGCCAGTTCAACCAAAAATTCATCTTCAATTTGAGTACGCCATGAAAAAACTTGGGTATGCAGTCGTTTTGCTCTCCATTGCAGTTTGTTTTTCTTCCGCCCGTTTGGCTATGGCGCAGATGAGCCTTATGGTCAGCCCGATCCGGGTGGATCAGCAAGTAAAGGCCGGATCGGAAGAAACCAACGTCATCGATATCAGCAATCATTTCACCGACCCTACCAGGATAGCTGTTCATGTTGAAGACTGGACCATGAACCGTAAAGGCGACGTGGGGTTTTCCCCCGCCGGCGGCGATCCAAGCTCGTGTGCCAAATGGATCAAGGTGAACCCGACGGATTTTCGCCTCGAACCTGCCCAGAACCGCCAGATCCGCTATTCATTGTCCGTGCCCCCTGATGCCAAGGAGGGAGGCTACCGGGCCGCCATAATTTTGGAGGGTAAGCCTCTGCAAGTGGAGGGAGCCGCCAAGAGGGTGATGACCCTCAACGGGCGCATAGTCGTAATCGTCTACGCAACCGTGGGCGCCCCTGAGGTTAAGGCTCAGTTTCAGGACTTCCAGGTTGCGGCGGGCAATAAGGAAGTGTCTTTCAAAATAACGATGGTTAACCAGGGGGATGCCCATTTTCGCGTAAAGAAGAGCTTTATAACGTTAAAGAATCAAAATGGGGAAGAAGTGGGCAAAGTAGAAGTCCCGGATATCCCGGTGCTGCCGGGTGCCACCAGGGACCTCGAATTCAAGAAGGAGATTACTTTGCCTAAAGGAACATACCTGGCGGAAGCAGTGCTTGACGTCGGGAAAGAGGACTTCCTTGGCCGAAAGAATTCTTTCTCAGTCGGCCGTTAGCGAAACAAGCACGTCGAAAAGGGTGAAATCCTTTGCCGGCCTACATGTCCTTAGAGAATGTATGGCAGCCGGGGTGGGGATCTTCATCCTTTTTCTTTTCGTCCGTATAGACCTTGTCCCCCTAAACGAAGCACTGGCAATGGATCAGGGGGGTGCCGAGATTGGAATTGTCTTTTCAGCCCAGGAGTTCCGGACCTCACAACAGGAGTTCTCCCAATCCGAGTTATTGGGAATTCTGAACATACATCAAAATCTTACCAACTATGGAGTACTGGAAGCCCATTTTGCCGATTCAGAACTCAATCAGCCCGGCGAACCGGGGATGTTTTCGGGGGGCGATCAAGCATATAGCCTGAGCCTCAGGGATTATCACCTGGGTCGTGCGGTTCTGCAGGTTATCGCGGGAGACCAAAGCTTCCAGATAAGCAATCTCCCCGTAACCTTCTCCAATCTTTTTTATCCTTCATACAATTTCCGAGGCTTGAGCCTTGGCGTTTCGCATCCTTATCTGCAAATGAAGGTCTTGGGAGGTGAAATGACAATCTCCAAAGGACTCCTTGGAGAGGCTTTTCAGGGGACTGGGGAGGATGTGTACGGCGTGGCTGCCAGGACTCAACCATGGGAGATGCTCACCCTCGAGGGCGATCTGTTCCTGACCGAAAATGAGAGGGACTATGCTGGAAACCTTATTACCAGGTCGAACAAGGTTTTTCGGTTGGCAGGCGAGGTGAAAGCATGGTCTGAGCTTTTCATGCTGGGGGAATTTATGGAAAGTTTTTCCGAGAACCCTGACGGTGAAAAGAATCAGGATCTTGGGTATCGTGCGGGTGCCTTGTGGCGAGGTGAAAAACTTCATCTGGAGGGGAATTATCGCTATATGGGCCCGGAATTCCAACTGTTGAACCAGACCTTCCAGGCAGATCACAATGTAAAGGGCTTCTTCGCGGCAGGCGACTACAGTCCCTGGCCTTTTTTTGGTATCTCCGGCAGTTTCGATACATCAGAGAATAATCTTCTCGTCAAGCCGACCAGCAGTATCAATGAGAGTGAGTCACGCTCCCTGGGGCTTCGATTTTACCGCCCACCATGGCCTACTCTATACTGGCGATATTATTCCGGTAATATCGCCAGCCGGGGTGATTTTCCTATTGCGGTGCAGGGAGGGACTGAGGGGCACTTCCTTGAAATCAGCAAACAGTTTTCGGTACTGGAAGCCTATGCGCGGTATGAATATTTTGAATACAAGGATGAAATCTCCCAAACGGGCAGCTACCGAAAAAATAGTCCTTTGATCGGGGTCAGAGCATCGCGGAACAAAATCTCCGGGTATGCAGAGGTAGAATACGATCAGTACTCTCCGGCAGCCCAGGGAAGTGGCACCGACGGTCTTAATATGAGAGTAGGTGGGAGTTATTCCTTTTCTCCAAACCTATATTTGTTTGGTGAAGTGAGCTACCAACCCAATAATGAGCGCTACGGCGGACAATTCGGGATCAACTGGCAAATCACCAACGGCTACTCAGTGCGAGCCTATGGCAGTGCGGCGACAGGGAAAACCGGAATCGGCGACTTTATCAATGATTATGCGAACAACCAGGTAACTTTGCGCGTCACCAAAGCCATTTCCTGGGGTGAAAAAACCGACCCGGTTGGCGTGAAGTCCGGACAAGAATGGCTGGGGACAGGAAGTATAGAGGGTTGGGTATTCGAGGATAAAAACTCGAACGGTTCGCTTGACCGGGATGAAAAAGGGGTCGAAGGCATTAAGGTCAAGCTGGAAAACGGCAGCACCGCGGTCACGGACAAGAACGGCCATTATTCCTTCCCTGCCGTGGGGGCGGGAAAACACGTACTCCTGCTGGATGCCGCACGAGTTCCCGCCGCCTATACTTTTGTTGGGTCCGAAACTGTTGGCGTCGATGTCCAAAGGCGGGGCAGCGCCAGGGTTGACTTTCCTTTTGTCCTGGGAGCAGGCATTCGCGGCAGGATAGTTGCCGCCAATGGAAGTGAAAAGTCCAGCGGCAATGAGGCGGGGGTTGCGGACGTTCTCGTAGTCCTGAAGCCTGGAGATTTGAATGCGTACACCGACAGAAACGGTTGCTTCTCTTTTGAAGGCATGGTGCCTAAAGAATACGAAATAAGCCTGGCCCCCGAGACCTTGCCGGAGCGCGCCGAGATCCTGCCTCCAAGGACCCAAACCATCAAACTGGCGCCCGGAGACTCTGTCAGCGGACTGCAGTTCTTATTGAATATCCGGGAGAGGAGGGTGCTCTTCTCCAATTGAATTCAGGAATACAAGATCCACGCATGAAGTCCGGCATCACAAAATTGCTCAATCCTCGGAATGTCAAAATTCAGCGCATTCGAATATAGCTCCTGTGAATACTTCAAACAATTGATAATACTCGTAACTTTGGATACTTGGATATCTGATTTACCTCATTTCTAACCACTACTATCCCCCTTGATATTTCATATACCCGGTGCTTAGATCATGATCGCTATTGACTACTTTCCGGCGAATTCTTCACCATGAGCAATCCGGGGCTGCGAGATCGTGAATTCAAAAATAACCATTCTTCTAACTCTGGTGCTTACCCTGGCCTGTAAGAGCCCTGTTCTTATAGCTGCCACGAGTTCAGTGAATGTGGCTCTTAGTGCTACCGTGGCTGAAGAGTCCATTTTGACTGCCACCAGTATTGATATTCCTGCTCCCAGGCTTGGCAAGAACCGGGGCAGGTCGATAGTTGGGAGCGGCACGAGTGTGACAGCAAGTATCAGAACCGGATCTGCCAGCCCCGCCTTCTTAACCGTAACGGCAAGCGATGAGAGTGGCTCGAACCCCTTTGCGACCGTCAAAGCGAAGGTCGCCACCAAAAGAGGTGGTTTCTTTATAGCCGGCCCGATTGCTTGGAATGGGAATTCGTATGATGCCATGGTGGGGCATGGATTATCCGGATCTTATTCAGGGACCTTCGATTGGCAACTGGCATCCCCGGATTCTTCAAAGGAGAGCCGCACCATCGATATAACGTATGTCCTTATCTCGCCCTGACAAACGCACATTCGCGGGCATATCCGAGTGAAGACCACAACTCTGCCGATTCCCGCGAGAATCACGCCGACTCACTTTAATTTATCTGGAAGGTTCCGCTCAATCCAGTTAGGGGTTTATCTTGCAGAGCTGGTCAATCTGCTGGATGATGCTACTATAATGCTTGAACTGGATTTCGAATATTTCGTCTTCAAAAATTCCCGGCATCAATAGGTGGTTTAATGTTAAGAAGTTGTTGTGTAAAAAATACAGTTGAGGTAGAATTGTTGTTAAATAGTGGTGATCATTCTTCGTGAAAAGAACTGAATTAAACATTACATATATCACCTCTCCTTTCATGAAGACTGCATCTTCATGCATTCCTATCACCCCACACCCAAAGTCATAGTACGGTTTGATGTACTGGGATAGTGCCATGCGTAGGCTAGCGTCAAATTCCATTGTCGGGCCCTACGCTATGTGATAAGCACTTGAATATGACCCAAAAGAAGTTGTAGAAATTGCTTGCGTTTGATCGCATTCACTGGGCCCAGAAGCATTAAACCTGGCGATTGCTTCCAGGAATTTCAATCTGAGTCCATAGTAGATTGAAATATAGATAAAAACACCGGCCTGCTGCTCAAAAGCAGTATGTTAGGTTCAGGTATTCAGTCATTAGAAAATCGACAAGCTTCTAAACAAGCTCCCTAGTGCATGTCCGTTCCCTTTGCTCTGATATCCCGTTAAAATTCTTGCCGAATTCCCGCCGGTTCCAGTGCCGACCGGTGGCCGTTTTTGGATTCGTCGATTCTTCTCACAGAGCCATTGCCATGTGAGCCATCGATTAACGTCTTTAACTCTCCCACGAACCCTTTCATCTGTTCTGCCTGGGAATTCATTTCTTCAGAAGCGGAAGCCGATTCCTCGGCATTGGCGGCATTTTGTTGGACCACCTTGTCCATTTCATTGACTGCCTTGTTGACCTGCTCTATGCCCTGCGCCTGTTCCATGGATGCGGCGGTAATTTCGCCGACGAGTTCGCTCGATTTCCCGACGTTAGCGGCCACCTCCCGGAATCCCTGCTCGTTTTTCACCACGAGTTCCGAACCCTCTTTCACTTTCTTGACAGTACCTTCTATGAGACTGGCGGTGTTCCTTGCTGCTTCAGCCGCCCTCAATGCGAGGTTTCTCACCTCATCGGCAACTACGGCGAAACCGGCTCCGGCCTCTCCGGCTCGCGCTGCTTCAACCGCGGCGTTTAGAGCAAGAAGGTTGGTTTGAAACGCAATTTCATCGATTGTCTTGATTATCTTTGAAGTCTCTTCACTGGCTTTGCTTATTTCTCCCATTGATACGGTCAGATTTTCCATTGACTGACCGGCTCGTGTTACCGTCTCTTTGGTCGCGGCCATCAGTTGGTTGGCCTGATTTGCATTTTCTGCATTCTGCCTCGTCATGGAGGACATCTCCTCCAAAGACGATGATGTCTCCTCAATTGAGGCGGCCTGCTCGGATGCCCCCTCGGCAAGCTGCTGGCTGGAAGATGAAACCTGGCATGAAGCTGCAGCCACCTGATTCACTCCTTCGGTCAATGCATGAACAATCCGGTAAACAGGGCGTGTGAGAGCACTGACAAAGAAGATGGTGATCGCCATAATAAGGATGGCTGAAATTAGCGCTACCCAAAAACCACCCTTGACTATACCGTAAGTGTTTATCACCTCGTCCTGGTAAGCATCGATCACCACGATCCAGTCCCAGGGCTGGAAATACTTGCTGAACGCCAGCTTCTCCCTGCCGTCCTGCCGGTATGCAACAATCTCCTCCTTGTTCTCGCAGATCCTTTTAATCAAATCCTGATCGGGGAGTTTCTGTGATTCAAGCGTGGGGTGCCCTACCAAAGTTCCGTCAGGTTTGACGAAATAGATGTACCCGCTGGCTCCGATCTTGATTCCTTTTGATAAGTCGCGGGTCCCGGCTACCAATCTGGGTCCCATTGCTTTAGTCTTAATCGCCTCCTGGTACTCCAGCATCTTGACCACTTTAACCCACTTGCGAATCTGGGTTTCAAGCGCCTGCCCGGCTTTTGTCAGAGTACCCATATCAGCGAGCATGCCCTTGGTGAACTTGTCAAAAACAGCCTCATACTGCTTAAGGCATTCAGGCACATCTCCCGTGTAAACTGAAGACTTCTTGATTTGTTCCATGGCGGCATGCCACTGTTTTACGCTCTCTTCATCCTCCTTGATGATGAAGTTCTTCTCCTGTTCCCTCGCTTGTAGAATCCAAACCACCTCATTGCCTATCTCGGATTTCTTGACCAGGGCTTCATGGGCATCAAGGATCTCCCAGACAAACCCGACCATATTCGTAAAGTCCTGCCGTACGAGATTATTCAGTTCTTTTTCCGAGTTCCTGAGATTGAGAACCGTTACGGCTATGATGGGCGCCAAGGACAGGACGAGTGTCAGAAGGATGATCCGGCTACTTAATTTCAGTTTCATGCAGTCCTCCCATTGATGGAGACGTGATGCCGAATGAAAGCATCGCCGCCTCCATCTGGAAATCTCACTCTTGGGCCGGCAGCAGCCCTGCTTTTTTGATATATTCTTTTCCTGCGCCCGCGAGGAAGAAATCGATGTATTTTTTTACATCGCCCGAAGGTTGTCCCTGGGTCACCAAGTACATTTCCTGAGAAATAGAATAGCCGGCATCTGTTGGTTTTTTTCCGTCGATCTTCAATACCTTGAAATCCGGGAGCTGTGATACCGCGCCAAAAGAGATAAAGGAGATGGAGCGCTTATCTTTGGCTGCTTCGAGCACCGCCCCGGCTGTTTCAGTGATGATACTCGATGCCGCGAAGGGGGCGTCCCCCATGACCATCTCTCTAAAGTTGGTGGTGCAGGCGGTTTTGATCTGGGCAATTACTACCTGGATTGGACCAGGAGCCTCACCAAGGTCCTTCCAGTCAGTCACTTCACCGGAAAACACTTTCTTCAAAAGCTCCTTGGTCAATTGATCCAAATTGGAGTTCTTGGGCACAAAGACTGCGATGTTGTCTTTAGCGATAAGGGTCTCAACGAGATCTTGCCCCATCCCCTTCTCTGAAAGCTTCAACTTCCTCGCCAGGCCGCCGACATTGCATCGGCCTGACACAAGCGAAGGGACCGCATCCTGTGTCTTGCGGTCCTCGGCAACCACCTTGACACCTGTTTCTTTAGCGAACTGCTCCGCGGAATCCTTGATGCATGCCCAGTAAACTTGGGACGAGCCATCGTAATGGATTCCATCCACAGCCAGCGCAACGGAAAATCCCGAAACCACGGCAAATAAAGCCAGCAAACAAAGCTTCAATGCCTCCATCAAACTTTTCTTCATACAACTTCTCCTTTATGGGTTGAAGGCAGGTCATTAAGATAGGTTCAATTAGAAGGCGAGGGATTTAAATTCCGGGTCGTCAACATTTTGCACCTATTTGTTTATTCTCTTTTGCTAATTGGTCATCGACCGACAACAGTTATTGTCAGAAGATTCCTCTCTTGCATTGACTAGATCGGCAAAGATTGGGAAGTCGATTACAAAAAAAGGAATAAATATCACTACTGTCTGGTAAAATTTGAGACATCACACATAAATAATCGATTTATAAAGCGTTTTAACATTTGTTCCATTTTTGGACTGGTGATACCCTCCCAGCACTTTGGGAGGGTGGGGCCATGAATTCAGGTAAAACCGTTCTCCGTCAGTTGCTCCAGTTTCTCCCCCGGCACGACTTCAACGTCCGGGTTCGCCGGTACCGAGGAGAGCACTGGGCAAAATCCTTTACCGCGTTTGATCAATTCCTCTGCCGGCATGTGCCCAGCTGTCGGGACGTGAAAGCCCGCGGGACATTGAAACATGCCTAAATTCCCACCGACCTCGAAGATCAGCGGATTAGTTTCCAGCTTTCCCGCCGGGCGGTGGGGCGTGGGATGGTCAGGAATGATATTGTCGAGCTACTCGGGGTTGGCGCCGGTATTGAAACATGGCGAGCGTGATGCCTTTATCGAAGTCGTTACGTGATCAAGTTGCGCCTAAAAATCGATGGGTTCCGCTCCGCTCCACCCATCCTACACGTTCAGTCTGCGTGCGAGGTTAAGANNAGGATGGGTGGAGCGGAGCGGAACCCATCATATCAATCTTGAACGCGAACTGGTATGCCGAGGCGCTCGGGCGCGGAATCGGGAAGCCGCCTTTCGGCCCTTCGGGGGAGCGGCTAACTTAGCTTGACCGGCATTACTCGGGCACAAAATGCTTTAAGTTCTTATTTTATGCGGGATTATGCTATAAATTCTTTCTTGTCGCCAAGGCATAAAAAACTCACAAGGAGCGTATATTCGGGATGAAAGTCGCATACTTCAGCATGGAAATCGGCCTCAATGAAAATATACCCACCTACAGCGGAGGTTTGGGCATACTGGCCGGGGATCACATAAAGTCGGCCGCGGACCTCAATATCCCGCTTGTCGCGGTCACCCTTCTCTACAAGCGAGGCTATTTCATCCAGAATATAAATCCTTTCGGGAAACAGGAAGAGATCTACCCCTACTTCGATCCACGCGCGTTCATGGAACCCCTGCCCTTTAAGGTGACCATCCGGATCGAGAACCGAAATGTCCATATCGGGGTCTGGAAATACAACCAGATTGGGATGACGGGTCGCGTTCCGGTTTATTTCCTCGATACCGACCTGCCCATAAACGCCCCCGAGGACCGCCTCATTACCCAATACCTCTACGGCGGCGACTCGCATACGCGCATCTCGCAGGAAGCAGTGTTGGGGATCGGCGGCTACCTGGCCCTGAAGAGGCTCGAACCGCAGATCACCACCTATCACATGAACGAAGGCCACGCGGTCTTCCTCACACTGGCGCTCCTCAAGGACTTCAACGGCAACGAGGAAGAAGTGCGGTCCAGGTGTGTTTTCACAACGCACACGCCGGTACCCGCCGGGCACGATAAATTCGGCTACGACCTGGCCGAAAAAGTCCTCGATGATTACCTGCCGCCCAACATCAAGCGGCTTGCCGGAGAGGACGTCCTTAACACCACGATGCTTGCGCTGAACCTCTCGCGTGCCGCAAACGGAGTAAGCCAACTCCACGGGGATATATCGCGGCAGATGTTTCCCGGATACGAGATAGGCTACATCACAAACGGAGTCCACCACCTCAGCTGGACGGGGCCGGATTTCAAGGCGCTCTTCGATAAGTACGTCCCCAACTGGCGCCAGGACCCCAAGCAGCTTGGCGACATTTCGGTCATTCCGGACAGTGATCTGGGCGACGCAAAGAAAAAAGCCAAAAAACGGCTCATAAGCTACATAAACTCGGTTTCGGCAGCCGGCTTTACAGATGAATTCCTGACGATCTGCTTTGCCAGGCGCGCGGCCGCTTACAAGCGGGCAACCCTTATCTTCAGCGACCTCGAATACCTGTTCAATCTCTCCTTCGACCGCGTTCAATTTGTTTTCGCCGGCAAGTCGCATCCCCAGGACGAACTCGGCAAGGAATTGATACAGGAGATAATAAAGATCGGCAGACAATACGAAAACAGGCTCCGCCTGGTCTTTGTGCCCAACTACAATATCTGGGTCGCGGGGCTGATGACCTCGGGCGCGGACATATGGCTCAATACACCGAGGCGCCCCCGCGAGGCGAGCGGCACGAGCGGCATGAAGGTCTGCTTCAACGGCGGAGTCAACATGAGCGTTCTCGACGGCTGGTGGCGCGAGGCATGCCGCAACAGGATAAACGGCTGGGCGATAGGCGATGACGAGGACCAATCTGACGAAGCCGCCGCAGCCGACTTCTACCAGGACCTCGAGGACCTCGTGACGACCTACTACGCAAACCCCAAGCAGTGGCTCTCTATCATGCGCCACTCGATATCCGACATTACCCCCCAGTTCAACACCCACAGGATGGTGCTGGAGTATTTTCACAGATACTACCGGTAGGATTGGGGAGTTGAGGAATTGAGGGATTTAAGGGATTGCGGAATTCAGGAACGTGGAGATTTGGGGGCTTGGTTTGTCACCCGTTGATATCTCGACTTTTCCTCGTCTGTGTAGGCTCGGGATTCCAAGTACTCCCTCAAGTCTTCAAGGACCAGCCTGTCAGTGGGGAAGGCCAATTCATCCGGGAGTTCGTTCAGGCTGAAGAATGCCGCTTCGGCTGCGTCGGAGCCGGCTCGTAGTTTGCCGCCGATCCTTTTCCCGCAGAACCAGACGCCTACCGTATGCTCTTCAGGGTCGTGGAAATTGGAGTGAACGGCGAAAACGGGCCCTACTGCCGCCTTGATCCCGGTTTCCTCGAATAGCTCTCTGGCCGCCGCATGGCGTATATCCTCATCCCATTCGACGTGGCCGCAGGGAATGCACCACATGCCGCGATAGCTTCCGGCCCGCCTTACCAGCAAAATCGACTGGTCTTCAACCAGCATTATGGCCGCCCCGACCGTCGGATTCTTGTAGATTATCTTATCGCACCGCGCGCAAAAAGCCCTGGTCCGCCCGCCTCGGATCTTTTTTACGAGATCAAATCCACAATGAGGGCAGTGGCGAAAGAACATCTTATTACCTTTTGGCAACAAAAATTACATTTTTGAAATTATTTCATCCAGATGATCGATCCAGATGCTTACGATCTCCGGGCGCTGGGCAAGACCGATGAAAACCCCTTCGCTCTCGATGCCGTTGGCTGCCAGGAAGGATTTCCAGCTGCCCTGATCCTCCCCCGCCATGTCTTTACGCGCGTGATCACCCGCGACGGTCATCAACGGAATGAGCCTCACCTTTCTGATCTTTGCGGCGGTGAGCTTTGGGAGGAGTTCCTCGGGAGTGGGATGTCCCTGGACAGTCCCCACGAAAAGATTTTCGCCCCTTGTCCGAAAAAGCGAATCCATCGCGACATAGATCGCATCGGAGGGGTGACTGGCGTTGCCATGGCCGACAAATATTACACCTTCCCCTGAACCGGCGCTGGTGGCGAATATCTTGGAAAGCACGTCGGCTGTCCGGGTCATGTCATCGTAGTTTCCCAGAAGCGGCCGGGCCACAACTATTTTCTCGAAACCGCCGGTCATTTCGGAAAAGCGCATCGCATTCCGATGAAGGTCGTGGAATTCCTGGCCCGGCACAACGTGAAGCGACAAAACGGCAACGTGGGTATAACCATCGTCCATGAGCTTCGCCAGGGCAGTTTCGGGGGAGTCCATCACCTTGCCCTGGGCCGCATTGCGAGACCGGATGGTTTTCGAGGTGTAGGCCCACCTGAGTTCGGTTCCAGCATACTTTTCCCGGACCTTCTTCTCGATCTCCGTGAGCGCTTGTGCCGCTTCCGGAACACTCGTGCCGAAGGCCACCAGCAAAATGGCCTTGCGCGCAATCTTATCCTTTACCATGGTCGATTCCTGCGCCCCGTGTGAAGTAAAAATACCAACCACCGATATAACAGTACCAAGAAGCAGCGGCAAAAAAAACTTCCGCATGTTCATCATATTTTTGCCCTTTCACGTAACTTTTCGAAGAAACATCCGCCCTATATATCAAATTGGCAGCCAGTTCGCATATGTTTGTTTTCCCGGACCGCTCCCGCCCCGCAGGTTTTCTTGAGCCCGCAACCCGTACCGGGCAGCCCTCATCCGAAACGGAATCCACCCGGGGGTTGCGGCCTCCCGGGTGGATTTGAGGAGTTGCGTGGAATTCCGAGAAGGGAGAGATCGACATGGTTTTGGTGCGGCGGATAGTCTCTCCCCAAAAAAAAATCCCTGAAGCCTTTTGGCCTCAAGGACTGCACCCTGTTTCTTAATCCTTAATCGGCAAAACGGTATCGCCACGTACCGCTTTTCCACGCGCATCAGGCAGGTGTTCTGGCTTCGGATCGTCCTACTCTCCGCCCCTTCCCAGGATTTCCCAGTGGCACATGGCGGATTTCGTCCCCGTTTACAGCGGCGGGACCGCTCCCGATTTTGACGGGATTCCCTTTTAAGCTAAAGCACCTGATCGCAAGAAAGCTTTTGTCGTCTACTCTTTAGCAGCGCATGAGCCGGGCTGTCAAGCAAATTGCCTCGATTCGCACCCCCAGCTATTCGGGGATTGCGCCGGTCTGTTCGGGCAGCTTGAAGCGAAGGACCCGGCCGGGTTCGCGGGAGGCCTTGATCGGCTGATCGTCCCATTTCATCGCCACGCCGCCGGCATTTCCAATTACGATTTGCATACCCTTTTGCGCCGTCCACTCTCTCTTGTCACCTGGACGGAGCATTGCGCTTCGGGTTTCCTTTTCATCGATTCTAACCTGAACCCAGGTCTGATCGTTCGCTTCGACAGCAAACCTGAAGCGCTTGCCAACCTCCTGGGAACTTCCCGGCCTGTCCTCCGCCATGACTTCCATGGAATTGCTCAGAGCAACGCTGGGGGCTGGCTGGGGCGGGATCTCGCCGTGACTTGCCGCTGTTTGCTGCCCTGCCCTGGACTTTTCGGCCTCCGCAACTCTTAGCATCTCCGATTTGCGGTCGTCTGAACCCTTTTCGGCGGACTTGGCCTCCTCGGCATCCCTTATATTTCTTTCCGCCTGAACGATCGCCTTTTCAGCTTCCTTAAGGTCGGCATCCCTTCGGGAAATGGCTGCCCGGCGCTGTTGCCCGGCTGCTCCGGTTTGAGGGGCAAGTTTTTCCAGCAACTCAGGAGGCAGTTCTTCCTGCGACAATATTTGGTCGGCCGCCGGGGGGGCATACAATTTGGCTCGTTTGTCCGAAATCCACGTAGCCCCATACATTGTCAGGGCAGTTGCCAAGGCGAACAGCAGCAGCGGAAAGCTAACCATTCTGCGCTTTTTCCGGAACATTTTCATCCGGTGCCCGAATTTTTTTATTCCCGCTTCCTGGTATTCGAGTCCGCCGATCCGGAGGGCAAATTCCTGCAGTATTGGCTCGGGGTCGCAGTCAAAGACTTTGCAATATCCGCGAACGATATTGCGGACGAGAAGTGGCGCACCTATACACTCGAAATCACCAGCTTCGAAGCAGTTGAGCATAGCCATGCTCAGCCCGCTTTGTTCAGCAACGGATTCCAGCGGCAGACCGCGTTTTTCTCTCTCGGATCGGAGAAATTCCGAAAGTTCCTTCATCCGGGGACCCCGATTAGAGGGAGATCTCGATGAAAGCCTTGGATTCCAACCTCTTAACCCACTCTTCGAATTTTCGATCAATCTCTTTCTGGAACAACTGGTTCCTTACTTTATCGCGAACCGCCTGATCGGACGCATTCTGCTTTTGAATGTTGATATCAATTACTTTCACAATATAGTAACCAGTGACTGCTTTCACCAGTTCTGAAACCTGATCCTTCTTAAGCCCCTGAATGGCGCCGGCGATATGAGGCGCCAGTTCATCGACCGCCATGTAGCCCACATCGCCTCCATCCACGACAGCCGGGCCTTTCGAGTACTGCATCGCCAGCTTTCGAAAATCGGCCCCGCTCTTCAGCTGGCCAAGAATCTCGCGGCCGGTCTTCTCGGCATCCTTGTCCCCAGAAGGCAGGAAAATAATTCCAAGGCGAATCTTCCTCTCCGATCCCAGGGAGTCGGGACGGGCATCCTTGAGCGCAGCGTCCACCTGCTGGTCGGTTATCAGTGTCTTCGACTTGAGTACCCGATCAATGAGCTTGTTGCGCTCGATGTCCTTTCTTACTCCCTCCCGGTACTTCTCGAAGGTCTCACCGCTTTCCTTCAGTATCTTTTCGAGATCGGCCCGAGTAAAATTATTCTGCTTCAACATGCCATCGATCATCGATTCCAGTTCTGAATCGGAAACGCTGATCTTCTGGCGCTTGACCTCGTCCTGGGCCAGGCGTTGGCGAATGAGCTGCGTAAGGGCTTCGCGCTCGACTTGCGCTTTTTTTACGGGATCGTCTGTTTTTAAATCAGGGAACATTTTCTCCATGAGCAAAACGTGTGCCTTGACCTCACTGTAGAGAATTATTTCCCCATTCACAGTGGCTACCGTGCGATCTATTATTTCGCACCTGCCAAACCCTGCATACACCGTCTGTAAAACCATACAGGCGAAGATGGCTGCAATCAGCTTACCCAAACGCATAATATCCTCGATCTACAATTTCAATATCTTATCGGCAACACCGATATCAAGCCGCATCATTTAACCTGAATTTGTCCTTCTATCCCGCTTTGGCTCGGAGGAGCAATTACAGGCGATACCATTCGATTTCATAAGAACCGGGGCTGCAACTCCAGGCGACGCCCAACCGCGAAGAGACTCCGGACCTCCCGCCCGCCCGGTCGGGCCGGTTAACAAGAGCTAATGGAGGTTGAAAGCAGTAGCACGTTCGTCAAGCTCTTGCAAGATTTTCTTGAGGCGCACCAGCCTGTGCACATGGCTGCGCCCCCAGATCTCAACTTTCAGTTTACGGTCGGATTCAATGGAAAAGGTGCATTTTTTTTCTTCAAACATCGCCAGAATCGGAAGAACCTCGGCATTTTGGGCAAAGTGCACCGTAAAGCCCTCATCATCCCCTTCGAGACGCAGCACCCGGAAGCGCTTCAGGGCTATTCGCATCTTGGCCATCAAAACGAGGTGCTTGACCGAATCGGGCAGAGGCCCGTAGCGGTCGCGCCATTCCCCGGCAAGGTCGTCCACCGCCTGTTCATCGGATAGCGTAGCAAGCCGCTTGTACGCAAGGAGCCTCTGGTCTGTGTCCGGAATGAAATCCTCGGGCAAGAACGCGGAAACCGGAACATTTATTTCCGTTTCGATGGCCTCGGCCCCGGTTTCATCTCCCCTCATTGTTTTGACCGCCCGCTCCAGCAGCTCGAGATATAGTTCATAGCCTATGGCCGCGATGTGTCCCGATTGGGATGATCCCAAGATCGTGCCTCCACCCCTTATCTGAAGGTCGTTTAGCGCGATCTTGAACCCCGCGCCCAGTTCGCTGAAATCAAGCAGCGCTCTGAGCCTCTTTTGCGCATCGCGGGTTATGAGGTGCTCGCCGGGAATGATGAGGTATGCGAAGGCCTGTTCGCTCGATCTGCCGACCCTGCCCCGCAATTGGTAAATCTGCGCGAGGCCGAACTTGTCGGCGCGGTTTATGATGATCGTATTAGCCGCTGGAATGTCGAGCCCCGATTCGATAATGGTGGTACAAACCAGTATGTCCATCTTCTTGCGGATGAAATCGAGCATCACTTTTTCAAGCTCGCGCTCATGCATCTGCCCGTGTCCGACCCCTATCCGGGCCTCCGGGACAAGCTGCGCCAGCTTTGCGGCCATTTTGTAGATGCTTTGGACGTGGTTGTGCACGAAAAAGACCTGCCCGCCGCGGTGCAGTTCCCGGTAGATCGCCTCCCGTATAGTCAGCTCATCGTAGTTGCTTACAAAGGTCTCGATTGCGCGGCGGTCCTGCGGCGGGGTCTCTATCGTGCTAAGGTCGCGAATCCCGGTAAGGGCCATCTGAAGGGTCCGCGGGATGGGCGTGGCGGTAAGGGTCAGCACGTCTACGGATACCCGAAGCCTTTTCATCATTTCCTTGTGGCGGACCCCGAACCTGTGTTCCTCGTCAATTATCAGCAGTCCAAGGTCCTTGAATATCACGTCCTTTTGCAGCAGCCGGTGAGTCCCTATGACAATGTCGATCTTGCCCTTTTTCAGATCGTCTATAATCTGCTTTTGCTGGGCCGCCGTCTTGAACCGGCTCAGGGCGGCAACCGTTACCGGGAACTTTTCGAACCTCTCCCGGAAACTCTCGAGGTGCTGCTCGGCAAGGACGGTTGTGGGCACGAGCATTGCCACCTGCTTTCCGTCCATAACCGCCTTGAAAGCTGCCCTCAGGGCAACTTCGGTTTTGCCGTACCCCACGTCCCCGCAAATCAGGCGATCCATCGGACGCTTCGCGGTCATGTCATCGAGTACGTCCTCGATTGCCCTGATCTGATCGGGGGTTTCCTCGAAGGCGAAAGTCGTTTCAAATTCCTGGAAGAACCGGTCCGGAGCGGTAAAGGCAAAGCCCTCACCCACCCGGCGTACTGCGTAGAGATCGAGCAGCTCCTCCGCCATGCGCTCGGCCGACTCCCTTGCTTTTCGCTTGGCGCTCTCCCACGATTTTCCGCCTAACTTATCGAGCTTGGGGTCCTGCCCTTCGACCCCGAGATATTTTTGCACCTTCTGGAGCTTGTCGACAGGAACATAAAGTTTGTCGCCATCCTGGTACGCAAGCAGCAAAAAATCGTTTTCGATGCCGCCCACATTCAGGTGTGCCAGTTCCTTGTAGACTCCTATTCCGTGGTCGAGGTGGACAACGAAATCTCCCTGGTGAAGGTCTTGGAACGAGCTTAGAAATATGCCCGAAAGGGGTTTGGCCGCGCTCTTCCTGGAACGTCTTTCAAAAATTTCCTCTTCGGCAACTACCGCAAGCCTCTCCGCGGCCCAGAAAAAGCCGTTTCGGAGCTCACCCGGCACTACTTTAATCGAAGCGGTATCGAATGATTCCTCGCCAAAGGGGCGCCCGCTTACCCGGGCGTCAATTCCATAGTTGCGGAGCAACTCGGCGATCCTCACGGCCCGTTCCTTCTGCGAGCAGACCATGAAGATGGAAGTACCGTCATGGATCCACTTCCGAAACTGGACCGCCACGGGATCGAGCAATCTCTCGCGGTTGGCGTTCGACTTGACGGCCAATGCCAATTCTGCATGCCCCAAAGTGCCGAGGTCGAAGACCGTGGAGGCGCCCTCCTCGGAAAGCGAATTTACGAGCAGTTGCCGAAAAGCACCGCCGCGCTCCATCATTTGCCCGGGATCTTCGAAAAGCTCGGAGGGCGGCCGCTTCCATTCATTTTCGGACTTTGTTTCTTCCCAACCCCCCGTGAGCTTTGCAAAGTGCTCGTCAAGCTCGGAGCGGCTTCGTACCGCGTCCGCCCAGATAACTGTCGTGCCGGGATCTAGATAATCCCACAACGAACTGGTCCGCTCGAAAAAGACGGGAAAAACGGACTCGAACGCGCCGTACTGATGGCCCTCCTGAATCCTGTCCAGCCAGATGTTGCCGGCCGCCGGCGAGAGCCGCTCAAGGCGAACGTCCTCATAGACGGCTTGCCGTGCCCGTTCCCTGGCATTATCATCGAAAATCACTTCGTGTCCGGGAAGGATCAGAAAATCTTCGAGCGTGCCCATCGAGCGCTGTGTGCTGGGATGAAAAAGGCGGATCGATTCCAGTTCGTCGCCGAAAAATTCGAGCCTGACCGGCCACTTGTAAAGAGGGGCAAAAATATCGATTACCCCGCCACGGCGGCTGAAATCACAGTACTCTTCGACCAGGGATACCCGATAATATCCACGGTCGAGCAATCTTCGGGTGAAGGCTTCTATGTCTCCGGATTCACCACCGACCTTGTATTCGGCGGCCCCGACAAGCACGTCGGGTGGCGCCAGGCGCTCCAAGAGCGCCAGCGCGGAGGTAACCACAACCATGGGCGCCGATGCGGCTCGCAACGCATAAAGGGCTTCGATCCTGCGGGCAGTTGTCTCTGCCTTTCCAAGCGACTGCGCCTTGTGCCCTGATCGCGACGGGAGGTACCATACCGGACGCTCCAAGGGCTGAGCGCCGTTGGGGCCCTGCTGTTTTCCCAGAAAAAAGGAAACCATCTGGGCATACCTGTCCGCTTCCTTGTCGGTCGGAGCCACCAGCAGGAAAGGATGCCTCACGCCGCGCATCGCACGGGAGACAAGATAGGCCAGGGCAGGCGGCTGAACTCCCCTGAGGGAGGCCGATTCACGAGAGTTTTTCAGAAAAGAAACGATCTCTTCGGAATCGGTTCTAAGCAGGGCCGGATTGATAACCGGACCTTCCCGGTCGGGGATTTCCTGGCGGGGCATCGAAAAATCCATTATTATGCCGATAATCCTTCAAAAATCTGATAAAGAGAATACCGGATACCGAGGCAGCCGGCTGAATTTACAAAACAACTCAGGTCCGCGTTAACCGTGGTCCTGGTCGAGCGGCACATCCGGATGGGTGCTAATCTCGAAACCGGCACCTTAAAAAAATTAGTATATCCGAAATTGCCCCTCAAAAAAAGCATCCCATTTCGTGGCAGCGAAGGACGGAAGCGAGGCAGAATATGGATCGAAGTTCGACAAAAGAAATCCTCAGGCTGATTCCGAGTGTCGATGCAATGCTCCAGATGGAACCGATTGCGGAGGCCCTTGCGAGATACCCTAGAAAGCTGGTCCTTGACGCCGTCCGACAGGTGCTCGATGAGGCAAGGGATGCGCTTCTGAAGGGCAAAGGGTCCGGGCCCGCGGAAATCGATCGGCCGGAACTTGCCGCGCGCGCAGCCGAACGGGTCGAGCAACTTTCCCGGTTTACCCTCCGCAGGCTGGTGAATGCAACAGGAATAATCATACATACCAACCTCGGGCGCTCGCTTCTTCCGGAGAAGGCTATCGAGAGGCTAAATCTCATCTCCTCGGGCTACAATAATCTCGAATACGATATCGAACGGGGCGAGCGGGGCTCGCGCCACGCCCATGCCGAGGCAATTCTTCGCGAGCTGACCGGCGCCGAAGCCGCACTAGTTGTGAATAATAATGCCGGGGCGGTATTCCTCGCTCTCAACACCCTGGCCAAAGGCCGTGAAGTAGTCGTCTCGAGAGGAGAACTGGTCGAAATCGGCGGATCGTTCAGAATTCCGGACGTTATGAGCAGCAGCGGGGCAATGCTTCGCGAGGTCGGGACGACTAACCGCACCCATCTTAGGGATTACGCATCCGCAATAGGCGAGCAGACGGCCCTTCTCATGAAGGTGCACACGAGCAACTACAGGATAGTCGGTTTCACGGCCGAGGTCGGTCTGGACGAACTGGTGGGGCTTGGGCGGGAACGCGGCCTGCCGGTTATCGAAGACCTCGGCAGCGGCTGCTTTGTCGATCTCGCCCCATTTGGCCTGCATGGAGAAACGACAGTCCAGGAGACTGTCAAAGCGGGGGCCGACCTGGTCACGTTCAGCGGGGACAAACTGCTCGGCGGGCCGCAGGCCGGTATCATGGTGGGCCGCTCCGACCCCATCGAGCGATGCAAAAAAAATCCTCTGACCAGAGCGCTCCGAGTGGACAAAATGACCCTGGCGGTTCTGGAAGCGACCCTCAGACTCTACAGGGACGAACACCAGGCATTCGAACAAATCCCCACGCTCAGGATGATAGCAGCATCCGAATCCGAACTCGAATCACGCGCCCGGGCCCTTGCCGCAATCATTGGCGCACTCCCCGGAAGCCAGCCTCTAGATATCGCGGTCAGACCCGGTCATTCACAGGTAGGGGGCGGCTCACTCCCGGCCCAAAACCTGCCCACAAGACTGGTTGAAGTTAAATCGCGAAAGTACACCCCCAACCGAATCGAGCAAGTCCTTCGCAACTCCGACCCACCCGTAATCGGCAGGATCGAATCTGACGCATTCCTTATGGATGTCCGCACAATGGCGGATTCCGACACCGAGCCGGTTCGCCTCGCATTCGAACAACTGTTGCGGGAGTAAGAAATAAAAAACCCGCCCCGGTCCAAGACCGAGGGCGGGTTTTTTATTTTACTTCTTAGCCCAGATTTTCAAATCTCTCAAAGAGGCCATATAACTGCTGTAAAAAGAACTATGCTCCGGTATCGGCAGGTTTTGCTGCCTTTTTCTTGCTCTTCTTTGTTGCTTTCTTGGTAGCTTTCTTGCTCTTCTTTTGCTTCTTTGCAGGTTTCGTCATCTCAGTGTCGGTCCCCGTCGTCTGTGCAACTACGACAGGGGCTGCCACCATCGTCGCCCCGAACAGTATGGCAGTGATTATTGAAAGAATCTTACCCTTCATATTTAACTCTCCTTTCCTCCTCGAAAAAAATTGCCCGCCCCTTTGAGAGAAAGATCAACTTGGCGCACATTTTAAGTACAATTTTCAAAATATACAAATCAGAATTTCAGTTATTTCAATTTTTATTAATTTTTTTCTTGCTGCTGATTTTATTGGACTTTTTGTGCGCAGTTTTGTTCGATTGTTTGCTTTTGGATTTTTCGGGGCTTCTGGATGAAATTTTGGTCGTTTTTGTAGTCTTTGACTCGGATAATTTCAAGCTTTTTGCGTTCCTAACCCTTGTGCCATCGGCAGTTGATGCAGCTTTGGTCGCCGACCTTCCATTGGCCTTGGCCACTTTCATTCCGCGCTTTGATTTTTTTGCGGTAACCGCGCCCTTCCCATGCTTCTTTTTAGCCGTTTTAGAGCGCAGCTTTGATTTCGATTTCTTTTTGCCCGATTTTTGTGAACTCTTCATCCAGGTCTTCTCAGAACCGAATGAAGGAGAACCGTTTGTTTTGGGTTGGATAGCCGAAGGATTGTATTCATCCTTCATTATGCGGTTCCACTGGTCCTGAAGTTCGCGGACTTTTTCGTTGACTTTCTGCTCTTCCTGCTGAGCCATGGCGCCGAATGAGAGAACTGCCGAAATAGAAACAACGACGGGCAGCATGAGTAATTTTCGAATCTTCATAGATGAGCACTCCACTAGCATTAGCTCGGGGCAAGCCCGGCAGCTTTCAAAAATAGGCCGGCCGTGAATCTCAATTTTGCCGGCGTACCGCGTTTATTGTTAAGCGGGAAGTTAGAAACAATATAACATAGTCCGAGATTTCATTGTCAACCTTTACGAGCGGGACGGCCTGACGATGCGGGGGTGAAAATCTTTGGAGAGGAACGGGGTAACCCGCTGGGCTACCCCGCATTTCAGTCTACAGGAGGGCGGAATAGGCCACTACCCGGCCGATGATATAACCTCCGATAGAGCTGCCGCTTAGTATTCCGAAGTTGCAGCCCCTTGCGCTGACAGCGCCCTCGGTGACGATGGATGCATTGGATATGGTTCCGGCGGTGATAGGAATAACCGCGCCCGGCGTTGCTCGCATCGTGGTGGGAAAGGGGATCGGGACGATGGTGTAGCCAGCTGGCGTGGGCACCTGGGCGCATTCATCTATCACCACATACTGCCTCTGGCAGCGCAGAATCGCCCTCTCGGGCGGCAGAAGCTCAAAAAGGGATGGATGGGACCCGGACTCGATTTGCGCTCCGGTTATGGTCCAGGTACCGGCGGCGAATGTTCCGATCGAGAACTCGATCTGTACGCCGTTGTATGCATTTGCAGGCATCGTGAGATCGGCGGTGAATATCTGCTGTGAGGCGGTGGTCACAAAGGTTCCGGTTGCAAATTGCGTGACCGCCGAAAAGTTATTGGACGCATCCGCCGAGTAGGCCTTCCAGGTTACCATCAGAGATCCGCTGGAGCACAGGTTGACCTGGAGCTTGGCCGGCAGATTGACCAGGTCCGCAACATCCTCGCCAGGTATCCTCTGTATGAAGTAAACTCCGGTACACCCGGCCCCTCCAGTAAACCTGTAGGCGTTCCTGTAGAGTGCGCCCGATGGGGCCGATACCTGCTGGCCGGTGATGTTCCCGCCGGTGCATTTGGCCTGCCAGAGGTCGACCGCGTGATTGTAAACGGCGCCGGCGGTGAATGTCTGGGCAGCACCAGACGCATGTGTGATTTTGGCCTGGTCGACAAACATATCGCCGTTTCCCAACCGATTTCTAAAATGATCCGCGTTTGCGGCATAAGCACCGATATACGGAATATGGATGTTGTTGGCCGGATCGATTTTGGCCTCAATGATCCAATCGGCGCCGTCCCATCGCTTGAGGGTCCAGGGGGTTGCGTTTGTATCCAGCCAGGTCATGCCCTGATATTTGGTGGACGGTGCGGTTGTGCCAAGATTGTGGCCGGCAAGGGCCTGGAATGCGGAGGTCATGTCAGCAAGGACCGCGGCCCCCGAGTCATCCGAGATGACGTAGTCGTTTTGAGAGGCGTTGGCGGAATGAAGTGCTTGACCGGCAAACAATGCCAACAGGACCGCAAAGACCAAAAAGAGCATAAAGTCGGCTTTGGCTGTTTTCATGATTCCCCTCCCGATGACCGGCTCTAAGCCGGCAGATATGCATTAAAAGTTACGCTCTTAACCACCGGGGTCGTGTTGTACTCGGTGGTGCTGAGAACGATTTTAAACTCGAAATACCTTCCGAGAAAATCACCAGCGGTAAACTGCGTGTAGTCGGACCAGGCGTCTCCGGCCAGGCTCTTGCGGCGGATAAATGCCTTAACGTCCACGTTTTCGATATCTCCTCCGGAAAAAGACGACCGGTCCGCAACGGATTTCCACTGGCTCATCTTGTCGAGGTAGTTTCTGGCGGTGGAATCGATCGTTGCCATTATGCGGTAGGTGGCAACCGAGCCGCAGTCGAGGGTCCCCGAGAGCACATAGGCGCCGATCGAGTGCAGGCTGTCGTCGAGGGTTGCGAAGTCCTTTAGCTGTGACACCAGGGAAATGTCGCTCAAATGCGACGGGACGGAGATTATCAGGAATCCCGACTCATCGGTTGTGACATTGGTCATCGCGCCGGCAAAGGCAGGGCTGTTGGAAAGGGACCCAGCCGGGGTTAGCCCCGTTATGGCCGAGATCGTGGTTACGGCTTTGGCAGCGCTTGCCGACTGCCGTCCGTTTTTGTCCCCGGCCTTAATGAGGTATGTCCCCACCCTTGCCGGGGTCTGAAACATAGTGGTTCTCGGGGGAACGTAATTGGCAACAATTGTTGCCTGTTCCCATATCGCCCCCGAGGTAGCCGGAGAGTACTTGATCACGTAGAAGGCGAGGTCACGGTCCGCCACCTCATCCCAGGTAAGAGAGGCTATGCCTCCTATGACGTTTACGTGGAAATTGGACACATTGGATGGCGGAGTCAGTTTTCCGTAAATCTGTTTCAGAATATATGCCGTAACGCTTACCTGGCCAGTGCCGGCCTCTGATCTTACAAAAAAATCATACAGGCCCGGATCGAACGACTTGAACACATGGGATGTGCCGTATACAACTCCGAGCTCTTTCCATCCTATGACCTTATTATGTATCCATACTCGGTATCGGCCGATCCTGGCATCTTTCGGACGCTGCCAGGTAAAGACCGCCCTTGTGTATGAAACTCCGTATTCATATTCGGTGAATTCTTCCACCTTGAGGCCAGTTGGAGGAGCAAGTGGGGGAAGACCATGCAGGTAATCGTTTAGGCCGGGGTCTATTGTCTCGAATTCGTAGATTTCATCGCGGTATTCGACAAGGGTGAGGGTGGCCTTCTGGTCGTCCTGCTTTAGCGACATCTCGGTAATGCGAAACTTTTTAACTAGTGAGTTTACCTCTCCAAAAGCATAGACGTCGTATTTTTCAGGAACGGGGCAGTCGCCTGTAAGGCTCCAGAAAGCCGCATCCGGCGGGCTTGGCGGGATCGGCGGCGTGTTTTGGATGCAGACAAATATCTTTCCCCCGAACCTTACCGTGTTTCCGACAAAATACGGACCCCCGGCGTTGAAAGGGGCGCTGTCATCGAATGCCGAGCCGGGCTGCGCCGTATCGGTTGTGAGCGTGTAGGGAGAAATATCTCCTAACTCGAACTGAGCACCCCAGGCATATACCGCCCTGGCGGTATCTCCGGCGTAAGTTGGATACCAGCCGGAGTTAGCGTCCTGGCAAAAGGCCAGGGCTATTCTTGCCCAGTCACCGGCAGCAGATGAGGTCCCCTTGATCCAGCATCTCAGCCAACCGCCGATTCCCCACTCCATTCCACAGTCAACGGCCGTGGCATTCCCGTTCGCCGAGACATATTTTGCGACGGCGCCGGCCTGCAGATCAAATATCGCATGGATTCCGTTCGCGCCCCCGTCGTCCAAAATCAGAGATATGTACTTTCTTCCGGCGTATTTCAAAAAAATAGAGAAGGTATAGGTCTCGTCAATCGAGATGTTGACGGGAGATCTTCCGAGGCAGTGAATCCCGTCCACGGCGGTTTCCGTTATCTTCTCGGCCGCGCCAAGTCCGTTCGGGGCTGCCATCTCCAGCGTGTCGGCGCTTATTCCCTCGTTTAAATTTATATTCCAGTACGGGTTATTGAGTTGCTCGGACCACAGGAGCAAATTGGAGGATTTTACAACCAGGACAGAACCCGAGACCCTGTTCAAAACAGCTTTTTCATGGACGACGTCTTCCGCGAGCCGAAGCATCAGCTTGTAATTCGATCCGCCTGCGATCGTCACCGTTTTGTCAACGGTTGCGGCGTTGGCGCTTGCCCCCGTAAGTCTCCCGCCTTCGCCCCATTTGGGAATGTCATGCTGGATGTAGACAACGTCGCCTATCTGGGCGTTCAACGCCTCGAGGTCCACGTCTATTTCGGCGGTTCGGATCAGGTACTTGTTGCAGTTAAGCCGATACATCCCGGCCCGCCAAACCTCGGAGGGCTTGGTTATGCCGAATAGGTCAAGGGTTGCCCGGTACTGGTTCCCGGCGAGGTCGGGATGGTATACGGTAAGCTTGTCTCGCTGATAGCCGTTTTCGGAATTTACATAATCGACTTCGATCTCTGTTGCCCGCTCCTCAATGGGCAGAAAGGTTTCCCTGAATTTGGTTTCATTGATATTTCCAACGCTGTAAAGATTAACGGGGTCCGCTGGTTTGTCGATTGCAATCGTAAGGTGCACACCGGTCCAAATCGGGACGGAGCGCCCAACCTGGCAGACCCGCAGGGCCGCCTCCCACATCGTGCAGTCGAAATCGAATCCGCCATTAAAGGTGATTCTCTTCTCGACACCCCCCTTGCCGTCAGGAACGTAGTCGTCGCAAAAGTCCGCCCATTCTTTGAATTTGGAGAGATCCATGCGGCTTGGGTCTATGCCGTCAAACCTTACGGCCTTCCAAGGCGAGTCGGCGGTGCCGTCTCCCTGGATTAGCGGCTGGGTGAAGATGTCGAATGCCACCCAGGCCGGGTTGTCCGACCACTGGATTGACCACTCCGATCCGTTCCATACTTGAACGATTGACATCTTCCCGGCGCACGAGAACTTGAAAGAGCCCGATATCTGCTCGCTGGCCTTGATTCTCACAGCAACCACCGCCTGGCGGGGGTACTGGAAGGGATCGAAAAATACTTCGCGCACGCAGCTGAGAAAGGACCGGTCCCCCATCATATTGGAATCAGCATTGGGGCCGCACCTGGTAATCAATATCTCGTACTGGCCCTTTTGACCGCTTGGGACCGTGTACTTATACGTGTATGTAACCGGCTCGCTCTTCGAGCCGACATGCCTTACCCAATTGGGGGTCACGCTGCTGTAGTTTTCAACTACCTGCTCGGTCCAGTTATAAATAGTCGTGCCGTATCCTGCCGGAGGAGGACCCATCCAGTGCCAGGTAATAGTGGGATCCGAGCCGGAAACTTCGCCTTCCATGTGAGCCAGGTAATCATCAGAGGGATGGCCGGTGATGTTCCACCAGTAAGTGGTGGAACCGATGGTTATTTTCTTGCCCTCCGACCACCGGGACCAATTCCCGTACTGATCGCCGTATTCGACCAGGGAATAGGTTTCCTGTTCAGCTCCCTTGGTCACGTCGATCCAGGTGGGGTCGCCGAATTTTCGGACCTGGATGGCCATGTCGACCGCCATCTCCTGGAGCGTGGAAGATGTCTCTGAAGCCTTCCAGAGACCGTAAGGAAAAGAAAGGTCCACCTCGATCCCGTCAAAATCGTTTCCGACCGTAACGAAGGTGTACGTGGTCTGGAAGCGGATTTCCACCGAACTGGCATACTCTGTCTTGGTGTCGGTAAATCCGCTCATGGCCGCCTGGCCCAGAGTCCCGTACTTGCACTGGATTGAGACGTCTTTGAAGTTTGCAGCCGGCTGGTCGTTTATGTGGAAGTCGCCCAAGCCGGCAACCGGCCCGAGGCCTATGCAGATGATTGCATTGAGAAACTGGTCGTAGCCCAGCGTCTCGATAAACGAGGAGATGATATTGCCGTAGACCTTATGGAAGCCGTACCACCTGGCAAGCGGGATTCCCTGTTGCTCGGTATTCTGGGGAGACCAGGCATAAGCCTGGGAATCCTTGGATGAATCAGAAGAACTGGTAGAGCCGGCAGTAGTGGGCGGAAGCAGGGCGTTTACGACCAGGCCGCCGGCTAGCATCAAGGCGCCGGTAAGAAGTCCGGTCAAAAGTGTATTGCCCCAGAATATGGTAAAACCCATGAGCCAGGGAGCGACAAACATTGCGACGGCCGCGACGGCGATCATGAGAACTGCTCGAAGGATACCCTTAGCCCCGCCGCCGCCCCCGGAAAGGGCCGCAACTATCATTACATAATCGCCAGCCCTCGGATAGGTGAACGCCAGCCTGTCCTCCGGCGCCAGGACCCCGTTTAGATAGACGATTGCCGGCAGATCGGAAGGAAAGTGTTTGAGCCGCAAATCCAGAAGCGACATCGGCTCGGCAAGCGGCACAAGGACCGTGTCGCGCAGATCCCGGCGAAAGGGGTGCTCCATTACGGCTAAAGACAGTTGCGGGTTGCGCGTTGCGAGCGATGGTTCAGGGAGAAGACGGTCCATTTATCTTATCTCCTCTGCGCTCTTTGCGTTCTCTGTGGTGAAATCAGCCTCCCAGAAGCCGGTTATCCTGTGCGACCAGGCGGGGGAGTCGAGCCGCTCTATTCCGACCCTCATTTTTGGAAGAATGTGAATGAACCGGGTATTGTAGCCGTCCGGAACCACCATGCCAATGTGGGTGGTGTAGCGCGGATGGAGCTTGAAAGTTGCAAAGCTGTAGGGCAGCGGGCCCGGAAGCAGCGCAAATGGGCAGTTTAGCCTTGCGTGTTCGAGGGAGTCGTGCATCACCTCGGGCAGATCTGTCGAGGCGTATCCTTCGGGGACATAGAGCCCGGCCCTCTTCCGAAGCTCGATCATAAGCCCATAGCAGTCATAGGCATCAGGCCCGCGACCGCCGTAGCGAAATTCCTTGCCGAGAAGATCTGAGTAGATGAACGGCGAACCCGCAACCGGCAACCCGCAGCCCGCAACAGTCATCACATCACCCTCCAGCCCTTCTGGTTGAGCCCCCGATAGCCGCCGAATCTGGCGGTATTATTGAGGGCTTCGCAGCGCTTGAATGTGCGGTTGCATTGGGTTTCGGCGCCCGAATAGGCACACTCGAAACTCTTGAAGTCCCAGTTGCAGTGAAGGGCGATGAAGCGGTAGGGAGGATACCTCCTTCGAAGTGGGCTTGCCGCGCCAAGGTTAAAGGTCACCCACTCGGCGTCCGCCTCGGTTGAGAGAACCGAGAAGGTCATATCGAGCTCGGTGAAGTCTTCGGAAAGATGCCCGGCGTTTACCACTTGGACCTGCACCTCGGCCCCGACCGCTCCATCGAGCTGCTCGAGGTATGCGTGAACGAGCTGCGTCACATTGCACACCCGAAGCGATATGGTCGGAATCTCCCCCTTGCTCGTCTGTTTTGTCGCATCGAGATAGAAGGGGAACGCCGTATAGACCTGGCCGCCAAACGTCACATCCTCGTTATTCGAGCAAAAATAGAGATGCACCCCGGCTGAGAGCGTAATGTGCAGGAGCACAACCCACGGATCTGGCGTGTAGAGTTTGTTCTTTTCGCGGACAATTGTTGTTGGAAGGGTTTTCACTGCGTCACGTCCTGAACGAAAATCAATTGCCCGTAGAGAATCGTGCGTTTCTTGCCGGAGTCGGTCATCTGGACGTCGTAGTCGAAGACGCCGGTGCTTGCAGCCATCTGGTCGGTCAAGGCAAAATCGATGATGCCGGCGGCGGGGGATCCGACTGCCGTGCCGTCAACCTGAAAGGCATAGTCGGATGTGCCTTTTTTTGCCGGCATGATGGCTGAGAGCTTGAATGTCTTGCCGGTAAGGTCCAATGGCATGCTGTTCTGGGTAAGCCGCAGGGTCAGGCCGTATGTATCGCCGCGAAACCGTTTAATTTCCAGCTTGGTTGGCATTATCATTCTATTACCTCCACGCGGATTTGCGCGTCATCGACCTTGATCTCTACGGCGCCGGGCTCCTGGACGTCCACCGCGATCGCGCCGTCAACTACGGCCACATCGAATGCAGAAATCATTATGACCTCACCTTCATCGCCTGCGAGCCAATCGGGGAACATGCCGCTCATTGCGGGGTCCTGGAGAGCTTGTCGGCCGAGATGTCAAACTCATGCAAGACTGTCACGCCATCATCGTCGTAGACCGTGACATGGGCCTTATCCGCCGACACCACCGCTTTGTTGGTGAGCATCTTCCTGGCTCTGTTCGCCTCATTTGCGGCTGCATAGAGTGCATCTTCCTGGGCCTGGGTAAGAGCCCCGACAGCCCCGCCGCCTCCGGTTGCAACGACTGTTGATGCCGCGCTCTGGATCAGCAGGACCTGGACCCCGGCCGAGTAGGCGATTGGGTCACCTCCAGGGCCTCCGACGAGATTTCCTCCGGCAACTTTTGCGATATAGTTTCCGGGCCAGAAATGTAGCTGCCAGTCCCCCAGTAGTTCGACGGTGATACCGACGCTAACGTCAGCGCCGAGGGACTCTTTTCCGCTGGCTCTTGCGATCTGCCCATAGGTTATCCCCTGCTCTGAAGACTCCGCATCCCTGATGGCGTCAATTAGGTCCTGCATCGCCACCTCGGCCCGCGGGTAAGTTACTTCGATGAGGCTGCTTGCGAAATCGACTGAGTAGGCCATAACTAAGCCGCCACCGTGTCGAGGACCTGGGTTACAACAACGGATAATCCATTGCTGGTAATCGTTCCGAATGTTTCGAAAGGCAGGTACTTGGGGGCGCCACTGGCTTTACGCACCCGAATCGTGACATCAATATCGCTGGTGTGGTTGTAATTGACGGCAACGGTCGATCCGGAAGCCTCGACGTTCATGATCTCCGTCCCATCAGAGGTTTTAAAAACCCTGCATCTGGAGCCTGCCACAACGCCGGTGAGTGCTACGGCGACAAGCGTCCCATCCTTATCAGTGATCTTTGCCGTGCAGGAACCGCCGTTAACGGCCTGAAAGTCTTTTGAGCCAAGGCTAATTGCCTTGCCCGCCCCTGAGAGAATGCAGCCGTCAACACTCAGGTCGTATGCGCAGACGAAGTTTACTCCGTCGATTGTCGAGAAAAAGTCAACTTTATCGAGGTTCGCTTCCAATGCCAGGTTGTACTGGCAGTAGTCGTAGAGTTCCTGGATAGTATGGTTTTCGGAGACGGTTATCAGGGCAGATGCATGATTAATTGTGATGCCCGTATAGGCTGCGACTGTTGCCTCGGTGGGCTGGGTTATGAACGGATTGGGCGATAGTGTTGGGATTTCACCGTAAATGTAGGTCAAAATTTCGGTGACGAGCTTGGTCAATTCAAAGAAGATGTAGCCGTATTTCCTAGACCGAAGAATTAGGGTATCCCAAGTCACACTCGCATTCGCCCCGGTAGCATCGGTTCTCTGGCTGAGACTGAAGGTTATCTGGTTGTTGGAGGTAAGCGAAGTGAACGCGTTCACCAGCTTTTGTATTCCGGTGTTTGCCGCAGCCTGGACAGAACTTGTCGAGCCGTCGTCAAACGAGACGACCATCGCCGGAAGATCGTTGGCCCCTCCGTAGTACGCTGCATTGTTGATCTGACAGTTAATAATTGCCGCGCACTTCGCATTGGCTACTGCTCCAGTCAAAAACGAATACCTATTGACCAATGAGCCTGCTGCCTGGAGCGTCTGCGCGACCAACTTTCCGGCTGAAGACCAGAACTTTCCCGCTGTAGTCCACGACTTGTGATCCCCGGCCACGCCGCCGCAGTTTCTAAACCTTAATGACGCCCCCTCGACTGTTTTAGTGTCCCACTGTCCGTTCACCTGAATCGTTCCGGCGGGGTGGTTCTCCTCCCAGTCAAAGATAGCACCGATTGGAAGGTTGTGCGTGTCTCCAATATTGGGCATGACCATACCGTAACTGTTGCCGGATGCAATCACCTTAACGGCGCCAGGCGTGGGGCCAGCCCCAACTTGATTAGAGACAGAGCAAAGGTCGAAGGTGTTGTTCTTTAGGCTGAGGTTAAAAACAGTGTTATATAGGATGGCCGGGTAGGTGGCACTGCCGTAGTTCCCCCAGAACCTATTCCCCTCGATTATCCAGTAGGAACCGCAAGCACCGTTTACCACGGTGCCTCCACACTCGAAGATATTATTGGTAATGACGAACTTATTCAGGGTGCTTGAGTATGAGACGCTGAGCGGCAGATGCCCAATATTCGAATATGGGCACAAGGCCCAACAGCGGTCGATGGTGACCACATGCGATTTAAAATTAACGTCAGCATTGAATGGAGTCGCGGCGGAATAGGCAATTGTTCCCCACCTACCAAAGTCTATATAGCTTATCTCGATGCCCTCCGGCGGGGGGTCAAAGCAGCCTGAAATTAGGTAAGATGGCGCACTCGCCGCAAGAGAGTTTCTGACTAGGCAGTGGGTGTGGACGTGTTTGCTCCGGTTAGTCGGGTCGTCATAGCTGCCGGCAAAGCCCAGGTAGTTCGGCTGGATGCCGTTAAAAACATCGAACTCAACACCATCTATAACAAGGTTCGAGGGGCCGGCTAGAAAGAACCTCGGTATGGTCGTCGTGTTCCCGACGATCTTCACGCCATAGGTCGAGTATTTAACTATAGGCGCTCCCGCTTTGCGTGTCCTCCCGAGGTTAGTCTTGAGCGTAACGACCGTGCCGGCAACGTAGTCAACCTGGTAGGTGGTCGCCTGCTCTGCGTAGTCGAAAGCTGTGCTCGAACCTCCTATTATTATGTTGTCGTTCTGGGCCCACCCCATTGGAGATACAGTGGTAATTACCTTCTGCCCGGATGGGGCGTCTGCGGCAAGCACGGCCCTATTATCGGTCGGGCGTTCGCCGTAGAGGAAGAGGCTCATCTTTCGAGTGGTAAAGCTCCCGTTATACGAGTTAACGTAAATGCCGCTATATGTTCCAACGGTCGGGTTTACAAACGAGACCACCGCCTGATTAGCCGCTGGGATCCTGTTTGCGGCCGTCCCTATCCTGAAGCCGGAATGGCAGTTGAGGGCGATGGTGCCGTTTACTGTCAAAGTGTGAGGTGCCGCTGGAGGATTTTGCCAGACTATATTGGCCACATTATCGGGGGTCGGAGTAGCGGAAGAAAGAGCCATCATGCCAATGCCGAAGGCGCCATTACCCGTGCTCAATACACCCCTGACCGTCGCAGTCCTGTCGATGGTAAGAATGTCTTTGGCAATAACGCAGTCATTGTCGGAAAAAGACTTCTGCACGTCACACCAGACCAAAAATGACCAACTCGTCCCGCTGGAAGCTCCAAGAGAAAAGTCATTGGCCCTGTTCATCGTCCCCCTCGAAACCCTGAGCTGCCATTTGTAATGGCCAGAACTAACAGTGGCGCTTGCCACTTGATAAGGGGCAGTGAAGGTGAAAGGGACGAACCACCCCCACCCCGAGGCGTAGGTGGTGTTGTTGGTTATCTGCACCCCGGTAAGTTGCTTGCTCGCCCTGGTGACCCACACATCGGGGCCTCCGGGATAGCCAGTATTTTCCTGCAACTCGACAAGAACGTCGTTGTAGAGGGAACCGGCCGGCATATTGCCTGATACCGAAGTATTGGTTGTCTGCAATGAAATTGCCGCACCAATACAATTAGCGGGGGAGGCAAGACTAAGAAACTGGAGGGGAATAGTCCTTGGCGTGGAGATTGAATTGCCACTAGTATTCAGGGCCGCAAGATTGTACTCCTCGACATTATAGAAGCCGTTGACTGTCGAAAGCCCCACGTTTCCATTTGTGATGATGACAGCCATGATTAGCTCACTATCGAGTCAACGGTTCGGATCGCCGCGACGGAAAGGCCGGTAGAAGTGATCGCCGACTCGACCTCGAAAGGCAAAATGCCCTTCTTTCGCACCCGCACAAGAACCGGGACATCGGCGGCATAAGTGATCGTGGTCTGGGAGGTAGTTCCGGTTGCCTGCTCGTCAACGAAGGGCGAGTAGGCGTCATCGCCCAGGGCGTAGCTCTTGGAGAGCGTCACGCCCGTATGCAAGGTGAAGGTGCTCCCAGCCCAGAAGTCGTATTGATACCGATCATCGCCAATGCGAATAAATCCGCTCGATGGCGTGTCGTTGGTGATGGCCTCCTGGATGGTTACCGAGCCGTTCCCTATGTTATTCCCTGCGGTCAGGTTGTACTGAGCCTTGTTGATCGAGCCGCCCGCGCCGGTCAGCCTGGCAACGAGAATCCTGTCGCCTGCAAGTACGCCCGTTACCTTTACCGGCACCACATTGGGAGGAGATACAACCGTGTTATCGGCCGAAATGAGCTGGAAATTCTTGGCATCATTGCCGTCGTAATTTTCGATCCAGATCCCGCGAGCGCCGAAGAACTTGCCACCGGCGAATGTTCCGAAGGGGGATTTAACCTCGTCTGCGTAAACTCCGGGGCTTGCACTGCGATAGCGCCAGCCTTCAATGCCATTTAAGACCACCGCCGATGCGCCCCGTGTGATGTATTTAAGATACTCGTAGACCTGGGAGAGCGTGCGCCCGGAGCAATTGATGACCACATCGTAATTCTTTGTCACCCCGCCGAGGGCCTTACTGACCGTACCGAAGGTGAGCGTGATGTCGTTCCAGGTCGCAATGGTTCCCGCTGCTGTCTGGTTGTTCAGATCATCGTCTGTTGCAAGCGGGACGGCATTACGTCCACCCGTAGACAGGTCGATCTCGAAGTGGGAAAAGGTGTCGGACAGTTCGCGGGCCATAACCAAGACTTTGCCTGCATCGATCAGGGCTCCGGCCGCTTTCACCTTTATCAGCACATCTATATGCCCGGCAGCCCACCAGGACGTTATTTTCGCCCCGTTTTGCACGACGTAGACATTGGCGCCCGCCTGGATCGAGCCGAGCGAGTAGATGTTCGACCACAGGTTGTTGTTGTCACTGGTCTTTACCGCGCCACCCTTAAGATACTGGAAAGAGGCATCCGGAATGGTCCAGCCGCTTATGAGCGTATATTCGGTGGGAGTCTGCGCCGACATTGGAACCGTGTCGTCGAGTTGGGCCAGCTCGTCAAATACGTCCATGAGCCATGAATAGAGCTGGTTGACCGTATACACCGTTGCCCCGCTTGTGTGCGTGATCGTCTTGGCGCCGTAATCGATTGTGAAATCGTCCTGGATAGCCATTTGTGCCCCTCTCTATACCTCTTCCAACGTCATCTCAGCCCGCCATCTGAGCTTGTAGCCTACTGGTGCGAATTTTATCGGCTCCTTGAACCGCACGTTATAGACCAAGCCGCTGCCCAGATTCGTCCAGCTGAAAGCGTCGCAGCCGACCTTTACCGCAGCCTCGAAATTCTGGAGGTTCACCTTGTCGGCCTCGGACAAGAACGAGTACTTCAGCTTCCACATCATTGGAACGCGGGTACAGCGCGGCCTTGTCTTGGTATAGCCGGCCTCCGACCTTACTCGGATAGTCGGGTCGAACGCCCGCTGCTCCTCCCAGGAATCGACGTCAGGGTTGTCGGAAAGGGTTGGGAAATCAGACATCACAAGAACCTTTCACCGCGGAGGTCGCGGGGATCGCAGAGCTATTTTCGGTTTCGGAGCATCTGTCCGAGGACGCCGTATTCATTTATGTCCTTGGCCACGACCCCGATAATCATCTTGTCGAAGCTGTGGGTAATCGATCCCTGTTCGAGCTTGAGTGGCATGCTGGACTGATTATCGATTTTGACCTCTACGTTCATCGCCTGGGCTGATTGCCCCGACTTCGTGTCGCCATGGCTCCACCCGCCTCTTGGAATTACAACCTCGCCTTTTTGGAGGATGGCCGGAAATTCGTCGGAGGCCAACCCCGAGTGTAGTCGCGGAGCACCGGCCATCAGGAGCGGGCTTGCCGCCCTACGGGTACCGTCAAGCCCAACGATCCCTCCCGAGTGGAAATTGAGAAACCAATCCGGAGTTTCGCTCCACTGAAAATAGCCTTCGCTGGCCCCGCTGCTCCCGCCGGCCCCGCCGCCAAACCCGCCAAAAAGATTCCCGAGCAGATCCTCGAATCCGCGGGTGGCCATTTTAGAGATCGCTTTGGACCATGCATTGATTAGAAAATTGCAGAAGGCGCTAAAGAAGTCCTCGGCAGAGGAGATTTCGCCCTTGAAAAGGCTGCTGAAGAGGCTTTTAAAACTCGAACCGGCCGAGCCGACGAATTTTTGGGTGCTGGAATTCACTTCGCTCAGGGCTTTTTGGGTTGACTTGAGGCTTATTTCCGCTTCCCGGCCGACCAGTTTCTGCTGCTCACGCGTCTTTTCCAGAGCCAGTTGACGCTCACGCTCGACCGAGGCGATTTCGCTTTGAATCCGGAGCTGTTCTTCCATGGACTTGACCGTCTGGTCGAAATCCCGGCTCGAACCGGTCTCACTCGAGTTGATTAAGCTTATGCTCCGCCTGTTTTCTGCCATTTTGGTGGAAATCCTTTTTTCAGCGACATTACTCCGTCGTCTTTTCACGTAGTGATCGGATTCCCTTTAATTTTTGCTTCAGGAATCCCAAATCCTGCCAAAACTGCAACTCCAGTGAATCATTTTCCAACCTGAACCCGGCTTCCTGAAGCAAATGGACCCGGAGAAGGGAAAGCGCGTAAGGGCCGGCCTGTTCCCGTCGTGCAGGATTTTTTTCGCAGGCGCGGCAAAGGTTTCGGATTGTCTTTCCTTCGCAATTTTGGGCAGAATCAGGATCACAGGCCGCGGAGAGAAGAAGGTCTATCTCCCGTTCGAGATCGATTTTCTCCGGGCCTATTCCTCCAAAGGGCTTTCCGGTTCGGCCTCCCTGCTGGCCCCGGTCGCCTCGAAAACACTTGCAGCAACACTTGCCACGATGTCTCCGGCGTAGCGTGTCAATAGATCTTTCCAGTCCTGGCGGTACTCCGGGTCGCTCGGGTCCGACGAGAAGAGCTTGCCGTCTATTCCAAGCGTCCCCTTGGTAAACCCGCTGATTATGCGGGAGCCGAATTTGAGCCGGTTTTCAAAAACCCTGCTCTTCAGCTTTTGGCCACGCCGCTCGAAGACACCATTCTGGTAGGCTGCCCGTTCCTCGTTGGTCGGCATGCGGTAATAGATTTCGTGTACGTCGCCGGTAATTCCGTCCTGGATATCCAGAATGTTTCGCTCTGCAGCAAAATCGCGCATCGGTTCTCCTTTGGGTGCCTGGCGCTCATGAAAACCTTATCAACAACTCATCGTCCCCGCTGCTCATCGCCAGGGAAAAGGAAGCCTTGTAGATCGCCCTTCCATCCCGGTCACCCGAGCCTAGTTCGCTGTACTGGAGGGCGGGAGACTCGATTGAAAACCTGTTTCCGTCGATGCTCCCGACGGCGAGGTTCAGGGCCAGTGTGGCGGCGGTTTGCCAGTTGCTCCAGAATGGGTGGGAGGAAACCGCCACGGCCTCAGGATCGAAACTCCCCCGAGGTTTGCGGCCAGTGATCTCGAAGCCGACGATCCCATCCGCCGCGGCGATGCTTTTGCGTTCAACCACGCTGTTGTTGATCTCGATCTCGAATTTTTCAGATACCGGTCCGAAGCCGTCGATGGTAAAACCTGCCCCGAGCGCGACCGGTGGAAGGATGCCGCTGAAGGTCTGGGCTGCTGGCGATGCATCCACGGGGGAGTTGTAGAACCCCTTGAACTTCCACTCGGCCAGGGCTGGTTTCCCCACTTCGACGCTGATTCTGAAAGATCCACGACATCCGGTAATTTTGTGGAAAAGCCTGTCGAGGTACACATAAAGAGTGCAAGATTCGAAATTCGTCGAAACCGGCGCGTAGAGCAGGTCTGTTCCGGAATTTACCGTCTGGGCCATGCCGCATGCCCTGAAAAGGACCCCTTCCCAGCCAAAGGCTGGAAGCGCCCCTTTGGCCCCGGTCCCCTTCATCTCGGTCTTGAAAGCTACCTCGACGCTCCTGGTCCCGCGCAAAAACCTTAGCGGCGAAAGAGATCCGCGCAGGATATTGCGCTCGACCGCTTCCCCCGCCGGCGAGATATCGAGGTCGCGGACCGCGATCGCATTCGAGGCGGGAGTTGGAATGGGGTCGATCCCGTATTCTGTTTCGATTTCTGCGAGCACCACCGTGTTTCGAGTGAGCATTTTCTCTCTCCCCTGGGCATCTGCCGGCATCAGGCGGCAAACCGGCACCGGGTTTTGAAAAGAATCTGGTAGAGCGCGAAGTCGCTGCTGCCGGCCATCGCTTCCTCGGAAACCGGGGAGAGCGGCTCCATGTCGATGCCGCAGGATTGGCCGGACAAGGCTACGCGTATGTCTTCAAGCACTTGGTAAACTCCTCTTTCCCCCCCCGCCCCATGCCGCACGGCCGAATCTCCCCTCAAATTGCGTACGGCCGCTATCACGCCGAAAAACATCTCCCGGTCCTGGCAGCCCGAAATCTTTTGGGAGTACTTGCCCCGCTCGTAGATGACGAACAGCGCGGGGCAAATGGGCGCCATCTCCTCGATTGCATCGATATCCCTGCCAAGGAACTCGGAAATCGATCCGAGCGTCCGGATATATGGAAGCTCGCTCGAAAGGCGCCCGATTATGGCCTGTTCAACGTCGGCTACGGTCGGCATGGTCAAAATCCTTCGAGGCTCGATCGAGAGAAAGCTCGCCTGGGATTCTCCGCTGCCGTTTGGGGAGACTCGGGTTCGAGCGGATTCCCCTCGGGATCACTCTGGCCGAGGGAAACCACGCCCTGCGACACCTGTTCCAGAAAACGGACAGCGCCACGGTAGCGCTCTATGCGGTGCTCGGGGACCCTCTCCCTTCTCGAGTAGAGGTTGTAGACCGCGATATCCACCGACAGACGCCGAAGCGATTCGGGGACGGGAGCAACGGGCACGGCCAGCCGCGCACCGAGATACCCATTTATCTCCTCGCAGGCGTCGCTGATGGCCTGTTCCACCCTGGCCGCCACCACCTCGCCGGTCCCCTCGTCATCGGTCAACTGAACGAGCACGCCCTCCTGGAGCTGATTCCTGATCTGGTCAATAGTGCAGTATGACAATGCCTGTCCTTTCGCTGCCGGTTGCGGGCTATTACACCGTTTCCGAGATCCGATCAGATATCCACTACGCCAGCCACGGAACTACAATCAGTTCGGCGCTGTTGAACCAGGGGTTTCCCGCGCCGGCAGCGTCGTTCGGAACCTTGAGGATGGATCTGCCGGCGCTTTCCAGGGTTGGCGGGACGACGAGGTGAGTGGGATTTATACCCAGGGGTGCGCCTTCCTCGCTTTTGAACGCCATCATTGCGGCACGGGCGGCGGCATAGTTGGTGGCACTGAGTGTGGACTTGCTGCCGTAGGCAAGCTGCCAGAGGCCGAATCCCACGTTTTTGCGATCATCCACGCCGTAGAGGAATTTTTTGCGCATGAAGACATTTTCATCGTCAGGGCGGTCCACCGCTACAAATTCGGGGCGTTTTCTGGTTTGCAGGATGATGGGTTTTATCGGCCTGGAAAGATCGAGCAGAAACCAGGGGTCGCCTGTGCCGCCGCCCGAGTTCGAGACGCTTGCGCCGCCCACGGAATGATCGGTATCGAAGAAATACTGGCTGTCGTAGCACGCGGTCGTAAAGCCGGCCTTGAGCAGCGCAAAGACCAACATGTCGGGGTGCTGTTTGGCCGCCCAGGCCAATCCCTGGATCATCGGCGTGTAGACGCCGATCTGGTCGTCTTCTATGTCGTTTCTGTCCACTTCGATCGTGGATTCATAATCCTTGTTCAATATCTCGTATTTGAAGGCTGAAAGGTCGCGGATCGCGCGGTCTCCAACCCATTCGCGAAGCATCGGAAAGTCGCCCAGCCACTTGTAATCGACCGACCTTCCTTCAGATGGCACCTGCATGGCAACAACGGGCCACTGAGAAGGCGCACCGTCGAACGCCTCGTTGAAAACGGTCTTAAACGATTTATAAATTCCGGAAAGATTTGCCTGGTCTATTATCATTGCGTGCTCCCTTCAGCGTTGCGGGCTGTGAACTCCCGGTCCCGTGCCTGTTGCCTGTTGTCTTATTTCGATTGATCTCTTCCACTGTGAGTTCCGGGTCGGATTGAGTTGGGTGCTTGTTGCGTGGCCATCGGTCGTCGAGAATTCCAACTTGCAACCCGCAACCCGCAACTACCTCATGTCGATGTCCACGCCCACCTCGGTTACGCTTATGAATTCGGCGATAGTGCCGCATGCGACCGAGTTGCTGGTTGTTTTGGCAACCGTCTGGTCGTCCGATACATTAACGACCGTCCCGATGTCGGTTATGGCCAGCCCCGAGGCAGCCAGGCGGAAAACGCCTTTGCGCCTGACCCGGACGGTGATGTCACCGTTTGCGCCGGCGGAGTTATCCGCCTGCTCGCCCGCGATGCCGACGAACTTTAAGTTGGCGGTGTCCGCGCCCGGCACCGCAAAACCCGACGTATTCAAACAAACGATGGACCCGGCATGAATCTTCGCTCCGGCGGCCACCTTGTATTCGATCTCGAGTCCCTGACGGTATGTTGTCTTTCTGTCCGCAGTTAAAGCAGCCATCTATTGTTCTCCTTTTCCGGTCGCCCATTTCCGGTTACCGTTGCATGTTCAATGTTGACCGTGCGAGTTTCGAGTTGCGGAAAGTCTCGTCCGTCTTCCGTTCATCCGTTGTACTTGCTCCACGTTTCCTCGGAGATGTTGAGAAGCTTGTTTATGTGGAGCTGGTGGTCTTCGAGGCGCGGGATCTGCCCGGGATCGATAAGTTGCGCGTCAATCCTGTCGAGAGGAACCACGCGCGGGGTCTTGGCGACGAAGAGGCGAAATCCTTCGAGGTCACCCAGGGCGTACTTTTCCGCCCATTCACGCTGGGCGGGGGTGATCTTGCCCTCCTTGAGCGCCGCTGCGACGAGGTCATCTCTATCTCGCTCGGCGAGCATGCGTTTGAGCGCTGCAACTTCAAGCGTCAGGTCCGGCCTTTGCCGAAGGGCGTGGATGGTTGCAACCGCCTCGCTTCTTCCCGTCCCAGAGGCAAGCCCGAGTGCATCGAGCACTTCCTTGCAGGCAACCACCGCCTCGGCTCTTTCCTTGAGCTTTCCCACAGCCCCCGAAACTTCTTCGGCAGATGCCGTATCGGGAAGCCCGACCTGTTTTGCTATTAATTCGAGAAATTCCATTTCTTTCCTCCCATCTGAGTTGTCATTGCCGTTGATCGGAGATTTCCCGGATATCGGTTTTATCCAGTTAAGGCGCGGTGCGTTGGTGAGAGCAACCCGGAGCAGTTCGGAAAGCCTTCGGCCATCTTTGGACACCAGGAATACGGGCGAAAAGTAGCGGTACTCCTTTTTCGCCAGGTACTCCCGCGCGCTGTCCGTCCATTCAACCACTGCCCATAATCCCTCATTTCCTCTGTTTTCCAGCCGCTTGATCCACCCGGCGGCCGGTGCTCGACTTCCAGCTTCGGTCTGGTGTTCGTAGTCGATCACCATGTCGAGACCCCGGGCGCGGAAGCGCTCGACCACCTGCGACATTGCTTCCGCATCCACCACGAATGGTTCCGCCCCCTCGATCTCGACCGCTCCCCATGGAAAAACCTGGAATTGGGCTGGAACCGGGGCACCGTCCGGCAAGCCCGCAAAAAAGCCGAGTCTTTGATTGTCTTTGTTCTGCAATTACAGACTCCTTTTTCTCAGTCCGTCGTTCCGGTTGAAGCCAGTTTGAAGCGTTCGGCAAGCTGATCGCGGCTAAATTGAAAGCCTATCTCCGACAGAATCTTGTAGACTTCCGCAATGGATTTCATGTCCTCGGGCGGCTCGCACAGGAAGTGGAAACGAGGCACGGGCGCATCCCAGCCGAAGTTGAAGCCGACGAGAGGGCGCAGGATCTGCTGGGTTATCGTTTTGGAGAGCGCCTTGCAGTCGGCCTCCACGATGTCCTGCCGGACTTCGGAATGCACTCGCCCAAGCGCATACGATCCAGCAGCCTTGCCTCCCGGCTCCGATGTGAGGGTCTGTCCGAGGACAGCTTTTGACATTTGTGCATCGCAAAAAGAGGCCAGGCTCTCGTAGACATTGAGCGATGAACCCTTCTGGGCCTCGATGAATTCGATCTCCGTGGACTTCGATATGATGCCCGCAGCATCCGACCCGAGCGAGCGAACGGCATGGATCAGCGCCTCCCGGTCCGCCCTGGTCGCACCCGGCTCATATTTGCCGATCCGAAGCGGCATGCCGTACACTTCCGCAAACCCGATCCAGTCTTTCAGGGCGTAGTTTTTGAACAGGTACATCCAGGCGCACACCCTCATAATCCCCGCGCGGGTGTCGTAGCCGGATCGGGAGCGGCACCGGTGATAGGCAAACTTGAACGACGGAGGCTCAATACCCTGGATGGGGTCCTGTTCGGTGAGGATTCTTGGGGTAAGAGAATTCCAGAAAGTGATTTTCTTAGGGTGCACCCACCGAAGGCCTCGGATACCGACCTGGCCCTCCGATGCCTCCCAGAGGATTTCCAAAATCGAATACCCTTTGCCAAGTGCATCGAGCAGGTCCAGGACGTTTTCGTCGAAATCTGAAAGCCCCTGAATGGACGAGCGGCAAAACTCCGCCATTTCAACGCTCGGGCCGCTGCTGTCGTAAGGGGCCACTTCCCAGTCGAGCCCCTGGACGGCCATCTTTCGCGTCTGGAAAAGGCTTGCAAGGTGTGCGTCCTTTTCCTCCATTTCTTCGAAAAGCTCCGCCTGGCTCAAAACATCACCGCCGTCGGCCTGCCTGAAGATCCGAGCCAGCCGCTCGGGTGTTAGCCCGCTCGAAGGATAGCCGCTCCACCGGTCGCGAAGCGTCGCCGTGGCGATTTCCCGCATGTCGGGTTTTAAGGACCGGCTTACCGGTATGGGCTGGCTGAACTGGTCATAGAGAACTGTCATTTTATTGATCCTGAAGTTTCTTTGATCGTGAAATCCGATTAATGCCCTCGCTCAATTCGGTATCTCTTTAAAGCAGCGAAGCCGGCCCACCGCGCCTCTTTCCAAACGGGATTGCAGCAGGCTGGGGGCTTAATAACAGGAGGTCTTTTCAGGTAGGGATAAATAGAATTAGAGGAATTTTGTGCGTGACTATTTGAATGAAATTTCGGGTTGGGGATAAACCGGTTTGAGATGCCCTGCGCGAATCCAACGGGCTTGAAGTGTGTCAGCATAAAATGAGTATGCCGGGCATCAAACAGGCCTGCCATCTCCTTGATTGACACTCGTCCATTGCCTAAAGTATATTCACAACCACATCAAATGATTGAAAATTCGCTTATTGCCGGCATCGCTTACCACGAATAATTATCCTCTGGACAGGGGAAAAGGATTGATAACCACAGAGTATTTCAAGTACATGCGGAAAAGGCCTGATAGGGCTATAATATTGGATGAGTGGATAGATCGAGCAATCAAGTCACCACAAAAAACGGAAGTCCAGTCCGACGGCAGAATACGGAAATGGGCATGGATATTGGAGGAGAAGAAGTTCCTTCGGGTCATTCTCCTGGAGGACGGGGAAACCATCCATAACGCCTTTTTTGACAGATCCTTCAAGGAGAGTCGGCAATGAGGGTCAAATATTTTTCAGATACCGATACTGCACTGGTTGAATTTACGGATCACGAGGTAGCGGAGACAAGAGAGATTAGCGAAAACATATATGTTGACCTGGACAAACAGGGAAACTTGGTGAGCATGACTATTGAGCATGCACGGACAAATGCCCGGCTCGATGAATTCGCATACATGGAAATCGGCATCTCGCAAGAGGAAGGTCGAACCGCATGAGCCAACCCACCTCGAATTAGCCTTCCGTCTCGTTGATTGACACCCGTTCATTGCCTAAAGTATATTCTCAACATTCCCAGAGATTAAAAACAGATTAATTGCCGGTCCTGAAGGCTGCTCCACCTCAGAGTGCTCGTATAGAGTAGTTTTGGAAGCTCGTCGTATTCGGTTGTGGATGGTTCGGGGGGGTGTCTCAGAAGCTATTTCGGCGGTTCTGGTGCATAGCACAACTCATTTCTTATTCCTGTTCTTGTTCTTTTATGGAGGGGGCTCCGTTATGAAAAAGGCAGTTTTGTGCAGTCTCGCTTACGTGCTCATATGGGCAGGCCTATCATTGGCTCAGACGGTCAACACTCCTTCAACCGCACCGGCTGCCAACTCCACGGCCAGCCCATTTTACGTAAGCGCGGAAGCGCTCCTGTGGTGGATGAAGGATGGTCCGGCCCCACCGCCGCTCGTTAGCACCGGAATCATCGGTGAAGCTGGAACGGAAGTGGTATTGGGCGGAAAATCGCTCGATACCGATATGCACCCCGGCTTCCGTGTTACGGTTGGTTATTGGGAAAAGGAAAGATGGGGCGTTGAGGCGGGGTTTTTCTATTTGACATCACAATCGACCGGACGGAGCGTGAGTTCTTCCGGCCAGGCCGATTCCCAATTATTCGCTGTCCCCTTCTATAACGTCCTTCGCCATGAAGAGGACTTCTCATTCCTATCTTTGCCCGGCGTCTTCTCGGGACAGGCGCATGAAGAGATGAGCTCCCGAATGTTCGGCGCCGAGCTAATGGGCGGGACCACTCTGGTTTCGACCGGTGCATGCAAGGTGGATTTCCTTGGAGGTTTTCGGTACCTGAACCTGCGCGAAAAATTCTCATTTGCGACAAGCAGCCCCTTTATCGATGTTCCAAATGATATCTACCAGACGCTGGATCAGTTCAATACCGCCAACCACTTCTATGGAGTTCAGGCGGGCTTGCGCGCCAGTTCCGGATGGGGTCCCCTGACGGTCAAAGGCACGTTTAAGCTTGGCCTGGGCGCCGTGGTCCAAACCGTCGATATAGACGGATACCTTCTAACCAACGAATTTAACGCCCTCGGCTCCGCCCTTAAGTATCCCGGCGGCTACTTCGCCCTGCCCACCAATATTGGCGAACATACCCAGACTGACCTCGCGGTGATCCCGGAGATCGGGCTAAACCTCGGCTACAAAATCACCGACCGAATCAATGTTTTCGCCGGCTATACATTCCTTTATGCGAACAACGTGGTTCGACCCGGCGACCAGATTGACCGCGGCATCAACCCGTCGCAGGGCTCCACATTCACCGGCATCCCGGCTCCGGAACTAACAGGGGTGGCCAGACCGGCGTTCTCGTTTCAGCAATCGGAGTTCTGGGCACAGGGTGTCAACATGGGGGTCGAGTACCGATTTTAGGCGCCTGCCACGCGAAAAAGATAAAGAACTTATACGAAGTTACCTAGAAAATGCTCAATTTTCATGCTTCGCGGGGCGAGGCGCAGCATCATGGAAAATTGCGTTCAAGATTGAGCTGATGGGTTGCGCTCCGCTCCACC
>DBMO01000044.1 GCA_002298995.1 Desulfarculales bacterium UBA696
GCCACCCGCCACATGGGAGTTATTCCGGGGATCTGAATTGAAGAATATCGACCAACATTTTTGTAACATAGACACAGTAAACTATTATCGGTAGAATCAAATCAATGCCATTGGCTATAGGTAGAAATAGTAGATGGCATATATATGCTGCCAAAATGATTTTGGCAAGCGTGCACTTAATTACTCCATATCGTTTGTGAAGTTTCACATACCTATTATCTATGTACCATCGCCTGCTGTAGACTAATAATATGGAGGCGTTGTCAACCACGGAAGCCGCTATAAGTACGTAAGCAAAACTATACATCAGGTTATCTATTGCTATATTCAATGACTGCATACGACCTCTTGGCGCTCCTGCCCCTTAAGGTGCGAATTCCTGAATTCGGCCTGAAATCCGGTCGGCCATAGGTCCGAACCTCGCAGTGCCGGCTATGATATTTGTGAGGATATTTGCTCTAGTCCATCCAAACTTGAAGAACGGTTCAACCCTAAAAAAGTATCCTACCGTCCCTTTATACACCGCATCTGAGAATGCCATACCAAGAGCATCATTCGTTACTACTAAAGCAGCTCTAAAACCAAACGCTGCTCCTCTCTGCAGTTCCTCATTCTGCAGCGCATCACAACCTCCATTGATTGCTCCTTTTATACCATTCCAAGCATCAATTGCCCTGTTGGCAAACCATGCTGCTGTAACCTTTTCCATTTCGTATACACATAAAATGTGCGATTCACAGACAAGGTTTCAATTTTAAGAATCGTTCCTCATCGAGGGACCCAGCCGCGAAGGGCCGCCGAGAATGGGTCCAACCAAAACCCGTCGGAGGCGGCCCGCAGCGGCCTATCTAGTGGGACTGTTTTGTAGATTGGGTTGAACTGTTTCGTTAATCTCCAGAAATGTCAGGACAATTCGGGTAAATTCGGACGGCGCTTCAAACTGTAAATGGTGAGTCCCGTTTTTAAATTGTACCAGCCATGCACCCGGAATCAGCTTTGCCAGTGTCTTCGAACTCTCAGTGCCCACGACGTTATCAGCGGTACCCACCAGAAACATTACCTGATTTTTGATGAGCGGCATCTTATCGAGGGGGCTTTTCCACTCCATGGCTGCTTTTAGCTGTTTCTTGACGGTGGGATTATCGGGCAGCGGTATGCCTTTGAAAGCGGCCGCGACGGCGCTCCCATTGGTGGAGGTGGCATGGACAATCGCTTTATTGACTCGTTCAGGATAGTATAGCAGCAAATTCTGTGTGGTGACGCTTGACTGTGAAAACCCAAGCACATTCGTCTTTTCGACCCCTAGAGCATCCAGCAGGGCGATTACATCCTGGGCGAAAAGTCGATAAGTGAACTTTACACCGTTATCTGTCGTATAACCCATCCCCCTGTTATCCATGACGATCAACTGGTATTTCTTTGAAGCCTCTTCGATAAGCACCGTGGTCCAATCATCCATCGTGGCTCCAAGCCCGGTGAGCAGAATAAGCGGTTCACCCGACCCGATCAATTTGTACCCGATTTTGATTCCATTGCCGCTTGTCAGGTAAATGGCATGACCCTGCGAATCCGAAGCAATTTTTTCGCCCACCGGCGAGATGTCCTTGGCTTGAATAGCCGGGATGCAGATAACCAGCGTGATGACCAATGAGACGAACAAGCCGATACTGATTTTTCTCACAGTGAACCTCCCCTAAAATCAGCTCACAAAAATGCATCGTGGTTAGTGCGCGTGAATGGCAGCCTGAATTGGAGCATAAACTGTTCGGGCCAAGCGGATTCCCGACCCCCGTTTTCGCGGCTGTTCTACTTTTTCTCGAATGGATGGATAATTTTCCAGTCAGCCTTCATGTCCACGACTATCCAGCCTTTTGCCACGGCTTCGTCGAGCGCTTTGTCAAGTCGGCCGATATATGAGGTGCGATCATATGCCCACTCGCGCTCCGCATCGGTATGGTGGACGATGAGCGCTAAACGCGCTCCGTTGCCGGCGGTTGTCCACTGGAGCATTTGAAGGTCGCCGTCAGAGTTGCCGAAAGATGCGATGGGACGGCGGCCAATGTAGTCGTTGATGCCGATCGCTTTGCCCGCTCCATCATCGATGAAGTTGATCTCCGGCAGGAATGCCAGCACGGGCCTGCCGTTGCGCGGTTCGAACTTCGTTTTGACGCTGCTGCCGACAACCTGCTCGGGGGGGATGCCATAGACCTTTTCCGTCCAGGGACGCATGAAATCCGTCCAGCCGCCTGACACGACAAATGTCTTGAAACCATTGTCACGAAGATAGGCGAGCAACTCGAGCATGGGCTGATAGACCATTTCAGTGTAGGGCCGGCCGGTCTTCGGGTGCTTTGCCGTAATCGACCAGTCCTTGACGATCTGTGCGTACTCTTCAGTCGTGTTGCCGTCCCGCGCGGCAATCTCGAGTTCGAACTGGGCTTGTTGGCTCGCGGAAAGAACCGTCTTCAAATCACCCTCCAACACCGCCTTGAACAGCTGTTTCTCTTTCCATTCGGGATGCTGTGGCGCGAGCGCTTTGATGCGATCGAACGTAAAGGCTTGCGGGAAATACATCGGCTGTTCGGACCAAAGCGTACCGTCATTGTCGAATGTCGCGATACGCTCGGCAGGCGGCACAAAGTTCGGCGAGCCTTCCCTGGTCACTTCTTCCACGAAGGCGATGATGGCCTTCTTATGTACGGTATCATTCCAGGAGGGCAGGGAATCTGCGGCGAAGGCGGCATTTGCGGCCAGAAGCAGAGCGAGAATACATTTGATAAGGATGCTCTTCGTAAACACACTTTTCATGGATATGCTCTTTCAGTTGAGTGGTGAGGACATTCAGTTGAACGGAAACAGGACGTCATTGCCGAGCATCAGAGGCGCGCTGGTCTTGCATTTTACGCGAGCGCTTTTTTGCCTGATCCTCGATGGGTAATTTCTTCCACCTCGCCTGCTTCCGGATGCCGCGCCGCTATTTCTGCTCCAGGCGGCGGTTAAAACATGAAATTCAGCCCCAGGTTTACCTGGTGACTAACGAATTGGTCATTTAATTCCAGCCCATAGCCGGTATAGACCGTCAAGTTACCGCACAGGCGGGCTTTAAGAGCTGTATCCACCATAAGGCTGTCCGTTGCGCGGTCTATCCCGCTTACAAGGAATGACCCGCCCTGGCCTATGATGCCGGATTCGATATCGCGATTGTCCAACGGGATTTCGTGTGCCCAGGCGACTTCAATGGAAGGGGTCACCTGCGTTCCCTCAGCGAGCGAAAAATCCTTTTCGGCCCTCACGCCAACCTGTGTGCGGAAGGTTTGATAGTCTTTTGCCCGGACGCTTAGGTTTATGGGGTCGGCGCCGGTTTCATCGAATGCCGCATGGTGAAGATAAATGTAGGCAAGTTCGGCAACGGGGGAGACATTCCAGCCGGCAATCGGAAAATTGCGGCCTGCTCGCACCTGCCCCATGAAATCATAGCCGTCAGGGTCCGATTGGGCCGTATTGGCGACGTCCAGAAAAACGATGTTTCGTTTTACGGACATTCTGTCGTATCCGCCGGCGAGCAGCCCGTCCACGAACCATCCGGCCGAGTCGGTGTAGTTTGAGTAGACCCCAAGCTTGGGGCTGTCGATTTCGGCCCTGCCGCCATCGTTGTACCAATGAAGGTCGGATCTTAGATAGCCCGCCCCAATACCGAAAAGCAGGCCCTCTTTTCGGATTAGGTCAATTCCCATGACGAAGCCGCCCGTGGTGAAGTCGAACCCGGTGTGCTCGCCAAAGCCGTCCTGGAAACCGAATTCTCCGAGGCCCGTGGCCCAGACATTGGTGTTGTGCTTGCCCGTTTTCGGCCCATCTGCATCGACTGGAAGTCCCGCGCCGGTCGTCCCGCGGTCGGATCGCACCGACTGCACGGTTGAGAATCGGAGATTTTCGAGGTCATCTCCCAAGGCCGTTCTGAAGCCTTCAGCCCCGTTTCGGCTGGAAAGACCTCGCTGGACGAATGCTTTGCCGAATTGAAGGTTGTTGCGCACCCCCACGCGAGCGAGCGCATCATAGCGCTCGGGCCCAATCTGGTTGAGGGCCGAAGTGAAGGTGGCCCGGTCTCCGAAACTCAGCCAGTCGAGAGGACCAAGGATGTCATCGAGCCTGCTGTACGCGCCGGAAAGGTTTCTGGAATTATATTGCGCCAGGTCGATTGTCCCCTGCGGAGTGGCCGGCGCGGGAATGAGACTGTCCAGGTAAGTTGCCAGATTTCCTGCATTGCCGCCCCCGGCTATCGGTGCATACAAAAGGGCGCGTCCCGAAAGGTCCTTGCTGATGTAAATCACTTCCGCGCTATCCGAGCCGGCAAACCGTTTGTCGATGAAGATTTGCTCCCCGCCTCCGCGACCCCAGTCGGGATAAGCAGGATTAACGGAAGGATTTATCGGGCCGGCCATCCCCGTCCAAAGCACATGACCGGCCGGCACTCTGGCGTATGCAATGCCCTTTGGGACCGCCGGCAGAGCAAAGACATCCCTGATCTGCTCCGGGGTGAGACCCCGCACCGTTGCGCCCCTCATTACCCAAGATCCGGCCGGATAGCTGCGCTTGCCGGGGTCCGGGTCACTGGTATTGAATGTGCGTGTAAAATAAAGCGTTTTGGATGTCTTGATCAGGGTGACCGAAGTCTGCTCCGAGACGGGGATGAAGGCGTCGAAAGGAGGGTAGGCACAGCCTCTGTATGTTCCCAGCAGCGAATTTGCTTCCGCGGGGGTTAGAAAAGGTCCCTGCGGGCCTTCAGCATTCATTTGCCACAGCAGCCCCGAATATAGAGTACCCGTGGGCTGGACGAGATTTCTCCAGTCTTCGGCCGCCGCCGGCAACGTGGAGCCGCGGATTACCGCCAAAGAGAGCAATAATACGAAGAAAAATCGGACGTAAAAATTAACGGCAAATATTGGTCTTTTCCCTTTTCTGCTCGGCATCGATCACCTTTCCGCTGGCTGGTTTTTCGATATATTTTTTGGCGGGGTATCGCAGTTTGGACCTATAATTAATCGGGGATTTCCTTGCTTTCCTTGATTCTAAATTCGGCGTTGGCTTCGTTGGTGTGATTACGCCGGCACCCTTCATCACGAAATAAAACGATCGTATTCACCGCGGCGCTGCCTATCCAGCCAATAACTCAATAATTCTAATGGTCTCTACAGGGTCAACCGACTCTCTTATGGAGGCGGCAGGGTGACGATTGACGCCAACACTTACAGTTCATCCATGCCCTTTCCATGCATCGAATAACGGGGGCCGCAACAATCGCCGGAATTTCCAGAGTAGCACCCCGGACTTCCTGACGTTGCTCGCGCCTGCTAAAACCGGCCAACAGAAAAGGTGAGAAGAAATGATCTTGCGTATTGCGGCTGCTGTTATCGGCGTCCTTTGTTTATTGCCATCGGCCGCCTTTGCTGCCGGCTTTGATTGTGCGAAGGCAAGCTCAGCCGTTGAAAAACTCATTTGTTCCGACAGCCGGCTATCGAAGGCGGATGAAGAACTTTCCGATTTATACAGCCGGGCACTGGCCGGTTCAGGGAAAAAAGCCGAATTCAAGAAAGAGCAAATGGTCTGGATTCGCACCGAGCGCGACCGGTGCAGAGACAAAGATTGTCTGGCGGCGGAGTACAAGAAGCGGATCGAAGTGCTGTCGGGCCCTTCGCCTATCGAAGAATACTATATGAGAGAGCGGTTCCCGAACACCGGCGAAGAGCAGGAAGATGATGAAGAAGAATCGGGCGACAAGAAACCTGAAGGCCTTTATTATCATGTCTGCGTCAAAGTGCACGGGAACCCCTCGGCTCCTCTTGTCGACTTCGAGATCTATTTTCCAGATTCCGGCCAATCGGTAACCGCCGAACTCGTCCGCTGCAAAACCGCCGGCGAGGGAACTCTCGAGTTTACCTTCATGGACAATTGGGGAAATAAAGGCAAAGGCAGACTGGACCGTTCGGGAGAAGAGGCCACTCTGAATGTGGAGGAAGTAAAAGCCATCGAGCCTGGCTGGGGCCGGAATGCTCTTCGCAACTACGGAGAATACGAGCTTACAAGGCAAAAGTGTGGTTCGGGAGAGGAGTAGTCAGGATTCGCAACTCCAACCCCATGTTTAAATCCTAATCTTCAGCGGGAATCCTTTTCGGTGGGCGGCCCGTTATCCCCGCCGTTGGCAATCGCGGCACGCAGGTATTTGCTGATGAGCGAAATAGGCTGCGGAGCGGCTCTAGCCGCTCTTTTCTTCCCGGCTGTAGGTGTGCCGCAAATAAAGGAGAAGCGCCGTAAGGGCTGCAAGCAATCCCACAATGATCGCTCCCCCACGCTTTCGGCGTGATATTTGCGCCTGGATTCCCTCGACCTGGAGTGCGATTTCGCTCAACCGGCCCTGGATCTCTGCGATATTATCGCGGACCTTCTGGACATCTACCGAGTGAAACAGGCGATGAAATGTGTTGCGTGTGTCGAAGAGTCTGCCCTGCAGGTCCACCACTTCCATTCCCACCCGATGTAGGCTTTTCATTTCGCGATCCAGCGCCGACATGCGATCGTCGGTTGTTACCAGAGCCTCGCGGATTTGCGCCGCCCTCTCATAGCCGTGGCACTGGGTGCAGCTTTGGGAATTAATTAGCTGAGGTGAGGCCAGTTGGATTCCATGAGCACCGTGGCAGGTTGCGCATTGGGGTCCGCCTTTGCCCAGCGCTTTTCCGTGCGCGCTGGCAAGGTAATCTTCCTTGACGCCGAGATGGCAGGCGCCGCAAAAGTCGGGAATGGTTTCCGGCTTTGGAACCTCTTTAAACCCTTTGTCGGGGCTCATGGCCTCCTCGTCCATGGTCGTGGGGTCCCCCCCATGGCATCCATGGCAGGCAATGCCGTTCTTTGCGTGCACGCTCTCACGCCATTTTTCGACCGGCTGATAGAGCCTCGCCTGGTCCTGCATGGACTGATGGCACTCGATGCACGTGGACTGCCGAGCCCCCTGCGGCAGAAGGGGTGCGGCGCATAAAAAGATCGCAAGAAAAAGGGCCGCCGCGAATAGGCTCAATCCGTATCTCATGAGAAATGCCCCCAAATGGTGAGCCCGATGTAGACGAGGATTCCGGCGAAAAACAAAACGAGAAAAAGCGGACGCCTTCCCGGGCGCCTTTCGGGGCCTCGATCAATGAACGGCAGCAAGAAAAGAAAAAGTATCGCCACGGTCTGGACCATAATGCCGGCAAACTCACTTGGCAGGGCCTTCAAAGTCTGGTAGGCGGCAAGAAAATACCATTCGGGCTTGATTCCAACCGGAGTCGAAAAAGGGTTTGCAGGCTCAAATGCGTCCGCCGGCAGAAAAACCCAGGGGGCATAGAAAACGATCGCCATTAGCAGGGTTAAAAAGAGGGAAATAACCGCCAGGTCTTTTATGACATAGTTTGGGAAAAACGGAATTCCGCCGGGGTGTGTTTCGTGCCGATACCTTGTGAGAGGCGGTTGCGGCTGGTAGTACAAACCAAACGGAGGCGTTGATACACCGATCCTGCGCACCAGGAATAGGTGGAATCCGGCGAAAAGGCCTAAAAGGAGCGGAAACCCCATCACGTGCAACGCAAAAAAACGGCCAAGGGTAGCCTGTCCGACGTCGGGGCCGCCCCGCAGGAAAAAAACCAGTCGCTCTCCAATTATAGGGACGACGCTTGCGCTGTTGGTCGCCACCGTGGTCGCCCAGTAGGAAAGCTGACTCCAGGGGAGCAAATAACCGGTAAGGCACATCCCTAGGGCGATCAGCAAAAGTATAAAACCAGCTATCCAAGTGAGTTCCCGTGGCGACTTATAGGCCGCCATGAACAGAGTAGAGAGCATGTGCAGCAAAAGCGCCACGACGACGATGTTCGCGCCGACCGCATGAACGTAGCGGATGAACCATCCGAAAGGCACCTCGTTCATTATCTTTTGAACGCTTTTGAACGCGAGATCAGTGTTCGGAACGTAATAGACCAGGAGCAGGATTCCGGTAAGAAACTGAATGATAAACAGGGTGATCAAAACCGAGCCGAGGGCATACCAGGCATTTATATTGCGGGGGAGCAGGTATTCGGTGAAATTTTGTTGCAGCAGGTCCCTCAACCCCAACCTGATATCGAGAAAGTCGAGGGCTTTCTTGGTCAAGGACATCGAAATCCCTCCTCAGCCGATGACAATCTCGTTCCCTTTTACCGTCACGGGATAGGGCGGAAGGGAGCGGGGTGGAGGTCCCGCCAGGACTTCGCCGGTTAGGGAGAACTTGCCGGCGTGGCAGGGGCATAGAAAAATCTGCTCTTCGGGCCGCCAGTTGACGATGCAGCCTAGATGGGTACAAATCGCCGACAGGGCAATGAACTCTCCGGGCTTAACCTGAAACACCACGGCAGGGCGCCCGCGATACTGGAAGAAATGAGCCTGCCCGATCCCCAACTGCGAACGGGGGATGGTGACCTGCACTTTTTCACCCTCTGCCGATTGAGGGGACAGGTACTCCCATATCGGCCAGAATGCCGCGCCCGCCAGACCCAGGCCGATCGCCCCGGCAGCCGAAGCGGCAATGAAACGCCGGCGGGAGACCGAGCTTTCCTTTTCCGGCCCCGCGCGCCGGACATCCTCTCCTCTGTGCGGATCAGGACCTTCGTCTTGCACCGAACATTCCTTTCAGACCGGACCTGATCATGTCGCGATGATCCGGAAAGCTTTTGTGAGACCGGCGGATTGTTTATGGCAGTCAATATAAGAAGGATTCCCCCCCGCGCTAGAAGTGAGCGAGGTCCTTTTTTCACCGAGGCGTTTAGATTTCGAAAAAGGGAGTATTTCCTCGTCCAGTCTTCGAAGTTCAATAGGTGCATGGAGACAAAGCCTGATCTTCCTCGTGGCCTAACGCCCCTGGCAATAGGATTTGTCAGGCAAAACCGGGGCCCAGAATTTCACTCGTGCGTTGTGGTGGAGGTAATAATACAAGACTTGACCCCTGGATTTTTTCTACGAGCCTAACGTCTTTTTGCGACGCTCAGATCCCCCAGGGCCGTCCTGGGCCAGACCGCTCTCCTCCGAACCGGGTACGGGCAAGTCTCCGTTTGACCTATTTGAAGGTTGGATTTGGGGAAACCGGTACTGATCAGAGTGCTTCCGCAAAGCACATAAAGGCAATGAAGCGCCTGTTCCCCTGTTCTCTTTCAGCTACCACGTCTGAGTTATAGAATCGGGCGTAAAGGCCAATGGTCTCAACGGGATTGATTAAAAGCCTGACATGCTGTACAATAAGTTGTACAATACCGGCTGTTAAGGGAGAACAACGTATGAACGCTATTACTTACTCACAGGCTCGCAGCGAGCTTGCCAAAACAATGGACAAGGTCTGTGATGATCACACCCCTATCATCATCACGCGCAAGAACCAACGGTCGGTAGTGATGATCTCCCTCGAAGACTATGAGTCTCTCGAAGAAACCGCTTATCTTCTGAGAAGCCCCCGGAATGCACGGCGGCTCCTCGAATCCATAGCCGAACTCGAGTCCGGTGGCGGCAATGAGCGGGCACTGATCGAGTGAAGCTGGTTTTTGCCGAACATGCCTGGGAGGATTACCTCTATTGGCAGCGCACTGATCGAAAGATCCTTGACCGCATCAACAAGCTCATCAAGGAGATCCAACGTACACCATTTGAGGGGACCGGTAAGCCGGAGCCACTGAAACATGGTTTGTCAGGCTACTTGTCGAGGCGTATCAACGATGAACACAGGATCGTCTATAAAGTCGAATTGGATTCCCTCCTTATTGCCCAACTCAGGCATCATTACTGATCAATGACCGGGTAAGGGTCTTGCACAAAAATCAATTCCAAGCCCGCTTACATGAAGGGTTGCCTTTTGCCTAATCCTCGACGGGAACTCTATTCCCCGATCAGCGAGGATGAAGGCAAAACGCTTGCTCGGCTTAAAAGTGCCGGAAATGTCTTGAACTTAAACTGGTTTTCAGTAGAAGGTGACAGCGCTCTGAGCGGATGCACCATCGGCAAACTTTGAATACGCACCCGGACAGGCGTTTCTGTCGTTGGAGTTTTGCGAGGTTCCACCTTCCACCCCAACCCGGGTCCTGACTCTCGTTTTGCACCCGGAGATTTCATAGCTCTGATAGGAAACCATGAACAATACAGTTCTTTCGAGAAATGGGCCGAATCGCCCAGCCCCAAGAGTGGCGACTAACGTAATCAGATCTGCATGGCTAACCTGAATTCCGGTTCAGCGCAAGATGGGAGAATACCATGAAGCTCATTCGGCCCACGGTTCTTGTTTCCATAATCCTTATAGCGCTGCTGCTGACATTTGCGGACCCTGCGGCATCTACTGCCAAACGGGTTAAAGGGCAGACTGTATATGTGCCTGCATACTCACACATCTACCACGGTGACAGGGATACGCCACTCTACCTGACTGTAACGCTCAGTATCCGAAATACCGATCCGACTCACCCGATCACCCTTCTTTCCGTTCAGTATTTCGATACCGACAGAAAGCTTCTCACAAGTTACCTGGAAGGAGAAAAGAAGCTGCTTCCAATGGGCTCCGTTGAGTTCATTGTCAAGGAATCTGACAGAAAAGGCGGGGCTGGGGCTAACTTCCTCGTCAGATGGATATCGGAAAAAGAGGTGGCTGAACCGATCGTAGAATCCATTATGATCAGCACCGCACTGCAACAAGGGATATCGTTCAGCTCCCGTGGGCAGGCAATTGAAGAGCAATAATGAATCCGAGCAAATATCTATCTTCGTTACAAGCCCGCCGCCGCGGCGCCATATAAGCCGCGAAGCGGCGGTGGGGGATTACGAGGCTGGACACCTTGTTAGCGTCTAAGGGAACTGAGGCACGGATAAGCCGGACATGACCATGCTGCTCCGAACATGATGGGCGTCGCCCGTTGAAAAATAAATGCGGCCCTTATGTGACCACTCTCCTGGAACATGCTCAGCCCATGCATCAAATGACCCCTCAAATTGCTTGAGGGTCCCAAAATGCCGAGCCCCCGGTTACCTCCTTTAGCCTTTTAAAGAACAACGGACCGTAGGTCGGAGCAGACGAAATATAGTTGCCGCTCAATCGCGAACTGTGACGGGGGGTGCTCACAATTTCCATGATACTAGAGAGCGGTAAAATAGCTTCATCGGTTCCGGAACGGAATTCAGACCAGTTTCTCACATGCTCTTCGGACACGAAGAGATGGATACGACTTCAGGTAAAAGGCCAATCTCCGGCCCACTTGTTCAAAGGGATATCCACGTAACCACATATGGTATTCGGAGTTGCGCTTTCTATTTTTCCGTCGCACACCACTACGCGCATCTGTTCACCGCAGTCCAAACAGGGCGCATCGATTTGAACAGCTTTGCCCGGAAAGACCCAGCAGACCGCCAGGGCTTCGAATCCTCATTGGGCAGTCCATTTTTGCTGCCCGTCGACAGTAACTCGGTACTGCGTGGGCAAGTTATTGAACGGGGCGAATGAAGCAATTAAATCGGTGTTGGGATAGAGCCAGATGGGCAGTTTGGTGCCCATCAGGTCATGAAGGAGCTTCTTGCCCTGGTCGGGAGGCACGGAGAATTCCCTGGCAATATCAGTGAAGTGTGGGGCATAGCCTCGCTGAACAAAATATTCAAGAATGAAGTGGTAGGTCCGGTCTAACTGGTGTGTGTCGGCCATATCTTCTCCTCTGCCACCTGTAGTTTTCCTGCAAGCCGTAACCCACAAACGGGCCACCGGGTAATGCTGGACAGATCCAGCCCTCAAGTGATATCAAAATATATGATTTAGAAAAATTGACATCGAGTCAAACGATTTGTTCCGATTTCACAGATCGGATTTCAAGATCGATTCGGAGGCCGTATGGACATTCGACAGCTTGCAACATTCCAGGCAGTAGCCAGGTTCCTGAGTTTCAATCGCGCCGCGGAGGAACTTCATTATGCTCAGTCAAGCATATCTTCGCAAATCCAATCGCTTGAGGAAGAATTAGGTGTACGCTTGTTTGACCGTTTGGGCAGGCGCGTACTGCTGACAGAAGCGGGGGGCAAGCTATTGCGATATGCCGAAAGAATGCTTGAGCTGGCGGAAGAGACCCGGTCTGAAGTGATGGGCGCCAAAGAGCTGAAGGGCTCTCTTACGGTCAAGGTCCCAGAGACCTTGGGCGTACACCGCCTGCCGCCCGTAATCAAGGAGTTTCGGTCCCGCTTTCCGAAAGTCCGGATGCGTTTTACTTCCTGCAGTCACGAAGGTCTTCAGAAAGACCTTCGCACAGGCACTACCGATCTGGCTTTTCTGCTGTCTGATTCGATAAATGCCGCCGATCTTTCATCCGAGGTTATGGGGATCGAGCCTTTGATGCTGGTCTCCCATCCCGGCCACCGGCTGGCCTCGCAACCGTCTGTTGGCATCGGCGATCTCAAGGGTGAAACGATTCTTTTTTCGACGGTGGATTGCAGCTACAGAAGAAGCCTGGAATCGATTCTCATTTCGGAAAAAATTTCATGCGAGGTCCTTGACTTCAACAGTGTGGCGGCGCTCAAACCGTGTGTCATGGCGGGAGTGGGCATCACGATTCTTCCTGAGGTTACCGTTGCGGAAGATATCTCTCGTGGACTGCTCGCACCCATATCATTGGCCGACGAACAGCTGGAAGTGGCGACTCTCATGATATGGTTTCGAAACAGGTGGCTTTCACCATCTTTAAATGCCTTTATGGAGGTCTCACGCGAAATACTTAGTGAGGTTTATGGGAAAGAGAGTAAATGCGGCTAATATTACGGGGAGAGGCTCGGGGAATTCACAACATCGAACCACAGGGTTACACGGCTGGATACTTTGTTAACGTTATAGACTACTTAACTGGGGGCTCCGGGGCATGGCAGGCTGGATTTCACCGGTGTTGGAATCTGGTCAGGCGGACATGCGTCAGTCAGCGATGTCGATATCGCGGGGCTCAATCACTAACCGGATTCCGTCAAGGATTTCATGAACCCGTTTTCTCGAAAGTGAGCCGATGCGCTCGCCCAAATCCCCTTTATCGACAGTAAATATCTGGGAAGCGTTGACAACGCTTTGCTTTGGCAGGTTGGCTTCGCCTGGTTCCAACAAGATATTTCCGGGCGCAGACGCCCATTTCAGATTGGATGTGAGTGCACAAACCACAACAGTTCGAATGCGGCTCCGATTAAAGACATTGTTCTGAATCACAACATGCGGGTGCAGCAAGGCAAGGCCGGAACCGATCGGGTCACCCATGTCGATCCAGTAGATGTCGCCCTGATTTATCACCACTTACCTTCCACAATTTTGCGGTGGATACGTCGCATGCCTTGACGTAGCGATGGGCGGGCTTGATCGGGCTCATCTTGGTAAGTTCTATTAATAGCTTGAAGCAACTGTTCATTTTCGTGACGACGGAGAAAATCCTCCAATGCCATGGCAAGCAGTCGACTCCGCGACACCTTCATTTTGTGAGCAAGGGTGTCCACCTGCTCGAATAACGATCTGTCCAGGGAAACTGCCGTCTTGATTTGCGCCATTGCTCATACCTCCAGTAGTACAAGAAGTATAACTCCTGAGAATACCTTAATCAATACAATTCAGTGGACATAATGAGGGTTCTGGGCACTCAATCAACGAGAGACTGTCCTCGATCTTTCCTCCCTCGGAATAGTCCTCTGCCTTTTCAGCCAGTCGCCGTCACTTCACGTGGAAGTCGATTAGCGCCAGAGATCAGCGAAGTGTGTGGGATACGACAAAAAATATTGATCCCATGGCGGGAGCATGGTATGCAGCCTGAATATGCGGATCATCTCTCGAAAGATGCTCAAAGAATTCTGGGAAAGACACCCGGACGCCGAACAATCTCTGTTGGCATGGCACGCTGATGTGAAACAGGCTATTTGGAGATCTCCTACAGACATCAAGATGGTGTATCGGAATGCCAGTTTTTTGGCCAACAATAGGGTGGTTTTCAACATTAAAGGTAACACTTACCGGCTCGTGGCGGCCATTCAGTATGAATTCGGGATTGTCTACATCCGATTTGTGGGCACCCATGGAGAATATGACCACATTGATGCCGCCACTGTCTGACTGGAGTTTGAAGAAATGGATATTCGGCCTATCAAAACTGAAAGTGATTACAAGGCCGCGCTGGAGGAGGTGGAACACCTTTTTAATGCAGCGCCCAACTCTCCAGAAGGGGACCGTCTCGAAGTATTGACCACACTTATTGAAGCCTACGAAGAGAAACATTACTCGATTCCACTGCCGGACCCTGTTGAGGCTATCCTCTACTATGTTTCAAGCCGTGGACTCTCCCGCAGGGACCTTGAACAATTCATCGGTAGCCGCGCTCGTGTTTCCGAGGTTCTGAGCAGAAAGCGCCCTCTCACTATCGGCATGATCCGAAAGCTTCACTCAGGTTTGGGCATACCGGCAGAAGTGCTTATACAGCCATACTCTCCGGAGAAGTCTGCTGCTTAAGAGAGGAAGTGTCAGAGCCCAAGGAAGTCAGCTCTCAAGACGACCCACACGACCATGTCCCGAAGGCTCATTGGGAGGAGTATTCCACATTAGATAATGCCAAACGAGCGAAAGATGACATAGTGCAGATCATCATCGAATTACACAGAGCAGCGGGCTCAGGCAACTACCCGTTCATTCATGGCATGGGGATTGGCTCTCTTTCATTAAAGCCAAACGAGCCCGGCCAATAGCCTGGATCAGGATGAGGAGTGCTGGTTGATGGATAACATTTGATCAGACTGTATACCTAATCCTCCATGGGAACCCGCTTGGACCTCTCCCGTTTCTGAATGCTGTGTTGCTTCTTCTCTTCCAACCGGCGGAGTTTTGCCCCCTTGCTGACTCGCGTCTTTTTTCTTATCGGAACCTGCTTTATAGCATCCCGCAGCAGTTCAACGAAGCGCTCTATGGCCAATTCCTTATTTTCAATCTGGCTGCGGGTCTGCTGCGATATGACGCGCAGTAGGCCGTCCTTACCGATGCGGGTTGCAAGACGGCGCAATATGAGTTCTTTGTCTAGCGGAGAAAGGCTTGGCGAGTTCACCACGTCGAACCACAGCGTAACGCGGCTGGACACCTTGTTAACATTCTGCCCGCCCGGTCCGCTGCTGAGCGATGCGGTGTACTTCAGCTCGTCTTTGGGAATAGAGATCCGGTCAGTTATTTCGATCATGGGGTTTTCCTGCGAGAAGAGTAGTATCCGGAAAGTGATTCTAACATGAAGTGGGATTTGGAGCGGCAAGTTTGCAGGTAAAATTCTCGTTAGCCCTTTGGAGCAATATAGTCCAATGCTTCGAATCAGATTGGATATACCGCCACCACGCCTTGGCCGCCTGTTTTCATATAATGCAGTAGAGGTTGAGATAATATTCCCCTCGTCAATTCGGCCATTTTATGGAATAGGATGAATCTCACTTTTGACAAAGGACAGTGAATTCACAACAGGCTGATTGAAGAGGCTGATTCATGAGAAGGTCTAGTGTTTTACTCTCGATTTTACTGATGGCGTTTTTGGCCGCGGTTCCGGGCTGTTCCTGGTGGAAGAAGAGCCAGCCGCGGCCCAAGCCCGCCCCGGCCGTCCCGATGGCCGACACAATGATAAGCATCGACGCGAGCAGCTACAGTCTCAAGCCCGACCGCGTTCGCCTGGCAAAACCGGGAGAGTTCATCCTGCAGGTTAATAACGCCACCGGCTCCGAGCAGGAATTTATAGTCAAGGACCCGAAAGGCAAGGAGCTGAAGGCTTTCCATGTGGGTGCAAAAGCTACTTCCATATCAAATGTAGAACTGCCTTCGCCTGGCATCTACGAACTTCGAAGCACAAACCTGCTTCGCTTACCCATGGGCAAGACGGTTAGGATCGAGGTCGGCCAGGCAAAGTAGGAATATAGGCGGGTTGCGAGTTATAGTAATTTGCGTTCAAGTTGATGCTATAAAAGCGTGGGGGTCGCGGTGGAATCATTCCCCCGCTCTTTTATCTTTGAAAGGCGCCATCTTGAACGCACTTTTCCATGATGCTCGCGTCGCCCGCGAAGCATGAAAATACTGTATAGTGTTCTTTGATCGTCGCCTCCATGTGAAGAGGTCGGTTTCTCGTTTGGTGCCGCGAGCCCGTACGCAATTGGACGCAGATGTCCAAAGGCGCCTCGAACTGTTGCCATGGGAGTTGGGACATGAAATGCCCAAGCCGCTAATCGCAATCGCTCCTTTCATCGAGTCCTGCCCCGGGGTAATCACTCTGGGCGTGCGGCCGGCCCTCTGCGATTATTCGACTGAAGAAAAGCGTTTGATAAACTCCGCGGACAGGATTTTCTTTCCGACCCCCAGGTTTGCCAAAATATTCGAGGCCGCGGGCAAACAAACCTTTCCAAATTCATTTACTTACCAGATGAGAAGATCGAGGGTTTTAGAGGCGACGTTCCTGCAGTACAGCGGCTGTCCTCACCCCCGCACCCGCCTCTACTTCGGGCGACAGAAGGCATCGATTGCGTCCGATTTTCGCTTTCCACTGATCGCGATGGGCCCGAACCGTTCCGACAGCGCCGGGGTAATCCAAAATTCCAACCAGCTGGCGGATGCCGCCGCGAAATACAATCCACTGATCGTCCGGGAATTTATCGAATACAGGGAGCGGATGCTCCTGGTTTTCGTAAATTACGAGTGCGTTGCGAAATTCAGCGGATTGCCCGGCGGGCGGGATTTTTCATCCCCGGTTACGCAATCCGCTGCATACTCCTTTCTTACACAACTGCCGGACATTGTGAGATCTTTCAATCTATGTGACATAGGGGTGGAACTGGGCTACACAAAAGATCGGGGTCTCCTGATCGACTCATTCGCCCGGCCGCCCCTTTCCTGGAAAACCCCTGAAGGCGCGGTGAACCGGCACCAATACATCTCGGGTCTCATCCAAAAAGGCGAATTATGATATTCGCGAGATCTTCCGGCAATTAAGGCTATGGAATTCGCTCCGGTCAGCCGTTACAATCAAGGTAAAAAAACAAGTGGAAGGAAAGCAGAATGTCGAGAAAGTTTACTCCGCTGCATATATCTACATTGATATTCGTTCTTTTTCTCGCGATTCCCCTTCTCCATGCCGAAGGACCGCCCATTCAGGCCGTGGAGGGCATGGCGTGCCCGCTGATAAAGCCCGAAATGCGCCCGTTCGTGCAAAGGACTCTTGCCTCCAAGCCCGAAGACCTTTTCGTCGTGCTCAAAAACGGTATGACCCTGCTGGTGCACAGGCAGCCAGGGGCGGAGGTGATTTCGGCGCAGGTTTTCGTCAAGGCCGGGTCGATACTCGAAGGAAAATACCTCAAGGGCGGCCTTTCCCACTACCTCGAACACGTGGTAGCCGGTGGATCGACGAAGTCGTTTACGGAGGATCAGGCAAAGGAGCGCATCAGGGAGATGGGCGGCAACACCAATGCCTACACGAGCTATGACAGGACGGTTTACTACATAAATACCGGCTCCGATCACTGGAAAGACGCTCTCGACATACTGCTCTCCTACGTTTCCGAAACCCTGGTGGACCCAAAAGAGGTGGCGCGGGAAAAAGCGGTCATTCAGCAGGAAATGAAAATGGGAGAGGCGAACGCCGCGACCGAGCTATGGAAGCTCTTCATCCAGACCGCCTACCAGACCAACCCGGTTCGCCTCCCGGTGATCGGCCACGAGAACGTTTTCGTACAGCAGAGCCGGGAAGCACTGTTCGACTACTATAAGCAGCGCTACCAGCCCGAGAACATGACGGTCGTTCTGGCCGGAAACGTGGACCCGGCTGAAACGCTCGAATTCGTGATAAACAAGACCAAGAATTTTCAGGGCAGCGCGGCCGAACCCGTGGTGTTGCCGGAAGAGCCGCTCCAGGGCAGCATGAGGTGGGAGGAAAAAGAAGTCCCCATAACGAGGCTTGTCCAGGCAAAAATCGGTTTCCCCACCGTTAATGCCTACGAAAAAGATGCCCTCGCGCTTGACGTGCTGGCCAACCTGCTCGGAGAAGGCGAAACCTGCCGCCTTTATTGCCGCCTCAAGGACCAGGAAAACAAGGTCTACAGCATCGGGGCCGGGCACTGGTCGCCCTCTTTCGTTCGAGGCCAGTTCATCGTATCGGTTTCCCTCTCCCCCGACCAATGGCCCGGTGCTTTGAAGGAGATCCGGGAGGAAATAACGGGATTTCAGACCACCCAGGTCAGCGGTCCCGACCTCGAAAAGGCCAAGAAAACGGCAATCGCGCACCTCATTTTCGGCAAGGAATCTGTTTCCGCGATGGCCTCGTCCCTTGCTTCATCCTACATGATCTCGGGCGACCCCTACTTCGATGAGGAATATGTGGACGGGATTCGAGGCGTCACCGCGGAAGAGGTGCAGGCGGTCGCAAAGCGCTATCTTGTCCCGGAACGCATGAGCGTTGCCGTTATAAAGCCGACCCCGCCGGCCGAGCAGGCCGCGGTCCGGTCCGCCTCCGCAGCGGTTACCGAATGTCCGCTTCCCTCCGTTGCGCCGGTGGAGTACGCTCAGCTGCCCAACGGGTTGAAAACCCTGATAAAGCAGGACAACGGCCTTCCCTTCGTCACCATTCACCTTTTCGGAACGGGTGGGCTTTTTCTTGAGGATCTGGACCATCCCGGGCTCTCCTCCTTTACCGCATCCCTTCTCACCTCCGGGACCAAAACCAGGAGCAAAATGGACCTGCTGAGGACAGTCGAGGACGCAGGGGGGATCATCGGTGCTCAATCCGACAACAACAGCTATCACATTTCGGTCAAGGTGCTAAAGGAAGACTTCGACTGGGCGCTGGACCTGCTGGCGGACATAGCGCAAAACTCGCAGTTCCCGCAGGAGGAGATCGAAAAAGAGCGCCAGGACAGGCTTGTTGCAATCAAGCGCTCGGATGAGAACTGGCAGTCCGAAGTAATGAAGCTTTTCAAGAAAGCCTATTTTAAGCAGACACCCTACGTAAACGACCGCCTCGGTACGACAGACTCGGTCAATGCGTTCACGCGCCAGGATCTGCTTTCTTTTTATGCGAAAATGGTGAATCCCACCCACTCGGCCGTGGCAGTTTTCGGCGACATCGATCCAGCCAAAGTGAAGGCCATGGTTGGCGACAAGTTCGGCAAGTGGTCGGGCGCGCCCGTCCGTGCGGAGCTTCCCAACGAGACCAGCCAGCTTAAGGAAAAAGGGCTTGTCGAAATAAAGAACGAAAAAAACAGCGCGGCTCTTTTCATAGGCGCAAACGGACTTGACCTGAGCGATCCGCGGCGGCCCGCCCTCGACGTGATTTCGTCGGTTCTATCCGGCGGCGGCTCAACCGCGGGAAGGATTTTCGAGGCCTTGAGAGGCGGCCAGACAAATCTTGTCTATACCGTGCACGCCTTTTCCTTCGTCGGAAAGAATGCCGGCTATTTCGGCGTCATAACCCAGACCACCATGGGCAATCTTGGAAAGGTTCAAGACATTATCTCGGCCAATTTGAAGCGGCTTGCCGATGAACCCGTGCCGAAGGCGGAACTGGAGAAAGCCAAGGAATCACTCCTGGTGGGACAGAAACTCGGCAGGGAGACCCTGGATGCCCAGGCGTCGAGCGCCGCCCTCAACGAGGTGCTGGGGCTCGGGTGGGACTACGATTCTCGCTATCCTGAAATGATCCGGGCGGTAACCGCCGAACAGATTCAAACGCTTGCGCGCGAGCTCTTCGCCAATACGCTTACCGCGAGGACCCTGCCCGAGCACCCTGTGGAAATCCTTGCTTCGCCGCCTATGAAGGGCGACGCGCATATGTAGCGCGGCCGGGAGTGCGTCTCGAGACCAGTGGTGGGCACGATGAAATCTGTGCCCACCACGCATTTTGCGAGAGACCTGCCCCAAATGGGGACGGTTCGAACGGGATAATTAATCGAACCTGACGGGATCTTCCGGCGGTTCGAGAGCGGGCGGGAGGTCGGAGAATGGAAACGGCCTCTGGTTTTCGTTCAAGGTGATGTAGCGAACAAGCCGGTAGCTGTAGGTCGCTGCCTGGTTGGAAAATTTTCTGAGGGGCTCGCTGTAGCTACGGGTAATCAAAAGAATTGCATACTGGATCAGGGAAAGCGCCTGGATTACGAACTGCACCACGTAGAGGACTATCATGCTGATAAGCGTGAAAATCAATCTGGTGGCGGCTTTGCCCCGTGGAACCTTGTCGTTTTGAAAGTCGTTCATGCATTCCCCCTGGTTTAGCTCGGATGCGGGCATCCTTGGTTTTGCGCTACTTGGTTGTGACCACAAGGTTTAGAGTTGATTCTTTTTCGTCCTTCTCGGTCTGAATGCCTACCTGCAGCATCTGGTCACCCTTTTGGAATTGAATCATCTTCACACCTTCCTGCTCCGCCTGAAAAAAGGTTTTCCAGCCCTTTCCCTCCATGGCGGTCTTGTAAAAACTTACGATGGCATCGGGGGTTGCATTGACTTTAGCGGTCAGCATGGCGTGATTTTGCATATCCATCGCCTGCTCGATCTTGGCCCCCTGGTAGAGCGGTATGTCCTTAAGTTTGGCCGGTACGTCTACCGCCCAGGTGGCACAGGAGAGGCCAAAAAGAATAATTACGGCCCAAACCGCCGCGAATGCGAAGTTTCCCCTTTTCATTTCCATTGTCTCCTCAATCTGTCCTTCGATTAATCCCTAAATCCCCCAAATCAGTTGAATCTTAAAATCCCAAGGACCCTTGAATTCCACGGCTACCTTTACCGTAAAAGAACCCCAGCGTCACACACAAACTTTGGCACTACAAAGGATTGGTCGCGAAGTTAGCCACTTTCACCAATAAAGCAAGAGCCGGGGTCCTGGTTGAAAGCCCTAACGGATACCGCGGGACCGGCAAAATCTAGCACCCTTTGCCTTTCATCCTCTCCAGGAACAAATGCAAACCAATCGTCATTTCCGATGAGAGTTAATTCCAGGTCTTCCCTCAGACGCCACTCCCGCTCGGTCCTCCAGGCAGCAGTACCGGCGCTCGATCTCAGCTGGAACCTGAATCTTTCATGCTCCGGCAGCGCAGAGTAGTCTGAGTCCCGAGCGTAGATAGCCGGCCTGGCGCCAAGTTGTCGCATGACTTTGCGTGAAACGGCTATTCCGCATGCTTCAACGGTCCATCTCATTAGGGCGCGGTTCCACCAGCGCAGGGTCCCAACCCCTCGGGGCGGAATCGAAGTCCAGGAAACCACCGGCTCGCCGCCTCGCACCATCTTCGAATCTCCCCTTATCCGCCGCTCGTTAATTATCCTTATGAGAGTATCGAGGGCGGAATGGCCGCATAGGGGATCTTCATCGAGAATAGAAAACAGGTATTCAGTCCTGGATTGCCCCGGCCACGGACCGGGACATCCCCTGGTATAGTGATAGAGGAATTTGTCCCACTCGATCCTCTCGGGCGCATGGCCGGCTGTGTCTGTCGGAACCCCCAAGCGCCCGCGGACAGAACCCCTCCCCGAAAGGCACATCCTCGGAGCGACCGGTTCGTATTTTCTGGAAAAGCCCGGAAATTTATCCAGGAGCATTTGATTTCCGGCGTTGGATGAATTCTTTTTCCTCGGATCGAGAACAAACTGTAGACGAGGCGTTTTACTCTGCCGTTCTTCGAGAATTGTACAGATATTCCCGCCTTCGCGAATTTCGAGCACCAGGTGCACCTGCGAGACTCCAGCAAGGATGCGGTCACGGCACACAAGCTTTCGCGCCTTCGAACACGATCTGTTTGAAAGAAGGCAGGAAAAAGTGCCGCAAGTACTCCGGTACTGCTCCGAATCCAGCGGAGCCGGTTCGAGAATGGAAAATGGGGCGGCCATGATAAGTGGAAGCGAAGCCCGAGACGCATGCGCGGCGACAAGATCGTAGGTGAGCGTCCCGCCGCTCGCGGCGTAGGCAATTTTTTCCTGCCGGACATCTTGCAAAAACGACCTGAGCGCATTTATCCAGGCGGCATCGGACAAAACAGTGCGCGGTTTCCTGGAATTGAATACCGCGAGCCGTGGCAGTCTTCGGCTAAGGTTTCCCTTGTACAGGAGCACCGACGGACATGCACCAGCTTCGTCGTCTTCCCGAAAGCCGGCATCCGCGGCCCTTATGCCCTCGACGCGCCACCTGTTTGCCCTGCCGCGGCAAAGGTCCCATGATTGCCCGGTCAAGGACTTCCCGAAACATGCGCTAATCCATGCCCGCAGGTCGGCTTCGCTGCCCGGCATCGAGCAAAGCAGCTGCCTTAAGATCGCGTGGTGCGCGGGGCCGTCAAGCCGGCCGGCCGCGGCCGAACGGTTAAAAAAGGCGCAGAGGACGAGTACGGCGAATTCCGCTTCTGCATCGAGCGGTATGGGAGGGGTGTTTTCCGCGGTTGAGATTAAATTTGGCAGCAAGGCACGCTCGCACTGGATGGTGAGGTACCCGGGGGTGAAGGACAAGGGCGCATGGAGCTGCGCCCGTACACCCGGCCGCTATGACTGGGGCAGGCTGGAAGGCCTGCCCCACATTTTGACTAGAAATCTAAATCGCCTGGCTGATCTTTACCGCGCAAAGCTTTCCGCACATGCTGCAGCCTTCCCGGTCCGGCGTGATCTGGAGGCGCTTTTCAACCAGTTCGGGGTCGATAGCCTCCCGGATCATTCCTTCCCAGTCGAGGTTTTTGCGCGCAACGGACATCCGCCTGTCCATCTCGATTGCGCCTGGCAGGCCCTTGGCGATGTCGGCGATATGGCCGGCAATCCGGCTGGCCATAACTCCCTGGTAAACGTCGTCGGCATTGGGCAGGCCCAGATGTTCGGCGGGGGTTACATAGCAGAGGTAGTCGGCCCCGGCCGCTCCGGCTATCGCCCCTCCGATTGCCGCGGTTATGTGGTCGTAGCCCGCGGCTATATCAGTTGGAAGAGGTCCAAGGATGTAGAATGGCGCCCCTCCGCAGATCTTTTTCTGGAGAAGCATGTTTGCGGCGATCTCGTTAAGGGGAACATGCCCGGGGCCCTCGATCATGACCTGGACGTTCCTGGCCCTGGCCCTTTTTGCCAGTTCGCCAAGGGTCATGAGTTCTTCCAGCTGCGCCCCGTCGGTTGCATCGATTATTGTGCCGGGGCGGAAACCATCCCCCAGGCTCAGCGTCACGTCATACTTGTACGCGATGTCCAGCAGGTCGTCGTAGTACTCGTAGAGCGGGTTTTCCTTGTTGTTTTTGCGCATCCAGTGCATATGGATGGACCCGCCGCGGCTGACCGATGGCATTATGCGCTCGAAATATTCGAGCTTTTTAACCGATGCCCTGGTTACCCCGCAATGCACGGTGATATAGTCCAGACCTTCCGCGCACTGCTTCTCGATTGACCTCAAAAGCTCGTCGGAATCCATTTTGTCGAGCGGGCGATGCTTGATTATGAGTTCGGCGGCGATACCGTAGATTGGGACGGACCCGACTATTACCGGTGAATTTTCGAGATAAAAGTGCCGCAGCTCCGAAAGATCTCCGCCCGTCGAGAGGTCCATAATGGAGTCGGTTTTCGCCCTTACGGCCGCATCGAGCTTTTCGCGTTCGAAATCGAGCGAGCAGCACTCGCCGCTGGTGCCCAGATTTGCGTTTATTTTGGTTTTGAGGTTTTTCCCGACTGCCCTGATTATCGGAAAGGAATGATTGATGTTCTTGGGCAGAACAGCGAACCCCGCGGCTATAAGATCTCGAAGCTGCTCCGCGCTTACAGGTTCGTCCTCGACGGCCCTTTTCATCTCTTCGGTAACAACACCCGCCTTAGCCATTTCCAGTTGCGTTGCCATGATACCCTCTTTTCAATAAAGAGATTCTTGCCAACTGAGACAGAAAGGACCCCGGAAATGCTGAAGGCCGTTTTCGGGGAAAACGGCCTTCAGTGGATGTGTATGTTCCAGCCGATTCCTCCGCCAGCATTAACTGGGTCAGGTTCCAAGGGTATTATCTCAGCTCCCTGTCGAGAGCACCCCCCGGCTATTTACAATCTGTCAAACAGCGAAACCTTATTTCACCTTCACACTATCGTAAAAATTCAGCAAAGGCAACAACTCATAAAGATCCGGTGACCAGCCGCTCGACGAGAACGCATTTTTTGTGCTCCTGGGCATCGATAACTGCAAGCGAGGTGGTGTTGACGATATCCTCGACGTCGCAGTTGCGCTGCAGAACGTGGATGGCCTCGCTCGTACCCATGAGGATGGGACCGATGGCTTTCGCGCCTCCAACCCTTGCCATGAGCTTGAAAGCGATGTTGCCGGCCTCAAGCGACGGGAAGATCAGCACGTTTGCGGGCTTTCTAAGGGTGTTGAAATCATAGACCCCGTTCAATATTTCGCCAACCACGGCGGTATCGGCCTGCATTTCTCCGTCTATTATGATGTCGGGCCGGCGCTCCTTTACGATCCGAGTTGCCCTGGCCATCTTTTCGGCGCGCGGATGGCGCGTGCTCCCGAAGTTGCTGAACGAAAGCATGGCGACCCTCGGCTCGACGTCGAGCTGCCGCACTGTATCCGCCGTTACTATGGCAATTTCGGCAAGCTGCTCGGCTGTTGGATCGATATTTACGGTCGTATCGGCGAAAAACAGAAGATCCTTTTGGAAGACCATCATGTAAACACCGGCTATGACCGAAGTCCCCTTGCACAGCGAAACTGTTTGTAGGGCGGGTCGGATCGTATCTGGATAGTGCTGGTTGACCCCGCCGATTAGCCCGTCCGCGTCTCCCATCCTTACCATCATGGCCCCAAAGTAATTCGAATCGGTTTTCAGGATCTTTCTCGCCTCCTGGCGCGTGATGCCCTTGCGGCAGCGCAGGCGGTAGAGGTCGAGAGCATAATCTTCCAACCGCTCGTGCTTGGCCGGATCGACCAGGGTCACGCCCTTGAGGTCGAGGTTAAGCTCCGCCGCCTTTCTTTTTATCACGATACGGTTGCCGAGAAGGATCGGTTTGGCGATCCCCTCATCCATGATGGTCTGGCAAGCCCTCAGAATCTTTGGTTCGGTGCCTTCGAGGAAAACGATGCGCTTGGGATTGCGCTGGGCCTTGTGGATAATCCGGCGCATTACTTCCTGGGACCTTCCCAGGCGCCCCTCCAGGCTGTCCCTGTAGTGGTCCCAGTCCGTTATGGGCTTTCTCGCCACTCCCGAGTCAACAGCAGCCTTGGCCACCGCCTGGGCTTCCCAGATCAGCACGCGGGGGTCGAAAGGCTTCGGAATTATATAGTCGGGTCCAAATGGCATGGTTTCCATGCCGTAGGCCTTGAGCACGGAATCGGGAACATCTTGCTTGGCCAGGTCCGCGAGGGCGTAGACCGCCGCGATCTTCATTTCGTCGTTTATTGCCGTTGCGCCTACGTCCAGGGCGCCCCTAAAGATAAACGGAAAGCCCAGCACATTATTGACCTGGTTCGGATAGTCGGAACGGCCGGTCGCGACAATAATATCGTCGCGAGCGGTCTTGGCGTCGGGATAGTTTATCTCGGAATCAGGATTGGCCATGGCGAATACGATGGGCCGTTCGGCCATGCTCCTCACCATTTCTTTTGAAACCAGACCCGCCGTGGAGACCCCCGCAAACACGTCGGCGCCCCTCATTACTTCGGCCAGGCCCTTCGGCTCGTCGCCGTTCGCGAAAAACTCCTTGTAAGGGTTCATCCCCTCTTTGCGGCCGTGGTAAACAAGCCCCTTCGAGTCCACCAGGAACAGGTTCTCCTTCTTTACCCCCAATTTCAGATAAAGGGTCGCGCATGCGATACCGGCCGCACCGGCGCCCGAGAATACAACCTTGATCCGGTCGATCGCCTTCTCCTGGAGCTCCAGCGCGTTTAAGAGGGCCGCCCCGGAAATTATGGCCGTGCCGTGCTGGTCGTCATGGAAGACAGGGATCTTCATGACTTTTTTAAGTTGCTCTTCGATATAAAAGCATTCGGGCGCACGAATATCTTCGAGGTTTATGCCGCCGAAAGTGGGTTCGAGCAGCTTGACGGCGTTTATGATCTCGTCGGGGTCCTTGCTGTCGAGTTCAATATCGAATACATCTATATCCGCAAACCTTTTGAACAGGACCGCCTTGCCCTCCATGACCGGTTTTGCCGCCAGCGGGCCGATGTTTCCCAGACCCAGAACCGCCGTTCCGTTCGTAATCACCGCGACGAGGTTGCCCCTCGTCGTGTAGTCGAATACTTTGTCGGGAAATTTTTCGATCTCTCTGCACGGTTCGGCAACACCCGGCGTATATGCAAGGCTGAGGTCCCTCTGAGTGATACAAGGCTTGGAGGATTTGACTTCTATTTTTCCCGCGCGCCCTTCGCTGTGATAATTCAGCGCATCTGTAGTGCGAATCATTTACCGCTCCTGGTTGAAAAATTTAACCGGTCCAAAAAACCGCCCGTCTTTGCCGGGCCTCACGCCCAATTCCACAAAAATCGTCCAGCCCGCTCCCACACACTCAGGATAGACCCCCTCCTCCATTCTACGGACGGAGGAACATAGATCTTTAGCAATACTCAAAGGGGGGAATAAGGGAAAAATAATACCATCCTCCAGATGCAAGAACGCAATAAATGGAATTATAACTGATAAATCACTCGGTTGGAATGATTGTAAGACAGGAAAGCACCCTGAGTTAAAAACACCAGGGAACGCCCTATTTGGCAGGTGTTTTCATGAATATAGGGTGTGCACGATCTTAGGGCGTGTTGTCCAAGTAACATCAAATATATGGCGCTATCGCCGAATGACGCTTCGGGCTACCCTTGTTTTACATATTGATTTCGCCCTTTTGCTCTATTTCTTTCCACACGCGGTCGAAGCCCATTTTATGGTAGACCTCGCGCATGGTCTCGGCGGCGATTTGCCGGACCTTGAGAGTGCCGCTCCAGATGATTTCGTCGACAAGGCCCGGCTTGTTTGAAAAGAAGTCGGCCCGGTCACGAATGGGTGCAAGAAAGCGCTCCAGAGCGTCCGCGAGCCGGTCCTTTACCTCCCGGTCACCCACTTTCCCGGCCCTGTAGCGCGCTTCGAGCTCTTTGACTTCCGCCCTGTTGTCGTTGAAAATCTCGTGATAGATGAACACCGGGTTGCCTTCGACGGTGCCCGGAATGTACGGGTGTATCCGCTTCGGGTCGGTGAACATGGAGCCGACCTTGGCCCTCACGGTTTTTTCATCGTCGCTTAGAAATATGGCATTTCTCGCCGACTTTGACATCTTGCCGCGGTTGTCCGTACCAACCAGGGCGGGGATATCGCTCAAAAGAGCTTCAGGCTCTTCGAAGATTTCTCCATAGGTGATGTTGAAGTGGCGGGCAATCTCCCGAGTTATCTCGACGTGCGCCAGGTTGTCCCTTCCGACCGGGACCAGCTGCGCTTTTGCGAGCAGGATATCGGCGGCCTGGAGGACCGGGTAGCCCAGCAGGCCGAACGGGAACGACTCCTCTTCGATTTCCGCGGCCCCGGCCATCTGCTTCAGGCTTGGCAGCCGCAAAAGGCGGTTTACCGTGACGAAGTTCTGCAGAATGGTGTTTAACTGAAAAGTTTCGGGCACGGCAGACTGGAGGTATATCGTGGCCCTTTCGTGATCGATCCCGGCTGACAGGTAATCCAGCACCAGACCACGCGCGTTCGAGAGCACCTCCCGGATGTCTTTGCGGCTCTTCTTCGTGGTCAGCATGTGCAGGTCGGCGATAATCAGGATCGTCTCGTATTCGTGCTGAAGCCTTACCCGGTTTTGGAGGCTTCCCACCCAGTGCCCCAAATGCAGCCGCCCCGTCGGGCGGTCCCCGGTGAGAATTCTTTTCGGCTTGCCTGGTTGGTCCCGACTCGAAGATTCGGGCATTTTTCTCCTCTGCAAAAGTGGGCTAGCCCCGGCACCGCGGCAGTGGTTAACTCGCCTGGCGAATCGTTTCTTGGTAACGGACCAGAATTACTTTTCTTCTTTATTGCTTATCAAATCTTAAGAATTTGGCGGAAGATTTAAAGAGGGAGGAATCGGCATGTCTTGGGCGCCGCGAGCATCTGAAGGCTCCGGCGATGCTTGCCGGATGATCGGAGATTTTAGGGGCAAGAAGCTGGAACTCTCGGCAACTCTAGGCTCCGACACAGATCTGGCGATACTTGCATGCTCTTTGATCGCAAAACCCCGCGGATTTTCCAAAACAGTCGAAATTGCCCTCACGAGCCTGCTGCCTGCGGTAGAGAGGCGTGAGCGCCTCCTTCAGGCAATCCATGCAAAGCCCGTGTGAGTACCCGTCGGCTTCAGGGTTTCCATAGCCCCATGTTCTGCTGCATTTTATGCATTGGTACATCATAAAACATTCCTGGTTTCATTGGCTTCCGTTCACCATTGATTTTGAGAGCAAATCGCATGCCATAAATCTTCCCGCGGGAAACCTCGCAGCTTACAGCATTTCCCGGACAACTGACCGGCGTACCGTGTGCAATTTGTGACACGAAGTTACATTTCTTGCGCACTATCCTGTTCGCCGGATCGCTGTTCTTGATTATGAAATCGGCATTCTTGACCAAAAGGATTAGCCCCATCGAGGTGAACGGAAAAGTAACCAGATGCTCTATTTCCTCTTTCATCGGCCTAAAATAGGAGCATGCTGATTAATTGTAAACATAATTGCTTTACGATTTATTGACGGTCTGAAGCAAAGGTGTTTCCGCAATGATATTGTATGCTTTGGAATCAGGATCGGGGCAGTTGTCAATGTTTTTGATGGTGTTTCTACCTAAATTACAGGCTCATCGCTTATTCAAGATGCATGTGGTTCTGCATTAAGCAGATAAAAAAGGGTAAAATACCTTAGAAGGGCAAAATTGCTAGCCGCCGGCAGGGTTCTTTGTTATTCCGATCACGTTGGGAATGGGAAGCGAAAACTGGAGTTTGTTGTCCTCGAACCCTTCCCAAACTCCATTTAGTTCCAGACCCAACTGGGAGGTGGAAAGATAGAGCGAGGCCTGAGGGCCGCCCTCCAGGTACATTGCACTTTTCAGAGACAGGGGGAGCGAGAGAATGATTTCAATTAGATCGTGTACTGAATGAGGCGTTCTGCTGAACATGAACAGGATATTTCCGGCAGAATCCATACCTATTGCAAGGGTGCTCCACTTGGAAGTCTGCCTGGTCCAGACATTTTGCCCATCGCAAGAAATCATTCTTATGCTTTGTACAAGTGTTTGATATTTCGGCCGTAACAGATCAAAATCCTGGCACTCCCTGTCAATTATCTGAACCCCGGGAAACCCGTCGCCCACGGGATTGAATGCCAGAACGGTATTAGCTTTGCCCAGTTTTGGATTATTCACATGTTTGAAGTTCTTCATGAGGCCGACGCTGGTCAGACCGTCTTCCTGGAACATTCCGGCATTTGCCGCCAGCACAAGCTTATGCTTTTCGCACCACTCCCTGGTGGTGAGTTTCTCCTTGCCAAGTTCGGAGGCGCAAAGGAGGCGGAGAGAAAATTCTTTGGGGTCGACTTTGACAACCGTAATGGAAAAAGGCTGGGCGGCGACTTTTGGGTCTGAGTGAAATTCAGCAACCGAGAGGCCCTTATCGGCTTCCTTCCAGGGATTGGCCCCGCCGGGCAAGGGTTGGGGGAAAAGGCACAGAGCGACAATGCCGAATGCGACAAGCAGGAAAGGTAAAATCTTCATTAAAGAAGGCATTCGCATGGTTTGACCGGCCACTTGGCTTTCCCATGCGCGACCTGGCGGAACGGGGCAGTCCGTGGTGAAGCCGCGCATACTTTAGCGTCGAAATCGGGGCGAACAAGGCTAGACCCGGCAGTTTATCAGGGAAGTAACTTCCTGGCGTTTATCCCCGCGCGGCTATTTTGCAGCCTGTCGGGGAATCAGTAAAGAAGTTTTTGAGGACATAAAAACCGAGTGGCTGACCGGCTAGGCGAGCCCCTCTATCTGGGCGGCAAGGCTTTTTTGAAATTCATCGAGCAGGCGCCCTCGCTCTTCCGCAAGACCCTCGTCGGCGAAAAGGTTCGGAGTGACCGCAGTGCCGGAGATCCCGGATTTGTTTAAATCTTCCAGGATTTTATCCGATGCCCGCGCGTCAAGGAGACCGGCGGCCGCGTGGTAATTTTTCAATAGGGCATCCAGGCCCGAGACATCTTTTTCGCACCCTTGCCGCAGCAACTTGAGCAAAGGGGCGTTATCCTCGCCGGGGGCGATTCGTTTTGCGATTTCCGCTGCCGCCAACGCCATGCCCGGTCCCTCGAAATCTTTTTCCAGCCGGCTCAGCTCCCTTTGGAACCGGTCCACGTCCAGCTCCGACTGCAAGTATTTCTGGACGAGCCTGTTCACCCCGCCCCTGAACTCGGCGGTACGCTGCTCCCGCCGTTCTTCGTCGCTCATGGTGAGGTTTCGAGTCCTCTCCATGATGAGTTCCATGGTGCTCTTTATTTCAGCCAT
>DBMO01000036.1 GCA_002298995.1 Desulfarculales bacterium UBA696
CGGTCTATACACCCCTCCCACCAGGGGAGGGGAGCTTTCCTCCGATTCCCGCAGAATTTTTCCGATTCAGCTTTTAGGCAACAGCCCCGGGAGACCGCGCCACAACCGGGAGCGTCACAACCGGGAGCGTCACAACCGGGGTTTTCCTTGAAGGGGATATATAAATTGGACCGCACGAGGCTATTCCGGAAACCTTACCTCAAAAAGATCCAGGTCTCTTCCTGCCTGGACCGGCTTGAAAATCGCCGCGGCTTCTTCTTCCAGCCTGCCTAGATCGCTTTTCTCGTAGCGGGGGCTGATATGCACCAGCACCAGCCTGGCGGGGTTTGCTTTTTTGGCTATCTCGGCCGCTTCCGTAACGGTCATGTGTCCCTTTTCATCCGCGTGCTCGGAGTGTTCGTTAAGAAACATGCCTTCGAGGAATGCCATGTCGGCCTCTTTGCAAAGTGAAACTATGCTTGGCACGGGTCGCGTATCCACGACGTAGGCTACGTGGCGGCCGCGTCTGGGCGGACCGAGCACCTGTTCGGGCGAGATCGTACGATTGTCGGGAGCGGTAACGCTCAGGCCGTCCTGGAGCTTTCCCCATAGGGGACCCACGGGCAGGCCGAGCGCCAGCGCCTTTTGGGAATCAAACTTTCCGGGCCGGTCAAACTCCTCCAGGCGGTAGCCGAGGCAGAACCGGGTGTGCTTTACCGGTTCCCACAGGATGCGAAGCTGCTCGTCCGAGAAGGCGATCCCCGTTTTGTCGCCGGGCCACTCGATGTAATCAATTTGATAGTTTATCTGGAATTCCAGGGTCTTGCGGCACTGGGTAACGAACTCGCGAATTCCCGGAGGACCGATTATGGTGAGCGGTTCCGGGCTCTCCATCTGGGCCTTCAGCATCAGCATGCCGGGGATTCCAAGGCAGTGGTCGGCGTGGAGGTGTGTTACGGCGATTAGCTTCAGTCCGCGGACCCCGATCCTGGCCTTCTTCCAGTTGATCTGCGCGCCCTCGCCGGCGTCAAACAGGTAAACCTTCCCATTGAGCCTCACGGCCAACGATGAGAGCATCCTGTAGGGCATTGGCATCATGCCGCCGGTGCCTACCAGTATGCATTCCAAGGCGGGGTCCTTTCGATCGGGTGTAAAATCGAGCGCATTCGGGCGATCCGATGCCGCTTCCTTGCCGGGGCCGCATGCACGCCCTAAATTGTAGCAATAAATCCAGGTTTTCCAAAAACCGCATGGAAGGGAGAAAAATGCCCGAACTTGGAATTTATTCCGAAACACTGCTCGTGTCCACGGAAACAGGCCCCGACATAGTCAATATTTCTCCATTGATCGAGGCTGTTGTCAGGGAACGTGGCATCAATTCCGGCGTAATGAATGCATTTGTGGCGGGTTCAACCGCCTCGCTCTCGACAATCGAATTCGAGCCGGGAGTGGTCCAGGACCTGGCGAGGGCTATAGCCAGCTTGGCCCCTCCGGGGGAAATCTACGAGCACGAAAGGGCCTGGCATGACGGGAACGGGCACAGCCACGTGCAGGCCGCGCTCATGGGGCCATCCGTGAGCATTCCGATCCGTGATGGGAAGCTTGCAACAGGCGTATGGCAGCAGGTTGTCCTGATTAACCACGATATAAAGCCGAGGGAGCGCCGGGTCGAAATTACCCTGATCGGAATTTAGCGGCTTCAGGCCCGGTCTTTTTCATGCGGGCCGCCTGAGCCCGGGAGGTATGGATTTGAACCGAATTGCCGGAAAAACTCTGATAATCACCGGCGCATCACTTGGGATAGGACGCGCCCTGTCGATGGAACTGGCCCGTGAGGGAGTAAACCTGGTGCTCAATGCCAGGGGAGTGGATCCGCTGAGGGAAACAGTCGGGGAATGCCTGAAGGCCGGCGTTAAAGTCGAATGGGTAGCGGGTTCGGCGGCATCCGATCGTTTGGCCCCCCGTTTGGTGGAAAAAGCCGTCGAGATCGGAAATTTTTACGGGTTCATACACGCTGCCGGGGTGTTGCGTCCGGGACCTTTCCTCTGGGAGCTTTCGAGTGAGTGGTTTCGGGAAATCATGGAGGCAAGCGTCGAGGGGGCCTTTCAGATAGCAAAGGCTGCCTTTCCACGACTTCCCGACGGCGGTGTTGCGGTCTTTTTCGGCTCCGGAGCGGCTGAGATGGCTGTGCCGGGACTTGCCGCCTACTGCGTCGCCAAGGCAGCCGAAGAACATCTCGCCCGCCAGTTTGCAGCGGAGGCCCCATGGATCAACACCATCATTTTCCGCCCCGGAGTCGTGGATACCCGCATGACCCGGGAGGCGGCGCGCGCCCAGGGCGGGGCGAGCGCAAATCTTCGAGAGCATTTCGGTGAATATGCAAGAAGGGGAGAACTCCTTACCCCGGAAGTGCCCGCGAAGGCGCTCACGGCTATCTTGAAGGACAACCCCCGCCGCTTCCACGGCAAAATCGCGAGCTGGAAGGATGGGATTTAGGGGGTTGGGGATTCAGGAATTGGAGAATTGAGGAGGAGGGCTAAGACGGAATAATCCAACTGACCAGTGATATCATGAAAGACAAATCGTCTTGACATTGTCTGGCAATTCAGATAGATACTAAACATGCCTACTCAACGAACAAACCGAACGGAAAAGCTCGATCTGCGGCTTAGTAAATCCGCCAAGCAGACGTTGCAGGCAGCGGCTGCGGCCGCCCGCAAGTCCGTCAGCGAATTCGTTCTTGAATCGGCGCTGAGCGAAGCCGAAGAACGCCTGGCGGATCGGACAGTCTTCACGCTCGATGCAAAGCGTTGGGAAGCCTTCGTCGCAGCACTCGACGCGCCGCCGCGCCGTCATCCCCGCCTTGAACGACTGTTTCGCGAACCATCCGTTTTTGACCCCAAGCCGTGACAAATCCACTGCGAATAGAAAAACTGCAGCGCACTCATGAGGTCGAGGATTTCACCTGCGGCCAGCCGGAACTTGATCGGTTCCTCATTCGTCATGCGCTCCGGGCCCAACAAATGAATTCCTCGCAAACCTATGTCGGCCTGAGCAAAAAGGCGGTTATCGGCTACTATACGATTGTGGCTGGGGAAGTCCGTCACGCTGATGCGCCGGAGCGCGTTGTCAAAGGCATGCCCCGTCATCCCATACCGCTTCTTGTCCTGGCGCGGCTGGCCGTGCATAGCGACCGGCAGGGGCGGGGGATAGGTGCCGGCCTGCTCCTGGACGCGCTGGGGCGTACAATGCAAGTTGCGGATATTGTCGGGGTGCGCTCTCTGGCAGTTCATGCAAAAGATGATAAAGCGGCGGAATTCTACCGACACTTTGGATTCGTACCCTCGCCTACCGATACCCGGCACCTTTACATGCTGATAAAAGACATTCGTGCCGCCTCGGGGGCTTGAAAGGGCAAACTGTTCCGCTCGGCAAGGCCAACACCGGGATGGCCGCTATCCCCTCTGCGCGGCAAGTCGTTTGCGTCCCCGCGCCTTGATAGCTTTAACATCCAGTGGCGTAGGCTCGCCGCTATCCAGTCCTTTTTGGATTTCCGCCCGCAATTCTTCAAGTCGCATGGTATGAAGGCGGTCCCGCTCTTCGAGAAGGCGCAAGGCTTCGCGCATAACCTCGCTTGCGGAACCGTAAAGACCGCTTTCGACCTTCTTCTTAACTAGGTTTTCGAGCTGTGGCGTGAGAGAAATGTTCATGGTTGGCTCCTTAATACATCCCAGGCAATAACAAACCTTGCTATGTTCTGTTATTGTAAAGCCGAAAGGAGCGAGATGCCAGTTCTTTTTTGCCTTCATCGTTTTGTCTAATGTTTTGGGCTTAATAGGTTCCGCGAAGCCTTGCCCCGCCAGGAGGTGCCCTTGGGCACTAGACAAAATAATTTATTTTGTCTAGTGAATAGAGCCGCTGCACGGCAATGGCCAGAGGAGGGCAATTCCCCTACGGCTCGGGATAGATTCTTTTTTTCTTGGCGGGTGTTGTTTCGTCGGTACTGGCAGGAAGCTTCCTCAGATTATCTCGGATGAATGTCGCAAACTTTGTGTTATCGCCCCGCTGAATTGAATCAATTGAAGCTTGGATCATGTCTGGCTGGCTGATGTTCTTCCATTCGATGAAATAGCCGTTCTTGTAAGCCAGATGATTGATGAACTCTCGCTGCACCCTGCCATTGCCTTCGCGAAACGGATGCAGCGCATTGATCTCGCCAAGATAATAGGCGGCTCGGTCACTGAACGCGGCGGCATCCAATCCTTTCAAATAGCCCTCTTTGGCCAGCTTTTCGAAAAAAGGCTGGGCGGCGCTTACAATGTGTGTGTGATTGGCAAAATAGCTATCGCCCTTGGCAAGGTCGATATCCCGAAGTTCACCGGCCCATTCGTACACATCGCCAAACAGGTGCTTGTGAATGACCTTCAAATGGTCAAGATCGAAATGCCCCTGAATAGGTTTCTGGGCAAGTTGAAAGCTTCGCCATGCCACCAAAGAAGCCTCGGCCTTGTTCAATTCGTCCTCGTTCCCGATGCCCAGCTTGTTTTTGAGTACGCCGGTTTCGGAATCAAGGTAATGGTCTTGCCCCTCGTATTTTGCCATGCGAGAACCTGCGGACTGTGTTGCGAATGCCTTCCTCAATTTCGATCTCGCCCCTCGCGGCGCGTTCCATCTCTTCTATAACGTCCGGCGGAACTTCCAGTCCTTCAAGCGTTTGCTGGGCAACGGCGTTTTCGACAGCCTTCAAATTTTGGCTAATTTTCTGCTCTTTGGTCATGGGTGGAGCCTCCGGTTGCTCCTTTATTCTATATAACACATCCGTCCCAAAGACGCATCGGTAAAGGTTTTGCTGGTAACCAGACAGGACAAAATAATTCTTTTTGTCCCATGTCGGCTGTAGCGGTTGCGTTTGGATGGGTAATTGTCCAGTTATCGGGGGTCTGATCGGCCCGCAAAGGCAGGTGTGGGGTGGAACACTTTTTAGAATGGGGACAAAATACCCCTCTTTATTCATTCTCATACTGTCCCATTAACAGGTATTGTCCAAAACATGAGACAATTTTGCTTCAAAATGTCTTATTTCGCAGAATTATCGAAATATATGCCACTCTAAGGAACAGGAGTAAAAATCAGGTCAGTGCTTTCCATGCTTTCTATTATGCCGTGTTCTTCCTCTTCTTTATCTGGCACATCAACTGATAAATCAATATTTAATTCAGGTAATGCTGGACTATCTTTTTGAGGGTCGATTTCTATTATCAAGAATTCAGTAAATGCTCCTTTTTCAATGTCACTTTTGGTTAACCAACTCACACCGTGACCTGCATTGGCCTCAAGTTGATTTTCCTCAATTTCAGGTTTTAATTTGATCCACCAGTCTTTTTTTATTTTAGTTAATCCATATATGTGCCCGGTCTTAATTTTTATTTTATATCCAGTGATCCGCCTGCCAGCATGTAAGTGCTTAAGAAGCATAGAGGTTGGAATGGATAACGAATACCGGTTGGCACTTGCTATGCCAACAAACACGAACATGCTTCCGAAGTATACTGTGATTATGAGACTCGTGGATATAAGCCGTTTTAAAAACATCTCTGTTCCTTCCGAAAAGGAAAGCTAGATTTTACGCATCCATTAAAACTAAACGTTTTAAAACAAAATGCCCCATGTTGTTCGTGCCTTTTTGCCCGATGAGACACTTTGTTTCAAAAGGTCTAATGACAACGATGGAATACCAATGCGTTCTGCGCGCTATCTTATTGCACGCACATCCGAATCGGGAACCCGCTTTTGCATTGAATTCCTAAATGCCTCAATCCCTTCAATCCCTCTTCAAATCGGCAACAGCCGGAATCCCCGCAATGCTTGTCGCCTTCCTTACGGCTCGAAGGATTGCCTCGGTTACGGCGAGAACGGCCAGGGTGCCGATCAGGCTCACTTCCACCCCTTCGATTCCCCCGCAGCTGAGGGCGAAGATGGTGTCGCCGTCGTATTGGGTGTGGACGGGGAAGACGGTTCTTGCGAGGCCGTCGTGGGACATCTGGGCTATCTTGGTGAGTTGTGTTTTGTCTAGCCGGGCGTTGGTGGCTACCGCGCCTATTATGGTGTTTTCGGGTTTTGAAAATCCCCTGTAGCAGCTAAGGTTCATTATTTCGGGGATTGAATCGGCAAGATCGGTGCTGTGAGGACCTTTCCTTGCACCAGCAACCTTTAGGCCTGTCGAGGGGTCGTAAACCTCTCCGAATGAATTTACGACTGCAAGGGCCCCGACTTTTACTCCGCCGCAGCCTGTGATGCAGCTGCTCCCGACGCCGCTTTTCATGCAGCGCTCGAAGCCGAAAAGTTTACCGACCGTTGCTCCGGTCCCGGCCCCCACGTTTCCTTCCGCCACGGGAGCGGCCGAAGCGGCGTCGAATGCGGCCTTTGCCAGATCGGGGCCCGGATAAATTCCGGTGGTATTTATGCCGAGATCAAAAATTATCGCGCCGGAAACAATCGGTATCACCCCGTGGCCGGTGTCGAAGCCCGCGCCGCGCTCGCTTAGACTTCGCCGCAAACCGTCCGCCACACTCAGCCCGAAAGCGCTCCCGCCCGCGAAAAAAACGCCGTCTATCCGGTCGACCAGGTTAAGCGGGTTCAAAGCGTCGGTCCCATGGGTCCCGGGCGCTCCTCCGCGTATGTCTACTCCCGCTGCCGCGTCGCCGTCCGGGAAGACTATAACGGTGCACCCGCTTGGAATTCCGTCAAGCTGGGCGTGTCCGACGCGCAGTCCGCCGACCCCGGTGATCGTGTCATTTATCATTGCTGTCCCGATAGTGCTGGAGAAGGTAGCGGTAGATTTCCTTGCCGATTTCAACTCCGGTCTGGATGATCTCCGGCCCGTACTGGCGGCCGGTCGGAGTTCGGAAAGTTTCGATTATGCTCACCGTCCCCGACATTCCCCAGGGAAATCTTTCGATCAGTTCGCGCGGACAGAGGCCCTGGTTGTCGGCCATGTGCCAGAGCGTGTGAGTAAACGTATCTGCGCCCCAGCGGAACTTATCAGCATCGTAGAGGCAGTCGCTAACGAGCTGGACCCACTCGCGGGGGCCTTTGGCCTGAGATGAGGTCCCCTCGGCGACGAAGGCCTCGTGGTTTCTTATCGCGTTGCTGATGCAGCCCGTCTCGTTTTTGCTAAGATGGGGAAAGTGCTTTAGAATTTCTTCCGCTCTCTCGGCCCCGCACTCGGCATGGTTTTCCTCGCCCCGGCAGATGTCGTGAAGCAGGCCCGCGAAAATCCCGAGCACCATCAGCCGCTCGACAGCCATGGGCTTCATTTTTGCCGAATCCATCTCTATAAAGAGCAGGACCGCGGCGTCGATGCTGACCCTCGTGCTGTGGTAGAGTCCGTGCCCGAGCGCCTCATTGAACTGGGGCTCGACGATGGCGCGCAGCCTGAGTACGCCGGGGTGGCGAAAAAAGAGCTTTCTCGCGATGGAAACCGGGGCCTTGAACCGGGTATAAAATTCCGGAACAGGATGCTTCGAGGCTATCCTCTCCGCTTCGCGCTGCAATTTCCGGATAGTTTCATTCATCCCGCAGCCCTTGGCAGTTGGCTTGGATCACAGTGGTGCGGTCCATCGAATGATCGTTTCAGGTTTGGATCGAAAAAGCGTCATTCCCGACGGGAATGCTGCGTGGAAACTTGGTCGCCGCTCAAGCCCGCCACGATGAATCGGTTAAGCAGCCGGTCAAGCTTGGTCACCCCCCTCAAACCATGCAGCGGGACTAATGTTACAGCAGGCTATATTTTTCCGCAATAAGCCTCCTGAACCGCGGAGTATAAACGAGGTCGAAAGTTGCTTCCTTTCCCGGGAAAAGGTTGACAGCATGTTTCTTAACCCCCTGCACGACCGCCTGGGCTTCGTCTATGGGCATTGGAGTCTGGGCGATGAGAGCGAACGAAAAATCAACAAGCCTTCTGAGATGCCGGATCTTCTTGTCTTCTTCCTTTATTTCCGCATCGGTGTATTTGCGTTGGTTTTGTTCCATGAAAATCCCTTCCGGTTTTTCCGGCCTACCGAACTCAAAAATTTGACGAGGCCGGAAAAAAGTTTATTTCTGGAAGTATAGCATGTAAATTTTTGACCGGCGCGGTTATCATCCGTGGATAAAGCCGTCGCGAGCGTTGATCTGAAACCCTGTTACGGAGATGCTGATGAACCCTGTCGAGATCAAGAAGGACATATACTGGGTCGGTGTGCTGGACTGGCATATCAGGGATTTTCATGGTTACTCAACCCCGAAGGGGACGACCTATAATGCCTATTTGGCAATGGATGAAAAGATCGCCCTCTTCGATACGGTAAAAAAGCCGTTCCTCAAGGAATTTGTCGCCTCGCTCAGCCGGATAATCGATCCGAAGCGGATAGATTACCTGATTGTAAATCACGTCGAGATGGACCATTCCGGGGCGGTCCCCGAGATGATTGAACTGATACAGCCCGAGAAGGTCTTTTGTTCCCCGATGGGAAAGAAGGCGCTGATTCAGCATTATCACCGCGAAGACTGGCCGTTCGAAGTTGTGGAAACGGGCAAAACTCTGAGCCTTGGCCGAAAGAGCGTCAGTTTTTTGGAAACCCGCATGCTGCACTGGCCTGACAGCATGATGTCGTATATTCCTGAAGAAAAGCTGCTGCTCTCGAGCGATGGTTTTGGGCAGCACTGGGCCACGAGCCAGCGGTTCGACGACGAAGTGGACGCGGGCGAGCTGATGAAACACGCAGCCAAGTATTACGCGAATATCCTGATGCTCTTTTCGCCGCTCGTGCGAAAACTTCTTGCCAAGGTGGCGGAACTCGGGATCGAGATCGACATGATCGCCCCCGACCACGGGCTTATCTGGCGCTCGGACCCCGGCTCGATCATCGAAGCCTACGGCCGGTGGAGCAGGCAGGAGAGCACGCGCAAGGCGCTGGTTATCTACGACACCATGTGGCAGGCAACCGAGTCGATGGCCTACGCCATTAGCGAGGGGCTGAAGGCCGAGGGCATCGATTTCAAGCTGTTCAACCTGAGGCTGAATCACCGAAGCGACGTCATGACCGAGGTGCTCGACGCCGGTGCGCTGGTTCTGGGCTCGCCCACCCTCAATAACGGCATGATGCCGACCATGGCCGATCTCCTGTGCTACATGAAAGGTCTTCGCCCGACCGGCAAGATCGGCGCTGCCTTTGGTTCCTACGGCTGGAGCGGTGAAGCGGTGAAGCAGATAACCGAGGCCATGACCGAGATGAACATGCAGGTCGAGGAAGGCGTCCGCGTGCAGTACGCCCCACGAAAGGAAGACCTCGACAAGTGCTTTGAGCTGGGAAGGCAGATCGGCCGTGCAATGAACGCGGCGCAATCGGCCTAGAATACCGTCCCGGCCTAGAGTGAAAGCCTTCCGATGGAAAAACGGCCTATAAAGGTTCTTTTTCTCTGCTACGGAAATACATGCCGGAGCATTCTGGCAGAGGCCCTTGCGCGCCATTACTGGGGAGGCGACATCGAGGTCTCATCGGCGGGCATAGCGCCGTATGGACACATAACCGAGCACACTCTTGAGGCCCTCGGGGAAGCCGGCATTTCGGCCGAGGGCCTCTACTCGAAAGGCCTGCGTCAGGTCCCGCTGGAAGAAATTGATTACATAGTGGATCTAACCGGAATGGATGTCCGTGAAGTCATTCCACCCGCCTTTTCCGGCAAGCTGATTTCGATTTATATCCGCGACCCCTTCGGTCACGGCCTTGACGAGTTCAGAAGAACCAGGGAGGAATTAAAGAAGCTCGTTACCGAAGAGCTGCCGAATTTGCTATTGGCAGGGAGCTGAGCTGATGTTCTGGCAATTTATTCTCATGCTGCTCATCGTCTATCCCATTGTCCTTTTTTTCTCTATTCTCAGCGAGGTCACCTATAGGAGGCGACCAGTAGTAGATGTCAGAAGAGACTTACGCATAATTTGGCGAAAGGCTACCATCATTTATGCTGTTTTTGCTGTTTCATCCTTTTTGTGGTTTTTTGTGCTCAAATTGCCTGATGAAGTTACTTCTGACGTATTTAACAAGAGGGTCGTGGAAGGTTTTGGAGAATTTGTTAGTTGGATCAGCTCTATTTTAATTTGGTAAAATGGGTTGCATCGACAGTGCCCCTGCCCTTATGTATCCCTTTCAGGGAAGTTCCCATAAGCGACACTCTTCCCAGGGTGGCGTCCCGCGCGACGCGGGACTGACCCTGGGCTGGATTATGAAGCCCTTTCAGGGCAGATTTTTTCTACAAACCGGAATTATCGAAGCTCCAAGGGCGGGCTGTCCAGCCTGCCGCAGGCTACCATTACCGCTCTTGTTTACTGTTATCAGGCTTTGCTCGCGCGCGGGATTTCCGGTTCGGTTTCTCTCTGCTCGCCCTCCATGGTTTTTAGCCATCCCGAGATGCCCATGTCGAGGATTTCTTCGGCGCGGCGGATGTCCAGCCTGTATTTTTCCGGAATGAACGAAACCGAAGTGCTGTATATCCCATCTTCTTCAACCAGGAAGGGGCACTCGCGCAGGAGTTCGTCACTGAGTTTGGCCAGGTGGAGATAGGCCTTTGCCACCAGCTTGCGGCAGTCGCTTATCTGAACGTTTTCAACCGTGCAGCAATTGGCAAAAAACCTTATTCCGAAAAACGATTCATCAATTTCAAAATCACTCGACCTCAAGCCCTCTCTTCTAAGGAAACTCAGCGGGGCGATTACCGACATCCGCAGGGGAGGCTTGCCCCGTTCGGTGTGTTCACTCTTGGTCTCATTTATCAGGTCGAGCAGGCATTGTGTTGAAGGATCGAAATCCACAAACCTCAATTTGTCCCCGGCCTCGGGGAGCTTCTCCATTATTTCTTCCCGAACGTCGCTTCTCACCAGGATTGTGCAGCCGTAATCCTGGTCGCAGAAGCCCGATTCCACTATCCCGGAATCGGCTTCCTCCGGATTGTCGAGGTAAATCATTCGCAGTCTTTTAAACGGCATCGCCTCATTTCTTCTTAATTCCCCGGCGGCAGCTTTCGCATGTTGCTCGAAGGCCTCATAGAGCGACTCGATCTCGTCCTCGTCGATAAAGGCAATGTCGGCGGCCTGCACTATGTCCTCGACGGCTATTACCTGGAGAACGTGGCGCGTGTAGTCGAAAGGTTCATGATTGGACTTCCACTCCCGGTATGTGAGTATCTGGAGTTCCTGTTGCAGCGCTTCCGGGAGCCTTTCCATGCCCTCGTTTCCGTACAGGTTTTCCTTCGGGATGATCAGGGTCTTGGACCCCGCCGCGTAAGCCGTTTCGAGCTTTACCCCTACTCCGCCGATGCTGGTAATCCTCCCCTGGGTGTCCACTTCGCCGGTCATTGCCACGTCGCGCCGGATTCGGCGGTTCTTGAAAAGCGAGGCCAGCGCCAGAGCGATGGCGCCTCCTGCCGAAGGACCATCCTTCTTGGTCGATCCGCCCATGAAGTGCAGGTGGAAGGGGATGGTCATTCGCCCGGCGTCTATATCCAGTTCTTCGGATCGGTGCAAAATGGCGGTCGAAGCGACTTTTCGGCTCTCGTCCATTACCCTTTCTATGTTGCCGGTCGTATGGACCATGCTCATGTAGCTGCGCTGGGCCCCGGCCCCCTGGGCGATCGGGGTTACCTGTATCGGGATTAGCGATCCGATCCCGAGTTCCATGTTTACTCCCAGGGCCATCATTTCCCCGACCCTGTCGTCTTCGTTTATCAGGCGCGGCTTCAGAGGTTCTTCAAGGTACTTTTTGACCTTGGTCAGGGTGAGGTTTACGTCGCGCTTGCCCTCGCCCATTATCTCCTTTCGCTGTACACGCAGGAAAAGGGTGCGGATGATGCGCTCCAGATCGCGCACGCCGGCCTCGAAAGTGTAGTTCCTGATCAGGTGGCGAAGGATCTCGGTTTCCTCCTCGGGGTCGAAATAGATCTCCTCGGCGGCAATCAGGTAGCGGTCCCGGATCCGGTGGAGGAGAAAATCCCTTGCTATCGAGATTTTTTCTTCGACGCTGTACCTGTCCAGGAAAATCACTTCACAGCGGTTTATTATCGCGGCCGGGACGTTATCGATGCTGTTTGCGGTCAAAATGAAATGACAATTGGACAGATTGACGTCCACCGTGCTCTGCGTGTACTTGTCATGGAAGAGGTGGTTCTGTTCGGGATCGAGAATTTCGAGCAGGGTCGCTATTGCGATCTTCTCGGTCTTGTCGGCCTCGTCCATGATGAACATGCCGTTCATTACACCCATTTTTATGAGGCCCTGGATGATGGGGCCGGGTTTGGATCCTTCGTAGGTGAAGCCGTAGCCCCGTATATCCGCTTCATCTTTCATCCCGCCCAGCGAGAGCTTGTGGTAGGGTATGCCGAGGTTTCGCGCTATCGATATGGCCATCGAGGTTTTGCCCACCCCCGGCGGCCCCACGAAGAGCAGGGCGCTCCCCGTCCTGTTCCATGATTTTTTTTCCGATTCCCTGAAGTGCTGATAGCGCCAGATGAGGTTTGCGAAAAAGTCGCAAATGATCTCCTTGGGTTTCTTTAAACCATAGTGGGACCGGTTGAGGCCGTCTTCGAATTCTTCCGGCGATACCCAGATGCGCTTAATTCTGCCCCAGGGGATGGCAAGCAGGGTCTCGATAAGCTCGGTGTACTTGGCGCCGCTTTGCCCCGCCGCATTCATCTTGTTTTTCTCGATCAACTCGACCACCGAACGCGGCACATCGGGGTCGCCCCTCGCTTCTTCGATCCGCTCCTTGAGGCTCTTGGGCTGCTGGGCCATGCTATCTGGCCGGCCCTGCCTGCTTATCGAGGCCGGCTCCTGCCCGGCTACGTCAGAGGGCTCCACGAATTCCTCCAAATTCCTGCTGAAGACTTCAAACAACCTGGGAACGCTCTTGTCCTCGATTAAACGTTCCGGTATGTCGAGTTCTTTGAAAAGAGTCTCAAGTCCCCACCGTCTTTTGAATTCCCTGAAAAGCTCGATGCCCTGGTCCGGATCGTTGCTGATTGCTATTGCAAAAAGTCTCAATACTTTACGAAGGCTTGCGGCCTTTCTTACCAGGGGCTGGCGCTCGTCGAGCCCGTCACGATAGCAGCGGTTCAACACCCTCGTTTTTACATCCTTATCCAAATCCCGGAATACATCGGGCAGGAATCCTCCGGGAAGAGCCGCCACACTCCGGATAAAGGCGGAAAGTATGCGCCCCATCTTGAAATCGCACCGGGCATCCTCTTCCTTGCCGTCCATCAATTCGAGGTAGCCTTCCCCCACAATACCGTTTGTTGGGTCAGCGAGGGCGGCGCGAAGCGAGGTATATGTCTTGGAATCGCTCTCGGCAAGGCCTCGGGCAAATTCGATATCGGAGCGTATGACTTCGGCTTCGCTCTTGTCGGGAAAAAGAATGTGCTCGAATTGGTGTCTGAGGAAAAATTCCGTAAACGCCATCATTTTTCGCTCTTCGTTAATCCTTCCACCGAGGAGTTCGAGTCCCGGTCTTACGGGCAGGACAAAAGCAAGGTAGTCGAAAAACTTCTCGTGAATCAGGATTGTCCAGGTCTGCTGTGTGCGCACGAGCAGGGAGGGAAATCCTATCCTGTTTTCCGCGTCCTCTATCCGGCGGAAAAAGAGAGTTTGCCGGATATTGGCGAGCTGAACCAGGTTCACCCCCCGATTATTTCTGAAAAATGGGATCGTCTTTTGGCCCACAATGGTCTGGAAAGCCTGGAAGACCCTCGATATCGTCTTGTCATTTGGTGCAGGGAGGTTCTTCAGGATCTTGTGGTCGAGCAAAATTGGGATCATAAAATACGCCCTCCGATGAATGTCCCCCAAGATAAATCGATTCAAGGACTAAGATGTTTCATCTGTAAAAAATATATGCACAAGGCGGGGTGTAATCCAGTCGGGGAACTGGGAACGGAAGACGGATGGCAAATAGCGGATGTGCGGGAATAGGTTCCATGATGGGTTTAGAATGGTGGGAAGTCGCGGACGCGCTGGTGTGGAAGGATTTTTGCATAAGATTCGACAATGCCATGATCTTGTTGCAAATCGGGGGAACTGTACTTAATATCATGAGTTGCAAATCAGTGGCGAAGTATTATCAAGACGGAAGGAGTTACTGATGCAGGATGAACCTCCAAGATTTCCCGACCAGGAAGCCCTCGAAAAGGAGCTTAGCGACTACCTTTCGAAAAAATATGGCTATCGGATAAAGGTGATCTCCCCCATGGCGGCATCAGTCCAGCCGCCGGAGACGCCGCTGGAAGCCGACAAGTCCGGTGGCATCCAGAATATCAGGTTCGACCTGAAACCCGAGGAGTTGGAAGACTACCTGAACCAATACGTGATCCGCCAGGAGGAACCGAAGGCGATACTGGCCACAAAAATCTGCACGCACTACAACCGGATAAAATACCTGCATAGCCGGGCGCGTTTTGGCGGCGAGCCGATGGTTGGAAGGATCAAGAACAACATCCTTTTGATCGGCCCGACGGGGGTCGGCAAGACTTACCTCGTAAAACTCATTGCGCAGAGGCTCGGGGTCCCCTTCGTTAAAGGGGATGCCACCAAGTTCAGTGAAACCGGTTACGTCGGCGGAGACGTCGAGGACCTTGTGCGCGAGCTGGTGATCCAGGCAAATGATGACATAGAACTTGCGGAACATGGGATAATTTACGTCGATGAGATAGACAAAATCGCTTCCTCGCAGCACCTCATCGGCCCGGACGTGTCCCGCACGGGCGTGCAAAGGGCCCTGCTGAAGCCGATGGAAGAAACGGAGGTGGACCTCAAGGTGGCCCACGATCCTGTCTCACAGATCCAGGCAATCGAGCAGTACCGCAAGACGGGCAAGCGCGAGAAACGCACGGTGAATACCAAAAACATTCTTTTCATAATGAGCGGCGCCTTTAACGGTCTTGCCGAGATAGTCAAAAGACGGCTCCAGAAACAGGAAATCGGCTTCGGCGCGCAGATTCACAGCCGCGAAAACGACTACAAGTTCCTCCAGCACGTAAAAGCCGAGGACCTCATAAGCTACGGATTTGAAAGTGAGTTTGTCGGCCGAATCCCGGTGGTGGCAGTCCTGGAGCCGCTGGACATCGATGATCTTTACATGATCCTCAAAAACCCCAAAAACCCGATCGTCCTTGGAAAGAAGGAGGACTTCCGAAGCTACGGGATAGACATCAGGTTCGAGGATGCCGCCCTCCGGCTTCTTGCCGAGAAGGCGTTCCCGGAAAAAACCGGCGCAAGGGGATTGGTCAGCGTGCTCGAAAAGGTCGTACTCCCATTTGAAAAGAAGCTGCCTTCTTCCGGAATACGCCACTTGGCCATCACGGGTCCGATGGTGGAAAACCCGGACTCGGAGCTGGTTAGGCTGATGGATGCCGAGAGCACCCCCGAGCGCATGGAAGTATACGAGAATCTGCTTCGGGAAGAAAAAGCGGCGGTTCGCGCCCGTGTACTCCAGGTGAGGAAAAAATTCGCCGAGGAATTCCCCATGGTTTTTTCGGCGGAACGGACCGAGATGGTCGTGGACCATCACGTGACCACGGGCATAGACGTGGAAAAGATTCTCGAAGAAGTGCTGGTGCTCTACAACCAGGTGAGGATGTTCGAGGCCGATTTTTACGAAAAGCACGGATTCAAGGTCCGCTTCGAGGAGGAGGCGGTGAATGCGATCATCTCTCTTGCCCTGCGGGAAGATAACACTGCCACTGACATCTGCCGCCGCATCTCGGCTGATTTCGACTACGGCTTCCGGCTTATATCGGAACGCACGGGCCAGTCGCAATTCGTGCTGCCCAGGGCCGCCGTGGACGACTACCAGAACTACCTCGACGAACTCATCCGGGAAAGCTACAGGCAAAATCCGCTAAAACCGGGCGAACTCGCGAAGGAAAGGTAATGGTAATGGGGGTGCGGACGGTATCTCTCACCGCGGAGGCGCTGAGATCTTGAGATAGTGAAAAGGATCAATGAAGGATAAAGCCGGGGCGGACACGGCTTTGCCGTGTCCGCCCCATTTCTTCCAGGATGCATACAGCCCGAGCTAAATATCAGGTCTATCCGAGTACTTCGCGCTGAAACCGCCGTACGGACGTCCAGCCGGCAGGCTTCTATTCGAGAAATTCCTCGACCAGCTTTTTCCAACCGATTTCCGGCGCGTCTTTTACGACGTCGCTGGCGGTTTCGGTGCCGGCGGCAACCAGCGAAAATGCCCCTTCCGAGGCCAGCATGGCGTTCAGGGTCATTGCCGAGTCTTCGATCCAGGATTTGCCTTCGGCGTCAAAGAACAGGTTCTTGAGGTTTTCTTTCAGATTTGTGGGCTGAATCAGCATGAGCCAGCCGTCTTCGTAGGGTGAGGCATTGGCGAGACCCGCCTTTTCGAGCACTTTCTGGTTAACTTCCAGCACGACTCCGTCAACCGGGCAGATGACCGCGGCTTTGTTTTCATCGCGCTTGAGAATGACCGCGGGGCCGCCCTGGCTCACTTTAGAGCCCGGAAGGGGCGCTTCGATTGCATCTTGTTGGCCGAGAAGCCGGAGCGCAAAATCGTCCAGCCCGATTCTCACTACCCCGCCGTATTCTACCCGTGCCCAGGTGTGCGCGCGGTGATAGTAGTAGTTCTTGGCAATCTCGTATCCCTGTGCATCGGCATGCTCGGATTTCACTTTGGTCGGGGCAATGCCGGAATCTTCTATCATCTGTTCGACCGGGCAGTTCGCGCAGCTGTCGTGAGAGCAGAGGCAGTAGGAGAGGCGGCCGCTGAGCATGTGGCGGCACTGGCCCTGCGGCATGATGCTCATCATGCTGCCCGTGCATGCCCCGGCCTTTCCGCTGGCGCGACACTCTTTTTCGAGCACGCCCAGGGCGGTCTTCTCAATGGAACATCCAAGGCAGTCAAAGGCGTTAGTGCACTCAGTGGACTCGATCACGCCGGCTTTGCTCCAGATGCACTGCGTATTGGGCATCGAAAAAACCACCGGTCCCGTTTCCTTGCGGCCCTTTTCGTCCATAACGGTCCCCCTTTCTTATTCTAAAAGTCGCGCGAATTTTTCTACGGCCGTTTTTGTCAAAATTTTATACTGGTGTAAGAGCAGGATTCAGGCCAAAACTAACTGTTTCCGTGGATATTTGCAAGTGGCGGTTTTTGTTGAAGTTCGGTTGCGTGTGTCTCCACACGCGTTCCAAGGAATATTATTGCGGGGTTTCACGAATTGGCGCATTTTGCACCAGATTGTATTAATGGCACTATATTGATTGTAAAATCAACAACATAGGCTCAAGGTGCTTTTTGCCTCACTGTGGTGCAAAATGCAGCAGGGAAATTACCGCATTTTACACCATGGAGCCGATTCATTATCATTTTCTACGTAAATTCTTTTCTCAAATCCAACATCCGGTCAGGACGGGGCGCCTCCCCCCTGTCCACATTTTTCCAAAATCCGGCTGATTTTGGCCGGCATCTTGCAACCACCTCGCGGCTGCAATCAGTTTGCGGTCTCAAGTTTCTATCCAGCTTTATGCCCATGAGAACAGGAGCACGCCTTGATAAGTTCAGGACTCGTCCCGACACGCCGGGCTGTAATAGATATCAACCGGCCCTGCAACGCCAAATGCAGGATGTGCTACTACACGTACAGCCAGGACGAAAACTGGTCCAAGCCCTTCGAAACGGTCCAGCAGGAGTTGCTGGCAGCAAGGGAGCGCGGCGACACTTCGGTGGATTTTACGGGAGGCGAGCCGACAATCTACCCGCAAATGGCCGAGGTGGTCCAGTTCGCCGAATCGATCGGCCTCCACACGTGCATAATTTCAAACGGCCTGGCATTCGAAAAAGTCAAAAAATTGGCTGAAGCGGGCTGTAGCGAATGGCTCCTGTCAATTCACGGGTTCGAGGACCAGCAAGACCGGCTGCTAAATGTCAACGGCGCGTGGGACAAGATCAACCGGAGCGCCAGGTTCCTGGTGGATTGCGGCTGCTTTATCCGCGTCAACTGCACGCTTACCAAATACAATTACCAGGATTTGCCAAGGCTTGCGAGGCATTATCACGAGACGGTCAAACCCCGTGTCGTAAACTTTATAAATTTCAACCCGCACTACGAGTGGGGCAAGCACCAGCAGCCCGAGATCTTCGAGAGGCTAAACGAGGTTCAGGTAAAAGCCTCCGAGGTGGAGCCCTACCTCAGGGATGCCATCAATTACCTCGATGACAAAAACTACTGGGTGAACGTCAGATATTTTCCGCTCTGCCGGCTCAAGGGGCTGGAGTCCCACGTCTGCAACAATCCACAGGTGATGTTCGATCCTTTCGAATGGGACTACGGAATTGCCCCCAAGACAGTCGATGCCTACATGGCGCAGGGTAGGGATTTTCAAAACAGGATAAACACCAACAAAGGGGCGTGCGCCCAGTGCGGGATGCTCAACGTCTGCGGAGGTCTTCACGGAAATTACGCCCAGCTTCACGGCTTTTCGGAACTCGACCCTTACAGGGAGCAAAGCGACTATCCATATCATTTCAGGTCCGACCTCGCGGCCGACATAGTTGTCCCGGCCTACAAGCCCAACGAGCACCTGCGGAGGCTCCTGGCTGAAATCGCCGAGAAGAGCGTTCCGCCCTACAACGTGATCGTGTTGGGCAGGCAGCAGAGTGCGGCAAGGAACCGCAACCAGGGGCTTAGGGCATCGCAAAACCCATATATCATCATGTGCGACGACGACATCGCGAATTTGAGCCCCGGTTGGAACAGAGACCTCGTACTGGCTCTTAAGGAAAATCCGGAGATCACCGCCCTCTCGGCGCGCCTCATGGCAGCCGACGGCTCTGTTGGACGCAACACGGCAAATAATTACGACCTCAAGCCCAAGATAGCCGAAGTGGACATGATTCCGACGGCGTGCTGCATTTTCAGGCAAAACGAAGTCTGGTTCGACGAGCGCTACATCAGGGCGGGCTGGGAAGATACCGATTACTTCATGCAGCTTCGTCAAAAATACGGCGGCAAACTGGCAATTGCCAACACGATCAGGGTTACGCACCTCAACGAGGAAAAGAATGGCGGCGGAGTCGAGAACCAGCATAACCGCGACTTGTGGTTTGCCAAGTGGGCGCCTGAGGAGTGCGAGAGAGACCCTGCCGAGGTCCTCGGGCAGGCCGGCTCGCCGATTTCGGAGCCTCCCGGAGCTGGAAGGAAGAAAATGGAAGTGAAAAGGCCGGAAACGGCGTGCAAAACCGCGAAGGAGGAACCCATGCGGGAATGGTTCGAAAAGGGAGAGAACGCGCTTTCGAAAAACAGGCCGGCCGATGCCGTTGAATGTTTCGATAAGGTCCTCAGGGAAGATCCCTTCAATGCCAGGGCGCACACGGGGCTAAGCCGGGCCTACTGGGAGCAGGGAAGGACCGAGGATGCGCTAAACAGCCTCACCCGCGCACTCGAACTCGAACCCGACGACAGGGAGATAACCCTCCAATGTGCCCGCGTTTTCGGAGCGCTGGGAAAGCAGGACTTCGCGGACGAGGTCCTCAAGTCATACCTGGAGCGAAATCCTGGCGATGCCGGGATACTGTCCGCGCTGAACTCATCCCATGCTCCGATCCGGTCCGCCTGCCCCGATGAATTTAGTACCGCGGAAATTTTGAGAAAACAGGGCGAGATGGAGTTTGAGCGCGGAAGGGCCGACCGTGCGGTGGTCTGCTTCGAGATGGCAATTGAAAAGGACCCCACCTTAGCCGAGGCACACAGCGACCTGGGCGTTATTTACCAGCAGAGTGGAAATCTCAACGAAGCCCTCGAGCATTTCTGCAAGGCCCTCGAACTTAGGCCCGACGATCCCGAAATACTTGGCAACAGCGCCCGTGCGCTTTCCCAGGCCGGTGAATGCGAATCCGCGGCGGAACTTTTCCGTCACTACCTGCGGCGGCGCCCCGAGGATGAGGAGGCGTGGAGCGAATACGAATCCATCGTCAGACAGAGCGCGGCCGCCCAATGGAACTCCGATGCCTGTTCGCCCGAGGTTGCCCGAATCTATATTGAAACCGCAACGAAACTCATGGCCGCTAAAGACCTTACCGGGTCCGCGGAGGCGGTCGAGAGGGCGCTAAGGATGGTCCCCGGCGCACCCGATGCGATGTTTGTCCTTGCATCCCTTCACAACGAAATCGGGCAGAAAGACGAGGCCCTAAGCGTTCTCGAACAGGCACTCGAAACCGATCCCTCGAACAAGGATTGCAATGCTCTCCTGAAATCAATCCGCAACGGAGACGGGCCGCCCGCGGCGAGCAAACCACCAAAGGGCGCGAAGGAAAAGGGAAAAGTCGCGGCCGCAAGCCAGCAGACCGCGGCCTGAAACCGGACCGGATAAACGAAGGCGATGTGCAGACCATCTGTTTCACTTTGCATGATTGTAAAAAACGAGCAGGAAAACCTCGCCGGATGCCTGAATAGCGTGCGCGGACTGGTTGACGAGATTATCGTCGTGGACACCGGTTCGACCGATGCAACCGTTGAAATTGCGAAATCTTTTAGGGCTCGCGTCTATCAGGTTCCATGGAAAGGCGATTTCGCCGAGGCGCGGAACCAATCCATCTCCCGTGCGACCGGCGATTGGATTGTCTATCTGGACGCGGATGAGAGGCTGGACCCCCGCGGCATTTCCGACTGCATCAGGAGAGCGGCTTCCCAGCCGGGGATAAACGCTTGTTCCGTAACCATCAAGAGCTACAAGTTCGGGACCGGGGCCTGTGACACAACGCTAAACATCCGCCTCTTTCAGCGCCTTCCGGGGATAGCGTTCGAAAACGAGGTGCACGAAAGGATCGAGCCCTCTCTACACCGCGCCGGCGCACAAATAGCGGTAGCCCCCTTCGTTATAGACCACTTCGGGTACAACGTGCCTCCGGATGAGTTCAAGGCAAAGCTGGAAAGAAATCTCGAACTGTCGAAAAAGCACCTGGAACGGCAGCCGGACGATCCCTACTGCCTCTACTACGTCGGAATCACCCTGCTCCTGCTGGAGCGGCGAAGTGAAAGCAGAATCTTTTTCAGCAAGGCCTTCGAGGCCCCAGGCCTGCCGCTTTTTCTCAACACCATGCTGTGCAACCTGGTTTCCTACCTCGAACTGCTCGACGGCAATGCCGAGGACGCGCTCTCGTTTGCCGCGAAATCCATGGAAATGGTGCCGCGTCAAAATACTGCCTATCTTCTGAGCGGTCTCGCCCATTTCCGAAAATCCGAGTTCGCCGCTGCCCTGCCTCTTCTGCTCAGGGCATGCGATTTCCTGACTCTTCCACCCGAGAAGCGTGAAACGGACCTTAGCCAGGAATACGCTTTCATAGACGAAGCGGAGTTTCACAAGCTTATCGGGACCTGCTGCGCCGAGTTGGAACGCTATGCCGAGGCGATTTCGCACCTGGTAAAGTACATGGACCTCCAGGGGAGCGATCCGGGAACTTTGCGCCGCGCAGGCCTTTGCTCGATCAATATAGGCGAGTTCCGCGAGGGGCTGAATTTTCTGGACCAGGCTGAAAAGCTCGGAGCATCGCGCTCCCAGCTGCTGCTCCCGATGGCCCTTGCTCACGTCAAGCTAAAGGAATTCGACCGCGCGGAATCTTTGCTGCGGGAAGCCGAAACCCATCCAGATAAAGATGTCCAAATGACAGCGAAGGTAAGAGAAATTCTAAAATCCGAGAAGAAGACACCCGGCGCCGCGCGCCGGCCTCGTGGGGCCGTACCCCGAATATCCCTTTGCATGATTGTAAAAAATGAGGAACAGCGCCTGGGCGGCTGCCTGGAAAGCGTGCGGGGGATGGTCGATGAGGTGGTCGTAGTCGATACCGGTTCTTCGGATAGAACCGTCGAGACGGCGAAATCGCTTGGCGCGAAGGTATTCTCTTATGCCTGGCCGGGGGATTTCTCGAAGGCCAGGAATGAATCGCTCCGCCATGCGACGGGTGACTGGATTCTTTTTCTGGATGCGGATGAGCGGCTGGACCCGCTGGGCGATTCAGATTGTCTGAGAAGGGCTGCGGCGGCCACCTCGGCCGATGCGCTAAGTGTTCCTATCTATAACCGGAGTCGGGAGGGAAAACGGGAACCGGGGGTTGGGGCAGCGATAAGGTTTTTTCGCAGTCATCCGGGAGTTCATTTCAGCGGTCGGGTACATGAGGGAGTGGACCAGTTCCTGCTGAAAATTGGCGCAACGGTCGACCACGCCAATTTTGCTGTCGATCATTTCGGATACGGGCAGGACCCGGAAACAGTCAAGGCCAAGTACCGGCGAAATCTCGATCTGCTCGAAGCCGAACTGGCGGAAAATCCCGACGATCCGGCAGCCAGGTATCATCTCGGACTCACCAAAATGTCGCTCGGGCAGGAGAAGGAAGCCCGGCAGGCATTTGACCGGGCGCTTCAGGGCAAAGGCATGATGCCGTGTCTCGAGGCGATGATCCTGAACATGAAGGCGTATCACCACCTGAGGGCGGGCGAAACCGATCCGGCCCTCGATGCCGCTTCCCGATCCATCAGCCTGGTTTCCAACCAGAATATGGGAAGGCTCCTAAAGGGGCTTGCCCTTTTCCGCAAGCAAGCGTACGCCAAGGCGCTTCCGCTTCTGCTCGAATCCTACGTCTATATATCCAAGCCGCCTCAGGAGCGCAAAAGCGACATTTCCTTCGAGGACAGCATAGATAAATCCGACCTGATAGGAGTCATAGGGACCTGTTTTTCGGAAACCGGCAGGTTCAAGGAAGCGGTGCCGTTTCTCAAGATGGCGGCCTGCCTCAAGGACGACCCCGCAGTGCTCGAGCGCCTCGGGATATGCCTGCTAAATACAGCGGAATTTTCCGAAGCGGCCCTGTACCTGAATAAGGCGATCGAGGCCGGGGCTTCTCAAGTTTCACTTGCGCTTCCGCTCTCTTTTATCTCTTTTCGCTCCGGCGATTTCAAAACATCCGCGAAACGCTTCATTGAATCCCACCCACAGGACAAGGGCGAGATTTCGGTCGCGTTTCAACTCCTCCAGACAATGGCGGAGGCACGGGGTTTTCGCCCCTACCTCGAAGATTGCGTCCGGAGCAAGCAGGATCTATTCAGCCGCGCCCTTCCCGATGATTTCCGCGAACTTATCGCCCGGATCGAAGCAGCCGGCGCAAAAACCCGCCCGACAGTGGAGGCATAAAAATGGCCCGGCCGGCACTTTCAGTATGTATGATCGTGAAAAACGAAGCGGAGAACCTGCCCGAGGCGCTCGAAGGCATAAAAGCCTTTGCCGATGAGATCGTTATCGTCGATACTGGGTCGATTGACGCCACCAAAGAGATCGCTCAAAAGTACACCTCCAATCTGCATGATTTCGAGTGGATAGATGATTTTGCCGCCGCGCGCAATTTCGCCATGTCCAAGGCGACGGGCAAATACCATCTATGGCTCGACGCGGATGATCGCATAACACCCGAGAACGGGAGTTATATAAACTCTTTAAAGTCGCATTTTGACGGCCGGAAGGCCTTCTATTTCGTTCTCGAAAACCACCAAAGCGACGCTCCTCCAAGCTCATGCCTCCAGTTGCGCTGCACGCCCCTTATCCCGGAAGTCCGCTTCGAAAGCCCCATTCACGAGCAGATATTCCCGAGCGCGGTAAATGCCGGCCTGGAACTGGTAAAAACGGACATCGTTGTTTGTCACCACGGATATATGACCCAGGAGGCGAGAGTAGCGAAAGCCAAACGCAACCTGGCCATGCTGGAAAGGGAACTGCAGAGGAACGGAGGAAGAGGGGGCATCTATTTCTTCCTTGCGCTCACCCATGCCCCAATGGGGGACCGCGAAAAAGCGGTCCGGTGCATGGAGGCCGCGCTGGAACTCTTCGAGCAGGAGAACATAAACCATCACCTCATCCCGGAGGGGTACAGTTTTCTTGCCAAAATATTCTACGAGCTGGAAGACTACGAGAAAAGCATCGGCAATCTCGAAAAGCTAAGGAGCCTCGCCGAGGGCAGCCCTATTCACAATTTCAACGGTGCTATTCTGTACCAGAGGATGGACAAGCACTCGGAGGCCATCGAGGCCTTTCGCGAGGTTTCAGGGAAAAAGTTTTCCCAGGGACTGTTTCCCACCCAGCCCATGCCAAATGAGTCGGAAATTCTTCTCCACATGGCCTACAGCATGTACTGCATAAACGACCGGGCAGGCGCTCTCAAGCTGATAAGCGCCTCGGCATCCGACAGGCCTCACCCGGGCAGGAGTTGGGAATGGCTGGGCACGAAAGCCTTCGCATTCGAGAATATGGCGCTTGCCCAACTCGCCTTTGAAACAGCCATCCGCTTCGGCGACATAGAGCCGGAAACATGGGGGAGGCTTTCCGAGATCTACAAGCTGCGGGGTTTTTTGGAAAAAGCCGAAGAGTGCCGGAGAAAATGTACAAGCTCATAGGCGGGTTTTTGAGCCTGCCTCACTTTAACTGGAATTGCTTCTTGCTCATCAAGGATAGTAGATGAAAAGCATAGAGCTTATCATGGGTGGCAGGGGGGACTGCATAGCCGCCACGGGGATGATATCCTACCTCAGAAGCATCGACGGTGAAATCCAGGTCCATGGAGGCGGACTCGCGGATTTGCTGCATCTCGAAAAAGTATCGATCATCGATAATAAACACAGGCTCGAGAAGCGCGCAAAGACCGACTACACCCTGGCAATAGAGCCGGAGACCGGCTATACGCATTTCAAACAGCACCTGTGCCATCACTTTGCCGATCAGCTCGGGATACCCCGAAGTATAAGACGCCCTCACATTGTGACAAGCCTTTCCACGGCCTTCATCCTCAATATCCATAAGCTGCCCTTTAAAGGGTATATCGTCGTTACCCGCAGGGCGGGCTGGGAGCCAAGGGTGCCCGACGAACAGGACATGGACTGGGTGATCGCACATCTCAAGCAAAGGACCGGGTTGCCGATTGTGGAAGCGGGGGGTGCTCCCGACTCCAGGGTATCATGCCACACCGATATCAACCTTGTTAACAAGACCTCCATCCAAGCCCTCTACCATATACTTGACGGGGCAAAGTACATATTCACGCTGGACTCAATGATGTATCATCTTGCAATGGAGCGGCACATCAGGACCCCTGTCCTTGCATGGTGGGGAAATATTCCACCGGCGCTGCGCGCATACCCTGGATCTTTCGATTACCATAACGAATCCTGCCTCGAATGCCGCCAAAAAGATTCGTTAACCGTTCCAAGCCGGTGCTTCAACGGCACCCGGTCCTGCCTGGCGCTCGATAAGGAAAAAATGGCCGCGATAATAGATGATATGCTCGCCCCCTATCCAAGGTTCCTAAACGTGGGGAATGCGAAATCCTTCATCGAGGATATTGCCTCTGAGTACTGCAGGGGACGCGGGGTGGACGTCGGGGCCGGCAGGTTCCCATTCCAGGATGCAACACCCGTTGATAACGGCACTGACATGAACGCCTGCAATCTGCAAAAGTTCTCGGACGGATCGCTTGACTATGTTTTCAGCAGTCACTGCCTGGAGCATCTTGACTCATGGAAGAAGGCTTTGAGTGAATGGATCAGGGTACTCAAAAAGGGGGGGACTCTGTTCCTGTATTTGCCCCACGAGTCCATGGTGCTGTGGCATCCGAATTCGCCCTGGGTGGGTCCCGACCATCGCTGGATACCGGTGTGGCAGCGAGTATCGGATTATCTGGTAGACAAGGGTATGGCTATAACCGCGCTTGACCAGGGACCTGACCGCTACTTCTCCTTCTGGGGTGTTTTTCGAAAATTTTAGATCGAGATAAATAGAAGGCGGTAAACAACGAATTTTTGCCTGGCGGCCGGGCCATGCCAGGTCACTGCAACAGGAGCTACATAATGATCCGCAAACGATATAACGTTGTTATACCAACCGAGCTGGGCATGCTCATTGTCAACCATAACGACCAGGGAACGCCCGACACGCGCTATGGGGTGTTCTGGCAGCTTTCCCAGACCGGAAATTTCGAGCCCGAGGAGATTTCGCTTCTGCAAAGAATCGCGGCTTCATGTCCTCCCAATCCTGTCATCCTGGATATCGGCGCGAACATCGGGGTAATTTCCCTGAGCATCGCCAATGTTGTTAATGGAGCGAGGATTTTTGCCTTCGAGCCGCAGCGTGTAATCTTCCAGATGCTAGCGGGAAACATGGCGCTGAACAGTATCGAAAATGTTTTCTGCTTCCACATGGCTGTTGGCGACACACCGGGACTTATCCCGATTCCGAAAGTTGACTATGGCTCCATGGCAAGCTTCGGCAGCCTCGAATTCGGCAGGACCACCCAGACGGATGCAGGGCAGAACGCCAGGCTCGATGGACCGGACATCGAGATGGTACAGGTCATCACGATAGACAGCCTCAACTTTCCTCGCGTGGATTTTATGAAGATCGACGTGGAAGGCATGGAAGAAGCCGTTCTGAATGGCGCAAGGAGAACAATTGCCGCCAACAAACCGGTGCTGTGCGTCGAGGTAATAAAATCAGGCAGGCAAATTACCGGCCTGCTGGCAGGTTTTGGCTATGAGCTTTTCCGGCACGGGCAGAATTTAATTTGCCTCCACCGCGACCAGCCTGCCCATGTGGAGATGCGGAAGCTCCTTGTGTAGAGCCCATCTGGGATCATTTTTCAATAAGCCCGCCAAAAAAAAATCTAAAGTCCCGCGCCAACCGTGTCGATTCTTAAATCAAAGGCGAGTGGAACTGTGGATGGTTTCAAAACCGATTTGACAAGGATGTCAAAGAAAACTTTCAAGGAGGAAACATCATGGGACTTAAAGTCAATACCAACCTGAACTCTCTCACGATTCAAAACAACCTGGTAAACACCAATGGAGCGGTGTCCGACTCCCTGCGCAAGCTCTCGTCTGGTCTTCGTATCAATTCGGCCAAAGATGACGCCGCGGGTTTCGCCATTGCCAACACCTTCAAAGCGAGAATTTCCTCGATGAGGGTTGCTTCGCAGAATGCGACTGAAGCGCAGTCAATGCTCCAGGTCGCCGATGGCGCCTACTCGAAAATCAACGACATCATGATCCGGATGAAGTCACTTTCCACGCAGGCGGCTTCCGGTCAGACCGAAAACCTGAACACGATGAACAGCGAGTTCAAAGCGCTCCAGGATGAAATCGACCGTATCGCGGCTTCCACCAAGTACGGTCAGACCACCCTGATAGACGGATCCGGCTCCGCGGCAAGCGGAATCACCTTCCAGGTTGGAGCCACGGCCGCTACTGAAAACCAGATTACGGTTTCCTTCAAGGCCGCGACAGCATCGTGTCTGGGTGTCAGCAGCAACAACGTCGGCATCGGCAGCCTCGCAAGCGCTCAGGCCGCAATGACCGCCATCGACACGGCTCTTACTTCGATCAATGCGTACATGGGTAACGTCGGCGCCTTCCAGAACAGGCTCCAGTACACGGTTGAGAACTTGGCTGTGAGCATCGAGAACTTCTCCGCCTCCGAGTCCGCGATTCGCGACGTCGATATGGCGGCTGAAATTTCGACCTTCACCAAGAACCAAATCCTGCAGCAGTCTGGTATGGCGATGCTTGCACAGGCGAACTCGGCTCCGCAGCAGATCCTGACTCTTCTGAGGTAGGATTAAGGAAACCACACCTTCCGCAGTTCTGGAGAGGGCGGCCCAAAAGGCCGCCTTTTCCTATTTTACGACGGGAGATCCATGGTGCTGGAAAAGCAAAACCCAACGCTCCAGTGCAGGAATGTTGGGTTTTGCTTTAATACTAATTTGCGTTCAAGTTGCGCCTAAGAACCGATGGGTTGCGCTCCGCTCCACCCATCCTAC
>DBMO01000062.1 GCA_002298995.1 Desulfarculales bacterium UBA696
CGAACCTCCTGATTAAGAGTCAGCTGCTCTACCGTTGAGCTAGCGGCCCGGATTGGAAATGTACTTGGTACGCCCGGCAGGAATCGAACCTGCGACCTGCGGATTCGAAGTCCGACGCTCTATCCAACTGAGCTACGGGCGCTCCAGGCAGAATCCCTATGATACCAAAACAGGGGGGCAAGTCAACAGAGAAACGAGACCATGGTTGCGCCAAATAAAGCGCCGCTGGGAAGCACATGCAGGAAGGACCCTCGGCGTTCGCCGGTTGGTGTCTGGGCCGTTGTAATCACATCTGTATTTCACCGCAACCGAACGAAAAACCGTAATCGAGCAGGACTAAAATTGGGAAGCGAACACCGAAATTCCAAGGCCCACTGATGCAATCAGAACCGTTCGTAATTGTCTTTCCACGCATTTGCCTCTAACTCGCTTTTCACTTGTTTCCCAGGCAGTCTCAATATAAAAGTCGAACCTTTTCCCTGCTCACTCTCCGCCCTGATGCTACCCCCGTGACGCTCTGCTATTTTCCGGCAGATTGCCAGGCCCATTCCCGTTCCTTCATATTCACTGCGTGCATAGAGGCGCTGGAAAGGTTTGAAAATCTTCTCGGCATAGATCTGATCAAAGCCGATGCCGTTGTCTTTCACAAATATTTCGCAAAAAGTATTGCCGTCGCATTTGGCGTATACCTCGATATGAGGGATTTTCTCACTTCTGAATTTCAGTGCGTTTCCAATCAAGTTTTGGAAAAGGCGTAGCATTTGGCTCTCGTCTGCTTCTATTTTCGGCAAATTCTTAATTTCAATTTGTGCTCCGGTCTCTTCAATCTTCTGTTCAAAAACATCCGCTGCGTCCCGCGCAATTTCACCGAGATCTACCTGTCTAAAAGGCTCTGATTTGGATGCAACTCGTGAGTACTGCAGCAAGTCCTCCAGAAGCTGACGCATCCTCGCCGCGGAATTAATGACCCGCTCCAGGTAATCCTGCCCGGCATGGTCCAGTGACATAGCGCATCTTTGCTTGGTCAGGTCACAGAAGGTCTGTATCTTTCGCAGAGGCTCCTGCAGATCGTGGGAAGCGACAAAAGCAAACTCCTGAAGCTCGGAATTTATCAGCTCCAACCTCTCCATGTTGGATTTCAGAGTTTTTTCAGCCTTCTTTCGGTCCGTGACATCGCGGTTGATCTCAAGAATTCCTGTCGGTTTACCGGTAATATCCGCTTTTAAACCCCATCGGCTTTCGACAATGATCTCGCCTCCGGTGGAGGTGGTGTGCAAAAGCTCCCCTTGCCACGATCCATATTGTATTACTCGCTCCTTTATTTGATCCAGCTGTTCAGGAAATCGTGTCCGCAATAGTTCATGGGTGGTTCTACCGAGGGCTTCCTCTTTAGAAAACCCATATGTTTCCGTTGCGCCCGTATTCCAAAAAATGATCTTATCGTTCATACCCCGGACGAGAATTGCATCGTGGGCCAAATCAAGCAGGGCAGCCTGGTCCCGCAGTGCCTCATTTGCTTCCTCCAACTCCGCTGTGCGCTCTCGGACACGCAACTCAAGCTCATCACGTGATTTGCGCAGCACCTCTTCCATCCACATGCGTTCGGTAACATCGGTGTTGGTCCCGCACCATTGGGTCACTTCCCCATCGGCATTTTTCACCGGCTGCACGCGAGTAAGAAACTGTCGGAAGTTCCCGTCGGCGCCGCGCAATGGGAAAACCATATCGAAAGGCTTTCCAGTGGCAATGGACTCTTTCCAGCGCTCAAGAACATCGGGCAAAACATTAGGATCATGAACTCTTTGCCAGCCCCAACCTTCCATCTGTTCGGGTGTAGTTCCCGTAAACTCGTACCAGCGTTTATTATACCAGTGAATGTATCCGTCCGCCCTTGCGACCCAGGCAAGCTGCGGAATAGTGTCAGCCATAACGCGGAGGCGCTCCTCACCTTCGCGAAGAGCATCCTCGATCTCCCTGCGCTCGGTGATGTCAGCCACGGTGCCGATCATGCGAGCGGCTTTTGGTCGTTCATCCATATCGGAAAAGAAGACCTTGGCTGTCGTGGCAAGCCATCGTACGGTCCCGTCAGGCAACTTGGAGCGGAATTCAATATTTAGTCGTCCGTTGCCGGAAGGGTCCATTGCCGCTTGCTCGGCATCATGGACTCTCTGCCGGTCGTCGGGATGGATGCAGTCCGAAAAAAGTTGATAGTCAATGTGGGCGCCGGGAGGCAGTCCAAATATTTCCTTACATCGATCCGACCAGTTGATTTCGCCGGTGTGTGGATTAAAGTCCCAGGTTCCCAAATTTCCAGATTCGATTGCAAGCCGCAGCCGCTCTTCATTCTCTTGGACGGCAATGGCCGCTCTTTCCCGCTCTGCGGCCAATTCTGCCTGCGCCTCAGCTCTCTTGGCTCGTGCCTGAGCGCGATACATCAAATCGGCGGTATAGGAGAGCAGTGTGCAGGTAGATATAAAGATGGTCAGTATGATCCAATCAGTCGGATTCGCTATTGCTATACCGGGAGGTTCCATCCAAAAATATGCCGTGAGAACAGCGGAGAGTGCGGTTGCCAGAAGACCGGCGCGCATTCCTCCATAGATGCCGGATATCATTACGGCGGGATAGAATGTGACAAAAGGAATGCGGACGCCGAAGACTCCAATCGCGGCTCGCAGAGTTGCGGCGATTAAGACTATAACTGCTGCGAAGACATACTCTCGACCCGAGGATACTCTGTCATCCATATCTGATTCGGTCCCATCCTGGTCATGGCTTTAGAATTCAGATAAATTATAACCCTTCTTTCGAGGGTTATTCGCTTTCACATGGAAAATCAGGATCTCTTCGGCTGAGCCCATGGGAGCACTTATAAAGGATGGGGGCATCAATGGCAAACGATGATACCATGGCTGCCTGGTATTGCCTTGTCGTTATTACATTTCTTGCTCGGATACGCGCTCGCAAGGTCTTGCCTTTTGGGATAAAGGAACGTTGCAGGCTCGCAGCTGTTTAGAAAGAGGCAATGTTGCCACTTCGAACCAGTATTTATTGAGGCACCTCACTGTTTCCACCAATCTTTCGAATGAGATGGGCTTGACTATATAGGAGTTGGCCCCGAGCTTGTAGCATAGCTCGATTTCCTGCTGTGAACTCGATGTCGTGTAGATTATTACTGGAATCATCCTGAGTTGCGGATCGGTCTTAATCTCTTTGAGCGTTTGGCGGCCGTCTTTTTTAGGCATGTTTAAATCGAGAAAAATCAAATCGGGAGACGGGAATAAATCGTTGTCCTCGTAAAAACCCCGATGGAACAGGTAATCCAGAAGCTCCTGGCCGTCCTTTAGACAATGAAAATTATCCGTCTGAAAGGCTTCACGAATTGCACCGGCCATCAGAAGGCAATCATCTTCATCATCATCCGCCATGAGCAGTACAGTTCTTGCTCGCTGTTTTTCCATGCTGCTTCTCCCCTAAGAGGAAAGATAGGGGGCTGGATGTCCGGCGGCAAGGAAGAACAAAGGGGATGTTGCCCGAATAGTCCTTTTTAGAAACTGTAAGTGGAATCCCGGAATGATCCTGATAGGGGCGGTTGCCCAAAGGGGAAGTTCCGCCAGTCTATAAGTTGGCGAAGATATGGGGATAGAAGGGCAGGCCGGATATAAATCCGGTTGCCCACTGATTGGAACCCCGAGGCGTCATTCGGCGATAACACCACATTTTCGATAATTTCGCGTACGTGAATCACGAAAATATTCTGAACAACAGCCCCGTAAAACCATTCAAGTTGGCATAGAGGCTCCTGGAAATTATATGGACGATCACGGTTGAAATCGTTTACAGCACTCCTTCATCTAGTGTAATGTGAACTTATACTAAAATTCCAAACGCAGGTTCATGGTGAAGTATTATCCCGATCGGGCTCGCTGGGTGACAGGCCTATAGTCAGGATTCCGAATTCACGGCATGTTTCGAAACTAGACCGGTTCATTGACGCCAGTTCCCGAGGGCATCAAAATGGCGGCTTCGCCTGATGAAAAATCACGTGAGGGACGTTTTGGTGAGAGCATACAGAACAGGCTCATCCTGCTTCTTCTTGTGTTGCTCGTTCCAATACTCTTCATTCAGGCCTACAACTATCACCGATTATTCGAGACCCGCAGGGCCGAGGAACTCCAAGCAAACCTTGAAATCGCCCGCGCCGCAGCGAAGACTTTTGAAGCATTCGTAATGGACATAGTCCATTCCGAGTTGGTAATCAGCCAGGCCCTTACGACCCCGTCGATTTCCGAGCAGGATCGCCTCCGCATTCTAGACGAATTCCGGGCTGACAATCCGGTAGTCACATCTTCTTATTGGATGGACCCAAACGGGTTTGTCATTGCTGCTAGCCCAAGGGGCTCGATTGGATACGATCTAAGCGACCGGTCATTTTCCCGGGAGGTTGTTGCCGGAAGAACCTGGAGCATATCGGATCTCATCGTAGGGAGAGTTACGAAAAGACCGACTTTTACAATCAGCCGCGGTATTCTGAACGAACGGGGCGAGTTGCTTGGAGTTGTAGCGGCCGCCATCGAACCTGAGCGTCTGCTGGAAGTGCTGCGAATCGAGAGGTCCAGGGCCGGGGGAGTTAGCCTTTTAGATAGCAAGGGGATGCTCGTATATCGGTTTCCTGTCACTCAATATACCTGGGAGCAGCGCGACTGGCTTTCCTCTTATCCAGCCATCAAAGATGCCCTTGAGTCAAAAGAAGTTGTCGCCTCAGCTGTATCCAATGCGTTTGAGATACGACGGTTCGTTGCATTCACACCCATATCCGGTATCGGCTGGGTTGCTGCCGCAAGCAGGGAAGAGGATGCCGCATTGTCGGCCATTTGGGCTTCACTCCTCCCCGAGGCAGCTATTTTCGTGCTTATTGCGATAGCTGCTCTCGTTGGCGCGATCATGCTCTCTCATTTCATCACCGCTCCCATTAGGGAGCTTAGGGGACACGCTCTGGCACTTGGCGAGGGGAATGCAAACTTTCCGGTTTCAGTCACGGGACCGGCTGAAATAAGAGACCTTGCCGGCGGATTCAATATAATGGCCCGCGAGTTGCGGGCACGCGAAATGAACCTGAAGGAAAGCGAGGAAAAGTACCGCGCCCTGTTTGACAATATGAACGAGATCATGGAGATCGACGAACTCATATATGATGAGCACGCCATTCCATGCGACTGGCGCATTCTGGATGTCAATCCCGCATACCTGCGAAAATCTGGGAAGTCGCGGGACGAATTAATCGGTTGGCGCTTTTCCGAGCTGTACGGTGCGCATGCCCCGGGGCCTTTCCTGGATCGCGTTGCAGATCTTGTGAAAACAGGGGAGCCGGTAAGGTTTGAACAAATTTTCGAACCTCTGCAAATCCATATTCGTGTCTCGGCTTTTCACCTTGGCGGCACGCGCTTTGCCACTATTACCTCAGATATCACCAAGCGTAAGCAGGCCGAGGAAATCCTCCGAACCACGGTTCAGCGTTTTCATAATATCCTGTCCAATATTTTTGTCGGCATTTTGGTTATAGACGAGGATGATCAAATCGAGTTCGTAAATCAGAACTTCTGCGACCAGTTTAATTTGTCGGAGGCCCCCTCGGAGTTGATCGGGTTGCCTGCCGCGGAAATACTTCCAAAAGCATCCACCGCCTATGCTAATCCCGAAGAAGGTATGGCTCGGGTCCGGCAGATTATCTCAAGAGGGCAGCGTGTCGAGGATGAAGAGATCCTGATGTACAACGGACGAGTATTCTTGAGAGATTTTATTCCGATCCTGGTCGATGGAAAGCCACGTGGCCGTATGTGGCAGCATCGCGACATCTCCGAGCGCAAACTGGTGGAAATCGAGCTGCGCAAATCGCATGATGAACTTGAATTACGTGTTCGTGCGCGCACTGCTGAACTTGAGAAGGTCAATGAGGAGTTGGTAAAAGAGATAGACGAGCGCAAACGGGCAGAAGAGGGAGTGGAAGCCGAACGTCAGCGGTTCTACAATGTTTTGGAGTCTCTGCCGGTCTATATCTGCCTGATAACGCAGGATTACCATGTGCCGTTTGCAAATCGGAAGTTCCGGGAGTATTTCGGGGAGCCCCTCGGAAGGCGCTGCCATGAATTTATTTTCGGCAAACCTCAGCCATGTGAATTTTGCCAAACTTTCAAAGTCTTTGAAACCAATGAACCGCGACATTGGGAGTGCATCGACCCAGGAGACTGTAACTTAGACATCTACGACATGCCGTTTACCGACATTGACGGCTCGCCTCTCATCTTGAAGATGGAGATCGATATTACCGAGCGCAGACGGGCCGAGGAAAAACTGAAAGCTTACACGGCACGACTTGAGTCTTTGAATAATGAGCTCCAGGATTTTGCTTTTATAGCTTCGCACGATCTTCAGGAACCCTTGCGCAAAATACAGACGTTCGGAAACATCCTCGTTATGAAGCACGGGGATTCACTGAATTCCGAGGGTAAAGAGCACCTGAAGCGCATGACCAATGCGGCAAATCGTATGTCCAATCTATTGCGGTCCCTGCTGAATTATTCCAAAACGGGTACAAGCCAACTGGATTTAAGGCCTGTCGATCTGACCCAGGTTGTTAAAGATGCCGCCAGCGATCTCGAAATTCTGGTTATGAATGCCGGAGGCAGGGTTGAGGTCAGCAATCTGCCAACCGTAGAGGCCGATGCACCTCTGCTGCGGCAGCTCTTTCAAAACCTGATCGAGAATTCCATGAAATACCGTAAGGAAGCCGATCCTCCGGTCGTAAAGATTAGCGGGAGCCTCAGCGATAAAAGCTGCCGGGTTGTAATCGAGGACAATGGCATAGGTTTCAGGGAGGAGTTCATCCACAAAATCTTTATGCCGTTCGAGCGTCTTCATGGTAAAGATGCTCCATACAAGGGAATGGGCATGGGCCTGGCAATTTGTCGAAAAATAGCAGCACGGCACGGGGGCGGCATTAGTGCCACCAGCACGCTCGGCCGGGGCTCTACTTTTATCGTGACCCTCCCGGCAAAGCATTAATCGGTGCGTCAATGAAGAGCGAGAATGCCGTATTAAATATCTTGATGGCAGACGATGACGAGGATGATTGTATTCTCGTCCGGTCCGCTTTTCAGGAAATCGGCATGCCCCATGATCTGCGCTTTGTTGCGGATGGCGAAGAGCTGTTGAATTATCTCCTCCACCAGGGAAATTTTACCGACCATCAAAAACATCCCCGGCCAGACCTGATCCTGCTCGATTTAAACATGCCCCTGATCGACGGCAGGGAAGCCCTTGCCAGGATCAAATCCTATCCTGGGTTAGCACCAATCCCGATCCTGATCCTCACTACCTCGAAAGATCAGCGCGACATCGCTTTATCCAGGGAGGCAGGGGCCTCATCGTTTTTGTCCAAACCCGAGGTCTTTGAAGATCTGACTGAAATGCTATCAAGATTCTGCGCGGCAATCCGCCGTAACCCACAAATTCCTTTCCAGGTAATCGGATGCGACAGCGCACCGCCGGAGCATTAGGCGAGAAGACCAAGCCCGACACCGCACCGGTTACTCCTGCCCCCATTGAAGTAGTCCCAACTATTAAGTGCTCAAAAAAATCGTGCAAATGAGTTAAAATTAAAATTTTCGCTCCAGCTCAAAATAAGCCCTCGGTCTATTCCAGACAGGTGTAATTTACCGCGTGCCTGGACGACGTTGAACAGGGAAATCAGGGGTTGATGGGATATATAGACAGAGAAATACGAAGGCTGTTCGGGAAGGCGATAAACCATTACGGGCTTATTGCGGACGGAGACAGGATCGCGGTCGGGGTATCCGGCGGCAAGGACAGCATGCTGCTGCTCTGGCTTCTGCGGGAGAGGCTGCGGCGAATTCCCATAAAATACGAGCTTGTAGCCGTCCATGTGGACCCCGGTTTCGACACCGATTCGGCGGACGCGCTCGAATCTTATTTTGTCCGTGAGGGGTTCAGATACGAGATTATTCGCACCGATTTCGGTCCGAGGGCGCACGGACCCGAAAACAAGGAAAATCCCTGCTTCCTTTGCTCCAGGCTTCGACGCTCGGCGCTGTTCAAAAAGGCGCGCGACCTTGGCTGCTCCAAGATTGCCTTGGGCCACACCCAGGACGACATCATCGAGACTTTCTGGATTAACATATGCTACGGGGCGGAAGTTGCCGCAATCGTTCCCCGGCAGGAGTTTTTCGGAGGCGAAATCACGGTTATCCGGCCCCTGGCGCTGATGTCCACTCCCTCCGTGATCCGGATGTGCAAGAGTATCGGACTTCCGATACTGCCCTCCAACTGCCCGTCTGCCGACAAAAGCCAGAGGGCCGAGCTGCGCCGTATGCTCGATGAACTCTACAGGAAAAATCCAAAGGTCAGGGGAAACACTTTTCATGCCATGAGCAACGTTAATCTGGAATACCTGCCCCCCGGACTTCCGGCGAGGGGCAAGCGGGGTGGACGGAGACGGAAGCCGGAAGATGAGGTTTTGTAGGTTGGGTTGAGCGGCTAAAAGGAAATTTCGCCGCGAACGCTTTGAATGGAGCGAAACCCAACGCTCCGGCGGCCGGGATGTTGGGTTTCGCTCCCATGGATTCATCTCGGACTCCTGTAGTTATTCATCGCTCTACCCAACCTACATTATAGATTCGCCACCGCGCCGCGGCTTTGGCCGGAACGACTTTTGAAGAATGCCGCTCACGGCGTTGCCTCCCAACCTGAATAACTGCTTCTTTGAACTGGAAAGGGCCTGATGAACCAGCAAAATAAAAGCGAGCGAAAGACATTCTTCCTGATCGACGGCAGTTCCTACATCTACAGGGCATTTTATGCCATCCGGCGCCTTACCAATTCCAGGGGAATGGCCACCCAGGCGGTCTACGGCTTTTCCACGATGCTTTTAAAAGTCATTCGGGAACGAAAGCCGGACTATATCTGCGTGGTCTTCGACGCGCCCGGACGCGGTTTTCGACATGAAATGTCGGCGGAGTACAAGGCCACCCGCCAGGTCATGCCCGAGGAACTCGTTCCGCAGGTGCCCTACATAAAACGGGTGGTGCAGTATTTCGGAATCCCGCAGATGGAGCTTGCGGGCTACGAGGCCGACGACCTTATCGCGGCTCTCGCTCATCTTGTTTCAGATCTCGGAATGGATACAGTCATAGTATCCGCGGACAAGGACCTGCACCAACTCATAACCGACCCCGCAATCAGGCAATGGGACCCGCAAAGCGATCGCCTCTTTACCGAACAGGTGGTCCTGGAGCGCTTCGGCGTAACCCCTGGCCAGATGATAGACTATATGGCCCTGGTGGGGGATACGTCGGACAACGTTCCCGGAGTAAAAGGGGTCGGTGAGAAAACGGCCCGGCAGCTTATTCAGACCTGGGGATCGCTTGGCGGCGTGTATGAAAATATTGACCGCATCACGCCGGAATCCCTGAGGAAAAAGCTAAGTGAGGGACGGGCTTCGGCATACCTCTCACGCGACCTGGTTACATTAAGGCCCGACGTTGCTATCGATAAAGGGATCGAGGAATTCGCGCCCGCTCCGCCCATGCGAAAGGAAATGCTCGCCCTTTGCGAGGAACTCGAATTCAAGACGCTTCTGGATACCCTCAGGCGCGAGTGGGCGGACGTCGAAGAGGCCGCACCCTCCCTCAAGACCCCGAGTGCTCGAACCGATCACGTGATCCGTACCAAAGACGAGCTGAAAAGCCTTGTCGACATGCTTTCAGGTAAATCGCTGATCTCAATCGAGGTGGAGACGACCTCGCAGGAAGCCATGGATACCGAAATCGTTGCGGTTGCCTTTTGCGCGTCTGAAAACGTTGCCTATTACGTCCCGGTCGGCCACTGCGGACCGGGCTCGGAGTGCCAGCTTACCGCCGCCGAGGTCCTGCGCGAAATCCAGCCGCTGCTTAGCGCTGCCTCGCCGGCAAAGGCCGGCCAGGACCTCAAGTTCCAGTGGGTCGTCTTGAAATGCCGCGGGATCGAGCTGAACGCAATGGCTTTCGATACCATGATCGCAAGCTACCTGCTCGATCCGGGTAAGCAGACCCACGCGCTGGACCGGGTCGCCGCCGAATACCTGGGCGAGAACATATCCTCGCTCCAGGATATGACCGGACGGGGCAAGGCCAGGATAAACTTTGCCGAACTCGAACTTGAAAAGGCGGCCGATTTTGGCTGCTGCGACGTCGAAACAACCTGGAGGCTCGTTTCTCCGCTTCTAAAAGCACTCGAAGAAAATAAACTAAGGGAACTCTATGAACTCATCGAACTGCCGCTGACCGAGGTCCTCGCCCGCATGGAGCACCGGGGCATCCTGGTCGATTCAGAGAAGCTGGAAAGCTTATCCATCGAGTTCCAGAAGGCGCTCGACCAGAAGGCGGACATGGTCTACCAGATGGCGGGCGAGGAGTTCAATATCCAGTCGCCAAAGCAGCTTGGCTATATCCTCTTCGATAAACTGGGGCTTTCGGTCATCAAAAAAACCAAAAGCGGCGCTTCGACCGACATGGCGGTCCTAGAAGAACTCGCCGCCGAACACCCGATCGCCGAACAGGTCCTGAGCCACCGCACCCTGTCCAAGCTGAAGGGCACCTACGCCGACGCCCTCCCAAAGCTCGTTCGGCCCGCAACCGGGCGGATTCACACATCATTTAACCAGGCCGTAACTGCAACCGGGCGCCTCAGCAGCTCGAACCCGAACCTGCAAAATATCCCCATACGATCCGAAGAAGGCAAGAAGATACGCGAAGCCTTCATCGCCGCCCCCGGCAACATGCTGCTCTCGGCCGACTATTCGCAGATCGAACTCCGGGTGCTTGCCCACTATAGCGGCGATGAAAGCCTTCTGGACGCCTTTCGGGACGGCCACGACGTTCACAGGCGCACCGCGGCCGATATTTTCGGCATAACGCCGGCCGACGTCACCCCGGAGATGCGCAGGCAGGCCAAGATGATAAACTTCGGGATAATCTACGGGATGAGCCCTTTCGGACTCTCCCAGAGGCTCCGGATTACCACGAAGACCGCCAGGGCGGCAATCGACAGGTACTTCGAGCGCTATAGCGGAGTAAGGCGGTTTATAGATGAGGCCGTGCAAAAGGCGCGGGAACTTGGTTACGCTGAAACGCTTCTCGGAAGAAGGCGAGCAATTCCCGAACTCAAAAGCAGGAATTTCACGATCCGCCAACTCGGCGAGCGCCTGGCAATAAACACGCCGATCCAGGGCACCTCGGCCGACCTCATAAAAAAGGCCATGATCGACATCTACCTGGCGCTGAAGAAGGAAAAATTCCGCACCGACATGCTCCTACAGGTCCATGACGAACTTCTTTTCGAAGTCCCTCTGGCCGAGAAGGTGAGGGTGCAGGAGCTTATCCGCAACAAAATGGAAAACGTCTGGCCCAATATCGCCGCCCCGCTAAAGATCGAAATCGGCTGGGGAGAAAACTGGTCGGAAGCTCATCCGTGATGGTTGTGGGACGTGCGCTGTGGGTTACGGGTTGCGGATGCCGATGAAATGCGGGTTGGGTCATTCTAAGCCCGAAAACAGCCGGTCCTATATCTTTTTCAAAGATCACGGGCATCGGCTCATTTATTCCGCACCGAGGCTGCCCCTATCTGCTTCGTGATATCATTCCTTGCTGGAAGCCGAAGTAAGCCCTTTTTTCCGCACTTTAACCGCACTTGTATTGCACCGTTGCCGCACCGTTAATGCACCATCTCCGCACCCGTTTGTACCAATTTGCCTTCAAGATCCTACCGAGAAACAGTACGAATGGTAGCTCCAGAATTTCGGCCTCGCGCGCGAGGCCGAGGGGGCGCGGGGGAATCATTCCCCCGCTCTTTTATACTTTGAAAGGCGCCATCTCGAACTCTCACTAAAGCCTTGCCTCCGGAGCGCTTAGCACACGTTTTTTACACGTAGGGATAATTTGGCAACTGGTTGACGGGGTTTATTGAATTAACCTGGGAAGCGCAGTAGAATCGTAATATTCGTAGGATGGGTGGAGCGAGCGCAACCCATCTATTTTCCATCTATTTTCCATTACAACCATTGTGAATGTGATGATGACCAACTACC
>DBMO01000034.1 GCA_002298995.1 Desulfarculales bacterium UBA696
TCGATTTCATCGTGCCCGCCTTTTATTTATTCCCGGAGTATCAGCTCTTGGCCACGGAGTTACCGCTGGCCCTGTCGTATTCTTCCTGCAGGGAGGCTATCAGTTCTTTTACCGGCACGATCCGGTCAACCCGGTAGGCGTTCTTGCCGGCGAAGGCGAAGCCGCCTTTGAGGTTGCCTCTTTTGGCGTTGGCAAGGGCCAGTGCGATGCAATACGGGCTATCGGTGCAGTTGCACGAGGTGATGCAGTGGTATGGGCATTTGAACGGCTTTCTCTGCCCCTCCTCCACGCTCACGATGAAGTCATTCTTGATCGCTCTGCCCGGCATCCCCACTGGGCTTTTGATAATTACCAGGTCCTCCGGTTTGGCATTCACGTAGCACTGCTTGAACCGATCGTCCGCGTCGCATTCGTCGGTTGCAACAAAGCGCGTGCCCATCTGCACACCGGCTGCGCCGAGTTCGAGGTACTTGAGAATGTCCTCTCCGGTGAAAATGCCTCCGGCGGCAATCACCGGGATCTCCACGCCGTGCTCTTTTTCGAAATCGCCAACTGCCTGGACGACTTCCGGGATTATTTTTTCAAGTGCGAATTCAGGGTCGTCGATCTGCTCGGAACTGAATCCCAGATGCCCGCCGGCCATCGGTCCCTCGACCACGAAGGCGTCGGGTAGCCGGTTGTAGCGTGACCACCACCTCTTGCAGATCACCCGGGCGGCTTTGGCTGAAGAGATTATCGGGACCAGCTTGGTCTTGACCCCGTCCGAGAGGTATTTGGGCAGATCCAGGGGCAGTCCTGCGCCCGACAGGATGAGGTCTATTCCCTCGGCAATCGAGGTTTCGACCATGTCGGCGAAGTTGGTAAGCGCAACCATAATGTTTACGCCGACGATACCCTTGGTGGCCTCTTTTGCCTTCCTGATCTCGTCGCGCAAAACGGTTATGCTTGCTTCAAGGTAGCCTTCATCGCGCTCTGTTGAAAGAGCACCGATGCCCGCAGTTGCAATGATGCCGATCCCCCCTTCACCCGCTACGGAAGACGCAAGGCGGGAAAGGGAAACCCCTATGCCCATTCCGCCCTGAATAATGGGGACATCGGCGACCATGTCTCCGATTTTAAGCTTTGGGAATGTCAATTAGATTAACTCCGATTTGATTTTCTGAATACATTAGTCGCGGAATAATGGCAGAATTATGGTTTCATGGCAAGCTCTATGAGGTATGATTCGACAGTTGCGGCAGCTTTTTGTGCGAAAGATAACATTCTACCCAGGCAGACTGCCGCCCCCCCACGCCCGTCACTATAACAGGAGAGATCAAAATGTGCCAATTTTGCCACCAGCACGGAGAAGGCAAGAAGTGGTACCTCGAAGCCAAAAACTACTCCGTCGAACTCTTACACGACCTGGGCCGAGTTGGTTTCATCAATGATTTCATAAGCACCAGGGGAAGCGTAGCGAATGTGCGGGAAAAACTCAGCAAGGCGGCCCGCGCCCCGGCCTGGTTGCGGCGGATACTCTTTTTTTTCGAGGAACGAAAATACCGCAGGGACCACTTCGGCCAGGTGGTGCCGATAGAGGACGTCGAACAGGTCCTGAACCTCGCGGACGGCATCGTTCGCGTACCCTGCGTATGCCGTAAAACCACCACTCGTAAGACGACAAACGAGTTCTGTTTCGGCCTGGGAATCAATCCCTCGAATGTGCCGGGCATCGAGGAATCTTTCATCAAAAACTTTAAACCCGGCCCGGATTTAAAGCTGTTCGACAGGATTACCCCCGCGGAAGCACTCGATCTGCACCGCTCATTCGAGAAAAAGGGCCTGGTCCACACCATCTGGACTTTTAAGACGCCTTTCATCGGGGGCATTTGCAACTGCGACCGGTCGGATTGCCTGGCGATGGTAAGCAACCGCTTTGACTTCCGGGTCTTTTTCAGGGCCGAATACGTTGCGGAAACGGATACAAGGAGCTGCTCCGGATGCCGCAAATGCATCTCCTACTGCCAGTTCGGGGCCATATATCACTCGGTTATGAAGAAAAAAGCCTTTATCGACCCGCTCCGCTGCTACGGCTGCGGTATATGCCGAAGCGCATGCGAGTTCGACGCGATACGCCTAATCCCGAGAAGCGAAAACCAGCTAAGCCAAAACCTGTGGTAGGCCCGCGTTTTCCGCGCCATCCGTGGTGAAAAGATTTTGTAGTTTAGGAAAGATTTGGTAGACTGACTGCAAGCGTGAGTTATGCCAGGCCGCAGGCCATCCCGGCTCACTAAATCGGGACGGCCTTCTTTTTTTTCGGGGGTGGCAAATGCGGCTGGTGATGATCGATAACTATGATTCTTTCACATACAACCTCGTACAGCTTTTCCTTGAGTTCGATCTCGAAATCCTGGTCTTCAGAAATGATGAGATAACCCTTGTTGAGCTTGCGGGCCTCGATCCGGACTGGATTTGCATCTCTCCGGGCCCGAAGGACCCGGCTCATGCCGGAATCAGCAAAAGAGTCATCGAGTGCTTCGGACCGAAGGTGCCTCTGCTGGGCGTTTGCCTTGGGATGCAGGCGATTAACGAGGTCTTCGGCGGAACGACTGTTATAGCGCCCGTGCCCGTGCACGGCAAAACGTGCATGGTCGAGCACCTGGGAGAGAGTATCTTCGTAGGCTTGCCTTCTCCTTTCAGGGTTGCCAGGTATCATTCACTGCGAATCGAACTCGGCGCCGGCGGTTTGGCGCCCCTTGCCTCGTCGCCGGACGGCGTTCTCATGGGAATCAGGCACAGGGATTTTCCCATCTTCGGCGTCCAGTTTCATCCGGAATCATTCCTGAGCGAGTACGGGCTTGCACTGGCGCAAAACTTCCTGGGATCGGTCCCTGGATGGAAACCGCCGCCTCGCCCAAAAGATCCCGCGATTCGCTTTCCAAGGGTAAACCATGCCGGTCCCGCGAAGTTGCACCCTTCCAACAACTGCATGCGAGAAAGTTGATGGGAGGGACCATGGAGGAACCAGTAATAGTCGAAATAGGGTCCCTGGAGCGGATCGAAGATTTTGATGAACCGGATTTTCACGGCTTGGCCGACGAGTTCGCAGCGCGCTCTCCCTCGGCTGTCCTGCTAAGTGGAGGCGACCTGAGGCCCGAAGGAGAAAACCGCTACTCCATAGCCGCATGCGATCCCCTTGCCGTATTGACAAGCAAAGGGGACCGCTGCCGGATCGAAGCTCTGGGGCAGGTTTGGGAGTTTCGGGAAAATCCACTCGATGTGCTCGACCGGCTGGGCGACTTTTTCCGTCCCGCCTTTGGGCTCGAAACCCCGCCCTTTTGCGGAGGAGCGCTCGGATACTTCGCCTACGATCTCAAGAACATGATCGAACGCCTGCCGCAATCCGCCGAGGATGACCTGGGTCTTCCGGACATTTTTCTATTCTGGCCCAGGCAATTCATGATTCATGACAGACGGGAGAAAAACCTTCTTAGGCTTACGCTGAATCTTAAGGACGAACAAAGTTCGCCGCCGGGTTCATCGGCACGGCCGCGTTGCTCGCTCTCAAACAGCCTCCGCCCGCCCGCTCACGTGCGCGGAGCCGCTCTCCGCACGGGGCCGCCCGCGAGCAACTTCACCCATGGAAATTACCTGTCCGCCGTTGCAAAAGTGAGGGACTACATCCGCCGGGGAGACGTCTACCAGGTAAACCTGTCGCAGCGCTTCCATTTCGCGATAGATGGCGATCCGTTTCGGTTCTGGCTCTCTCTTTTCGAGGTTAATCCCGCGCCCTTTTACGCCTATATAAACGCCGGCGGCCACCAGGTGCTCTCAACCTCCATGGAGCGCTTCCTGTTTCGCAAAAATGAGTCCATCGAGACCCGTCCTATTAAGGGGACGAGAAAGCGCGGAAAAACCCCGGAGGAGGATGCCGCTCTTGCGGCGGAACTACTTAAAAGCAGCAAGGACGACGCCGAACTCTCGATGATAGTGGACCTTTTGCGAAACGATCTCGGGAAGATCTGCCTTCCGAGGAGCATACGGGTTTGCGAACACAAAAGGCTGGAAACCTACCACAACGTGCATCACCTCATATCGATCGTGATCGGCGATCTGCAACCCGGTATTACGCCCGGCCGTATCCTTCGCGCAACCTTTCCGGGCGGGTCCATTACGGGATGCCCCAAGATCCGGTCAATGGAAATCATAGACGAACTCGAACCAAATATCCGCCACGTATACACCGGGTCGATAGGCTACATCGGCTGGCACGACAATCTCGATCTCAACGTGGCGATCAGAACGGCCGTCGTAAAGGATAAAACCTGCTATTTCTCGGTAGGAGGGGGCATCGTGTACGATTCCGACGAAGAGGATGAGTATCGGGAGACCCTGCACAAGGGGCGCACGCTGTTCGAACTGATTGAAAAGCTGGGGGGAAGGGTATGAACGATTCATCGCGGAGGCGGACAACGGTGTGGCTTAACGGGGGATTCCTCTCCTCCGACAAGGCATGCGTCTCGACGCTTGATCGCGGATTTCTATATGGCGACGGATTTTTCGAAACCATTCGCGCGGAAAAGGGAAGACCGCTCTACCTGCGGGAACACCTCGAAAGGCTATATCACTCTCTTGCCTATTTTCGCATGACCCTGGCTTACAATATGCCCCGGTGGGCGGACGTCATCTCCGAATTGATTCGCCGAAACCGTCTCGCCAGAGGTGCGGCTTCGGTAAAGATCATGGTAACTCGCGGAGTGGACCCCGGCCCCGGAATGCCCTTCAGCTTATCACCCACAATCAATATTTCGGTAACCAGGTATACCCCGCCACCGCCCGAAGAATACGGAAACGGCTGGGACTTGCACATTTTCAGGGGAGCTTTTTCGCCCCCGCTTGCTCCGCATAAGTCTTTGAACTACCTCTATCATCTTTCCGCCCGACAGGCCGCCATCGATTGCGGCTGCCGTGAAGCCGTGCTCCTCGACCGCAACGGAAAGGTCGCGGAAACCTCGGCCGGGTCTCTGCTCGCCCGCACCGCCGGCCGCTGGTGGACACCGAAAAGCGCCTACCAACTCCCAGGAATAACGATCCGCGCTGTACGCTCGATCCTGAGCGATGCCGGAGACGAAGTCGAATCTCGCGCCGCCCGCCCAAAAGATCTACTTTCCGCGCAAACCGTCTGGGTCCTAAACTCCCTTATCGGAATAATGCCCGTGGCCCAAATCGACGGCCAACCTCTCGAAGACCCTGCCGGCGCCGAGGCAGCGAGGGTAAGAGCATTATTATTCGCGAAAGGGTTGGCCGGGGCTGCGGGTAAATAGCATTATTTGCACGGAACACGGATTGCCTGCTCATCCAGGCACTCCAAACACTCACTCTGCCGGCACGCGGAACATGCCGCCGACATTCCGCTCTCTATATCTTCCTGGCTGCAAGTCGAACAATCAAACATTTCACACTCCTCATCTCTACAGATTAATCCGTTATTGATTAAATCCGGAGTTCTTCCAATAAAGTTAATATTTCCGGGTAGTTTTTAAAAACCGAAATGCCGGTGAGGAGTCAGCCACCAATGGAAAGTTCCGCCAATCTATAAGGCAGTGAAGGTATTGGGGATGGAAGGGGTGGCCTCGGATTCATGTCCGGGCGAAGGTATTGGGGATGGAAGGGGTGGCCCGGATTCATATCCGGGCGCGAAGCGCAAGAAGGTGGTTCCCACATTCAGTTCCGTCTCGTTTCCAGTGCCGCCGCCGAGCCTCTTGTGCTCCGCACCCGGATATGAATCCGGGCCACCCACTAATTGGGACCCCCCAGGTGTCTTAAGCTCAAGAGAATCGCTGCACAAGTGCAGGAAAATCGTTATTCTTTCACCCATCCCTTTGCGCGCATGCAGCTGTTAAAGACCTTCATGTCCCCACTGGAGTGGCCTTCGCCAAAAAAAGCCGGCGGACTGGCAATCATTGCGTCTCGCGAGCAAGCCTTCTGGTCCTCCGCGAGCTGCTCTTTGGTTTTGCCCTCCTTGGACACCCAGGTGGAGCTGAATTCCAGTTTTGGAGGAAACTCAAACGCCGAACATCCGGAAAGAATTGACGCAAAAAGGACGCAAGAAACCATCTTTAAAACAGCTTTTCCCCTGTCGGACATATCGAAATCCTTTGCCCACCCTCCGGGCGCCTCTGCGCCTCAGCCAAGGGTCCATGTGAACGAGCGAATGCAGCTGAATTGATCGTGTCGCCAAATCAACCGTTGCACAAAATTGAGCGCATCTCCCGAATTGGTCTTCACCGAATTGATCTTCTCTAAAAAAGAAGGGCTTAGCTTTTTCGCTAAACCCTTCCCGAGCCAAGTGCCGGAGGTCGGAATCGAACCGACACGTCCTTGCGGACACTGGATTTTGAGTATAGTAAAAAGCTAAACACAACGAAACCGAAAGAACCAAAAAGTAAAACGGATATCAACCACTTAACCTCGATTATGAACCCCTACAAACACTGACGAAAAACAGCGAAAATAAAGGGTAGTTTTGGCTATCCGGTCCCTAAGTGGTCCCTAAGAAGTGGCCCCCAAATATTTTTCTAGGGACTTTACAGCCTCTTTTTTGTCTTCTCGATCAATGGTGTTGTACCTGTCGAACATCTCCCGTGTGGAATGCCCGGTGATGCTCATAATCACTGATTCTGGAGTGCCGGCCTTCCGCATGTAGGTGTTGAAGGTATGTCGGAGGTCGTGGAATACAAAGCCGTCCTTTTTGAAGCGGCCATATTCGATCCCTGCATCGACACAGGCCTTTCTTAATCCGGTCCGAATATGGGTCAGTGGCTTCCCTTTGTAAAGAAAAACGTGCTGATCGTGGATGGCCCTCGGCGTCGCCTTGAATATCTTGTGAACTTCGCTGGTGATCGGTATCTGGCGGGCCTCCTTGTCCTTGGTATCGTCTGCCTCCAAGCAAATAAAGTCCTGTTCGAGGTCGATTTTATCCCAGGTAAGGCTGAAAATTTCCCCCAGGCGCATGCCGGTGAAATAAGCGACCGTCAGAATAGCTTTTGTGTGACGCGGAGCATGTTTCATCAGTTCCTCGAACTCTTCCGGGGAAAGTATCCGGTCTCGAGCATTTGAGTTGCGCTTTAGCAGCTTTTTGACCTTTTTGAATGCTCGGAGGGTTTCACCGCCCACCAGATCATTGTCGAAAGCCTTGATAATCATGGTCCTGGCCGCGCCGATCTCATGGTCGATGGTTGCATCGGATAGCTTCTCGGCCTTCCTCCTGGCCTGGTGGTTTTCAAGATCCGCCGGCTGAATCTGGCTGACAGTCATCCCGCCGAACTGAGAATTAAATTTGCTGAGGTAGATCTTAACTGTGTCAGACGACTTCAGGGACGCCACCTTATCGAGCTTGAGGTACCATTTGGTGAGCTGCGCAAAGGTCGTCTTGTATTCCGGCTTAATGTCGAAAAGCCGTTTTTCCCGCCTTTTTACGCGTTTTTGTGAGTAGGCGTCCCTTGCTTCTTCGATTGATGGCCCGATCCGCTCTTTGTATCGCTTCCCTCCGGCCTGATATCTGATCCAGTAAATGACCTTGCCGGATTTCTTGAACTTGTCCAGGTCGGCGCCGCACTCGCACTTCTTGTTTTTGGTGCCTTGCTTCTTATGGCAGACTGGGCATTCAGCTAAGATCATCGAAGGCCTCCAGGTCGAACTGAAGATCAATGGATACGCCATCTTGCCAAATAATCTGAAACCCGAAACAGGGAGCTATCTCTTGCAAACCTTTGACTGTTTCCTCTTCAATTTCTTGGAATGCTTTTCCCTTCTTCTTGTCCGAGTCGGTTATGGTGGGACTATCAGCAATAGCCTTACGCTCTTTTTGGGTTTCGCTAATCCTTCCATAAAGGGAGCAAAGCACTGCGAACATGGATCGATCCAGTCCGTCATCGTAGATCCCACTACGGCGTAAGATTTGGATAAAGCGAAACCACGCTTCCCTCCCGTGTTCGTTGAACCAGGAGGGCGGTTCGAGCTGGTTTTCAGCCATTTGTGGCCCCCTTAATCATCCGGCCTTTGAGGTGCTCGGTTAACTTTTGATCTTCCCATTCCTCCACCCGTTTTAGCATTATCCTTATGCCTGTTAGATAGTCCGAAAGCGAAGTAAGCGACGCTCTGTTTATTTCACGGTCGTCTTCTAATCTACCGTAAGTCCAGGATTCTAAGAATTGTATCGACTCAATTGACCGGCCGATTATGTTGTGAGCCTCCTCAGGACTTTGGATCGGCCGATTGGCCAACAATACCGAAAAAAGATCATGCTGGGCGGTCTCATCCGGCCAGCCCATAAGTTTTTGAACATTTCTCTCTTCCATGTCGTGCCTCCAAATAAAAAGCGCCGATGGGCTTGACTGACGAACTGCCCGCCAGTGAACGGGCAGCCGCCCCGATGCCTGAAGCATCGGTCCCAACGGCGCTGTAAAAATGCGATTTTGGAGTTTGCCAACTTTGGCATGGCTTTCCTCACTGGTTAAACGCTTCGGGGTGTCAATCCGAAGTGCCCCCAGAATATCTTTTTGGGGGTGATTTGCAAGAAAAAAGAGCTATGTTGCCAGAGACAACGTAATTCCGATTAGATAATCTCATTTATCACCATTCAAAATCAAAGGTGATTCCATCGATTCCGTCCCGGCGGCTCCGGCATATCGAGCCGCTGACGCGAGGCGGGGGAAAGTCCGAACTGCTCTGCAAATCTGCGGAAGGTATCTGAATTGCTTTTGTAGATCGAGAATGAGGGATGTTTTTTTATTGTCCCTTTATCGCCGGGGACTGTGAATCCATCTTTGAGCATTTCATATGCCGATTTCCTCATAAGAGCGTAGGACAGGCAGAGAGCCTCGAAACTCGATACGTCGAGCACGGTAAGGGCCCTAACTTTGATAAGTTCCCCGGACAGGTTTTTCCATAATCTTTTCCCTTGTAGCGGCATCCAGGACGGGCACTTAAGCGCCTTAATGACATCAGGCTGAGGAACATTAGGCGGTTTGCCCGATAGCGCTTTCTCTTTCGGCGTTTTTTGGCTTCTCCCGCGCATGGTTTCCTTCCCCAGGGGAAAAATTGATTTAAGGTCTTCCATAAAAAAATGGCTGGGCGCCCGGTCGTTCGTAGGGGGCCGTAGAGATTTAGGCCCCCACCCCCTATTAAACCGATCAACAGATTAAAGAATTACGCTCGATATTCTTTGATGCAGCGACCTTGTCTGCCTCGTCGCCCGCGAGTTTGAATACTTCAGCGACAGCGTATCTCAAGAATTGCAGCGCCAAGAGATCACTGGAATGGACGATTTCGAAGAGGGCAGAGTGCAGCTCCCTGAGTAGTGGGTTGTATCTCTCGGTCATCTTGTCGATGTCGTTCTGCAGTCCCATAGCGGTAGCCATTATCTACCCCCTAAGTGTTTGAATTTTCCAACCTGCTTATTCATTGTCTTCCAAAGTGCGCTCCCATTGTCATCTAACATCTGAGCAAAGGATTTAGCGTCGAGGGTGTTTACGGTCCAATGATGATGTACGTCTCCGCCTCCCGCGGCCCTGGCACCCGCGCCAGCTGCGACCATCCCTCGAAGTCCGCCCGATATGTCAGCCGGTAAAATCATCTCGTTTTTATGCACGTAGGCAAGCGTATCTTGCGGGACTTCCCAGCCTCCGGCCGCCGAGGGCAGCATGGCTCCGTAAGCGGAGACAGCTGTAAACACAACTGCTGCAGCGGCGGCACCTAAAACCGGGCCTATAATCGGGATGCCGGCGAGTGCCTTATAGGCCCCGGCTGCGGCAGCGGCTGCATCGGCATCAATTTCGAGTGCCAGCTTTGCTATCTTGCCCGCGAACCCTTCGGCTTGTGCCGCAGTCTCAATTGCCGTTCTCGAGGCCTCCCCGGCAGCCGTTGCGCCTGTTTTCGTGGCTTCCCCTATAACCCAAGCCTCTACTATTTTTTTAATCCCGGTATCAATTACTCTCTCGGCGGCACTTTGAGCGAGGCTTTGGAATTTCTGCGACCAGGTTTGAGTAGAGAAAAGCATGCTATTTATGGAGCCGCTGAAGAAGGATGATATGCGGTCAGCATTCCTTTTACTCGCTGCAACCATCTGGGCCTCGGCATTTGCCGTTTTCCTCTGGTGTTCGAGCTGGAGCTTTTCGATCTCTTTATAGATCCTCGCTTGCTGGATAATGCTCTGATTTTTGACGTCGAGTTCGGCCCACTTAGCGTTAATCGCAGCTTGGTATTCTTTTTGGTAGAGTTCGTTTTCAAGCCGAAGACGGGTAGCTGCGTCGATCTTGCCGAGTTCATACAGGTTCTTTATTTTGTCCTGCTCGATTGCTATTTCAGTATTGGCTTCCTGGCGTTTCATTTCCATCATAATTGTGGAAACTTCGCGCTGTTCTAACTCGCTCCTCTTCTTGTATGCGCTTTCTTCTTCAAGGATTTTTTTAGTGCTTTCGAATACCTTGTGATAAACTTGATCGTATTCTCCGCTATCCACGCTGGCTATGGCGAGTTTTTCTTCCCAAAACTTCCTCTCCTCCTGAAGATCTTTCAGCTTCTGTTCATGCTCTTCCTGTCTGGTTTTAGCTAAGGCCCCCGAATTATAAGAATCCGCCATCTTGAAAAGGCTTTTTTCATCGCTTTCTTGCGTCCATTCGGATACACGGCTTTTCCCGTTTTTGTCCTTGTCTGTCTCTTGGGCGGCCCTAGCGGAGTCGGCGAATTCATCCCATATCTGCTTTTTTAGCTCGGTGTCTTGGCCTTTTACCCAGCCATAATACTTTTCGGCCCATTGATACGCTTTAACCCAGTAGTCGCGCGTGGCATCAGCATCCCAATCATAGATATTGCCCGGCTTGTTCTTCTCTCTTTTCAGACCCGTTCTGAAATCATCAATACTAAAATTGGCGGGCGTCTCCTGAACCTCTTTCTCTCCGGATCTTTTATACCCGCCGGGAAGAGGTTGACCTTCGGGGGTCAGCCACCACAATGGATAGTCGAGGTCTATTTGAGACGCAGCGAGGGCAGCTCCACTCCCTTTTGTCCTTTCCGAGAGTCCGGATTTAAGTTGAGAAGGGATCATGTTGGAAAGCGATTTCTGAATTTCTGAAGCCTTGAGCGCCGCGGCCTTCACTAATGCATCGAAGACACCGGTTACGCCTTCACGCCATTTATCCCATGTCGATTTATTCTCGTAGAGCATGGCATTTAATTTAGTTCCGAGGTCAAACCAGGCTTCCCCCATCCTCTTTGACTGCTGATGGGTTTCCTCGGTCTCGATCTGCAGGCTTCTTTTCAGTGCCTCGGCGCGCCTTACTTCGGATTCGGTTATTTTTGTATTGGCGTTCTGAGCTATCTGCAGGTATTGCTCGAAGGCAGAACTTCCCAGATTAAGCACCCCGGCTATTTTAGCTCCTTCAGCGGTGAAAAGAGTGGTTGCGAGTGTAGACTTCTTAAGCCCCTCTTCGTATTTTGGGAACTTGTCTGCCAGTTCAACGAAAACGTCATGCCAGGTTTTCGTTTTACCCGATGTATCGGAAAGGGAGATGCCGAGGCTCTCTAAGGCCTTTCTGGTTTTTGTCGTGTCCTCGTTGCTTTCAGATAGCGCTGATTTGATATTTTTTATGGCCGCCACAAACACTTCGACACCGACACCAGACGCCCTAGCGGCCCCCGTTATGTCCTGCATTTGGGAGATCGATATTCCTAGGCTCGAACTGAGAGCCCCGAGAGATATTGCCATCTCCATAAAACTGTTTCCGAGCTGCACGGCAGTGTCTCTAGCGGAAAGCATCGTCTGATTTGTCAGCTTACTAATTCCCTGATCGATTGTATCGATCGGGTGCTTTACCTCTTCGATCCCTTTCCCGAGTGTTTCGTACCAGGACTTAGCCTTAATCGCCATTTCACCAATGGCCGCGCCCATACTAACTGCACCGGCTGCGACTTCCTGAGCAAAAGAATCGAACACCCCGGATTGATCGCGGGCTTTCGCGCCAACTGCATCGAAGTTTTTGGAAAACGCGCCGGTGAATATTTCAATCTCGCGGGTCATGAGCTGCGCGTGTTTTTGCACATCTCGCGCATACTGCCCGACATAATCAGCCGAAACACGCGTATATCGCTGGGTATCAGAGGCAAGACCGGAAAACGAGGTCCGCATTTTGGCGGTATTATCTTCGATACTTTTAGCCGAATTCTGAAGCTCGCTTTGAAGCTCGGATGAATCAGCGCCGAATTTGAAATTCAGAGGCATGAGATTCGACCTCCCAAAATCTTGGATGGGGCTAAAAAGGTTACCCCCGGAGGACAACCCCACCGGGGGCGGCGATATAGAAGGTGATAATCGCTAATCGGGCGTTGGAATTCCCCGGAATAGCCCATAAAGTTTCTATTACTCAACCGGCGCCATGTGCGGGCTGCCGAGGACCGCTATAACCGAAATCGGAGCATCCCCGGAGTTATTCGCCGGCGTCAAGGTGAGACGCACATACCGCTTGTACCCACGGTATCCTATCTTCAGTACGGAGTTATCGGCATCCTGAGCAAAAGACGCCAAAGATTCAGTTCCGAGAAGTTCGGTATCAGGGACCGCTACGTTATCGCTGAGGACCGGATTGTCACCGTCTTCGACCAAAACTGTATAAGTGCTGGCGGCATCGGTAATCACTCCGATCGCGATAATGAATTCCAGGGAATCAAAGCCCTGCCGGTCAATTATCTGGCTGACCAGGGGTGTATCATTCGCCGAAACAACAGGACTTATTGCCCGGCGGACATCGATACTATTGTGAAGGTCAACTCTTCCCATGCGATTCTCTCCTTAATTCGAAGCTACCTTCAGCAGTTTGACCGCTTCAGATTGTGCCAGCATCGATCCTACCCGGGTCGCCGTATAGAAGTGGACATAGGGCTTATTCGTGTACGGATCGCGAAGAATCATAGTGGGCCGGTCAAAGATCCAGTAGGCAGCCTGGAAATCTCCAAGCATTATCGGATAAGCGCCTTCGGCTATGTCGGGCATGAAGTCATCTTCCTCTACTGGGTACCCCATGAAGATCGAGGGCTGCCCGGCGACAATGGACTCCTGCCAATAAAGCCGGCCATCGCCGTCCTTGTATTTTCGCATTTCGGCGAGAGTCAGAGAGTTTGCCGACCACCTGGCGTTTTGGCGGTATTTCGGTTTCAGTGCGTGTACCATATCAATGAAAGCATCTAAGGAGCCCAAACCCGCTGCGACTTTGGTAGCGACATACTGAATCGTGCCAAAATCCCTGGTTTTGTCGCGGGCGGTTGAAGTGGGAAAAGTAAGAATCCCGCGAGGCTTCTTAACCCCGTTTCCAGTAATGAAGGATTCTCCTTCCTGGTCGGAAAATTCCCTAGCAACTTCCGAACGGAACCACTCAGCCACATCGAAGGCCGAATCGTCGAGCATATCCTGAGAGGCGGCCGGATTGGCGTAAAGCCCTCCCCAGGCAGGCGACAATACGGCAAGTTTGGAAGTGTCCGTCTCCGGCCGCGTTTCGGTTTCACCGACCCACCCGGAGGAGGTCCCGCCAAGGCTTACCAGCTTCTTGTACTCCGGCGTTTCAGGTTTAAGGACCCTGCAGATTCTCCGCATGGGTGTGCTCTGCTGGCGGATGGTGTCTATCTGGCTATCCACCTGTTGAGGAACGAGATACCCGCCACTTGGATCGCTTCCGGTCGTTCCGGTCTTGGTTTCCCGCGCCTTAACCAGGGAGTCGGTGTTCCCGGTTCGCATAAAATCAACCAGATGGTCTCTCTGCTCGGCGGATAGGGTATAGCCCCCGCCGGGCGCCGGAGGTCTCCCGGCCTTTTTAGCCAGTTCGAGTATTTGGGCCTGGAGTTCTTTTATCTCGGCCCCGTTTGCTGCCTTAAATTCTCCGAAGACTTTACCCTGCTCTTCGAGCAGTTCCCTAAGTTCTTCAAACATCTGAAAACTCCTCCATTACTGCGGAGCTACTTTAGAATCCGCGCTCGTGATCGTCAAAGAAGGTTTTTTCCAATATCTTTGAAAGAACCCCACGCGTCCCGCTTTTACATCCCGCTCAAGAAGGAAACGACTAAATACTGATACCGCCGTCTTAGCGCGCGCCAGGCTCAAGCCCGCATCCCGCAGGGCTGCCTCTAGTTCTCGTTTTTGCATGGTTGGAAGAAGGACCGGCATTCGAGTTTCCCTACTCTTCTTCGGTTTGGCGGCTCTTTTCAGCTTCTTTGCCTTTTCTGATCGCTTCGCGAACAGCTTCACCGAGATCCTCCTCGTCATCCACACCGTATAAGTTCATCTTTGCCTCAATCCCGCCGGTGTTGAGCAGGGAAGTCTTAAGCCAAGCCAGAAAGAGTTCTTGGTATCCTGGATCATCGACAAGTTTGTAGCTTTCCGAGAATTTTAGAAGACCCTCAATGATGTCTCCGGGGTACAAGTCGTGTTCCACCGCCAATAGCCGGAGTTTCTTGTGCACTTTTGGCGTAAGCGCCAAGTGGAATTTCTCTTTCTGTTTATCGTTTTTCGGCCTTGCCATGGTTATTCTCCTCCAAAAAATGATTTTATGTGTATACAAGAATACCCGGAATCCAAAACCTGTCAATGATAAAATTCCTACAATACGCGCCTATGCAACCGCGACAAGCATTCGCATTCGATTCCTATCAAGCTGGCGGTACACTCTTCACCCCGGCGCTACCCCTCACTGAAACCCGTTGAGGCTAAAAATCGGGTACTTTGGGTATTTCGAGTACTGTTTGACCGCACCCGCCAAAGTACTCGGAAAGTGCTCGGAAAGTGCTCGATGGTGGATGAGTGGACGCTGAAATTCGACCCCATTTTAGAACCTCCATTAAAACGCCCCCCTTACTTTGAGTACTTTGAGTACTTTGGATAGGGGATAGTACCCAAAGTACTCAAAGTTTAGGGGTCTATAGAAAATCAACACTGTCGGGATCGCCATTCGCGCAAACCGCCCAATGTCCGTGTTTAGTTCTTACCACCATGCCGTCCCTTAAAAGCTTTGGAAGCGTGTTTTTAACGTACTGCGTCCTCAATCCGGTGGATTCCGCAATCGAAGTGGGGGTGGCGCTTTTTAGCGTCTTGAGGGCGTCGAGTATCTTCTGTCGCTCTGGCGTCTTCTGAATGTTCTCCGTCGAGCCAATGCACTCCCACCTGCAAGTATCTCGATCACGAATTAGGGCAATCTGCGCTTCTTCGACGTCGCGCCCTGTGATATGAAATTCCGCATCCGCGACATTCCTGAATCGCGAAAGGACGCAGATCACATCGGCGGCCCCGGTTATTCCTGTAGATCCGGAAATCTGCTCAAACGCATCGCATTCGATCCCCTTTCCAGCCTTTCTGAGGTGGGTTATCAGGATCAGCGCAACTTGGTATCTATCAGCTAAGCGTTTCAGCTTAGCCGCTTCTGCGTAATCAACCTCATAGGCTGTTGCGCCTTTAGGCTTTGAAAGCGGGCGGATTTTTTGCCAAACGTCTATGATCGCGAGTCGCAAGTCGGGTTTTTCAGAAAATAGCGTTTCGAGGGCCTCAAAACCCCCCTTATCTGTTGGCGCCCAGGTGTTTAAGAATGTGAGGTCATAGGGTGCGGGCTCGCCCGATGAGAGAATACATTTTAGCCGTTCTTGGATTCTTTGAAGCCCGTCTTCAAGTGCCAGGTAGATCGACTCGCCCCTAATCGCCTGATGGCCGAGGAACGGTCCTCCGGTTGCCACTGCGATACCGAGTTGTAGCGCGAACCATGATTTCCCGATCTTTGGCTTTCCGCCTATAACTGTAAGTCCAGCTGGGAATAGGCCCTCTACTGCCCAGCGTGTTTTGGGGACCTCCATGGCGAGGACTTCAGAGGCTCTAATTCCTTTGTTGCTACGTTCCATTTGAAATTGGCCGGTGATAGCAGCCGGAGATAGTGCCCCTGCTTGCCCGCGGGCATATTGGTAGGCGTTTTCGACCTTTGTTTGAAGATCTTCACAGCTCCACGGGGGTGAGCATCGATCATTCCATTTATCGAGTAGGATCTCCAAACAGGTATAGTCTGACACGCCCAGATCGCGCATTTTGCAAGCAACGCGGAAAGTGCAATCGTCTCCACCGCTGCCTTCTACAGCCGGTTCTGCCATTTCAGCATAATGGATGGCGGCCAGAATCGCGCCTGCTGTATCCAGTTCGCAGGCGGGAACCTCATCGCGTGGGGCTTTTTGTTTCGGAGCGGAGACAAGTTCAAGAACCCAATCGGGGAGAGGGACTCCGATACTATCGAAAGGGGAAGTCATAGAAAAGCCTCTCCACCTGGTTCCCCAAGAGCCCTTTTTACCTGTTCCGCGACCCAGGCCAGGACCGGCTCACCGGCCCTTACGCGTGCTCGATTAAGTTCGCCGCCTTCAACCCAGCGGCTTTCAGACTGTACCCAGACAAGGCTGAAGCGACCTTTTGCATCGCGGCCGCGCTTAACCAGATATACGCCCCTGAAATCGGAAGGCTGATTGGTTATGTGTAGGAAGCACTTCCACTGAGATTTGGGGTGTTTTACCATTCGGGGCTCCTAAAGCGAATTGACATAGACTTCCAGATCGCGGATATCAAACACAATGCGCTTCCCAATCCTTTTGCACTTTACCGGAAAAGGGTGTTTGGATTTAGGAGCTACTCCGCTGTAGATCGTGCGCGGGCTGATCCGGAGGTATTCCGCTGCTTCGTTGATGTCCAAGAGTCGTTTATGTGCTGCTGTTTCTGAATAGGTCTGCTGCATATAGGCACCTCTTAGTGGAATGGATTACGGTATACACAGTATCCACATAATAAGATGCGGTGTCAATTCTTTTTCGAGCACTTTACAGAGATTCTGATGGGTATCTTTGGCTTTACCGGGAAGCGGTCCCTAAAACGGTCCCTAAGACGCGAAAAAGGGTTTGAGCGAAAAGCAGCTCAAACCCTTATCTGATTTAAACTTGCCGGAGGTCGGAATCGAACCGACACGTCCTTGCGGACACTGGATTTTGAGTCCAGCGCGTCTACCAGTTCCACCACTCCGGCATATCGGGTGATTCTAATCAGAGGCTTTTGCAGGTGTCAAGGGAAATGCTGACAAGACAAAGGCTGGACCGGACGGGAGCGGGATAAATCGGCAACCCCCTGAATAAATCAGGACAAATCACCTTGACAGATCCGCCCAGATTAGCTAGAAAATCAAGATTGCCCATCGGAAGCAACACCGCCGGGGGCAATCCGAAACAAGGGGCTGTAGCTCAGTTGGGAGAGCGCTTGAATGGCATTCAAGAGGTCGTCGGTTCGATTCCGTCCAGCTCCATAGGCAAATAGGGGGTTACAGTGAAAGCTCTGTAACCCCTGTTTTTTTTCCTGAACTCAGATTCTTCACGCCAATAGGGTCATATTCCCTCTTGTCTTTGGACCCAGGCCGCAAGGAGGCGCGCCTTTGGGTTTCGCCTTTCGTGTTGCAGCCTCTTCTACGCGCCTTCCATCTTTCGACTATTGGGACCGTTGCTTGCCCATTCCTGAATGGACCGACAGATCATCCGTATTGACTCGTATAAAGTTGTTCAATAAAGTGGATATTTATTGTCTCGATCCGGTAAGTGAACTGTCATTTGCGGAAGGGAGGTCACATGAAAAAATTAATTGCTTTTATGTGCGGTGCGGCTTTAGCCTGGATCATTAACATTAACGTGTGCTCGGCGATCGAGGTGCAAGATGCCACTAATCCCCCGATCAAAAGCAACAAGGCAACAACTATAAAGAGGAACCCGGTGAATCAATTGAATCCACAGCCGGAACCGCCAATAGGCGCAAAAACGAAAGCAGTGAAGAAGAAGCCGCTAAATCAGTTAAATCCCCAGCCGGATCCTCCCTGATTTTCGGTTTGTAATAACCGATGGTGCGATCCGGATGAAATAAGGGGGCGCGCCCGCCACACGAGCTGCCCCCTTCATTTCTATACAATCACCCCTCCAGGGATTAAGCATTTGTCCATAGCGGGAATCCTACGATTCCTTATGGCCTGACCGAGCCAAACCAGAACCTCCGGCATCATATCCGATGTAGTCACACTTCAACCAAAATCCCCACGCTCATCTTCTCACCCGATGAATTTTCCCGCCCGAGCTTGTTCTAAAATTTTTTTTACGATTCTAAAAAAAATTACATCTCCGCCATCGCATGGGTCGTTTTGAGCAAATCTGAGCAGATCAAATCGGCCGGGCCGGCCAAGAGTTGGGGCATTTCACCAAAAGCGCTGTGTCATTTGACCCATCTGTCCCACCTTTAACCGGTCCGGCGGAACAACACGCCCACCAGGGGCCAGGCTACGGAAGTGGGAACTCTGTTGCGGCAAGGTCTCCAGGGATTTCCCAGCTATGTGGATTCTATTGGATGCCGCAACCGCCGCATCATGCCTTCGGAGTTGACGGATCCATTCCGTAGCCGCACAAGGGGCGGAGTGGGCAGATTGAGCATTTGGGTTTTCGGGCGATGCAGATTTTCCGGCCATGCTGTATGAGCTGGTGGGAAAATTTTGTCCACCTCTCCTTGAGAATTGCAGCCATGAGGTCCTGTTCGATCTTCTCGGGCTCTTTATGGGAGGTGAGGCCAAGCCGGGCGGAAACTCTTGCTACGTGCGTGTCAACGACTATCCCCGGGATGTCGAAAGCATTTCCCAGCACTACGTTTGCCGTCTTGCGGCCGACTCCGGGAAGGCTGACAAGGGCATCGAGGTCCGGGGGAATCCGGCCGCCGAACTTTTCCACAATTTCCTTACCCGCCGCCTTTATGGCCTTCGCCTTGTTGTGATAGAAGCCGGTGGATTTTATATCCTGTTCGAGATCGGTGATCGGGGCCTCCGCGTAAGCTTTGGCCGAGGGATATTTCGCAAAAAGGCCGGGGGTTACCATGTTTACCCGCTCATCGGTGCACTGGGCCGAAAGAATGGTTGCAACGAGAAGCTGGAGCGGGTTCGTGTAATCGAGCGAGCAGTGAGCGTCGGGATAGAGTTCGTCGAGCACTTTTAGGATTGACTCGACCTTGCCGGCTGGTGTATGCGGTTCACTCACGTTTGCTCCCTCATGGCCAGGTTGTATCACAATTTTTCCGGGTGGGCGCCAGATGTGCCGAATTTTATGTCAAAGTTGCTGTTTGATTTCAAGCAGAAAGAAATTATATATGGTGAAAACCGGATGGACCGGTGAATTTGCCTATCCGCGGACGATGGAAATGGATGACTCTCTCAAAAATAACATATTCAAGTCTATGACGGTCAAAACCGAGGGCGAGAGGAAGATCCACGGCCTCCACATAATCGTCTGCCCCTTTTGTGACAACGGTCATCCGGTCCCAACCGATTTCGACTCGATCCACCGCTGCACCTGTGGCGCGTGCTATAAGGTCTGCGCCAACAATACCCTGGAATACGGCGTGGGATCGATTGCAAACAGCCTGTGGAACGACGATGAACTTGACCTGGTCCGCCAGGTGCCCGTGGATTTTTGCAACATAGTGATAGAAAAAAACTTCGACCGCCTGCTCGACCTGAAACAAGCATCGAGGGCCGACGGTGGGATAGAACGCTTCTGCAAATACGACATGAACCTTGCCCTGAGCCTTGTCTGGGTAAAGAGGCTTTTCTGAGCTTGCCTTGACAACAGGAGATTTAAAGGGGTATATGGTTCGACCACCAAGGGGATGTAGCTCAGTTGGGAGAGCGCTGGCTTCGCAAGTCAGAGGTCGAGGGTTCGAATCCCTTCATCTCCAATCAATAATATCAAGCGCTTGCGATTCTTGAGACCCACCGCAAAGATCAGATTTGGCCAATAATGTTGACCAAAAGAAAAGGCCCGGCTTTCGCCGAGCCTTTCTTCTATAAATCCTGCACTTTTAATCTAAGCCCGTTTCCTCATTCTGTATGCGCTCATACCCGCTAGACCTGCACCGAAAAGGAGAAGGGTTGACGGTTCGGGGACAGGGTTGTTTCCTACAGCAAGATTGTCGACCTCAAAAGCGTAGCTGGTGCTCTGCAATACAACCTGGTCGAATGCTGGAAGATTGAGGAAATTGACGTACAGATTGGTTAGATGAATCAGTTGATTGCCATTGGCCGGTGGAGCCACATCCGAGCCGCCATAGGAAGCCACCTGCGAACCATTGTTGAAGAAAATGGCATTGTAGCTGTCGACCGATCCCCACCATAGGCCGAGATAGTTGTATGTTTGCTGGAAATCAATGGTGACTCTCATAGTATCAGGCGAACTCGTTGTATTACGCGGAACTGTGAGGTAATTCGTGGTATCTCTTTGGCTTACCCCGAATGGAGCGGCATTTATCCCGGTTGAACCGTTTACCACCGCACCATTTCCACTATAGCCGAACGGCATCGACCCGATAGCGGTCGTATCGAAAGTCTCCACGATGACATTGCTGTAGGGTGATGTAAAACTGTTTCCGTCCGGCATTACAGCATAGTTATAGTTAATGCTCGGAACGGCGCCTGCCGTGCTGCAAATCCCGAATAACAGAAGAAATACTACAGGTAAAATCTTTCTCATAAATACGTACCTTCTTTGGTGTTGACGGATTATCCGGCTTAGTGCGTGCCGGAGGGTGCTTCAGCAGAATTACAGCGATGAACCTATATGTGTAGACCAGCAATAACAAGGTGGATTTGGGTAGGTAGGAATGAGGCAGGAGTACTACCCTGTCGGCTTATTTCTCGAATTAAAACGGGATGAAGGGCATGACAAAATATTGGGGGGTGGGCTGGATAATATTTAGCGGGTGAGAAGGTGACGTGGGTGACACGGGAAACGTTCTTCGGTTGCCCGTGCGCTTTAGCGCAACGGAATGGGGACAGATCAAGACCACGATGAAGACAAAAAGGCAGAGTGCGTTTCTCATTCCATCCTCTCAGAGTGTGGCATAAAATGGGGCGTGATGCCCTATTCCCCCTAACTTGGGATTTTTTCGGCTTCGTCATCCTCAAAGATGCTGTTGTAGGCCACTACATCCCATGTTCAACCCGCAATATTCGCCCATCTTTTTTGCTAATCTCCGCCTCCGGCACTCCCCCTTTCCAACCGAATCGAAGTGAACCTGTTACATACCAGACCCCATCCTTGAGAACAGCCCTGTACGGTGCCTTCTGCTGAATATGCTCCTTTCCGTATATTGGTCCCCACACGGCCACTGCAATGGTTATGGCAGTTTCCTCGTTCGGCACAAGCCCCTCTTCCCGCGGTTCCCAGTCTTCTATTTCCCAAGTGTATTCAGGCTTAACTTCTGGAGGGCTTTTTGCCGTCTTCGTCGTGGAACAGCTATAAAAGGGAATTATGCAGATTAAGACAACCAATGCGGAAAAGAATTCAGAAAGATGCTTCATATCTTTCCCCGAGGTGGAGTGTATGTAAAACAACTGTATTTTCGGGCCACATTATCACTACTGAAAACATGGATCAATGCCGCTCATGGGTGACGGACAGTTTGCAGTCGTTCTTTGGAGGGCTAGTGACGGGACGTACTGGAGGGAGTAGGTTAATGTGACATATATCTTAGCCCTGTTATCATGGGGGGCTTCCTTGGGCCGTTCCGCTTTATCCTGTCTATTTGGGCTGCAATATGTGTTGAAAGTTGCTCTGAAGCTGCTGATAGACTTTTCATTGCGGTTACATAGGAACTAATTGCGGCGGGACCATCACCCAAAAATTCGTGCACGGTTGCCATTCTGATGTTTGCAAGGGTATCAAAGGGAGCTATTGATAAAGCAGAATCCAGATTAGCAGCCGCTTGCCCATAGTCATCATTCTTTATATGGCAATCGGCAGCCTTGAGCAATATCAATAACTTGTATGTGGGGTTGCTCAGAACTGTATTATTGATTAATGCCCTCTGGAGAATCGAGATTGACTCTGGGCAAATTTGGGAATGCTCTTCGATATACAGCGTTGAAAAACTTCTCTCATCAACAAGCTCACCGATAGTGCCCCAAAATGCCTTTTGAAAAGCGGTTTCCATTTGTCGATACTCTGTAGGTAAGTTCTTGTCTCTGGTAGACGATACAGAGAAAAGGATAATAATCATCACAAACCCAAGAAGAGATGCAAACAAAGGGAACAATGGGGGGATAAGCTGAACACCTAACGCTCTGTTGATACCGAGGTAGAGGACGCTAGTGCAAACCCCTATCCCGAATACCCCCAGAGCAACCTTGGTCCAGAACCGATATCTGGCTGATGCTGAGTTGAAGATTGTCAACGCTATTCATCCTCGCCGGATGGTTTTTTCGGTTTCGTGATCAACGTCTGGAAAAGCAAGCAACCACGGGTGACACGGGTGACATGGCAACGGCTTTTTGTTGCCAGTGCCGAAGGCAAGAGGGATTATAAGCCACAACTCTTTTCCTCCTGTCCTACGGACCCCGGCAAACAAACACTTGCCGGGGCCACCCGCGGATTTCGTCACACACCCACGCAATTTAGGTCTCTTGAGGACCGAAGTCCAACGAAAGACTGCTCCTCCTGGGATCATTCGGCAATGTTTAGGGCCACGCACTCCGAATCCACTTCCCCAACCCAAAAATTGCCCTTGGCCTTGGTTTCGCTTCTATATTTTGCACACAACCTGTATTTGCCTGGTTTAGAAGGCATGTGACAGGTTTTTTGGCATAGTATCCTTTGGAAACTGTATGATTCACCCGGTTCCAATATAACGTTCACGAATGCGCCTGGGCCATAGTTTATGAACACTATGTGTTCAAATGGCATTATGCGTGCGCCCCTCTCGAAAAGACTCAGGGAAATTGTATGGAACAGGACAGGAGGCAAGCATATTGATACATTTGAGGTATTTTGGATTTTCCCGAGAACCACAACTTGTTCACCTGGATGGTAGGACTGCTTATCCAAAGTGATTTCCAGCATGACTGCTTTGTTGCCAGCATAAGCGAACTCGGTTCCAGCGACTGCCGCAATAACCGAAAGAGCAAGAAACGTAATCGCAACCCGGATTCTATACATGATGGGATCTCCTGGCCGACGGTGTTATCAGGCAACCAAGTGGTGCTTTAGATTTCACCAATTAAGCATGGTACACCAACAAAGTGCCCGCAATCAATGCCTGTCATGGATGGCGAACAGTTTGCGGGCGTTCTTCTTGGTGGAGGTGGGGGGCAGAATGGGCGGTACAGTCCATGGTCACTGGTCGGTGCTGGTTGGAGTTGTTGCAGGAAACCCTCGTCCTGTTGCAATTGCGTAAAGATCGGATTAGAACAGGGGGTCTCAACAAGTAAAATGGGGGGACTCCATGAAAAACAAGCATGCCTGGTACATCGAGAGATTACTGGACTTGATCGTTGGGATGGGCATGATCTTCATGGGTTTATCTATCGCGAAAGGCGGATGGTTATATCATGGCTATTCGGTGTCTCCAGTGGCAGGGGTTGTTGAGGTAATATGCGGATTCGTTTGGTTAATCTACATGATCAAGAGATGGTAGCCTCAATCCGATTATCATCTCGCCAAGCCGTTGAAAACCCCGCCGCACGGGTGGCACTGGCAACGGCTTTTTATTGCCACTGCCGGAGGCAAGAGGGATTATAAGCCACAACTCCTTCCTCCTGTCCTGCGGACCCCGGCAAATAGACAATTGCCGGGGGCACCCGCGAAGAGATTTGATCGGCCAGATCGATATGCCCTTTTGGGTTAAGGAGGTGAAGTAACTCATTCGCCAAAGATGGCAATGTTTTGTCTAGCGATGGTCTGCCATTTATCACACCGGAGTCTCCCCACTTTTGACGGGCCTTGATTGTCAGCATGTGTACCAAAACAGCAACTATAGCGAATACTATCACATATTCCAACAGAGTAAGGAGAAAGCCTTTCTTTTTCAGCGACATTAACATACCGTATTGCCCAACACCACGAAGTGCATACCCAATTCCAGAAAGCAGCAATAAAATCAATGCGCCTGCGAATTCATCCATAAGCCCCCGCGATAATCTATCCCGAAGTGCAATCGAACTGTATGCTACACCAACAGAGTATTTCAATCAATGCCGGTCATGGGCGACGGACAGTTTGCAGGCGATCCTCTGGGTGGGGGTAAATGGCGAGAGGTGCACTGGTTCATGGTCACTGTTTAAGGTAGTATGATTCCGCAGCATTCTTCGATTATGACCGGCATTGATTCAGATATTGTGTTGGTGTAGCATTGCGACCCGCTGTACTGGTCAATACCTGTCCGTTGCAGTACATGCTTGCCACCGTCAATTTGAGAGATACAATGCCTGAAAGTTTTTTATTTATCCTGGCAACCCCTCTTTTGATTTTCCTCGCTGCATTGGTGGGGTGGGTAATACTCCGTGCCGCCAACGAATTATTTAGTCCTCGCTATGAAAAATACAAACAACTTTTCGCCACAGGTGTTTTGGAGATTGGTTTCGGCTATGTAGCCCTTTCGACTGGATGCGAGCCAAAGCACCTGAATTTCGGTCAATGCTTCAATGTTCCCCCCGTTATTGGATACATGGCGATTTTATGCGGAATATTTACGATCCTTTGCGGGTTCTATCTGCGATGGAAGGAAAACCATAAAGATCGGTCAATTTTTATTGGGAAACTGGTCAAAGAATTGCTCGACCCGATTTTCGGGATGGGTTTGATCATCATGGGGTTGTTTGTCGCGAAAGGCGGATGGTTATATCGTGGCTATCCGGTGTCTCCTGTGGCAGGGGTTGTTGAGGTAATATGCGGGGTCGTGTGGTTATGCTACATGCTCAAGAGGAGGTAACCTCGATGCGGTTATCACCCGCCCACCCCGTTAGAAACCCCGCCGCACTTCCCCACGACTTCCCACGTGCGATATTTTGCGGAATGGGATGCCCCTACTCCCCGGCGGCGACCATGGGTTTTACGTCGCTGATGGTACGGAAGGGTGGTACAAAACCCTGATGCATAAATGAGCATTGCAAAAGCGAGTTGGAAGTAGTTCGGCAACTTAGTGGAAAGTGGATAACTGCTCAACGAACCCCTTCATCTCCATGCAATGAAATCAAGACCCTCCGCGAGTCAATCCCCCCCCGCTCCTACTGCGCCCACCAATCCGCGAAAACGTTCTGGTTTGTGTTTTTTTCCTGCCCGTGGGTCCACCAGTAATTCATCCACAGTTTATAGGAAAGTCCCGTGTCGGTTGGGAACGCTTGCAGGCTTGAGCGCGTCTTTGCCGCATCGTCGCTGTTCACATAGGAAAGGGTGGAGCCGTCGGAATTCTTGATGGTTATGGTTGTGGTGACATTGTCTTTTTTATCGAAAGAGGCAAAGGTCGTGACTGTCAGGATTTCTCCCTGGGATACAAGCATGTTGACAGGGGGAAAGTAGCATATAGTGCCGCCTTTGGTGTCGCCGAGCCTGTCGGCCCCAAAGTACCAGGGGACCTGTAGTTCGTTGCCGGTCCCGGTGCGCTCCCGAAATGGAGACACGCTGAACTGGATATCCGATGCGGAGGTATCCGTGGTCTTCATTTGAGGAAACCCGTTGGCCCCGTTAGGTGAGGCTATACTAAACACCACGAATGGTTGAAGCAGCGGATTTGGCAAAGTTTCGGGAAAGAATTTGGGTATGCCGCTCCAACCGTATATTCCAAAATGCTTCTCGGAAAACCTGTTGGGGCAATCATTCGGTTCCTTTAGTGGCTCATCGAATGCATAAAAGTACATTACCGGGCAGTTTTCGACCTTGAAGCCGAGATCTTTCAGGGCGAGGAAATACTCCTTTGCTTCCGGGAATTTGCCTTCAACCATCCTTCCGGGAGGGTCCGGGCAGCCGTTCGTGGAAAACGGCCTTTCGGATGGCCACCCCGTTTCCGCTATAATCTGCTTGACGGTGCCTCCGGGAGTGGCGCCGCCCCATATCCAGTTGACCATGTCAACCGTCCATTTCAATGAGAATTTTATATTCCCGGCGTTTCCGTCCATGACCATTTCCCGAACCGAATGACCGGGATTGAAATTGGGCAAGCCGGAATTCCACGCCTCTTTGCACCGGTCGTAATACTTTGCGCCCTTGGGGTATGCATTTGGTATCGTGTCGGGGGAGCTGTTATAAGGCTGCGGATCGGCGTCGAAGTACCTGCTGCCCCACTGGAATGGGTAGACGGTATAGGATATGGGGGCCCTGCTGTCGTGCCGGATCGTTTCGACAAGTTTGGCGACCCCGGTGTGCACTCCCAGCGAGACCTGGGTGATCTGCCCCGCCAGTATGGCAGTCGTGACAGCGGGGTGAGGTTCGTTTTGCAACTCGCCGGCGAGCAGCGCGCGCGTGAGATTTATGCCCCACCTCAGCTCGGGTACGGTACAGTTTGCGTCGGTATAATCCTTGCCTTGAAGAGACTTCGGCTGAAGCAGCTTTTCATTTCCAAAGAAGACGAGCGGAACGGTTGCGCTGAATACGGATTTCCCTACCACACTGATGATATAGTGCAGGCATTGAAGACTTCCCTCATCGGGTCCCTGCCTCGTGAGAATGTTAAACAGGTCATTGCGCCGAGCCTTCATATCTTTAAGAGGCCAGTTCGACAGGTCGGGAACATCGACCGTGAGGTATACTTTCATACCCAGGTCATAAGCTGACTGGATCGTATTCACATAGGTCTTTGGATCGGATGCATAAAGTCTTACGCCCTTGAAACCTTGCGCCTTGAGTTTCTTGAGGTCGTTATAGATGGTCACTTCCGGATTGCCCACCATATATTCAATATAGCCGCCCACTTTGTCATAGAATGGCAGGTCGGTTTTTAAACTTTTTTGAAAACTGTCGTCTTTTACCGAGATCGTATACTGATTGTTAACTCCTCTTTTGAAGTGGGGATAATGACTCGGCTCGTAGTTTATAACAGGCAGGTTATCAGACGATTCCCAGGCGCCGCTTGATGTGTAGTCAATGTCGGTGGTGAAATCAGGGGCCGATTTCCAGCCCATGAAATCAGCGACGTTTCTGATCTTCTGCGCGGCGAAGTCATCATCGACGTGCTGGACCGCCCAATCGACCGCGGTATCGAAAAGGACCAGGCCCTCTTCGGTCAAAACCTCTTCCCGGCTTGAAGGAAACAGGCCGACCCTTCTAGCCGGTGCGGTCTGGTCCAGCATTGCCGTACCGGCCTCATAGGCAAGAATGCCGCACTTCCCCGAACCGGCTTCGGGAGATGCAATGCAGAAACCATCGCCCGAGGGGCTGCCCCATGCCATCCGAATAGGTTTTTTGCCGACCTTGACCATTCCCGAAAAGGATGCGGCTAAAGGATGGCTCGAATCAAGGATTTCAAGTTCCGTTAGCGGAGAAGTGTAGCCGAAGTCACTTTCCTTTGTATCTCCGGTGAGCCCCAGGTCCGCGAATAGTTCGGGATTGAGGCAGATGATATTTTCATCCAGATTCCGAAATTCCCGGGTCGCGATTTTGCCCGCGCCCACCGTGCCCGAGATAACCACCACCTCCTGGCCTTCCGCGTGGTAGCTGCCTACCTCTCCATCTTTCTTTACAACTACCTCGAATCCTTTTTCCTCGAGACGGTCAATCAGGGCCTCATCAAATTGGCCGACCTTATCCCCTCCATACACGAACAGCAGTCCGGAGGCGCGCGCCTGGCCTTGAATTGCAAAGAGGCACAGAATAAAAACGAAGAGGTATATGGACCGGGCAATCTTCATAAACTCCCTTTCTGAAAGAGAATCGTCCTGACCGATTGGCTTGCCCGGTATGGACTTATACTGTTTTGCGTTCATGATTGAGCTGATGGGTTGCGCTCCGCTCCACCCATCCTACATGCCGCGGACCGGGCGGGGGGAGTCGTAGGATGGGTGGAGCGGAGCGCAACCCATCGATTACAACCTAGTGCAATCTTGGACGCAAAAACGTATTAGGGCAATTTTACGAATTCGCGGACTCTTTATTAATCGGAATATTGGAGGAATCTGAATCGCGACAATATTGCTTTGGATTTAAAATGTAGGCGTGGCTGCTATTCGCTGACGCTTTCCGGTTCACGCAAGTGTGCGAAGTGCGTGCTTGAGCAGGCTTTCAATGGACGGGTTCTCCCCGAGATTTTCCTTTGCGCGGTTCAGGGCCTTTTCGGCCTCAACCGGTTTGTAGCCGAGGTTGACGAGTGCGGAGAATGCGTCGGGGAAGGCGCTGCCGGCGGCGAAGGGCTGGGCGGGTTCTGTTTTGGATTCGGTTTTGCCCCGCACCTTGTCCCGGAGTTCGAGCACGACGCGTTCGGCGGTTTTTTTGCCGACTCCGGGGATGTTTTTGAGGCGGGCGTAATCCTGTCTGGTGACGACCAGGCGCAGCTCATCGGGGCTAATGCCGGATAGTATGCCCATGGCAAGCTTCGGGCCGACGCCGTTTACGCCGGTAAGCAAAAGAAACATCTCGCGCTCCGCCGTCGTTTTGAACCCGAAGAGCTGGATCGCGTCTTCGCGCACATGGGTGTGGATGTGGAGATCGACCTGGCGTCCGGTTTCGGGCAGGTCGTAGAACGTGCTTAGCGGCACCTGGACGTAGTAGCCCACACCGTTAACATCCACGATGACGTATTCGGGGCTTTTTGCACGGAGCTTTCCTTCGAGAAATCCTATCATTTCCGGGCCACGTCCTCCCATCGCTTGCTCGATGAATGAGTGTTAAGGTGGCAGACGGCGACCGCGAGGGCGTCGGCGGCGTTTGGTTCGATCAGGGCATCGATTCTGAAGATGCGCTGGATCATCGAGGCAACCTGTTCCTTGGATGCCCTGCCATAGCCGGCCACGGCCTGTTTTATGCGCAGTGCGCTATACTCGTGAATGGAAAGGCCAGCGCAGGTGCCGGCCAGGAGCACGGCCCCTCGCGCCTGGCCAAGGCTTAGCGCGCTCTTTACATTTTTTGCGAAAAAGACTTCCTCGACCGCCATGCTGACCGGCTTGTGTTCGCCGATGGCGCTGCCGAGCTGCTCGTAGATCATTTTGAGCCGCTCGGGGAATGAGCGGCCGGCGGGCAGCCTGATTGTGCCGTGATGGATGTACTTGAGGCTGCGGCCGTCGCCTTCGACGATCCCGTACCCGGTAAAACGAGACCCGGGGTCAATGCCGATGGTTCTGATCATAAGCTGAGCCAATTGGTAGCCATTATTCATTGTGAACTTTTATGTGTCCCTCTCATCATCCGCTCCGCTGCTCCAGGAATTCCATCAATTCATCCGGGATTACTCCAGGGATTCCATTAATTCATCAGGTATATCAAAGTTGGCGTATGCGTTCTGGACGTCGTCGGAGTCATCGAGGGCGTCCATTAGGCGGAGCAATTGTGCGGCTGTTTTGGCCTCTTCGATCCGAACCGTTGTCTGGGGCGACATGGTGACCTCGGCCAGTTCGTACTGCCATCCTTTGTCATCGAAAGCGGCCTTTACAGTCGCGAATTCCTCGGGTGAGGTGATTACCTCGAACTGGTCCTCCTGGTCCTTTACGTCCTCGGCTCCGGCTTCCAGGGCAAGCTCCAGGAGTTCCTCCTCGTTTACCTTGTTTTTGTCGAAGACTATGCTCCCCTTCTTGCTGAACATCCAGGAAACACAGCCTGCTTCGCCGAGGTTTCCGCCGCTTTTGCTGAAGATGTGGCGAATGTCGCTTGCAGCCCTGTTCCGGTTGTCGGTCATGATATCGACGAGGATCGCGACTCCTCCGGGTCCGTAGCCCTCGTAGTTGATCTCCTCGTAGTTTACGCCTTCCAACTCGCCGGTACCCTTTTTGATTGCCCGCTCGATGTTTTCCTTGGGCATGTTTTCGGCTCTTGCCGCGAGAACTGCGGCGCGGAGACGGGGATTTCCCTCGGGGTTGCCGCCCCCCATCCGTGCCGCTACCATGACTTCCTTGATGAGCTTCGTGAAAATCTTGCCGCGCTTGGCGTCGGCCGCACCCTTTTTATGCTTGATGGTGCTCCATTTTGAATGACCCGACATGAAAAACCTCCTGCTATTTATCCTTTAGATTCAGGGCAAGAATATAAATTTCCCGGCTTTGTTTTCTGGATGCCTCGGGCTTTACAACCCGCGTTTTCTCGAAATGCTTCTTAACCTCGGCGAGCAGTTGATGAAATTCCGACCCCTGGAAGATCTTGGCCAAAAAGGTCCCTCCGGGCTTAAGCGCCGCCAGTGCTATTTCGAGAGCGCGCTCAAAAAGAAGGGCCGATCTAGCCGCATCGGCCACTTTGACTCCAGAGGTGGAGGGCGCCATATCGCTTAGGACAACGTTGAAGGGGGCTTTTTCGCGAATAATTGAATCAACGAAATCCCGGTCGTTGATATCCCCCTGAAGAGTAATTACATGCTTGGGAAAAGTATGCTCGATCGGCTTTAAATCGATTCCCACGATCAGGCCGGAAGGCCCGACCGCTTCTACCGCAAGCTGAATCCATGATCCGGGGGCGGCCCCCAGGTCGAGCACCTTGGCGCCGGGACGAATTATGCCGTACTTCTTCTGAATTTCCTCAAGCTTGTAGATAGCCCTGGCAAGGAAGTGCTCTTTTTTGGCCTTGTGAAAATAATGATCGCGTACCGTAAAAGCCATAATTTCCATCTGCTTAAGGATATGAATTGTTCCCCGAATTAGTCTCTATAACGGAATTCGAACATTTTGTAAACGGAGGACGGTGGATGGGGAGAAGACGAAACGAAGAGGATGGTGGAGCAACTCGTGTGTGGGCTGGAATTTCCAGCCTTCCGTTCCGAACCGCGGGCAGAATCGAGTTGGATTCCCGCAATTGCGGATCTAGTACTCGATATCCTTTATCTGTCCCCCGTTATCTGTCTTCCGTCCTCCGTTTCGTCTTCCGTACGCTGCTCTTTTGGAGTAGAATACCTGTCACTTCTGATTCCAGTTGCTTTTCATGTTCCTTCGCGAGTTCATTCCGGGATTTCCGCTAGTTATCCTCTATTATTCCAGCCCAGGGGGGAGAATGGAAAAGATCGTAAACGGCAGGAAAATCACCCTTTTTCGGGGAGATCTGACGGAACTGGCGGTGGACGCGGTGGTAAATGCCGCAAACGCTCATCTGCAACTCGGGGGAGGGGTGGCCGGCGCGATCCGCACGAAGGGCGGTCCCAGCATCCAGGAGGAGTGCAACCGGATAGGCCCGATCAAAACGGGGCAGGCCGCGATCACCGGCGGCGGAAACCTGAAGGCATCTTATGTAATTCATGCGGTTGGCCCCGTTTACGGCCACGGCAACGATGACGAAGATCTTCGAAATGCCACGCTCAACAGCCTAAGGCTTGCAACGGACAAGGGAATCAAAACCATGGCTTTCCCGGCTATAAGCACGGGGATTTTCGGGTTTCCAAAGGACCGCTGCGCCAGGATCATGCTGCCAACGGTTCGCGATTTCCTCGAGGCGGGGCAAACAAGCCTCGAGGAGGTTATTATTTGCCTGTGGTCGGCCGAGGACCTGGATATATTCGAAAAGGCCATGGATTCACTTGCGGAATAAGGCGGCGGAAAATAGCATTTCCGCGGAAAATCTGCTTTTTGAGCGCGCCTCCGCTTGAAAGTACAGCCCGAGGAATGTTATGCCCCGCCTAAATTGGTAAGACAGCGACAGGATATCCGATGCTAAAGATGCTTGGTTTTTTCCGAAGAAAAAGGGAGTTTCAGCCTGATTCGCCGGAAAAGGCCATCTTCCAGAAAAAGTACAAACATTTCCAGAAATTGCTGGATGGAAACAACCATGCCCTGGAATTGATAACCGAGCTGGAAGAGGTATGCTTTGGGCCTAAACCCTTCAATCTCAATTATGTGATAGGCAGGGCTGAACGCCTTAGGAAGCATGTTCGCGATGTCGCCGAAGAGTTGGATGCTCTTTCCGGCGGCAAGTACCCGTCGCTTGCCGGCGCGGTGGAACGGATCGGCGGCGATGTTTTCGCTGAGCTGATCCATAAACGCAATATCGAGAAAACTAGCCTTACAAGGCCCCTCAGCCAGGTTACCCTCAATGACATATCCGAGGTGGGCGGCAAGGCCGCGCGAGTCGGAGAGATAGCGAACCGGGTGGGTTTGCCCGTACCCGGCGGCTTTGCGGTCACCGCCTACGCATATCACCATTTCATGAAATCCAACGGGCTCTACCGGGAAGCAAAAAAGGTCCTATCCAACCTCGAGCTGAACGACACGTCCAGCCTGCTCGCATGCAGCAACGATTTACAGGGAATAATCCTGAACTCGCCCATTCCCCCGGAACTGGAGGATTCTCTGCTGCGGGAAATGGACTTGCTGACAGAGGCGGCGGGGCCGGGAACCAGGGTGGCCGTCCGTTCCAGCGCCGCAAGCGAGGATTCCGACGCGAGCTTTGCCGGCCAGTACTCATCGGTGCTCGGCGTCAGCCGCGATGGATTGCTCCAGGCGTACAAGACCGTGGTTGCGAGCACCTATAATCCCAGGGCGATTTTTTATCGCGGCACCAGGGGCTATCCGGATCTGTGCGTGGTGATGAGCGTTCTATGTCTTGCGATGGTTGATGCGGAGTCCAGCGGCGTCATGTACACGACCGATCCTAACGATTTTGGCCGGAGCATGATGCTGATAAACGCCGTAAGGGGACTAAGCAAGGCTGTGGACGGGTCTGTCCCGACCGACTTTTATGAAGTCGAGAAGCGCGGGCAGATTCTTAAATCCGCCAGGACGGCGGTGAAGGAAGCTCGGCTTGTTGTCGGGCCGAGCGGCGAGTTGATCGATGAACCGTTGCCTGAAGATTTCCGCCTCGCGCCCTGCCTGGGAGAGGTTGAAATCAAGACCCTGGTCAACTGCGGATTCATACTTGAGGAACATTTCGGAAAGCCCCAGGATGTTGAGTGGGCGATGGATAAAGGCGGCAGGATATTCATCGTGCAGTCGCGGCCGCTAAATGCGGATATAGGAACGAAACGCGAGGACGCCCGGCCGGAGGACGCCTGGAGCGCTGGTGAGGAGATAACGGGCCACCCCATCATTCTCCAGGCCGGAACCACCGCTTCGCGCGGAAAGGCCTGCGGTGTGGCATATATACTTGGGCCGGAAAAGGATATCGTTGATATTCCGGACGGCTCGATACTTGTCGCAAAGCAAACATCTACGCAATACGTTGCTTTTCTTGGGAAAATCCAGGCAATCGTGGCAGACGTCGGAAACGTTACAGGCCACATGGCGTCGGTGTCAAGGGAACTGGGCGTGCCGACACTGGTTGAAACCGGCAACGCAACCGAAATTATACCTCACGGAGAGGAGATAACGGTTGACGCCACCAACCGGGTTGTCTACCGGGGCAGGGTAGAGAGCATTCTCGAACGGAAAACCGAGATGAATCCGTTAAAGGGTACCCCGGCCTACACTGCCGCCCACGCGGCGCTCAAAAAGATTGCCACTTTGAACATGCTCGATCCCGAAAACGACACATTTTCGCCCGAAAACTGCCTCACCTTCCACGATGTGATCCGGTTCGCCCACGAGATGTCAATGCGGGAGATGTTCAGGATCAGCGACGACGTCGAACTTAGCAGGAGTTCCGCGGTCCGGATCAGGGTCCCGCTGCCGATGAGAATCCTGGCCGTGGACCTTGGTGGGGGACTCCAGCTGCAACGAGGTGAGAGCGAAGCAACGCCTGATTCGATCCTGTCCCAGCTTTTTCAGGCGCTCCTTGCCGGAATGAGCGATCCCAACGTTAGCTGGTCAGGCCCCGCCGAGGTAGAGAGCAGGGACAACGATCTCCTTCTGTCCGAATCCATGGCCAGAGAGCAGCTTATGGCGGAAAGGGCCGTCGGGCCCAGCTACGCGGTGCTCTCCGAGGGCTACCTCAACTTCAACTCCCGCCTTGGACACCACCTTGCCGTCCTTGACGCCTATTGCGGCGAGCATGTAAACGATAATTACCTGCTCTTCTCCTTCAGGGGGGGGACACCCGACCTGGAACGGCGGTCAAGACGCGCGGCCCTCATAGCCAACGTACTGGAGCAACAGGGATTCAAAGTTTCAATGAAAGGTGATTTCGTTCGCGGAGAACTCAAGAAATACGGCTGCACCGTGCTTCGCGACAAGGTCAAAATGATAGGACGGCTTCTTGGCGCGATCCGCCTGCTGGATGTCTCACCGTCCGATACAGGCCCGGTTGACTGGTACGTCGAACAGTTCAGGAGAGGAAATTACACCTTCCGCCGTGAACAGGCTTAACGCAATTCGCGCAACCCCCCGCAACCTTCTCAACCGCGGAGTACCTGGAATGATGTGTGCGGTTAATTGGGTTTTTTCAGGTGTATCAATAGGCAACAGCCCCAAAAAGCGAAACCCAACAACCGGCGTTGGATGTTGGGTCGCGCTTCCTTTTAATCCCTGGTGGATTCGCTGATATCCGTAAACTAAACGAGAGTTATCGGCGTAGTAAAGGCCGGGACGGCTTCCTCGCCCTCCCAGGTAAGTGCGCCATCTTTCCGCAGTCGGGACAGGGTTTCTTCTATCATCCGATCGTCGAACCTGTCTCTCAGTATGTACTGAAGATCGCGGAGAGTGGTGGTCGCGGGACGGCGGATTATCTCGATAACCGCAGTCTCGGCGTCTTCCCGGAAATCGCCGGAAGGGCGGGAAGGGGCTTCTTCCTTCCTTGACCCCCTTGCTTCACCCGACATCCTATCCAGCAGGATTTCTTTCATTACCTGAAAAAGCCGAACGGTGATGCGGTCGTTAAGGTTTTCGAGCCTCTCGGAGCTTACGCCGATGGCTCTGGAAGAGGCGGCGGATTGTGCCGCGGCCTCGCGAAGCATTCGGTAAAGGATAAGCAGCAGGCAGACTGCCGCAATCGAGAGTACCGAGGAAGCAATGGCAGTTATCAAGACAAAAAGCCAAAGAGGCGAGCCGCGAAAAGGAGGCGCCTGATCGGCGTTTGCCTGGGGAGAAGCTTTTAATGCGCCGGGTGTGGGTTGTTCATGAGCGCCGGAAAACCCTGGCGACCCCTGCGCGCCGGCAGGTTCTGAAGTTCCCGGAGGACCGGGCGGTCCCTGGGGGCCCTGTGCCCCTTCAGGTCCGGGCATTCCACGGGGGCCCATCTGTCCCGGCGGGCCGGGTTTTCCGGGTTCTCCGGCAGGGCCTCTTTCACCCGTCTTGCCCAGCGCCACGTGGTTTTCCCACGACTTGCACCGGTCGGCATCCGTCACTATTCGAAGGATCCCGGTGGTTTTATGGTAGCATCCGTGTACCTCCTCCTCAGCCGCAAATACTTGCATCGGCGAGAGGTTAGCGGCAACAAAAAGCGCAATGGCTAAAAGAAAAACGCCCATCCCTCCTCCTTCAGTGGGTACCCGTTTGATTTCCCAAGAGAAATAACGGTATTCGCATGAAAGTCCTAAAGGTAAATATCACGTCTTGAATAAACTAGAGGAGAAATTCCATTGAAGGTGTCCCAGCAATTCCGGCGCTCTACTTACTCTTATGACATCCGGTATGGGCTACTTCCAGCAAGGGGATGCATGGCGGAAGAACTTGCGTTCGCTCTGCACTCACGGCATCTTTCTTAAAAAAAACGGCTATTGTTTGAACAACAGAGCACAATTGGTGGTTCGAGTCCCGGCGGCAAACAGGCGTATGAGGAAGAACAGGATGAACCGATAGCCAAACGCAATTATTAGGAACCGGCAGGCTGGGGCACGCTTACTCAAAGCCGACAGCGAGCCTTGCCGGTATTCACGCCTGAAAATCAACTGAAACCGGAATTTCACGCTCAGGGCTGCGGAAGGATGTAGTGTTTCAGACGCAAAAATAGCCGGAGAAAGAAGACAAAAGCAGCGTAATGGGTGTAATAGTTTTCACATCGGCTATCTTTGCCTTATGCGCCAAGTTCAAGAAAAGCTTGAATAAGTGACTCCGGTGGTATATATTCCAAGCGCGATTAGAAGGGGCCGGATGTATTGGTTTCTCCACCGGGAGCCGGCCTCTTGTGAAAGGCGATACAAGAATCAGCAAAAAAAGTCGGTTCTTTAATTTTTTGGTTTTAGCGGTAACAATCACCCAAATCAATTCGTCCTACAGCAGGTTTGGCTTCCTCATGAACCGGCGGTTTCATCCGGCCGGACTCCAGCCGGAACCCTGATTCCCGCCGTGCCAATATGGAGATTGTACCGGATTTTACAGGGTTGCGTGTCCGGTTTCGGCAATAACCTGGCGCATGTAAACAGGAATAATTATTGACATTCCAGAACCGGAATTGTATTAGAAAGGGTCGCAATTGAAATGGCGGGGCGCCGCATAGCTGGCGGTCCCCAATGTTAGCCACGCTACCTCATGCTCTCGTGTTCAAACGCTCCAACTCACGCGTAGTCTCTCTTTCTCTCAAGATTTCCTCTTTCTAAATCCTGTCGGTTGCAACTAGTGCAGCCGAGAATAAGCCAAAGCCTATTGAGCATCGCGGCGGGAGGCATTATCTCCCCACGGGAGAATCGAGAGGTTTTCTTTCCTGCTCAAAAGGTGTGCTTTTGCGGACACTTGCTTATCCGAATTTTACTTAACTGGAATTCAAAACCGTGCGGCGCCACGGGCGGCGCCCCACCAAAACAAGCTAACGTCTCTCAAGAAGGAGGACCAGGCCTTGACATTCCAACCATCGAAGCAGGTTTATTCGGGCAAAATCAGGGAGCTTACTCTGGGGACCGGAGATAAGGCGGTTAAGATCGGTGGAAAATCCGTTTATTCCTTTCACTCGTTCGAGGGAGGCACCCCCAATGCTCCCAGGATCGCCATGGAAGTTTGGGACAAGGACCCGAGCGCTGATTGGCCCGAAGCTGCCAGATCACCCTTTGCCGGCGTTCTGGGAGATCCCGGAGCCTGGGCGCGCAAGTGCGTGGAATACGGTGCGGAGATGATAGTTGTCCAGACCAAGAGCGCCGACCCGAACTCGGAAAACATGCCGGCCGCTGAAGTTGCCGCGGCGGTGAAGAAGGTTGTGGACGCCGTGGACGTGCCGGTTATCGTCTGGGGTGTTGCCAATCATGAGAAAGACACAGAGGTGATGCGGCTCGTAGCCGAACAATGCACCGGCAAGCGGGTGGGGTTGTGCCCAGTGGAAGAGGGCGACTACAAGCAGATCGGCGCTGCGTGCCTCGGATACAAGCACGTTGCGGTCGCTTCCTCGCCAATAGATGTAAACCTTGCCAAGCAGCTCAACATCCTGCTAGGCAACCTGGGGGTGAGTTCGGATGACCTGATTATCGACCCGACGACCGGTGGGCTCGGGTACGGCCTGGAATACACATATTCGGTCATCGAGCGGATCATGCAGGCTGCGCTTACCCAGGAAGACGAGAAGCTCCAGCAGCCCATCATAGTCAACGTGGCCAACGAGACCTGGAAATCCAAGGAAGCCAACCTGACGTCCGAAGAGGCCCCCGAATTGGGGGATGCCGCCAAACGCGCCGTCCTGATGGAGGCCATAACTGCCGTTGACCTGCTTATCGCGGGCGCTGACGTAGTGGTTTTGCGCCATCCCGATACGGTCAAGCTGGTCGGAAACTATATATCGAAAATGATGTAACTGCGCGGAAATGAAGTCCGCGGGACGTCCTGTCCTCTAAACAGACATCCCTTGAAGGGGTAAAGAGGTGTAATATGTCAGATGAGAAAAAGCCCGTATCTGTTGACGAAAAGAAGGTAAAGAAACTGGATCTGCGTGAGGTGACCTCGTGCCCGGCCACTCTCCAGATGCTGAAAAAAATAGAGGCGGACGGGCATGAAACGGTATTCCATCGCGCCGCGGATATGAAACCGTGCCCGATCGGATCGGAAGGCGCCTGCTGTAAGCACTGCTACATGGGACCCTGTCGCCTGAACCCGAAGGACCCGTACTCCAAGACAGGTGTGTGCGGCGCCACGATCGACACCATCTCAGCCCGTAACTTCGGGCGCGCGGTTGCCGCAGGCGCTTCGGCCCATACCGATCATGGCCTGGAAATGCTCGATACCCTCCGGGGAGTAGCGGAAGGGAAAATCCCACACTTCAAGATTCAGGACGAAGAGAAACTCAAAAAAGTCGCCGAGAGCATCGGGATCTCCACGGAGAACAAGTCCGTAAAAGCTCTTGCCCTAGAGCTTTGCGACGAGCTGGAAAAGTCTTTCACCCTGCGCAAGGGCGAAATACCCTTCGTAAAACGTGTTCCGCCCAAGACCCTCGAGTTATGGCGCAAGGAAGACATCGTGCCCCGCGGTGCGATGATCGAGATAATGGAACTTGTGGATCGCACCACGATCGGCGTTGACCAGGAATACAACCACATTCTCAAACAGTGTTCCCGCACGGCCCTTTCCAACGGCTGGGGCGGGTCCATGGTCGCCACCGAGATTACCGATATTCTTTTCGGCACGCCAACTCCGAGGGTGGCGGGCGTGAATATGGGATTTCTGAAGGAAGACCAGGTAAACATCATCATACACGGCCACGAGCCCCTGCTTTTCGAGTCGATGATTGCCGCCACTCAGGACCCGGCCAACATCGACAAGGCTAAAGCGGCGGGAGCGCACGGCATCAACCTGCTCGGCGTTTGCTGCTCGGGCGCCGAAGTACTCGGACGTCACGGTATTCCCCATGCGGGCAACTTCACTTCGGCCGAGCCGCTGCTTGCAACCGGCGCGGTTGACGCAGTCGGCGTTGACGTACAGTGCATCATGCAGGCGCTGCCCAAACTGGCAGCCTGCTACGGCACAAAGTACTTTACCACCAGCCCCAGAGCCCAGATCGAAGGGGCAACACACATACCTTTCGACGAACATGATCCACTGAGCACCCCGAACAAGATCATCGACCTGGCAATCGAGCGTTTCAGGAACCGTCCCGGGAAGGTCGTCATTCCCCAACGCCAGGACTGGGGCGTACACGGTTTCTCCCATGAATACGTTACGTATATGCTTGGCGGCAAGTTCCGCGGCTCGTACGTTCCCTTGAATGACAACATAATCAATGGACGTATCCGCGGCGTGGCGGGCGTGGTCGGCTGCAACAATCCACGCACGAAGCAGGATTTCATGCACGTCGAACTTGTAAAGGAACTGATCAAAAACAACGTCCTGGTCGTCCAGACCGGGTGTTCGCAGATCGCCCTTGCCAAGGCCGGCCTGCTCAAGCCCGATGCGGCGGTCCTTGCCGGCCCCGGACTCCAGGAAGTATGCGAAACGGTGGGAATTCCGCCGGTTCTTAGCCTGGGGGCATGCGTCGACAACTCCCGGATCCTAATTGCAGTTGCCGAAATGGTTCGCATGGGCGGCCTGGGAGACAAGATCTCCGATCTGCCGGTCGCGGGGGCTGCGCCCGAGTACATGAGCGAAAAGGCAATCTGCATCGGCCAGTACTTTGTGGCCTCCGGCGTCTACACGATTTTCGGGGTAACATTTCCGACCGTCGAAGGTACCAAGTTCCACGATCTGCTCTTCAACGGGCTAGAGGAACAGGGTTTCGGCAAATGGGGATTTGCTAACGATCCGTACGAAATGGCCGCGATGATGATAGCTCATATCGACAAGAAGCGGGCCGCGCTCGGACTTACCGAACAGAAAGAGCGCAAACTCTTCAGCATGGAAGACCGGAGAGCAGCGGAAGGTTAAAAAAATGCCCCGGCTGACAGCAGGGCATCAATGATAACTCCGGTTTGAAGCCGGACGAGTTGCAGGGAAAAACAGAAAAAGGAGTTCAGCATGTCCAGGTTAGTCGCTTTTGCTGCGATCCAGGGAGCTTACAATATAGTGTCCAAGGCCGAAGGGAAATTCAAACAGGCAATGGACAAGTACGGGCCGAATCAGCCTATCGGGTTTCCCAATACGGCTTTCTACCTGCCCATCATTTACTCGATTCTCGGAATCAAGATCGAGAAGCTGGCCGATGCCGAGCCGGTCATGAAGATCTGCCGCGACCTTCTGCCGCCTCATATCAAGGCTCAGCACAACATAAACCTGCCCTACCTCGGAGGCACGCTCGATTCGGGCATGGCGGCAATCCTTGCCGAGGAAGTAGTCGAGGCAATCAGGTACGTCGAAGACCCCGATTTTTACTTCCAGAGTGAAGAGTGCGATTTCGATAACGGCAAAATCTGGCTCGGTGCGGCAGACGATACCGTAATGAGGAAGAGGGGCATTGAATTCGTTGACGGGAGCGCCCCGGGTTTTGCCGCAATCGTTGGAGCGGCCCCCAATCCCGAAATAGCAAAGATGATCGCGCAGGATTACCAGAAAAAGAACCTCTACGTTTTCATGTGCGCCAACCAGAACGGCACCAGCTTTTCACAGCAGCTTATCGAGGCGGGCGTCGAGATCGGGTGGAACACCCGCCTGGTGCCTTTCGGCCCCGATATCTCGGCGGCGGTCTTCGCGCTCGGGTTCGCCAACCGCGCGGCGATGGCCTTCGGCGGTGTAAAGCCCGGCGATTACGCAACCGTTCTCAAATACAATAAGGACCGCGTCTTCGCATTCGTTAACGCATTTGGCGAAGTAAACGCCGAATGGGCGGCGAATGCCGCCGGCGCCATCAACTGGGGATTCCCGACAATCGCCGACACGGACATTCCGGAAATCCTGCCCACCGGTGTTTGCACCTACGAGCACGTCGTATCGAGTGTTCCGTACGAACAGACTACTGCTAAGTCCATCGAGGTGCGAGGCCTCAAGGTCACCATCACCGAGATCCCGATCCCGGTTTCTTACGGCCCGGCTTTCGAGGGCGAGCGTGTGCGAAAAGACGATGTATATCTCGAGTGCGGCGGCGGCAAAACGCAGTGCGTCGAACTGGTGCGAATCGCTGATATGGAAAGCGTCGAGGACGGCCGGGTGGACGTAGTCGGTCCGGACATCAAGGACGTCAAGCCCGGCCAGAGGCTTCCGCTGGCGGTGGTTGTCGAGGTTGCCGGCCGCAAGATGCAGGAAGACTATGAACCGATCCTCGAGCGCCAGATTCACCACCTGGTAAACTACGCCCAGGGCCTGATGCACATCGGACAGCGCGATATCGCCTGGTACCGGCTCAGCAAACAGGCGGTGGAAAAGGGTTTCACGCTGGAGCATATCGGCAAAATTCTTCACGCCAAGTTCCACCAGGATTTCGGCGCTATTTTCGATAAATGCCAGATAAAGATCTACACCGACGAAGCCAGGGTGAAGGAAGTCGTTCCGATGGCCCAGCATGCCTACAAAAACCGCGACGAGCGCATCGAGGGCATGACGGACGAAGCAATCGAGACCTACTACTCCTGCACGCTTTGCCAGTCCTTCGCGCCCACCCACGTGTGCGTGATAAGCCCCGAGCGCACCGGACTCTGCGGTGCGTACAACTGGCTCGACTGCAAGGCGTCGAATGAAATCAACCCCACCGGTCCCAATCAGCCCATCGCGAAGGGAGAGACCCTGGATCCAAATCTTGGCAACTGGAAGGGTGTAAACGATTTCGTCTACAAGGCGTCGAGACAGTCTATCTCGAGCTACAACTTCTACAGCCTGATCTACGATCCGATGACGACCTGCGGTTGCTGCGAGTGCATCGCCGCGGTACTTCCGATGTGCAACGGCATCATGACGGTAAACCGCGATTTCGCGGGCGAGACTCCGAGCGGGATGAAGTTTACCACGCTTGCCGGGACAATCGGCGGCGGCAACGTTACCCCGGGCTTTGTGGGCCACAGCAAGTACAACATCACCCAGCGCAAATTCGTATCCGGCGACGGCGGTCTCATGCGCCTGGTCTGGATGCCCAAGATGCTCAAGGAAGAGCTGAGGGATAGACTCCTCAAACGCGGCGAGGAAATTGGAATACCCAATTTGATTGACATGATCGCGACCGAGGAGAACGGCACGACGGAAGATGAGATCTACGCCTTCCTCGAATCGGCAGGGCATCCCGCCCTCACGATGGATTCAATTCTTGGCTGAGATACGATATCCGGACGGGAGAACCTTCTCCCGTCCGGTTAATTTGATTTGCGACCTCTGAAACCAGGAGAATAAGAGATGGGCCTTACCGGTATTCAGATATTTAAACTGCTGCCAAAAACCAATTGCGGGGAATGTGGGGTCCCGACCTGCCTGGCTTTTGCCATGAATTTGGCATCGGGCAAGGCGGAGCTGGAAAAGTGCCCCTATGTCTCGGAAGAGGCCAAGGAAAAGCTTGCAACCGAATCCGCCCCTCCGATCAGGCCGCTCACCATTGGGACTGGCGAGTATGCGGTCAAGGTTGGCGGCGAGACCGTACTTTTCAGGCACGAGAAGACTTTTGTCAACCCACCCGGTTTTGCGGTGCTGGTAAGCACTGATGAGGACAACGCATCGGTTGCCGGCAAGATCAAGCGGTTCCTTGCGGCACAGTACGACCGGGTTGGTCTCAAGCTTCGCGCCGAAATGTTTGCCATCAAGGACAATAACGGCGATGCAGCCAAGTTCTGCGCGCTTGCCAAGGTTGTCTCGGATGAGACCGGCGCCGCCATGATCTTCATGTCGGATTCCACCGACGTACTGACCGCGGCCGCCGACACATTCAAGGACAAAAAACCACTTCTCTTCGGGGCGACTTCCGAGAACGCCGAAGCCGTTGGAAACCTTGCCAAGGCCGCCGGATGCCCTGTCGCCGTAAAGGGCGGCGGAAGCCTCGACAGTGTCATCGCGCTCTCCGAGAAACTCTCGGCCGCAGGGGTTAAGGACATCCTGATCGACACGGGCACGCGAGACCTCAAGAAGGCCTTCGAAGAACAGGTGCTGATCCGCAGGGCGGCCCTCAAGGACCGTTTTCGCCCCCTGGGTTTTCCGACCATTATAATGGCTAACGAAATGGCCGGCGACCTGATGGAAGAGGCCCTGGTCGCGGCGACATTTATCGCAAAATACGGCGCCATTATCGTCATGAGCGACATTCAGCCGCATGTGGTCTTCCCGCTCCTTCTCGACCGCCTCAATATATATACCGATCCCCAAAGGCCCATGACAGCCGAGCAGGGGATCTATCCCATCAACAACCCCGACGCGAACTCACCGGTGATGGTAACGTGCAACTTCTCGCTTACATACTTCATAGTTTCGGGTGAGATCGAGGCAAGCCGCGTGCCCACATGGCTTTGCGTCCAGGACACCGAGGGCCTTTCGGTCATGACGGCCTGGGCCGCCGGGAAATTCTCGGGCGAGTCCGTGGGGACCTTTATTAATAAGTGCGGGATAAAGGACAAGGTGAGCAAAAAGGAAGTGATCATACCGGGCTACGCTGCCGGGATCAGCGGGGAGTTGGAGGAAGAGCTGAGCGGTTGGACCGTGACAGTCGGCCCACGTGAAGCCAGTCAGATTCCGAAATTCCTGAAGAGCCGGTAAGACCAAATAGGGGAGAAGACAGGATGAAACTGTTAGGCGAAAATCTCAATATAATGAGTGTTAAATACGGCGCGGCCCTCAAAAGCCGCGATGCAAAGCCGCTGCAGGAGCTTGCGCGCCAGCAGGCCAATGCAGGAATGGACTGGATCGACCTAAATATCGGTCCGGCCGGAAAGACCGGCGAGGAGCTGATGAATTGGCTTGTTCCGGTTATCGAGGAAGTGACCGAGGTGCCCCTGGCCCTGGACACTTCGAATGTAAAGGCGATAGCCGCGGGGCTGAAGGCGAGCAAAAGGCAGCGGCCGCTCATCAACTCGATCATGGTGCGCCCCGAGCGCATGGAAGCGCTCCTGCCGCTGGCCGCGGAGCATGACGCGGAATTCGTCGGCCTGCTTTGGGGTCCCGAAGGCATGCCCCGTGATGAAAACGAGCGTGGGGCCCTTTGCGCCGAGCTGGTTTACAAGGCAACCGGCGAGTACGGTATAAAACCGGAACGGATCTACATCGATCCGATCCAGACCCCGGTAAATGTCCAGCAAAACCAGATAATGAGCGTACTCGAATTCATGAAGATGTTCGAGGATATCGCTCCCGGATGCAGGAGCACCATCGGGCTGTCAAACGTTTCAAACGGCCCCCCGGAGCATCTGCGCCCGATTCTGAACCAGGTCATGCTCATTATCTGGAAACGCCACGGCCTATATTCGGCAATTGTTGACACCTTCGACACCAAGCTCCATGAGATCGCCCGCGGCCAGCACAAAAACCTCGAAACGCTCGTCCATAAGGTCGAGGACGGCGAGGCGATCGACATGGCATCGCTGACTCCGGAAGAGGTCAAATACGTGAAGACGGCCAAGGTAATACTTGGGCATGCACTGTATTCCGATTCATGGCTTGAAATCTGATGTCGGGTCTTTGATGTCGGGTGTCGGTTTTTGATACCCGACATCTGACATTCGTCCGATGTCGGGTATCGGATTCTATGACATCCGGTACCCGACATCGGATTTAATTTTTTCGATTTTATATGGTACTCGCGCAGTCACCAAAGTGTTTGTCACTTTTCCTACTGAAATCCGCTCCCGGCCGCATGTGATCAAAAAGTGCGCCGAAAAGCCCTGATTTGCAATTCTTCAGTCAGAATAGTGTCGTAAGTTCTTGCGCCGGTGCCCAAATTGTGGATAATAGGCAACTTCTGACACCATACCGGCGATTGCCGGCCCCCTGCCTGCTTTTAAGTCCAGCGAGTGAAGAACAGTAATTTCGATAGGGAGAGTATTATGCCAAAGTACGTTTATTTTTTTCAGGAAGGTAAGGCGGACGGAAATGCCCAAATGAAAGCTCTGCTGGGCGGAAAGGGCGCTAACCTGGCCGAAATGGCCAACCTGGGGATCCCTGTCCCTCCCGGTTTCACGATAACTACTGATATATGTTCCTACTACTACGAACATAATGGTGAGTATCCGCCGGAACTCAAAGGGCAGGTCGAAGAGGCGCTTGCAAGGCTTGAAGAATTGATGGGGCGCAAATTTGGCGATCCGGATAATCCGCTGCTGGTTTCGGTGCGCTCCGGCGCGGCAATGAGCATGCCGGGGATGATGGACACGGTTCTGAATCTTGGTTTGAACGACCATACCGTGCAAGGGCTGATTAAGCTGACCGGTGACGAGCGGTTTGCCTACGATTGCTACCGCCGGTTTATAGCAATGTACGGCGACGTTGTGCTCGGACTGAAACCGCAGTCTAAAGACGAACACGATCCTTTCGACGAAATAATACAGGAAATGATGAAAAAGCGGGGCGTGGAAGCTGATAACCAGCTCCCTGCCTCCGATCTCAAAGAGCTTATCGAGCGCTACAAAGGGCTTATCAGGGAACGCAAAAAGCTCGAATTTCGACAGAGTCCCTGTGACCAGCTCTGGGGCGCCATTACAGCGGTATTTGGTTCGTGGAACAATCCACGCGCTATTGCATACCGGGAGCTCAACAACATACCCGAGACCATGGGAACAGCCGTTAACATACAGGCAATGGTCTTCGGAAACATGGGAGAGGACTGCGCCACGGGCGTTGCATTTACCCGCAACCCCGCAAACGGCGAGAATGTATTCTACGGCGAGTATCTTATAAATGCTCAGGGCGAGGACGTCGTGGCCGGCACCAGGACCCCGCAGCCCATAAATAACTATCAAAAGAGCGAAAACTCCGGGATTTCACTCCAGGAGGCAATGCCCGAAATCTACGGCCAACTGGACGGTATCCGCATAAAGCTCGACAAACACTATCGGGACATGCAGGATATCGAGTTCACTATCGAGAAAAATAAGCTCTGGATGCTCCAGACCCGCACCGGAAAACGCACCGGGTTCGCCTCTTTTAAAATTGCCGTGGACATGGTTCGCGAGGGAATTATCAGCAAGGAAGAAGCCCTCATGCGAGTTGACCCGGACCAATTGAACCAGCTCTTGAGGCCCACCTTTGATCCCAAGGCCAAAATGGACGCCCTCAGGGACGGAGCGCTTCTTGCCCGAGGCCTCAATGCCGGTCCTGGAGCGTCAACCGGGCGTGTGGTATTCAATGCCCACGATGCGGAGGAATGGGCCGCCAGGGGCGAAGTGGTTATCCTGGTGCGCCTGGAAACCTCTCCGGACGATATCCGAGGAATGCACGCATCGCGCGGAATCCTTACTGCCCGTGGCGGGATGACGTCGCATGCCGCCCTTGTTGCGCGCCAGATGGGCAAGGTCTGCGTTGTGGGCTGTGGAGAACTCGAGATCGACTACAGAAACCGGCGCATGACGGTTGGTGACCGCGTAATTCGCGAAGGAAACTATCTTTCTCTCGACGGTACATCAGGCGAGGTGTTTGCCGGCCAGATACCGACCCGGCCATCCGAAATTTTGCGCGTCATAATCGATAAGAGCCTTGCACCGCAACGATCGCAGGTCTACCAGGACTATGTTGCCCTCATGGGTTGGGCCGACGAATTTCGGCGCTTGGAGATCTGGACGAACGCCGATCAGCCAAACCAGGCCGAGGAAGCAATAGCATTCGGGGCCGAGGGAATAGGGCTTACGCGCACCGAACACATGTTTTTTGAAGGCCATCGCATTGACGCAGTTCGCGAAATGATCCTGGCCGAAGAGATCGAGGGTCGCGAGCGGGCTCTGGCCAAGCTGCTGCCGATGCAAAAAGAGGATTTCAAAGGCCTTTTCCGGGTCATGCGGGATAAACCCGTGACCATCCGGACACTCGACCCGCCGCTCCATGAATTTTTGCCCCATGACGAGAAAGACGTTCAGAAGCTCGCGACCAAAATGGGCGTGAGTTTCGAGCAACTCCAGGCAAAGGTGGTAAACCTCCATGAGGCAAATCCAATGCTCGGACACCGTGGATGCCGGCTCGGAATAACATTTTCCGAAATAACCGCCATGCAGGTCCGCGCCATAATCGAGGCGGCCTGCGAAGTTGCGGCCGAGGGACTCGGAGTGCATCCCGAGATCATGATTCCGCTTGTGGGAGCCGTGGAAGAGCTGAAGCATCAGCGATATATCGTCGATACCGTGGCACGGGAAGTAATGGAGCAGTACCAGGTGCAAGTCGATTACCATGTCGGGACAATGATCGAAGTGCCGCGAGGGGCTTTGACCGCTGACGAAATCGCCGATGTGGCTGAGTTCTTCTCCTTTGGCACGAACGACCTTACCCAAACGGTTTTTGGAATCAGCCGGGATGACGCCGGTAAATTCCTTCCAGCCTATCTCGCCTCGAAGATTTGGGAATACGACCCGTTTAGCAGGTTGGATCAACGGGGAGTTGGGCAGTTGATGGAAATTGCCGTGAAGAAGGGGCGCTCCATCAGGCCGAAACTCAAAATCGGCATCTGCGGCGAGCATGGCGGTGACCCGAGTTCGGTCGAATTCTGCCACCGGGCCGGACTAGATTATGTAAGCTGCTCACCCTACAGAATCCCGATTGCGACCCTTGCAGCCGCTCAGGCCGCCATCAAGGAGAGAAGGGCGAAGAAGCAAATGGACCTGATTTCCGCCTCGGTAAAGGCGCCGAAGGTTTAAAATACAACTTGCCCGGGGGCTTGAACCTGCCCCCGGGCTTCTTAAAAAAAGGGGCTTTTGGGGGTTAATAAGAAGTTGCGCGGCACGTAAGATTCCTGCAATTATAGTATTCTTGTCCTTCATGCGATCATCCTCGGGCCGGCGCCGCTTCAGAGTAACAGCCTCACAATGTCCCTGCCTCTTTTCTTTTTGAAGAGTACCGCGATGTCTATCTGCTCAGTCCCTGGTCTGCTCTCTCATCCGGGCTGACCGCTTTGATTCGAACCCGTCGAAGCTATTGGCGCTGGATTTGGACTTACCCTGCACTGAAATGGAGCCTCACGTGGAACAGACTATCCGCCTTCGCCGCTCGATCATCTCCGTGCCTGCCAACCGCGAGAAAATGTTGAACAAGGCCTTTAGCCTCGATGCCGACGTGATCATGCTGGACCTCGAAGACAGCGTGCCCGTGCAGGAAAAGGAGGAAGCGAGGTCCCGGGTCGTTGCCGCCTTCATGGAGCAGGATTGGAAAGGCAAGGTGAGGTCCTACCGGATAAACGGGATGGATACCCCTTTTGCCTACCGTGATATTATAGACGTTGTCGAACAGGCGGGAGGATTTATCGATGTTATCGTAATCCCGAAGGTGAACGACCCCGCCGAGATTAAGGCTATAGACTATCTGCTGACCCAGATCGAGGCCAGGATGGGTTTTCGTCACCGCATAGGGCTCGAAGCGTCTATCGAGACAGCAGTCGGCATGCTGCGTGTTGGGGAAATTGCCTTGAGCTCGACGCGGCTCGAAACACTCGTGTTCGGGGTTGCCGATTACGGGGCCTCATTGACGATGATGAGCAAGGGAATAAGCGGACACGGCGACATGGAAGATTTCTATCCCGGCCACAGGTGGCACTTCCCGCTGAGCAGGATGATCATGGCCGCAAAGGCTGCCGGGCTGGCCGCAATCGATGCCCCTTACGGCGATTATAAGGACCCGGAAGGCCTTAGGCGCTCGTGCCTACTGAGCGCCGCTCTTGGGTATGATGGAAAATGGGTTATCCATCCCGATCAAATTCAGATAATAAACGAGCTCTATACCCCATCGGCCGAGGACGTCCAACGATCCAGGCGCATCCTCGAAGCCTACTCCCAGGCGCAATGCCAGGGTATCGGCTCTCTGGCCATGGATGGTAAAATGGTAGACGCGGCGTCGATCAGGGTTGCCCAGGTGATATCTTCCCAGTGGGAGGCAATTTCGAAGCGTAACTGAGGCAGCAGCGCGGAGCCTCGAAAGTATCAAGGGTTGGTCAGCCATATCGGTTGATTTTTAGGAATGTAACCCGGCGCGAGAAGGTAAACAGCAGAAGACAACAGAAAGCTTATGAGTGAAATAAAGTCAAAGACGCAGGCCAATCGCCGGCGCCAGGAGGACTTGACCCAAAAATTCGAACTCCAGATACTCTACGACATTTCCTCAGCACTCTACAGCTCTCCTCATCTTACAGACGTTCTCCAGCGTGCCCTAGTCAGCATACTGCGCACCCTCCAACTCACCATGGGTGCGCTTTACCTGGTAATTGAGGACTCCGGCGAGAAGTGGCTGCTCGAATTGGCGGCCCATCACGGTTTTTCTCCGACGTTGCTCAATTGCATCCAATTCCTGACCATGCCTTCCGAGATTATGGACAGGTACGACGAACAGGACCCCGTCCGGTGGTTCCCGAGAAGTAAAATCGCCTTCACGGCCCTGCGGGAGCGGATGGCCGAAGAGAGTGTGGAAGAAATCATATGCATCCCGCTCATGTCTCAGAAAGACGTAGTGGGGCTGCTCTACGCGACAAATGACGGCCCTTACCGCATCGGCCCCGAGCGGAGCGAGCTTCTGAACGCAATAGGGCATCAGCTTGGCGTCTCGATCCAGAATGCAATGCTTTTCGACTCGGTCGAACGGGCCAAGTCGGAATTGGAGATCGCCTTTGACGCCATCCAGCACAGCATTTTCCTGGTAGACCGGCGCATGCGCATATTTCGTGTCAACCGCACCAGCAAGGAAGTCTACGGGAGCGAGCTGGTTGGCGAAAAATACTCGAAAGTGATTTACGGCTCCGATCAACCCCACCTGGAGTGCCCTATCTGGGCCTGCCTCTGGGGGGCGCAGCCGGTTCAGCGCGAAGGGCCGCACCCGCGCTGGGGGGGATACTATCGCTATTATGCATTCCCCGTTTTCAACGTATCCGGGGAACTCGAACGGGTCGTCTATTACGAGAAGGACGAGACCGAGGCAAAGAAGCTCGAACAGCGCCTCCAGCAGAACGAGCGTCTGAAAGCCCTTGGCACGCTTGCCGCCGGCATTGCCCATGAGATCAGGAATCCGCTCGCAACGATAAATTTTAATACCCAAATGCTTCAGCGACAGCTCTCGCTTGATAACGTGCAGCAGGAGATGTTTGAAGATGTCTTCCAGCAGATAAAGAAAATGGACAGGATAGTCCAGCAGGTACTCCATTTCGCGAGGCCGCGTGACCCCCAGTTCCTGCCCGGTCGCTTAAACGAGGTGGTGGTGCACTGCGTGGATATGTCCAAGATGTATCTGCAGAAGGCAAATGTCGAAGTAGAGTGCGACATGACCGAAGACCTTCCATTGCTGGTCATGGACTTCAACCAGATCTGCCAGGTGGTAATGAACCTTATCATCAACTCAATCGAGGCAATGCCGGGAGGGGGGAAGCTGAGGATCGAGACTTCGTGCGGTGAAGAGCCTCCTAAATTGATATTGAAGGTTTCGGATACAGGCGAGGGAATTCTGGAAGAAGACATGGGGCGCGTGTTCGACCCGTTTTTTACGCGAAAACCGGAAGGAACGGGTATGGGTCTTAGCATATCGCGCCAGATACTCGAAAAGCACGGCGCCCTGGTGGAACTGGAATCAAAACCCGGCGAGGGGACAATGTTCCGGGTGGTTTTCCCGATCATCGACAGCCTGGACTACCCGCGCTCCGACACGGCTGCACGCGAAGTCTCGTGCACTACCGCCGAACCCAAAGAGAAGGTATCCGTCAAGGGCTAACTGGGGAGATACTTATTCTCCGCGGACTGCTTCCGTTCCAATGCGGTTGAGGATTTCGCCGAAGCGCTCACCGGATTGGTTGTTCTCGAAATATATATCCAGGCAGCGCTCGAAAATTTCGAGGACTTCGCCAAGCGACCAGATCCCCTGCAGTTCGGTTCCAAGCTGGGGGTGCCTTCCCAATTTTCCGCCAAGAAGTATCCTGTAGCCGCCGACGCCCTCGACAATCGTGCCTGAAGGGCATACGCCGGCACACTTTCCACACCGGACGCATTTTTCTGCATCGATTGCCGGACGGCAGTCCCGCGTATTCTTTTCCAGGCGAACCGCGTGTTCCCGGCATACCTGGACGCATGCGCCGCAGTCCGCGCAAGCCTGGGCGGAAAGCTCGGGGCGGGCAGCGCCAATTATGCCAAAGTCCACGATTTGTGGGCGTGAACAGGCGTTGGGACAATCCGAGATGGATACCCGGAACTCGTGATGGAACTTGAGCGGTCCACCGACGCGCTTTTTTAAAAATCCTGCGAAATCACGCCTGGAAAGCGCTTTTTCCAACTCCTCGATAAGCTTGTCGCTCACCACTGCGCGGTTTTCGCACCCGCTTGGGCCGAAACAGGTCTCGATCTGAAATCCTCGAACCTCCTTCTCCATCTGGGCGCCGGACAAGAACCGTTTGCGGCAGGATTCGACGTGTTCCACGAGCACCTTCGCGGCGCCCGCTCGCGTCGCTTCTTCCTCAATCTTGGCTCGCACCTTCTTTCGGACGAAGAACGGCACCTTGCTGACGGCCTTCTCCGCTTCCTCGCTCCAGTTCATCCCGATCTCTCCATTGAAGCATGTCAAAATTTAACGTTAATGCTGATTATAATGGTTTTTGCGCGATCGTGACATTGACTTGGGTCAAGATGTGCTCCAGTTTTGCATATAATGCGAAAAAGTAGCCGTCCCCATGCTGATACCTGCCAATTCCCGGATGCGCTTGACTTTGCCCGCCCCGGCATTTAGGATGAAAAGCTTATGCATTGGAAGAATTGACTTTTTCGATCAGGTCTCGTCCGGTTCAGCGTGGACTTCGGAATGGAAAGAGCAGGTGCGATGCGCATTCAGATTCTCGTGATCAGACTGGCCCTCGGCGCTATTTTTGGGGTCCTTCTAGCCCGTATGTTCTTTCCGGCTTCAGGTACGTGGCCGATGTTTGCCATTGGCGCAGCCCTCGTCTTCTTTGCATATTGCTTCGAATATTTGCACAAAAGAGATCGCGGGTAGTCGATTAGCGTATATTTGGCTGGGATTATTTGAAAATCCCCCGAAAGGAAAAGCATGGTTTGGGAAAATCCGCCAGGAAGAAGGCCGCCGGACATGGGCCGCCAACCACCGCAGGACCCGATGGAAATCCTGATTTGGCTCAGGGACCGACTTAGGGGACGCTCGCCCGGAGGCCGCCCTATAGTGGTGGTCATTGTGGCGGCGGTACTATTGCTTGTCGGTCTTAATTCGTACTATGTGGTTGACCCCCAGGAAACGGCCGTGGTGCAGCGGTTCGGGCAGTTTACCCATACGGCCGATGCTGGGCTCCATTTCAAGATCCCGTTTGGGGTGGAGACCGTGCGCAAGGTGCTCACCGGCCGCGTGCTCCAGCGCGAATACGGCTACCGGACCGTGCAGCCGGATGTCCGGTCGAAATTTGTCGAGAAGGGATTTGAGGAGGAATCGCTCATGTTGAGCGGTGACCTCAACGTGGTAAACCTTACGTGGACAGTTCAGTACAAGATAAAGGACCCGGTACAGTATCTGTTCCGGGTGAACAATGTGGAATTGACCCTTGACGACGTATCCGAATCCGTTGTGAGGCGGATAGTCGGCAACCGTTATGCCGACGAAGTCCTCACGGTAGGCCGCGTATCGATAGCCGATGAGGCCAGGACCGAGATCCAGGACATTGTAGATCTTTATCAAACCGGCCTCCAGATTGTGACCGTCAAGTTTCAGAATGTAAATCCGCCCAAGCAGGTAGAGGCTGCGTTCAACGAAGTCAGCGAAGCCGGCCAGGAAAAGGAGCGGATGATAAACGAGGCTCAGCAGGCCTATAACCAGAAAATTCCGAAGGCCATCGGTGAAGCCCGGCAGACGATAACTCAGGCCGAGGGGTACGCGACCGAGAAGGTGAACCGTGCGGAAGGTGAAATAAAGCGCTTCCTCGATATTCTTGCCGAATACCGGAAGTCTCCGGAAGTGACCCGCCGCAGAATGTACCTGGATTCGATTGAAACGCTGATGGGCCGTATTGACCATCTCTATGTTATCGATGAGAACCAGAAAGGCATTTTGCCATTCCTGGACATGAGCAAGCTGGGACAATCCGGAGAAAAGGGTACAGGCCAGGAGAAGCGGCAGAAATAGCACCGGCCTGATCCAAATAGAGGATAATGATGATTTCTCGCGGGACAAAAATAGCTATTGCCTTGGGAGTGGCGGTCCTCATAATCGCCTCGGGGTCTTTCTACGTGGTAAACGAAACCGAGCAGGTCATACTGACCCAGTTTGGAGCGCCGGTGGGCAAGCCGATCACCGAAGCGGGCCTGAAGTTCAAGGTGCCTCTCATACAGGTGGCGAATTTCTTTGAAAAGCGCATCATGAAATGGGACGGCAGGCCGAACCAGATCCCGACCAAGGACAAGAAATATATCTGGGTCGACACGACGGCGAGGTGGAAAATTGACGATCCTCTGCTGTTTTTGAAGCGCGTCGGCTCTGTAAAGTCCGCCAACGGCCTCCTTGACGGGATAATCGACTCGGTGGTGCGCGACCACGTCTCGAACAACGACCTTGTGGAGCTTGTGAGAAGCGAGGGTTGGGCGGAAGCCAGGCAGAAGCTTAAGGAAGCGGGATTGCCCGATACATTGCAATCAGGCCATGAAACGCCGGAGGATAGTGAACACCTCCAAAAGGGGCGTGAAAAAATCACTCGTGAAATGCTGGCCGATGCATCTAAGGTTCTCCACGAGAACGGGATCAAACTGCAGGACATCCGCATAAAAAGAATCAACTACGTGGAGTCGGTGCAGCAGAAAGTGTTTGAGCGAATGATATCGGAGCGCAAGCGAATTGCAGCCCAGTACAGATCTGAAGGCGAAGGAGAGAGGGCTGCGATCCTGGGGCAAATGGATAAGGAGCTTGCGAAAATCTCTTCCGAGGCTTACAGAAAAGCTCAGGAAACAAGGGGCAAGGCTGATGCGGAAACCACCAGGATCTACGCTGACAGCTACGGCAGAGACCCGGAGTTTTTTAGCCTCTACAGGACCCTGGAGCTCTATCGCAATTTCAGCAACAACAGCTCTTTCATGCTTACAACCGATGCCGATATTTTCAAGTACCTCAAGGGCAGCGGTGAGTCCTCACGGAAATAGGGAAAAGACGAATGGCATTCTACGAAGAAAACCCGAATTCGATCACCGGGGCGGACATTGTCGTTGGCATTCCTTCATATAACGAGGTGGAGAGCGTAGCCCGCACGGTTGAGCAGATTGACAAAGGGCTTTCGGAGTACTTTCCGGACTTAAAAAGCGTAATAATCAACCTGGACAACCACTCCAGCGACGGGACCCGCGAGGCTTTTTTCTCCGCGCCCGGCAAATTCCCGCGTATATATCTTTCCACTGCCCCAGGTGTTCGGGGCAAAGGACACAATATTCGGAATTTCTTTGAAAAAGCCGCACAGCTTTCTCCCAGGGCGCTCGCGGTTGTCGAGGCCGACATAAAAAACATTTCGCCCTTCTGGATACGCAACCTCGTCGGTCCGATCCTCAAGGGCGCCGGCTATGTCTGCCCGCTCTATATCAGGCACAAATACGAGGCTACTCTCACCAGCCTGATAATTTACCCTCTGCTCCGCTCCCTATACGGTCGGCGGGTCCGTCAGGCCAACGTCGGCGATTACGCGTTTTCACCCCAACTACTCGATACCTACCTAAAGCCCCCGGTGTGGAACCAGGGGGTCGACGATTTCGGCATCGACATCTGGATGACCAACATAGCCCTGGCATCGAGGGTCCCAGTGGTCCAAGCGTTCATGGGGGCGCGCAAGGTTCACCGCATGATGGACCCCATGGCGCAGTTCCACGTTTTGTTCAAGGAGGTGGTCGGCGCCATTTTCGAGCTGATGCAGGTCTATCATGATTACTGGGTGCAGGTGAAGTGGAGCAAGCCGACGGCCCTGTCAGGGACGGACATTCACGAGACCGAGACGCCGCTTCCGGTCGATATAAATATTTCCCGCCTGCACGAGCGTTTTACTCAGGGACTGGAGCAATATCAGGGCACCCTGGAACGGGTATTCGGCCCGATGGTTATCACGAAGATCCAGGAAATCAGCTCGATGGACCTTCAGCATTTTTCATTTCCGGCTCAGACCTGGGCGACTATCCTGTTCGATGCCGCCGCGGCTTTCAGCCGCATGAGCGCCGATGAGAAAAGCAGCCTCCTCGACGCGCTCCTTCCGCTCTATCTTGGGAGGGTGCTCTCATTTGTCAAGAAGACCGAGCGGATGTCGGTCCAGCAGGCTGAAGAGTACATCGAGAACGAGTGTATGATTTTCGAAGAAAACAAACCTTACATTATTAAGGTGTGGACTTAGGAGAGAAGGGACTGCTATGCCGAAGATCCTTGTCGTGGACGACGAAGAGCATATTCGTCTGCTTTATTCGGAAGAGTTGAAAGAAGCGGGCTATGAAGTCATAACCGCTGAGAATGGCTACAAGCTGCTCGAAAGAATCGAGGAGGAAAAGCCCGACCTTGTCATACTGGACATAAAGATGGTGGACTACAACGGTCTCGATCTGCTCCAGGACATCCGCAACCAGTTCTACGATCTGCCCGTTATCCTTTCAACGGCTTACGATACATTCAAGGAAGACATGAAATCCATAGCGGCCGATTTCTACGTTGTAAAAAGTTTCGACCTGACAGAACTCAAGAAGAAAATAGCGATGGCGCTGGAAACGAGGCTGCCTGGATAAGGGTGGTATCGGGCTATCGGCAGCTATTGTTGTGTTGCCTTTATGCGAGTATAAATTGATCCTGCCGGCCAAGCCGTAGCCGAAAAGCATCCGAGCCAAAGTTTCCCCAATGCTCAGGAATGCAGGGGGGCAAGGTTTTATCGTGCCCACCTGCATCAGGCCCACGAGGTGCGCAAAACACGGTGGGCACGAAAAGACCGTGCCCACCCTTCAACCTATTTGCGCCCGCGATGCATGGGATAATGTGAGGCAGGCTTTCCAGCCAGCCGAGGGCACACAAAATGGGCCATCAGGCCAAGGTTTGCTCCAATATCTCACTTCCTCTATTTCTTTTTCTTATCTTCGGCTTTTGCCTTTAAAAGGTCCGCGAATGTACCCATGGACCGTGGGCTCTCTTTGAGTTGCCGCATGTAGTCGCGGTTTGTTTCCGCCTCGTCCTGAGCCTCTGATTGTGCGATCGAGAGGGAGAGGCGCTTATTTTCACTGTCAACCGCCTCGACTTTGACATCGACAACTTGACCGGTCGAGACTACCTCGCGCGGATGGTTTACCCTCTTTCCGGCCCCGAGCTTGGAGATGTGCACGAGACCGTCGACTCCGCCGGCAAGGGTGACAAATGCGCCGAAGTTGGTCAGCCGCACGACGGTGCCGCTGTGAGTCGAACCTTGGGGAAACTTATCCTGAATGTTTTCCCAGGGATCGGGAAGAGCGCGCTTGATGCTGAAGGAGAAACGATCCTTCTCCCAATCGAGCTTCATTACCACTACCTCGACCTCCTGGCCGACCGCCAGAACGTCGCCAACTTCCTCTACACGATCCCAGCCGATCTCGGAGATGGGTATCAGGCCTTCGACGCCGCCGACCTTGACAAATGCGCCGAAACCCTGGATCGAGCTGATCGTGCCCTTCACCGTCATGCCTTCCGTAAGCGAGACCTTAAGCTCTTCCCTTTGCCTCTGGCGCTCTTCCTCGAGAACTGAGCGGTTGGAGAGCACGATGTTTCGGCCCTTTTCGCCAAACTGTGTTATCCGGAATGGCAGATGCTGCCCAATGAGGTCCTTCGCGTTCGACTGGCGCTGCAATCCCATCTGCGAGAATGGGCAGAACCCGCGCAGCCCTCCGGCTATCTTTACCTCGAAGCCGCCTTTTATTTCTTTTTCCACCGTCCCATCAACGGGTATCCCGCTTTGCCACGCCTCTTCGAGGAAGTTTCTTCCGGCCTCTCCGCCAGAGACCCGTGTTGTGAAGCGAAGCTCGTTTTCGGAGGATGAGAGAAAGTAGGCCTGGATCGTATCTCCTTCTTTTACCGTGAGCCTGCCTTCCTCATCCAGAAATTCCTTCGCGTCCAGGTAGCCTTCGCTCTTGCCGCCCAGATCGAGAAAGATCATTTCCCCGGAAATCGTTGCGATTCTCACATCGATTTTCTGCCCGGGGCTAAACCGGAGAGGTTTTATAATGCTGTCGCGCAAGAGGTCGGCAAAACTCTCCTCCTCCAATGGTTCTTCCAATTTTTCGTCTTCCTCACTCATTCGGCTATGACCTTTCCTTCCTTTCACACACGATCGAGGGGCATCCGAGGAAATGGACCACGGTATTACAAATTGCCGGCCTCAGGAAGCATACGGACATGCCGAGCCTCCCTGCCTGCACTCGGTACAAAGCTCACGCTCCCGCCCCCTTGGAAGTTGAGCGCACATCTCATCCGGGACCTCGATGCTAAACTGTGACATGAGCTTGTGCACTTCCCCGGAGCACTTTGGGCATTCTATCTTCACGGTTTCGTGGAAAATTATTTCCTCGAAGACGTGACCGCACTTTTCGCATTTATATTCATAGATGGGCATTTTATCCCTCCATAACTTATCAGATTGTCAGGGCGATATGCTACCCCATCAAGGAATGTAACACAGGCGCCTGCCGGGGTGAAGTCCGTTAAGGCCCGGTTTGTGACCATTTTAGCCCAGTTCGGGCCGCGTGTCCTCCGAGTGATACGAAAATGTCGTTCCTGCAACCTCTATGGCATGCATGATCTTTCCTGTCGCGGCGAGCGGTGTTCTTGGACGCATCAGGGAGACAGTTTTGAACTCGAAACATTATAATCACAGCTTGTCCGGACATTAGTGCCGCCAGGCCCGGCTTGACGCACTCGTCGTTTCGGGTTAACTTTTCGTCCATCGACTTTAAAGCCGAATGGTGTTGGCATCGTTTTTGCCCCTATTCGACCCGGTGGTCTTCCCGCAGGATTGAACCTGGCTGAAAACGTTCACCATTGCCGGGATAGGCGCGGTGCGGGCCAGTCGGGTTGCAGATTCAGGTAGCTTAATCTTGTGGCTGTGGTTATAATATCTGAACTTACCATTCTGAAAGGCGAAATCGCTGTACAATAAACAAAGATCCACCGATTATTCTCTTGTCAGCTGCATGTTGTTGGAAAGGTGTGGCCAAGGAGGAATTAATGGCTAGAAAGCGTGACGACCGGGGCGGGGAACTGAGATGCTCCTTTTGTGGCAAGAGCCAGGACGAAGTCAAAAAGCTCATTGCCGGTCCTACGGTTTACATCTGCGATGAATGCGTAGAGCTCTGCAATGACATCATTGCCGAAGAATACGAAAGGGAAGGCGCGGCACGCGCCACGCAGATACCTAAACCGGTCGAAATAAAGAATGTGCTCGACCAGTATGTAATCGGCCAGGAGAGGGCCAAGAAAATCCTCTCGGTTGCCGTCCACAACCACTACAAGAGAATCGAGCTAAAGATCGACAAGAATGATGTTGAGCTCCAAAAGAGCAACATCCTCATGATCGGGCCTACCGGATCGGGAAAGACTCTTCTGGCTCAGACCCTCGCCCGTATCCTGAATGTGCCCTTTACGATCGCCGATGCCACGACGCTTACCGAAGCGGGCTACGTTGGTGAGGATGTCGAGAACATTCTGGTGAGCCTTATCCAGGCTGCCGACTATGATATCGAAAAAGCCTCACGCGGAATCGTGTATATTGATGAAATTGACAAAATAGCGAAAAAATCCGACAGCCCGTCGATCACTCGCGACGTTTCGGGCGAAGGTGTCCAGCAGGCCCTCCTGAAAATCCTGGAAGGGACTGTCGCAAACGTTCCGCCGAAGGGCGGCCGCAAGCATCCGCAACAGGAATTCATCAAGATCGACACGACTAATATCCTCTTCATATGCGGCGGCGCGTTCAATTACCTGGAATCCATCATCCACGGCCGGGTAGGGGTGAAGGGAATGGGCTTTGGCGCTGAAATCCGCAGCAAGGAAGAAAAAAGTATCGGAGAAGTCCTCAAGCACGTTCAGCCTGAAGATCTTCTCAAATTCGGTATGATTCCCGAATTTATCGGCCGCCTGCCGGTAATTGCAACCTTGTATGAACTCACCGAGGATGAACTGGTAAGCATCCTGACCGAGCCCAAGAATGCCTTGGTAAAACAGTACAAAAAATTGTTCGAGCTGGAAAATGTTCGGCTGCGCTTTACCGATGGAGTACTCAGGGCAATTTCCAAGGAAGCAATAAGAAGAAAGTCCGGGGCGCGCGGATTGCGTTCGATAATGGAAAACATAATGCTCGATATTATGTATGACCTGCCCTCCCATCCAGAGATTCAAGAGTGTATAATTAATGAGGACGTGGTTACCAAGAGCGGGCAGCCTCTGCTTCTGTATCGAGGCCAGGACCAGGAATCAGCGTAATTTCCGGGCTGCCGGCGGCGGCTTGACCAGAACAGCTGATCCTGTAGAAATAATTAAGAACAGTTCCGGAGGGAACTAAGGCCGCGAGACGTGAACGCGGCTCATATCGGGTTTTCGGAAAATCCGGCCCGGACGCCAGTGCGCACCATGGCGGTCCCGGAAATATAATCCAGGAGAGCAACCTGAAATCATGTTTAAATTGACTCGTACAAAAGACGGTCAGCAGGCAAACAGCAGCTTCACGATGCCGCTCTTGCCGCTGAGAGATATTGTCGTTTTCCCCTCTATGGTGGTTCCGCTTTTCGTCGGTCGTGACAAATCGGTAAATGCACTTGAGAAGGCAATGGGATCGGACAAGAAAATTTTTCTGGCCGCCCAGACCAAGGCAAAAACCGACACCCCGGGAGAATCGGACATCTATCGGGTCGGCACTGTTGCAAATATTTTGCAGATTCTGCGACTTCCGGACGGGACCGTAAAGGTCTTGGTCGAAGGCGACCACAGGGCTCGAATCCTCAACTTCGTTCCGCACCCCGAACATTTTCTGGTACAGTTGGAAATGCTTCCGGAGACGGCGGAAAACGGAGTCGAGGTGGAGGCGCTGATAAGGAACATTCGTTCCTCATTCGAGACCTATTCGAAGCACAACAAGAAAATTACCCAGGAGATCCTGGACGCGGTTGCAGCGGTCGAAAACGGGTCGAGGCTTTCGGATACTGTCGCATCGTATATGCCTTTCAAGCTCGAAACCAAGCAGAAGCTGCTCGAAACGCTTAATGTCGCGCAGCGCCTGGAGAAGCTTTTCGGTCACATCCGCTCTGAAATTGAGATAATCCAGACCGAGGAGCGCATCAAGGGCCGGGTCAAAAAGCAGATGGAAAAGACCCAGCGCGAGTATTACCTGAACGAGCAGATGCGCGCAATCCAGAAGGAAATGGGCGAGAAGGACGACTTCAAGTCCGAACTCGAGGATATCGAGAAGCGCATAAAGAGGAAGAAGCTCACCCAGGAAGCAGGAGCGAAGGTCCGCGCTGAGTTCAAAAAACTGAAGCTTATGTCGCCGATGAGTGCAGAAGCAACAGTCGTGCGGAACTACATAGACTGGATACTCTCCCTGCCCTGGTTCGACAAAACCAAGGACAAGCTCGATATAGACGAGTCCGCGCGCATTCTGGACGAAGATCATTACGGGCTGGAAAAACCGAAGGAAAGGATCATCGAGTATCTCGCGGTACAGGCCCTTGTAAAGAAGATCAAGGGACCGATACTGTGCTTCGTTGGACCTCCGGGTGTTGGAAAAACATCGCTTGCACGCTCGATAGCCCGGTCAATGAACCGCAACTTCATTCGGCTCTCCCTTGGCGGTGTGCGTGACGAAGCTGAAATCCGCGGCCACAGGCGAACCTATATCGGAGCTTTGCCCGGCAAGATCATCCAGAGCCTCAAGAAGGTTAAGAGCAACAATCCCGTATTTTGCCTTGATGAGATCGACAAGATGAGCATGGATTTTCGCGGAGATCCATCGGCGGCACTGCTCGAAGTGCTCGATCCCGAACAGAACTTCGCATTCAACGATCATTATCTTGATCTGGACTACGATCTGTCGGAGATCTTTTTCATCACCACGGCGAATACACTCCACTCGATTCCGGCCCCGCTTCGTGACAGGATGGAGATTATCCAGCTTGCCGGATATACCGAACTGGACAAGCTCAACATCGCCAAAAACTATCTTATCAAGAAGCAGTGTAAGGCAAACGGAATCAGTGCAGAAAACATTGAGTTCTCTGATGCTGATCTTCTCTATTTCATCCGCCACTACACCAAAGAGGCGGGTGTGAGAAGCCTTGAGCGCGAAATCGCGACCGTGTGCCGCAAGGTGGCCAAGGAAGTCGTTCGCAACGGCCTGCAGACCAAGATTGCGCTCACCGAAGACCTTATCCAGGAATACCTTGGCATACCGAAGTTCCACTACGGCCGCGCCGAAGAAAAAGACGAAATAGGCCTTGCGATGGGACTTGCCTGGACGGAGTTCGGTGGCGATATCCTTGGGATTGAAACCGTCGTAATGCCCGGTAAGGGCAAGGTGATAATCACCGGCAAGCTCGGCGAAGTGATGCAGGAATCCGCTCAGGCGGCACTCAGCTACGTCCGTTCGCGCGCAAAACAACTCGGGCTGGAACCGGATTTCCACCAGAGCGTAGACATCCACGTGCACGTGCCCGAAGGTGGGATCCCCAAAGACGGTCCATCCGCTGGTATCACGATGGCGACCTCGATTGTTTCGGCACTCGGAAAGATTCCGGTTCGAAGCGAAGTGGCAATGACCGGTGAGATAACCCTGAGGGGCCGCGTTCTCCCGATTGGGGGCCTGAAGGAAAAAATCCTCGCCGCTCACCGCGCCCTTATAAAAACGGTGCTCGTGCCCAAGGAAAACGCCAAGGATCTCAAGGAGATCCCGGCCAAGATCCTCGAAGAGATAAATATCGAGCTTGTCGAGCACATGGACCAGGTTCTGCGCCACGCCCTCGACCTCAAAGAGGGAAATGTGATGCTCAAAGAGCCCGAAACTCCCGCCAAAAAAGCGGTGATCTTCGAGCCGAAGGATGTCAGCGAAGAAATCCGCGCCCACTGACGAGGTTGTAGAATCTCATTCTGGGTGCAAAATCAAATTGTATGTCCTTAAAACCCTCTTCCCCGTGGAAGGGGGTTTTCTGCTTGGGAGCTGTTGTCCAGAATCAAAACGGCTTGACTTTTTGTCGGAGCATCGCCATAATAGTCTTTCTGGCCGTGAGGGGCAACATCCCGATCAGCGGGCAGCAGGAGGGCGGGTAGCTCAGCTGGGAGAGCATCGGCCTTACAAGCCGGGGGTCACAGGTTCGAGCCCTGTTCCGCCTATCAAACCAAAGTTAAATACCGGGGTCGTAGTTAAGCTGGTTATAACGCCGGCCTGTCACGCCGGAGGCCGAGGGTTCAAGTCCCTTCGACCCCGCCAGTTTGATCAAAGGGCTACGCAATTTGCGTAGCCCTTTTGATTTTTTAGGGGGTACGATGGGGTACGGGCCTCTATGAATACGCTCCCAGCCTAGTTCAAGAGACGTGGATAATTTTCATCCGATAACTCCGGGATAACCGTCCTGCCGAAATCGACCAGGCTTCCGCAAATCCTGGAGCGCTCTCAGGGGTACTTTGAGGGTTCGGAGTGCCTCAGCTACAAGCCTTTCCCTGAATCTGCCTCCCAGGTTTTTCATAACGGTTCTAAGCCGTCCCTTACTTTGGAGATATCGCTCGGTCGTGCTGAAAGCCCGCGAATGCCGTGACATCCGAAGGGCTTCACTTTGGCGACCCTGCAAAGCTCACGGGGAGAGTCGCGGTTGTCGCTATACGGCTAGCCCTTATGGCATTCAACAATTTGGGCTAAGACATACTCGCTGCCTGATGAGCCATTATTTGACTCATGAGCCGCGACATTCTCCTTGAAAGGCAGATATCCGTGCGGTTTCCCTGTCATTTATGCAATGCGCCTACGGGATTTTCCTGTGCCTCAAACTTTGGGCTGATGAGGTTCTCGAATGAGAAGATCTCGTCCCACTTTTCCTGCGTCAGCAGTTTTCTTTCCTTGACAACTATTTCATGCAGCGATTTTCCGGTTAAATAGCCCTCTCGAGCGATTTCGGCGCATTGTTTGTAGCCGAGAGAAGGCTTCAGCACAGTCACAATGCCGAGTGAATTTAGCACCATGTCGCGGGTGCGGTCCGCATTGGCCGTGATGCCTTCGATACAGTTTACCCGCAAGCTCTCGACGGCGCGTTCCATCGTGACGATCGATGCGAACAGGGCAAAAGTGATCACCGGTTCCATAACGTTGAGTTGGAGTTGTCCCGCGGAGGCGGCCAGCGTCACCGTGGTATCGAGTCCAATCACCAGGAACCCCGTCTGGTTCACCACCTCCGGGATGACAGGGTTGACCTTGCCAGGCATGATTGATGATCCCGGCTGCATCTGCGGCAGGTTGATTTCGTTCAATCCGCAGCGTGGACCGGAGGCAAGCATGCGGATATCGTTGCATATCTTGGTGAGCTTGGCCGAGGTGTGCTTTAGAACTCCGGACAGAAGTATATAGTCGCCGGTATCCGATGTGGCTTCGATCAGGTCTTCGGCAAGTGTGAACTGGATTCCGGTAAGCTCCGAAAGGTACTTTACAGCGAGTGCTGGGTAGCCGGGTGCGGCGGTCACCGTTGTGCCGATTGCGGTCGCACCGAGATTGACACCCTGCAGAATTTTGCGAACATCTTTGATCCTGTCGATCTCCTCGCCTATGGTGGTGCCCCAGCCGTGGAATTCCTGCCCGAGTGACATCGGGACTGCGTCCTGGAGATGGGTTCGCCCCATCTTCAACACATTTTCGAACTCCTTCGCCTTTGCAAAGAAAGCATCCCGAAGCCTCCCAAGCGCCGCCATATAGCTTTCCAGCCGCAGGATCAAACCCAGGTGGAATGCCGTCGGATAGACGTCGTTGGTGGATTGCCCGAAGTTCACATGATCGTTTGGATTGACGTAATGGTACTCGCCTTTCTTGTGGCCGAGGCTCTCAAGAGCAAGGTTTGCAATCACCTCGTTGGCATTCATGTTGACCGAGGTTCCGGCACCACCCTGAATGAAATCGGTTACAAAATGTTCGAGCATCTCGCCCGCGATCAGCCGGTCGCAGGCAGCCATGATCGCTTCGGCGATTTTGGGGTCGAGCACGCCAAGTTCACGATTCGCCATGGCAGCGGCCTTCTTCACATACCCGAAAGCCTTGATAAAATTGGGTTCCCTTGATACCGGCATTCCTGTTATATGAAAATTCTCTTTTCCGCGAAGCGTCTGAACACCATAGTATGCATCGTTCGGGATCTGCTTCTCACCCAGGAAATCCTTCTCTATCCTGTATCCCATTGGTCTACTCCTTCGGTTTCACGAGTTCCGCTCTGGTTTGATTGCCGTTCCAAAATAGACTTCAAATCTCTGTAATCTTTGTTTGTTAGAAGCCTTTTTTCTGGCCGTGCATCTCTGCCGGTTAAGCACCGGGACTCAGAGAATGAGCATCCCAAAGATGTACCCGAGCACAACAGCGAAAAAAATGGTTAGAACTCCCGGAATAATGAATGGGTGATCGAAGATGTATTTGCCGATTCGAGTCGAACCGGTATCGTCGAATTCGACCGCCGCAAGCAACGTGGGATAGGTTGGGAGGACAAAAAGAGCACTCACCGCGGGAAAGGCCGCAAGGGCAGCCACCGGGCTTACCCCCAGCGTCAGGGCAACCGGCATGAGGGCCTTGGCGGTTGCCGCCTGGGAATAAAGAAGCATTGCGGCAAAGAAGAGCACAACGGCGAGCATCCATGGATTGGTGGCCAGCAGGTCTCCGGCGAAGATATTGATTTCCTTGATATGCGCCGATACGAATGTCGTCCCGAGCCAGGCGACACCCAGGACGCAAATGCAGGCACTCATGCCGGACTTAAATGTGGCGGCATTGACGATGTTGCCGGTCTTAACCTTACAAAACAGGCAGATAAGAGAGGCAGCCGCAAGCATGAAAGTGATAATAGCGTGGTCCCTGGCGAGAATAGGTTTTTTGATCAGGCCGACAGTCGGGCTGATGGCAGTAGCGTAAGAGACCACACAGATGATAGCGATTCCGAAAATGAGAACAGAAAGTTTCGATCCAGGTGGAAGGGCTTTGTCTGCCCCAACACTGGACGGATACTTGATGAGTCCTTTGGCCAGGCGTTCCTGATATACAGGATCATCTTCCAGTTCTTTGCCCAGGAAGTTGGTTACAACGGCTCCAAGCATGCATGCGATAAAGGTGCTGGGAACGGTGATAAGCAGGAGTTTCACATAATCAATACCGGTCGGTTCCAATGCGGAGGCGAAAAAGACGACCGCCGCGGAAATTGGTGAAGCGGTGATGGCAATCTGAGAAGCAACCGTTCCAATGGCGAGAGGCCGTGATGGACGTATTCCCTCCTTTTTGGCCACCTCCGCAATTACAGGCAGGGCCAGAAAGGCGGTATGGCCGGTGCCGGCAAACAAGGTCATCAGGTAGGTGACTGCCGGCGCAAGAAAGGTTATGTGCTTGGGGTTTTTCTTCAAAATGCCTGCAGCAACTTGCACGAGGTAGTCCAAACCGCCTGCCTCCTGCATTGCTGCAATAGCAGCTATCACTCCCATAATAATAAGAATGACATCGAACGGGATGTCGCCAGGTTTCAAGCCGAACACCAGACTAAGAACAAGAACTCCGAAGCCTCCGGCATAACCTATCCCGATACTGCCGAGCCTTGCTCCAAGCCAGATAAAAGCTAATACAACCAGCAGCTCAACTACCCACATAGTCTCTCTCCTGAATAAATGCGGGTGACCGCCAACGGGTTAAGGGAGCTTGTATGTGCCGCTCAGATCGTTTGAAAACCCGCCTATCCCCGTTTCATTGTCCTGGTTGAAAATCATTGACCAGGTGAAACGAAGATTACCTGTTATTCCTTTGGCCTGGCCGGTTCCGCCAATGATGTTTCCGGTGATACTGCTTCCCTTCTCCATCCGGGCGCCTTTCATGACGAGATATATTTCGTCACCATCCAGACTCCGCCATACGGAACGAATTTCGCTGCCCATTTCGGTGTCTGAAAGGCCGATGCATTCGGCCCAGAAGTCGCTTTTCTTACCTATCTTGTTGGTGAGTCTCACGTGACCGGCAAGTTTGAAGAGCGATGCTTCCCTCTGATTTCCTAATGCGAGCACCTCCTTGTGACCATTTGCGTCCCATGTGCCGTTGAATGTGCCCTCTTCGGCGGCCAGAACCAATGCAGCATTAATTCCAGCCAGGCACAAGAAAAGCAAAACAAGAAAAACGCGGCTTTTTCCATTTCCCATTTCAGCACCTCTCGATCGCGACTTGTTGAGTTATATCTGTTTGCCTTCAAAGTCTTACGAGTATGTCAACAAAGCTAAGTCTGGCCCAATGTGGGCAATCTGAATGCTTCTCGATTGACTACGAAATGGGTACACAACAGAAGCCAATTGCACAAAACTCAGGCTGTGGTTCATTTGACGCCATCGTCTTGGGCACATTGATCTACTTTTTTCTTTGATTTTGACTACAACGGGAAAATGTACAAGTAACATTCTGAAAGTTACGGTAAACCAAAAGAGGGGGAATCGATTCCGACATGTAATCAAAGTGGTTGAAGATACTGAGACATGATTCAATTACTCTGAAGAGTGTGATCTGCTATCGGGAAAAAAGGTAGGAGTTTTTAGACAGGCCAGCTAACCATAATCATTGTTCCTTCGCCTGGTGTGGACTCCAATGAAAACTTTTGAAGACTGACCCTTGGAGTGTTCATCTTAGGCGATATGCGTGCCAATGCCGGCTGTGACAAGCAATGGCAATGTGGACCTTATCGATAGCTATTGCCTCGATGCAGTATCCCCGGATTTTCCTCCCAAAATGTTGTAAATTTCCTAATAATGCGGCAGCTTTCGCACTGTGCCTCCGTGATTATTCCGATTCCAAAAACCTTGGACAAACGCTGTGCATCAGTACTCAAACGATTTGATTGTTGGCATAAAAATAGCTACCCAAAACCCCCATTGTTTACCTGTGGGCATAACACTGTGCGATACCAACTTCTCGTAAATGTATGGGAACTTAATTGAACGTGGCCCTCTGGTTCACTCAAAATCGAAGACCCACGATACAGAGGGTGCCCAGATCCACAGTCCAAGGCAAAAACTTCCAGTAATTCCTTGCTAGCCCGATTTGCTGTAAGCGCACTTTCCTCTTTCTAACGATAAGGCATTGTCGAATATGAGATGCGGTAAAAAGGAAGTACCAGGGGATTTAGGTAGAGAGCACTTCCTATTTGCACTACTGCTCTTGTTATCTCTTTTCGTCAATTGCATGGAGACGGGTTTGATCCCAGCGTACGGGTTGGATCAGCCTCCACTTCTGGATTCTTCCGCCTCCCGCCGAGTTCTAGTTCTGTATTCCTATGGGCTTGGTCTGCCGGCCTACCAGAAGTTTACACCCGCCTTTGCATCGGCTCTGGAGAGCGCGGGCGTAAAGAACAGCGACATTTACTTTGAGGACCTTGATCTTTTACGCATCAGAGACAAAGAGCACAGGGAAGCTCAGGTCAACTTGCTACGACACAAGTACTCAGGGACAAAGATCGATTTGATTATCACCCTGCACGCACCGGCAATGCTCTTCCTTGTCGATGATGCAAAAAACGTATTTCCGGATGTTCCGGTGATTTCCTGGATCGTTCAAGAAGGATTGAAATCGGGCAGTACGAATCGGAAGATTTTGCATTTATCGGCCGGCCTGGATATCAGGGGTACTCTGGAGTATGCGCTTGCATTGTTTCCTCAGACAGAGCAAGTGATATTCATTGGCGGAGTATCGCAAACCGATATCCAGACCGAGAATGAGGCAAGAGAGATCTTCGCCGGCTGGGAAGGCAAACTGCAATTCGAGTACACCTCAAGCCTATCGGTTGAAGAAATGCTCGAACGGGTCAAAAATCTCCCGCCCCGGAGCGTAATAATCTATTGGGGATACTTCAAGGACAAAACCGGTCGAACATTTGTTCCCAAGGATCTCGGGAAAATGGTTTTAAAGAACTCTTCCGCTCCGGTGTTTGTTCTTTATGATACTCTACTCGGCCTCGGTTCAGTTGGTGGATCCCTTCTCAGCTTCGAAGCAGGGGGTACCCTGGCCGCCGGCCTCGCAATGGATATGTTGAATGGAAAAATCAGCCTCAATGAAACGACTGAACCTCTTGCCAGCAGCCCTTTGCCAATGTTCGACTGGCAGCAGCTTGAACGATGGGGCGCTCAGATGGATAGTCTTCCTCGAAATAGTATTGTGCTAAATCACAGGGAATCCGTTTTCGATCGCTACAAGTGGGAAATTATAATCCTCTCTACTTTCTTGGTTGTTCAAACATCACTTATTTTTGCACTTCTCTTTACCAGGCAACGCAGGAAATCGGCACTGGCTTCGCTCAGGCTGGCTGAAGAGAAATATAGAAATATTTTTGAGGGGGCGCTTGAAGGTATTTTTGAGACAACCCCCGAAGGTCGGGTAACTACGATTAATACCGCGCTGGCGAAAATGATTGGCTATGACTCGCTGGAAGAAGCAATAGCTTCGGTAGGGAACACTATACGTCATGTATGGGTAAATCCCGAACAGCGTTTGGATTTCGCCCAAAAGCTCGAAGAGCAGGGTGTAGTCCGGGGATACGAGGCCGAGTTTTATCGCAGGGATGGAATCGGGATTTGGGTATCAATCAACTCGAAACGGATTCCTGGAGCTGATGGAAAAACCCTATGCTACTCAGGCTTCATTGAAGATATCACTGTGCGCAAAAGAGCTGAAGAGGAACTACGGCGGTACCGAAGTCATCTTGAAGAGATCATTGAGGAAAGGACCGCTGAGTTGGTAAACGCCAAGGAGCGGGCAGAAGCTGCCGACCTTGTCAAATCCGTCTTTCTGGCCACCATGTCACATGAGCTTCGCACGCCACTAAACTCGATTATAGGTTTCACCGGCGCCCTTCAGCAGGAGTTGTCGGGCCCTTTGAACGAGGACCAAAAAAAACAACTGGGGATGGTTCGCGCAAGCGGTTCCCACCTGCTTAACCTGATCAATGATGTTTTGGATATTTCGAAAATTGAAGCAGGACAGTTCGAGGTTGAAGTGGAATCGTTCGACCTCCGCGCCATGGTTGAAAAAGTTACCCAGGCCCTAAGACCCATGGCCCGGAAGAAAGGCATCGAACTGGAACTGGAAAATGACCTCTGCATTAACCCTATTTCAAGTGATCGGAGACGGGTCGAGCAGATATTGATAAATCTTCTAAGCAACGCGGTGAAATTCACTGACAGAGGCAAAATTCGCGTTGCTTGTTCGACAGATGCCGAGTCAGTTTTTATTGAGGTCAGCGATACCGGAATAGGCATAAAAGAGGAGGATATTGACAGGCTTTTCAAGCCTTTCCAGCAAATTCAGACCGGTTCTGCCCGAAATTTCGATGGCTCCGGCCTGGGTCTTTCTATTTGCAAAAAGCTGCTGGATCTTCTCGGCGGTAAAATTTACGTGACCAGCCAGTGGGGAAAAGGAAGCACTTTTAGTTTCAGCCTCCCCCTGAAGAGAGAGACCTCGGAAAGAAGGCACTGTAACGACAAAAACCCTGTCTGAGAATTGGCCATAGCGGTGCTCATTACATGCCGAGGTGTTTTTATGCCCTCCATCCTCATCGTCGATGACAACAGTCAGAACCTCTATTTGCTGGAATTAATCTTGAAGGCGGAAGGATATGAGGTTGTTACCGCTGAAAACGGTGAGGAAGCCCTCCGGGTTGCTCGACAAATGGTCCCCGACTTGATAATTACGGATATTTTCATGCCTGTTATGGATGGTTTTGTTCTTTGCCGAGAGTGGAAAAAGGACGAAAGACTGGAAAGTATCCCTTTTATTTTTTACACCGCCACATACACCGATCCAAAGGATGAGAATTATGCGCTCAGCCTCGGAGCCGAAGTGTTCCTCACTAAACCGCAGGAGCCTGAAAAAATAAGGGAGGTTGTACGAGAGGCGCTGTCCAGGAATGCGGGAGAAGCGGCTGCAAGGCCCATGGACGAAATCGAGACCCTTCTCGGGTATAGTCAGGTTCTGTCTCGAAAACTTGAACAAAAAGCTTCCCAGTTGGAAAAGGCCAGAACAGAACTCGCTGAGATTTCAACTGCTGGAAACCGGCCTTGCCTTTTATCTGCGCTTGATTTTGTCATCATATTCGGACTGAGCATCCTGCTGGCTATTACTTTCAATATTTCCAACCCATCCGGAATACCATTTTTTCCCGATCCTCCCGATAAAGTGCCTGCGGTTGACCCCTTCGCAATGGTCGAGGAATATCGGCAGGGACGTATTCTCCTAATCGATGCCATGCCCGCAAACTTCTATAACAAACGCCATATAAAAGGTGCTGTTAACATACCGATGTCTCTTTTCGACATCATGTATTCCATTAATCTTTCACAATACGGAAGAGATCAAAAAATCGTAGTTTACGGAAACTCAATAAGTGGACCATATGATCTTCAAGTTGCCGGCAAGCTGATGCTTGCTGGATATACAGATGTCAAGGTGCTGGAAGGTGGATTGACGACCTGGGAGGCAATGGGTTTTCCATTAGATGCCAAGGGTTCCAAATGATCACCATTTCTATAAACCGGTTGATCAGGAGTGAGTATCTTTCTTTAGCCTTGAGAATTTATGTAGGCTATCTTTTCGTCTACGCAAGCCTCGGCAAAATACCCCATCCTGCCCAGTTCGCGGAAGTAATCGCCGACTATAGACTTATTCCATTCATGTTTGTGAATGCGACTGCTATCCTGCTGCCCTGGATTGAATTCGTTGCAGGATTTTTCCTTATAATTGGCTACAGATCAAGGGGATCCGCAATTGTGATTGGGATGCTTCTTTTCACTTCTACGGTAATGATCCTGATAAATATGTACCAGGCCGCGCCCATTACCTGTGGATGCTATGATGCGGTAGGCGAGCCGATTGGCTGGAAGAAGGTCATGGAAAATACTTTTACGCTGTTTTTCTCCGCCCAGATATTCTGTTTTGATAAACCTGAGCTATTCAGGAAACTGGGAAACCTTTTGCTCGGTTCGTCATAACATCTATTTGCCTCCCCAGCCCGACATCTGCCTGAGAGAGTGGCCGGTCGGGAGGACGTTAATGCGGTTGTCATTCGGGAAGGAATTATCTTCTTGTAATTAAATCAGCAGTATGTAATTTGCCTTGCCCGTGTGGCGTAGCTCAAAAACCTTCAAACCGGAGCACATCACGATGAGATTGTTTCTAATGCTGTTTTTGGGAACATCACAGGCCAGGCTGCCATATGTTTTACTTAAGGCTGCTTTTGGGTTTATGCTCCTGATGACCGGCTGCGCCCATTACCCGGTAAACCAGGTCAGGCAGCACGCCACTCCTCAACCCGAATATCGCGGCGGGGGGCTCCCGGACGACGCCAGAAATGACCAACTACTTTTGCTGCTTACTTTTTCAGGCGGCGGGACACGCGCTGCAGCTTTTTCGTACGGAGTTCTCGAAGCACTCCGCGATACAAAGGTTTCCATTGGGGGAGCGGAAAGAAGGCTGGTAGACGAGGTGGACTGGATTTCGGGAGTTTCAGGCGGCAGTTTTACCGCTGCATACTATGGTCTCTTTGGGGACCGCATTTTTAAAGATTTCGAGCTTCGTTTCCTGAAGAGAAACGTTCAGGGCGACCTCACGCGTGCTACTCTATTCAATCCGATAAACTGGGGAAAACTCTTCTCACCCTACTATGATCGAAGCGATCTTGCTTCGGATTATTACAACAGGAATGTTTTTGACGGGCATACTTTTGGGGATATTGCCGCACGTAAAGGACCTCGTATCGTCATCAACGCGACCGATATGGTACATGGCACCCGGTTTTCATTCACACAAAATGTTTTCGATACGATTTGTTCGGACTTGTCCTCGTTTCCGGTTGCGAGAGCGTGTGCAGCCTCGTCTGCTGTTCCCATATTATTAAGTCCTATCACGGTCCGCAATTATGCCGGCAATTGCGGCTACCGCATGCCTCCTGAACTGCTGGAGGCGATGGAACCGCCAAGAGATGTCAGTACACGCCGCATTGATCTCGCCAACAATATGGCGCCATTCCTTGATTCCAAAAGGAAGCCCTACATCCATCTTGTGGATGGTGGTGTAGCCGATAATCTCGGCATCAGAGCAGCGCTTGAACGTGTAACACTCATGGGAGACTGCTGGACCACTCTTAAAAAAGCCCGTCAGGAGAATGTCCACAAAATCGTCTTTGTGGTCGTAAATGCTGAAACCGAAACCGATGACAAATGGGACAGGTTTGAAAAAATCCCGCCTTTTGCCGCGATGCTCGAATCATACTCGTCAATCGCCATTCAACGATACAATATGGAAACCGTCGCTTTGTTGAGTGAAAGTTTTCCGCGTTGGGCGGAAGAGATTCGAAAAGGCAGGTGCGGTCCGGGCAACATTTCGACAAAACCGGGCGCCTGCGGGGACATAGAATTCTACCTCATTCAGGTAAGGTTTGAAGCTCTCAATGACGAATCAGAACGCAATTTCCTCAAACACCTCTCGACCTCCTTTGCATTAAAATCAGAGGAGGTGGACAGACTCCGCAGCGCTGCTCGCAAGATCTTCACGGAATCACGAGAGCTCCAGCGGTTGATTCGAGACCTTCACTGAATATTATCGAAAGCCTGAGGCATCTGGCGCCCTGGCAAAAGCGGAGTTGTCCTTCCTAAGGGTTCTTACCCGAACGTGTTGGTGAAAAGGCTTTTTTTGCACGGAAGAAGTTGCGTGCAATCCAACCAAAGCAAGTAGCCAAAAGTCAAGGTGAGCTTTCCAACTCCTTAATTCCTGGGCCGGCGGCAAGTGATCCAAATATGTTGCGACGACATAATTTTTTCCCGGATGACGAATGCGGTTTAGTGGCGGTCATAAAATCTATCCGCCTCCCCAGTTCGACATCTGCCAGAGAGAGTGGCCGGTCGTTATTCGGCAAATTACTGTGGAGGCGGAGATGGCGCGATTATTCGGGAAAAGAAATGATATTCAAAAACATCTTGTACTCCTCGGTCATGGGCATTGGAACAACACCGGAAGGTCCCATCCATCTGTCATAGATGGTGTAAAACTCGCCGCTCTTTATAAGGCGAATCAGGGAAGCATTGACAAAATCCCGCCACTTGGAATCGTTCGACGGAACGATGAAGCCATATGGCTCGTAAGTAAGGAATTGGCCAACCACATTCCAGTCATGAGGCTTTGGATCCTTTTGTCTCTGGCCATAAAGAATACTGGCATCCGAGTAGTATGCGTCTATTTTCCCTTGGGCCAGTGCCGCAAACCCATCGGAGTGACCTTGAAACTGGACGATCTCACACCTTGGATTGATTAGCTTTTTTTCCATGGCCGTCTCAATGTTTTTTGCATTGGTAGTGCCCTGGGCCACACCGACCTTTTTGCCGCCCAGATCTGATATTTCTTTAATTGGGCTCGTTTTTGGAACCATGAGCCTTGATCCGGTTATGAAAAATGGCAGCGTAAAATCAACGGACTCATCCCGGGAAAGAGTGATCGTTGTCATGCCGATTTCTATATCGATTTCACCTTTAGACACCATCGAAATTCTGGTACTCGAAGTTACCGCTTTCTTGTTCAACTTTATCGGCTTATTGAATTTCCTGGTCAAATCCTCTGCCAGACGTTGCGAAATATCCACTGAGAAGCCAACCCATTTCCCGCCTTGATCATAATAGGCAAAAGGCGGCGCGTCATCCCGAAGCCCGACGGTTAGTTGTCCGGTGCGCTGGATTTTGTCCAGAACGCTTTCGGCAAACGAGGGGACTGCCATTGCCGGTAAAAGCAGGAGTAGAGCTAAAAGAAACCAGGGGGCTTTGTATCTCATTTGCATGGACCACCTCCGTTTGTGTGAGTAGGCTGACTTATGTGAATCAGGCTTTGAATAAAGTAACGGTAAGCGACATGCATGCCAGTACTTGGTTTGATGAAAAAGTAATGCATAAAGGGCCAAAAATACTCGTATTTTCTTTAGACATCCTGTATGCGTGATGAATAATTTTCCCCGGAGGCAATAGAATATTGGGAAAATCCCCTGATTTTGGGAACTGATCTATTGGGCCTGTTGCCTAAATAATTTTTCGAAAAAGCTTAGCAAAATTGGATGGCACGAACCTAATGAACGTCATTCCCGCCAGAAGCATGCAGGAATGACGATGTTCGAAGCTGAGATCCCGATAGATCATGCAGCGGGTTTGGGCAACAGCCCCTATTAATATCGCAAGTCTTTCCGAAGCCTAATAACTGATCATTTCGGAGTTACGGTAACATGCTCCAATGTTACTTTGACCCGGACTGTTCTCCAGCAATAATCCCAGGAACACTCTTTGTTTTAGACCAATTCCATATCTGAATAGCAAAGACTTGATCATCAAGGGGTAGTTCGGTGAGGGCGATTCGAAATCCGATATTTTGGATAATGCTGTTGTGTCTGCCGTTCTATTTCTTTGATGTGGGATCCCCCGGACTCAGCGATGGCGAGGCAATGTATCCGGAAATTGACCGCCAAATGCTGATTACGCATGATTGGATCACGCCCCACCTGTACGGAACTCCCCTCCAGACGACCGTAAATCTCCTCGTCCAAGTTCCAATGCTTCTTGGGACGATAGCAATATACATTTTATTTTTCAGAACTTCTTTTGTCGAAAGCAAAACTTAATTCAAGAACGCATACACCCTGAATGTTAGCCTCAGTTCAATCTAAATATGCTCAAAGGAGACACATATGCCATGCTCGCGGGACAATACTCTACCGACTATTCAGGATAAAAGGATTCAAGGATTAAATGTTCTTGATCCATCTGTTCGATGCGGTACCAAATCCCGGAAACGCAGGCCAAGAGTTTTGCTCAGAATGGCGGATGTAGTGCTTCGGACAATTTCAGCTTCCGGGTTGTGTGATTTGAGGCTAAATGTTAACGCAATCGTTGAGGAAGCCTCTGCTGGAACTGCCCTGGATCAGCATTGCGACTCGTTGGTCCTCATACCTTTAGGTATATTGGTTGACTCTTTCAATAGGGATGCGGAACTCAACAGCCTTGGACGGACCTGCGCAAAATATGACCTTATACGTACGCTTCGTAATTACCTTAATATTATTTCAACCAGAGGAGCCAATCCTGAAATACAGCAGGAAAAAATAAATTCTCCCCTTTTCATAACAGGTCTGCCCCGGAGCGGAACGACCTTGCTTCACTCGCTTCTTGCCCAGGATCCCGCATCGCGTGTGCCCCGGGTTTGGGAAACCATGTATCCGTGTCCGCCTCCCGAGACGCTCACCTATCAATTCGATCAGAGAATAGCTAAAGCCGAACAGGACCTGCGGTGGCTCGATTTCATGATACCCGATTTCAAGCGCGCACATCTTATAGGGGCAACCCTGCCGCAGGAATGTATTGTCCTTACGGAACATATTTTCCGGAGTCAGGCTTTTGAATCGATGTATTACGTGAAGTCTTACAGATCCTGGCATGAACAGGAGGATAAGCTCCCTGAGTACGAGTTTCACAAAAAATACCTGCAACACTTGCAGTGGCTGTGCCCAGGTGAAAGGTGGGTCTTGAAGGCTCCGAGTCACCTTTTCGGACTTGATAGCATAATGCGGGTTTACCCGGACGCCAAAATTATCTTCACACACCGCGATCCACTCAAGGTCATTCCGTCCTGTGCAAGCTTCAGCGAGATTCTCAGAAGCCCATTCAGGAGCAAGGGTATCGAGAGAAAAGAACTTGGGGAGGAAATTAGCAGCCATTGGGCCAAAGGAAGCAATAACGCAATTAGTTTTCGAAAAAAAATGTCAGACGACATGAAACATTCGTTTCTGGACATTAATTATTGCGATCTGACTGAAAATCCTATCGAGACGGTTCAAAAGATCTACGACCATTTTCGGTGGAACATTACCGACGAATCCATACTTAGAATGAAACGCTTCTTGGCGGAAAATCCCATTAATCGAAACGGTAAGCACGACTACTCTCTAGGTGAGTATGGGCTCGACTCGGAAGAGGAGACGCATAAGTTCAGGTCATATATTGAATATTTTGGAGTTGAGCCCGAGTTTTGATCGCGAAATTGGGGACAATGAGTCCCAAGCCATTGGGATTTTCACCAGGAATTGAATAATCTGAGCGGACCTACTTTTGCCGGTCTACTTAGTTTGTCTGCCCACAAAATCTTCTCATTTCAAGCTCTTACGGTACATCTTCGCTGCCATTTACAGGCTGGCATGGATGTCGCTATTGAAAATGCCAGCCTTATCAATTCAGAAAGATTTGTCCGAGCGAATGCCCTCTTTATGAGTGGTTTCCATTTTGATGGAAGTGCCGTGCTAATTTCCTTTGTTCTGCCGGAGGAACGAAATGATCCAATCGACAATCCGAATGAAGTTTGCACCAGAGCGCCTGGCTGAAGCTCGTGAAATTCTCAGTTCAATGATCGAGCGCACGCGAGTCTGTCCGGGGTGCCTGGGCTGTAACATCTTTGAGGATCTTCTGGATCCCAGGATTATTCTCCTCGAAGAATGTTGGAAGACCAAGGACGATCTTGACCGTCATCTCCGTTCAGACCTGTATAGGCGTATAATTCTGGTCATGGAAATGGCGGCTGAATTCCCGGCAGTGAAATTCAGCGAAATAACAAAGACGACCGGCATTGAAACGCTGAGGAACTCGCGCTATGGCCTTTCTCTCACCGATCCCATCGCCAAGCCCCCTGAGGCTTACAGGCCGGAATAGATCGGTGGCGGTGTTCACGCCAGAGTTACTGTAACAATACTCAAGGTTACTTACGATCCTGATCTGTTCCCGATAAAACCGAAGCCAGCCAGTCAAGATTCCTATGTTCGAAACCATTACCATTCAGATCCGCATCGGAAGGAAGGCCAATGGCGGCTGACACAGTGGAAAAAGGCAGGGCCGGATTCGCCTCGGTTGTAGAGCGGTTCCCCGAAAGTCGGGAGCTCCTGGGCCAGCTATTCGAGTCTAGTCAATCGTTTCAATCACTTTGCGATGAATATGAAACCTGTTTGGCCGCTCTTAGGTACTGGCGCGAGTCAAGCCTACCCGAAGCCCCGGAATTTCGAAACGAGTTCTCTTCACTCCTGAGTGAACTGGAACAGGAGATACTTGAGCATCTAAGTAATAAAACCTGATCGTTTCCTGTAGGAGGTTGCAGTCTTTCCATTGGGGGATGCACCTCCGCCATCTGGTATCCGGGTGAAAGTAGTTCCATTACGGAGCAAAGACCACATTGCATGCATTTGGAGGGGATCAAAATGCCGGCATACAAGCATCCAGATTCACAATCTTGGAAATCTTCCGGAGTATCTCTCGCCACCAGGTTTTTTCTCATCCTGTCACTGGCAATTTGCATCACCGGGTGCGGGCAAAAGAGTCAGCAACCCGTTGGTATGGAAGCTCCCGAGGTCGATTTGGTAAGCGTCATTCAGAAAGACGTACCCATCTACTCTGAGTGGGTCGGGACGACCGATGGCCTGGTGAACGCCAAAATTCGCGCACAGGTTTCAGGGTACCTTCAAAAGCAAAACTACAAAGAAGGTAACGTTGTAAAAAAGGGCGACCTTCTTTTCGAGATCGATCCACGGCCCTTCAAAGCTGCTCTCGATCAGGCAGAAGGGCAACTTTCCCAAGCAAAGGCCCGCCTGGGCAAGACAGAACTTGACGTAAAGCGGTACACACCCCTCGCAAAGGAAGGCGCCATAAGTAAACAGGAACTTGATGACGCTATCCAGGCAAACCTCGGCGCCAAGGCAGCCGTCCACTCCGCGCAGGCGGCTGTGGAACAGGCTCAGCTTAACCTGAGCTTTACCAGGCTAACCTCACCTATCGACGGCATTGCCGGTTCGGCTACAGCCCAAATCGGGGACCTCGTCGGTCCTCAGACCAGCGAGCTGACCACTGTCTCAACAACCGACCCCATAAAGGTCTATTTCCCCATCAGCGAGCGGGAGTATCTCTCTTTCTCAGAAAGAATGAGCAAGGCCGAGAGATCGGAAATGTCTCGCGAAGCGATTCTGGACTTGATTTTGGCAGATGCCAGCGTATACCCGCGGAAAGGTACTCTCTCGTTTGCCGACAGACAGGTAGATGTGAAAACCGGTACCATCAGAGTAGCTGCTTTGTTTCCCAATCCCGGAAACATTCTTCGGCCCGGTCAGTTCGCCCGGATACGCGCCCTCGTAGAAAACAGGGAAAAAGCCCTCCTCGTGCCGCAGCGCTCGGTTTCCGAGCTTCAGGGTAGTTATCAGCTCGCAGTCGTGGGGAGTGACAACAAGGTCCAGATTCGTCCAATTAAAGCCGGGGGGCGTTTCGAAAACCTCTGGATTGTGAATGAGGGTCTAAAACCGGGTGAACGCGTAATCACGGAGGGTATCCAGAAAGTCAGGGAAGGACAGGTGGTAAAACCGAAATTGGCCGAAGTTCAATCGAGCACTGTCCCGGTATCCGCCCCCGCTCACGGGGAGAAGCCTGCCCAAAAACAAACAGGAAAAGAGTAGGTTACCATGGCCAAATTCTTCATAAACCGTCCCATAGTGGCAATGGTGATATCTATCCTGATGGTCATCATCGGCCTCGTCGCTATGTCGGGCCTACCAACCGCCCAATTCCCAAACATTGTACCGCCTGAAATTCAGGTAAAGGCGACTTATGTCGGCGCAGATGCCCAAACCGTCGAACAATCCGTAGCCACCCCGATCGAACAGCAGATGTCCGGCGTTGATAACATGAACTACATGTACTCCATCAACGCCAACAATGGAATGATGACCCTCTATGTAAACTTCGACGTAAAAACGGATCCGAATACAGACCAGATCCTGACCCAGATGCGCCAGGGCCAGGCAGAATCACAGGTGCCCACCGATGTTCGCAACTATGGCGTAACGGTGCAAAAATCAACTTCCGCTCCGCTTATCATGTTCGCTCTCTATTCTCCTAACGGCACCTATGATGACATTTTCCTCTCCAACTATTCCTACATCAACATCAACGACCAGATGACCCGCGTAAAAGGTATCGCGAGCATACAGGTTTTTGGCGCGGGTCAGTATTCGATGCGCTTGTGGGTAAAGCCCGATCAGCTTGCAAAGCTCAATATCACCATTCCGGAAATTATTAATGCAATCCAGGCGCAAAACACTGTGAACCCCGCGGGGCAGATCGGCGCGGAGCCTGTCCCTATGGGTCAGGAATTCACCTATGCAGTCCGGGCGCAGGGCCGCCTCCAAAGTGCCGATGAATTTGGAAACATTGTCCTCCGAGCCCAGCCCGACGGCTCGTTTGTCCGTGTGAGTGATGTCGCCAGGATCGAACTCGGCGCTCAGACCTACAACCTGAAAGGTCGCCTCAACGGAAAACCGGCAGCGCTCGTTGCCTTGTACCAGTTGCCCGGTTCCAATGCAATCGAGGCCGCCGACGGCGCCAAAAAGCTGATGGAGCGTATAAAACAGACCTTCCCGCCCGATATGGATTACGTAGTAGCCCTGGATACCACCCTGGCGGTTACGGAAGGCATCAGGGAAATCGTCCAGACGCTCTGGGAGGCACTGATCCTTGTCATTATAGTGGTTTTCCTCTTTCTCCAGGGATGGCGTGCAACTCTTATTCCTCTGCTCGCAGTACCGGTTTCGCTGGTAAGCACTTTCGCATTATTCCCATTGTTTGGGTTCTCGATCAACACGCTGTCCCTTTTCGGACTTGTACTGGCGATCGGGCTCGTTGTGGACGACGCCATTGTAGTTGTGGAGGCAGTCGAGCATCATATTGAGCACGGCCTCTCACCCAAGGAAGCAACACTTAAAGCAATGGAGGAAGTTTCCGGTCCTGTTATCGCCATTGCAATCATCCTCGCGGCTGTCTTTGTGCCGACCGCTTTCATCCCCGGAATAACGGGAAGGCTCTACCAACAGTTTGCAGTAACAATCGCAGTTTCGGTCATCATTTCCGCATTCAACGCCCTGACCCTCAGCCCAGCTCTTTCGGCGCTTCTTCTGAGACCGAGAAAACAGTCGCGAGGTCCCCTCGGCAGGTTCTTCCGATGGTTTAACAAGTGGTTTGACCGGGCGACCGGAGGTTATGTGAGCATGTGCGGGGGCCTGATCCGAAAAAGCTCAATCGCTTTGCTGCTCCTGGTTGGGGTAACCGTTTTCACGGGACTCCTTGGCAAAGCTATACCGACAAGCTTTTTGCCGGAAGAGGACCAGGGATACTTCTACGCCGGCGTTCAGCTTCCCGATGCGGCATCGTTGCAGCGGGCCGACGAGGTGGTGAGAAGGACCGAGGAGATACTGAGTAAGACTCACGGAATTAAGTATTACTCCTCAATCGTTGGTTACAACATGCTGAGCAGCGTCCAGAACACTTACAGTGGATTTTTCTTCGTAACCCTCGAGGAATGGGGTGAACGCAAGAAACCCGAACAAAAATATGCGGCAATACTGGCCCATGTGAATAAGGAAATGAGGGATATTCCGGGCGCAATGGGCTTTGCATTCTCTCCCCCGGCCATTCCAGGTATCGGCACTGCCGGCGGAGTCACTTTCGTCCTCGAGGACAGGGCCGGCAAAGACCTGAAATTCCTCACCGACAACACGAGCAAATTCATTGCGGCGGCTCGCCAGCGCCCGGAACTCGCGCGTGTCAGCACAACATTCCTGCCTACTGTCCCGCAGTTGTCAGTCGAAGTTGACAGGGACAAGGTCCTAAAGCAAGGAGTTTCGCTCTCTCACGTTTACCAGAGTCTCCAATGCTTTATGGGTGGCGCTTTCGTTAATTACTTCAACCGCTTCGGAAGGCAGTGGCAGGTGTATGTCCAGGCCGAGGGGGATTACCGAACGCGTGCAGAGGAACTCGGACAATTTTATGTGCGTAACAATGACGGGAATATGGTGCCGCTCTCCGCACTTACCAAGACCGGACCCGCGATAGGTCCGGAATTCACGATGCGATTTAATCTCTACCGGGCTGCCCAGATCAACGCGTCGGCAAAACCGGGCTACAGTTCCGCGCAGGCGATGAAGGCGCTTGAAGAAGTCTTCGCACAGACAATGCCGCAGGAAATGGGCTTCGACTATCTTGGTATGAGCTTCCAGGAAAAACAGGCGCAGGAAGGCGTCTCGCCGGCCGTTATATTCGGGTTTTCGCTGCTTTGCGTATTCCTGATCCTGGCCGCCCAATACGAAAGCTGGAGCCTGCCTTTCAGTGTTCTTCTCGGCACACCCATTGCCGTGGCAGGTGCCTTCATGGGGCTTTGGGTCGGGCAGTTCGAAAACAATATCTACGCACAGATCGGCCTCGTAATGCTAATCGGCTTGGCCGCCAAAAACGCCATCCTCATCGTTGAATTCGCCAAAATGGGAGTCGAACAGGGTAAGCCACTCATGGAGGCGACACTTGAAGGTGCGCGGTTGCGCCTCAGGCCCATCCTCATGACCTCCTTCGCCTTCATTCTCGGCTGCGTCCCGCTGGCAAAGGCAAGCGGCGCCGGCGGGCTTTCCCGTCAAGTTATGGGCTACGCAGTTATCGGAGGAATGCTGGCGGCAAGTTTCATTGCCATCTTCCTCATCCCCGTTACTTTCTACGTCGTCGAAAAGTTGTCTCATCGGAAAAGTAAAACTGAATCACCTGAAGCGCAGGTCTCGTTGGAAGGGGGGCTGCACTGATGAAAAAGCTGATAGGTATAATTCTGGTTGCTTCTCTAATTGCAGGTTGCGCGATTGGCCCGGATTACCTGAGACCCAGGATTAAGGCGCCCGCGAATTTCCGAAACGCACTGACCCCTGCAGAGTCAATATCCCTTGGCGATCTGCCCTGGTGGAATATCTTCAGGGACGAAAAGCTACAGAATTTGATCAAGGAGTCGCTGGCCAATAACTACGACCTGCTCATAGCTATAAGCCGTGTCGAGCAATCCCGCCAAGTCGCCATGCAGGCGCGTGCCCAGTTCTTCCCACAAATAAACTACGACGGTGCGGTAGCCACTGGCAAGAACAGCCTTTTCGGGAGCCCGAGTCCCAATGGCGGCAAAAACCAGGATTCCGTTTTGCTCGATATCAGCCTTTTATGGGAAATCGACTTCTGGGGGCGTATCCGCCGCCTGAATGAAGCCGCACGTGCTCAGTTCCTGGCAAGTGAGGAAGCTCGAAGAGGAGTTGTTATTTCTCTCGTAAGCTCGGTTGCCCAGGCCTATTTCGAATTGCTTGAACTCGATCTTCAACTTGAAATCGCCAAGCGCAACACAAAAACATTTGAGGATACACTGAAAATTTTCTCACAAAGATACGAGGGGGGGGCCGGCAGCAAGCTTGAGACGACAAGCGCCGAGGGGCTGCTTAGGTCCGTTGCCGCCAATATTCCTGAGGTCGAGCGCCAGATCGCCCTGAAGGAAAACCAGATAAATATCCTTCTCGGACGAAATCCCGGTCCAGTTGAACGTACTAGTACGCTCCTTCAGCAGGATGTTCCCCCTGAAATCCCAGCCGGTTTGCCCTCAGCCCTGCTCGAGCGCCGTCCCGATCTTCGCCAGGCCGAGCAGGAACTGCGCTCCGCCAACGCACAGATAGGCGTGGCAATGGCGAACTTTCTTCCCAAGATCGGTCTCACCACCCTTCTCGGGCAGGCTAGCCCTGAGCTTTCAGCTTTTACCGGCGGTGCCACGAGCATGTGGGCAGTGGCTGGAACAATGAGCGGCCCAATCTTTCACGGCGGCGCCCTTGTCGCGCAGTACCGGCAAAGCAAGGCCGTCCGGGAGGAGGCTAAATTAAGGTATGAGCAAACTGCGCTCAATGCTTTCCAGGAAGTTTCCAATGCCCTCGTTTCGAGAGAAAAATTCGAACTGGCCCGTGCTCAGCAGATCATGGCCGTAGCAGCATACAACGGGGCTGTTGATGTTTCGACCAAACGATATGTGGCGGGCAAAGCCAGCTACTATGAAGTGCTGCAGAATCAGCAGCAGGTATTCCCGGCGGAAACCGCGCTTGCCCAGACGGAACTCAACAGGCTCCTTGTTGTAGTCCAATTGTATAGGGCATTAGGTGGAGGCTGGCGTGAAAACGAGCTTATCGCGGAAAACCGATAGGCCAGGAAAGGGTCTAAGAAATGATCCCGTGGATCATGTGGCATAGGGTTAGATCTTTTCTCCGTTCCTCAATGTGGATGGTCCCGCTATTAGGAACGGCGCTAGCAATCTTGCTCGCTCCCGCCGTTCGATGGATCGATTCCCAGATGCATCCCGTGCTCTTTGATTTCAATGTCGAGGGCGCCCGATCTCTCCTGGCAGCATTTATAGCTGCAGGCATTTCTTATATTATTTTTCTTGCGTCCGCTCTCTTGCTCGCCGTTCAACTCATGAGCTCACAGCTTTCACCCCGCGTTATACGGGAATTCATGCTCGACTGGTCTTACCGGGTGGTGCTCGGGTTATTCGTCTTTAATCTCTTTTACTCAATTGCCGTTCTGGCCAGGACTGCACCGGATCCCAAAACAATCCCGGAAATTCAACAACTCCCGATTTTCGTTTCAACTGTTCTGAACGTGGCAAGCATCGGGGCATTTCTTTATATCATTGATTACGCACTGCGCAATTTCCGCCCCTCTGCAATTGTAAATCGCGTTTCAGCTCAAGGTTTTCGTGTCATCGAGCAATGCTATCCCTTACCCAGCGACTCATCCGAGATATACGGACCGCTAGATCTCGGCAGTCCGGTTAAGACCTTCTTACATTCCGGGAAATCCGGCGTAATTCTCGCTGTCGATGCAAAAGGTCTGGCCGAGCATGCCAGGCTGGCGGGAGCGGTATTGGTCCTTCGTCCTCAGGTAGGGGATTTTGTCGCCAAGGGTGAAATCCTTCTGGAGGCATATATCGCAGGTGATGAGATCAATGATTCCGACATTGAGATGTCCATAGCATTTGGACCCGAACGCACGATGGAGCAGGACCCTGCTTTTGCTTTTCGTGTTCTGGTCGACATCGCTATCAAAGCACTTTCACCGGCCATCAATGACCCAACCACAGCCGTACTCGCCATCGATCAGTTACAACGTCTTCTGCTCATGATTGGGAGGCGCCGGCTGGATTACCAGGTTACCATCGACGACAGCGGCCAGAATCGATTCTACCTTCCCAAGCCTTGTTGGGAGGATTTCGTATCGCTCGCCATGAGCGAAATCCGAATTTATGGCGCCGGGAGTTTGCAGGTTTGCAGGCGTCTCGAAGCAATGATCAAGAATACTGTCGAGCTGCTGCCGTCCTACCGCGCCCCAGCGCTTTTCAAAGAGCTCGAACTGCTTAGGAGTCAGGCTGAGCGAAGCTTCCCTGACCCGGAAGACCGGCTGCGCGCGATCACTCCGGACGCGATGGGCCTTGGAGGAGGGCTTAGCATGTAATTGAAAGGAAACCGCCGGTTGGCGGCAGAATCAAACCCATATGGATGAAAATCGTAAAGGGATTCAACCGCGTAGAACCCGAGGTTCAAGACGAAAGGAATAGCTATGTTGAGGACATCCTTGCGCTCAGAGTATTCTAAGAGGACATTTTTTGCAGTCTGTTTTGCAGCGGCCATTATGCTGGTCGTCAGCACTGTCGAAGCTCCGGCGGCTGAAAAAGGAAAATTCGAAGTGCCCGACTATCGGACCGCCTCTCAGATTCTGCCTCCAGAACTTGTTTCCGGGCCCCACTATAAGGTTCGCGAGAAGGTGGCCTTCTACGGCTACATGCACAGCTTCACGGTTGATTCCGATTACGGGGTTTTTGAAGTAACCGGAGACCTTGCCCTTCGCAAGCTGGTCAAAGAGATAGGTGCAATCGCCTCTTTGCAGGAAGTCAAAAAGAGCCAAGCTTACCTGAGCGGCATGAAAACTGCCGTGGCCCAGCCGATCGAATTCGGCGCTAACATGATAACCGATCCTGTAGACACCATAACCGGAGTGCCAAAGGGTGTCTCAACCCTTTTCCAGAATCTAAAAACCGGCCTGAACAGCCCTGCGAGCAAGGGCGAGGACAGAAAAGTCGCCCAGGCCCTGGCAGTTTCCTCAAGCAAGCGGGAGCTTGCAAGTAAACTCGGAGTAGATGTCTACTCGACCAACAAAGTGCTCCAAAAAGAGCTTAACGGTCTCGCGTGGGCCACCTCGCTTGGCTCACTTTCAGTCTCGGCGGCGCTCGCTCCAGTTGGAGGCCCGGCTGCTGCCGCTGTGACGATCACTCGCACTGCCCAGCAACTAAATGAGATTGTGGACCAGTATCCCCCTGCAAGGCTTCGCCAGATTAACGAGCAGAGGCTTCAGTCCATGGGGATTCCCTCCGATCTGAGCACCCGGTTCCTTGATCATCAATCCTACACCCCAACACAGGTGACAATAATTGCAGGATCGCTTCAGACCCTGTCCGGTGCAAAGGGCGCGGATGCATTCCTGAGATACGCCCTCTCAGCCGATGACGAGGAATCCGCTAATTTCTTCCAGCACATAGCAGAGATACTCAAAGGGTACAGAGAGAAGTTCTCCACGGTGGAAGAGATCTCTGTATTTGGTCCCCTGGTCTTTGCCAAAACTTCCAAGAATACGGCAATCGTGCCTCTTCCGATTGATTATGCTCTGTGGACCGAACGGGCGGCAGAGAGAGTTCCCGATGCGGTGAGGTCGTTCAAGGCAATGAATCCCAACGTGAAAAATATCGAATTCTGGGTAACGGGAAACACCAGCCGGATTGCAAAGGATGAGCTCGCGAAAATCGGGGTTCAGACAAAGTGGAATATCACAAGCACAATCGAATTTGCGTACTAGGCGCATAGCGATTGTCTTACCAGCGGAGACTGCTCGAGACGGCCTATCCCCGTGGCCTTTCACTTGTACCCGGGAGAACGACAATGAACAGATTGGTTTTTAAGTATGGCTTGATAGCGCTTCTGATTCTCAGCCTGGCCGCACCGTCCGGGGCCCTGGGACAGGAGACCGGTTCGGCGCTGTTTAAGCAGGAAGAACTGAACCAGATGCTTGCACCTATAGCGCTCTATCCTGATTCCCTGCTCGCAAATGTGCTGATAGCTTCTACTTTTCCACTCGAAGTTGTTGCGGCGGATCGATGGTTGAAGCAGAACAAAAACCTCACCAAAGACCAGGTGAACAGTGAGCTGGATAAATCGAACTGGGACCTGAGCGTAAAGGCGCTGGTCCCTTTTCCGGAAGTGCTTTCAATGATGAGCGAGAAGCTCGAATGGACGCAGAGGATGGGTGACGCCTTTCTGGCCCAACAAAAAGATGTAATGAACACAGTCCAGGTGCTGCGCTCGAAGGCTCAGGCACAGGGAAACCTGAACACCACCAAAGAGCAGAAGGTCATAGTCCAGGAAAAAGCGATAATAATCGAACCCGCCACCCCGACAATGGTCTACGTGCCAACATATAACCCGACGGTGGTCTACGGGGCCTGGCCTTACCCTGCATACCCCCCATACCCGTACTACCCCTACGGAGGCGCACTTGCTGCCGGCGCTTTAGGGTTCGCAGCCGGCGCAGCAGTGGGAGCTGCTTGGAACAATGGTTGGGGTCACTGCGATTGGAACGGCGGCAACATGAATGTAAATGTGAATCGTACCGCAAACATAAACAATGCACGCGTTTCAAATTTCCAATCCGCCAACTGGAACCAGGCCGCTCGCCAGGGGAGTATCAGCAACCGGGGCGCTGCCGGCCAGTTGTCCGGGAGGACAGGTCAGGGCGCTGGTGCTCGCGGTGATTACCGGGGTTTCTCGCAGGGTGGGGCCGGACAAGCAGGGGCTGCCCGTCCCGGCCAGGGTCTTGCCGGGGGGGGTACTCGTCCATCACAGGGGCTTGGAGGAAGTCCCTCGACCAGGCCGGCTTCTATGAACAGACCCAGTTCGGATTCTGTGAGCAAGGGCTTGCAACAGCGCCAGGGCGGAGGGGCTTTACAGGGGGTAGGCAACGGCAACCAGGCAAGAATGAGTTCGAATAGAGGTATGTCGAGCCGTCAGAGTTCCCCGACATCATATCGCCAGTCATCCGCGAGGGGGGGAAGCAGCCTTAGTGGAGCCAGCCGAGGCGCCGGTGGTGGCCGAAGCAGCAGCTTTAGCGGTGGCGGCCGTGGCAGCGCAGGTGGAGGAACCAGAGGTGGCGGTGGCGGCCGTGGCGGTGGCGGTGGCGGCCGTGGCGGTGGCCGACGCTGACAGGTCATGGTTGTCAATTTCTGGAAAAGTAATGCCATGCATCGACAACACACACTGTTTTGGAGGTTTTGAAATGCTTCCGATCACCGCACGAAATAAAAACATCAGGTTGCTTCAAGGATTGCGCATCCTTCTGGCGATACCTTTGGTGCTTTCCATAATAATTGGCAATGCCTTCGCGGCGGCCCCGAAACAAAAAACCCCCCAGCAAACCTTTTCCGCGCCGGAGGATGCCTCGCAGGCCTTGGCATCGGCCGCCAGGGAGAACGATATCGATAAACTTCTGTCCATACTCGGGCCGGAAGGCAGCAAACTGATCTTTTCTGGTGACAAAGTGGAAGACCGAGCCGCCCTGGATCGTTTTGCAGGGGCTTATAACGAGAAAAATCAAGTGGTTATGGAAAGCCAAACCAAAGCGGTACTGGAGGTCGGATCAGACCGCTGGCCTCTTCCCATCCCGATTGTGAAAACGGCCAAAGGCGTGTGGCGCTTCGATACACTAAAGGGAAAAGAAGAAATTTTGAACCGGAGGATCGGCAGGGACGAATTGAGCACGATTCAGGTTTGCATGGAGTTCGTGGAGGCCCAGCGCGAATATGCTTCAAAGGACCGAAGTGGAGATGGACTCTTCGAATACGCACAAAAGTTCCTGAGCGACCCGGGCAAAAAGAACGGCCTCTACTGGGAAACTAAGGAAGGTGAAGAGCAAAGCCCGCTCGGCCCGCTTATCGGCCAGGCCAAAAGGGAAGGCTACAAGAAGGATTCGAACGGGGTGCCCATACCATATCACGGATATTTCTTCCGAATCCTGTCCGGCCAGGGGAAATACGCGCCCCGTGGGGCATACAACTATGTGGTTAACGGCCGGATGGTCGGCGGTTTCGCAATGGTGGCCTACCCTGCCCAGTACGGGTCTTCAGGAATTATGACCTTCATTGTCAGTCATGATGGAGTCGTCTACGAGAAGAATCTGGGAAAAAAGACCCCCTTTATTGCGGACTCAATGACGATTTTCAGCCCGGATGAAACCTGGCGCAAGGTTGACCGCAAGGCCCTTGAACTGTCTGGCAGCTGACGATCCGAACCAGAAATCACAGTGGCTCGCAAAGTGAAGACCCCATTAAACTAGTGGAAAGAAAGGCTCGTGATGGCCTGCTTAATCACTCGAAATGAAGATGGCTTTTTGTCGGCCCGAATCTCAGGAGTAATGCAGCTGGACGATCATAAGACACTGCAACGGATCGCCAGGCAGATAATCGCCGGGGGCAGAAAGGTCAGATTCCTTGCGATTCTGGAAAATTTCCAGGGCTGGCAAAGAGGGGTCGATTGGAGCGACATCGGATTCTTTGTCGAACACGGTAATGATATCGCCAAAATAGCGATCATTGGCGACAAGGCTTGGAAGGAAGATGTATTTGCTTTTGCAGGAAAGGGACTTAGAGCCACCGAGATAGAGTTTTTTACCCCGGATCTTTCAAAAGAAGCTGAGTCATGGGTGCTTGCTTAAACCTTGAAACAGAATTCCGGACGCCTCTGTCAAATTCTTCACTCCGTATGCGAAGGAGATCAAAATGAAATACGGACAATTACTGATGGGGCTGCTCCTGGCGTTGTATCTCGCAACGCCACCTCTTCATGCATCGGCTTCGCAGGGTAGCCCACCCGAATCTTCTGCCGGTGGGAGCGATGCGTTGACAATCCTCAAAAACACGGCCGAGTTTCTGGCACGGTCCCCCCAGTTTAGCGTCACGATCCGGGACGGGTACGATGTGGTGCAGGCTTCGGGACAGAAGGTAGAATTTGGAGAGGTGCGCAAGGTGGTACTCAAACGTCCAGACCTCTTCCGCTCAGATATAGTGCGCAGCGACGGTGAAAAAGGACTGGTGCTGTTCAACGGGAAAGACATAGTCGTATCCCATGAACTGAAGAAGGTTTATGCAAAATCTCCATCTCCCGGAGACCTGGACGGAGCGATCACCTTTCTTGTGTCTGATCTCGGAATGCGCATCCCCCTGGCAATGCTATTCCTCTCGCGGCTTCCGGTTGAAATCGACAAGAGGGTCAAGTCCGCCGAAATAGTCGAGCAATCGGGCCTCATGGACGTGCCCTGCACTCAACTTGCTGTACGCAGCGATGAGGTCGATTTCCAGATTTGGGTCCCGTCAAAAGGAGACCCGCTGCCTCGCCGCATTGTGATCACTTACAAAAATGATCGCGGGGCCCCCCAATTTTGGGCGAATTTCTCAGATTGGAACTTGTCGCCTAATCCTTCCAATGCCCTTTTTGATTTTACCCCGGATGAAGGGGCCAAACAGATTCCGTTCCTTCTCCAACTGCAGCTTGCAAAACCAAAAGCGGTGAGAGCAGCAACAAAAAAGAAAGGAGGCGCGCAATGAAGCGCAACCTATCCAAAATAGCAATCTCCCTGAGCCTGATTGTCTTTTTTGCGCTCTTCCTCGTAATTGAGGCCGAGTCCCGTGGCGGCGGCGGTGGCGGCCGTGGCGGTGGCGGTGGCGGTGGCAGAGGTGGTGGAGGATTCTCAGGAGGAGGAGGCAGCAGAGGCGGTGGAAGCAGCTTTTCCGGGGCAAGAAGCGGAGGAGGCGGAGGCTTCAGCCGGGAAGGCGCCGCCAGTGGCGGCGGGTTCTCCTCGCGGGCATCGTCCGGGGCAGGCTCCTATGGAGGCGGCGGTGGGGCTGCGGCGGCATCCTATGGCGGAAGGGGAGCTTACGGGTCCGGCCAGGCTGGACAGACCGCGAGAACAGGACAGCGCCAGTCCGGCGCAACTGACAGGACACAGGCCCGGCAGGATGGCATGTCTAACCGTCAACAGTCCCGCCAGGATTATGGCAATACGGCGCGGGAAGACCGCCAAAATGCTGCGTCCGGCCGGCAGCAGAACCGACAGGATTACTACGACGATCACCACTGGGACAGCTACGCTCCATACGGAGGAGCAGTGGCGGCAGGCGTGGTTGGGGCTGCCGCCGGATATGCCGCCGGAACGGCGGTCGGCTATTCCGCAGGCGCAACTTCCGGCTATTACGGTGTGCCTACATATTCCAGCCTTCCTTGCTCTCCGGGCGTCGTTTCTGTTGGTTCGACTACATATTACCAATGCGGCTCCTCCTGGTACAACGAGGCCTACTCTGGTTCAGGGCCTACATACGTCGAGGTGGGCCCGCCACCTGGTTACTGAGCATCATAAAGAGCAGGAAAAAGGAAGTGTCCAGTTCCCAACGTTTTTAGCCAGCGGCAACAGGAATAGGGACATGAATGTTTCCGGACAATCAACAGCGCTAAGGGATATCGGCTTCAAAATGGAGGCTGATAATACTCTTGTCGTCCGGATCGCCGGTACATGGAACATCTCGGACGGGCTCCATTCCGTTGAGGAATTCAAGGAGAAGATCGGGGCAACGCCGCCTTCGCGGGTTTCTTTCGAGACGACGGAGCTTCGAGCCTGGGATGGGAGCCTGCTCGTCTATCTGGCAAAGCTTAAGGACTATTGCTTCAAGCTTTCGATCAGCGTCGCAGGGCATGGGCTTCCTGTCGGAGTTGCAAATCTGCTCGACCTGGCCACGGCCGTCCCGGAAAAAAAGGATGCCCGAAAGGAAAAGCGGCGCATTCCTTTCCTGACCAAAATTGGGGAAGCCACTCTGAACGCAGGCTCATCCGCGGGTGAAATGCTCTCCTTTATTGGCGAGGCATGTATTGCGCTCACCCGTCTCATACGTGGGAAAGCCAGGTTCCGGCGCTCGGATTTGTTTCTGCTGATCCAGGAATGCGGGGCACAGGCACTTCCCATCGTATCTCTAATCAGCGTTCTGGTCGGTTTGATTCTCGCCTTTGTCGGCGCGGTCCAGCTAAAGCTTTTCGGAGCGCAGATTTACGTGGCCGATCTGGTGGGAATTGGAATGGCACGGGAAATGGGCGCTATGATGACCGCAATCGTAATGGCCGGTCGAACTGGAGCGGCCTTCGCGGCTCAGCTTGGAACCATGGAGGTAAACGAAGAAATCGACGCGCTGAAAACACTTGGCATCTCGCCAATGGAGTTTCTGGTTCTCCCCAGGATGCTTGCCCTTGTTCTGATGCTGCCTCTCTTGTGTCTGTATGCCGACCTGATGGGCATCCTGGGAGGGGGCCTGATTGGAGTTGGTTTGCTCGATATCACCCCCATGCAATACTTCAATGAGACAAAATCTGCCCTGACCCTGATGCAGTTTGTAGCCGGTCTGATAAAGGCGGGTGTCTTCGGCGTGCTGGTTGCCCTCGCGGGATGCTTGCGCGGCATACAATGCGGCAGGAGCGCGTCCGCCGTCGGTGAAGCAGCCACTTCCGCGGTCGTAACTGCGATTGTTTCGATTATTGTCTCCGACGCCCTGCTGACAGTGATCTACGACAGGATTGGAATGTGATGGAGCATCAGCATTCCCCCAATTTGCCCTGCATTGAGATTAGCGATCTCACAATGGCTTACGGAAGCTTTGTGATTCAGCGAAATTTGACCTTCACCGTAAATCGCGGAGACATTTTCATTATTATGGGCGGAAGCGGATGCGGCAAAAGCACTCTTCTGAGACACCTTGTAGGCCTCAAAGAACCTGCAACCGGACGGGTTCTCTATGAAGGCACAAGTTTCTGGGGGGCCGATTCCGCCGGGCAGAAGGCGCTAATGAGGCGTTTTGGGATACTCTACCAGAGCGGCGCGCTATGGAGTTCCATGACTCTTGCCGAAAATGTTGCGCTTCCGCTTGGAGAATATACCAGCCTTAAACCTGCCGAGATAAAGGACCTGGTATCTCTGAAGCTTGCTCTGGTCGGTCTGGCCGGGTTTGAAGATTTTTACCCCTCGGAAATCAGCGGCGGCATGCGTAAGCGCGCGGGTCTTGCTCGGGCCATGGCGCTTGATCCGGACATCCTCTTCTTCGATGAACCCTCGGCCGGGCTGGATCCAATAAGCGCCCGGCGCCTGGACGAACTTATACTCGAACTGCGTGACAGCCTGGGTGCAACTGTAGTTGTGGTCACACACGAACTCGCCAGTATTTTTGCAATCGGAAACAACTCGGTTTTCCTCGATGCGGAAACCCGGACCATGATTGCGGTCGGGGATCCCAATTGGCTCTTGCAGGAAAGTAAAGACCCAAAAATACAAAGTTTTCTGACTAGGGGTGAATCCTGAGACGCAAACAGCACTAGTACGCCGGATTTCCGGCCGGTAGCTGAGAAACCTAAAACACAGGCTCCTGGAAATGAGTAAACAGGCAAATACCAAGGTTATCGGCGGCTTTGTCGTTGGGGCAATTATCCTGGTCATAATTGGGATACTGCTTTTCGGATCGGGTAAGTTTTTCAAAGATCAAAAGAAATTCGTTCTCTTCTTCCAGGACTCTGTAAGCGGGCTGGCCGTCGGCGCTCCGGTCGACTTCAGGGGAGTCAAAGTCGGGACAGTAACCGAAGTGAACGTGGTACTGGAGCAGAAGGCACTTGAACTCCACATACCTGTCTTCATCGAATTGGATCCCGAACGGATCAAGTACGGAGCATCGCTGGGAGAATTGACCAAAGCAGCAGAGATAAAGGGCACCAAGACTTTTGGAGAACTTTTGGTTAAGCAGGGTCTGAGAGCTCAACTTGTAATGCAAAGCCTGGTTACGGGCCAACTCGGTATTCATTTGGATTTTTTTCCGGATAAGCCGATCAAGCTGGTCGGCGCCGAACCCAATTACCCCGAAATCCCCACAATTGAATCAAGCCTTTCGGAGCTTGCTAAAACCGTTCAGAACCTCCCAATCACAGAGATTGCCGACAAGCTTGCCAAGACCCTCGACGGCATTGAAAAGCTGGTTACTTCAAAGGATCTCAAAGAAACCGTCGCCGGTCTTAAACAGACCGTCAATGCGGCTCATGAACTGCTGGTAAATGTGGATGGCCAGGTGAAACCGCTTGCATCGAACACGGAACGAACACTTAGCGAAGTCCAAAAAACCTTCAGCCAAGTCGGTCAAACGGTCAGGAATCTGGACAATCACTTGCCGCAGATGATTGCCGGCTTCGAAGACGCATCCAAAGCGGCTAGCACAACATTAAGGGGGACACTGAGGCTACTCCAGGAACTGGTTGGGGATAATTCCCCTGCTCACCTTGCGCTCATCAAAACTCTTGCTGATTTCTCATCGGCTGCGCGCTCATTCCGTGTTCTGGCACAATATATAGAGAACCATCCGGAGGCTCTGGTGCGCGGGAAGGGCAAGTAGCGGGTCTGAAATATTATCCGGGTTTTGGTTAAAGAGAGGGAAAAAATGATTGTTCGGCTTTCGATGTTCGCTGTGATTTTGGCTCCATTGGTGATGTTTTGGGGCGGGTGCGCCTCGTCCAAACCCGCGAACTTCTATGTGCTGCATTCAATTCAAACCGCGCCGCCCGAGGTCCAGACCCTCAGCTCTGAGCCCGAGATAGCAATTGGGGTGGGTCCGGTAAGGATTCCCGAATACCTGGATCGACCTCAAATGGCAGTGAGAGCGACTAGCAGCGGCCTCCAGTTTGCGGAGTTCGACAAATGGGCTGAGTCGCTGGAAAAGAATATGACACGTGTTCTGGCGGACAACATTTCGATGCTCGTTCCATCAGAACACGTTTGTATCTATCCGTGGCAGAAATGCATGATGGTCAGGTACCAGGTGACAGTTGACATCGTGCATTTTGAAAAGATGCCGAATGGGAAGATCCTGCTTGATGCGCGCTGGAACATCCTCGGTGATGACGGCGAGAAGCTGCTCGTAATGAGGCGGACGAAATTGACTCTGCCCATCGAGTCAGAAAGCTACGAGGCTATAGCAGTTGCCCAAAGCCGTGCAGTAGAAGGCTTGAGCCGCGAAATAGCGTTGGCAATAAGGTCTCTGCCGAGCAAGGCTAATTAGAGAAGCAGTCCGCATCGAGTCTGCCGACGACTTTACTACAGAGGGGAAAAATCATGAAGAAGTTACAAGCAATGATTCTGGCGGTGGTCCTATCGGTATGTTTCGTTACAGGCGCAACGGCAAAAGAGGTTAAGGCCAAAAAAACCCAAAAACCCTCGGCCGTTGTCGTTGATGTGGCCAGTTGGACGGCAACAGTAAAAGAAATTGATTACGTCAACAAGACTGCGGTTCTCGACGATGAAAAGGGCAGGAAAGTCAAGGTAAATGCAAAAAACGCAAGGAATCTGGACCAGGTGCTTGTCGGAGACAAGGTGAAGATCGACTATGTCCAGGAAATGGCCATTTCCGTAAGAAAAGCTGATTCCACTCCGATTGCGGGGTCAGCGCGGGCAGTCAAATTGACGCCCAAGGGCAAGATGCCCGGGGGTGTCATCACCGAAACTGTCCAGATCCAGGCAAATGTGGAAGATATCAATTACGCCAACAGAACGATTACTCTCAAAGATCCCTCGGGAGAAAGCCATACATATAAAGTCAGCAAGCAGGTAGAGCGGCTCAAGGAGGTCAAAAAGGGTGACCAGGTGGTTATAGATGTCACTCAGGCTCTGGCATTGGAGGTCATCAAAAAATAGTTCCAAGACACCTCTGGAGTTTCGCGTTCAGGAGTGTTGGAGGCTAGAGTGAAGCGATTGCAGAAATACATCAACTAAAGGAGAAAATGTGATGAGAAAAGTGTTTGCTGTTCTTTGTGTTGTGATTGCCGGCCTTTTCCTGGTCTCGGACCTTGCACTTTCGCAGAGCGAAAAGAACCAGGGTCTCCCCTGGGACGGACTGATCGAGCTTTCAGGAGGCTCTGTTTCAGTGGGTATCGGTTATAGCTGGGGAAGCGGAAAGCTGACCCAGGCCAACAAGGTCTATCCTCTTAAAGTGGAAGGCCTGACTCTCGGAACCGTTGGGGTTACAAAAGCGTCTGCCTACGGCAAAGTCTATAAGCTGAACAAGCTCACTGACATAAACGGAACATATACCGCAGTTGGGACAGGAGCTACGCTTATTGCTGGCGGCACAGCCGTAGCTATGACAAATTCGAACGGAGTTGTCATCGACCTTTACACATCAACTGAAGGCGCCAATTTTTCATTCGGCACTGCCGGTGTGAAGATCGAATTGGCGGAATAGCCATTTCGTGGAGCCGGTACGATAAGTTGTTGCTAATCCAGACATTTTGACGATGAGGCAAAACGGCCTCGCCGAGCAGAAGCATCACCATCCGACATGCCCGCTCAACTGGGGCATGTCGGTGACCTGTTAGTTCAACTGCTGGCAACTCCAATTAGCCGTGCCCAATTCCGGGCCTGCTGGAGCTGAAACATGCAAAATGCAGCTCGCGACATTCTGAGCAGTACTCTTGCCGTACTTCTTATCTGCACAATTATCGGGGCCAGCGTCTGGATTTTGAGGCCCTTTCTGGTTCCATTCGTATGGGCTGCCATGACTGTCATTTCGACCTGGCCGATCATGCTTTTCATAGAAAAAAGGCTGGGAGGGCGGCGCGGCTTTGCCGCCGTACTGATGACTGGCCTTTTCTTTCTGCTGTTCGTCCTTCCGGTATCGCTCGCGATCATAACTGTCGTCGATAATGCGAATGAAATCGTGAATTGGCTCAAATCCTTTGGCGGCTTTGCCAGCCAGGTTCCGCCCGAATGGCTGGAAAAGCTGCCGTATATAGGTCACAAACTTGCCGTCCGCTGGCAGGAAATCGCCTCAACGGCTCCGGAAGAGATCAGATCCCGCCTGATGCCATACACCGGGGCCGTGCTGAAATGGTTTGTCGGACAGGTTGGGAATCTCGGTTCGCTTCTGCTCAATTTTCTGATGACCCTTGCATTCGCTGCTGTTCTTTATCTGAGAGGCGAAGCCGCTGCGGCGGGGATACTCGACTTCACAAACCGACTTGCCGGAAAACGCGGTGAAGAGTCCATCCGGCTTGCCGCCATGGCTGTCCGCGCGGTAGCTACCGGGGTTGTCGTGACCGCCCTGTTGCAGGCCGCATTAACCGGCATTGGTCTCAGTGTTGCGGGTATGCCCTATGCTGCCTTTCTTACAGCCTTTGCTTTCCTGCTTGCTGTTGCGCAAATAGGTCCCGGACCCGTGCTCCTGGCTTGCGTTTTCTGGTTCTGGTGGCACGGAGAGCACGGATCGGCGGCAGGTCTTTTTATCTTTGGCCTATTCGTCGGTATATCGGACAATTTTCTCCGCCCACTGCTTATAAAGAGAAGCGGAAACCTGTCGCTGCTTCTCATATTTCCCGGTGTTATCGGTGGATTGATTGCGTTTGGTTTCATCGGGATCTTTATAGGGCCTGTAGTCCTGGCCGTGGCATTTACCCTGATGGCCGCCTGGGTCCGGGGGGAAGCTCAAGAGTTCGCCACGGATGGGCCAGTCCCGGAGGCATTAGATCTCAAATCCGACTGAACCGGGCCGGTTGGAACGACGGCCCTCTCACATAAAAATGAGTACCTGTACTGATTTCAGGTGCGTACCGGATGTTCTTAACAAAACACTTCGCTAAATGGAGCAAACCATGGCGCGCGAATCCAGTCCCTCCGAGACCAAAAGTTCGAAAGCAGCACCTCTAAAAGATTTTTTCAGGACCTTGCCGGCGCCCGATCTCGGCGCCCAGGCTTTTTCGTACCTGATCGACTCCTGGCAGCGCTCGGTGCTTTTCATGGATGTTTTGCGCCAGCGCGGAAATATCTATATCGAACATGAAAAGGAAGGGAAACCGCCCGTTCTTGCATTCAAATACGAGGTCATCATAGACGGTCGTACCTTCGAAGACCCGGCAAACTATGCGCTGGTGCGCATTGTTCCACCTCCCGACCATCCCACTGACCCCAAAATGCGCCCAATCGTCGTGATAGATCCACGGGCAGGACATGGGCCTGGTGTGGGCGGCTCAAAAATCGACAGCGAGATAGGCATCGCTTTGCGTGCCGGGCATCCCTGCTATTTTGTGATGTTTTTTCCGAAACCGTGCGCCGGTCAGACAATCGAGTCAGTTGCAAGAGCTGAAGGCATATTCCTCAAAAAAGTGCATGAGCTGCATCCTGATTCAGAAGGCAAGCCGTTTGTTATCGGCAATTGCCAGGGCGGCTGGGCACTGATGATTCTTGCCGCAGTGGCACCGGAGTTATTCGGTCCGATTCTGCTGGCGGGGTCCCCGGTATCATACTGGGCGGGTGTTGAAGGGAAAAACCCGATGCGCTACACGGGAGGGCTTTCAGGGGGTTCGTGGCTCTCCTCGTTTATGAGCGACATAGGTAACGGCATTTTTGACGGAAGCTACCTCGTCCAGAATTTCGAAAATCTTAATCCATCGAATACCCTCTGGGGCAAGCAATACAACCTTTACTCGAAAATAGATACTGAGACCCAGAGATATCTGGATTTTGAAAAATGGTGGGGAGGCTATTTCTTCCTTAACAAAAAGGAAATCGAGTGGATCGTCCAAAACCTGTTCGTCGGCAACAAACTTACGGCAAATGAGCTGATGTCCGCGGACGGGAAGACCTCCGTAAACCTATACAATATCAAATCCCCGATCATCATTTTCGCTTCCTTCGGCGACAACATCACACCACCTCAGCAGGCATTGAACTGGATTCCGGATTTATATGACAGTGTCGATGAAATCCGTGCACACGATCAGACAATTGTTTACTGCCTCCATGATAAGATTGGCCATCTCGGCATATTCGTTTCCGCCGGCGTCGCGGGCCGAGAGCACGCAGAGATAATGAGCGCGATCGACATGATAGATGCTCTTCCACCTGGATTGTACGAGGCCAAAATTCACGATTCCAAACCAGACATGCCTCACCTGGAATTGATTGACGGCCGGTACTTGATCACGTTTGAGATGCGCACGATTCAGGACATTCTGGCCCTTGGCGACGGCCGGCATCATGAACGGCCCTTTGAGATCGTAAAAAGAGTCTCTGAGGTGAACCAGGGTATATACGACAAGTTTTTTTCCCCTGTCGTCCAGGCGATGTCAAACGAAGTGACCGCCCAGTGGTCTCGGATGATGCTGCCGGATCGCATGCAACGTTACGTATTTTCAGATCTGAATCCGATGATGTGGCCTTTAAAGACGCTTGCCGGAATGGTGCGAGATCAGCGTCAGCCTGTTTCTCCCGACAATACGTTCCTAAAGATAGAAAAGGAGGTCTCGGAACGAATAATCGAGTCACTCGATACCTATCGCGATTACAAGGAAGCATGGGCCGAACGCATGTTCAAAGCCATTTACGAATCACCATGGGTCGCAGCTATAGCGGGACTTTCCGAAAAGATCGGCCGTCCCAAAGCGCCCACTCACGCGGAATGGCTTAGAAATGAGTTGAAGGACCTGAAGAGGCTCGAGCATGAAGGGTATATCGAACAGGGTACCCCGCTTGATGGGGCGGTTCGTATGCTGCTTTACCAGGGCCGCCATATGCAGGTGGTTGACGAACGTCCATTCCGGTTAATTCAGCAGATGATTCGAAAAGCCCCGGCCGAGATTCGGCCCACATTTGCACAATTGAAGCAGGCAATCAGGCGACAGTGGTTCGTCCTGCTCCTGGATGAAGAAAGAGCGATATCCGCGCTTCCCAAACTGCTACCCGAAATGGATCAACGAACCTGGGCGCTGAATCTTGTCCATCAGATCGCAATCACTAGGGCAGACAAGTTGGACGTTTCCCAGGAGGCAAGTTTCCGCCGGATGGAAGAGATTCTTGGAGTCAACGTTTTAAGCCAGGCACGTACGCCGGCAAAAAAATAATGTGATTGCCATAATCGGGATACTCTTCTCCAACACAATTAACTACTGCACGGCGGTTGGTGCCCGGGGTGGAGGAGAATTCAAGGAGCCACACATGACTTCAGCAATAGCAACGCCGGTACTGCGGGGCCATAAGGCTCTGGTAGTTGGAATCGCTAACGAGTTTTCGATTGCTTTCGGGTGTGCCAAAGCATTCCGCAGACTTGGCGCCGAGATTGCCGTAACGTATCTCAACGAAAAAGCCAGAGCTCATGTCGAACCTCTGGCGCAGGAACTTGAATCGCCAATTTTCATGCAGATGGACGTCCAAAAACCGGGTCAACTGGATGAAGTATTTGAAGAGATCGCAGGTAAATGGGGAAAACTCGATATTGCCCTTCACTCTATCGCCTTCGCGCCGCGTGAAGACCTTCAAGGGGGGTTGCTTGACTGTTCCGCTGAAGGATTTGCCGTGGCAATGGATGTTTCATGCCATTCGTTCGTGAGGATGGCGCGTTTGGCTGCTCCACTGATGAGCGAGGGGGGAACGATGTTCGCCATGAGCTATCATGGCGCAAACAAGGTAGTCGCCAACTACAATGTCATGGGACCCGTCAAGGCAGCCCTGGAAGCCTCCGTTCGGTACCTTGCATATGAGCTTGGCCCCAAGGGCATCAGGGTTCATGCCATATCGCCCGGCCCGATCAAAACGCGCGCGGCGGGAGGTATCAAGGATTTCGATATGATGCTCAACGAGGCGGTCGCGCAATCCCCTGTCCATGACCTGGTCGACATAGATGACGTAGGAATGGCAACAGCCTATCTGGCCACTCCTTTTGCAAGAAGACTCACCGGATCGACCTTGTATGTCGATGCCGGGCTAAACATAATGAGCTGATCGAGGGGCCCAGGCAGTTATCCGATCCTTTGGGAGGAAAAGCTTATGGCTAGCGACATCAAGAAAGTGCTGGAACTTCACAATAAAGCATTCAACGCGCAAGATCTCAAGGCAGTGATGGAAACATATGCGTCTGGCCCCAATGTCGTATTGATGGGCACTGGACCAGGTGAGAGTTACGTTGCCGAAGAAGCCATTGGTGGAGCCTACAATCAGTTCTTTAACAGGTTCGAGCCGAATACGCTGGAATTCAAAAATGACTGGATCGCTATGGGCACCAGCGGCAATACGGGCTGGTTTGCGGTTACCACCAGCATAGCAGGTACTATCAAAAACGAGAAACAGGAACGCGTCTTTAACATCTCCTGCGCGCTGGAAAAACAAAAGGGCAAATGGCGAATTGCAAGCATGCATTTTTCAAGACTGGGTGCTGAACAGCAGCAAACTCAATAAACCAGAGAAAATCCGCCTATACACTCGAAGACATATCGGAGGATACCTATGGAGCAGGAAAAAGGCGCCAGCAATCACGAGGAAAAAGATCTGGACAGGAGGAAGTTTCTCGCCGGTTTGAGAAAATGGTCAATGGTCATAATCGGAAGTGCTCTTTCTGGAGGTGCTCTGCTGGGCATGGAACGTGAGGCAAACGCCGCAACATGGGCTAATCGCGCCGGGGGCGGTGGAGCATGGTCAAACAGAGGAGGTGGAGGCGGCGCCTGGGCTAACCATCCGGGCGGCGGAGGCGCATGGGCCAATCGGAGTGCAGGCTGGGCCAACAGGGGAGGCTCGTGGGTCAATAGATTCTAATACAATGGACCCCTTCAGCTGGAACGGAAAATAACATTAGGGGAAAAACAACTTGAATTCCCTCATTTACAATATTCCCGCGGCAATGGCGGCTAATTTCCCCGGGCAGGACCTGGTTATCCGTTCTGATAATTCGAATGAAATTGCAAAATGCCTGGTCACGGAAGACCTGAGGAGGATCAGATATATACAGGTCCTGGATATTAGGGAGGACCCGAAACCAATAATGAATGCAGGGTTTGGAATCCCGGTCGATCTTCTGGTTCGGGTCCCTGATGAATACGGCTTGCTCTACGATTGGGCTTCGCTCTTGCCCAATCATCCCATGAGAGTTTCGGTGCCGGTTGTTGAAGGGGCTCGCAAGGTAATCAAATTAGCTGCCTCGCTGAGCTTTGCCGTTAAACTGGAAGTGTTGCAGCCGAACTCCACTCAGGCCGAGGAGATGTTAAAGATATTGGAGTTCTATCTTCACAGTACGACACTGGCTGAGCCTATAGAGTACTTCCACAGTATTCTTTTTTCATTCTTCCGTCATGAGCCCAAAACCCTCTGGGAGATCCAGGAAGAAGATCCCTCTATTTACTGCCGCATAGATGAGAACGGGAGAAAAACACCTTCCCGCCGATTGCCATGGAATACCCCTGTTAATCGCGCGAACTCATTTGTTCACGATTTCAAAAAAGAACTTATTGCCGAAAACAATGACTGCTCGCGTTGTGAATTCATCGATCATTGCGTCGGCTTTTTCAAGTTGCCGATCCACCAATATAACTGCAAAACCATGAAGAGACTTTTCCAAATACTCAGGGATACCGCAGAAGAACTGCGACGCGACATTGATTCTTCTTCCTTGGGTAACGGAACGGGTAAGTAATGAGCCACCTTTCCCTCATATTGCTGCCTACTTTGTGGTGCAACGCGGACTGCGATTACTGTTTCGAGGAGAAGTCCCGCCACTGCCTTGAAATTGACCGCCTTTCCGTAGTGGTCAACAAGGTGCTGGACCACTTGGACGTGACCGGTACGGAAACCCTGTCCATATATTGGCAGGGAGGAGAAGTCCTTACTCTGCCACCCGATTGGTTCATGCGTGCTAACGATCTGATAGGGGAAAGGGCCTACGTCCGCAAGAAAAGGATCTTTAATTATCTTCAATCGAATTTGCTCACCTACAACAGGGAATGGGACCGGGTAATCTCCGAAATGTTCGGAAACGCGGTAGGCTCTTCCATGGATTATCCCAACCTGCACCGAAAGGTAAAAGGCGGCGGGACGCAAGAGTACGACAAAATCTGGGTCCGGAAGTTTCAACAGGCAAGAGATAGAGGAATTGAAATCGGCGTAATAGCCATTCCAAATGCGTCAACCATCGATCTTGGAGCAAAGAGATTCTTTTCATACTTTGTTGATGAGTTGGGCGTCAGGGAGCTTCAGGTCAATACTCCTTTTCCTGGTGGTCCCATGAATGAGGTCAAATCAGGTTTCCCCCTTAATAACGATTTACTGGGCAGGTTTTTTGCGGAGCTTGGTGATGTCTGGATCGAGCGCGGCCTTGAAAAAGGCATCAATCTGGGGCCATACCAAAGACTGTGGGATTATTTTTTCGAAGGCCGCCAGGATCTTCTCTGCATATGGCAAGATAGCTGTTCGAACCATTTCATCTGCATAGATCCCTTCGGTAATGTCGCTCAATGTGACTGCTGGATTGCCAGCTACCCCGAGTTTCATTTCGGCAATATTTTTGAATCCGGCAGCCTCACAGATATCCTGGAGCATAGCGAAGCCCGAAAACGTCTCCGGAAAAGGCCTGGCTTGCTGGTCGAGAAGGAGGGCTGCATTGAATGTGACTTCCTGAGCATCTGCCATGGAGGCTGCGCAGTCAGGGCATATACCTCCTGGGGCGACCTCTCCAGGAAAGATCCCTACTGCGGGATCTATCAAATGTTGTTTCAAGCGGCGCAAAACTATGGGCACAGAACTGTATCACATTCAAAATACTTAAAAGGAGCGGTTCCGGAGAAAAATGATCGATGGGGAACCTGACCAAGAAGCTGCATACTAAGTCAAAGGAGACACTAAAATGACCAGAAGTTTTCAATTCAAATGGATTATTCTCGCAGTCGCGTTGGTTTTCCTCGCAGGTCCAGGAGAAGCCGCCGCCAAAAAGATGAAGGGAGTGGACCCCGATATTCAGGCCGCCCTGGATACTCTTTATGTCAAAGCTCCGGCGGCAAAGGTGCTCGCCCGCCAAGCCAAAGGGATACTCGTTTTTCCGAAGGTAAAAAAAGCTGGTTTCATTGCCGGCGCCCAGTACGGAAAGGGGGCGCTGATCCAGAACGGCAGGACTGTCGGATACTATAATATAGCTGCTGCTTCCTATGGTTTGCAGGCGGGTGTGCAGTCCTTCGGCTATGCAATGTTTTTCATGACCAACTCAGCCTTGGAATCTCTCAACAGCAGCGCTGGATTCGAGGTGGGCACAGGGCCAAGCTTCGTACTGGTGGATAAAGGAATGGCGAAAACCCTTACAACGACAACCATCCGTGAGGATGTCTACGCATTCATTTTTGGCCAGAAAGGATTGATGGGCGGCTTTGGCTTGCAGGGTTCGAAAATTACCAGGGAAAATCCCTGAATTTCACAAATATTGAAGGACATTGTCATTGCGCGGCCTTTTTCCGGCCGCGCAATGTTTTTTATGCATCAGATTGCCTCATCCCGCTGGGATGGTCACAATGGGAGCGCCTTCTTTCCCACCTGGCTCAACTAATGTGAAGATGAACATCAAGAAAGAAAACATGCGCTTTGAGGGCAGGTCCCTGTCATCGATCCAAAACCAGAAACCCCGGTAAAGCACAGCGGCGAAGTAATCAACCGGTTTTTCGCGTGAGCTGTGTATCCTGATCAGGGGTGGCAGGTTACGGCCGGAAGCTTCTTCGATTTGAGAGGGATTGACTCGCTTTTCCTGAACATGGATTTCGGGTACGTCTATATACGAAGCGAGATCAATTATGATTTCGAGAACAGAGCGGCTCAGAATCGCCACCTCACGATCGTTTTTCTGAACCGAAGCATAGGCGACAGTAAAATCCTGGGCGGAAGGGTCGATTCCCAGCAGCTTTCGGGCGGCTGCGCTCGTCTCCCGGGTCTCCTCATCCACCTTACCCCGGATGGTCAAAAGAGTAGCTTCCTGCTCGTTCTTTTTCTGAACCCGAAGACCAATTGCCCCCGATGCCTGAAGTTTTCGAAGCATTTCAAGCAGGGGATAGAATTCGGGATCGGCGGGGCGTGCGCGTGCCGCTCCACCATAGCGATTCCTTATCCCGTTAACTGAATGCACGCATAGCCTAAGCACGAGGTCGACCGGGTAATTTGCCTGTATCAGGCTGAGAATGGCTGCCGGGGGGATAGGAGTCATGAGGCTCCTTGCGAACTTCTCTCCCGTCAGGGGACTGTACGTAATAGTCGGCCGGTCGGTATAGCGGGCCATTCCCCCCGATGCCTGTGAATTAGTCGCACCTGCAGTGATCGGATCTGCCCAGGATAACCTCAGGTCCAATTGGCCCTCGACCGAGTATTGGTTTATGACTGAAGCAACATCGAGGAATGTGGGCGTGTCACCGTAGCGCAGCTTGACCATGTTAACCAGCATCTGCGCCTTCCAGGAATCCGAAATGGCGGAAGTATAGTCGAATCGGTCACGTGCAATCGTGTGCGGCCCAATGCCCGCGCAGCCGGAAAGAACCAAAATTAAACCAAGGAGAAAAGCCTCTTTTAATCTTTTCTCAAGCATCATTGCCAACTCGTTCGGGAGAATTGAGAGTAATGGTCACGTGTAGAGATCCACCGTCGCGTTCTTTCGTCATTGGAAGACCGGCGCGGGCAAAAACAGCCAGCATTTTTGAGTTTTCCTGAAGCACCTCGGCCTCGAACTGCGCGATCCCGTTGTCACGGGCGATTTCCAGAAGGTGCTTCATTATTTTTGTGGCGATGCCTTTGCCCTGATATCGATCATGAATCATGAAAGCAATCTCTGCACTGCGGACACCGGCTGGATTCTCAAAGGCTACGTATCGGCCCCCTCCGATGATTTCGGGTTCATTATCGCAAACGGTAACAGCTACCAGGGCCACATGATTGATGAAGTCAATCTCGGTAAAGTATTTAAGTTCCTGCTCGGTTATTTCACTTTTCTTCTGGAAAAAACGCAAATAGAGCGAGTTATCGTCCAGCTCTCGAACACCCTTGAGAATAAGCTCCTTGTCGTCGGGACGGATTGCCCGGATAAAGATCTTTTCCCCATCTCTCAAAACTTCACTCACCTGGTAGCTACGCGCGTCAATCATCTTTTGAGGCCTCCGGCAGAGAACCGAAGCGGTCCAATAGAGCCAAACGCTCTTATTATTTGAATGGCGGTGATCCGGTTTTAAACCATTTGATTGTCTCAACCGTGTGATCGGCTATCTCGAGTTCTTCATTTGTCGGAATAACCAGAATCTTGACGACGTTCTGCCCTTCCTGAATCTCAGCCTCTTTGCCCGATGCGCCGCTATTGCTGTTTTCATCCATTACAATTCCCAAACCCGACAGCCCTTGACAAGTCGCTGAACGGATAAGCGCCGAGTTTTCTCCAATTCCGCCGGTGAACACAATCGCGTCTACCCTTCCCAGGACCGCGAAGTACGCCCCGATGTATTTCTTGAGCCTGTAGCAGAAGATGTCCATCGCCAGTTGTGCCTTCTGGTCTCCCTTTGCAGCGAGCGAACCGATCTCCCGCATGTCATTACTACCGCATATGCCTTTAAGGCCGCTTTGCGAGTTGAGCATCGTTTCAACCTCATCGGCGGACATGCCTGCTTCTCTCATCAGAAAGAAATGGACAGCGGGGTCCAGGTCCCCTGAGCGCGTTCCCATTACAAGTCCTTCAAGGGGGGTCATTCCCATTGAAGTATCGACGCTTTTCCCACCCTGAATGGCGGCAACACTTGCGCCGTTTCCAAGGTGGAGGGTAACCGCGTTGAGACTCTCAAGGGGTTTCCCCAGCATTGCCGCAGCCCTCTTTGCTACATAGCTGTGAGAGTTGCCGTGGAATCCGTAGCGGCGGACATGATGTTCCTTATAAAGGCTGTAGGGCAGAGCGTAATGAAAAGCATGCGGGGGCATAGTGGCATGGAAAGAGGTGTCGAAAACAGCTACCTGGGGCACTTCCGGGAGCAGGTTAAGTGCAATCTCTACACCCTTCAGGTTAGCCGGGTTATGGAGGGGTGCGAGGGGTATGAGGTCTCCGATCTTGGACATAACAGACAGATCTATCAGAACAGGTCCATGGTTTACTTCGCCGCCGTGCACCACTCGATGACCGATACCGAATAATTCATGGGGATCCTCAAGGATTCGCATTTTAGCGGCAACCTTGAATATGAATTCAAAACCTTCAGCGTGGTTGGAGACCTTTTCATGCATTAGAATTTCGTCGAAGCTGCCGTTGGGGTTCAGGCGGCGATGGCGTAAACGGCTGTCGTCAGAGCCGATCTTTTCCAGAAGCCCCGATCCGAGCAACTCACGGGTACTCATGTCAAACACGGCGTATTTTATGGATGAACTTCCGCAGTTAACGATCGTTACTTTCATGGGAACCCTTTCCTGCCTGGGCCTGAATGGCGGTAATTGCGACGGTGTTAACGATGTCCGTTACGGTACATCCCCTGCTGAGATCGTTTACCGGCTTGTTAAGCCCCTGCAGCACCGGGCCTATGGCTACTGCCGAAGCCGAGCGCTGAACGGCTTTGTACGTATTGTTGCCCGTATTCAAGTCCGGGAAGACAAACACGGTGGCTCGCCCCGCTACTTCGCTTTGGGGCATTTTCACCTTCGCAACTTCAGGATCGACTGCGGCATCGTACTGGATAGGCCCTTCAATTTTGAGGTCGGGCCGCAGTTCTTTGGCTATCCGGCTCGCCTCGCGGACCTTCTCGACATCGGCCCCCTTTCCCGACTCTCCGGTCGAATAGGACAGCATTGCAATCCTGGGTTCGATCCCGAATGTTTCGGATGTTGATGCGGCACAAATTGCGATTTCAGCAAGCTGTTGGGCATTCGGATCGGGATTTACGGCGCAGTCGCCATAGACAAGAACACGATCAGGCAAACACATGAGGAAAACACTTGAGACAATCGTGCAGCCCGGTTTGGTCCTGATGACCTCGAGAGCGGGGCGGATGGTGTGCTGGGTAGTGTGTACCGCTCCGGAAACCATGCCGTCGGCATTTCCATTGTGAATCATCATTGTGCCGAAGTAGCTTACGTCGGCCATCAGGTCATAGGCCATTTCCTTCGAGATGCCCTTTTGTTTGCGGATTTGGTAATAGGTTTCAGCAAACCCCTCGCGAAGATCGGAGGAGGTCGGGTCTACTATTTTGACGCCCGGCAAGGAGAGGCCCATCTCCGCTATTTTGTCCTGGATCTCACGCGTCCCTCCGAGGAGACTGACTTCTACCACGCCTCTCAGGAGAAGAATCTCAGCCGCCCTCAAAATCCGCTCCTCAGAGCCTTCGGGAAGCACTATATGCTGGAGGTTATTTTTTGCCCTGCTGATCAGTCCGTATTCAAACATGATCGGTGTTGTTCGAGACGAGCGACTGACCATGAGGCGTTCGCCGATTTCAGATAAATCGACGCTGGACTCGAAAAGGCTCTGGGCAACCGCGATTTTCCTTTTGTTCTCGGGCCCGATTCTGCCCCTGAGAGAACTGGCGGCCATTGCCGATGCAAAGATATCCTCGCCCACGGATAACAATGGAACGGGAGATTTCCTCAGACCCGCCATAAGCCTTTGTACAGGGGCTTCCAGCTTAATACCCCCTGTCAAGACCACTCCGGCGACCTGCGGGTAGGTACCAGATGCATCCGCGAGCAGTGCCCCAAGAATAATATCGGAGCGGTCTGCCGGGGCGAATACCAGCGTTCCCTCTCCCAGTTCCTCCAGAAATCCGGGCAGACTCATGGCCCCTATCTTATACCGATGGATTTCACGCTCGAGCCCCTCAGGCTCACCGCTGATTATCTTTGCATCCAATGCCCTGGCGACTTCCGCCACACTCGGCTTTTCCAGCAGAAAGTGCCGGGGAACCGCATACGCGCAAAGGCCTTCCTTCAGTTCACTGCGCAACCGGGAAGCAGTCTCTTCTTTCCATTTTTCCTCAACATGATTGGCCACTACTGCAAGAAGATCACAGTTTTTAGCATCAAGATTTTCGGCGAGAATTTTAATCGAATCGACAATTTCCGATGGGGTTCTCGCAAGGCCGCTTATGACCGGGAGCAAGGGGATCCCCAGGTTGCGAGCAATGCTGATATTGAAATCGAATTCGAGCGCCGTATTTACTCCGGTGTAATCAGTGCCAGCACAGACAACGAAATCACATTGTCCTTCGAGGGCTTTATACTTTTCGAGAATCTGAGCTGGCAGTGTGGAAACGTGCCCCCCCCTGATTATCGCCGCGGCTTCCTCGTACGTGCAGCCGCAGGAACACTTGAAATGCAACTGTAATTTCTGAAGCCTGGAGATAAGCTGAATGGAATGATCGTGCTCGGCATCCGGGTAGGCGACCGGCCGGAAGAAGCCGACATTTCCTGCACGGCCCGCCAAAAGCTCCATAATTCCCAGTATGACGACAGACTTGCCGCTCCGTGGACCTGTGCCGGTGATATAGAGACCTTGCGACATTGGTATCTCCTTATAGAAGATGGTTTATCCAACTGCGACGATGGCTGTCGAAATGATCTGGTGCTTCGTTCTACGCCTTTTTAACCACCTCCCAGCGCTATCATGACTTGAACCATGATGATCTTGATGATTGTCGCACCGGGGAAGATCATTGCATAGACGATGTCGGGCCGATCTGTGGGTACCTGCTTGGCCGCGTAAGCTGCGATGGCCGGATTTCCGGTAACGCCTGCCGTTAGTCCGAGCAGGTCGTCGAAAGGGATGCCCATCAGGTGTCCGCTTAGGAGGGCTGTAATTACAATTCCCACGAGGATTGCAGCACTTACGCCCAGGTATAGAAACCCGGTCTGCTGCACGGTGGCCACAAATTTAGGACCAGATGTCATCCCCACCTGGGCCAAAAAGATTGTGAGTCCGAAGTTTCGAAGCGTCAGGTTGGCTGAGACCGGCATGGTCCAGACAATGCTGCCGGTACGGCCAAGCTTTCCAAGTATCAGCGATACCAGAAGCGGTCCTCCTGCAAGGCCTAGCTTCATTGACCCGAGTCCCGGTATGGGGAAACTGATGAGGCCGAGGATAACTCCCAAGATCATACCGATTCCGACAGATACATAGCTGAATTCGGTGGTTCCCTTGATCGAATCACCGAAATACTTTCGAAATACATCAAAATTTGCCCTGTTTAGAAGCATTCCGATGCGGTCGCCAAATTCAAGGATAAGGTCGGGCGAAGGCAGCAGGTCCGCATCACCGCGGCGAACGTGCAGGATAGAGTACTCGGCATGGGCCGGCACCTGAAGGTCACAAAGCCGGCAGCCGACTACAGCAGGTTTGGATGCGAAAAGACGCACATAGTCCAGATGCTTGCGATCTCCGGCAATGCCGCCCTGCGCTACTTCCCCAAGAATACTCATGGTACGCTCAAAGCTTTTTTTATCTTCGGCGACAAACCCGATTATGTCCCCCTCCTGGATCACCATATCCGGTGTTGGCACTTTATTGATGTGCTGCTGGCGTACGGCGATCACTTTCACGCCAGGAGGCAGAATGCCCGAAAGTTCTTCGACCATTCTGCCGATGGCCTCTGGGTTTTGTACAACAGCTTCACCCAGTTCCAGACCAGTTCCCGTGGGAGCCTCGATTTTGGGCTTAACCAGCAGAATGGCGATATACATGGCAATAATGGGCCCGATTACGCCAAACGGATAGGCGACGCTATATCCGACAGCGGGATTGTTATTTCCGGCTGCTTCCATAGCTGCCTGCAGAGCGGATGTGCTCGTTCCCGAACCGGAAAACATGCCAGCTAGATAGCTCGCCGGAATGTTGAATAAATAGCCTGTGGCCCAGACTATAGATGATGCTACGATCAGCGCCGCCAGGGCTAAAATGTTGTAGCTTCGGCCGCTCGACCCCGTAAGACCCGCGAAGAAGTTCTTGCCATACTGTATACCGATGCCGTACAGGAACAAAACAAGCCCAAGCGATCCGACGAGGCCGGGTGGTGCGGCCTTGGGGGCCAGCGCCCCGGTGGCAAGTCCCACGAAAAGCACCGCTCCAACGCCCAGCGAAAACCCTCGGACATTGATAGCGCCGAGCGTATAACCGAGCGCTATGACAAGGAAAAGCGACATCAATTGATTTTGTTCGAGCAATGTTTTGAAAATTTCCATTTGCTTTCCTTTGTCTCCCGTAAGGTCGATCTGTTTTGGTGATGGGTATTATTTCCGGTCTGGCAGCGAACCTTCGTCAACTCCTCCGGGCGAAAATTGAGTATCGGACGCGCCCTTGTAATTTGTTGATCCCTCGGAAACCAGTTTTGAGATCAGGATTACAAGATATAGCTGGCCCATGATCGCCTCCAGGACTGCAAGATCACGTGCAATAATACGGGTGGGCACGATATCCCCATAACCGAGCGTGGCCAGAGTCACAAAGCTGAAATATGCCAGACTGGCGTCGTTAAGGATGTCGCCTTCTTGTATGCGAAAAGATCCCGGGATAACCAGTTCGACCAGTTGATACATCCGCGACCAGATGAGCCCCAGAAGTAAATAGATGGCCACTGCTCCGGCGATGCGGTGCACCTGGGCCCGGTTTGCGCCAAGAAATTGCCTTACCATCAAGAGCGCGAAACATGACAGCATGCCCACTGATATGCATGTATCTATAACGACTATCACTTTTCCTGTTACCGAGATGCCCAGGAGCCGAAAGAACACTGACAGCAAACCTGCTACAACTGTGATCAGGCGGACGCTTGCCCGCGAACTCACTATGAATGCTCCCGATACAAGGACCACCGAAAAAGCGATTTCAAGCAAGACAGGCGACACAAGCCGGGCGGATAGCATGGGGGCTAGTATGAACAGTGTGAAAGCAAGGAAGAGGAGCAGTGCATACGGACCCCGATCCGCTGCCCAGAAATGGAACGTGAGCTTTCTTATTCTTTCCGGCATCTATTTCTTCCCGGTTTTCGTCCCTTCCATGAAGGAACTGCTCTTGATGATTTTGCAAAACAGTTCCTCCAGCCATACCCGACTCTATGAGAGTCAGCACTGATATGTAAGTAACTTGCTGTATGTTACGGTAAACTTGATTGGAGCGGCTGATTCGAGCATTTGGGGGGGCGGAAGATGCGGGCGGGCATCAGCCAAAAGAATGGGAAGGGATGAGCGATATCAAATGTCAGAATAGGTTATCACTGCCAGACCCCGGGTGAATCCACCGCCCTCGCATTTCGTTCCGTGTGTATGTAAGTCCCGGAGAAAGGAAACCCGGCTTAGACCAGGACATCCATTCCCTCTCCTGCCGGTACGGAATTTGGAAAACGGCTCTGACACTTCTTTTCGACATCACTCAGGAAAGTGTCGTCGCGATCCGGGTCGTGATGTGTGATTACCAGGCACTTGGCCTTTGCCTGCTCGGCAACTTCCACTGCCTGGTCCAAGTGCTGTGGCCCCGCCGCCAAATTCCTGAATCCGGTGTTGCAGACCGGAATCGATCCTCTAACGCCATAGAATTTTATCCAGAATCATTCTCTCATTAGGCAAAATCCGGGCTGGAATTTACCTCTTCGGGGTGCCTCCTCCGGAAAATGGCATCCGCTCCTAGGAAAGAGCCTTCCTGGCTTCTTCTCGGGTTTCATAAATATAGGGGGCGAGATTCCGCTTCTTCAGTTCATCACCTAGTTTCATTCGCAGAAAGGTGCTGGTCGTATACCGGGTAACCTTCTCGTAGAACCGCATGACATATTTGACCATCTCCGAATATTCTTCGACGAGTTCCGGAACAATGTTGAAGTTATCGTAGTTCACGATGGTACTAACCTTTTTGCCCACAGGCGACAGAATCCGTTCCACTATTTCCCTGATTTTTTGGATTTCACTGCTTGATCGGATATACAGATTTTCAAAGTTCACGAAGAAAAGATTGTCATTGGGCGAGTAGATAAGGCGATCCTCGATGGGTATTGTAAGCAGGTCATCCTTGAGGCCCATTGGTTCGGGCTGGAAAATTCTTGCATCCATCAAACGAGGAGGTCGTTTTATTATGGGCATGAATCCCATGGCACCAAGAATATTCCTCTCAAGGTCAATGCCCGGAGCTATTTCAATGAGTTCCAGTCCCTCTTCACACAATGAGAAGACACACCGCTCGGTGACGTAGAGTACCGGCTGCCTTCGCTTTGCCGAGTATTCTCCGCTGAATGTTTTTTGTTCCACCCGCGCTACGAACTTGAAATCTTTTCCCTCCTGGTCGATTCTCACCATGCCGTCGTCAATGGAGATCTTCAGCCCTCCGGCAGTGAAAGTCCCCAGAAAGATCACCTTCTTGGAATTTTGGCTGATGTTGATGAACCCACCGGGTCCGACAAATTTAGGTCCAAATTTGCTGACATTTACATTTCCTTTTGCATCGACCTCGGCCGAGCCAAGAAAAGCGAGGTCCAGACCACCCCCGTCATAAAAATCGAAGTGGTATGGCTGGTCAATTAATGCGTCGATATTGACTCCTGTTCCGAAGTTAAGGCCGCCGTTCGGCATTCCCCCGATCAGTCCGGATTCGGCGGTAAGCGTGAGAAAATCGATCACTTTCTCCTCGTTAGCGACCTGAGAGACCCCTTCCGGCATGCCTATGCCAAGGTTGACGACGCTGTTGGGCCGAAGCTCGAAAGCTGCCCGACGCGCGATGATTTTCCGAGCGCTCATCTCCATTGCAGGAAGATCCTGCATCGTAATCCTTAATTCACAACTATAGGCCGGGTTGTATTGCTCGGCATAGGTCTGCCAATGGTTTTCGGGCTTTGCAACGACTACGCAGTCAACCAGAATTCCGGGTATTTTCACTTGCCTGGGGTTTAGCGTTCCTCGTTCAGCCGTTCTCTCAACCTGCACTATTACGAACCCATTTGAATTCTTGGCGGCCATGGCCATTGCAAGTGCATCAATTGTCAATGCCTCTTTTTCCATGGTGATATTGCCATCGCTGTCCGCGGTCGTCCCCCGGAGAATGGCAACGTTTATGGGAATCGCTTTAAAAAACAGGTAGTCGATCCCTTCGATGTTAATGACTTTGATTAAGTCCTCGCCTTCCATCCTGGTAAGGTCGTTAAGCTTGCCTGCTTCAACTCTTGGATCGATAAAAGTCCCAAGACCCACGGAACTGATTGTCCCCGGTTTGTGGGCTGCGATATCCCTGAAGAGTTGGCATATGATCCCCTGGGGCAAATTATAGGCAAGTATCTTGTTATCTCTGACCAGCTCCTGGAGCTTTGGAGCCAATCCTATATGCCCTCCTATTATTCTCCTGATCAAACCTTCCTGGGCCAGATGATTAAGACCCTTTGTCTTTCCATCTCCCTGCCCGGCGGGATAAATGAGCGTCAGGTCTCTTGGCAAACCAGTTTTCAGGAAATATTCCTTTAACTCGATTGCAATTTCCTCAGCGAAGCCAGCTCCTACAAAACCTGCCGTGGCTACAACATCGCCATTTCGAATAATCTTTACGGCATCCTCCGCCGATACAATCTTCCCTTTTTTGTGGCGAAGTGAGAGCTTGTCGGCCACCATCGGATGAATAATATTTCCCTCCATCTGAAACTCCTATATTGGATGTCACCTTTACGAGTATCGGCCTGGATTTCGTTTCAACCACGAATAATTTAATCTATCCTCTCGACCCGAGCCGCAGGCCACCGTGAATAAAGTATACGTCTCCAGCCATTGCCTCATTGCGATAGAGGTCGCCAACAAGTTGGGCAACTTCTTCAGGCTCTACCAACCGTCCAATGGGCACATCGGCCACAATTTTTTCGAGTGCCTTCTGGTCCATACCTTTCACCATGGGTGTGGCAACGTATCCTGGGGCAATGGCGACACAACGGAGCCTGTTCGACAGTCCACGCCGAAAAAATTCGGCCGTTATCACTTTGGGCATTACCGACATGGCGGCTTTTGTAGAGGAATAGTTGAGCTGTCCCGCGGTTCCCAGTGAACCGGTAGATGAGACGAGACAGATCAACCCTTTACAATTATTATTGATCATGCGCTCGGCGCACTCGCGTACTGTCAGAAAAACTCCGGTGAGATTAATGTCGAGGACAAATTGGAAGTCCTGTAAGCTCATCTTCCTGGTGATTTTGCCCGTCTCCCTATCAGGAGAAAGCATTATTCCATCCTTTATGACCCCTGCAAAAGGAGCTACCAGATTGATCTGCCCAAAATGCTCGATGGCAGTATCGGCAAGTCGGGCGCATTCATCTTCCCTGGTTACATTGCAGACCACGGTAGCAACCTTTCCACCGACAGCTTCGAATTCCTTTTTTGTCTGCGCAAGGGCTTCCTCGGCCATGTCGCCCAATACGACGCGCCCGCCATTTTGAACCCAAAAAGAAGCGACGCATTTGCCGATTCCCATGGCACCGCCCGTGATAACAGCTACGGAATCTTTAATTTCAAGCATGGTTATTCCTTTATCTTTGAAGTTTGGTTCGACAGTTTATTCAAAGATGCAATGGCACAGGCCTAAAAATGCCAGACCTCCATAGCTCCAATGCCGCCCGATACAAACGGATAGCCTGTCTTTCTTCCGAATACCTCCATTTGCTCGTATTCGTGTCTCACCATTGGATCGGTTAAGTCGCCATATTCCGGGTTCGAGAAAAGGAGTTGCATGTGGCCGCCGGCGACGTCAGCCATCCCGGGATGGGCAGGGTCGAGGAAAAGGGCTGTTGTTGCGCATCCGCTCATCGAGATAAGCAGGACAAGGATGCTCGCCGTTAAAACGGTTCTGGTGCTCATCTTCTCTTCTCCTCTTGTAGTAATTTCACGCTATCGATTCGGGCTGTCTTAATTTCCCGGTTAATGCTCCGATTGATGGCAGCCTTGACGATTCGTCGGAAAGCATCGGATTTTGGTGCGGCATTTGGGTTGATGCCGCACCGGGAAGGAGGAATGGTATCCATGATGAGGGGCTGGCTCATCATGGATGTCTTTTAGATTTGCGATATCCGTGCCGGACGAATGAAAGCCGTAAGAAACTCACAAGGCATTGAAATCTAAATCTATTTTGGATAGGGTGGAGGGGGTGGTTGCAGAAGCTGGCCCTGTTGGGGGGGATTGATTTGTGAAAATCCCAAATAATAAGAAATCTTCTATAACTATGGCTGATTCCAGAATGCTCGTATCAGGGTTCCAGTGCCTTGTGCGGAGGTGATTTCAAGAGTTCCGCCTGAAATCTCGGCCCGCTCTTTCATCGAAGTAAGCCCAACACCTTGCGAAGGCTCCCGGATTGAAAGCGCCTGTTTTACATCAAATCCCGTTCCGTCATCGTTCACCAGTAGTTCCAGGCATTGACCTCTTCTGTGGAGGGAGAGAGTTATATTGGTTGCCTGGCTGTACTTGGCGGCGTTGTTCATTGACTCCTGCAGTATCCTGAAAATCACGATCTTCAAATCTTCAGGTATATCGGACTCAACTACATTTATATAATTCTCAACCAGGATATGGGGATGGCATGCCTGATACCAGCGGCTAAACCATTGGATTGTTGCGATAATTCCGAGATCGTCCAGCAGAGAAGGTCGGAGGTCGGTTATGATCCGCCTGGTTTCATCGATACAGTGGCCCACTATCTCGGAGAGCTGCTTGAGGAGGCCTTTGACCGGATTGCCCATCTGGATCTCTTGGTCGACATTTTCCAGACTGAATTTTAATGCGCTAAGCCATGATCCGATGCTGTCATGCAATTCCCTGGCTATCCTCTTGCGTTCGTCTTCCTGTGCTCGAATAAGCTGGGATGTCAGGGCTTTAAGCTCCAATTCGGAGCGGCCTGAAATATTCATGGATTTGGCCTTCATAAATCTTGACTATCGATTTGTCGGTGCAACCCTACGAGCCTTTTACCTCGTTGCGCATAAAGAGAGTCCATAGCGCTTCCCATCTTTGTTTTCTTATCACCCGTCCTCCATGGGTTGCATGATACTGATTGACGCGGCGAATCGATTTCTTTAGTTGAACTTGGTAGAAGCGAAAGTAAATAAGCGATAAGTATGCCAAGGAAGGAAAATGTGCGGGAAGGATATATAATAAGGATTTTACCCAGTATGTCTCGGATACACCGTGATGCCTGTTGCCTAAAATCCTGTGAAATTCCCAATTAGTGCTGGGAAGTGGGCCTCCTGATCCCCAGCTTTTTCATCCGTGCCTCCAGTGTTGTCGGTTTGATCCCCAAGACCTCGGCAGCTCCCCCCCTGCCTGAAACACGCCACCCCTTAGCCTCCAGTATGCGCAGGATATGATTTCGTTCGGTATCCTCAAGACGTTCCGTCTCTTCCGAGATTGTCTCCGGTACACTTGAAGGGGGATTTATCTCCAGGGTAGGCCCGCGACTTACGATTATCGCGTGTTCGACAACATTCCTGAGTTCCCTTGCATTGCCAGGCCATGAATAGTGCAGCAGTGCGTCCATACTCCGCTTTGGAATACTTTTTATGTGCCTGCCCATGCGCTTTTCGAACTGGCGGATGAAAGCCCAGACCAGTAGGGGTATGTCTTCCACTCGCTCCCGCAGGGGCGGGATGACAATGGGGAAGACGTTCAATCGATAATAAAGGTCCTTTCGGAATGAGCCCGCCTGAACCATCCGGTCAAGGTTTCTGTTTGTGGCTGCAACGATCCGGACGTCCACCATGATGGATCTGTTTGAACCCAGGCGCTCGAGTCGGCCTTCTTCCAGGACCCGAAGGAGCTTGGCCTGAGCCTCCAGAGGCAGGTCGCCGATTTCGTCCAGAAAGAGGGTTGACCCATTGGCTATCTCGAAGCGTCCGATCATCCTGGACATTGCCCCGGTAAAGGCGCCTTTTTCTCTTCCGAAAAGTTCAGATTCGATCAGGGTAGGGGGCAGAGACGCACAGTTAATGGTTACCAGCGGCATCCCTTTACGTCTGCTGAGTTCGTGCAGGGCGCGAGCTATTACTTCCTTTCCGGTGCCTGTCTCACCCGTGATAAGCACTGTGGAATCAGTTGGAGCGACCTGTTCAACCTGGAACACTATCTGCTGCATTGCATGGCTTGCTAGAACAATCTCCGGATGAGGCGACAGGAGTTTTACCTCCTCCCGCAAAGAGATATTCTCTTGCTCGAGCTGTTTTTTAAGCTTTTCAATTTCCCGGAATCTGCTCTGAAGCTGTTCCTCCATCTTTTTTCGCTCGGTAATGTTCTCGACGGTGTGCACCACCCTTGCAATTTCCCCTTCCGAATCCAAAATCGGATCCGCGGAGGCCAGCAGCCATGAATTGTTCACTTCATCAAAAATTTCCGTTTCCTCGTGGCGCCGGGTCTGAAAAACTTTCTCAACTACGCGTCCGGTTTTACCGGCAGCGACCACCTGCATCAATTCATGGTATTGCCTGCCTGTGATCTGTTCAGGCAGTTGCCCGAAAAGCGAATTCGCCGCGGAATTTACGCATAGAATCCGGAGCGCGGGATCAACAATCATGATCAAATGTTGGATTGAGTTGAAAGTGGCCTGCCAGTTTTCAGCTGCCGCGCGTAGCTGTTCCCCGATTTCATTGCGCTCTTCGATTTGGGTCTCAAGTTGTGCTACTTTCTGCTCGAGCTTTCGGAGCAAAACCTCGCTGTACTGGAGCAGGGTTTTACGTTCATCCGAGGAGGGTTTTTGGACTGATGCCTTTGTGCCCCCGTTCAGAACTTCCCGGATTATCTCAACCAGTGCTTCCGGCTCCTGCGGTTTTACAATGAACCGCTCGGCCCCCAGGCTTAGGGCAAACTGTTCGTCTCTGGTGTGAGTGTACATCGCTGTATAAAATATGAAGGGGATACTTTTCAGACGCTCATCAGCCTTCCACTCGCGACAAAGAACAAAACCGTCCATCACCGGCATAAAGATATCGGCGATTACAAGATCCGGTGGGCTTTGCCTCGCAACCTTAAGCGCCTCGACCCCGTTCCTGGCGGAGAGCACCTCATATTCATACCCTTTCAGCCACAATTCCATCAGGTAAATGTTTTGGTCATTGTCATCCGCTAAGAGTATACTTGGCATCCAATACTCCTTGAGAATTCACCATCAGGAAAGGTAATGTTCCACCTGTTCTATGAATGTGTCCGGATTGATCGGCTTCTCGATGAATCCTGTGCAACCGGCTCCCAATGCCTTCTCGCGATCTCCCGCCATCGCGTATGATGTTACCGCAACAACCGGGATATCCAATAAATCAGGATTTGAGCTTAATAATCGCGCGACTGCATAACCATCCATCAATGGTAGCTGAATATCCAGAAGTATGAGATCGGGTTTGTTGCGTAGGGCGGACTCTATGCCCTCCAAACCTTCCCGCGCCTGAAGGACTTCATGGCCCTTTGATTTGAGTAGCAATGTGAGCAGGTATAGGTTCTGCTCATTATCCTCGATACATAGAATCCTGGCTTTCATTCCTCACCCCTTTGAATCGGAAGTGTAAAACTGAATGTGCTGCCCTTTCCCCACTCACTTGCTACCGCTATTTTTCCGCCCAGGAGACCCAGAAGCTTCTTGCAGATCGAAAGCCCCAGACCAGTGCCCTCGAAGTTTCGGGCCGCACCCGTATGAATTTGCTCGAAGGGCTTGAAGAGCCTGTCGATATCCTTGCTTCTTATTCCTATTCCTGTATCGCTAACCCCCAGTAAAACTGAATGGGAATTTGATGAACAAGTAACGCGAATCCTTCCTTCGTCCGTGAATTTCACCGCGTTGCTCAGTAGATTGAGCAGTATCTGTTCGACGCGCCTGCGATCGCTTGATATCAAACCTACATCAGGTGCTATTTCCAGTTCCAAAACCAGGCATTTTTTTTCAGCAATTGGTCTTACGGCCTGCATCGTTTTCTGAATCAACGCTCGGAGGTCGAAGGGTTCTATTGCAAGCTCGAGATGTCCAGCCTCTATTTTCGAAATATCCAGTACATCATTGATCAGGTTAAGCAGGTGAGAACCGCTTGCGCGAACCATTCCCAGTTGTTTTTTTTGCTCCTGGTTCAAAGGGCCCGACAACTCCTGTTGGAGAGCACCAGTGAAACCTATAATCGAGTTTAAAGGTGTGCGAAGCTCATGCGACATGGTGGCCAGAAACACAGACTTGATGTGATCCGCGGCCTCGGCCCGTTCCTTTGCCACCACCAATTCGGCCGTTCTCTCCTCGATGATCTCTTCGAGATGAATGCGGTACCTTTTCAGTTCTTCCTCGGCTTCCACCCGCTCCGTGATATCCTGAAAAACTGCGATAAAATGCCTCGGTTCCCCAGTGTCTAACCGAACCAGCGAGACTGCAAGATTCACCCAGACACTCGAACCATCCTTTTGGAGGTACCGCTTCTCCCATGAAAAGTTATTGATCTCACCTGAGAGAACCCTCCGTAAGTAATCTATGTCGTCGGCGAGATCGTCAGGGTGGGTAATGTCCTGGAAAGACAAGCCCATAAGTTCTTCACGTGTATAGCCCAAAATACGGCAGAGCCGGTCGTTCACGCGCAGCCATCCGCCGTCGATACCCAAATGAGCTATTCCCACTGCAGCCTGTTCAAATGTCGCGCGGTTAGTCTCGTCACTCTCGTGTAGGGCTTCTTTCGCCATTTTGCTTTGAGTTATGTCCAGATGGGTACCAACCATTCGAATCGCCTTATCATCTGAGTCTCGTTGGATGACTGTACCTCTGCTCCTGATCCAGCACCAGTCGCCTGATTTTTTAAGCATTCGGAATTCAACGCAAAACTCCTCGCGGTTATTGATGTGTGCCATGTGCGCCTGGTGAATTCTGTCGAAATCCTCGGGATGGATAAGCTGTTTCCAGCCGGCATAATCTTTGGGGAATTCGTCGGGTTCGTACCCGAGCATGCCGGAATAGCGAGGGCTGAAGTACGCATTGCCGCTGGCAATGTCCCAATCCCAAATCCCCTCGCTGTTAGCTTCAAGCGTGATTCTAAGGCGCTCCTCGTTCTTACGAATCTCTTCCTCGGCCTTGACGCGCTCCGAAATGTCGGAGAAGAAAGCTATGTGGCTCGAGCCCTCGGGGAACTGAACCGTCGAGACATGAACATGTGCATGAAATTGGGAGCCATCCTTGCGCAAAGCATACCCGATCAACTCCGCGGGAACACTCAATCCCCGGCGGCGGCGGCGCGTCCGATCGGCTATTTGCTCTCGAAGTTCCGGTACCCACTGGTTGATAACAGGTTGGCCGCAAAGCTCATCCACGCTCTGATATCTAAACATTTCCAGATACTTTTTGTTTACATACACGATTAACCCGTCACGACTTATGCCAATACCTATCGGCGAGTCTTCGATCAGCCTTCGAAATCGTTCCTCGCTCTGGCGCAAAGCCTTTTCAGCCAAAGATCGTTCAGTTACATCCCGGTCCATGCCCCTGTAGCCCAGCAACTCCTCATCTGGACCAAGTATTGGAACACCGCTTGTCTCCAGCATAATCAATTTTCCGTCTTTATGAATATTGCAGTTCAACAGCCCCGAAAAGGGGCGTTTCTCGGCAGCAATGGCGGAAAATATCGCTTTAATACGCTTGGCGTCGTCTTGAGGCATTAATTGGAAAGGGGTAAGCCCAAGTATCTCTTCGGGCAAATAACCCAGAATTTGGGACACCTTCGGATCGACGTAAGAGTATTTGCTGTCTGCATCAACTTCCCAGACCCAATCGGAAGATGTCTCGACCAGTGCCCTATAGCGTTCCTCGCTATTTCGCAGTTCCTCCTCAATCCGCTTGCGCTTGGTAATATCACGGAGAACTGCCCACATTCCAATATTTGCCCCCGTTTCATCTTTTGAAAGAATTGTCCTCAATTCCACGGGCAATATGGTTCCATCTTTCCTGCGATACTCTTTTTGGTAAATTTCGGAATATCCATTGACCAGCACCTGCTCTTCGATGATCTTTTGCTCGAAAGCGTGCCATCTCTCAGGAGTAAGATCCCGGTAGGTTAGCCCGAGCAACTCTTCGAGCGAATAACCGGTCATATTCTGGTATGTTTCATTGCATTCCCTGATGGTCCCGTCCATATCCACTAAAGCAAAACCATCCATCATGCCTTCATGCAATTGGCGGTATTTTGCCTCGGATTTTTTAATGGCCTCCCCAGCCCGTCTGCGTTCGCTGATGTCTTGCATAAATCCTGATGTGAAGTGAGTCTTTCCATCCGGACCGCAAACCAGCTTCGAATTGAGCGACACCCAGACAGTGCTCCCGTCTTTGCGGTAAAGCTGGCATTCATAGTCGATGACAATGCCATCCATTTCCAACTTCTGGATGTAATCGACTCGTTTGGTTGGATCTACCCAGGCCTTTCTGACATCATTAAGTAAAGAGAGGACTTCTTCCGGTGAGTCGTAGCCCAGCATTTTTGAAAATGAAGCATTTGCAGTCAGGAGTCTTCCATCGGGCGTTGCTTCATAAATACCTTCAAGGGCGCCTTCGAAGATACTCCGATACTTCTCCTCCGCTTTCCTCAAAGACATTTCGGCGGCTTTCCTGCGTCGCCTGTGAATCAACAGACCGATTATCAGCAATGACTCAATTACCAGGACCGTAATGAAGAAAATCAGGTACCATCCATAGTGGTCCCAAAATGATTCAGGGCGATTTATAACTGTACTGCCTTCCGGAATCTTGCCGTTATCACCCCCCCATCGTTCGAGCTGATTCCAGTCGAACATTGGAACAGGGCTGACGGTAACAGGCTCAGCCTGTCTCGAAAGATCTATCTTCCCGCTCAGTATATCCAGAGCAAGCTCTGCGGTCCGAATACCTCCGGCGCTGTAGCTCTGCAATGATCCACCGACCACTCCAAGGCCCATGAGGGTGTCGTAGAGGCAGAAAACAGGAGCATTGGCTGCCTTGGCAATCATTCTACCCACGTCTGTCGGGATAAATGTCCGGCCCGTCTTGTCTCTTAAAACATTCCAATAGATTATTATGCTGTCGGGCGGGAGGTTGGCTGCCCGCTCCATCATTTCTTCTACAGAAAGTTTGGAGCTATACTCAAAATCCAGCTTGTTTTGCCAGTGGGGGAATATACTTTCTCTAGCCTCCCTTTCGGTCTCGGCATCAATCTGGAATGTACCGCTGACGAACAGTACATGCCTGGTTTCGGGGAACAATCGCAGTGCCGCCTCCAGGGTGCCTCGTACATCAAGTCCCGCAAAAAGCTGTATAATTTCACGTTCAGCATCTTCATGCCTGAAACCTTGTTGCATAATCATAGATGAGATTGCAGGGACGCCGGCGAAAATATCTTTGGCCTCATCTCTGAGGAAAAGCATTGCGGGCGCATGAACTGTGATGATCAAGTCAATTTTGATTTTCGAGTACTTGTAGCGAAGAATGCCCGCCAGGGCTTCCCTTTGCCCTTTGTCGCTCATACGGGAAAGGTCAAGATATTCGAAGAACAAATCGTTATTGTTCATGCCAGCTTTTTGCATGACCGATAAAAAGGAGGGAGCGAACTTATGATATGCAGGCAGTGAATACCCGTAAGAGTATAATACCAGAATCCGCTTGTGTTCCAATTGCGGGAGTTCTGGAAGGTTTTGTGTCCGGGCCGGTACCGGGGTCTGGCACCAAACCGCAAACATCAGCAATAGAAAAAAGGCTGTGCCGAATAATATCGAATTCCGCTGTTTGGAGCTTTTCACTTTCACCTCCTAATCCTTTATGGGGATCAGGATTCAAAGCAATAAATCACCCGGCGCTACCAAATATCAGCCACAACAGATTTATCCGATTGAAGTCCACTTGAGTGACCTGTTACTATGCAATAGATAATTAAGATTGGCCCCTTCCACGAAATGGCCGGTGGCCTAAGCTAAGGTGAAATATGTGCCGGGAATATTTGCAAAAAACCTGGTTGTGAGTGAGGACCCAACAGGGGATCCAGCATTACACGGCATGCGGAGGATCCACATAGATAAATTTGCCGGTTATCCTGCCACAAAAAAAATCCTTTCACAAGGATTTTATCCGGCATGACAGGCAAAGCATTTTGGCCATGTTCCCATCGATCCGGTCGTAATACGACAATTCCTTATCGTAACATGCTGTACATTGATGGTCGATAACATCTTTGTCGGTGATTTCGTGGAACAGAATGCGATGGCGAGTTGCTCTACGTGGTCAACTCGGTACATAATGGGCATATCTCCCCCACCCATAATAAGATCCCTTAGACATATTTAGACACGAATCCAGTACTAACCGCAACTCGGGTGCATCTGGGTTGCGACTGTCTGAATTAGCCCTAATTCAGTGCAGTTTTGCGGAGTATGTTTCCAGGATTAAACCAAAGGTGCCAAGTCTTTATAACCGTCTTTAAAATTACTAACCAAGCCTGCGATTACTATTCAAAAAAGATTTTGGGTATCGATACCGAAGAATCAAAGCCACGGCTGTTGGTGAGCAGGATAAACCCATCCTGCTTTATGAGCCGAAAAAGATGTTCTCAAGCCGGAGCAAGGAGATCATCCTGGCCGTATTCACGTCAATCCCTGTTAGTTTCAAAAGCCCGCCTCCCTTTGATACGGCAAACCGTATTCTAAAATCAGGGCAATAGAGGAATCGGCGCACACTGCTTTTGGGAGGTCTATCTCAACCCATCTGCAATCTTTTCTTCAGCAAGTTTCAAAAATCTTTCCGAATTTTTGGGACCGTGTTCCTGTCAATACTTCCTTCCAGTTCCAAAACGATCATATTCGGAGCCCCGCCTTTCGTAATCCGACGAACAGGATCTCACGCACCTCGGATTCCTTGATAAAAATACGGATTGACTCCGGACCGCAAGAGCAGAAATCCGGATTAAGCTCGATTATCTTCTTAACAGCGGATGCCGCCTCCCTATCTCGCCCGAGATAGGCCAGTGCGACAGCCCGGAGCAGCGGATCCCAAAACAGCTTCGGTGTATTGAAGTTTTCCGCTTCTTTCAATGCTTCTCCAAACCGTCCATGGCGGCAATAATTCAAATAAGGAGCCAAACGGAACCACCCGGGATAAAATGGATTCAACTCCAGTCCCTTTTCCAGCAGATACAGACCTCGCTCCCACTCTCCATAGAGCGAAATTGCCCAGCCAAGAGGAGCAATGCAATCGGGTGAGTTGGGGTGGAGTGAAAGCAATTCCTCAGCCTCTCGAAAAAAAGTCTCTTTTTGGCCCGATACGAAAAGAACGTAGGCGAGCAATATGCGAGCCAGCTGGTTTTCAGGTTCCAGCAATAAACCCTGTCTTGCAAATTCAAGAGCTCTGTCGAGTAAATCCTTCTCCTCGGGATTGAAGAAAGCGTATTGATTTGCAAAGAGGCAGGAGAGCATGGATAAAGTCAGACCGGATTCAGGATTCATAGACATTACATGCTCCAGGGCTTCGAGAGCATTGGCATGCCCTCGTGGCGATAACTCGATCTGATACTGGCTGAACCTGAAGAAAGCTTCATAGATATTAATATTGCCGATCCCCTGCATTCGGGACTCACTAAATAGTTTTCTTGGAATTATTCCAAACACTCCTCCGATTCTTCCTGCTACACCCTGGGCTATTTCTTCCTGAAGACCTATGGCTCTGTTGGATTCGAGACTGCGTTTGTATTGCTCTCCCCAGATCTGCATACCCGTCGAAGTATCGATCAGTCGGAGGTTGAACTTGATATTTCGCTCCTCTTTGCGAAGACTTCCTTCCAGAAAGAATCTCACTCCAAGTTTTCGACCGATTGCTCGTGCCCCAATCGGCTTTCCTTTCCACTGAGTGGTGGAATGGGATGCATTAACCCGCAAAGCAGGACAGTGGGCGAGTTCAATCATAAGCTCCTCGGTTAAGCCGTCGGCCATGCAGCCTTGGTCGGGATCACCCGTTAAGTTGACAAGTGGCATAACCGCAATCGAGGCGCCATTCTCAACATGGCATGGAGTGTTCTCGGCAGAGCTTTGAGGAGGTTTTTCTTCTGGAAGTATCATTCCGTCAGGTTTTTGTGACCGCAAAATCCGCAGCTTTTCCGGTATCGTCCTCGAAAAATTCGGTATGTAGCTCCCTTTGCCGATCTCAATTCTCAAGGGGTCCCATTTGCCATATCCCGTGTAATAATGGGCCAATGTCCTTCTGAGCCTTCCGGCCTGAATTCGAACAATAGGATCTATAGTTGGATCGAAATCACTTCTTCTGCCGAAAACCTGAGTTGCCACCGTATAACCTTTGATCTCATGGGATCGTCCGGCAAGTGTTTCCTCCACTACAAAAGTCAAAAAACCGCGCAGCATGGCCTTGTCTTTGAAATCTGGGCTCTCAAGGATGCATTCAAGCTCCTTGATAATGGCTTCATCCGGAATAGCCTCTGACTTGAAAGGGTGACCCATCGATAACCCTGATTCAGCGTTAAGGCCAGTGCTGTTACCGTGAAGTACCTCGGATTGAATATTAAACCGGTTTTTTAAAACTTGAGGAGCATCAAGAGTTAGGTTTGGAAATTCACTCATTGCATGATTCCTCTCTAAGGTACTGTTCGGAAGCTGATAACAGCGGGATTTGACGATGATCCCGGGTTCATAATGGCAAGTGTTTAGAGTTGAAAGCAGATGTTTCGATGATGAGCGATTTTCGTGCCACCAGCGACGTGGATTCTGGCAAGTAGTTAGATGGCTGAAAACTCAAGAAATTTGTTTGGGAGAAGTCTATTTTCCCTGTGAAAGTGTTCCCCTGCAGTTTGGGATGCTTTGGGAAATTTCCAAACTATTGGGATTTATGGCCCACATTCTCCGGGACTCCAGAAGATAGTCAGCTAAATTGAGAACACCACTCCAGAATCTGTGTGGAGAATGCGTACCGTTCAAGCTGATCCGTAAATGCCTTGCTACTTCGATCTGTTCCTTACTGCTGGTACATCCTGCTATGTACTTGGGGCGGTTTAACAATAGCAAACTGATACGGTCTCATTATCAAGATTAAGGCTTCATCTCTCACGGCGATGCCTTTCAGAAATTGCCCTTCATTCCCTTGCCTTATAGGAAACGGCAAATTGTTCCCAGGGGATCTTAATTATTGGAACCATGCTGGACATGGATTCAGTTTTCTGCTAATGTTGTAAGCGTTTCAAATCAGAGGCTTCAAATTAAAGCAGATTCTCGCTACTCACGGTCACTTCGTTCAGACATCCCATTCCGGCCTCATTACCTAACCGATTAATTCCTATGAGTATGGGAGGAGATGTCCGTTGAAGGCATTCGGACTGGTTCGAGAATCAGCTTCTAGCCCCAATTCTGGTGCCCAAAGAAGCCAAATCGAAATCTACTGCAAAAAAATGGGTATTCCCCTCGCTGAAATTGTCGAGATTGCTTCATCCTTCGATAATCAAGAAATCTGCATCTGCCAAAAATTACCGATCCCTCGTATGGTAGAGGGCGACGTAGTAGTGGTAAGCAGACTGTCTCGCCTTGGTCGTTCAATAGGTGAGATAAGCAAGATGTTGGATTTTCTCGCCCGTAAACGAATAGCAGTGATTTCCGCCGAAAAGCAACCCGTCAAAGGTCGAACAGCGAAAACTTTGCTCATCTCTGGGCTTTCCCTGATCTTAGTATGGGTTTCAGAGATGCTTCAGGAATACGAGCTTCTATCCAGCCTATACATCTCACTGCTATCCTGAGCCGCTACCCTTGAGAGTGGTAAATTGTCCACAATGGCATTAATTCCCCACAGGGATCTACCTATTGGACAAATGATTAGGAGTGGCATGCTGCTCATGGCCGGCTCGTTCGGACACATTTTATACCTTGCTCACAGATGTTGGCGGAGTGGTGAGGTAGATCGGCTATTTTACTCGAATCAGACGAACAGAAGATTGTCGGCTCCCGGCAAAAGAGGAGAGAGATTGCTGGAGAATGTAAAATCTCCCTCCGATATTGGAAGTAAAATAGTTTGAAGAAGTTGGCTTCTGCGGCTGTTTTCGTGTGGGGTTTTTGAGGGGTTTTCTAAATCCATAGATCAATTTCAATCGTGTGGAAAACTACTGAAATCAAGGTAGATTAGGGTAGGTCCCGTATTTTTACCCCCTGTCACGCCGGAGGCCGAGGGTTCAAGTCCCTTCGACCCCGCTAGTTTGATCAAGGACTTAGCCGAAAGGTTAAGTCCTTTTTTAATTAGGGTGTGCCGCCGCTCTGCTCACTCGCATCAACCTTTTTATCGGCACCTGCCTCAGCGCATCCCGTAGCAGTTCAGCAAATCGCTCAACCGGCTATTGTTATTTTCTAACCCGCTACGGGTTTGCTGAGAGACGACCCGTAATACGCCGTCCTTGCCGATGCGGCCTTGAGGCGGCGCATGATTAGTCACTTCTGCTCCTCGGAGAGGCTCAGCGAGTTCACCGCATTCCACCACAGCATTACCCGGTTGGAGACCCTGTTGACATGGGCATTTAACAGGGGTTCAACATATGGATTATTTTGCAGGTGGTGTTGGAACTGTTTCGTTAATCTCCAGAAATGTCATAACGATTCGGGCAAATTCAGAGGGCGCCTCGAATTGTACATGGTGAGTCCCACCCTTGAATTGAACCAGCCATGCGCCCGGAACCAGTTTTGCCAGAGTTTTCGAGCTCTCGGGGCCCACGACCGTGTCTGCGGTCCCTACCAGGAACATTACCTGATTTTTGATGAGCGGCATCTTATCCAGCGGAGCTTTCCACTCCATTGCTGCTTTGATTTGTTTTTTTATGGTGGGATTAGGAGGCAGCGGTTTGCCTTTCAAAACAGCCGCAACGGCGCTTCCATTGGTAGAGGTAGCATGAACGATCGCTTTATTGACTCTTTCAGGATAGTATAAAAGCAAATTTTGCGTGGTGACACTTGACTGTGAGAATCCCAAAACATTTGTCCTTTGGACTCCAAGAGCATCCAGCAGAGCAATTACATCCTGGGCAAAAAGTCGATAAGTGAACTTCACGCCGTTGTCTGTCGTGTAGCCCATCCCCCTGTTATCCATGATAATTAATTGGTACTTTTTTGACGCCGCTTCGATTAGTTCCGGGGTCCAATGCTCCATCAGGTCTCCAAGCCCGGTAAGCAGTATCAGCGGCTCACCCGATCCGATCAATTTGTACCCGATTTTGATTCCATTGCCGCTCACCTGGTAGATGTCACGCCCCTGCGAATCGGAAGCAACCTTTTCCCCCACCGGAGAGATGTCTTTGGCTTGTATCGCGGGGATGCCGATGAACAACGTGATTATCAATGATAGAAACAAGCGGATACCGAATTTTTTCATTTTGAATCCTCTCAGAATAAAAATGCATCGCTGTTAGTGGATATTGGATATGGCAGATTCCCCCTTCTCGGGAATCCAGATTAAAAAGTTACGCAACAACCGGTGTTCCACAGTTGCCGATCTTACCTTGCATATCAGTGCTCAATTGCACGACGAGTTCCGCGTTGTATGATCCAGAGGGAATTCCGGCTGATAACGGCTGATTTGAATATATCTGCCGCGCCGCTATGCCATAGGAACGCGATATGGCGGCAGGCGATCCCTCTTTGACCGCAGTATCAATGTTGGTGGCAAAGATTGAGATTGTATTGTCGCTGTTACGGACAATTTCGATGGTGCGGAACTGCTGAGGGAAATCCCTTAGCGACGAGGTTTCGACCTGCCAGAAACCAAGCTCCGGATGGGCGTCATCAGGTGACTTAAACGCGGTGATTGCGTTTACATG
>DBMO01000073.1 GCA_002298995.1 Desulfarculales bacterium UBA696
TTGAATAACAGTATCTACGTGCTATTCCCCAATTCTAAGCCCGAAAAAACGATTGACCCCGGAATCCTTTTAGGAATATTACGGCTAAGTAGTGATTATGAGTAGAAGAAAATAGGGCGGGACAACTTGCCCTCTATTTTGACAGATAGGTAATTCGTGTGGCGCGGCAATGCCGATTGGTTTGCTCTTCGGAGGATGTCGAATGAAATACGGTGTTCTCGCCGGGAACAAGGCTATAAACGAAACGATTTACCGTTGCTTCGACGTAATCAGACAAGCCGATGTGCCTAAATTCTTAAAGAAATTCAAGACCATTAACCATGATGCCCCTCAAGTAATGCACACCTTTCGCGAACTGGTTGCCGGTGCTTTCCTCTGTTTGAATGGTCTAAATGCCAAGCACGATTACGAAGTTGATGGGAAAACCCCCGATTGGGTGATTTTAGACGAACAGGGAAATCTCATTGCAATCGTCGAACTGATTAATTTCCATCTCGACAGGGTGACCGAGAAAACAGTAGACGATAAAATGGCTTCAGGACAAACCGCCTGGGCTTGGATCGACAATACTTCACGACTTTATCAAAGTATTTGGAAAAAATCTGATACTTACGAAAAAATAGCCATCAAGAATGAACTGCCTTATGTGGTTGCTGTCTTTGGGGAATTTACGGCTGGTGTCGATCTTGACGAAGTTCACGAAGTCCTTTTTGAAGAACACGGTGGATTGTTCAGTTATTGTCCGGCCCTAAGTGGCGTTCTCTTTTTCGAGGAATCTGGTGGTAAGTACATATTCAAGTACATTAAAAATCCTAGTGCCTCACGAGAAATAGAACTCCCAATCGGGGTTTTCTGAAGGAGCCGCCAAAATGCCGTTGGTCATACAGAATTCAGAGTTATCGCGGGTAGTCAGGATCTTTTTCATCTAAAATGAATAGAGAAAACCATTATGCCTTTGCATGATATCTTACATAATGAACTTGCAAAAGATTACGGGGAATTTCCTGTATTTGGCTCGCTTATATACTCTGATCAAGATAACAATGGACATTTAGAAGCGGTTTTGAACATACCTACATACTTCAATAGATTGGACATTGTGACAGGGCCACGATGGAAGGTGTACATTATTAAGTTAAGATCAAGTGTATCAACCGCTTCAGCACATATCTGCAACGATGGATTTGGACTAATAACATCTTTAGACCCATATCTACTTGCTCAACCTGATCCGTTTCAAAATGAGTGGCTTATGCAGTGGTTTGGAATTCGCAACCACGGCGACTTGCCGTGTTTAGTTGTATTTACTGTCGATCAGGAGAATGGCGAACTATTATCGGTTAAGCAAGCAATTACTGGGGATACTCTAGAATCTACATTCAACTGTTTGATCGCATATATGAAAGACATCTGCCAAGTTATGAGCCACATTCAAATCGAGTATTTAGGAAACAGGCGAGAAATTTACACCTTAATTAAGAACTACTTAGCAAACAAGAATCAAGTTGATGTTATAAAGCGCCTTATTCCCATCAAAAATGTTTTTGAGCTTGTGAAATTCTTTACCAAGGCATTTGGTATTACAGTATAGATCATCCAAGTATAAGGGGCTTATCGCATGTCCTTCAATAGTCAACTTGCACAAACTATGGCTGGTATTTACCGTAACTCAGATACCTTTAACTTATATCCTCAAGCAAGTGTTCCAGATTGGCAGGTTCTTTATGCACATGAGTTTATGCATGCAGCCTTGGCACTCTCTACTTCCACTGGATTCGTTCACCATTTGTTTGCTTTTCTAAGTGCAGCAGGTGACGATGGACTTCGCCCATATTGGGAAAAGGTGTATAGTGCTTCTATTCAGATTTCCACTGAAACCCATGAATCTACAGCCACCTTTTGGAGTTTATGTGATGTTGCAGCTGCAAATGGGCTGGAAAAGACCTTTAAAGACTACGGTCTGCCACTTGAGTACCAGAAATGGTACAAGAAGCTCGACCTCGTTATACCATACAACCTTCCGATGCATCTGCGCAAACTTATAGCCAGGGCCATTGGTTCTTATGCCCTTGACGATCCATTAACTCTCATTAAATCAGCAACATGGGATGAACTTCTTGACTTCAATAAATGCATGAGCTTCGTTCCTACTGTTGATGCTCGGTTCGACAAATTGATTCAACTGCTATCTGCTAAAGACTACACATTCTGGTCAGATAGGCTTCCAGCAACTGCTTATGATGAGATAGTTATACATGGAGAAGAATCAATTAGAGAGTTTATGGCTAGACGTCGAGAGGAATCTCATATTGTCTTCAGCTCTGTCCTAAATATCCTTTGGGAAGAATTCGAGGGCGAAGTCCAAGTGCTCAGATCGAGTACTAGAGTTTTAAGTTTGCTTTCCGACGATATTACCTCTCATTTGAGGAAAATCTTCTCGGAAAAAGGAGATGAGAGCCTTAACGCATTCAGCAGAGTTTACGAAGACTTACCAGGCCCAGATCACCTCCACTTTGACTGTGCCGTTCTTAGACCGAACAAACTTTTGAGTGGCCTAATACGCATAGACATTATTGAAAGGTTACCCAGTCCACCAAGTGTCGTCAGCATTACCAGAGCTACTGAGGATTGTTATTTGAGCAAGAATCTCATACTTAAAGGTGACGAATACTATACGCGCTACTTCTTTGTGTCCGGTCAATCCATGGCGCCATTTACCTTTTATTCTATAACTAGGGAGTTTCCCGTTCAAGTTTGGAAGTTTGTTAATGCTATTATTATTGTCCACTGCTTTCATACCGAGGCTCATAAAATACTGGAGGATATCAACAGGAGTGTCGATGTCCCAATATTTCTGTATCTTGACAGGATGACTAAACGATTGTTTGAGTCAATCATTGATGACTCGCAGAATTGGCAATTTGGTTTAATAGGGTGGTCACATTGTCCTGGAATTTATTCATTATGGCTTCGTAACGCGCTTTTGAATTGCATTTGGATGGCAGATATTTCCACCATTCAGGCTGAAATTTTCGATGAAGATGCCCGGCGAGCTGGAATGGCGAGGCTTGATTCGAAAGATCCTTTTTTTCAGCGGTGTCTGTCTTCCATTAGCGCTGTTTTTGATTTCATCGGGTGTTCCGAAGGCGTACCCATCAGACCGAAGACGTAAGATCCGCTGTTCAATAATTATCCTATTTTAAACCTCCGCATACCGGTCGGCGTGTGGGGATGTTCGTCGAGCATTTCTATTGAATAGTAGCTGAACCAAGCTTTCCTTCACTCGGAACTCCCAATCAATCTATTTTAATTTTTTATGTAATCGATCATTAAATCCACACACTCTTCCTAAACGGAACCGCTTTAGAAATTCCTTTCATGTACCTAAATTAGTTTGGGTGTGTTTATATCATCCACCAATATTCTGCTTTGCCCATGACATAATGGATGTTATACGCGCACAGGGTCGGGCCGAGATAACAGGTTAAAATGGCTTGAAATGTTGCTCAAATCGTGGCTTATATGAGCCTTAGAAGTTCATTTTTGACATTGAAAGTAAACGTCTAAGAGATGCGAGTTAGCCATGCCAAGAGCAAAACGCGGGTGGCCCGGAGACTCTGTATCGGGGGCCGCTAGGACAAGAGGTTTCGGAAAGCACTATCGGTCAACTCGGCCTCACGCTTGCCTTTGGACGGGAATTTAAGGAATCCGAGGTCAAAATAACGGGTAACACAGGCAAAGTCTTTTGGTTGCATGTGCCGGCGGCAAGAGGGAGTTTAATTGGCAGTACAATCCGATTCATCCTGTCCCACAGGCAAGAGGCTGCCTGTGCCACCGCCAATCCGCGATAAGCAAGGAGGCAAGTTGAAGAACATAAACCTGCTGAGTCTGATGCTGTCGGTTGTGGTGACCGGCATACTCTGTTATTTTGTTCTCAAGCCAACGACGTCGTGTTACGAGATTCAGCTAATTACCGATAGCCAAAAAGATGTGACATTCTCTGCAAAGAACTGGGTAGCCTCACCAGACAGTGATGGTATCGTGAATTTCTTTATGATGGGTACCCTAAATACACCTGGTGTAAAACAATGCAAGCTAGAAATCAGTCCGAGTGAAGAAGGCAAGTGGTACCCTCAGACAGGCGGTTATCCGGTGATTGACAATATGTTCATAGGAAAGGCTCAACTGGGCTCAAAGCAGTACCCCATGACAAAAGACCAGCATTATGGTTTCCGAATAAGTCAGGACAATGGGAGATTACTGTCGCAGGGCGTTATCAGTGCCAAGGCTCATCAGGTGTACGGAACGAGTTCGCTGCTATTGATATTGGTTTCAGCGCTTGCTTCGGTTTTGCAGGTGATATTTATAGGTCTTTCGGCAATACATGAAAGAACAAAAAGCCGCATGATAACTTGATGGAGCCGACTCCTCTCCGTCGCGGCTCACGGGTAACACAGGCAAAGTCTTTTGGTTGCCTGTGCAGGCGGCAAGAGGGAGTTTAATTGGCAGTACAATCCGGTTCCTCTTGTCCCACAGGCAGAGGCTGCCTGTGCCACCCGCGCATGGCCAAACGTCCGGCATGCAATCCTGCCTGCATCGACTTGCTGGTGAATCAGTGTGTTTTTGAAAATGATAACGTTCTATTATGAAACAACCCTCATTGTTTATTAGTTTGCACAACCAATGATGCACAAACCATAGAACACCCCCACTAACCAGCTCGATAAGCATCAAGATGTATTGCAAAGCTGTAACGATCTTATTTGAATCATCGCGCTGACCAGCCGGAATTATTCGATTTAATAGCGGTTCACATTCAAAATGGTTTCAAGACTTACTCGAACTGACTCTCCCCGCCGCTTTACTGGCCGGCCGTTATAATTTGGTGTTGAATGAAAGTGAAAAAAAGTATAAATTCTTATACGGTTTCATGTGCACGCTGATTTTGGTTACTGGTTCCGGTCATATATATAAGATACTGATACGGTTGGAAATATTGTTCGAGCTGCTTTCGAGATCGGGTTCGCGCCCGCCGAGCCACACGGGTTTTTCCATGCAGAACCAGCTTAAGACCGAAGACCTCTACGAAGTCTTTTGCGACCTGACGACACTGGTGCATTCTACCACCGACGTCGGAGAGGTGCTGGACCTGGTTGCCTGGAAACTTACCGAGATCCTCGGGGCCAAGGGGACCATAATCAGGGTGCTCAACCTGGAAAAGGACCAGCTCGAACTGGGGGCCGCATACGGGTTGAGCGAGGATTATCTCAGCAAGGGGCCGGTTTGCAGCACCGAACTTATCGCCAAGGCCTATGAGCGCAACCAGGCTCACATCATACGGGACATCTGGCACGACCCGTTCCTGCAATACCCCCAGGAGGCATGGGAAGAGGGCATATCCATGGTGCTGGACCTTCCCATTACTCTGCGGAAAAACCTCGTCGGGCTGATCCGCGCCTTTTTCACCTCGGAGAGGGAATTTTCCCAAAGCGACCTGGACTTTCTCAGCACCGTCTCGCGGCAGTGCGCCTGGGCAATCGAGAGGGCGCACGCTTTCGCGGAGCAGAAAAGCCGCTACGACCAGTTGATCATCCAGAACGAAAAGCTCTCGGCGCTCGGCACAATGGCTGCCGGAATAGCGCACGAGATCAATAATCCCCTGTTCGCAATCCTCCTCTACAGCTCGACTCTCAGGAAAAAGGTTTCCGAAGAGGAAGGGCCTTTCAAGGAAGGTCTGGACATCATCATAAATGAGACGATCCGCTGCAAGGGCATCATACAGGACCTGCTGTCGTTTTCACGGGAGAGGGAGCCCAAGAAGGTCCCGACAAGCCTTAACCCGATAATAGAAAAAGTGCTGGACCTGCTCCAAAATTCCTTCGATACCCAGGGTATAGCCGTAATAAAGGACCTGCGTCCCGATATCCCCGACTGCCCGATGGACGCGAACCAGATACAACAGGTTTTTTTGAATCTGCTTCTCAACGCCCTCGACGCGGTGCGGGAAAACGGCACCATAATCATCCGCAGCTACCTCGATACCCTTAACAAGTGCATCGTGGGCGAGATCGAAGATTCCGGGTGCGGCATTCCAGAGGAAGTCCTGCCAAAGATATTCGATCCATTCTACTCGACCAAGTCAAAGGGAACCGGCCTGGGCCTGGCGGTCTCCCATGGCATCATCCAGAATCACGGCGGAGAGCTGAAGGTGTTCAGCAAAATGGGTGAGGGGGCGCGATTTGTAGTTGAAATCCCCCTTTGCAGCAAGGGATTGCTCCTTTCGAAAGGGCGCTCGCATGCAGCCGCGTAATGTCCTGGTGGTTGATGATGAGCGCGTGATCCGCTCCGGGTGCCGCATGGTGCTGCTCGAAAAAGGCATGACGGTGCAGGTTTGCGGGACCGGGAACGAATGCCTGGAGATGGCCGCCGAGGAGCGCTTCGATGTAATTATTTTGGATATGAAGCTGCCCGACATGAGCGGCATGGAGGTCCTGAGGAAAATCCGCAAAGCCATTCCGGATATCTATGTCATCATAATTACGGGGTATTCCACCGTACAAAACGCAATCGAGGCCATGAAGCTGGGGGCCTTCGATTATCTGACCAAGCCTTTCACGGATGACGAATTGGTCCTGAGCGTTGAAAGGGCGTTGGAGAAGAAGCGCCTGGTTGAAGAAAACCAGGCGTTGCGAAAGGAGCTGGTAGACAGGTTCGGCTTCAGCAATATCGTTGGGAAAAACCCCAAGATAATGGAGGTTTTCCAAAAGATCCTAAAGGTTGCCCCAACCGACTGCACGGTCCTTATAAACGGCGAAAACGGCACGGGAAAAGAACTCATAGCAAGGGCCATCCACGTACACAGCCAGAGAGCGGCCCGGCAGTTCATCGCCGTGGATTGCAGCACGCTTTCTCCCAATCTCTTGGAGAGCGAGCTTTTCGGCCACGTAAAGGGGGCCTTTACCGGGGCGGTGCAGGACAAGGCCGGCATTTTCGAGCTTGCCGACGACGGGTCGCTCTTCCTTGACGATGTAGCAAACCTCGGACTGGAGACGCAGGGGAAATTGCTGCGGGTGCTCGAATCGCGCGAGTACAAGCCGGTAGGGTCGAGCCGGTTCAAAACGACCGATGCCAGGGTGGTCTCGGCAACCAATTGCGATCTTCGGTCCATGGTGGACAAGGGGACTTTCCGGGAAGATCTCTATTATCGCCTCAATGTCTTTCCTATCCACCTTCCGCCTCTTCGGGAAAGAAAAGACGACATCCCCAGGCTTGCGTATCATTTTTTGAGACATTTTTGCGCGAAAGCGCGAAAATGCATCGACGGCTTTACCGAACATGCACTCGAGGCGCTCGTAAACTACGACTGGCCGGGAAACGTGCGCCAGTTGAAAAACGCCGTCGAACACCTTGTGATCATGGCCGACCATCGGGTTTTGGATGTGATAGACCTTGCCGAAGACCTTCAGATGAAGCAGCCATGGAAAGGGAGCGCAGTGCCGAAAACGAGGCTTGAACTAATGGCCGCCAAGAAGCGCTTCCTCGAACAGACTTTTGCCCAGTGCGAAAAGATGTTCCTCATCCAGGCCCTGAGAAGCTGTAACGGAAATATCACCCTTGCGGCCGAAAAGGTTGACATGAAAAGGTCGAACTTCTCGGCATTGATGAAAAAACATGGCGTGTCGGCTAAAGCCGACGTTCCAATGCCCGAGTGCCGGTAGGGTAATGGATAGGGGCCGGACAATAAATGTTTTCAGTTTTAGAGGCTCAATTGCGATTAATTTGTTAGCGGGGGTTCCCCGTGCTTTTTAATGTTCGTGCTGAAGGTCAGGCTCATCCATTGCGATGACGGCCAGGGGCGCGGTTTTTCACCGCGCCGGAGAGGTCCATAAATGTTTCCATTTGAAGTTCCCGCTGGGGTTTTTGGTCTGTTCATGTTGGGGTTGATGGCTGTAACGCTTCTTTGCTTCGAAATTCAGGAAGACGACGAGAATTCTGATTAGTCGCAAAGCCGCGCTGGGCAGTTGAAAGTTCACCGGGCGTCGAAGGGCAGAAGGGATGGACCCGTGCAGGTTCCACCCCTATTAACTAACGCTTTGCCGGGTTTTAAAGGGAGGCGGTAAGAACTCCTGCCCTTGTGGGCACCCGAGAACGATGCCGCTAAGCCGCTTTTTCGTCCGACTCCCAAAAGCCGAAAAGATTCTTTTGGGGATCGAGCGCCACAGCGTACCAGCCCATGCCCATTACGGCCGTCTTGGGAACGATTACCGTCGCCCCTTTATCCGTGGCTTTCGAGACAGCAGCATCAATAGATTCCACGCAAACATAGAACATCGGCGTGTGTCCGGGGTCCTGGCGGGCAATCATACCCGCCATTACTTTTTCGTCTCCCTGATCGATCCCGTAATATTCAATATCTCCCGGCATTTTTTTGAAATCCCACTCAAAAATACCGCCATAAAACTTCTGCAGAGATTCGAGATCATCTGCCGGGATCTCCACGTGACAAATCTGGCCTTTCATGATCGGTTCCTCCGTTGTTGCCGGCATTTCATAAACTGCAGGCGCCTGTGCCAACCTGGCTCCAATGTCGCCCTCGTCGGGCTTATCCTCCATCGCCTGCTTAATGCCTGCTGTTCTATTCCAAAAAGATAGTAATCATTTCTCATTCGACAAAATCGGGGAAGAACGAGCCGGGGTTTGGAATTTGGCAGCCCGGGCAATTTCCGCTGCTCGTGCCTGCGAGAGGTGTGGTAAGGATGGGGTAATTGCAATAGTGTACAAAGTTTAAGATTGTAAAATCCGGTGCGGATGTTATGAGAACCATCGGGCCGAGGCCTCGCCGGGCAAATACTGCAAGAGGATTACGATGACTGCTTCTCCCACTGACTCTTTCGAGCGAAAAATCGATTATCTGAGGCTCTCTGTTACCGACAAGTGTAATTTGCGCTGTACCTACTGCATGCCCGAGGACGGCGTACCCAAGCTGGACCACTCGGAAATCCTCAGCTACGAGGAAGTCCTCACCCTGGCAAGAATTGCCGTGGGCATGGGGATCTCCAAGATCCGCATTACCGGAGGAGAGCCGCTGGTAAGAAAAGATATCATTACCCTTTGCTCCAAAATTTCGAATATCCCCGGTATAAAAAGCCTCAGCCTGACAACCAACGGCGTGCTGCTGCCCATTTTTGCCGAGAGCCTCTTCAAAGCGGGAATTCGGCGTATAAATGTCAGCCTGGATACGCTAAATCCCGAAAAATTCGCGGCAATAACCCGCCACGATCGTTTCGCCGACGTATGGGAAGGGATCTTGGCAGCCGAAAAGGCCGGCATTTTTCCGATCAAGCTTAATGCGGTCGTATTGCGCGGCGTAAACGACGACGAGATAGAAGACCTTGCCGGACTTACCATTAGCCACCCCTATCACGTAAGGTTTATAGAACACATGCCGTTTAAGGCCGGAGAGGGTGACGGGCATGAAAAGAAATTCGTTGCCGCGCCGGAGATTCTGGAACGACTCAAGAGGGTGGCCCCGCTTTCGACTTGCCAGGAGAACCAGAGCAACGGCCCAGCCGTTTACTACCGTTTCCGTGACGCCCCGGGGAAAATTGGGATAATCAGCCCCGTAAGCGATCATTTCTGCCCAAGCTGCAACAGGCTCCGCGTCACCGCCGAGGGGAAGCTGCGTACCTGTCTTTTCTCCACCGAAGAAACCGACCTTCGCGGAGCGCTTCGAAACAACCTGCCCATCGAAGCCGTCTCGGAGATCATCCGCAAAGCCATCGCCCGTAAACCCGAAAAGCACGAACTCAGCAGCCCCGTTTTCCGCAAATGCATTTCGCGGCAGATGTTTTCCATCGGGGGGTGATTTCGCTTGTAGACCCTTATTCTTGCCCCTCCCAGCTTTTTCCTTTTGAATTATGCGGCTAAACTTAGTAAGAATCTAAGGCCTTGTAGGGCGGGGCTTTTTTGGGGAACTGATGAATTAACCGTAACAGGAGCCGAAGCCAGCGGAGGGGTGATAAGCATCCTAGTCTTTGAGGAATAAATAGAGAGTGCAAACAGATCTTTTAAAAATCAGAGAAGAAATAGACGGAGTCGACTCGGAGTTGCTGCGGCTCCTGAACAGGCGAATGGAGCTTGCCTCGGAAGTCGGCCGGATCAAGGCATCGAAAGGAATTCCTCTCTTCCACCCCGAACGGGAGGAACTGATATTTCAGCGGCTTGCCCAAACAAATCCCGGACCACTCTCCGAGCAATCCATCAGGTCTATTTACCGGGAAATTTTCGCTGCTTCCCGGGTTTTGCAGTACAAGCTGACCGTAGCCTACCTCGGCCCGGAATGGACCTACTCGCACCTGGCCTCGATGTCGCTTTTCGGGCACACAGCATCTTATCTGCCCTGCATATCCCTTGAAGAGGTTTTTGACAGCTTCATGAAGGGGAAGGCCCACCTTGCGGTAATACCAATCGAGAATTCGCTCCAGGGCGGCGTGGGCCACAGCATGGACCTTCTCTACGAGCGCGAGGTGCGTGTAATCAGCGAATGCTACCTGGAGATTGCCCACCATCTTTGCGGCACCGCCGGGGACCTGAAAGAGATAAAGCGCCTCTACGCCCACCCGCAGGCTATCGAGCAGTGCCGACGGTGGCTGCTGGAAAACCTCGCAGGGGTTGAGCACATCGAATGCACATCCACTGCCCGCTCGGCAGTTCTCGCCAGGGAAGATCCTAACGGCGCGGCAATCTGCAACCTCCACGCTGCCAGCCAATATCATCTGAACGTGCTGGCCGAGCGAATTGAGGACCATCCCGGCAATACTACCCGGTTTCTGGCGCTGGGCAATTATTCGAACATTCCGACCGGGAAGGACAAGACCTCGATCCTTTTCGCCGTATCCGATAAGCCGGGCTCGCTCTATGACGCTTTAGGGTCGCTTTCCTCGACCAACCTGTCGAGAATCGAATCCCGTCCGAACAGGCTTTTTTCGTGGCAGTACCTTTTCTACGCGGATGTCGAGGGCCACAGGGAAGACCCGCTGGTAAAATCCGCCCTCGAAAAACTCGGCCAGAGGGTGACTTTTCTGAAGATTCTTGGCTCCTATCCCAAAAGCGACCCCGCCCAGCCTTTCAGAATTGGAAAAGAGAAGGTCCGGGGAGGCGAGCAGGCCGGTGAGGGAAAATGAGCATCGGCGAAGAAAAGCAGGTGAGCCGGGTTGGCGGGGGGATCTGCGGGTGTATTCTCGACAGCTCCGCAAAAGAATTTCCGGCCCTGCTGAATTATGCCGGGACGGACTTGGTTGAGTGGCGACTGGACTGTTTTAATCGAAGATTCGAGAAGGAGCCGCCGGAACTTTTCTTCGAGGCCATGTCGAATGCTTCCAGGCATCCGGTTGTCGCAACCAACAGGCCACGGCGCGAGATGGGGACATTCGACGGCCCCGAGGATGCGCGGTTAAGAATTCTCGAACAGGCTGCGATTGCCGGCGCGGAGTGGGTTGATATCGAGCTGGATGCAGCGGAGGGCAGCGTCGCCGGATTCCACGAATTGGGGGTGAAGGTCCTCGTTTCCAGTCACCACCCCGAGGGAACGCCATCATTGAAGCAGCTCCGGGCGCTGCTTGAAAAAATGGCCGGAACAGGGGCGCAGGCTCTAAAGATTGCCGCTTATGCCCGGGCGGTCGAAGACAACTTGAGGGTCCTCGAATTGGTAACCATTGCCCGGAAGGAATTCGGGACCGACCTCATCGCCTTTTGCATGGGGCCAGCCGGGAAGTTGAGCAGGATCGCGTGCCTGCTTTTGGGAAGTCCGTGGACTTACGCCCGGTTGCCGGGCCAGCCCGCGGCGGCCCCCGGGCAGTTGAGCGACGATGAGGTCCGGACGTTGCTGGAAGTCCTGGAGCATGAGTAGCCTTTTTGATAATGTGTTGAGATGATCCGACCAGAACCGAAAAAGCTTTTTGCAGTAGTTGGCAATCCCGTGCGCCACACCCTCAGCCCGGCCATGATGAGCGCGGCTTTTCAGGCGATGGAAATCTCCGCCGTCTATACCGCTCTTTTCATCGACGACCCGGCGCAAGATCTTCAAACGCTCTATAACGCTGGTTTCAGCGGCCTCAGCGTCACAATCCCATACAAGGAAATGGCCTGCCGCCTCGCATCCGAACTCGATCAAACCGCGCAGGAAATAGGCGCGGTAAATTGTCTTCGCAGGAGCGAGTCGGGCTGGGAGGGCCGAAATACGGACTGGGTCGGAGCTTTGCATGCCCTGTCCATGGCGGGCGATCTTACGGGTAAACGCGCTCTTATAATAGGAGCGGGAGGAGCGGCGCGGGCCGTTGCCTACGGGCTGCAAAGGGCTGGGGCGATAATTACGATCTCCAACCGCTGCGCCGAGCGAGGCCGTACCCTTTCAAAACACCTGGGCATCGGCTTCATGCCTCTTAAAGCACTGGAGAATGCCTCCACGGACTTCGATGTTGTTGTCCAGTGCACCTCGGTCGGGCTGGGGGGAGGGAACGAGTCTCTGGTCTCACCTTCTTTCTTCCACCCCGGCATGATTGTAATGGACATAGTTTATCGGCCCCGGTGGACGGCCTTTTCTTCCGCCGCAAGGGAAGCGGGCTGCACGGTAGTATCGGGGCTGGATATGCTTCTCTACCAGGGGGTTGCCCAGATTGAGTGGTGGCTGGGCCGCCCTGTAGCCGATCCTGCCGTAGCGGCAATGCGTGAGGCACTGCAGAAGGCCGCGTACGATGAAAAGAATCACTAGGAAGATCGAACCCGCCGGAAGAATCGACGCCGGGATCAGCATGCCCGGTTCCAAATCCATTACACACCGCGCCATCATGATGGCATCCTTGGCCTCGGGCGCCAGTCGGATCCGCAACCCGCTTGACGCGGAAGATACGCGGATCACGGCCCTTGCCCTCGAACAGCTTGGGACGGGAATCGTATGGCAGGGCGACCTGATAGCGGTTACCCCTGCAAAACGGCGCTGGTTATCCCCGGACAAAGCCATTTCCCTCGGAAACAGCGGCACGAGTGCGAGGCTTTTGCTGCCACTCGTATCGGCGGGGATCGGCACCTTCATGCTCGACGGAACGGCGCGCCTCAGGGAACGGCCACTGGGCCCGGTTGCGGAGGCCCTCGAGGCCCTTGGGACAAGGTTTGCCTGGCTGGGAAAGAGAGGCTTCCCACCGGTGGAGGTCTACGGCGCCGGATTTTCGGGTGGGGAAGTATCGGTTGATGCATCCGAAAGCGGGCAATTCCTGTCCGGACTTCTCCTGGCGGCCCCGGCCGCGCAGCGGGATGTGCTGGTAACCTGGCGCGAGCCGGTTGCGTCTTTTCCATACGTGGCAATGACGCTCGCAATGATGGAACGGGCCGGAATCCGGTTGGAGCGGCCGCGGTCCAATGCTGTTCTCATCCCGGCGCCGCAGGAATACCGCGCCATGGACACAACAGTTGAAGGCGACTGCTCATCTGCCTCATATTTCTGGGGGGCTGCCGCTGTTACCGGAGGAACAGTATTCACCACCCCGGTTTCATCCAACAGCCTTCAGGGCGATTGCAGCTTTCTGGGCGTGCTCGAACGGATGGGGTGCCAAATCGGGTGGGAAGGCGAGGGGGTGCGCGTAACCGGTCCGGCGCGGCTGACTCCGATAGACATAGACATGAACAGCATGCCGGACATGGTGCCGACCCTTGCGGTCGTTGCGGCCTTCGCGCCGGGGATCAGCCGCATACGAAACGTCTCCCACCTTAGAATCAAGGAGTCCGACCGGATCGAGTCGGTTGCCGCCGGCCTGGAGGCATTGGGTATCAAGGCCGAGCAACTGCCTGATGGCCTAAGAATCCACGGAGGGAACCCGCTCCCCCCGAAAAGGCCCATATTCGCTTTTGACGATCACCGGATCGCAATGGCCTTCGCTCTTTCAGGACTTCGCGTGGATGGCGTTGAAATCGAGGGCGCGGAGTCAGTTGCAAAGTCCTTCCCACGGTTCTGGGAATATTTCGAACGGCTGGGCGTGTGCCCTCCAGGAGCCTAATCCACCAGGAAGGGCACGAAGTGGGGATGGTATGAGGAGTTGGATAGAGCGGTGAATGGGCAAAAATCTACAAAATAGAATAGAAAAAGCGAACCCAAAAATTTTTCCGACGGCGGTGTGTTGGGTTTCGCTCCATTCAGAGGCCGTTTGCGACGGATTTCCGATTTGCCCCTCAACCCAACCTGAAGGACCGACTGCGTTCCAGGCATTCATGTTTGGGGGCAACAGCCCCAAAAACATCCCCACCTTTTGCCCCTTCGCGGACCTCGTGCCCTTTGTGGTGATACTCTCTCGTGTTCTATCCCTGGACCACCGAAAACGGCGGGTAGTAGCGGGGGCGGACGGATGTAAGCGGATAAACCAGGCATTTTTTGGCAAGGATGGTGCCGGGATTTGTTACCGCGTTGCAGCCGATTTCGACCTCATCGCCAAGGATTGCCCCAAACTTTCGAAGGCCGGTGTCAATCAGATTTTCGCCAACGGAAACCCGGACGGTGCTCTCCTTTATTTTAAGGTTCGCCAGCTTCGTTCCGGCTCCCAGGTTCGATTGGCTTCCCAGAATGCTGTCGCCGATGTATGCAAAATGCCCTGCTTTGGCGCCGTCTAGCATAATGCTCGATTTCATTTCGGTGGTGTGTCCGACGACGCACCTGCTTCCGATTATGCATTTGCTGCGGATATAGGCGCCCTGTCTTACCTCGGTTTGCGCGCCTATTATGGTCGGGCCTTTCACCAGCGCCCCCGGCTCCAGTACAGCCCCGGCGCCTATAAAGATGTCTTCGTCCCAGAGAACGCTTCCCGCAAACAGCACTGCCGCATCCGAGGTCTTTTCTCCGCCGATGTTCACAAGGAACTGACCCTTTGTGACCTCTCCCCCGATTATCTCGAAGCCTTCCTCCAGTATTCTTCCCCGCCACAAAACCAACGTTTTTTCAAGCGGCCGGCCGAAATAGTTCACTTCTCCCACATTGGGGCGGAGATTTGACTGCAGGTGAGCTGAAATATTGCTTAGAGCATCCCAGACCCGGCTGCATCCGGCAAATAGGTCCTTTCCCGCAAATGAGGATAGATTGAAAAAAGCTTCGGGTTTCAGGAATTCCATATTAATTCCTTTTCTGAGTATGCAACACTGGTGGGCAAGATGAGGCGCTGTGTCCACCTTACTAGATTTCCCTCCGGCGAATCGCAGGGAATGAATACAAAAAATTGTTCGGATTTAGCATTTCTTCCGTATTATTTATAACGAAAGTCGTCAAACAGGAAACAACCTTTTACTGCCGGCGGTATCGGCTGCGGGTGCTTGCTTCCCGCTCGCACTTAACCGCGGCCGGCACAGGAGGAAGATGTGAAGGTCCAATGTCCCAAATGCCTGATCAGTTTCACCATCCCTGATGAAAAAGTACCCGAGGGGAAAACGCTCAGAATCGCCTGCCCAAAATGCAGGGTCCCAATAGAAGTAAGCGCCGGACCGCTTGAGGTGGAAAACCACGATGTGGGCGGCATTTCCGATTTTCCCGAAATGGATGGTGGCTCTGCCTCCATAGACGTTGTGGAGGAGGGCGTAAAGACAGCTCTTTTGTGCGTCTCCAATAAGAAGCTTGCCGAGGGGCTCGCGCCGTTGCTAATGGGACTTGATTTTTGGGTGGTTCATGCAGCCAGGGCGGGTTTCGCCCTTGGCAAACTCCACCACAATACTTATGATCTCATCATCTTGGAGGAAAATTTTGACGCGGCCAAATCAGCCGACAATCTGGTCCTCCATCATGTTCAGCTTTTACCCATGCATGTACGAAGGCGTTTTTATCTCTGCCTTCTCTCCGAGTCAATGCCCACGCTGGACGCAATGCTTGCATTCCGGATGGGCGCTAACATGATCCTAAATGTACGGGACCTGGAAAAAGCAAAAATCATTTTTGCCCGCTCGATGAAAGAGTACAAAACTTTCTACGGCTTCTTCAATGCCGAATTGAACAGAAAGCAGGCCTGAAGAATACAGCCGGGACAGTTCTCACCATGGAGCGGGAATTCAGGAGCTCCCAATGTGCAGACATCCCCGGTTGAGAATGGAGAGTTGTGTGGCCACCATCCTGGATGTGAACACCTTCCTTGGCGACGCACAGATCAGGCCAGAGATCATTCACCAGTTCGAACGCATCAGGTCTTACTTGAAGGCTGTTTCGGAGGATAGTGTCGATGAGGCGGACATTGACAGGATAGAGGAGGCCACCAACCAACTGCTTTGCGAAATAGCAAGCAAGGAAGAAATGCGCGGAATAAGATACTACTCCGTGGATTGGATCAATTGATCGCTTCCCTTGTTTCAGGCACTGGGTTAGGCCGGATCGCACGGGCTGGGCTCGGACACTTGCATGTCCGATAAGCCCATGCGCCGTTTTTGTTCACCTGGTCTCTCCAACCCGATACCCCGAATTACCGATGGCCTCCTGCGCCGCCTCCACCTGCAAAGCCGCCTCCACCGTGGAATCCGCCTCCACCTGCAAAGCCCCCTCCACCGTGGAATCCGCCTCCGCTGGACGCGTGAAATCCTCCGCCCATCGAGGCACGAGATGCCCCTCCACCTCCAATCGAGGCATGGGATCCCCCAAAGCCTGGAGCGCTGCCGGGGGCATGAAGACCCCCTCCGCTAAGGCCCTGTGAGCCAACGGAAGGAGCTGAAGAAGGCTTGGACGGCATGGCTCCGAAAGAGGATGCCCCTAGAGAGTGGTTTATCGATGGAGCGTTCGGCCGGGCCGTTGCAGCGCCGGCGGCAGGACCAGGAGTGACGGTCTTGGATACACCGCCAAACCCGGATGGTGGGGCCTGGGCAGCATTACCGGATATACCGGGGCTTACCGGGCTGCCGGCTACTCCACCTCGTTCGCCAATATCCATGTCCCTCCCGAGTTCCTTGGTTTGCCCGACCATCTGTTTGGCTGCCAAAGCGCTGTTGTTCGGTACTGTCGCCGTTGTGGGTGGTATAAGCTGTTTTTCAGCCGTTCCCGAACTCCCCAGTGCTTGCGAGGTCGAACCAGGCGCCGAAGCGCCCCACCCGGAGTGAGGATCGGCAATCGTTGCCGATTGAGATTTCTGGATGCTCCGGTTCAAAATCGATTGGGCTGCCTGCTGCTGGCTAGCAGTTCTCAAACCAGTCGTGCCTCCGTTAATTGCCGCTGCCACCGCACCCACGGCAACCGTTCCCGCGGCTGCCCCGTTGCCTGTCCCAACGGCAGCACCGACCGTTGTAGACAGGGCCGCTTGCTGGCTTGGCGTCAACACGGCGCCGGAAACCGGAGAACTCGTAACCGGGCTCACTCTTTCGACACTTCCTGCTAGTGTCGCGACCTGGTTGGTGACCGCGCCGACAACAACGCCGTTTGGCCCGACAACTACTTTGTTGAAATCGTTCAGTACAAAAAATCCGCCAAAGCCTACCGGACCCCACCAGAACGGAAAGGGAACGTATGAGTACATGAAATCGTAGTCCCAGGGCGGCGGGTAATACGTTACAACCGGCGGACCCGTATCGTAGTAATAGTTTTCCTTGTAGTTGTAATCGTAGTCAGGGGGGTATCCCGAGGCGTATCGGTTCGGCGGAGGATTTTCCGAGCCGTAATAGTTTGCCGCCGGAGGAATCTTGTCTGCTCCACCCGAGAACGCTATGCGAAGACCCAGATCGGCACTTATGTCTTCGACCTTCTGGATGACTTTTACCTTGTTCATGGCCAATTTTCCGTTTTCGGCCGCCTTTGCTGCGGATTCCTCGATATCCGCCAAGACATTCGGCGTCACCGGGTAATCGGCAATCCAGCCATTCTTGGGGGCTATGCCGACTGAAGCCAAAACTTTTTCGGCCTTTGCCTCATCATTCGTTTTGGTCAACCTGAGCTCTTTTGCAAGCTTGACTGCAAAATCTCCCTCGCGCACGAGGGGCTGTTCAATTGGGGGCGAGGCTGGAGTCGCCCCCGGAGGGCTCGATTCCGCACTTGCTTGAACGTATGTCATCAGGATGAGCAAGCAAAGAGCGCTTGCCAATGAAATCAGCCTCTTCATAGCTGCTCCTTTTCATGTTCGCTTTGGTCTATAAAGATAATCATTGTGCCAGAATAGCGCGGAGACGCGAAAGGTTATTATGGGCGGTTTTTAGCAGCCGTAAGCGCTCTTTTTGTGATATCCTAGTGGTGATTGATTGATGTCCATTCGTAGGGAACTCCCGGAAGGCGGTGAGACGGTGATCAGATCAGTCATTGCATGGTTGATTTGGTTCTTTGCTGTTGCTGCACTCGTTTTCTTTCTGAGTAGCGCCCACAAGGCAAAAAACCAAGGCGATCTCCCTTCGCCCGGCCGGATGGCGCCGGGGTATCGTTTGTATATGGATTGAGCCCGCTGCCATAACTCGGCCTAAGCTAACCATTATAGATATGCAGTCCGAATATTCTTTTATTGTATCGGACGCTCAGAGGGGCAGGAGAATCGACCAGCTTCTGAGCGGTCTCATTCCGGATCTTTCCCGAAGCCATCTGCAAAGGCTAATCCGGGATGAACTGGTGCGGGTGAACGGTGTTGCCGTAAAGCCCAGCTATGAGGCGAGGGCCGGAGACCTGATCCGGGCCGTCATCCCCGCTCCGGACCCGGAGTCGGCCCTGAAGCCGGAGCCAATGGACCTTGACGTGCTTTTCGAAGATGAAGACCTGCTAATAATTAATAAACCGTCGGGCTTGGTCGTCCACCCCGGCGCCGGTCACTTCGAGGGCACTCTCGTCCACGGCCTGCTCGCTCACTCGCCTCGCCTTGCCATACAAGGGGCCCCGCTTCGCCCCGGAATAGTCCATCGGCTCGATAAGGATACCTCAGGTGCGCTGGTCATCGCAAAGAGCGAGCGCGCCTACCTGGACCTGGTAAAGCAGTTCAAGGAACACGGGGTGCGGAAGGAATACCTGGCCCTGGTTTACGGAAGCCCGGAAAACCGGGTGGGCGAGATCAGGACCATGCTTGGAAGGCATCCCGGGGACCGCAAGAAAATGGCGGTTCTGCGCGGGGGCGGCCGCGAAGCGCTCTCACGCTGGAAGGTCCTGAAGGACTGGAAGGAAGCTTCTCTTTTGCGTGTAGAGATTGAGACGGGCAGGACCCACCAGATACGGGTGCACCTGAGCCACCTTAATCATCCGGTTATAGGAGACGAGACTTACGGGGGCGGGAAAAAGCGGGCGAGGTCGGTAAAGTCGGACGCAGTCCGCGCACTGTTGCTAAATGCAGGCAGACAGATGCTTCATGCACGCCGTCTCGAATTCACGCACCCGGTCGCGGGCGGACTGGTGTCGGCAACAGCGCCGCTGCCGGAAGATTTCATGGATATTGAAGAAGGACTTGATTTGCTGACGAAAAAATGAATTGAGGTTTTCAGGCACTGAAAAATTAGTTAACCGGATCTGGCCGCATCAGGCGGCTGCTATCCCCTCGCTATCGACCAGGTTCAAATCTACCCGGGACTTGTGTTTTTTTTGACAGGCTTTTCCATGCTTCTTGTTCCTGCCCGCCACCGCTTTTATCATTGCGGCGATCTCGGCCCCTGACACGCTGTCCTTTTGCAGGAAATAATTTGCGCCATACCTTTCGGCAATCACCCGGTATTCCGGAAGATCGTAGCTGGTGAATATGCTCACCACCTGGTTGGGACGGGCGACTTTGATCTCGCGGGTAAGCTCGAGCCCGTTTTTCTTGGGCAGCCTTATATCCATGAAAACAACGTCCGGGCACATCCTGTCGATCTGATCCAGCACACCCTCGCCGTCCGCCGATTCGCTGATCGTAAGGGTAGGGATGTACATCTTCAGGATATCCTTGAACGAGCGCCGGAAAAAGTCATTGTTTTCGACGATCAGAATTGACGGCATTGCTCCCTCCCGCTAACTTCCTCAATGATGATGGACCGGAGAACTGCCGGTCCTGCCTGGCATAATATTCATGATAGAGGAGCCGGTAAATAAGGGTTTTAAGGTATTTGCCGGATAGAGTGACTCTATTTTGTCCGCTCCGAAGCGGATGCTTCTACATACCTACCCATCTAGTGGAGGCTGGCGCAGTCCGTCTACTGACGGGCGAGGTTCAGGTGATTATGCGTGGAGCTTTACAAGAAGCGGGCACGATGGCCCCCTTTGCTATACCTGGAGATTGTTTCTCATTGTTTTCAACTCCTTGGAGCGTGGCGCCGGCAAATAGACCAACGCTTAACTCGTGACCAGCAACCGGATCCAACCTTTCCACTTGACACAAAACCCTGGTAAGGCTCTATAAGCTCTTAACAGAAACCGGTTCGATGCCGAATATAAATAATACTGATTTGCGTTCAAGTTGCGCCTAAAAGCCGATGGGTTCCGCTCCGCTCCACCCATCCTAC
>DBMO01000070.1 GCA_002298995.1 Desulfarculales bacterium UBA696
GAGGGTTTGATCGGAAAGGGGCAGCAAAGTCCGTTGATATATACACTCCTGGGGGCCGCCTACCTGGGCAGAAACGATCCCGGCAGGGCTGTGACAATGATTCAAAAATCACTTGATGCCAGTCCAAATGATGCCCGCNNTAAAGCATTTCGAGGATGCCTTGAAGTTGTCCCCGGATTCTGTTGACCCCCTGGTGCAGCTTGTCTCGATGGACATAGCCGATAATAAGCTCGATTCGGCACTGAAACGCGCCCGCAAACAGGTCGAGATCTCACCATCGAAGCCGGAATTCTATCAAATCCTCGGTAGAGTGTATATTCCACTGAAGGAAACCGAAAAGGCCGAAGCCGCCTTTTTGAAATCAATCGAAATCGATCCAACGCTTGTTTCTTCCTACCTGGCGCTGGCCCAGGTTTATGGGGCCGACCAGAAAACCGATCAGGCAATGGCGAAGATCGAAGAAGTTCTCAAGCTGGACCAGAGGAATATCGGCGCTCTAATGCTGAAGGGCATGCTGCACCAGCAAAAAAACAATATTCCGGGAGCACAGAGTTCCTATGAGGCGGTCCTTGCGGTAAACCCAAGTTTCGTGCCGGCTGCAAACAACCTGGCTTACATCTTCCTGGAAAATGTAGGGGATGTTGAAAAAGCCCTAAAATATGCAAAAACAGCTCGGGATGGAGCTCCACAAGACCCAAACGTTGCCGATACACTTGGATGGACGCTCTATAAAAAGGGAAACTACGAGTGGGCGCTGGTCTACCTGCGGGAAAGTGCGACCAAATTGCCTGAAAACGCTGAAGTGCAGTTTCATCTTGGAATGGTCAATTATCAACTTGGAAATATGGATGAGGCAAAGAAAGTCCTGAGCCACGCTCTCGAAGTTGGGACTGAATTTAGCGGCGCCACGGAAGCAAAACGCGTTCTGGCCGAAATCCAAAATTAGAGACAAATCTTCTTACGCAAAGCCGCGAAGCACATTCGGCTGCCCCCGCAGGGGCGGTGCTCCCACGCGAAGCCGCGAAGAAAGATACAAAGAGCCATGGAGTCGGAAAGAATAGACGCAAAACATCCTCTGCTGCCTTCCTTCTTTTAACCTTGGTGTCTTCGCGCCTTCGCGTCTTGGCGTGAGACAATTTGGGGTAGTAATGCACATTGAAGCCGGCCAGATACAACTAGCACTCGCCCTTGCCGGTATCGCACTCAGTTTGGCAACGGCCGTTCTCGCGCTGGTCCGGGACCACCGGTCTATTGCCTACCGTGCCTTCGCGTTCGGAATGGTTGCGCTTGCAGCAGAGACGATTCTCTCTGTTTTTGCAGGCGGAGCTGTTTGGTCCGAAGATGCGATCGGGTGGGGAAAATGGAGGCTTATTGCGGGGGCATTCGTCCCCGGGAGCTGGCTGCTCTTCAGCCTCAGCTATTCGCGTCAGAACTACAGGCAGTTTGTAAATGAATGGAAATGGGTAATTCTTGTCTCTTTTGCAGCACCCCTGCTTCTGGTTTCGGTAGCGGGGGATTACCTTTTTGCAGAGTATAAGTACCTATTCACAAAACAGATCTGGCTCCTTGTTCTTGGGCCGTCCGGCTACGTCTTTCAAGTTTTAATGCTGCTCTTTTCAGTCATCATTCTCGCCAACTTGGAAAAGACACTCAGAACTTCCTACGGCGCGATAAGATGGCAGATCAAGTTCTCCGTTCTCGGAATTGGTCTCATTTTTGCCGCGCGTGTTTATACCTCGACACAAGCCCTGCTTTATTCCATGGTCGATACCCAACTCTTTGCGATCAACAGCTCGGTTCTGATAGCCGCAAATGTATTGCTTGTTTTGTCCGCGCTCCGCAACAGGTTGCGCGAGGCAACCATCTATGTCTCTCAGGATTTTCTCTACAGCTCGCTTACGCTCCTGGCTTGCGGGTTTTACATGTTTATGCTGGGTATTACCGTTAAGCTGGCGAGTTACCTTGGTTTCAGCGAATTGCTTTTGCAGAATGCCCTGATTGTTCTCCTGGCTATGCTCGGCACGGCCACGTTGCTCCTTTCAGATCATATGCGTTACAAAATCAGGAGGTACATTCATCACCATTTTCGGAGGCCTTTCCACGATTACCGAAAGGTCTGGACCGAATTCACTCATAAGACAGGGTCGTTGACCGATCTTCGGCAGCTATGCGATGCCATTGCAAAAACAGTTTCAGAAACTTTCCAGGCATCTGCCGTGAGCATTTGGCTGGCCGACGAAGACCTGCACGGGCCGGTCCTCACCGGCTCGACCGCTCTTCCTGTTGGACAGCCCGGCATTGAGGCCATCGACAAGGGAGTGGCCGTGCTGGTGGAAAGAATGCATGGGCAGCAAGGGCCCGTGGACCTGTATAGCGCGGATTGGGAGCTGTTTTCCGAACCGATAAGAGGATATTTGGAGGATGTAAAAATACGCTATAGCGTTCCTCTTGCCGCGGGAGGAACATTTATCGGGATCCTCACCATGAATACGCGAACCGGACCGCCGCTCTCAATCGAGGACTTCGACCTCCTCAAAACTCTGGCCGAACAGGCGGCTGTCTTGCTTTTGAATCAGAGGCTTTTTGACAACATCGGACGAGCCAGGGAAATGCAGGCATTCCAGGCGCTCTCTGCTTTTTTCATGCATGATTTGAAAAATGTTGCATCAACCTTGAACCTGACCCTTCAGAACTTGCCCGTATACTACGATAATCCGGAATTTCGGGCGGATGCCCTCAAGACCATTTCCTTTAGCAGGGAAAAGATCCAGAAGATGTGCTGCCAGCTCTCCGTTCTGAACCAGAAGTTTGAAATCCAACGGCGTGAGAGCGATGTGAATGAGATTATCACCTCCACACTATCCGGTTTGAATCTAAACGGGGTGGTCCTCGCGAATTTAAATCCTCTTCCAAAAACATCGCTTGATTCCGAGCAGATACAAACAGTGATACTTAATCTGATACTCAACGCCAACGAGGCTGCGGCAGGCAACGGGGAAATCCGGATCGAAACCGGTACGGACAAGGATCATGTTATTGTGACAGTGACCGATAACGGCTGCGGAATGTCTAGCGAATTCGTTAGAAATGACCTTTTCCGCCCCTTCAAAACAACCAAAAAAAGCGGATCCGGCATAGGCCTCTACCAGTGCAAGAAAATAGTCGAAGCCCACGGGGGCTGGATAGAAGTCAAAAGCCAGGAGGGATGTGGAAGTACTTTTCGTATGCTACTGCCTTTGAAATGATGACATAGTGGCTTTTACGGTCCACCTAAATCACGGTCATCCCAAGGTAAGTCACAAACTTGTCGAGAGGCTTTGCATGGTGATATGAGCAACGGTTCTTTTGTCGCAGGTGCTGAAGGAATAGAAGGAGCTTCAAATAGGTTAGGCGCGGCCCCCTTCTCAGGAGCCCACATAAAAGCCGCTTGACCACCCGTTTGCACGATACCCTCTTGCCAGGCCTCTGGGCAACCGAAAATCCATGGCCACGGCACACGTTTTCAGGGCACAAAAAGAGGCAGAGCCGGTTGGCTCTGCCTCTTTTTGTGCGAAAAATTGGAAATTTGTTTGGCCTTACATCTTTCCTGAGTCCTGCTGATCCGGCCGGACCGAAACCTAAGAGTGGAAGCACTCCGGGCTCGGGAACTTTCGTGGCGCCATAGGCGGTTTGTTGTTGCTAAACGAGCCTGATCAACTACCTAATTTGCACTTACCAGTATTCACTCAAGAACAATATGTCGGTTTAATTTACAGATGTGTGATTGGCACTGCGCAATGGTTTGCGGGAAAAGCCCATGAACTGGTGTCGGCGTGTCTTACAACTCCGGGTCCCTAATGTATTCGTCAACGGGTGTATTCGGCCTGTTTACTGAAATGGCACCATTGTTGCTCTACTGGTCGCGCTAAAAGCTTCACTGGAACTTCCAGCAACCGACATCTGAGGGGAAAAGGAGTTGTGCAATGAATAAGAGGTCTTCGATCACCGCGTGGGTGTTATTGTTGATGTTTGGGCTGTTCGGGATTGCGAACGCAGCACCAATTATAACATTTGAGGCAAGTGGCCAGTTGTTTTCAACCAATCCGGTTTTCACCAACGTGGAGACCTTCGACACATTCCAGACCCAACCGACTTGGACCTGGGGCGGGAGCTTCGAAGTTTTAAGTGGGTCAAAAGGTACAGCTGCCAAGCCTTGGATGGATATCAATGGAAATTATGCGACAGTGCCATCGGATACAAGCAACTTTAATCCTAATTACGCTACCATAGCCTTCAACGGCGTGTACAACAACTTCGGCCTGTATTGGGGATCGATGGATTCCTACAACACCCTCACCTTCTATCTGGGCACGACGGTGGTGGCAAGTTTTACAGGCGATAATGCGACAATCCCCAACTATCAGGCGAATGGCGATCAGCAAAATTATAAGACCAATCACTACGTAAATATCTTAAATCTCCCGGCTTTTGACAACATCAAAATGACTAGTACCCAATACGCATTTGAGGTCGATAACATTGCCGTAGGTGTCCCCGAGCCGGGAACACTTCTTCTTCTGGGCGTTGGTCTGGTAGGTCTTGCCGGATTGCGGACGAGATCCAAGAAAAGCTAAGTACTTTGCGCTTGATCAGTCGCTTTTTCTAAGGCAGAGCCCGCATGGCTCTGCCTTTTTTCGTGGTGGCTTACGGGCAGGGCTTACTGGTGACACGGGCAAGGGTTTTTGTTGCCGTGCATGCGGCAGGAGGGAAGGTGAAGATGGCCGAAAATACGCATGTTTTTCGTCATGGAAAATCCAAACGCTAAAACGATCGTCTTATTTGCTTTTGCAGTTTCTCCTTGTCTCCCAGGCAGAGGCCCCTGCGTTAGCGGTCAGTCCGGTTCTGAGGGAGGGGCAATGTAACCAATGCACCGTATCTACTCCTAGTCTCCCGCCATTGTTTTGGTCCTTTGCTGCAAACGGCTTTTGGAGATGTTGAACGCACTCCTGTCGAATAAGTTTACACAATTACCTGCGCCGGAAAGTAGTACTTCATTTGAATTCCTGAAAAACATAGTTTTCGCAGAGTTGAATGAGCGTCGGAATACTTTACAGGTATTACACGTGCGGATGCGATGCCGAGGTTCTTCAAATACCGGCAGAATATGCTCTTGCCGCAAGTTGTTGAAATCCTATGCTATGTTTCGACAATCCAAGACGGAGACGCTCTTCGCTGTTCCCGGCACAGTTATTGCGAGCGCTCAGGTCTACAGATCTGCCTCTTCAGTTTCCAGAAACACATTGACGGATGAAAGGGAAAGAATAAATGAAGAAGCTATTGTTTTTAGCGGTGCTGTTTTCGGTGCTCACCCTAACTACTGGGGCTTTCGCCATACCCGTGACGTTGACGGAAGGTACTGGTTCGGGGGTTTACGCATATGTTGGTTTTTATAACCCTGCCGAGCCTAGCCCACATTGGCATTACAATAACTACTATACCGATTATACGGCGAAGATTTGGTATGGGGATGTAGCCGAGCCTTCCGCCTTAATCGGGCAATTTAAAGCATTCTGTATCGATCCAGCCGAATCCAACGCTCAAAAATCCCCCACCTACGATCTTGTGGGCGTCCCTAATCAAGCAAAATATAATGAAGCTGCGTGGCTGTTCCAGCAATACAAAAGCAATACTTACAGCGGGTACAGCGTTACCGATTACCAGATGGCGATTTGGAAAACTGTACTTGGTGCGAACTTCTGGTATTCATCACCCAATTCTCATGTTAACACTCTAGTGGCTGATGCCGCCGGCCATGGCGGATTCAATGCCTCTAATTTCAGCATTGTTAGCAGTCCCCGTAATACCGACCTGTCGCATACTTATGGTGTACCCAACCAGGACTTCCTGATTGATTACAACGTACCTGAACCGTCGATACTGGTACTCATCGGCATGGGTATGATTGCTCTTGCCGGGCAACGGCTGACGCGTGGACAAAGGGCATGGCTCTGATTCAGGCGAAGGACACCATTTGGTTGATAGGATCTATTGACGATGAATAAGGCAGGGCTTCGAAGGCTCTGCCTTTTTTGCAGCAGTCGAGCAACGATGGATTTTGATCTGGCTCGGATTCTTTAAAATAGTCCGATAGCGCTGCTGCAACTAATAAAGGGAAAAACTTACCTCGGAATGTAAAATTGCCTCAAGCGATTCGTCCCATACTCCTGATAACGAAAACACGGCAAGGTCGTTTTTTTCAGATGGGTAGGCATGGTCGCAATCTACTAATTCGGCAGATAGGCTCAGCGGCTTTCTTCACAAAGCCTCCAAAATCCATTATATACCTTTTTGAAGCACTTCTTCCCTGGAACCTTATTCTTAAGCATCCTACTACTGAAAGCAGGGCTGGATGATGGACAAACCCAAGCTTCTCATCGTCGATGATGACGAAAGCATTCAACTTTCGATGAAATGGGCTTTTGCTCAGGAATTTCAGATTTTGCTTGCGGGCAACAGGCAGGAAGCTGTCGAGATATTCCGCTGCGAGCAGCCTTCTCTGGTGACACTCGATTTGGGGCTTCCACCGTCGGAGCGGGGGGTGGAGGAGGGGTTCCTCACGCTTTCGTCGCTGCTCGAGGAAGATCCTTTTGCAAAAATTATTATCATTTCCGGCCAGGGGGATAAGGAAAATGCCCTGGCGGCAATAGGGCAGGGGGCCTACGATTTTTTCTGCAAGCCTGTCCAGGTGGAAGAGGTAAGCGTTATACTGCGGCGCGCCCTTCGTGTGCATCAACTTGAGAGCGAGCACAGGAAGCTCCAGGAGATGCGGCCCCAGGATTCATTCGAGGAGTTGATTGGAACAAGCCCTCAGATGCAGCAGGTTTTCTCGACAATCGAAAAGGTGGCTGCAACCGAGGCTCCGGTACTCATACTGGGGGAAAGCGGGACCGGGAAGGAAATGATTGCGAAGGCCTTTCACTGTAGAAGCCAGAGAAAGGGCGGGCCCTTTGTCGCGATCAATTGTGCGGCAATTCCGGAAACGTTGCTGGAAAGTGAACTGTTTGGCCACGAAAAGGGCGCGTTTACCGGCGCCCATACCCAGAGAAAAGGCCGAATAGAGATGGCCGATGGGGGCACCCTCTTTCTGGATGAGATCGGCGATTTGCCTTCCCCGCTGCAGGTCAAACTGCTCCGCTTTCTTCAGGAACATACGGTTGAGCGCATCGGCGGGCGGAAAGAGATTCCGATCAACTCCAGGGTGATAGCCGCAACCAACAGGAATATCGATGAGGCTATTCGCGACGGCAGTTTTAGAGAGGACCTTTACTACCGGTTGGGGGTGGTGAAGATGCTGGTCCCGCCGCTGCGTGACCGGGAGGGCGATGCTGCCCTGCTGTCGATGTATTTTGTGCGCAAGTACGCCGAGGAAAACAAAAAGAAGATTCTCGGGTTCACCAAGAAAGCGCTGACGGCGCTGGTAAATCACAAATGGCCGGGGAACGTCAGAGAACTGGAAAACCGGATCAGGCGGGCGGTCATAATGGCGCAGTCATCCAAGATCACAGATGATGACCTGGAACTCGAGACATTTGAAAAGTCTGGAAGAACAACTCTCAGGGAAGCCCGTGAAAAAACAGAACGTGAACTCATCCTCCGGGTCCTTGCGGAGAACAACTTCAATCTTGCAAAATCGGCCTCCGACCTGGGGATCAGCCGCCCGAGCCTGTACGATCTGATGGAGAAGCTGGGGATAAGGAAATAAATCGGGCTGGTTTTCGTATGATATTCATAGCCGCTGAAGTCACCTGCCTTTTAGCAGCCCCGAGGTCCTGCGCCCAGTAGTGAGTGAAGCAGCTGTTCCGGCTGAAGGCGTAGCCGACGCCAATTTCGGTGAAGGCCGTGTTCAGGATGTTTGCCCGGTGCTCCTGGTTGTGCATCCAGCTCTCGAAGACTTCCGCTGGATCGGAAAATCCCGCCGCGATATTCTCGGCGCATTTTGAGACTGAATAACCTGTGTCGAATATCCGCTGGTAAAATTTGCGCCCGTTGCTTGGCTCATGGCTGAAGTAGTTGCTTCTGGCCATATCCACGGCATGATTTCGGGAAGAGGCTGAGAGCTTGTCGTTGTGCTCGAGCGGCGGGACCCCTTCGATCTCCCTTTCCCGATTTGCAAGTTCGATCATTTTCCACTCATGGGGGTGCACTCCTGGTGGAGCTTTTTCCGGAACAGACAGGGCCTGGCGTTTTATCTCGCGAATCAGATGCAGCTTCTGGTTTAACGGTCTGATCTGGTAGATCACGGAAGAAAGTAGAATCGTGGCTGAAACCCGCTGGTTTTTTGCAATGATAATTACCTCACCCTTTTCCGCTCCAGCCAGAGTGCCGGTCCAGAGCAGGATTCCCCGGCCGCTGGCCACCCGCTTCCTATTTGCGACGTACTTAGCATCCTCGAATAAATTCAGTTGGATGGAGTCCGAAGGGTGGTCATTTGGAATCGCACCGGGGTTGATCAGTACGGCGCGCTGGCGGAGAACAACCGACGGGTTCGAAGGTTCCAGTTTTCTAGATAGATCGGGAGCGGGAAGAAAAAGACCGGATGCCCATGCCGATGAACCGGCGATAAGCAGAATAGAGAGAACCAGAATGCAGTAGGAAAACAACTTCTTCATGTCACGCCCTGGAATTGGGAATAAACATAACGGCGCCAGCACATTAGGACAGGTACACTATAGCACTTCCATGTATAATTTGTATCGGCATAATATGAGCTTAGATGACTTTTTTCTTGGCGGTAAAGAAGTGCTTCCTGAACAAGAATGTATACTGATAAGGATATAAGTGGCTGGTCTAAGGAAGTATTAGCCTAACATAAGGCTGACGATGTCTATGCGATGATTAATTGGAAAGGGCTCCGTGGCGGAATTATGGCGAAATTTGGGGAATAGCGAATCAGTGGACATCGCGCCTGTAGTATATTATTTACCATCTCCTATTTTCTTCATAAAAGTGCCGGATGCATCAGGTGGGGTTTTAAACCAGGAAGCTCTTGGAAGTGCAGGATAATATCTATAATTAGGTAGTTCGGCTACCCAAACCCTCCCCTCCAAATTGCTCCTTTACTCAAAAGTAATTACATGCGAGTTATGCATTGCCGAATAGGGTTCTTGAGTTAGAGCTATTTCGCTAAGGGCTCGGCTTGCCAAAAGGGTTTTACTCGCGTTTTCCGATGATTGGTTTGATTGACTGAATCCAAGCAGGGTAGGTTACCAAATGTTCAAGCGCCCAATTTTCATTTTGCTGATAGGCCTTTCCGTCGCGCTCCTTCATTTCGGGCCCGTTGCCGCCACCCCTATCCCTGCACCCTCGCCGGAGATTGAATCAACTAGTCCACCGGTCGATCTCGCCGCAGTTGTGAGCATGGATGTGCCGCCCAGGACAAAAATCCCGGAAACGCCCGTAAATATGTACATTATGAAGGGGCACAACAGCAGGTTTAAACTGTTTTTCACCGACATACAGTATGGCTACGACCTGGTGGACTTCGAATACTACGATGCCTGGTGTCTCCAAAAAAATAAGAGGCTTCGCCGAAACACCATGCATCTTGTCACCCTGTACGACAGTTATGATCCCAATATCCCGCCCGAGTTCAGGGCAATGGATATGAACCGGATAAACTACGTGATCAACCACAAGGAGGGTTTTTCAAAAGCGGCCGTGCAAGATGCCGTATGGCACTATTCCGGCACCCTGTCAAAGCCGGTGGGCCATGAAGCCGCCCGGTTGATTGACGAAGCAGATGAAAAAGGCAAGGACTTCAAGCCCGCGGAAGGCGAGTTGCTGGGGATCATCAGCATACCGGAAAAGGGACAGACCGTCCTTCTTGAATATCTTATTCCTAAAAGCGAGTTCGCGGTAGCTCCTGCCTTTTTTGTTCCCCCTGCCGCCGCGGTGCCTGCCGCCACGTTTAGCTGGCTGCCTTTACTGGCATTGACTCCCCTTCCGTTTATTCCGTTAATCCCTGATAATCCGCCGACTCCTCCGCCTACACCTCCTCCACCGCCCGTTCCGGAGCCTTCCAGCCTAATTTTGCTTGGGAGCGCCTTGGTCGCCATTGCTGTTCTCAGATGGAATATGAGGTTGAGAACATAGGAGTTGTGGTGCCCGCCGTGATAGTGGGGGATTCCTTTGCAGGATCAAAAAGGTGTGACGGCACATAAGAAGCGCTAATGGTCGGGAATGACTTTGACCACTAATCTGTTCACAGTTGGAAGCAGTTGCACCAGTATTCCATTTCAATTCCGTGCAAACGAAAGACTTCTGGCCTGCTGATCGTGGAGGCAAAAATGTCGATTCTGAACTCATGCTCCGGGCGGTGATAAATATGGAATATCCAGTTCGGGGCTGGGCTTGTTTGGGGGTGCAAGCTTTCACGGGACCAACCTCTATGGTCCTGATGCCGTCGATGGCCTCCAGTACGGGATCACTCCGCGAGCGATATCATGTCTAACAACAACACCGGTGCCTCGGTTCCATTAATCAGGAACCAGGTGGTCTTTACACTGACCGTTCCCACGGGATTCGATCCTGGCAGCATTTCCAATGTGGTTTTCCAGTACGGCACCGACAAAAGTGAGCCACACTTTTCCAGTCGGCAAGTGCCAGAGCCCTCCACTTTGCTCCTCGTTGGTTTGGGCCTTTGTGGTGTTGCGGCATGCAAGAGGTTAAGAATAAGAAGTAGAGGCTAAGAACCGGATAAAAAGCCTCATCGCAAGAGGCGAATTTTTTCCTCAAGGATTCCCCCTTTTTCCTGCCATAATACCTGCTGGAGAGGGGGAACTTCATTTTAGCGGCCCGCTTTGATAATGTTATCTTGTGGTAGGGCTCGTCATTCCATCCGTGGGAGGGTTCGAGCACACCGGTTAGCATTGGCGCGTTTTGAAATCGAGACTGAGATTGGAGTAGTCTTGCAGATGCGGGTTAATGAAGAGCTAGAAAAAAAGCTGAGGTCCAGACCCCAAAAATGGCTCGTGACAGGTGCCGCTGGATTCATAGGATCGAATCTTGTCGAAAGACTGCTAAAAATCGATCAGCATGTGGTGGGATTGGATAATCTCTCCACCGGCCACCGGCATAACCTGATCGACGTCGAAAAAGAAGTCGGACCGAAATGGGAGCGCTTCACGTTCATTGAAGCCGACATCCGCGAATTGGAAGCCTGCCGGAAAGCTTGCGACGGAGCTGAAATCATTCTCCACCAAGCCGCGCTGGGGAGCGTTCCGCGGTCAATAAAAGACCCGATCTCGACCGCTCGCTCCAACATCGACGGCTTTATCCACATGCTTGTCGCCGCTCGGGACTGCGGCGCCAGGAGGTTCGTTTATGCTTCTTCGTCATCTGTCTACGGAGATTGTCCGGATTCACCCAAGATCGAAAACAATATCGGCCGGGCGCTCTCGCCCTACGCGGTATCAAAATACGTGGATGAGCTTTACGCCGGTGTATTCAGTCTCACTTACGGGGTTGAAAGCATCGGGTTGAGGTATTTCAATGTTTTCGGGAAGCGCCAGGATCCGAACGGCGCGTATGCGGCGGTAATCCCCAGGTGGATGGACGCGTTTCTCAATGGAAAACAGCCGGTTATCTACGGTGACGGCAAAACCGCCCGAGACTTTTGCTACATCGAGAATGTAATCAATGCGAATTTGCTCGCCGCAACGGCCGCCGACCCCTCGGCCGTCGACAAGGTATTCAACATTGCCTGTGGCCGGAGCACATCACTATCTGAACTCTACACGATAATCCGGAACTCAGTCGCCGCCTATAAGCCGGAGGTGCTGTCAATTGAACCCATTTTCGAGGGTTTTCGAAAAGGCGACGTCCGCCACTCGCTCGCTGACGTATCCATGGCAAAGGGGTTGCTTGGATACGAACCGGCATTCAACGTGGAACAAGGAATTGAAAAGACTGCCGAATGGTATGTAAAACGATGACACTAAACCTTCTTGGCACCGGGAGCCGGGGAGACTGAAATTCCCTCCAAAGACCGCTTGCCGGCAATTCAGGAAGTAGATAGCCCACACATCCCATCCCATCCCATCCCTGTCCCAACGTCCTTGCTGCTTACACGCCTGTGCTGACCATCAAACAACCACCATCAGTTTCCGGCAAATCAGCTCCGCTATGGAGAGTAACTTGAGAGAAGAACAGAGGATTATTCATTCTTGTATAGTAATATACCCAATCCCTGGCCTTTAAATTACCTCCTGGCTGCCATATTTAATCAAATCAATGTTCGTGATTCCGGCTGCTTGTGATATATAGATCTGCAAATTAAACATGATACTTATTTGTGATCTCTGATAACTGTCCAAGAATTTTGGACGCATGATAATGGGTGCTGTCGCGAATGTAAATGCAGGGCCCAAATGGCATTTATTGCTGCTCCGCATGAATCTGGAGGTCAAAATACCCAGGCTGATTTGATCCGCGAAGGAGAACTCAAAGCAAGGGTCGAAGAAGCTGATTATCCGGGGATCCAAATGTCAACAATCACCAGAACGCTATCACGCGGCAGAATTGAAGATCTCTATTCCACCAAATCGCCTTCCCGCCGGATGGGTATGGATGCAAAACCCATTGAAACAAGGATTACCGATTCAGTGCACATATCAGATGCAGCCTCAAGAAAATACCAGGAGTGGAAAGAAGAGAAATCAGCTGCATCGATCCCGCAAAAGCATCTGCCTTCCACGGAAGGCCAGGACGTAAAAGAGAGTCTCAGTGCCGTTGAGGTTGCTCCAAGAGCAAAAACCATGGACGAAATTAGAAAAACATTTATTTCGGCTTTGAAAAAATATCACCCTGATAAGCACTACCAGTCAGGACCCGAAGCCCTGGACCTTGCGGAGAGCAGAACCAAGGAAATCCTTGCAGCGTACAAGGAAATTCAAAAAGCCTGCCGGAGTGAAGATTAAGGCGGCCGAGTCATTATCACCACTTAACATGCAGTGGTTGGAATATTTACCGAATTACCCTCGGGAATTCTCGCTGGACCACCATTCGATCACCTGCCTCTGATATGTTCGAGTAAATTCAACCGAGTCCGGGCCGGCCGTCTACCGTCAAGCCCCCTTTACACCAATTAAGAAGTATGCAAAAGGTTACCTTGGCAGAAGATTAAATGACATCCTTTAACCGGTCCCGGAGGAGGTTTGATTATGTCCAGCGCTGTCGGCGTTCCGGCAATATCTCTTGGAACGCGCGTAGGGTGGATAGGTACCGGGGTGATGGGCCTTTCATTGTGCGGACACATAATCGCAAAAGGCTACAGCGCGACTGTTTTCAACCGCACCAAGCAAAAGGCTCAACCGATTCTCGAAAAGGGCGCGGCATGGGCTGAATCTCCCCGGGAGGTGACCGAAAAATCCGATATAATTTTTACGATGCTGGGATTTCCTCCGGACGTGCGAGAAGTTTACTTCGGAAAGGACGGCATTCTAGAGGCCGCGCGGCCGGGAGTCGTTCTCGTTGACATGACAACCACAGAACCGGGGCTTGCCAGGGAAATATATGATGCGGCCAAAAAGCGCGGGGCCTTTGCAGTGGATGCCCCGGTTTCAGGCGGCGACGTGGGGGCGCGAAACGCTGCCCTTTCCATCATGGCCGGCGGGGACCGGGAGGTAGCCGAGGCTATAAAGCCGATCCTGGAAACCATGGGAAAGAACATCATCCACCAGGGACCGGCCGGTTCTGGCCAGCATACCAAGATGTGCAACCAGATCGTTATCGCCGGAACCATGATAGGCGTTTGCGAAAGCCTCCTCTATGGACTCAGGGCAGGGCTGGACCTCCAGACCATGCTCAACTCGATTCAGCCAGGCGCGGCGAGGTGCTGGACCCTTGAAAACCTTGCTCCGCGAATTCTGCAAAGGGATTTCAGCCCCGGTTTTTTTGTCGAGCATTTCATAAAGGATATGGGCATCGCGCTCAAGGAAGCCGCCCAAATGGGGATTTCACTTCCCGGACTGGCACTGGTTCATCAGCTCTATATCGCCGTAAAAGCGCAGGGTCACGGCAAAAGCGGCACTCAGGCATTAATGCTCGCCCTGGAGCAGATGTCCCGGATTGAAGTGGACTGAGGCCCCTGAGAAAACTCTTTACTCTTTGTGGTGCTCGGGGGCAGCCGGATTTCCTCGGCCATGACGGGGTGCTTGCGATCAGCGTCCCGGCTTGTTCCTCAAAAACCAGCCGCTGTTCAATTCACAATCATGTGTTTTGCGCGACCTTGCGAATCCTCCATTCTTATCTTAAATGGCGCACCGCTTGTGAGTCCTTACGCTTGATTGAGATCAACCGCCAACTGAGAAAGAAAACCACAAACATCACGGGAGCAAGCCAATGCAAATTAATCCATATCTCGGTTTCAAGGGCCAGTGCGAGGCGGCGTTCAATTTCTATGAGCAGTGCTTTGGAGGCGTGATTATTGCCAAAATCACATACGCGGAAACGCCAATGGCTGAGCAGGCGCCGCCCGAATGGCGCTCGAAGATCATCCATGCCGCCCTGAGGGTGGGCGAGATGGTGTTGATGGGAGGAGACCCGGTCCCGGATAGATATGACGAGCCCAAAGGCATTTCACTGTCCGTGGTTGTTGAGGACCCGGCAGAGGCGGAGCGCATCTTTTCCGCATTGTCCGTGAACGGGACCGTGGAGATGCCGCTGCAGCAGACTTTCTGGGCCGAGCGTTTCGGGATGCTGGTAGATCAATTCGGCATACCGTGGATTGTTAACTGCCAGAAAAGCGCCTGATACCAGATGACGTGGAAGAGGCTCTTAAGCTGCCTGTTCCAAACAGCATTTTCATGCTCGCGAGTGTCCCAGGGACATGGAAAATTGCATTCAAGATGAAACTATAAGAGCTGAAAAGAGCGGGAGAACCGGTTCCCCCTCACCCCCGCGTTTCCGCGGCTGCGAGCCTAGTGGCGCGAAGCGGCGTGGGGGATTGAGGGCGCGGTTCCCAAGGTCTTTAAAAGCATTGCTTGTGTCATCTTGAACGCAACTTAACATGACCTATGTTCGGGAGAACTCGTAGCTGCCGAGGATGATTTTTCGCTTTTCACAAGGGAATCAAAGTGTGTAATAGGATCGAGACAAACTTGGCGTAGGGCTTTTGGGTTCGGCCCCAAGCATGAGCGGTGCGCTTCCAAATATGCCAACTTGCTGACCCAGGAGCGGCAGGTGCTAAAAGTCCGGCTTAGGCATGCTTTGATCATTACTACTTTTGCCCTTCTAGGCTGGTCTCTTTGTGCCGCCACAATGGGAATCGGAATGGCTGTGGGCAGCCTGCGGACAGCGCTTGTGATCCACGCTGTAGCGGCCCCGCTTATCTTTGCCTTTATCTCGGCTATCTACTTCAGACGCTTTGCTTACACGAATCCCCTCGTGACCGCCGTACTGTTCATCTACATTGTTGTGCTTATGGACCTGGTAGTCATAGCCATGCTGATCCAGCGCAGCTTCGAGATGTTCACAAGCCTTGTCGGTACCTGGCTTCCATTCGCCTCGATTTTTGGCTCTACTTATCTAACCGGCGTAATGGTCGAATCGAGTGCTGGGGTGCGAGGGAGTGAGGCGTTGTCTCTCTCGAGGACCGGCCGGGAAGAGCAAGAAGCAAAAAGCCGAAAGATGGATAAGTGACCCCGATTCAGGAACTTCTAAATAAGATCCGCTGGGACAGGGAATTCGGAGCGGGGTTTTTCGAAATAGGCTATCTCGACCATATCGCGCAAAAAATCATCCGTGTCCCGCTCGTGAGAATCCACTTCGAGGAAGGGAACCGATTTTCCTGCCGACTGGAGGACGAGACCGGCGAGACCATGGATATCCCGTTTCATCGTATTCGGGAAGTGTACCGAAACGGACAATTGATCTGGCGAAGACCTGGTTGAATAAGGGTTGTCGAGAATGCCCAAGCTGATTGAACTTCAAGAATGAAAACTGATGTAGTTATAATCGGGGCAGGTGCATCGGGCCTGATGTGCGCGATTGAGGCCGGGAAAAGGGGGAGGTCGGTCCTGGTCCTCGATCATTCCCAAAGAGTGGCGGGCAAGGTGCGTATTTCAGGGGGAGGACGGTGCAACTTCTCGAACAGGATCATGGGACGGGAAAACTACATTTCCCTGAATCCCCATTTCGTCACCTCCGCCCTCTCGCGATTTACGCCATCTGATTTTCTGTCGATCGTGGAAAGCCATGGAATCAGGTACCATGAGCGCGAAGCAGGCCAGCTTTTCTGCGATGAGAACTCCCATCAAATCATCGACATGCTCAGGTCCGAGTGCGACAAGGCGGCGGTACGAATCGAGTTGAACCGCAAAGTATTGGGAATAAGCAATACTGATGGAAGCAATACTCGCTGTTTTAAGGTTTCGACGGACGGGGACATTTTCGATTCCGAGTCGCTCGTTATTGCTACCGGAGGCCTTTCTTATCCTAACTTGGGGGCCAGCAATTTTGGGTACTCGGTCGCAAAACAGTTCGGGCTGAACGTCACCAAGTTGTATCCGGCGCTCACCCCTCTCAGGTTCAGCCCAGAGGACGCGAGCCTATACGGCAGCCTCGCGGGAATTTCCATCTATTCCACCGTAAGCTGCGCAGGCGCAAAATTTCAGGGGAATCTGCTCTTTACCCACAATGGAATAAGCGGCCCGGCAATCCTTCAGGTATCTTCCTACTGGGATCGGGAGAGCAGCCTGACAATCGATCTCCTTCCCGATTTGGACATCTACGCCGTCATGTTGGAGAAGCGCCACTCCAAAATACATCCATCCACCATCCTCGATCACTATCTGCCAAAAAGGTTTGTGAAGCTCTGGTGCGATCTCCACGGCGCATCCAGGCCGATCAACCAGTGTTCACAAAGCGAACTCGATTCCATCGCCCGAGGCCTTCACGGATGGCGGTTGCGCCCGGGCGGCGCCGAGGGATTTAACAAGGCCGAGGTGACCCTGGGTGGAGTCGATACGGATGAGCTCTCATCCAGGACCATGGAATCCAGGAAGGTGCGCGGCCTCTATTTTTTAGGAGAAGTCATCGATGTGACGGGCCATCTTGGCGGATACAATCTCCATTGGGCCTGGGCGTCCGGGTACGCCGGAGGACAGTTCGCCTGATCTCGAATCCTGATCTGTCCAAGGCATCCTCTCCGGTGATATGTCAATATTTATTGTATTAAAGATTACCGCATAATACTGGAGATGTACAATCGACGGCTCTTCACGGGGATGACCCGGGCCCGCGGAGCAACTTTGCAGATATATCTTTCCCGGCTCAACCTAAAAAATCCACTATGTCCTTGTTGAATCGCTCCGATGCTTCGATAGGAGGCAAATGCCCGACAATGGGATAAGTCAGAAGCTTTGCGCCTCTTATATTCGCGCTCAGATAACGGCCGTTTCCGCATGGTATCAAAGGATCACACTCCCCATGAACGACCAGCGTTGGCATGCAGAGCCGGTTCAGCTGGTCACCCACTCCCCACCAGGTCATCACCGCGCCGACTTGCCGCTGGAATGATTCGAGAGACATGCACCCTGCTCTGATGAGCTGGGCCACTTTATTCAAATCCTCCACATGGGAGTCCATGTAGCCAGGTGCGGTTACCGAGGAATAGATTCGTCGTATCTGCGCTTCCAGGTTTTCCATCTCCCGTGGAAAGAGTATCAGGCTGTCTTCCCATGACGGCGGCACATGGGCCGTACCACCGGCCGACGTGGCAACCAGTACCAGCTTGCTGACCAACTCCGGGTGTAGCAAAGCTATTTCAAGGGCGATAAAACCTCCCATGGACCAGCCTATCACGTGCATTTGGCCGCAACCAAGACTGCGAATCAGGCCCGCTGCATCCCCGGCCATGTCCGCGATGGTGTATGGCCCTGCGCCCAGAGCGCTGTCTCCGGCATCGCGGTTATCCATGTTGATCAGGCGATACCTGCCGGACAGTGTCTCGATCTGCTTCCACCAGATCGAGCGCGAGATGCCCATGCCCGAGATGAGCAACACAGGATGACCGGCCCCGGAATCTTCATAGAAAACACGATGTGATCCAACCGTTACTTTGGGCACACTTTCTCCGTAAATCAAAGGAAAACGATAATCGTCTAAAAATCGCGGTAGACAATACTACATTCTTTTCTTCGGTTAATTATATTTCTTCCCCTGGTGGACAATTCCCATGACTACCTTATCCTTCTGGATGAGCCTTTGGACCGCCATCCTGTATGCGAAGAGGGAGCAATTCAAGATGACAACAGAAAAACAGCCAATAGTAAAAAAGTGTATCGGATGCTCTAATATAGAAGGTGAGGTTTGCCGGGTATGGTTTTCACCGGCAACGAAGTGGCGGACCGGGAAATGTCCGTCTGCCACACATATCAAGCGGGAATTCAATGAACCTGAGCAGAAGGTACGGGTGGGCCAGCAGAAGCAAAAAAAGAAACTTTAGTTATGATTGCCCTATCGGAAGGCCATTTCTGACGATTCCACGCTGCCGCCGACTCAGCCGTCAAAAATAGATTGAATCGAACCGATACATGCACCAGCAATTGATTGGACCAGAGGACCGTCCCCAAGCTGCGACAAACCACGCGACCGGCGCAACGGTTAAACCCATATTCTTTGACCCTGCCCACAAGCGTTGGCCGCGCTTGAGGCTCGGGATCGCGCTCATTGCGCTTATTGTTACCCTGCTATTGGGAGGGCTTTTCCTGAGCATCCTGGTCGGCCCGGCGCTGCCAACCCTAAGTCTGCCCGGCGTTAGCTTTCTGCCGCATGGTATTCATCCGGTGCCAAGCGTGCCACGCCTGTCTCCCGAGCGGCCGTTGACACGGCGTGAACGGGCACTGAGCAGGGCCAAGACCAAGCTCGAACACGAGCGAGAGCTCAATCTCCAGCAACTGCTTGCCCAGGCCCATAAGATGTCGGCTGACCCAAACAAGCAACTCTCCATCGGGTTCTTTGTCAACTGGGACGACTCCAGCATGAGTTCGCTCAAACACAATCTGGACAGCCTGGATATGGTAATCCCGGAATGGCTTCACCTGGAGGATGCAAACGGATCGGTTCGGGAGGATGATCCGGACCGACAGACCCAGGTCACCGGCTACATCAGGATGCGCCATCCGGATTTTCCGATTATGCCCCTGGTAAACAACTGGAACGGCAAGGAATGGGAAGGCGATAAGCTCAGCCGCATGCTGGCAGACCCGGGGGCACGCAAGCGCACCATCGAACAATTGGCCGCCTACGTTGAGCGCCAACGCTTCGCAGGGATCAGCATCGACTTCGAAAATATCCCGGCCAAGTCGCAGCCCAATTTTCAACGCTTCTTAGCCGAGCTATACGCCGTGCTACACGCAAAGGGCCTTTTGGTATCGGTGAACGTACCCGCGAGCGACCCGGCCTATAACTACGGCAATCTGGCGCGTAGTGTCGACTACCTCATCATAATGGCCTACGACGAGCACTGGTCGAGTGGAGCGCCCGGTCCCATCGCCAGCCTTCCCTGGTTTGCCGACGTACTACGCCAACGTCAGCGGGACGTGCCTGCCCAAAAGATGATCGTGGCCATCGGCAACTACGCGTATGATTGGGAGGCGGGCCACCCGGCCGAGGAGCGCAGCTTCGAGGAGGCGGTCCTCACCGCCAAGGAATCGGAGGGCAATATAGGCCTTGATGCGGTCTCCCTCAACCCCACCTTCGACTACTCCGACGACGATGACCATATACACCACGTGTGGATGTTGGATGCCGTGACCGCATTCAATCAGCTGCAGGTCGCCGGTTCGGTGCACCCGCGCGGGGTCGCCATGTGGCGGCTTGGCAGCGAAGACCCGGCATTATGGCGCTTGTTTGGCAGGAATGACCCGCTTAACGCGGAATGCGCCGCCCAGTTGAGGGAGATCCATTTCGGGTATGGTTTGGACTACGAGGGCAAGGGCGAAATCCTCCAAATCACTACTCAGCCTCAATCGGGGCACCGCGACCTCGAATTTGACCCAAAGCGCAACCTAATAACCGCGGAAAACTTTACTGTATTTCCTACACCTTACGTGATTACCCGTTACGGAGAATCGGCACGTAAGGTGGCACTGACTTTCGATGACGGTCCCGATCCTCAGTACACGCCGCGGATCCTTGATGTTCTGCGCGATGCCGGCGTGCCGGCAACCTTTTTCATCATCGGCGTCAACGGCGAGTTGAACCCGGATTTATTACGTCGTGAATTGGGCGAGGGCCACGAGATTGGCAATCACACCTTCACCCACCCCGATATCTCGCTTATCTCTCCCGCACAGTTCCAACTGGAGCTATCTGCGAGCCAACGCCTGCTGGCCGCTGTGGTGGGCCGCCAGTCCCTGATGTTTCGGCCCCCTTTTGGCACCGACAGCGAACCCGAGACCGCCGACCAGATCCGTCAAATAGAACTTGCCAGCAAACAGGGCTATGTCATCGTTGGCATGCAGATCGATCCAGACGACTGGCAACAGCCTGGAGTAGACGAAATCGTGCGGCGGACCGTGGATGCGGTGGAAAGCGGCGAAGGCAACGTGATATTGCTGCACGACTCTGGTGGAGACCGCAATCAGACTGTGCGGGCGGTTCCCCTTATTATCGATGCGCTGCGCAATCGCGGCTTCCAGTTTGTCACTGTTTCCGAACTGCTGGGCCGCGGCCGAGATGAGGTGATGCCGCCTGTGCCGCGGGACAGCTTGTGGCTGATGTGGACGGATAGACTGGCATTCAGCGTGCTCAGCCTGGCGGCGGTGAGCATCCACTGGCTGTTTTTGCTGGGCATCGTCCTGGGGATTGCTCGTCTGATGTTCATCGGGGTACTGGCCGTCTACCATAGCTGGTGCATGCGTCACGTGGTCCATGATCCAACATATTTGCCTTCCGTCGCGGTCGTGGTCCCTGCTTATAATGAGGAAAAAGTGATCATTCAGACCATCGCCTCTCTGCTTGCCTGTGAGCTCCCCTACCAGATAATCGTGGTAGACGACGGTTCCAACGACACCACCTACCAGGTAGCGAGCGCTGCCTTCTCCGGCCATCCTCGCGTGAGGGTATACACCCAGCCAAATGGCGGCAAGCCGGCGGCGCTCAACTTCGGAATTTCCCAAACTCGGGCGGAGATTGTAGTAGCGCTGGATGCCGACACGGTGTTTGCCCGCGACACAATCGCCAAGCTGGTCCGGCATTTTGCCGATCCTAAAATCGGGGCCGTGGCCGGCAACGCCAAGGTGGGCAACCGCATCAATCTGCTCACCCGTTTGCAGGCATTGGAGTATATCACCAGCCAAAACCTGGACCGGCGCGCCTTCAGTGTCCTCAACTGCATCACGGTAGTGCCAGGAGCAGTGGGGGCTTGGAGGCGTGAGCTGATCGAGCGTGCTGGAGGCTTTAACCAGAGCACCCTGGCGGAAGATGCCGACCTTACCATGGCGATCCGAAAACTGGGCTATGCCATCGTCTATGAAGATGAAGCAGTCGCGCTAACGGAGGCCCCCGATAGCGTGCGCGGGTTCATTCGCCAGCGCTACCGCTGGATGTTTGGCACCATGCAGACTGCATGGAAGCATATCGATGCACTCTTCCGGCCGCGCTACGGGGCGTTGGGCTTTGTCGCCCTGCCCAACGTGATGATCTTCCAGGTACTTTTTCCTCTGATTTCGCCGGTCATGGACCTGCTGCTGGTCGGTTCCCTGGGGATGGCGGCTGTAAGCTACTGGCATCACCCCCTGGACTATTCCCCCGACGCTCTGTCTCGCGTTTTGTTCTACTACGCCCTGTTCATGACGGTTGATTACCTGACCGCACTCCTGGCCTTCACCATGGAGCGCCACGAAAACTGGTGGCTGCTCATCTTTTTATTCTGGCAGCGTTTCTTCTACCGCCAGCTGATGTATTATGTCGCTATCAAGAGCACCTTGAATTCACTGCGAGGTGTGTTGGTGGGCTGGGGTAAACTCGAGCGCAAAGCCACCGTGCAGTCCTCAAACTAATGGACTATCACGGCAATCTCCAACGTGCAGGCAGTTTTGGATCAGCCGCACCCGAAGAAAGCTTCATGGTGGCGAGCACCTAAGTTGACTTGGCTGGGGTTATGCTCGGAGCCAGGGACCGTGGAGTGCCCTGCACGAATCCCGGTTGATCCCAGGTGCTTTAAAGAAGATCGGTGCGCAGGACATTTTCCCCGCCCACCGATTTCGTTTCCGGGTTAGCCTTTAGCAAGTCCGAAAGCAGGTTCCGGTTTGGTATAGGTCCTGATAAACGAGGCACCCATGATGCCGACAACCACGCAGAGGGCTGCGGATAGCTCAACCAATTTGAAATCGCTCGCGAACTCCAACCTCACGCCCGAAGACCGGAGCGAAACCCCGGCGCATACTATTTTGGAAGTTTAATGGAGGTGAGCCGCTCCCAAACGTTCGAGACTTGGTTCTCCAGGTCGACTAAATACATGTCCTCGGAGATCTCCACCACAATCCCAATTCCGTTAGGTATCTGTACTCTCTCGTTCAGTTTGGGTCTCCAGATTTCGACAGCCTGCTTATGGTAGTTAGGAAATGCACTCACCTTCCGCGTGGATGTGCGAAAAGAATTGAAGCCATTAAAGGAATTCTTTAACATTTTCTTGCTCTCTGGCTTTGCCGTCTAATTGATTGAATCGCAGTATTTATGACCAATTCGCATGGGAAAATTCCATGCTTTTCGCCATGCTTCATCGATGACAGATTAGCGGAAGGTGTTTGCCTCTATCGGCATTTTTAATCATCGGTCTTCAATCGACAATCCGTTTATCTCTCCATCAATAATTTTTCGAGCAAACATAATGCCTTCCATGTCTGCTATCTCTTTGCTGTGGAAAGTCTTTTCGGAAGAGAAAGTTTGCTCTGTCGCGCCTTCCGAACCATAATTGCGGACAACAGTGACTTCCAGGGTCCAGCGGTCACGCTCGGATAGCTGAACAGATTTTGACCTAAGCAAATGATTTTTGTAAATGAATCCCACTAATATACGCCCTTTCAAACGTTAGAGATTATTAATCCAACTGTCTTCTCATAAAGCCGTCGAATATATACCCATGGACTGGGGGATCCGGCGGCACATCGCGCCCCATGGTTCATGGCGCCGCAGATCTGCAACATGATCTGCCCCTTGCGTCTCCTCAGGTTAAACCAGTAAATTCAGCTTGAAACCTTGCCTTTCAGGAAATGCCGCACCGATTCGGGGGAAGTCCCAACTGCCGTTACCGCATTTTTCAGCTGCAACTCTGTACAGGTGAACTTCTGGCACCAATACCGAAGTTCATTCTGTTCGTGGGGATTGACTCTATTATTAGCGCAAGGTCCTCGCTTGGCTTTGATATTAAACATGGTTTCTCTCCGTGCCAAAGGGTAGGAATTATTCCGGCAACCATAGAAACATGACACTACCGGGTATTTCCAGGCTGCAAAATGCCAAAATGATTATATCAGCTTGCGAAGAAAAAGGATACACTTTGAAGAAAAAGTATATACATTGTGTTGGGCACACCCGTGCCTGGATCTGTTCAACGGAAATATTTAACTACTTACTTGGATAGTGCTTGTCTTTTCCTATGTCGAGGGAAATGATAATCTCCGCGTACTGTTCCTCGGCATTGAAATTTAAAATCGTGCACTCCACTCTGTCGTTAGTCAATTCCCCTACTGCTTTCGCTATCGCATGTTCAATCTTTTCCAATGGAACCGTCTTCAACTTGGCCGTATATGAAGCATGATATCGTTGATCGAAATTTTCTTTTTTCTCCATGGTCTTCTCCCTGCTTGGTTGTTAACTTGGGGGAGTAAGATTCTTTGATCTCACCAAATTAATCACCGGAATCAATGTTACAATAGCTCCATGCGATGCTGCCGTGGAGGTGGTTGGACAGGCGTTTCAGCGGACTTGCTCCTTTTGATCTCATCTCAATTATGAACGAGTATTGGAATAGGGACATGGATAATTCACAACAACTCAGGGGTGCAAAGAGCATGAGGCCCAATGTTCATAAGCTGTCGGAACAACTCCTCCACGAAGACTTTGAGCTGCTCAGCCCGCTCGAACAGGATGTAATTAACCGCATTGCCAATGGTTTGCACATAAGCCGAAACGCTCTAAAAGAACATCTGGGAAAACTGACTCTGGGACAAAGGCTGGCGGACCGCGTGGCGTCTTTTGGAGGATCATGGCCATTTATCCTCCTGTTCATGGCTGCTTTGGTCGCATGGATTATAATGAACACGTTCATTTTAGCAGGATGGAATAAAACATTCGATCCCTATCCTTACATCCTCCTGAATCTGGTGCTCTCGATGCTTGCGGCCATACAAGCACCGGTTATCATGATGTCCCAGAATCGCCACTCGGAAAAAGACCGCATTGATGCCGCACATGATTACGAGGTGAACCTGAAAGCCGAGTTGGAGATCATGTCGTTGCATCAAAAGCTGGATAAGCTGCGACAAGAGCAGTGGGGCGAGTTGGTCGCGGTACAAGAGAAGCAAATGGGGATACTCGGGCGGTTAATGGAAGAAATCCAGGCCCTCAAAGATGGGGCCGGGGAGTTGTCCTGAAAAAATCAGGAATGGGAGATATCAATGGCAGCAGGGACAAGCGATTCCGGTTTTATGAATAAAATCATCGAGCGCCTCAAAGGTTTAAGAGAGGATGGTCCGAACAAATCCGACCCAGCGCAGAATAGGGTGCGATTTTCTATATGGTACTTCATCGCAGCCATGCTGGTGCTTGTCTGGTTCCAAAGCTACTCTGGAGGTCAGCAGACGGAAAAGATTTCCTATTCTGATTTCAAGCAGTGGGCGCGGGAAGGGAAAGTGGAAGATCTTACCGTTGGGCCGGAGCAGATAATAGGCACCGTAAAAGGAGAAGAGGGCAAACCGGCAAGACAATTCATTACCGTTCGGATTGAGGATCCCGAACTTGTCGGGCAGCTCGAGCAAAAAGGGATCAAGTTCAGCGGCTATTTTGAGAACAAATGGCTCGGGGCGGTCGTTTCATGGATGCTGCCCCTCGGACTTTTCGTTTTCATCTGGTTTTTTTTGATGAAGCGGATGAGCGGAGGCGCGCAGGGTGTGCTGTCCCTGGGTAAAGCACGAGTGAAAGTCTATGGTGAGAAGGATGTAAAGGTAACCTTTGAGGATGTGGCCGGAATCGATGAGGCCAAGGGCGAACTCGAGGAGGTCGTCCAGTTCCTGAAAGAGCCGGAGAAATCTCAGCGCCTCGGAGGACGTATTCCCAAAGGGGTGCTCCTCGTTGGGGCGCCCGGGACCGGCAAGACCCTGCTTGCAAAGGCCGTCGCTGGCGAAGCCGGAGTAATGTTTTTCAGTATGAGCGGCTCCGAGTTCGTTGAGATGATCGTGGGAGTTGGAGCGGCCCGCATCAGGGACCTTTTCAGGCAAGCCAGGGAGCATGCTCCCTGCATTATCTTCCTCGATGAGATGGACGCTCTGGGTAAGGCCCGCGGCCTAAATCCAATGGGCGGGCACGACGAGCGGGAGCAGACATTAAACCAGCTTCTTGTCGAGATGGATGGTTTTGATCCGAGGGCGGGGGTGATAATCCTGGCCGCCACGAACCGCCCGGACATACTGGACCCCGCACTGTTGCGCCCCGGAAGGTTCGACCGCCATGTGGCAATCGATAAGCCGGATATTCGGGGACGGGAGGCTATTCTCAAAATTCACGCAAAGGATGTTGCGTTAAGCTCCGATGTGGATCTCAAGAAAATCGCGGCCATGACTCCCGGTTTTGTGGGGGCGGACCTGGCCAACCTGATCAACGAAGCCGCCCTCATTGCAGCCAGACGGGGTGCGGACGAAGTCAACATGGCCCATTTCCAGGAGGCGGCTGACCGAATCATAGGAGGGCTTGAGAAGAAGAACCGTGTCATGAGCCCGAAAGAAAAAGAGATCGTGGCCTACCACGAATCAGGCCATGCGCTTGTGGCGATGCTCCTGCCGGGAACCGATCCGGTCAGTAAAATCTCGATTATCCCCAGGGGTATTGCTGCGCTGGGTTACACACAGCAGCTTCCAACCGAGGATCGCTATCTCATGACTCGGAATGAACTCCTGGATCGATTGCAGGTGCTCCTGGGTGGGCGGGTGGCCGAAGAGGTGATCTTTGATGATATTTCGACAGGGGCGCAAAACGACCTTCAGCGCGCCAGCGATATCGCCCGCACAATGGTGATGGAGTATGGGATGAGTGAGCGCCTCGGGCTTTTAACCTACACCCATACGCCGCAGTCAAGATATCTGGATCTTGGATTGGGCTCAAACGAGAGAGAATACAGCGAGCGCACGGCACAGGATATCGATGAAGAAAAAAGCAGGATTATGGATGAGGCCCACCAGAAGGTCCTCCTTAAATTGAAAAATTATAGGGACCGCCTCGAAAAGCTCGCCAAGATTCTGCTTGAGAATGAAACCATCGAGGGCGATGAGTTGAAAACATTTGCCGAAGAAATAAGAGTTCGAGCATCTGCCGTTTCCGATGGTCCTTGATCGAACCATTTGGCCATTTGTATTAATACATTTTAACCTTGAATAAACCCTGAGATATTCAATGAATATGGCGTTAGTATCCAGAAATATGTGCTGCTTTTTCTGAGATATTTCTTGCTTGATAAGTTGTTGACGCGGATTATTTGTCCGAAACAGCTTGCTTATTTGTGCTTAATGGTTATGATATCAGGGTGCCAGTGGAGTAGGTTATTTGAGTTATGCGGGAAATCGATCTTTCGCCAATTATGGCGCGGTTCCGGGGTAACTTCGAGTGCCGCGCCAAAAGTGCAGTGAAAAAAACATAAGAATTGTTAAAGGATTAAGAAAATGGTGGAAGGTCGCGTAAAATGGTTTAATGACAGCAAAGGCTTTGGCTTTATTGAAGCTGACAGCGGACATGATGTATTCGTTCATCACTCATCGATACAAGGCGAAGGCTTCAAGTCTTTGAGCGAAGGTGACAGGGTCAGCTTTTCGGAAGAAAAAGGCGCCAAAGGGCCAAGTGCCGCAAACGTGAATAAGCTCTAGTCAAAGCTTTGCAAAGAACATTCATAGCCGGAGCTGTAAAAAGCTCCGGCTTTTTTGCGCGGGACAAAGGCCGGGAAAGTCCGGGTTCCATCTCGAAACTGCCTGAATTTGTTGAACCGTGGGCCTGGATTAGTTTCACTTCTCTCGGTGCTGGACCATGCTCATATACTACTCAATATTCGAATTTACTGGAGGCAGGATCGGGACGACACTGCCTTGCAGGAGCAACGTCTCTCTTAATTAGCCTCGCGGCCCATGTGTGACCATGAGCCGAGCGAAAGGCGCTCCCTCTCTTCTCTGATGAAAGCATCCCGACAGTAAGCTTCTTTTGAGGCAGGGCATCTAACCCGATTTCTTACTGCTTCCATCAGATTCTCCATCCGGTCAGAATATTCCGAAACCGTCTTTCCCACAGGCGCAAAAGCCGATTCCATCGTGGTTGAGAATAGAAGATATGTTGCGCTGGCATTCTGGGTGCCGGGTTAACAGTGGACACACTAAAATCCTGACCGTGCATTGAAACCGGCCGTGCCGGTAAGGCTAAAGGAAAAAGCCATGATTTCAAAATCCTCAATTCGTAAAGCCATCGCACAGGCACGTGGTTGTGTGCAAGGTGATCTCTATCTCGATGCCGAGGGGAAAACCGTTTCTTTCACCGTTGGAATGAGGGACTCATTGGAGTATGGGCGCACCTATCGCGATTTCTGGTACCTGGCGAAGGAGCACTCGTTTGAGAAGGTCGCGGGGATAATAATCAGATGGGCGGCTTCAAAGTGAAGTCGATCATTGCCATTTCAATAAGGGGAATGACAAATAATGTTGAGCAATAAAGATCGAAACAACAAAGGCAACGCTAAAGGTATCGATGAAGGGCATGCAAAGCGGAAGACCGAGCCCAGCACGCGAGAGCTGCGAAGGAAGAATATGGTTAAGAAGGTCAAGAGGCTAAAGTAAATGGAATTTAACAGCGAGACCATTGGTCGCACCTTGCTTCGTTTGAGAACGCGCGTTGGCGGAAATTGCGCGGCGGGAAATCACGCCGTGGACGAGCCACCGTTGCGATCTGAGTTGTTCAGTGCCGATCAGATGGAGCAGCATGGCAAGACCCTCGCAGGCTGGCACAGGTTGAGGCCGGGGCGCCAGCGGGACCAGCTTCTGACGCGGCTGGCCGAGAATGAAGGTGTCCTGCTTTCAGTCCACACCCTGCTGACCGAGGCCGTTAAGGCAGACCGCCGGATTACTCCGGCGGGGGAGTGGCTGCTCGACAACTTCTATCTGATTGAAGAGCAGATACGCACAGCCAGGCGTCACTTGCCAAAAGGTTACAGCAGAGAACTCCCGCGCTTGCTGGACGGCCCATCCGCCGGGCTCCCGCGGGTGTATGATATCGCGCTGGAAACGATTTCTCATGGCGACGGGCACGTGGACCCGGAGAGCCTCGGTAGTTTCCTGGCCGCTTACCAGACGGTGGCCGACCTGACCTTGGGTGAATTGTGGGCGATTCCCATCATGTTGCGCCTGGCGCTGATAGAAAATCTCCGGCGCGTGGGGACCCGTATCGCCACTGACAGGACTGACCGAAACCTTGCCGACTATTGGGCCGACCAGATGACTGAGATCGCCGTGACGGACCCGAAAAGTCTGATCCTGGTTATCGCGGATATGGCCCGGTCGGACCCGCCCATGGTGAGTTCATTTGTCGCCGAGTTTGCGCGCAGGTTGCAGGGGCAAGGCCCCGCCTTGGCGTTGCCGCTCACCTGGATAGAGCAGCGACTGTCCGAGTCAAGCCTTACGATCGAGCAGTTGGTGCGCTCCGAGAACCAGCAACAGGCCGCGGACCAGGTCTCGATGAGCAACAGCATCGGCACGCTCCGTTTCCTCGGTGCGATGGACTGGCGCGATTTCGTCGAGACGATTAGCGTTGTCGAGCAGACCCTGAGACAGGATTCCGGCTGCGTCTACGGCAATATGGATTTTGCCACCCGCGATCTCTATCGCCATGTCGTGGAGAAAACCGCGAAGAACAGCCCGCACTCCGAGAGCGCGGTGGCGCGTAAAGCCATCCAGTTGGCGCATGATGGGGCTGCCCGGAAAGGCGGCGATGACCGCTCGGCACATGTGGGTTTCTACCTGGTCGATAAGGGGTTGACGCAGCTCGAACGAGCGGCGGAGGTGCGTCTATCACCCTCTGCAGCTCTTTGCAGAGTCAGCCGCCGGTATCCTTTGTTGCTGTATGGCGGCACGATGCTGCTGTTTTCAGTGCTCCTTGCCGGGCTCATGGTGGTGAAGGCGCATGGCGTGGGCTTGCATGGCTCGATGCTCGCGATGACCGGTATTCTTTCGCTTCTGTGCGCAAGCCATCTGTCGATGGCCGTTGTGAACTGGCTGGCCACGTTGTTGGTGAAGCCCCATCCGCTTCCGCGAATGGACTTCTCCAAGGGGATTCCGCCGGAATCGCGCACTCTGGTGATAGTCCCGACCATGCTCACAAGTTTTCAAAACATCGAGGATTTGATCGATGCACTGGAAGTCCGCTTCCTTGCAAATCGGGACGACCATCTGCACTTCGGCCTCCTGACCGACTTTCGAGACGCGCCGGAAGAAACGCTTCCGGAGGACGAACCACTATTGCTGCTGGTCCGGCAGAGAATCGAAGAGCTCAATGAGAAGTACCGGGGTTCGGAAAACGATATTTTCTTCCTTTTCCATCGCCCGCGCCGATGGAATCCCCAGGACCGAATCTGGATGGGCTATGAGCGCAAGCGCGGTAAGCTTGCTGATTTAAATTGGCTTCTGCGCGCCGGGCCGCATGCTGACCACGGGGATCGCTTCTCGCTGGTTGTAGGCGCAACCGCAATTCTGACGGACGTGCGGTACGTGATCACCCTGGACACGGATACGCAACTGGCGCGCGATTCGGCGTGGCGGTTTATTGGGGCCATGTCGCACCCTCTGAATCGTGCGCGCTTCGACGAAGAGACAGAGCGTGTCCGTGAGGGGTACGGCATCCTTCAGCCACGGGTGGCGGTGAGCCTGCCCGGAGCGAACCGGTCGCGGTATGCTCGCATGAGCGGAAGTGACCCCGGCATCGATCCTTACACGCGGGCAGTTTCCGATGTTTACCAGGACCTCTTCGGTGAAGGCTCGTTCATCGGCAAGGGGATCTATGACGTCGATGCATTTGAGCGCGCGACGAACGGACGTTTCCCCGCCAACCGGATCCTTAGCCACGATCTGTTGGAGGGGTGCCACGCGCGGTCCGGGCTGTTAAGCGATGTGCACTTATACGAGGAATACCCGTCTCGCTACAGCGACGACGTGAGCCGACGGCACCGCTGGATACGGGGGGATTGGCAGATTGCGCAGTGGGTGACGCCGGGCGTTCCCGATCCCGATTCACGCCTTCGGAAAAACCCGCTCTCAATGCTGTCCCGATTGAAGATCTTCGACAACCTGAGGCGCAGTATCGCACCCGCTGCTTTGACACTGCTCTTGCTGCTAGGCTGGACGGTATTCCCATCAGCCTGGTTCTGGACCTTGTCGGTGATTGGAATCATCGTGGTTCCTTCTTTGATCGGCTCTTTTCCGGGTGTGATTCAAAAGCCGGGCGATGTGGCTCTGGGGCAGCACCTCGCCGCCTCAGCGCGCTCAGCCGGTCGAGGCCTTGCGCAGGCCATGTTTGCGCTCGTGTGTCTCCCCTACGAAGCATTTTTCAGTTTGGATGCGGTTTTGCGCACCGTCTGGCGGCTGCTGATCACGCACAGGCGGCTTCTCGAATGGAACCCGTCGAGCGGTTCGGATCACAATGGCCGCACTGACCTTGCCGGGTCGTACCGGACTATGTGGATTGCCCCGGTTATTTCCGCCGCCGCGGCGATTACTCTCGCGCTACTGCGGCCCACCGCGCTATTTGTGGCTGTGCCCATTCTGGCTCTCTGGTTCGCATCCCCCGCCATCGCCTGGTGGATCAGCCGGCCACTCGCCCGCCGTGAAGCAAGGCTCACGACTGGGCAGACCCTGTTTCTCCGGAAGCTCTCCCGGAAGACCTGGGCGTTCTTCGAAGCATTCGTCGGCCCGGAGGATCATTGGCTGCCACCCGATAACTTTCAGGAGCACCCCTCCGCCGTGGTGGCGCATCGCACGTCGCCCACCAATATGGGGTTTGCTTTGCTCGCGAATTTATCCGCGTACGACTTCGGCTACCTTTCGGCCGAACAACTCCTCGAACGAACAGCGAATGCTTTCCATACAATGGAAACGTTGGAGCGACACCGAGGCCACTTCTATAACTGGTACGACACGCAATCTTTGAAGCCGCTGTTGCCCCTCTACATTTCGTCGGTTGACAGCGGGAATCTCGCAGGTCATCTGCTGACATTGCGGCAGGGTCTGCTCGCTCTTCCCGATGACAATATCCTGGGAGCACGCTTGTTCGACGGGCTCAGCGACACTTTACTGGTCCTCGTGGGCATTGCGGGTGGCGCTGCTTCAACGCTGCTTGGTCAACTTCAGAAGGACCTGGAGCTTGCGACCTGCTCCAAGCCGGATACGCTCGCGGCGGCAAGGCCGTGCCTGGATGGTTTGGCAACATCTGCCGCGGATGTGGCCGCCGAAATCAATGCACTTGACCGCCCGGCGGAGCTCGGAGATGCCGGGTGGTGGGCGCAATCATTTGTTCGGCAATGCAGGGACGCCTTGGATGACATGAATTTTCTCGCTCCGTGGACACCTCTCTTGTCCTCTCAGAGTAGACCTCTGGATTTTCACGGTATCGACGAGATCCCAAATCTGCGCCAATTGTCAACCCTCGACGCCGAGATCTTGCCTGAAATCGAGCGTCGGCTTGGCCTGAAGATTACGCCCGAAGAGAAGGCGTGGCTTGATGAGCTTCGACCCCTCATCATGGAGGCAAGCCGGCGCGCCTGCTCGAGGATTGCGGTTATTGAACGCCTCGCGCTGCAATCAGACGAGCTTTCTCACATGGAGTATGATTTCCTGTACGACAAGACGCGTCATCTCCTGGCTATCGGATATAACGTTTCCGAGCATCGGCGGGACTCCAGCTACTACGATCTATTGGCTTCGGAAGCGAGATTTTCCAGTTTCGTGGCGATTGCTCAAGGAGAGTTGCCACAGGATAGCTGGTTTGCACTGGGACGTCTTCTCACCACCAGCGGTGGAGAGCCTATTCTCCTTTCGTGGAGCGGGTCGATGTTCGAATACCTCATGCCGCTCCTGGTGATGCCGACATACGAAAATACGCTGCTCGACCAGACCTATAAGGCGGCAGTTTTCAGGCAAATCGAGTATGGGAGGAAATCGGGGGTGCCGTGGGGCATTTCGGAAAGCGGCTACAATGCCATCGATGTTCATCTCAACTACCAATACCGGGCGTTTGGCGTGCCGGGCCTGGGGCTCAAACGAGGACTCGCGGAAGACCTGGTTATTGCGCCTTACGCCTCGGCGCTTGCACTGATGGTGGCTCCCGAAAAGGCGTGCCTTAATCTCGATCGACTGGCTGCCGGAGGTGCGGAGGGAAAATTCGGCTTGCATGAAGCGATCGACTACACTCCGTCGCGCCTGCCGCGCGGGCAAACGAGCGTCGTGGTTCGCTCATATATGGCCCATCACCAGGGCATGAGCTTGCTCTCTTTGGCCTATCTGCTCCTGGGCCGTCCGATGCAGAAAAGATTCGAGTCGGAACCTTTGTTCCAGGCGACCATGCTTTTGCTTCAGGAGCGGGTTCCCAAGGCTACAGCGTTTTATGCGCACACTACCGAGCTTGCCGAATTACTCGCGGCTTCAAGTGGCGTGGATACGCCCCTGCGTGTTTTTAAGAGTCCGGACACGCCGGTTCCCGAAGTGCAGTTGCTCTCGAACGGCAGATACCACGTGATGATCACGAACGCCGGCGGCGGTTACAGCAGGTGGAAGGACATCGCCGTCACACGTTGGCGCGAAGACAGCACCCGCGACAACTGGGGGGCGTTCTGCTACATCCGTGACGTGTCCGGCGACAGTTTCTGGTCGACAACTTATCAGCCGGCGCTTAAGCGGTCTAAAAACTTTGAGACGGTTTTTTCGGAAGGGCGAGCCGAGTTTCGCTGTCGGCACGACGACCTTGACGCCTACACTGAAGTCGTTGTTTCATCCGAAGATGATATCGAACTGCGCCGAATCACTATTACCAACCGTACTCGCAGGCGCAGAGAAATCGACGTGACGAGTTACGCCGAAGTGGTCCTGGCGCCGCCCGCCGCTGACGCTCTGCACCCGGCTTTCAGCAATCTTTTTGTGCAGACCGAAATTATCCGTCGGCAGCGGGCGATTCTTTGCACCCGCCGGCCCCGCTCCGTCGACGAGCAGGCGCCGTGGATGTTGCACCTTATGGCCGTGCACGGGGCGGAAGTTGGGGAGGTGTCTTACGAGACAGATCGGATGCAGTTCATCGGCCGTGGAAACACGGTCGCCGATCCGCAAGCGATGAACGGTTTACCAGGTCCTTCAGGAGCGCTTTCGGGAACTGAGGGCTCGGTGCTTGACCCCATTGTCGCCATCCGGTACCGGATAACGCTCGATCCGGAAAAATCGGCAACTATAAATATCGTCACCGGCATAGGTGAATCCCGCGATGCGGCCTTAAGCCTGGTGGAAAAATACCAGGATCGGCGTCTTGCGGATCGTGTCTTCGATCTGGCATGGACACACAGCCAGGTGCTCTTGCGCCAGATCAACGCAACGCAGGCCGACGCGCAGCTCTACTGTCGCCTTGCCGGCTCGATCATTTACGCTAATGGTCTGCTGCGAGCCGATCCGAGCGTGCTCATCAAGAACCGCCGGGGGCAATCCGGTCTCTGGGGGTATGCCATTTCCGGCGATCTCCCGATTGTGCTTCTGCAGATAGAAGATTCGGCAAATATAGAGTTGGTGCGCCAACTGGTGCAGGCCCATGCCTATTGGCGCCTAAAGGGATTGGCGGTGGACCTGGTGATCTGGAATGAAGATCACGCCGGTTATCGGCAACTCCTCCACGACCAGATCATGGGGCTCATTGCCTCGGGAATCGAAGCCAACGCAACAGATCGACCAGGCGGCATTTTCGTTAGAGCCGCGGACCAGATAGCGGAGGAGGACCGCATCCTGATTCAAACGGTCGCCCGCGCTATCATCTCCGACAGCCTGGGGTTGCTGGAGGACCAGATCAGCGGTCGCACTCAAATGGAAGTATCCGTGCCCCTCCTTATCCCGACGCGAACCAATCGCCCGGAACCCCCGGCGGTCGCCCCGCTGCCTCGCCACGATCTGACGTTTTTCAATGGGCTGGGCGGATTCACCCCGGATGGGCGCGAGTACGTTATTACCACCGCGCATGGGCAGGTGACGCCGGCGCCGTGGGTAAATGTGCTGGCCAATCCCAACTTTGGGACCGTCATTTCAGAGAGCGGCCGTGCCTATACCTGGAGCGAGAATGCCCACGAGTTCCGCCTCACTCCCTGGGGGAACGATCCAGTGAGCGATTCGAGCGGAGAGGCGTTTTACCTCCGAGATGAAGAAACCGGCCATTTCTGGTCGCCCACGCCGCTGCCCTGCCGCGGAAGGACGCCATACGTCACCCGGCACGGGTTCGGCTACAGCGTCTTTGAGCACACGGAGCGCGGCATCCGATCCGAGCTGTGGGTTTACGTGGCCATGGACGCACAGGTCAAGTTCGCGGTGCTCAAAATAAGTAACGAGTCGGGACGATCCCGCCGGCTCTCCGCTACCGGATATGCGGAATGGGTCCTCGGCGATCTGCGGCCGAAATCGGGCATGCACGTGATTACGGAAATTGACATTAGGAGCGGCGCGCTCTTCGCGCGCAATCCTTATAATTCGGAGTTTCGAGATCGGACCGCCTTTTTCGATGTGGACGAACCCTCTCGCACCGTAAGCGGCGATCGGACTGAATTCCTGGGTCGAAACGGTACGTTGCGCGCTCCGGCCGCGTTGACGCGCTCTCGTCTTTCGGGCAAGGTCGGTGCTTCCCTGGATCCCTGCGCGGCTATCCAGGTGAGCTTCGATCTGGCCGCGGGGCAAGAGCGCGAGATCGTCTTCAGGCTCGGCGTGGGGCGGGATACTGACGATGCAAGAAACCTTGTCAATCGCTTTCGAGGATCAACCGCCGCGCGCGGCGCTCTCGATGTGGCATGGCAGCATTGGACGCACACCCTTGGCGGGGTAAATGTGGAAACACCCGACGAGTCGATCAACGTGCTGGCTAACGGCTGGCTGCTGTACCAGACCCTGGCGTGCCGCCTTTGGGCGCGAAGCGGATACTACCAGTCGGGAGGCGCCTTCGGTTTCCGCGATCAGCTGCAGGACGTGATGGCACTAATCCATGCCAGGCCGCATCTCGTGCGCGAGCACCTGCTCCTTTGCGCGTCCCGTCAGTTCCAGGAAGGAGATGCCCAGCATTGGTGGCATCCTCCAACAGGGAGGGGTGTGCGTACTCACTGTTCGGACGATTACCTCTGGCTTCCGTTGGCGACGTACCGCTATGTTCTGAACACAGGGGACACCGGGGTGTTGGATGAGCCGGTTCACTTCGTCCAGGGCCGTACGGTAAACGCGGATGAGGACTCTTATTACGATCTGCCAGGGCGCTCTGAAGAGGCGGCGAGTCTTTACGAGCACTGTGTTCGGGCCATCCTGAACAGCCTCAAATTCGGCGAGCATGGGTTGCCGCTGATCGGCTCCGGTGACTGGAACGACGGTATGAACCTGGTGGGCGAACACGGCGAAGGCGAGAGCGTGTGGCTGGGTTTCTTTCTATATGCAGTGCTAATGAACTTCACTGAAGTTGCCCGTAAACATGGCGACGTGTCTTTTGCCAAACGTTGCGAAAAAGAGGCGGCTGAACTGCGCCGTAATATCGAAGAGCACGGCTGGGACGGCGAGTGGTATCGCCGCGCTTACTTTGATGACGGCTCGCCGCTTGGCTCGTCGGTTAACCCCGAATGCCGGATCGATTCGATTGCGCAAAGCTGGTCCGTGCTATCCGGCGCGGGAGATCCCGAGCGTTCGCGCATGGCCATGGAAGCGTTGGATGAGCGCCTCGTTCGCCGCGAGCATAAACTTATCCAACTCCTGGATCCGCCCTTCGACCAGTCTGCAATGAACCCCGGCTACATAAAAGGCTATGTCCCAGGCGTGAGAGAAAACGGCGGGCAGTATACGCATGCAGCCATCTGGGCTGCAATGGCCTTCGCTCGCCTGGGGGACAACCGGCGTGCGTGGGAGCTCTTTACCATGATCAACCCAGTGAACCATGCAAGATCGGCCGAAGAGACCGCCACCTACAAAGTGGAACCCTATGTTGTTGCGGCCGATGTTTATGCGGTGCCACCGCATACCGGCCGAGGCGGTTGGACATGGTACACGGGTTCGGCTGCCTGGATGTACCGGCTGATTGTGGAATCACTCCTGGGGCTTAGGCTTGAAGTCGATAAACTGCGTTTTACACCTTGCCTCCCCGCGGATTGGGAAGGGTTTAAGATGCACTACCGTTATCGGGAGACAGTCTACCATGTCGCCGTTCTACAAACGCAGACCGGTAAAGATGAAATGAGCGTGACAGTTGATGGCGTCGAGCAACGCGAAAAGTACGTTCCCCTTGTTGACGACCATCGGGAACACTCGGTGGAGGTGAGAATAAACGTTGGGGCAGCACTTTCACACAGCAGCAATTCCAGTAATTAATTGCAAAGAACTAATTTCCTCCTTGAACCCGAGTATCTCCGCTCCCTCCTACAATCCGCTCCAGCGGGCGCCCGAGCAGCCGGATCGCTATACCTCCGCCAATGCCGAGCAGCACCAGCAGCACGAAGAAAGTCTCGCGGTCCATTCGCTCCCAGAATGTACCGAGAAAGCCCGAGAAGTAGTTCCCGAAAAAACTGGACAGGAACCAGATCCCCATCATCATTGAGACGATGCGGGCGGGCGCCGCTTTCGTCACCAGCGAAAGGCCTATTGGCGAGAGGTAGAGTTCGCCCATGGTCATGATGAAAACGGTCCCGAGAAGCCATGCAATGCTTCGGCGCTCCTCCGGCCCCGTTCCCTGCACGGCGAAGATCATTACGATGTAGGAAACGCCAGCCAGAAAACAGCCCAGGGCCATTTTCATTATGCTCGACGGTTCTGATCCCTTGCGGGACTGCCATGTCCAGAATATGTTCAAAAGCGGCGCCAAAAGAAATATCAGGAGCGGGTTGAAGGCCTGGAACCAGGTCGAGGGGATGTCCAGCCCTAGGAGGTTCCAGTCCGTGTTCCGGTCGGCCCAGAGCTGCAGCGTGTTTCCCTGCTGCTCGTAGATTCCCCAGAAAATTATATTCAGCGCACAGAGCAGCACCAGTGCCCATACACGCTTTTGCTCATCGTGGGTGAGGGGTTTTTTCTCGCTCGGGCGTCCAGCGGTGCTCGTTACCAGGTCGGGAGCGAGTGTGTGCCGCCCGAACAGGTAGAGGCAAAGACCCGCTGTCATGCCCACCCCCGCGGCCCCGAAACCGTAGTGCCAGCCGAGCTTCTGCCCGAGCGTGCCACAGACGAGAGGCGAAAAAAAGGCCCCGAGATTGATCCCCATGTAGAAAATGGTGAAAGCTCGATCCCGCCTCGGATCACTTGGTGGATAGAGGCTCCCGACCTGCGTTGATATATTGGGCTTGAAGGCGCCGTTGCCGAGTATCAGAAAAAGCAGCGCAAGAAAGAAGAGATACTCGCTGGCCATAAGGAAATGGCCGATGGCCATGAGGACTGCTCCCAGGATCACCGCGCGGCGCTGCCCAATTACCCTGTCTGCGAGCATGCCCCCGAAAAATGGGGTCAGATAGACAAACGCGGTGTATAGCCCGTAAATCTGAGAAGAGAGCGGCTGCGGCCCTAGCGGTCCAAAGATCGATTCGAGCCCGCCTTTGACGAGCCCAAACCCGAGCACCCTTTGCCCGGCTTCGGGATGAATGAAGAGGTGGTCCACCATGTAGAGGACCAGAAGCGAGCGCATGCCGTAATAGGAAAAGCGCTCCCACATCTCCGTGAAGAAGAGAACGAACAATCCCGGCGGATGCCCCAGGATGGTATGGCCCGTCTCAATATCGGCAGGTGCGACCCGCGGTTCCTGCAATATCTCTCCTTGTTTACAGTCAATGCCATGCCGCGAGCTTCGAACATAGCGATATTCGTGCAAAGCATTTCAAGGCTAGGCTAACTTCGTTAGCGCAAAAACTTGGGATGTAGCCCGCGAGAAGTGCTCAGCAAGTATTCTAAATTTATTGTCCCAAAATAGAAATCGAATCATTAAGCGGGTCGGTCGGGAACAAGCTTCGAAAATCGTCATCCCCGCAGTGCTTTCGGGCGACAATCCGGCGGCCCTGAATTTCTCAATTACTAAATTCCCTAAGTACCGAAATGATTGTTCCCTGCTGAAACTGTGCTTAGTTTTGCATGCATGCGGAAATGACCTGGGCGGGGAATTCAGCCGGCATAATTTTCTCGATTATGGAGAAATGGACTAATGGATAGACGTGAGAAACTTCTGGCGATGTATCGGAAGGTGAGGCGGGCAAGCTTGGATATGTGCGCCCCCTTGAGCACGGAGGACTACCAGGTCCAGCCCTCCGAGGAGGTGAGCCCTCCAAAGTGGAACCTCGGGCACACAAGCTGGTTTTTCTGGCGCTTCATTCTGAGGCAAAACGGCCTCTCCTTGCCCGTAGACGATGCATACGCCTATCTTTTGAACTCATATTATCACCGTGCAGGGTTGAGAAATTTGCGGGGCAGGCGAGGGGTTATTACAAGGCCGACCGTAGAGGGAATCTATGATTACCGCAAGTCGGTGGACGAACGGATGGAACGGCTCATTTCAAGTGTCGGCGAAGAGGTGCTTGATCGGCTGGAATTTCTAATAACGGTTGGAAAAAATCACGAGCAGCAGCACCAGGAGCTTTTTTACACAGAGATCAAGAACATCTATCACTGGAATTTGGCCCATCTTCGCCCTGCGTATTTGCCGCCGGCTGCGGGCGCTCCTCACGCCCAAAAGGCGAAAGAAATCGAGTTTGTGCCTTTAGAGGGCGGTACTTTCGAGTTCGGAAACATCGAAGGCGGTTGGTGCTGGGATAACGAGCTGTGCACGCATAAGGCATTTGTGGATGATTTCGCGCTGTCCGACCGGCTTATCACGAATCGGGAGTTCTTCGAATTTATCGGGGACGGCGGGTACTCCAATTCGCTCCTGTGGCTCTCCGATGGATGGTACGAGATCGAGAAGCAGCGGTGGAGCGCCCCTCTTTACTGGGAGGAGATCGATGGAAAGTGGTGGAACTTCACCCTTTCCGGAATGCGCGAAATTGATCCTGAAGAGCCGGTTTGCCACGTCAGCTTTTATGAGGCGTGTGCATTCGCCGCCTGGAAGTCCGAAAACGATCCCGGGTTCAAAGGGGCCAGGGTCCCAACGGAGCGCGAATGGGAGCATGCGGCAAGGATCTCCGGGGCGGAATCTTTGCCCGGCAATTTCGTGGAAGACAGAAGGCTCCATCCATCACCCGCAACTCCAGCAAACGGCGCTCCCCTGGCTCAGATGTTCGGAGACGTATGGGAGTGGACTTCGAGCCATTACGAACCTTATCCCGGTTTCCGGGAGTTTCCCGACGATCTTTCCGAGTACAACGGCAAATTCATGAACAACCAGCGCGTGTTGCGAGGAGGTTCCTGCGTGACCCCGAGGGATCATATCCGTCTCAGCTACCGCAATTTCTGGCACCCGGCGGCCCGGTTTCAGTTCACCGGAATCCGGTTGGCGAAGGATTTAAGATAATGGCAAGCGACCTTACCGGGGGCGTCAAATTGGAAAGGGGACGCGAGGTCTTAAGGCCCGACATACCCCAGTCGTTTCGCCGCACCTTTGCGCTGGACGTTCTGGAAGGGCTTTCCCAAAAACCCAAGCGGATTGCCCCCGTGTACCTCTACGACGAAATAGGCAGCATGCTCTTCCAGCAGATTACCACGCTGGAAGAATATTACCTCACGCAATGCGAACAGGAAATTTTGACCCTGCACATGGAGGAAATCTATAAATCCCTTTCGCGCCAATCCTTCAACCTGATCGAACTTGGCGCGGGCGACGGGCGCAAGACAGTGTTGCTGATCGACCATTTCATAAAGAAAAGCCTCGATTTCGAATACATTACGCTCGATATTTCACCTGAGTCCATAAACGGCCTTTCCCTTATGCTGGAGGAGATGTTCCGACCCGCGAGGCTGAAGGTGACCGGCATCATCGCCGAGTATTTCGACGGGCTGAAATGGCTCGCCGAGAGGAGCAGTTCGAGAAATCTCATACTGTTTCTCGGATCAAATATCGGGAACTTCGAATACGCGAAGGCGCAAAAGTTTCTCAGGCACCTGTGGGATTGTCTAAAACCTGACGACCAACTGCTGATCGGGTTTGACCTGAAAAAGGACATAGAGGTCCTGAACAGGGCCTACAACGACTCCGGCGGGATCACTCGCGAATTCAACATGAATTTGCTCGACAGGATCAACCGGGAGTTGGGCGGCGATTTCGACAGGGGGAAGTTTCAATATTACAGCGGCTACGACGTGACCACCGGCGCGGTAGAGAGCTACCTGGTGAGTACGGAAAGACAGGAAGTCTTTATCAGGAATTTGAACAAGATTTTCCTGTTCGATGCCTGGGAACCCATTCATACCGAAAGCTCGTACAAATACCTCGAATCCGAGATCGCCTGCCTGGCCGCGGAAACAGGTTTTCAGGTAGAGAAGGATTTTTTCGACTCAAACAGGTATTTCGTCGACTCTCTCTGGCGGGTCCAAAAGCCGGGCGCCGCGATTGCTTCATGCAGTGCCGAATGCCTTTGAGTGCTCAAACCAATCCCATAATGCTTCCGAGAGGGGTACAAACATGGTCGATCCGACAGCAGCCAAACGGGAAGATTTCTGGCCCGAGCTTCCTTTGAATGCGTGGCAGGAAACATATAACACCATGCACATGTGGACGCAGATAATCGGCAAGATTCGGCTGGCCCTTGCGCCAATGGTAAACCACTGGTGGCAGGTGACATTATACCTCACCGCCCGGGGCTTCACCACATCCCCCATGCCTCATGGATCGGGGACCTTCCAAATCGACCTGGATTTTTTCACCCACGAGATGCTTATCCTTACGGATCACGGAGAAAGACGCTCGATTGCCCTCAGACCCCGCCCGGTTGCCGACTTTTATCGCGAGACCATGGATACTCTCATCTCCATGGGGATAGAGGTCGCTATATGGACGAAGCCGGTGGAGGTGGAGGAGCGAATTCCGTTCGAACAGGACACAAAGCATGCCGCCTACGATCCGCAATACGCTTTTCGCAATTGGAAAGTTTTGGCGAACTCAACACGGGTCATGCAGCAATTCCGCTCAAATTTCATTGGCAAGGTAAGCCCGGTGCACTTTTTCTGGGGAGGATTCGACCTGGCCGTGACGCGATTTTCCGGACGGCCCGCGCCAATCCACGGCCCGGTCCCGAACCTGGCCCATTTCGTCGCCATTGAAGCCTACACCCATGAGGTCAGCAGCTGCGGATACTGGCCCGGCGGCGGCCTCGGAGAGCCTTCATTTTACTGCTATGCCTACCCGGAACCAAAGGGATTCAAGGACTATCCGGTACAGCCGGAGGAGGCATATTACCACCCCGACCTCGGAGAGTTCTTGCTGCCCTATGAGGCTGTCAGAACGGCGGCCTCGCCGGACGAGAAGCTTCTCTCGTTTTTCCAGAGCGCCTATGAGGCCGCGGCAAACCTGGGCGGATGGGACCGTGCCGCGTTGGAGCGCACCTGGGATGTGAAAAGATAGCGATATTTCTTTTTGATATCTGCCGTCTCCCCGGTTTGCTATCTGATAGACCATTGTTCGATTCGAGGCCTATCTGGTTGTGTTTTCACTTGCTCTATGTTCTTGCTTTTTTGGTTCTTTGACGCTAGATTAGGCGTCTCATATAAGCAGTCCGGTTACTTGAGTTATGTCGGGGGTCGATCTTTCGCCAAAACCAGAACGATTCTTAAGTAGCTACAAGCGGGCAGCAAAAAACAAAATCAGAAAAGGATCAAAGATGACGGAAGGTCGAGTAAAGTGGTTCAACGAGAGCAAGGGCTATGGTTTTATTGAAAGGGACGGCGGGGGCGACCTGTTTGTCCATTTCTCCGCCATTGAAGGCAGCGGCTTTAAGTCCCTCAGCGAAGGCGAGCGAGTGAGCTTTGTCGAAGAGCAAGGTCCGAAAGGCCCTCAGGCGACCCAGGTAAAAAAGCTCTAGCCTGAGCAAGATATAGTTTGAGTTTGCCACACAATCACGAAAGCCGGGAATTATTCCGGCTTTTTTGTTCCTTCATCCTCCCCGCGTGGCCTGAACTCCACTCACGCAGACTCTGCGAATTGCTTCTGATTCTTCGTTATTTCTTTTCAATCAGCATACAAACAACGTCCATAACATTAGTTCGGGTCGGGCCCGTAATGAGGAGATCGCCGAGCGCCTCAAAGAAATGATAGGAGTCGTTGTTTATAAGGTGGTTTTCCGGGCTGATTCCCTTCTGGATCGCTTCTTGGCAGGTATTCCCGTCGGCGAATGCCCCAGCTGCGTCGGTCGGGCCGTCCGATCCGTCGGTTCCAGCACTGAGCACGGCAATCCGGGGCCGGTTTTGCAGTGAAATAGCCGCGGCCAGGGCCAATTCCTGGTTCCGGCCGCCCTTTCCGGCGCCGCGGACGGTCACCGTGGTTTCGCCTCCCGCCAGTATGCATGCCGGCGGAGAGATGGGATTTCCCGAAGCCGCCGCTTCTGTCCCGATTGCACTAAATACCTGAGCGACTTCCCTGGCCTCGCCCTGTATGAAAGAGGAGAGAATCAGTGGCTTGTATCCAAGTTCACCGGCCTTCCGGGCTGACGCAAGCAGTGCTGCACGGTTGCTCCCGATGACCATGTTTTGAACTTTCGCGAACGCCGCATCTCCCGGCTTGGGAGTCTCCCCGGCAATTCCGGCCGCTCCATCTCTTAGCAGTTTCAAAACCCGCGCGGGCAGTTTTTCTGAAAGATCGTAGCGTGCCACAATTTCCAGACAGTCCGAGAAGGTGCTCTGATCGGCAACGGTAGGTCCGGATGCGATCACATCCAACGGGTCTCCGACGACGTCTGAGAGAAAAAGGGAAATAACCGTCGCCGGGTAGGCGATTCTGGCGAGTTGTCCCCCCTTGCAGAATGATAAATGCTTGCGCATCGAATTGAGCTCGAAAATCGTTGCCCCGCATTCGAGGAGACGCCGTGTAGTCTCCTGTTTTTCACTAAGTTCCAGGGGAGGCGCTGGAGCCGGAGAAAGCGCGCTGCCGCCGCCGGAGAATGCGCAAAGGACGAGATCTTTTTGGGTACAACCCTCAAGGCGGTCCAGGATGAATCGCGTTGCCTGAAGGCCTGCCTCGTCCGGCACGGGATGGCCGGCTTCCATGACGCGGATCTTTTTCAGCGGAACTCCATGGCCGTATTTTACCGTGATCCAGCCCTCGGTCAGGCGATCGCCCAGAATATCTTCGAGGGCTTTAGCCATGGGGGCCGTTCCCTTTCCAAACCCCGTAACGATGATTCTTTCGAAGGAATCGAGCGGGTAAGAGCGCTCACCAACCAGCAGCCGGTTGGCAACCAGGCTGACGTGGTGCTTTACGGCTTCTTCCGGGTCCACGGCCTTTAACCCTGCCATAAAGATTTCTTCGAGCGTGCTCCTGGTCTTTTTATCCATCTGGCCCAAACCTTTATTAAATGTAGTCCCATTTCACCGCCGGCCTTCATTACGGCAGCTTTCGATTCCAAGTTTTTTCACGCGCGGTTTGTCCATAGACTCCGTGGAGGCTGCTGGGCAACGGTCCCCGTTGACGGATTGCCGTTTTAGGCCCGTGCCGTGGCGCCGGCGGCATGCCTGGCCTTTGAATGCAGTCCGAGATCTGAAAACATCTCTTTCCACACCCGCATTGCCTCATCCAGGTGTATCGACATCGCCAAGCGGGCGCCTTGGGGGGATCTTTGGGCCAATGCCTCGATTATTTGCTTATGCTGCCCGGCTGCTACTTCAATGTTTCCGGGATAGCTGTTCACCTGAGACTGTTGATACAGGAGCAGGCTCCTTGCGTTGCAAAAAGCCCTGTAGAGGAAACGATTCCCGGCAGCACGGGCGATAATCAGGTGAAACTCATGGTCGAGGTTTATGAAAGCCCTGTCGTCCTTGATCGCTATCTCCTCGTACATGGCCATCAGAAGAGAGCGCAGACTTTCAACTTCCCAATCCTCGATCTTGCTTGCAGCCATCTCTGCATTCTGGCACTCCATCACCTTCCTGGCCTCCAGGATTTCGTCCACAATTGGCCCGCCGCTCGTGACGAAGATCCCCTTTCCGTGCTTTATCTCGACCAGTCCGATGGATTCCAGGTTCTTGATGGCTTCGCGGGTCGAAACGATGCTTACTCCGGTCACTTTCGAAATGGTCTCGGCTGAAGGTAGCTTGCTTCCGGCCTCGATCTTCTGTCGAAAGATCATGTCCAGGAGTCTTTCAGCAACCACGTTGCCGATTCTTGATCCAGTCGACATGGTGTTCTCACCTTGTGGGAAGTTAATTTCACTGGTCTTCGAGTCTGGGTCGGGGTCTTCTTTTGCCGCGGAGGACTCCCGTAATGCACCCAGACCGGAAGTTGCGCCAAGAAGAGAGGATATCGGAAAACGGGAGAGGAACCGGAGCAAGAGGAGGTGAGGCAAAAGCGCAGGGGCGGAGTAGTGGTGCCGGTTAGTCTGCTGGACAGCCACTCCGGGGAGCAACTTCCCATTCCGTGGATCTTTTTCCCTTCCCGATCACTATCTTTCACATCCAGCCTCTATTGGGCCAGTAATGATTATATGACTAGTTGTTCTGCGTCAAGACAATATTTGTATAAAGAACCTTTGCCGTTGGAGAATGACGGATGCAGGCCGGCTAGGCGTTGGCGTCGCCAGGAAGGGGGAAAATGTGTTTAAATGTTGTTAGATTTTTATGTTTGATGAAGTTTCGGGATCGAGGAGCGGGATTCCCGAGAGTGCTGAAGCGGTGGTTGTCGGATCAGGACTCAAGCACGCAGGGATAGCTGCGTAACCGCCGTGGGCAGCACCCCCATGCTACTTCACCTGCTGCCGCGGAATTTCAATTGACATGATGAATCAGCATTTTAGAATGACCATGTGAACGGATCAAAAGCAGGTCTCTCCTTCTCGAATTGAGCAGTCGCGCTTATCACCTCGAGATGCTTCCCCCATCCCAATTTGCAGGGTCCGGTCTTCCACTTGTTTGGGATTCTTTAGTTCCTTGCAGCACCCCCGGAGAATAAAAATGGCGGAAAAGCTGGTAAAGACCCACTGCGGACGGTTCGACCACGGCGGCTGCGGATTCGTGGTGCTTGTAAGGGATGGCAGGCTCGAACAGATCAGGGCCGACAAGGATGATCCATACAGCAAGGGATATTGCTGCCAAAAGGGCCTTGCGGCGATAGAGCGGGCATATCATCCCGACAGGCTCGAGCTGCCGCTGCTGCGGAAGGGCGAACGGGGAGCCGGCCAATGGGAGCAGGTGTCATGGGAGAGGGCGCTCGACATTCTTGCCGGTGAGTTCCGGGATGCAATCGGGAAGGGTGGGCCCGAATCGGTTGCATTTTGCCAGGGCGCGCCCAAAGGGCTCGAGTTTTTCATCCTGCTTCGGCTTGCGAACCTGCTTAACACCCCCAATGTGGGAGCTAGCCAGCATGTGTGCCACATGCCCCGGGAACAGACCGCCCTTGCTACCTGCGGCTTTTTCCCGGTTCCGGATTATGAAGCCCCCACAGGCTGCATTCTCCTCTGGGGAAGCGATCCGGTAAGGACCAACGAGGAAGGAGTTCTTGGCGGGCGCTTTCTTGATGCGCTCAGGCACGGAGCAAAGCTGATCGTCGTGGACCCGGTAAGGACCGATGCGGCCCGAAACGCCCGGATTTGGCTTCAAATCCGTCCCGGGACAGATGATTTGCTTGCCGCCGGCCTTCTTCACGTGATTACGACAGAGAACCTCTTCGACCGGGAATTTGTCGAGAAGTGGACGAGCGGCTTTCCGGAGTTGCGAGAGGCGGTGCGGCCCTTCCCGCCCTCCGTTGTTGCGGCCGGGACGGGGCTTTCCGAAGATCGGATCATCGAGGCGGCGCGGCTCTATGCAAACAGCGCCCCTGCAATGCTCCACTGGGGAAATGCCATCGAGCACTCGCCAAACAGTTCCCAGACCTGCCGAGCCCTGGTTCTGCTGATGGCCCTGACCGGAAACCTTGAAGTGCCTGGCGGAAACGTCAAGACGGAATTGCCCAATGTGATGCGCCCGGCCGAGTTAATTTGCTTGAAAAAATTTCCCGGCAGGGCCGATAAGCTGCTTAACCGCCATCACGGGATCATGCCGCGCCTGCTCACGGTGCCCAACTGGCTGCTTTTCCGCTCTATTCTGGAGCAGGCTCCATACCCGATCAAATGCCTCTACATGCAGGGCACAAATCCACTCATCAGCTGCTCAGGCGCCCAAGAGGTTAATCGGGCGCTGCGGAATCTCCATTTTCTGGCCGTTTCCGATATTTTCATGACGCCGTCGGCATCATTGGCCGACCTCGTCCTGCCGGCGGCAACCCACTTGGAATTCAACGATATCGGCCACTACGGCCTTCCCCATGGGCACATATTCGCAAGGCCCGGCGCGGTAGATCCCGCGGGCAGCGCCTGGCCCGACATTAAAATACTGAATGAATGGGGAAAGCGGATGGGGCTGGACCAATATTTCTGGGACACGGAACAGGAAATGCTGGAAGAGGTACTTAAGCCCTCCGGCATCACATATCAGGAATTTGCAGAGCAGGGGATGTTATCCGGAAAATCGAGGTATTACTCATACCTTGAAAAAGGCTTTGCAACACCGTCGGGCAAAGTCGAACTCTATTCGAGTCTTTTCGAAGGCTGGGGATATCAGCCGCTGCCTGCCGTGGGCCCGCATGCGGAAGTTGACGCTGAATTTCCGTTTCTTCTTACCACCCGCAAGCCCCGGTATTTTTTCCATTCAGGGTACAGGCAGATAAAGCGTTTAAGGGACCGGGACCCTTCGCCAAAAATTATGATCCACCCCGAAGCAGCCGGCCGGCTGGGTATTTCTGAAGGGCAGGCCGTAAGGATACAAACCAAATTCGGATCGATAGTGCAGTTTGCTGAAATTTCAAAGGCCATTGATCCCGGAGTTGTCGTAGCGGATTTTGGCTGGTGGTTTCCGGAAAAGCAGGAAGAGGGGTTTGCCTGGACGGAATCGAATATTAATTGCATAACAAGTTCGAACGGCCCTAAAGACCCGGTGCTCGGCACGGTTCAACTTCGTGCAATTCCATGCAGGCTCGAATCGGTATCCTGATCTGGGGGATGTAAAGGGTGCCGATTTTTCTAAAACGGATATCCAAGTGCGTACTGGAACTTTTCGGGCTGTTGCCCAAACAAGTTGCAATGCGAATTACCCCTCCCTCGATGGGAGGGGCTAGGGGAGGGT
>DBMO01000032.1 GCA_002298995.1 Desulfarculales bacterium UBA696
GGGTGGCGATCCGGCCAACCCAATCCGATGGTGTAATGGACATATACTTTTGCAATCAAAGGATAGCGCGGATCGACCTTAGAGCATCCCCGGAAGATCCTGAGAGGAGTCAAGTTTGAGTTTTCCGCTTTGGGGAATCAAGAGGGGCAGAGAAGAAAGGAGCAGGGCCAAGACCCTGCCCCTCCGTCATCCCCTGCCTCGGCGCTCGGGTTGCTCTCCAGCAGAGCCCTATCCTCCGGGCAGGCAAATGGAATATAAGTTTTCAAAGAACCGAACGCGCTGATTTTTTGGAGTTAACGTAAAATGTGTTACCTATGTCCTAAAACACCTGTTACCCATGTATCCGGTCCATAGAATGGGATGGGTCAGGGGAGGGGGACAAAAAGATTAAGATTAAGAATTTCAACCCACTACCACCAGGGGAGGGGAGCTTTCCTTCAATTCCCGCAGGTTCTTTTCGATTCCGCATTTGGGCAACAAGCCCTCCTGACTGTGCTTCTACTTGAGGGTGTATCAATCTCATCTCGGGAGGGAGACACTCCCATAATGAAGACTTTCCGTTTGTCACGATTATCTTGAGCCCTTAATTGGCATGATCTTCTACCCAGCGGGGATGGTCACGATAGGCACACCCTCTTTGCCACCGGTTTCCACGAGGGTGAATATGAACATTAGAAAAGAAAACATACGCTTGGATGGCAGATCGCGGTCATCGATCCAAAACCAGTGGTCACGGTAGGGCACTGCAACAAATGCATCGGCGGATTTTTTCCGCGAGCTGTGTATTCGGATCATGGGGCCCGAAGAACGGCCGGGAGAGCTCTCTTCCATTTGAGTGGCATTGACTCGCTTCTCCTCAACATGGATATCGGGAACCTCGATGTGTGAGGCGAGATCGATAATGATCTCGAGGATAGAGCGGCTCAGAATCGCCACTTCGCGGTCGCCTTTTGGCACGGACGCATACGCAACCGCGAATTCCTGCGCCGAGGGGTCGATGCCAAGCAACCTGCGTGCGGCAATACTGTCCTCCTGGGTGGCTTCATCCACTTTGCCGCGTATGGTCATGAGCGTGGCATCCCTGTCGTTCGTTTTCTGTACACGCAGGCCAATAGCCCCCGAAGTCTGGAGTCTTCGCAACCGTTCCAGGAGCAGGTAAAACTCGGGGTCCGCGGGGCGTGCCCTCGCCGCCCCTCCGAATCGGTTCCGAATCCCATTGATGGAGTGCACACAGAGCCTCAGAACCAGGTCGACGGGGTAATTCGCCTGAATCAAGCTAAGGATGGCAGCAGGAGGTATAGGAGTCATTAGACTCCTGGCGAACTTCTCCCCGGTCAGCGGACTGTAGGTGATTGTCGGACGGTCAGTGTAGCGGGCGTAACCCCCCGCACCCTGGGTATTGGTCACGGCGGCAGTGGCAGGATCTGCCCATGAAAGCCGGAGGTCTATCTGGCTTTCGATCGAGTATTGGTTGATGACGGAAGCCACATCGAGGAAGGTGGGTGTATCCCCATAGCGCAGCTTGACCATGTTGACGAGCATCTGGGCCTTCCAGGAATCGGAAATTGCGGAGGTGTAGTCGAAGCGGTCGCGGGCAATTGTGTGCGGCCCGATGCCGGCGCAGCCCATCAGAGTCACGAGGATGCTGGTGAGAATAGCTTTTTTTAACCATTTCTCAAACATCATTGCCTGGCGCTCCTCTAGCGAGACTCTATCATGGACGCCCGCGGACAGCGTCTAAAATGCTATTTAAAACAAATAGCCGGTCAATATTGTTTGAATCGGTATCCCGGCATTCCATTGGGGAAAAAAACACCCTACCCCTTGCTACTCAGCACTCTTCCTTTCCGCATCGAGGATTCCCTGTATGAGGGCCTCCCTCTCCTTACTCATCGAGTTCACCAACACCTTGCCGCCGAAGCCGAGAAAGGCTTCCCCCACGCGCTCAAAGTCGGCCTTTTGCACCAGGGTGAAGAGTGCGGAGCAGCCCGGGTTGAATTTCCGTGCCAGATCCTTGATGAACTGATCGTCGATACCCATATCCACATCGGCGAGAGATGCGGATACGGCTGCTGCAACAGCTCCAATACCTGCGCCAAACAGGGGGCTGAAGAGGATGCTGCCGACGATAAGCCCTGTGATACTGCCGATCACTGCTCCCTTCTTGGACTTTTTGGGCGGCTGGTCAAATCTCGCCGTCCCGTCCGCATCCTTAACCACAACCACCGCATCATCAATGTCTATGTGGCCCTGGCGCTGCAAATCCCTCAGCTTTTCACGGGCCTCCGCGGCTTTCGCCTCATCTTCGAACAGAATAACGGTAAGTGTGCTTTCGTATTTCTCCTTGAGCGATGCCCTGAGAAGCTCAAGGCCAACCCATTCTTCAAAGCTCTCGGAGATCCTTTCCGTTACGCCGCGGGAATCAATCGAGAGAATCCGTCTATTCTGAACGTTCAGCAACAAATAAGCGTCTATTTGTTCGTAGTGCTTATCGATCACTATCGTCTTGGTTCCCAGGTAGCCGATTACCACGTTCTCCATGGGGAAGTTCGGTACCCGGGCACGGAACGCAAGCGTCGTACCGACTACGAAATCGGCGTCCCCCAGCCTCGCGACCCAACTCTTCTGATTGACGGGATCGGCCGCCAGCTTTTTGCCGTATTGCTCCATGAATGTCACATATTCTTCAGGGAGTTTTATTCCCAGGGCCTTTTCCATATAGTTTGCCAAGTTTCCCATTCCGCCCGCCCTTCTCTAAATTGTGTTTGGGATTTAATCGCATCTATTCAGTTGAGGAGAGAGCAAGGGTCACGTGAAGAACTCCACCAATTCGACACCATTCGGGATTCGCTCGCTAGATTGGCCCGTGCCGCGGGGCCGGTCTGCCAGATGCTCGGGAGCCAGATCCAATCAACACCAAGATCTGCCAAGCGGTCTAATTCGGCATCAGGAACGTTATCCTGAGTCACAGCCCGACGTCCGTGATAATTTCATCAGCCGGGCTACCGGCATTGATTTGCCATAGCGAAGGGTAACGAATAACCGACCATCTCATCCGCACTTCGCGCCCACCTGTTCGCCGTCCACCTGCTCCCTGAAGAACCGGCTTACAGTTTTCGCGCGTCCTGTCTCTAGAACGCTTTTGGCATCGGCACGCCCAAAAACGTCCAGGAGTAGGGCGATCAGGCCGGTCCACCCCGTCTGGTGGCTGGCCCCAAGCCCGGCCCCATTGTCGCCGTGGAAGTACTCATAAAAGAGGATCAGATCGTACCAGTGCGGGTCGTCCTGGAATTTGGCCGTCCCTCCGTAGACCGGTCGTCGCCCATGGGCATCGCGCAGGAAAGTCCCCGCCAGACGGCGGGAAATCTCTTGCGCCACCTCGAACAGCGTCAAGTACTGGCCTGAACCGGTCGGACACTGCACCTTGAAGTCGTCGCCGAAAAACTGGTACAGGTTCAACAGCGCCCGGATGATCAGTGCATTAATCGGCATCCAGACCGGACCCCGCCAATTGGAGTTCCCACCGAACATCCCCGTATTGGATTCGCCCGGCAGATACTGCACCTTATATTCCTCATGCCCCACCCAGAAAGTGAACGGATGCTCCAGATGAAACCGCGAGAGGGAGCGGATCCCGTGCGGGCCCAGAAATTCATTCTCGTCGAGCATGTAACCGAGCACCCGCGTGAGCTTCTTCTTGTTGAGGATCGACAGAAGCCGCCGATCTTTATATCCGATGAAACCCTCGTCGGTCGGGGCCACATGGGAAATGACCTCGGGATGTCGTTTGCGGAATAAGGCGATCATCTCCATCAGCTTCGGATAGCGCGTTACCGAATCTGCTTCAAACACGGTGGATGCGCAGAGCGGCAGCAGTCCCACCAGCGACCGAACTTTCAAACGCATGGCCTGCCCGTCCGGCAGGCGCAGCAGGTCGTAAAAGAATCCGTCCTCTTCGTCCCACATCTCGTCGTGGTTCTCGCCGATGCGGTCCATGGCGTAGGAAATCCAAATGAAATGCTGGATGAACTTGAAGGCGACCTCTTCGTACATAGGGTCATATTCGGTCAAAATCAGGGCTATCTCCAGCATACACTGGCAGTAGAATGCCATCCAAGCGGTGCCGTCCGCCTGCTCGAGCGAGCCGCCCGTCGGAAGTTGGGCGCTCCGGTCGAAGACGCCGATGTTGTCCAACCCCAGAAAGCCGCCGGCGAAGACGTTGCGTCCGGCAGGGTCCTTCCGGTTCACCCACCAGTTGAAGTTGAGCATTAACCCCTGAAAGGACCGCTCCAGGAACCGCAGGTCCGCCCTGCCCAGCGTCTGCTCCATCTTAAACAGGTAGAGCGTGGCCCAGGCGTGCACCGGCGGATTCACGTCGCTGAAGTTCCACTCGTAGGCTGGAATCTGGCCATTGGGGTGGAAATAGAGATTGCGCAGCATCAGCAGGAGCTGCTCCTTTGCAAAGTCGAAATCCACCAGGGCCAGGGCGGTCGTGTGGAAGGCCAGGTCCCAGGCCGCAAACCACGGGTACTCCCACTTGTCTGGCATGGAAATGATGTCGGAGTTCAGCATATGGAACCATTCAGTGTTCCGTATGCTGCGCGGATTTGAGTCAAGCAGCGGATGGCTCTTGTGCTCGCTCAACCAGAGCTCCAGGTCGAAAAAATAATACTGCTTGCTCCAGAGCATCCCCGCCAGCGCCTGGCGGTGCACCCGGCGCTCGTCTTCGCTCAGCGATTGCGGCGCGATTCTCTGGTAGAATTCATCCGCGTCCGCGATCCGGTTCTCGAAGACTCCATCGAAGCCCTTGAAAGCATCATCCTTTGCCGTGGCGGCCGCGAGCCGCAGGCGGACGGTTTTGCCGCCGCCGCCGGGCACCTCGAGGATATAGTGGGCCGCGGCTTTGGTCCCCGCCTTGGCAGGATTAACTGTTTCGCCCTTTCCCTCGATGATGTACGTGTGGAAGGCATCCTTGACGTAGGGAGATGCGCAGGATTGGCCCCAGAGACGCAGCGAATTGCTCTCATTCTCGGTGAACAGCAGCTCAGGGCCTCCATCGCAGTACAGCCAATACTCGCCCAGTTCATGGTGGGCTGCTTGAATGGTGCCGGGCGCCACCTCGCGCAGCGAAGGCTTAGGATCGTTCTCACCCCGGGACCAGGTGTTCCGGAACCAGAGAGTCGGCAACAGATGAAGCCGGGCTGATTCCATGCCGCGATTGTGAACGGTGATCCTGATCAGAATGTCCTGCGGGTCTTTCTTGGCATATTCCACAAACACGTCGAAATAGCGGTCCTCGTCAAACACGCCCGTGTCAAGAAGTTCGTACTCGAACTCCTCCCGTGACCGTAGCCGGTTCGCCTCAACCAGGTCGTGGTAGGGAAATTCCTGCTGCGGGTATTTGTACAAATACTTCATGTAAGAGTGCGTGGGAGTGCTGTCTACATAGAAGTAGTACTCCTTCACGTCCTCCCCATGATTTGCCTCGCTGTTGGTAAGCCCGTACAACCGCTCCTTCAGGATGGGGTCGCGCTCGTTCCACAGCGCCAGTGCGAAGCAGAGCTGTTGTTTGTCGTCGCAGATCCCCCCCAACCCGTCCTCTCCCCAGCGGTATGCCCGTGAGCGCGACTGGTCATGGGAGAAGTAGTCCCAAGCGTTCCCGTCCTCGCTGTAGTCCTCGCGGACTGTGCCCCACTGCCGCTCGCTGAGGTAAGGCCCCCACTTCTTCCAGGGGATTCCCTCCTCGCGCGCGTCGTTCAGGCGCTTCTGTTCGGTAACATCCACAATCTTAGTCGCCATTTCTCGCTACCTCCCATTACCTTTCGGTCTGCGTCGGTTCGGAACCTCATCCAGTCGCAACTGTTCCTCAGTCATGGGACGTCTCCGGGCAAAACACGAATCATGTCTTGCAGGGCTATTGAAGTGATTGAGGTCCGTACAAACCTCTCATGCGAAGGAATAACCGGTTCGTGAAAGAACGCCCACAGTGGGCCAGGCAACGTCTTGAATGCAAATAGGCATCAGTCCACATGTATCTCGCGTATTCTCCAGGGGAGTTTGACTCCCAGTGTATTTCTCACATTTTCCTGAAGCTCTCCCATAATGCCCATCACTCTTTATTGAAATCTCGGGTTCCATCAATTGATTCAGTTAAGGAGAGAGCAAGGGTCACGTGAAGAACTCCACCAAGCCGTACCTTGGTCAAGGGGAGACCTGTACGGGCAAAAACTGCCAGCATTTTTGAATTCTCTTGAAGGACCTCTGCCTCGAATTGTGCGATCCCACTCTTGCGGGCAATTTTTAGAAGGTGTTTCATGATTATTGTGCCGAGGCCCTTGCCCTGGTATCGATCATGAATCATAAACGCAACCTCCGCGCTGCGTATCTTCGCGGGATTTTCACAGGCGATATATCGGCCACCTCCGATTATTCTGGGTTCATCGTCCAGGTCGGCAACGGCTACCAGAGCGACGTGGTCGATAAAGTCGACCTCCGTGAAATACTTGAGTTCCTGGTCGCTTATTTCCCTCTTCGTTCCGAAGAAGCGCAGATATAGCGTGCTATCATCCAACTCCCTCACCCCCTTGAGAATAAGCTCTTTATCCTCGGGGCGGATCGCCCGGATGGTAACGGTCTCCCCATTCCGCAAAGTCTCATTCACCTGGTAACTACCGGCATCATTCATTGGTAAGGCCCTATCGAGTGCACGGGAAAAGGGTCCAGGACCTGGATCGCACTATGGCTTGAGCTGAACTGCTCCGTTTTTCAACGCCGTGATCGTCTCAACCGTGTGATCGGCGATCTCGAGTTCTTCGTTTGTCGGAATCACCAGAATCTTGACATCGCTCTGCCCATCCTGAACCTCAGCCTCACATCCGAGGGCGCCATTATTCTTGTCTTCATCCATAACGATCCCCAATCCGGATAGCCCTCTACATGTAGCTGAACGAATAACCCTGGAGTTCTCTCCAATACCACCGGTGAATATTATCGCATCGACACGTCCCAGAACCGCGAAGTAAGCCCCGATATACTTCTTGAGTCTGTAACAGAACATGTCCATTGCGAGCTGTGCAAGCTGATCGTTTTTTTCCGCTAGTCCGCCAATCTCTCGCATATCATTGTTGCCACATATACCCTTAAGCCCGCTCTGCGAGTTGAGCATGCTCTCCACCTCTTCGATGGACATGCCTGCTTCCCTGAGTAGATAAAAATGGATTGCAGGGTCCACATCCCCGGAGCGCGTTCCCATGATCAATCCTTCGAGGGGTGTCATGCCCATCGAGGTATCGACGCTTTTCCCACCCAAAATGGCGGTTGCGCTTGCGCCGTTTCCAAGGTGGAGTGTAATTGCGTTGAGACTCTCGATAGACTTTCCCAGCATTGCCGCCGCTCGTTTTGCAACGTAGCAATGAGAGTTTCCGTGGAATCCATAGCGGCGAACGTGATGCTCTTCGTAGAGCCTGTACGGCAAAGCGTAATGAAATGCATGCGGAGGGATTGTCGCATGGAATGAAGTATCGAAGACCGCCACCTGAGGCACTTGCGGAAGCCGCTTAAGAGCGACCTCGATACCCTCAATATTGGCCGGGTTATGAAGAGGGGCAAGCGGTATAAGCTCTCTGATCTTGGATGTTACCTTCCGGTCTATTAAAACCGGTCCATTATAGGCTTCCCCCCCATGTACCACTCGATGCCCGATGCCGAACAGTTCATTGGGATCCTCAAGGATTCGCATTTTTGCAGTAACGCTTAGTATGAATTCGAAACCTTCCGCGTGATTGGAAACTGGTGCATGCATGAGGATCTCGTCGTACTTTCCGAAATCGTTTCGACGGCGATGGCGTACACGGCTCTCTTGTGTGCCGATTCTTTCCAGAAGTCCTGATCCGAGCATTTCCCGGGTGTTCATGTCAAACACGGCGTACTTGATAGACGAACTGCCACAGTTGATGATGGCGACTTTCATGGAAGACCCTTTCCTGCCTGCGCCTGAATGGCGGTAATTGCAACAGTGTTTACGATGTCCGTCACGGTGCATCCCCGGCTGAGGTCATTTACCGGCTTGTTCAATCCCTGCAGCACGGGTCCGATAGCAACAGCGGAAGCCGAGCGCTGCACCGCCTTATAGGTATTGTTGCCCGTATTCAGATCCGGGAAGATGAACACAGTAGCTCGGCCGGCCACTTCGCTATCGGGCATTTTCAATTTCGCAACTTCAGGATCAATCGCGGCGTCATATTGAATAGGCCCCTCGATCTTGAGATCAGGCCGAAGCTGTTTAACTATACGCGTAGCCTCCCGGACCTTTTCGACATCGGCACCCTTTCCCGACTCGCCCGTTGAATAGGACAGCATTGCAATCCTGGGCTCTACTCCGAACATCTCGGATGTTGACGCAGCGCAAATCGCGATTTCCGCAAGCTGTTGGGCGTTAGGATCGGGATTCACTGCACAATCGCCATAAACGAGAACTCGGTCGGGCAAACACATGAGAAAAACACTTGAAACTATTGTGAAATCCGGTTTGGTCCTGATGATTTCGAGAGCGGGGCGGATCGTGTGCTGGGTAGTGTGGACCGCGCCGGAGACCATGCCATCCGCCCTTTCATGGTGAATCATCATGGTGCCGAAATAGCTAACGTCCGCCATAAGATCAAAAGCCATTTCCCTGGAGATTCCCTTGTGTTTTCGGATTTCGTGGTATGTTTCCGCAAATTCTTTGCGCATCTCCGATGAAGCAGGATCTACTATGTGTGCACCCGACATGGAGAGGCCCAGCTCTGTTGCCTTGTCCTGAATCTCCTGTGTTGCCCCGAGGAGAGTGATCTCTACCACACCTCTCAGGAGAAGAATCTCCGCCGCCCTCAGAATCCGCTCCTCGGTTCCCTCGGGAAGCACGACGTGCCGTCGATTTTTCTTTGCCCTGCTGATCAGTTCGTACTCAAACATTAAGGGCGTTACGCGGGACGAGCGGCTGATCATGAGGCGCTTGCCAATTTCCCGGGGATCGACGTTGGACTCAAAAAGGGCCTGAGCAACGGCGATTTTTCTTTTATTCTCGGGGCCGATCTTGCCCCGAAGTGAGCTGACGGACATTGCTGAGGAAAAAGTATCTTCAGAAACCGATAGTACTGGAACCTGGGACTTCCTCAGGCCGGCCAGAAGCTGTTGTATCCGTGGCTCAAGTTTCAGTCCCCCGGTCAAGACCAGCCCGGCGATTTGTGGATAGGTAGCGGATGCATCGGCTAGAAGCGCGCCCAGTATTATGTCGGAGCGGTCTGCCGTGGTGAATACGAAGGCGCCTTCGCTCAACTCACCAAGAAAACCGGGTAGTCCCATTGCCCCAATCTCGTACCGGTGAATCTCTCGTTCCAGTCCCTCGGGTTCTCCGTAGATTATCTCGGCGCGGAGTGCCCTTGCGATCTCTGCCACACTCGGTTTCTCAAGAAGCGAATGCCGGGGGATAGCATAGGCATGGATGCCATCCTTCACCTCATTTTGCAGCCTGGCGGCAGTTTCCTCTTTCCACTTTTCCTCAACATGGTTGGCAACAATGGCGAAGATGTCGCAGTTCTTCGCCTCAATCGATTCAGCGAGAACCTTAACGGAATCCAATATCTCCGATGGCGTTCTCGCAATGCCGCTGATGATGGGGAGCAAAGGAATCCCGAGATTGCGGGCTATGTTCACATTGAAATCGAATTCAAGAGCGGTATTCACCCCGGTGTAATCGGTGCCCGCACAGAGCACGAAATCACATTGGTCTTCCAGGCTTTTGTACTTTTCAAGAATCTGAGCAGGCAGCATCGACAAGTGACCACCCCTGATAGCTGATGCGGCTTCCTCGTAGGTGCAGCCGCAAAATGACTCACACGGCAACTTCAGTTTCTGCAGCTTGGAAATAAGTTGAATGGAATGGTCATGCTCGGCATCCGGGTAGGCAACCGGCCGAAAAAACCCGATGTTTCCTATCCGGCCCGCCAGTAGCTCCATAATTCCCAGTATGACAACAGACTTGCCACTCCGGGGACCAGTGCCGGTGATGTAGAGGCCTCGGGACATTGATATCTCCTTGTCGACAGACGGCTCATTTCAACCATGCTCCGCTCTTCTAGTTACCCCCGAGTGCGATAATGATTTGGGCGATGATGATTTTAATGATGGTTGCCCCGGGGAAGATCATCGCGTATCCGATATCAGGCCGATCGGTGGGGACCTGCTTGGCCGCATAGGCGGTGATTGCCGGATTTCCGGTGACGCCGGCCGTTATTCCAAGCAGGTCATCAAAAGGAATGTGCATCAGATGGCCACAAATAAGGGTCGTCAGTACGATGCCAAGAAGGATTGCAGCGCTTACTCCGAGAAACAGAAAACCGGTCTGCTGCACTGTCATCACAAATTTTTCGCCCGAGGTCATCCCAACTTGGGCGAGAAAGATTGTGAGTCCGAAATTCCGGAGGGTCAGATTAGCCGAGACAGGCATGGTCCAGACCATACCGCCCGTGCGGCCAAGTTTTCCAAGTATCAGGGACACGAGGAGCGGTCCTCCAGCTAAACCCAGCTTCATGGAACCTAGCCCTGGCATCGGGAAACTAATCAGGCCAAGTATTACTCCCAGGACCATTCCGATCCCGACGGAAACATAGCTAAACTCGGTCGTCCCTTTGATCGAATCTCCGAAATACGTGCGGAATATGGCGAGGTTTGCTCTGTTGAGGAGCATTCCGACACGATCTCCAAATTCGAGTATGAGATCGGGGGAGGGAAGCAGGTCGGCATCACCGCGGCGCACATGTAAAATAGAATACTCGGCCCCCGAGGGAACCCGCAGGTCGGAAAGGCGGCTGCCTACTACCGAAGGTTTCGAAGCGAAAAGACGGACGTAATCAAGGTCTTTGCGGTCCTTGGCAATACTTCCAGGTGATGCTTCACCCAGAAATTTTAGAGCCTTTTCAAGCCCCTCCTTGTTGTCAGCCACAATTCCTAACACGTTGCCTTCTTCGATAATAATATTGGGCCTTGGAACCATGTTGACATGTTGCTGCCGTACGGCAATTACCTTTATGCCGGGCGGCAGAACGGCACCGACTTCGCCGATTGTCCTGCCGATTGCTTCGGGGTTGCGAACCACTACTTCGCTCAGGTCCAACCCTGTGCCTGATGGCGCCTCGATTCGGGGCTTCAGAAGTAAAATGGCCACGTACATACACAGAATTGGACCGATGACACCAAAAGGATAAGCAACGCTGTAGCCGACCGCGGGGTTGTTGTTTCCGGCAGCTTCCATTGCGGCCTGCAAAGTTGCGGTACTGGTTCCCGCCCCCGCAAACATGCCGGCAAGGTAGCCGGCAGGCAGGTTAAAAATATACGCTGCAACCCAGGCTATTCCGGAGGCCACAATCAGCGCCCCCAGAGCGAGAAAATTGTACTTTCGCCCGACGCCCGAAAGCCCGGCGAAAAAGTTCTTCCCATACTGAATGCCTATCCCGTAGAGAAACATCACGAGCCCAAGCGATCCGATAAGCCCGGGTGGTGCTGCTTTTGGCGCAAGGGTTCCGGCGGCGAGTCCCACGAAAAGCACCGCTCCAACGCCCAACGAGAAGCCTCGGAAATTGAGTGCGCCGATTGCATAGCCAAGTGCAATGACAAGAAACAGCGACATCAGTTGATTTTGCTCTAGCAGTGTTTTTAGAAGTTCCATCTAATTTCCTTTATTTAAAAAGGTCAAAGTCTAGGGTTTATCCGTGTATGTTGTTGGCGATCCCTCAGCCACCAGCCCGGAAATCAGGATTACCAGATACAGCTGGCCCATAATCGCCTCAAGAACTGCCAGATCACGTGCAATTATGTGGGTGGGCACAATGTCCCCGTAACCAAGGGTTGCGAGAGTGACAAAGCTGAAGTAGCTCAGACTGGCGGCGCTCAAAATCTCGCCTTCGTGTATGCGAAAAGATCCAGGGATCATCAACTCCACCAATTGGTACAGGCGTGACCAGATGAGTCCAAGAAGCAAATAGATCGACACGGCGCTGGAGATGCGGTGCTTAGAGGCACGTCCACGGCCAAGAAAATGCCTGGCCATCAGGAGTACAAAACATGACAACATTCCCACGGAAACGAAGGTATCCAATGCCACAATTATTTTTCCGGTGACCGAAATGCCTAAAAGCCGAAAGAACATTGATAACAAACCTACTGCAACCGTGAGCAGGCGGACGCTCGCCCGCGAACTCACCATAAATGCTCCACAAATCAGGATTGCCGAAAAGGCGAGTTCAAGAATGAGAGGCATAATAACTCGCGCCGATAGAAGGGGGGCTAATACGAATAAGGTGAAGGAAAGCAGGAAAAGCATTGCATAAGGCCCCCGGTCCGGAGCCCAAAACTGAAAGGAGAGCTTTGCAAATGGATTCCGCATCTATTTTTCCCCGGCAAATCATCTGGCTCTAACGGGCGCGAACCGGCATGTCGGACAGCGTATTTTTGCAACCTTTCGTCACTATAGCCAGTGAGCCCCCGGACATAAGTAACTTGCTGTATGTTACGGTAACTCTGATGATTGGATTGGGTGATTTGCACAGATGGAGTGGCAGAAAAACCTATGCGGATTTATGGCAAAGCAGGGGTATGATGAAGGAGATGGGGGGCAGCCATGATAAATCTTCTAAACGCATGGATTGCCACGGGGATCCCAAAGGAAAACCAGCGCGGCCATTGCTTTCTGAGGGGCTGCGCCAGGTCCGATGCATGATGCTTTTCCCGTGAGATTTCTTCCGAAGAGATGTAAAGTAGCGCCTGTGCTACTTTTCTTCAAAGCTCAGACCACTACCTCCATTCCCTCTCTTGCCAATGCTGAATTTGGAAAACGCTCCTGGCATTTCTTTTCAATACCCGTAAGGAATTTATCGTCATGATCCGGATCGTGATGTGTGATTATCAGGCGCTTTACGTTTGCCTGTTCAGCTACGTCAACAGCCTGAGTCCAGCTGCTGTGCCCCCAGCCTTTAAAGCGTGGCAGTTCTTCGGGGGTATACTGTGCTTCGTGAATCAATAAATCAGCACCTTGCGCCAATTCGACGATTCGGAGGTCGATATTTTCACCGTGCTCGATATCGGTACAACATACAACGACTTTTCCGTCGGTGTCCTGAAAACGATAGCTATAAGCGCCACCCGGGTGATTATGTTTGACTACCTTGACGAAAGCCTCATCAAAACTCATGTGACTATCCGGATGGTGCAGGAACTCAATTTTTGCTCCCATACCTTCGAGACTGACAGGAAAATATTCTTCCTGCATCTGTGCCTCGAAGATGCTTCTCAAATCCTTCCCATAATGCCCCCGGCCAATAGCGCTGATCGTGAATTTCCGGCGTGGATCGTAGGCAGGAGCAAAAAAGGGCAATCCTTGAATGTGATCCCAATGGAAATGAGAGAATGCCAGGAAGCATTCGCGATCAATGCCCAAATGAGGGTCCCTAGCCATTTCCTTGCCGAGTTCACGGATGCCCGTACCAGCATCAAGGATCACCGTCCGTTTTGGCCCTATCATCAGAATGCAGCTCGTATTGCCTCCAAACTCCTGAAATCCCGCGCTGCAAACAGGGGTTGATCCTCTGACGCCGTAAAACTTTATTCGGGACATGCCCATTCCCTTTCTTCGGCCAAGTGGAATTAATCATACAGCGAACTCAGCATATCCTGTAGTTTTGCGGTTATTAATGTGATGCGCTTTAAGATGACTCCCGCTCTTGCAGCTGGGAAAGTGCTTTCTTGGCTTCTTCCCGTGTTTCATAAATATAGGGAGCGAGATCACGCCTTTTCAATTCGTCGCCCAGCTTCATCCGCAAAAACGTGCTGGTCGTATATCTGGTAACCTTCTCATAGAACCTCATGACAAATTTCACCATCTCGGAATATTCTTCCACGAGTTCCGGGACAATATTGAAGTTATCATAGTTCACGATAGTATAAACCTTCTTACCCACAGGAGTTAGTATCCGTTCCACTATCTCCTTGATTCTCTGGATCTCCTCACTAGATCGCACATACAGATTTTCAAAATTCACGAAGAATAGATTTTCCTCCGGCGAGTAGGTCAAGCGGTCCTCTAAAGGAATTGTCAGCAAGTCATCTTTAAGGCCCATGGGGCCCCGGTTGAAAATCCTGGCATCCATCTGACGTGGAGGCTTATTAATGATTGGCTTGAATCCCATCACTGCAAGAACATCCTTTTCGAGATCCACCCCAGGAGCTATTTCGATGAGTTCCAAACCCTGTTCACACAAGGAGAAGACACATCGCTCCGTAATATAGAGTACCGGCTGCCGCCGCATAGCCGAATATTTCCCGCTGAATGTCTTTTGTTCCACCTGACTCACGAACTTCGGGTCCCTTCCTTCCTGAACAATTTTAATGCCGGCTGTATCAACGGATACTTTCAGGCCGCCGGCGGTGAAGGTCCCCAGGAATATGACCTTTTTAGAATTCTGGCTGATGTTGATAAATCCTCCGGGGCCGACAAACTTGGTTCCGAATTTACTGACATTTACATTTCCTTCCCCATCAACTTCGGCTGCTCCGAGAAATGCGATGTCCAGTCCACCCCCGTCGTAGAAGTCAAATTGATACGGCTGGTCTATAAGTGCGTCAATGTTGATGCCGGTTCCGAAATTCAGACCGCCGTTGGGCATGCCCCCGATCACTCCAGGTTCGGCAGTCAAGGTAAGAAAATCGATTACCCGTTCCTCATTGGCTACCTGGGCGACGCCTTCAGGCATGCCAATCCCAAGATTCACCACACTATTGGGCCGCAGTTCAAATGCCGCCCGCCGGGCGATAACCTTCCGCGCACTCATCTCCATGTGTGGAAGGTCCTGCATCGCGACTCTCAATTCACAGCTATAGGAGGGATTGTATTGCTCGGCGAAAGTCTGCCAATGATGTTCGGGCTTTGCAACCACAACACAGTCAACCAGAATTCCGGGGATTTTCACCTGACGAGCATTCAGGCTTCCACGATCCGCTGTCCTCTCCACCTGAACTATGACGAAACCATTGGAGTTCTTGGCGGCCATTGCCATTGCAAGGGCATCAAGCGTTAGAGCCTCTCTTTCCATTGTGACATTGCCGTCGCTGTCCGCGGTTGTCCCACGCAAAATGGCGACATTAATTGGAATCGCTTTATAAAACAGGTACTCTTTGCCTCCGATACTCATCACATCAATCAGGTCCTCGCCTTCCAACCGTGTGAGTTCATTCAGTTTGCCTGCATCGAGTCTGGGGTCGATAAATGTCCCCAGGCCCACAGAGCTGATTGTTCCCGGTTTATGTGCGGCGATGTCCCTGAAGAGTTGGCTTACCACTCCCTGTGGAAAGTTATAGGCCAGAATCTTGTTATCTCTAACTAGTTCCTGAAGTTTGGGGGCCAGCCCGATGTGGCCCCCTATGATTCTTTTGATCAAGCCTTCATGGGCGAGGTGGTTCAGTCCCTTGGCTTTTCCATCTCCCTGGCCGGCGGGATAAACGAGTGTGAGGTCCCTGGGACCCCCAGTTCTCAGAAAATGATCTTCAAGCTGGACGGCGATTTCTTCGGCAAATCCCGCTCCAACAAAGCCTCCGGTGGCCACCACGTCTGCGTTCCGAATTATTCTTATCGCCTCCTCGGCAGACACAATCTTGCCTTTTCTATGGCGGAGTGAAAGCGTGTCGGTCAACATTGGATGAGCAAAATCCTTTTCCATTTGGAACTCCTGTTATCGAGTCTCCGGTGAACGATTTCTAGATATCCTCTTGCGTTCATCTTCCTGGATGCGAAAAAGCTGAATTGTCAGTTCCTTCGACCGGAACTCGGACTGGGTAAGCGGATTTATGGACTCAGTCTTTTTAAAATCGGACGTTTCTATTTTTAAATCGCTGCTTTTAGTAGTTTTCTAGAGGTTGTATGTAGAATAGCGATAATTATGCCAAGGCACGAAAAGGGGCAAGAAAGCTATAAACACAGTGATTTTATGCAGCCAGGCCAGGCGTTGCTTCAGCGGGTCGGTAGCCAGGGACCGTGGGAAATTCCCAATTGTCGGCGGCTATGCATTGGGCCTTTGGATCCTCAGCCTCTTCATTCGGGCTTCAAGAGTGGTGGGTTTCAGTCCCAGGATCTCGGCCGCCCCTCCTTTGCCTGAAACACGCCAGCCCCTCGTTTGCAGGACGCGCAAAATATGATTCCGTTCGGCATCTTCAAGTCTTTCCGATTCCTCGAATGTTTCCTCACTCGGGGAGCGTGAGGGGGGATGCACTTCAAGGATTGGGCCGCGGTTTACTATCATGGCATGTTCGACAACATTTCTGAGTTCCCGTGCATTTCCAGGCCAGGAATATTTCAACAGGGCATCCATGCTCCATTTTGGAATACTTTTGATGTTCCGGCCCATGCGTTTTTCAAACTGGCGGATGAAAGCCCAGACTAGCAGCGGAATATCTCCTTCGCGTTCTCGCAGGGGCGGTATTATGATGGGGAAGACATTCAGGCGATAATAAAGATCTTTGCGAAACGAGCCCGTCTGAACCATCTGGTCAAGCTTCCGATTAGTTGCTGCAACTATGCGGACGTTCACCTTAATGGACTTGGTGGAACCCAAACGCTCGAATCGGCCTTCCTCCAGGACCCGAAGGAGTTTAGCTTGGACTTCAAGTGAAAGATCGCCGATTTCATCAAGGAAGAGGGTTGACCCATCAGCGATTTCGAATCGCCCCACCATCCGGGACATTGCTCCAGTAAAGGCGCCCTTCTCGCGTCCGAATAGTTCTGACTCGATCAAAGTGGGAGGCAGAGACGCGCAGTTGACTGTAACAAGCGGCAGTGCCTTCCTTGTGCTGTGATCATGGATGGCGCGCGCTATAACTTCCTTCCCGGTGCCGGTTTCACCGGTGATGAGTACGGTAGAGTCCGTTCGGGCCACCTGTTCGACCTGGACCATTATCTGCTGCATTGCGAGACTTGTTGCCACGATTTCGGCATGCGGCGACAGGAGTTTTACTTCCTCACGCAAAGAGATGTTCTCCTGTTCAAGCTGTTTTTTGAGCTTTTCGATTTCTCGGAACCTGCTCTGCAGTTGTTCCTCCATCTTTTTGTGCTCGGTAATGTCTTTGATCGTATGTACTACCCTGGAAATGACCCCGCCCTCGTCCAGAATTGGATCCGCCGAAACAAGCATCCACGACTTATTTCCTTCATCAAATATCTCCATCTCCTCATGACGTCTGGTCTGCATTACCTTCGCAATAGGGCGTCCGGTCTCATTGGCAACTATCCCTTTCATCAAATCATGGTATTCTCTTCCTATGATCTGGTCCGGCGGCCGCGCGAGAAATGTACCTGCCGCGACATTCACGCGCTGAATTCGGAAGCAGGGATCAAGAATCATTACCATATCACTGATGGAGTCGAAGGTAGCCTGCCAATCGTCGGCTGCTGCAAGGAGCTGTTCCTGGATCGCCTCGCGCTCGGCGATTTCGCTCTCCAGTTGCGCAACTTTCTGCTCAAGCTTTCGAAGCAAAACTTGGTTATGCTGGAACAGGATTTCACATTCACTGGAATGGCTTTCGAGAGCTCTCACTTTGGATCCGTTCAGCAGCTGTTGCACAACTTCCATAAGTGATTCCGGTTCTTGTGGTTTGATCAGGAATCGCTCGGCTCCGAGGCTGAGCGCAAATTGCTCGTCCTTAGGGTGTGTGTACGTTGCTGTATAGAAGATAAAAGGGATACTCTTCAGCAGCTCATCCGACTTCCACTCACGACAAAGAGCAAACCCGTCCATAACCGGCATGAAAATGTCGGTTATGATGAGATCCGGCAGGGTTTGTCGTGCAATTTCAAGAGCTTCAGCCCCGTTGACGGCAGATATTACATCATGCCCCGACCCTTTCAATATCACTTCCAGCAGGTAAATGTTTTGGCTGTTGTCATCCGCAATGAGAATACGGGCCATCTATTGCTCCTTAAGAAACTCCACCAAGAAGGTATTGTTCTACTTGCTCAATAAATGTATCCGGATTGATTGGTTTTTCGATAAATCCCGTGCAACCGGAACCCATTGCCTTTTCGCGATCGCCGACCATGGCGTATGATGTCACCGCGACGATTGGGACCTTGAACAGGCCAGGGTTTGTACGCAACAATCGCGCAACTGCGTAACCATCCATTGACGGCAGCTGAATGTCCAGAAGTATCAGGTCAGGTTTGTTTCGTAAGGCCGTCTCCACGCCCTCTAGACCCTCCCGCGCCTGGATAACTTCATAGCCCTTCGACTTGAGTAAGAACGTGACGAGATAAAGATTCTGCTCGTTATCCTCAATGCAAAGTATTTTGGCTTTCATCCCTCAACCTTTCGAGTGGAAGGGTGAAACTGAAGGTGCTCCCTTTACCCCATTCACTAGCTACCGCTATTTTCCCTCCCAGCAGATCCAGCAGCTTTCTGCAGATCGAAAGCCCTAGTCCCGTGCCTTCGAAGTGCCTGCCGGCGCCGGTTTGAACCTGCTGGAATGGCTTGAAAAGCAGCTCCATATCCTCTCTCTTTATGCCTATGCCCGTGTCGGCAACATCTATCGAGGCTGCCTGGGCATTGACCGAACACTTTACACAGACCTTGCCTTCGTCAGTGAATTTGATCGCATTGCTTAGAAGATTGAGCAGGATCTGTTCGACACGCCTCCGATCGCTCGATATCGATTTCACATCTGGCGCGATTTCCAGCTCAAGGCCGATACACTTCTTCGTAGCCAAGGGTCTTACACTCTGGAAGACTTTTTGGACTACCGCACGGAGATCGAACGGCTCTATGGATACCTCCAGTTGCCCGGCCTCAATTTTGGAGATGTCCAAGACATCGTTAATCAGATCCAGCAGGTGTGAGCCACTTGCGCGCACCATTCCAAGTTGTTTCTTCTGTTCCTCGTTCAAAGGGCCTGAAAGCTCCTGCTGGAGGACGCCGGTGAAACCGATTATCGAGTTGAGCGGCGTGCGGAGTTCGTGCGACATGGTTGCCAGGAACACAGATTTTACAAGGTCGGCAGCCTCGGCCCTCTCTTTTGCTATTACCAACTCAGCTGTTCTTTCCTCGATCATTTCTTCGAGGTGTTCTCGGTACTTGCGCAGTTCTTCTTCGGCCTTGATGCGCTCTGTAATATCCAAGAAGAAAGCAATGCTGGTCAGGCCTTCAGGGAACCGTACCAGGGAATTACCAACATGCGCTGTAAAACTTGAACCATCCTTGCGCAGAGCTTCGCCAATGTATTCCGCGGGCAGGTCGAAATCCTTGCTGCGCCGGCGAATGCGTTGGGCAATTTCCTCTCGAACTTCCGGTACCAAGTGGTTGATTACCGGTTGGCCAATGACCTCGGAGAGGTTCTGATAACCAAACATCTCCAGATACTTTTTGTTGACAAAAACAATTAACCCGGCACGGCTGGCGCCAATGCCCATGGGCGAGTCCTCGATAACTTTTCGAAAGCGCTCCTCGCTTCGACGCAGTTCTATCTCGGCCAGGACGCGTTCTGTTACATCCCGGTCCATGCCCCGATAGCCCAGCAAATCCCCATTCGATCCGCAAATCGGAGTCCCGCTGGTCTCAAGCACTACCTCCCGTCCGTCCTTATGCAAATTCAAATTTATCAGGCCGGAAAATGGGCGTCTATCGACCGCGATTTCATTAAAAAGCGCCTTCACCCGCAGGGCCTCTTCCTCCGGCATGAAATCAAAAGGGGAACGCCCAAGGACCTCTCCGGGCGCATACCCCAGGATCATTTGTATTTTGGGATCAGCATAAGTGTATCTCGCTTCAGCATCGACCTCCCACACCCAATCGGCGGATGTATCAACCAGGGCGCGGTAGCGCTCCTCGCTTTTCCGCAATTCCTCCTCAACGCGTTTGCGCTCGGTGATGTCCTTGCCAAATATTGATATTCCGAAGATATCACCATCTTGTCTAAGCAGATTAAAGGTGAGCAGAAGAATAATGTTGCCGGTTATGACAGTATATTCAGTGACAAACGAGCCTTCCCGCAAGGCACGCATGAACATTTCATCCCACTGGGAGACGAACTCGCGTGGCACCAGCTGTTCCGGTGTCATGCCGACGCGCAGTTCGATGCCGCGTTCTTTTGTAAAGTAGTCTCCGAATGATTTATTCCAGGTAACGACTCCAAAATTGACCGGGTCTACAGACCAAATAAAATCATTTGTGCTGTCGAATAGCGCGATAATCTGCGCCCTTGACTCGGCGAGAGCCTGCTCCACACGCTTTCGATCAGTGATGTCTTCTATGAATCCTGAGTAATGGAGCGTTTCTCCACTCGGGCCCGGAACACGGCGGGCATTGAGCGACACCCAGATTTTGGTTTTATCTTTACGATAATATTCACATTCATACCTGAGGAGGGTGCCATGTTCTTCGAGCAGTCGGATGTAATCCAGGCGCTGGTTTGGGTCGGCCCAAACCTGGTAACCCGAGTCCGTAATAGAAGAAACCACGTCCTCTGGCGAGTCGTAGCCAAGCATTTTCGCCAATGCAGGGTTTGCAGTCAGGTTTTTTCCTTCGGGCGAAGTTTCATAAATGCCTTCAAGGGCGCCTTCAAAGATATTTCGATATTTCTCTTCAGCTTTCCTGAGTGACACTTCCGCCGATTTCCTTCGGTGTCTATGAATCAGAAGGCCGATTATCAGCAACGACTGTCCAGTCAGAATGATACCGGCCAAGGCCAAGTACCACTTGTGATCCAGCCAAAAAGAGTGTGGGTAATTGATTATGATGCTGGCTTCAGGGAGCTTACTTTTATCAACCCCCCAGCGTTGGAGCTGTTTCCAGTCAAACATAAGAACAGGGCTGACAGTAATGGCCTCGGGATGTTCAGCAAGGTCTATTCTCCTGTTCAGGATGTCGAGGGCCAGATTGGCGGTACGGGCGCCCCCAGCACTGTAGCTTTGCAGTGATCCACCGACCACTCCGAGGCCGAGGAGGGTGTCGTAAAGGCAGAAAACAGGCGCATTCGCCGTCTTGGCAACAATTCTTCCCACATCTGTTGGGATAAAGGTTCGACCGGTCTTATCCCTTAAGACATTCCAATAAATTACTATGCTCTGGGGTGGGAGGTTGGCCACGCGCTCAAGCACTTCTTCGACGGAAAGGTGGGAGGTATACTCGAATTGCAACTTGCTTCCCCATTGCGCAAAAATATCTTCAGCCTCTCTTTCGGTCTGAGTGTCAATCTGGAAGGTGCCGCTGATAAATAAGACGCGCCTGGTGTTCGGGAATAACTCCAGCGCGGCTTCCAGGGTGCCTCGCACGTCAAGGCCCGCAAATAACTGTACACTCCGCTTCTCGGCATCTTCCCGCTTGAATCCTTCTTGCATGATCCAGGAGATTGAGGGGACATTAGGGAAGATATCTTTAGCTTCATTTTGAAAAAGCAGCATTGACGGCGCGTGAATGGTGATGACCAAATCAATCTTGATCTTCGAATACTTATGTCGGAGTATTCCCGTCAGGGCTTCCCTCTGCTCTTTGTCGCTTATGCGCGAAAGGTCAAGATACTCGAAGAACAGGTCGCTATTTTTTACACCGGCGTTTTCCATGACCGAAATAAAAGTGGGATTGAATTTATGATAAGAGGGCAGCGAATACCCGTAGGAGTACAAAACCAGAATCCGCTTGTCTTCCAAGCCCGATGGTTGGCGGTGTGTTTGCGCTTTGATAGTCTTTGAATTTAAGGCGCAGATCGGCAAGATTAGAATAAGGAAACCCAATAGCCCGAGTTTCATGGAATTGCGCGAGTAGGGGGTTTTCACCTTCACCTGTTAATCCTGTTTGTGGAGGATAGACAGCATGAGTTCTTGTTACAACCACTCGGCGTAAGGAAATACTAGCTCTATATGGCATTAGAAAGCACTGTGAAATCGGCTTCCTTCGAAATCAAGAAATTGAAGGCGAGTTTCAAGAAATGGTTTGAGATTTGAACCAGGGTTACACCATGTCTGATCTGTCAGGAGTTGTGCCATCGAGAGCGAAATTCTCGCGGGAGTAAAACAACTCCTCTCTTGTTTCGGACATAGTGCAAGTTAATGCATTATTTTGCCACGGAAAGGGTCACATAGACAAAGAATTTATCCAGGTGGGACAGAGAAAACATTCTGGGATTGTTCGCGTCAACTCCGGAAAGTTTGAACTGGCCGCCCTCTTCGTGCACCGCTCTACAAATTTCCACCAGGACGGCAATTGAAGAAAAATCGACGCAGACTGCCTTCGTAAGATCCGCTTCGGTTTTTTTTGCAGCGCTTCCTATAAGCAAGTCTCAAGAAATTCTTAAAGTCCAGCTTTTCGCAATCCATCAATCAGAATTTGGTGCACTTCCGGGTCTTTGACCCAGAGTCGAATCAACTCAGGACCAGAATCAGAAAAGTCCGGCTTAAACTCGATAATCTTTTTGATTTCAGCAATAGCCTTGCGTTTTCTCCCAAGCTGGCCCAGTGCGGCGGCCCGCACCAAAGGGTCCCAAAAAAGCTTTGGCGTGTTGAAGTTTTGGGCCTCCCGATATGCTGCTTCAAATTGTCCCTGCCGGCAATAATTCAGGTACGGAGCCAAACGGAACCAGCCCGGATAGAATGGATTCAACTCCAGTCCCCGTTCCAGCAAAAGAAGGCCTCGCTCCCACTCTCCATAAAGAGCCATTTCCCAACCTAGAGAAGCCATACAATCAGGCGAGTTGGGGCGGAGCAACAGCAGTTGTTCCGCCTCCCTGAAGAAATGCTCCTTTTCCCCGGCCACGAATAAGGCGTGGACAACCAGCGAGCGGACCAATTGGCTTTGCGGTTCAAGGAAGGCCCCCCGCCTGGCAAATTCAACGGCCTTTTCGATCAACTCCTCCATGTCCGGGCTGAAGAAAGCATACTGATCCGCGTATAGGCAGGAGAGCATGGACAATGCAATGCCGGATTCTGGGTTTCTGGAACAGACATGCTCCAGGGCTTCAAGGGCCTCGGCGTGCCCCTGCGGTGATAATTCGCTCTGGTATTGGCTGAATCTGAGAAAGGCTTCAAGGAGATCGAGATCTCCGGGCGCCTTCATACGGGATTCTAGCGCTAATTTTCTTGGCACAATGCCAAACACCCCACCGATTCTCCCTGCAATACTTCGGGCGATTTCCTCCTGCAGGTCGATCATATTGTCCGATTCGAGATGGCGCCTGTACTGCTCCCCCCAGATCTGCATCCCGGTTGAAGTATCTATCAGTCGAACGTTGAACTTAATATTTCGGCACTCTTCCCGCAAACTCCCCTCAAGAAAGAATCTCACTCCAAGTCTTCTGCCTATTTCTTCCGCCCCAATCTGCTTTCCTTTCCACTGCGCGGAAGAATGTAGTGCGTTCACCTGCAAAGAAGGACAGCGGGCAAGCTCAATCATTAGTTCTTCGATCAAACCATCGGCCATGTGGCATTGATCGGGATCACTTGTGAGGTTTACAAGTGGCATTACGGCAATTGACGCGCCGGTCCCGGTGGAGAATGGAAGTATTTCAGCGGAGTTTTGGGAAATATTAATCTCGGAAGGAGAAGTTCCGGCAGGCCTTTGAAGCCGCACAACCTTCGGTTTTTCTGGGATCGTCATTGAAAATGTTGGAATGTAGCTCCCCTTGCCGATATCGATTCTGAGCTGGTCCCGTTTGCCCTGACCCAAGTAGTAGCTTTCCAGCGCCCTTCTTAGCCTTCCAGCCTGGATTCGCACAATCGGATCTATGGTTGGATCGAAGTCATTTCTTCTGCCGAAAACCTGAGTCGCAACCGTATAGCCCTTGATCTGATGAGCCCGCCCGGCAAGTGTTTCCTCCACAACAAAACATAAGAAGCCGCGCAGCATAGCCTTATCTTTGAATGCCTGGCTATCAAGAATGCATCCCAGTTCCTTTCTAACAACTTCATCCGGGATGTCTTCGGAGCTGGAACATGGGGATGGTGATGCCCCGGACTTAACGGTGCCGTTAACACCATTGCCGTTGACCGCGCCCAAGTGGACACGAATCCCATCGGGAAAGAAATGTGGAGCATCCGGGGTTACACCTGATAGTTCGCTCATTCGGGCTTCCTCTCAAGTGAACTGCTAAGAAGGCTGACAAATGACTGGACAGGCAGGAAGTCGACTCGCGCATGCAAATGACTTCCGAATATTAGATACTGCCGTGAGCAGCAGCGATTTTCATGCCAAAAGGAGTGCGGGACCGAGTAATGCGTCAGCTGACTGAAATCTTGGAGTTTTTTAAGAGAGGCATGGTTGTGATGAGAAGGTCTTCGACCGGTAATTGCAGATACTTTAGGAAAATCCCAATCTGTTGGGAAAGATTGCTTTTCGTGGACCTTCAGAATCTCGCGGTAGCCTGTTAGGGACCTGGCGAGCAAAATAGGCGCCCTGGTGGCAACTTTGGATGACCTTATTCATCCTGCCGTCGGTGTGGAAAGTTGCCTATGCCCGCCCACATCAATGAAGAATGGCTGAATGTGTCTCCTGGACTGAAACAACGGGGGGGCAAGTATTTTTTCAGGATCACTGCAAACCAGATAGGGCAAAAGTAGTTTTTCGACCCTGATTAAAGATCGGCAATTCAATGTCATCAGCAGTCGGAATCATTAAGCTAACATTGTTTCGGATCATATTTTAACTGTAAAAGATTTTTTTAAAATTATTGAATTTGGCCAGGCAGAAATGTGGTATCGAGGATTTGGCATGAGTTCCGGAATTATCGGTTTAGTTGAGTTGTTGTGGTAAGGACAGGTGTGCCCGTGAATAGTGCAGAATTGCTCGATTTTCTTGTAAAAGAACACCTCATCGACATGGCGCCCGGTGATATTTTGCGTAGCCGGCCCGGTCAATTGCCGGAGAATTTCGATTTTGATCGCATCGAGGGAATGCTGCTCGGCCTGGCCATTGGGGATGCTCTCGGGAATACGAATGAAGGAATGGAACCTGAGGCGCGAAAGAACAAATACGGAGAAATCCGTGACTATCTGCCCAATCATCATGCCGGTAATGAAAAAGTCGGCCTCCCTTCCGACGACACACAGCTTGCCTTCTGGACCCTTGAGCAGATACTCGATGTTGACGGCTTCAACCCCGAGCGCCTTTCGGCCAAATTCACATCAAGGAGAATCTTTGGGATAGGATCCACGGTTAAGGAATTCATCACAAACTGCAAACATGGACTGCCCTGGTACAAATGCGGTCCCAAATCAGCGGGAAACGGCGCTCTGATGCGAATAGCGCCGATGGTAATACCTCATCTGAAATCAGCCACGCCCTCTCTCTGGGTCGATACCGCTCTTTCAGCCATGATGACTCATAATGACTCTGCTTCAATCTCGAGTTGTATCGCCTTCGTGAAAATTATCTGGGAAACTCTGAAAATGAATGAGGCGCCGAATCCCGGATGGTGGCTGGAGACATATGTTTCCGTAGCCAGCCAGCTGGAGACGGACAGGCAGTATAGACCGAGACGCAAACTCCACGGAGACTTCACGGGAACTGTCTCCGAATACGTGACAGAAGTGATTGCAGAAGGGCTGGACAGAGGCTTTTCGGCTTTAGAGGCTTGTGAGTGGTGGTATTCAGGAGCTTTTCTGCTCGAGACCGTTCCGAGCGTTTTGTTTATTCTCATGAAGCATGCCCATGATCCTGAAGAGGCTATGGTAAGGGCGGTAAACGATACAAGGGATAACGACACCATCGCTGCAATCGTAGGCGCCGTCGTAGGAGCGCTGCACGGTAAGTCAAGACTCCCCGAGCGATGGGTTTCCGGTCTGCCGGGTCGCACCAGGGAACAAGACGACGGAAAAGTCTTTGAGCTAATCGCGGCGGCCAAAAAGAACTGGGTGTGCTCGAAGTGCTGAATGACGGCCGTGATCATCCCATGCTCACCACAGGTGAAAGGAAACAGCATGCCATACACCAGGCCGGCGGAATCAATCTGTATTATGAGGAGGCCGGGTCTGGCCCACCTCTGCTGTTTATCAATGGCCTCGGCTTGAGCACCCGCTCGTGGATGTACCAGGTAGATTATTTTTCAAGGAAGTTTCGGGTAATTACGTTTGATCCCCGCGGACACGGCAAATCCGGTAAGCCTCCCGGCCCTTACTCGATTGAGCAGTTTGCCTCCGATACCGCGGGGTTGATCCGCTCACTCGATCTTCCCCCCGCGCACGTGGCCGGTTTATCCATGGGTGGCATGATCGGCTTCCAACTCGCGGTCAACTCGCCCGACCTAGTCAGGAGCCTGGTGATCGTGAACAGCGGCCCCGAATTCATTCTCCGCACGCTTAGACAAAAAGTCGAAATGGCAAAAAGGGAATTCATCTTGAATATCCTGGGGGTGCGCAGGATGGGGGCGGTGCTGAGCAGGCGGCTGTTCCCGAAGCCGGAGCAAAAACGGTTGCGCAGCTTCATGGCAAGGCTTTGGGCGGAGAACGATAAACGGGCATATCGCGATTCACTGAGGGCGCTCAAGGGCTGGAGCGTCGTGGGGCGTCTTAAAGACATCCGGTCTCCCACCCTTATTGTCACCGCGGACCAGGACTATACGCCGTTAGTCTACAAGCAATGGTATGCAAACCAAATCCCCGGAGCCGAACTGGCTGTCATATCCGATTCCCGGCATGCTACCCCTGTCGACCAGCCGGACCGATTCAATCATGTCGTTATGGAGTTCCTGGCAAAGCATTCCTGATGTGGCGATAGCGAAGCGGGTTGCGGATAAACTCCAGGATGCCCAATTGAGCTATGCGCATGTGTTCGAGAATTTGCCGGAAGCCGTGGGCATGTTTGGGGCTTTATTGTTGATGAACTCGGGTGGAAAATCGTAAATAATTTCATCAAAGTCCATATGGGCGTTCCCACCGCTCAGAAGTTCAAGGAGTTGCTGCCGGAGTACTTTTTCAGGGTTCACATATTTCCTTTCGGCCTTAATTCGAGGATTTAAATTACCTCTTCTCATGAAGGTGGTCATCAGAGGCTGCAAAAAGGGCTTATTCGCGGTATCGAGCTTATATGAGTTGGCACAAAGTTGCCGTCAACAATATCGCCCATTATGTAAGGGAACGTGTTTTCACCCATGGAGGTCAGTGTCAGTAATACTAATTAAATATTCTCAGAAACTTTTCCACGATGCATTTCGCCAAGCCGCAATTTATTAGCCTTTCCAAAATTAACACTAGCATGCAAACAATGTTTATATATCCGATATGACTTGCTAAATTAATTATGAGCAATTATCCTTCCCCCAATATTTACCAGGATGCATTTCGGGAGGGAAATGATGGGAAGGTCGAGAGTCTGTATAGTACTTCTAATAGCCTTTTCGTTAATGGCGCCCCTGACCGGAAGCATGGCGGACGATCACGCCAAGAACGGAAAGCATTTTCAGAGCAGCTCGGATCGCGAGTTCAAAGGGTCCAAGAGTCACGGCAGAGGCGATCATGGCAATGAAACCACCGGACAATTGGCAACCTGGCTGTTAGTGGCTGCCAACCTGACAGTCGTGACAAGTGTGTCCATCAAGGCCGCACATCGATTTCTCCCCCTGGCGGAAGGAACCAAAAAATCGCTCATCCAAATCAACCAGATCCAAAAGAAATATCTTTTGAGGTTCCACTACATTCTAAACCCGGGGATTCTGGCTATTGCCATTCTCCACTGGTCGCTTTCCCGATGCAGTTCCACATCTCTTCCAGAGTGGGGCCTCATTGCCATGCTCATTTTGGCCGGAATTGGTCTCGTTTTGAAATTGCGGCTGGCTCCTCCAAAATTTAACAAGTTCATATACAAGGTACATTCACACCCCGGAGTAATTGGTTCAGTGGCTCTTGTGGTGTTAGCGGGTCATTTGATGGTGGACTGACCGGGAGCTCCGGTCCCAGCCACGCTAAGACTCAAAAGAGAGTTTTGGGACCCTTGATTTTCCACTCCGGAAGGGTTCTTGCCGGATTAACAGATGCAAGGAGGAATGTTTTGAAGAGGAATAAGGGATTTACCTTTGCTATCGCATTGTCCATGGTGCTTTTCTTCGGAATTGGGGTGCTGATGGAATCCAGCGCCTGGGCACGCGCAGGGGGAGGAGGTTCTTCGGGAAGCCGCTCGAGCAGGAGCTTTTCCACACCAAGTCGCCCCTCCTCCGCATCGCCAGGCCTAAGCGATCAAGGCAGACCCAATATTCCCGTCAGCCCAAACCAACCTTCCACTGGTGTATTTGGAGGAAGCTCCATGATGCAGGGAATCGCCGGCGGCATAGCGGGGGGGCTGCTGGGGAGTATGTTGTTTGGAGGCACCGGTCATGCTGCTTCCCGTGGAGGAATGGGAGGAGGCGGGATTGGTCTTTTTGAAATTCTCATACTCGGCCTTTTGGCCTACCTCGGCTACAGGTTTTACAGGAGTAGGCGTGCGCGTGCGGTTGGTGCGGGTCTTTTCGGCAGCTCAACCAACTTCGAAGGAAATCCAGGAGGAGGGCCGGGAGTCTTCGGTGGAAGTTTTCAAGAAGGCCATGGGGACACCACGACGGATGGTGAGGTCGAGAGGGGATTTCAGCAGATAAGAAGCAGCGATCCGGGCTTCAATGAAGAAAGGCTGAAAGAGGAACTGCAGGATCTCTTCTTCCAAATACAAGCCGCCTGGACGAATCGGAGCCTTAAGGGCATTGAGGACAAGATTACCGGCAAAATGAACGAATTCTTTGTAAATGAATTCGATTCCATGAAAGGAAAAGGTATCCTCAATTCCCTGGAAAACATAGCGGTTCGAAAGGTGGAGCCGACCGAAGTCTGGCAGGAAACAGACAAAGACTATGTCACCGTTCTCTTCACGGCAAGCCTTCTCGATTACACGGTAGACGAGAAGACGGGAACGCTCATCTCCGGAGACAAGATGAACCCAGTAAAGTTTCTGGAGTTCTGGACGTTTTGCCGTGAGATCGGGACTCGTCAATGGAAGCTTTCAGCAATTAGCCAGATGGTGGAACCGACAGAGAGAAACACCTGAAAATGTTCATGCCCCTGGTCCGACCTTGTCGGCCAGGGGGCACTCTGATGGGGTTTTTGGTCAAAGGGCCAGGAGAGGCGTGCTTACGGTGCCTCTCTTTTCAAGAGACGAGTAAAGTTTGCGTTAGTTGATCCGGAGAAAAGAAAGTGACAGCTACTCAGGAAAAAATTCGCGCGGCGGCATTTTCAATATTGTCGAATACGATCCTGACACTGATGAAGCTTGCCGTGGGCCTCATGATGCGCTCAGTAAGCGTCATTGCGGAGGCCGCGCATTCCGGATTGGATCTTGTTGCCTCCGTTGTTGCCTATTTCTCGGTCCGGGAGTCGGGGAAACCTCCCGATGACAGGCATCGCTACGGACACGGTAAAATCGAGAGTCTTTCGGGAATAATCGAGGCACTGCTCATCTTTGGCGCCGCGGGTTACATCATCTTTGAAGCAGTCGGTAAGTTGAGAAGTGGAAACCTCGAAATTGAGGATCTCGGGATCGGTGCGGCTGTGATGACTGTTTCAGCCGTCGCTAATTTCCTGGTTTCCAATTACCTGTACAAAGTTGCCTGGAAAACCGACTCGATGGCTCTGGAAGCCGATGCTCTACACCTCAGAACAGATGTGTATACATCGGCCGGCGTATTGGTTGGTCTCGTTGCCATAAAGTTAACCGGTATAAAAATACTGGACCCTATCGCGGCAATTGCGGTTGCCCTTCTCATCCTGAAAGCCGCATATGACTTAACCAGGAATGCTGTTCAAAATATCCTCGATGTCAAATTACCCGACAGTGAAGAGAGGATTATAAGGGAGGTCTTGCAGGAGAGTTCCCGCTCCATTGTGGAGTACCACAATCTAAGAACACGCAAGGCCGGCCATGAGCGGTACATTGACTTTCACATGGTGGTCGCCAGAACGAGTTCTCTCGAAGAAAGTCATCAATTGAGCCGAACAGTCGTGGAAGAAATCAAGAGCCGTCTGCCCAACAGTCAGGTAATGGTTCATACGGAGCCATGCAAAGACCAATGCTCCAGTTGCGAGGTAAGCTGTTTCGATCTCAGGAGCGAGAGGAAGATGAAGTTCTCTGGGATGGGCCAGAGCATAATGCCAGGGAAGAAATAGATCCATTATTCGAGATCAAGCGGACACCATTCCGCTTTAGCAGGAAGAATCAACCGGGGGATCGTTTCTGATGCAAAGCACGGGAAGGTTTGAGCTTGAAATCAGGGAAAATGCATTCGTCTGCGTCGAGGATGAGACGATGACGTTTTTCTGTGAATGGAAGGAGATGGACCCGGAACTCCAGCATGAATTCAAGGCAATGAAGCAACAGGTGGCCGAGATTATCAAAAAAGCCCTCAATTCGGGCGTGAAAGCCGGTTTTCGTGTTGTTGTAGATGATTGTGAAAATCATCAAAGCGCATCCCTAATCAACGATGTCACGAAGCCAAGCGTTTATCCTGATAACTGAACTCGGCTGATTCCTGATCAGCCACTTAGAGAGAACCTCAACGAAATGGAGAGAATACATGGGTTACTTTTTTGATGTGGGGAAAAAGCTTTTCCAAAATGCACGTAATGGAATGAAAGAAGTAGTCGCACAATGGGACCCGGAGTTTGCCACCGATTTGGAAATCGAGCAAATGGAGAAGGAATTCGACAAGATCAATGCCGAGGTCACAAGGGCAAAGAGGGAGATGGAAAGGGAAGTCCGCGAGTATCGTGAAATTCGCTTCACCTATGACCAAATACTTGCCTCGGCAAAACTCCTCCAGGAACAGGGCAAAACCGACAAGGCCATGATCCAGGTAGAAAGGGCCGAGGCGATGGTGCCAGATATGGAAAAGGAAAAAGCCGAAGCCGATGAGGCAACGGAGTACTTTGTCGAAATGCAGAAGGAGTTAAACGAGTTCGCGAGAAAAATAGCCGAAGGCAAGCAGATGATCGAAAAGAAGCGGTGCCAGGCTGAAATGGCCAAACTCAAGGCAGTGCGTGAGGACAGGAAAGTTGAGAATGCCAAGGTCCTCGCCGGGCTGAAGGAACGGACATCGGGAATGGCTTCTCTTGCCCAGATCTACGACAAACAGCGCGACCAAGCCGAACAAAGGGCTGACGCAAACAAGCGCAAGGCTGAGATCTTCACCTCCGTGGCGCCCTCGCCCGCAAAGGAAGAAGACCCGGAAATTGCCGCGGCCATGGCGGCGGCGAAAGGGACACCCTCAGTTTCTTCTGAAACCTTTGAGGAAAAAATGGCTCGCCTGACAAAACAAGGCTAAGCCTTGCTGACGAAAGGGTCCCGGTTTGTGAATGCGAAGAGCCGGGACCTAATTGTTGGACCCAGCTCCATGAGTTCCTTTGGTCTTGTTCGCTACATGCCAACCAATATGTCAAATTACTTCGGGCATGTATATAATAGGGAAACGACACTCATGCTCTGTCGAGAATCAAGAGCGACCTGCCCCCGATAAAGCGGTCCATATGGTAAATTAGATTTTGGAATGGACGAGGAAACGGAGGCAGCCATGAAGAGGAAAACATTTACCCCCGAGCATCGAAGGACAATAGAAATGCTGGAAACCCGTTACATCCCAAAATTGGACAGGACTGTAACGCGTCTCGGACTGGGCGCATTGCCCATGGGACCACTTCAACGCAAATTGACACCGGATGAAGGGGCCGAGGTCGTGCGGGCGGCGGTGACAAACGGTATCACCTTCATAGACACTGCGACGATGTATGGAACGTATGAACATATCGCTCGCGGGCTGCGCGGATGGAACGGGACAGTCACAATCGCCACCAAGACCCATGCCCAGAAAGATCGTGCGATGGCCCGCGAACACATCGAAAAAGCCTTGCGCGAACTTAACCGCGACAGGATCGAAATCATGCTCTGCCACGGAGCGCGCAACCCATTTTCAGAGGAACTCTGGGGTCCCACCCTGGAGGTGCTCTTCGCGGCGCGCGAAAAAGGAACCATCGGGATGGTCGGCTTAAGCACCCACCTGATTCAAAGCGTCCGGGACGCTGCCCGTTATCCGGAAATCGACGTCATTCATCCTCTAATTAACATGAAGGGCATGGGAATCATGGACGGGACGGCCGACGAGATGCTCGATGCAATACGCGAAGCCCATTCGGCGGGCAAATTTATCTATGCGATGAAATCCCTTGCCGGAGGGAACTTCGTCCCGGAGCGGGAAAAGGCTTTGCGATTCGTTTTCGAGCAAAAGGAGATCGATGCCGCGGTAGTAGGCATGGTGACGCCGCTCGAAGTTGAGTGGAACGTCCGTTTTGCATCCGGCCTTCCCATTAGCGAGGAACTCTCGGAGAAAACCGCCCTCCATACCAAGCGGCTCGACATTCTGGAGATCGTCTGCGCCGGATGCGGAAAGTGCGTTGAACACTGCGAAAACAATGCGCTTTCGCTCGTTGATGAAAAGGCCAGGGTAGATCACGAACAGTGCATACTTTGCGGATATTGCGCTCCACTTTGCGAAAGGCTTGCAATCAGGTTCGTGTAAGAGCTGACTTAGGCGCGGGAGGAGGGGACGTTTCCGTCCGCGAACATCTCTGGAATGCTTTCCAGGTAAAGTAAGGTGGTGGGCCTGCGCCCACCCTAACAAATGCTCCAGCAGCCGTTAAAATACTGTGAATCCACCATTTCCATCCATGCTCTTCCTGCTTATCTGACCGGTAGACCTTAAACCAAACCATACCGCGGACCAGGGAAATTTATATGCCCGAACAGCTGATAAACCAGGTGATGCTAGCCTGATTGCAGTTTGTGTATACGGCCCTTTTCCACATTCTCTGGCCGGTTTTGACTCGGTATAAGCATCTTTCTGGTCATGCTAGAGATTATTTGGCTAAAGACCCGGGATGCAACCTATTTTCATCACTATGAATTCTGGACTCGTCTGCTCCTGATAAACATTGCCATGGGAGTCGTTGCCGGTATCGTTATGGAGTTCCAGTTCGGGACCAACTGGAGCAGGTTTTCCAAAACCGGTGGAGATATTATCGGAGAGGGATGACAGAGCCGGCGTCGCTCCGGCCCCTCTGGAAGGAGTCGGCAATGCAGCGGAACAGAAAAGAAGAATCAATTACCGGACTGATTTCGGAGCTTTCCGGTGATGTGATTTACCTGATTCGGCAGGAAATGGAGCTGGCAAAAACGAAAATGAGCATGAATATCCGAAAAGCGCTCAATTATGCCTTTCTCGTTGCCTTTGGCGCTGCTTTTGCGCTCACCGGCCTTATTGTGTTGTTCTCTGGGATTGCAAACGCGCTCTCTGGACTAATGTCGCCATTGATGGCCGCAATAGCTGTATCGGCAACGGTCGGAATCTTTGGCCTTCTATTCATGGGAATAGGACTTTACAAGTTTTGGAAGGCTGATTTTGCGCCTCGCCGAAACATCAAACTCGTCCGGGAGGAAGCGGAATGGGTGAAGAATCAGGCGGCATAGTCGACGAATCGGTTCTGGACGGGAGCGATCCGGACAGGATCGAAGAGGAGATAGGGAAAACCAAGGCTCGAATAGCCAGAAATCTGGAAGAGCTTGAAGAAAGATTTACCCTGGATTCGATATTGAGAGCAGCCATTGCTGGAGGCGCTGAGCTGATTGCCGAGAAAGTAAACCCCTTAATTTCAGATTCTGGGGACGCGCTGCAAGAGATTGTTGAACAGTCGATTGGCAATTGCAAACGGGACCCGCTCCCGTTGTTGCTCATGGGCGCCGGAGCGGGACTTATTCTGCTGAGCCTTTATAATCTAAGCGGAAAAGAGAGAAAGGAAGTTGCTGAAACCGGCCCAGAGTCCCCACCGGGAGATGACGGAGTTCTTTCAGAAACGCCCAAGAGCAAGTCGGAATCCTCTCAGGTAATACCCTTGGCTTTATCGGCATTGATTGTCGGCGCAGTGGTAGGGGGCATGGTTCCCGGAGTAGATTTTGAAAGCCCGAAGCTGAAGCAGTGGAAATCCGACCTGCTCGAAAAAGCAGGTAGGGCGGGTCAGGAAATCCTCCACAGCACCGAGACGCTTCTGCGGGAAAGCTTTCATTTCGGAGAAGGCTGCGAAAAGGAGTAAGCTCGGAAGAAGTTATGGGTGACAGAAAAAGCCCATTCGGGAATCCAGCGCCTTTTTGCTTAGCGGGTTGTGCTCTATGATCTCGGGATGTTAAGGCGGCCGGATTCCCGCCCACGAACGCTGCGGGAATGATGGTTCACAGGGTGTCCTGCCTAATTCGCTTTTAATCTTTGCATCCTGGAATGAGCAGCTACTCCTTGGTACTGAAGGGATCGCCGCAATAGTGCGGAATTGATGGATCATCCCGCGTAAAAGCCCTCATGGTAAGTTCTTCCAGATTCTTGTCAATTTCCAACCCTCGAGGCTGGCACTGATTGACCCGTTCGGGGTGAAACAGGTAGTTCCATAGCTGTTTTAAATTTTTGCAAGGCCAGTCGCACTCATCCGACGCCGGGGATAAAACCTGGGCGAAGCCCGTCATGGTGAAAGTGATGGAGAAAAGCAGAATGCATGCGGCAGCCATTATCGCCGGTGACGTCCGGTTTCTGTACGGATTCATATTATAATTCCTTATCCGAATACAAATCTGAGCACAAAATTCAACTGAATTGGCAGCCAATTCGAGTAAGTTTTTTCTGCATTACGCCGCCGGTGTATATTCTCCGTGGATTTGCAGACTTACTCTCTAGGAGCGGCCTGCAAGTGTTCTGATATACCTGATTAACGCCCAGGTCTCCTCATTCGACATTGTTGAGAAAAGGGCCGGGTGCCGCTTGTAGCCAAAGCGGATCTTGTAGAAGAGTTCGCCGTCGGATTGGTTCTGAACCAGCGCTTCTTTGAGATTTGCCGGCAGTGGGGCAAAACTCTGTCCGACGGTGCCGTGGCCATCGGCCCTGGGACCGTGACATTGAACGCAATAGAACTTGTACCTCTCCGCCCCCATCCCGGTTATCTCCCCTGTTTGTGGAAGCGGATTAACAAGGCTGACCGGATCCGCCTCCCGCTCGATCCAGATTCCACCGTCGACGGGAATGCTCTTTTTGGGCATCTTGGGGAATTCATCATTGTAGGCCTCAACCGCTTCATCATCGCGCATGCGCGAATAGTTACAGCCGAACATCGAGCAGGCGGCAAAGACAGCGAGGATCAATAATGCCGTAAGACGCAGCGCAAATATTTTCGGGTTGAGGTTTCTCATTTGGAAGGAATCTCCTCGCGTGGAGTTTCCGGGGCCGGTCCCATCACGTGTTGCGGGTTGGGTGGAACCGGGATTATGTTCGGCGTAAACCCCAGCGGCCTTACAGGGTTGTATGTGGAATAGGCGGATTCGCCGGGAATGTCTGGAATTATGCCAAACTGCCACACCATCGGCCTGTTTCCAATCACGAGATAGATTACAGTCGACCAGACCAGGAAACCTATCCCAATTGCGAAAATAATGCCCCAGGTCACAATTGTTTTTCTTCTCTCTTCCGCAGGCATTTTCAAACGGCCTCCGATTTCATCCGACCGGCTGCCCGGTTACCCAGATGTAGATCATGTAAGCAATGGACCACAAGGGGATCAGGATATAGATGTAGATTATGAAGGGAGCTATGGGGATTTTTTCGGTAACGTGCCCCTCTTCATGTTCATGCCCCTTTTTCCTCTTAATCTCTTCGGCGCTCTGGGCTTTTCTGGTATCGGGATATGCCCCCCAGGCGATATAGACCAGGATGAGCGCAACGGCGCCCGCGAACAGCGCCAGCATTTCGTACTGGAAGTCGAGCCAAACAAAATATCGCATATCTCTGCCCTGCTATTGCCGATGAATGCTAAGTGCCAGGGCTGTTGCCAGTACAATCAGGCCCAGCATGATTATCCCCAGTAACGCACCGTTATGCACCCTCTGCTTGCGCCGGCTTGCAGTTTCCACAGGCTCCGAGAGCAGGTCTTGTCCGAGAGCAAAATAGCGCGCACGGTCCTGGTCTGAAAACTGCCCGGTTTTGACTCCCCAGAAGAAGGCAAGGATGCTGACAATTAGGCTAATCGCAACTAAATACAGCCAGCCGGAGTAGTAAATCACTTCGGGCCCTCCACTGGTTCATAGGAAACGGCTATTCCCCTGGTCGGTTGGCCTGCATCGCTTTCGCCGATGAATGTAACCGCGATGTAATTGCCGACGTCCCAAATCTTTTCCGATTCGAGGTCTTTTTTGAAGTATGGCATTGCAGTGCCGGTGATTCCATTCATGATCTGGTAGTAGAGGATACCGCCCGAGATGCCCCTGTTTTGGAGAATGGTGAAGTTAAGGGGCGGAGGATAAAGAAATGGTTGTGCGGGACCCATGCCGTCCCCGATCGGGCCGTGACAGCCGATGCAGAAGCTCTGGTAGACTCTGTGCCCCCGTTCCAACCCTGGCACCGAGGTCATGTAAGGGTCGGGCAGCTTGGTCCATGGTTCCGGGACATGACCGTGAAGCCATTCCACATTCTTGTCCGGTCCGGCTTCAAAGGCCCCTATGGCTTCCGCTTTCCAGTATTTTTGGCGCTCGACCCTGCCGTCAGCCTGCTTGAACCCAAGGCTCTGCTTGTAAGCTATAAGCGCCAGGAGTCTTTCCTTTCCCAGAAATTCCCAAGAAGGCATCACGGAATCGGGCCTTACAAACCTGGGATTTACAAAGTGGGCCATGTGCCAATCGTCCGGGTGCTCGCCCCCCTCCTGCGAAAGATCCGGCCCGGTGCGCTCCGTCCCGAGCAGGTGCGGGATCTCGGCAATATAGTCACCCGCCTTCGAGATTCGCTGCGATCCGATGTCCCAGTCAAAATCCCTGATGTATTGCGTGTGGCAGTAGGTACACCCGTTGTTGACATAGATATCCCGGCCCTGTTCCTCGATCGGGGTCCGCGTCCTGAAAATATCGGAGGGCGGCTCGTCCAGTCCCGTTACCCATGGGGTTATGACGTTCATGAGGAGAACTGGGGCGATAACGATTAATCCGCCCAATATCAATACAAGTGGCGTCATTTTCATTGCGTTTGTCCAGTTGCCTTTTCCGTTTGAATCTCGCGTTGTCTTGGCTCCCCGGCAATGCTTCTGATTACGTTATAGAGTCCGATGAAAGCAGCCCCCACAAAAAGGACCCCGAAAGCCGCGCGCAGCGAAAAGTAGACGTGTATCATCGGGAGTGTGCGGTAGACTGTTTCTCCATTTAACCAGCTGTTGCCCTGTACCAGTCCGCCCGCCGTGAGCACGCCGAAAAAGCCTGCCATTCCCAGCAAAAGCAGCCAGTACTGGACGTCGGCCAGGCGGGTGCTGTAGATCGGGCGTCCCGTAATTCTTGGCAGTATGTAGTAAAGCCCGCCCAGGGCAATCGTTCCCGAAAAGCCGAACACACCCATGTGAGAATGTGCGATTACCCAGTTGTTGAGATGGGTCATCCTCTGAACGATAGGCAGTGCCTGAACCGGGCCTTGAATGCAGGTGAGAATGTACCAGACAAGTCCGGCCATCACGAACTTGCCCCCTATGTCCTGGTGAAAGAGTCCCAGGCGGCCTCGCATCGTAAGCCACAGGTTAACCAGAACGGTCATTACGGGAATTATCATGGCAATGCTGCCTGATATGGCCAATACCTTGAGCCAGGTGGGGACGGGGGTCTGCAGGATATGATGGGTGCCGATATGGGTGTATATGACCAGAATCGACCAGAATCCAACCAATGAAAGCGTATGGCTGTACAAGGGACTTCGAGCCACTCTTGGAACGATGTAATATGAAATGGCGACTGCAAGGGGGGTGAGGAAGAGCCCCACGACTCCGTGCCCGTAGAACCAGGCGAGAATTCCGTCCGGCAGGCCGTAGATAGCCCCCTTTGACGGGTTCCAGACAGCGTTCCCAAAAAAGTAGATGATCCAGGTATATACCAGCCCTGCCAGGATATACCAGGATGACACATACATTACCTTTTCGTTTCTTCGCACGGCAGTCTGGATGCAATTAAGAAAGATTAGCCCAAATGCCAACAGAATTCCTATATCCGCCGGCCATATCCATTCGGCATATTCGCGCCCCTGGGAGTAGCCGAGGTCCAGGGTAATCAGCCCGACCGCAATCGAAATATTCCAGATCCACAGAGAGACTTTACCGACTCTTTCGTTCCAGAGCGGGGTCCGCGAAACGGCGGGAATAATATAGATGGAAGCGCCAAGCAGGGCTGAGCCGACAAACCCGAAGATCATGGTGGTCGTGTGCATCGGCCTGACTCTGCTGAATACCAGCCAAGGAATCCCGCCGAACAGATCGGGTATTACCATATCCGTGGCATCAATAATGCCTTCCAGGGTGCCTAGCACGAACCAGAAAGCAGAGCTCAGAAAAAAGAGCTTTGCGGTCCCGTTTTCTTCAACCTTCAGTAATTGCACTGCTTCACCCCGTCCATTTGATCGTCATCAGTGATGACAAGCGAGAAAACAGTCCAGCTGCGCATTCTTTTTCTTGTGGCAGTCGATACAGAATTTCATCTGGAAATTGTTGACGCGCAGCCGGTCCATCGACGCAACGTCGCCGTGGCACTCCGCACAATCCAGTTTGCCGTACCGGATATGCGGCAGGTGCCTGAATTTGACGAAATCGGGCACAAAGAAAATTCGCACCCACGGCACCGGCACCCCATTGTCGAGGTGCTCCTTTTCCTTCAGGATCTGTGGGTGCTTTGGAATAATATACTTATGGCAAAAAAAGCATTTGCTCACTTCCGGAAGTCCGGCGTGTTCGCCCCGCTCCACGTACGGATGGCAGAACCTGCAATTGATCTGTTTGACGCCAGCATGAATCCTGTGGCTGAAATAGATCGGCTGAACGGGACCTATGTCCCGCGACGGGAACCAGAAAAAGAAATAGACGCCGGTAAGCGTGAGCAACAAGGCTACCCAGAACCACAGGTTCCACCACCTGGCTATGCGTTTCGATGCTTTGGCGCCTTCAGTCATAGTGTCCCGATCAACTTCCCCGATGAGTTTCAGATAGTTTGCGCGGCTTCCTCTTTCGGCTCGATGGCCTTCCCGAGCAGCGGGTCGGAAAGGGCCACTGCCGGATACCTTGAGAGAAACCACAGGATGCAAAAAGAAAAAAGTCCAAGCCACCCCAGGGTGATAAGCAGCTCTAATATTCCAAGCGGCAGCACCTTGGTCTTGAGAAGCGACGGCGCGACCAGCAGGAACTTTTCCAGCCAGATTCCGAACAGGATCCAGAGTGAAACCAGGGTCATGAGAAATGGTTTCATCTTGATCTTTCTAAGCAACAAAATCACGAACGGCACGACGAAAACGATGAAGAGAACCGCCCAGGCCAAGGCCGACCAGGGGTCTTCCTTGATGCGCGCAAGCACATAGCGGGTTTCCTCCGGCTTGTTGCCGTACCATATCACCAGGAACTGCACGTAGAAGAAATCGCCGCTTACAACGCAAAATGCAAAAAGCAGCTTCCCGAGATCGTGAAATTGCTTCTTCCCGATCAGGTCCGAGAGTCCCATGTTCATTACTGCAAACGCCGATATCAGGATAAGGGCCGCCAGCCCCCCATAGAATGAGACCGCGAAATAGTAGGCGCCGAAAAGCGTGCTATACCATTGCCGGTTGAGCGACATCATGAAATCGATGGCGATTACGGTGAGAATGAAGGCATAAAGAATGACATAAGCGGTTGAGAGCTTTAGCTGGGCGTTCGAGCGGGAAGAGAGATTTCGATCGTTTCCGCTTAGATACTCCATGTCGCTTTTAACGGAGTGATAGACGAGTGATACCGCGACCGCGGCCAGAACAAATATTGATATCCCCTCACGGGCAAAGAAAAATTGTGTGTTCAGCCAGAAAGCCTTTTGAGGCTCGGGGTCGAGTACCCACCAGAAAACCTTTTCCCTGGCAATAAAAAGCGGCCAGAGCATCACGAATGATACTGGGAGAAAAAGCGCGGCCGATTCGGCCAGGCGCTTTACCGGCCTCCCCCAAGCCCCGTTGGTTATTACCAGAATAGGGGAGAGCAAAAGGGTCCCGGACGCCAATCCCGTCCAGTAGACGAAGTTGATCAGGTATGCATTCCAGGCCCGTTCGGCACTGCCGGAGTAAATACCGTGGAAAAAGGCGACGGCTCCGACCAGGAGTAACACCAGGGCGGCCATTTCGAGTGCGCCCCAGCGTACCGACTTTCTGGCTGATTCGATTTCCCGGTAAGTCTCGCTATTCAATCCGTCGAACCTCCCTGGCTCCCAACTGCTCCATCCTTGCTTCAATCCCATCGCAATCCGAGGCGGAGCAATAGACGACTATTCCGAACAGGTCCTGGCTGAACCGCTTGTCGTAGGTCTTGGACAGCCGCCGCTTGGGCATTTTGTTCAGCCAGAGCATTCCGCCAAGGCTGAAAAAGACGGCGAACAGAATCAAGAACTCAAAGGCGGGGATCACCGTGGGGACATAGGGAATCGGATACTTCCCACCCACAATAAAGCGCCATTGGGCAGCCGTGTACACGGCCAGGAAAATGCCCGTGGCTATCCCGGCAATTGCTCCGAACAGGGTGAAAAAGCGTCCTGGACCGAGGGAAGGCTCCCCGAGTGCCTCCCGGATCTCCGAGCTGTGAAAGGGTGAATAGACCGAGTTGATCGGGATGTTTTCCGCCCTCAAGCGCCTGATTGCCTTCTCAACTTCTTCGATTTTCTCGAAGGTCCCCACTACGGCTGTTTGATTATCCATAAAGGCCGCCCCTCATCCTTTGATTTCTCCTGGAGGAATCGCTTCCTTGAGTTCCGTGATGGAGATGGTCGGCAAAAACTTGGCAAAAAGAAGGAAAAGGAAAAAGAAAAGCGAAAAAGAGCCTACCAGAATGCACCACTCCACCATGGATGGGTATTTGTAAACGCCCCATGAGTAAGGGTCGAACTCGTGTGCCTGGGTGCCTGCTATTATGACAAGGCGCTCGAACCACATACCGATCAGTACGAGAATGCCGATCGTGAAAAGCGCCTTTAAGTTCGTCCGCACTTTCTTGAAGAAAAGAGCGATTGGAACAAAGACATTGCATACTACCATCATCCAATAACACCAGGAGTAGTAGCCTGTCATCCGCCAATGGTACTGGGTCGCTTCGGGCTCGTTTCCGCTGTATACGGACATGAAATGCTCCACTGCGTATGAATAGCCCACGATAAGACCGGTCAGGATGATGGTTCTCGCAATCTGCTCGAATACGTAAATTGTCAGCAGATTTTCGAACTTGTAGATTTTGCGAAGAGGAATCAGGAGGACCAGGACCATCGCAAGGCCCGAATGGATTGCGCCCGCGACGAAGTAAGGGGCAAATATGGTGCTATGCCAGCCAGGGCTGATTCCCAGCGCGAAGTCCCAGGAAACGACGCTGTGAACGGAGATGACCAGCGGCGTTGCGAGGGCGGCAAAGAAAAGATAGGCGGTCCCGTAATGTCTCCACGACTGGTTCGAACCCTCCCAGCCCAGTGCGAGAAAACCGTAGACCCTGCTTCTCCACCCGGTCGTGCGGTCCCTGATGGTTGCCAGGTCGGGGATCATCCCCGTGTACCAGAAAAGAAAGCTTACCGTGAGATAGGTGGATATTGCGATTACATCGAATACCAGGGGCGATTGAAAATTTGGCCAGAGATTGCGTTCGTTGGGGTACGGCAGGATCCAGTAAACTATCCATACACGCCCCAGATGGATAAGGGGAAAGAGTCCGGCGATCATGACCGCAAAAATTGTCATTGCTTCCGAGGCCCTGGATACCGTTGTGCGCCAGGAAGCCCGGAAAAGAAAAAGTATGGCGGAGATGAGGGTGCCGGAGTGCGCGATACCGACCCAGAAAACGAAGTTGGTGAGATAGGAGGCCCACATTACCGGGTGCATCACGTTTGCGGCGCCAAGACCCGTTACAATCTGGTATCCCCATGCGATGGCTCCGACAGCTACCCCCAGTCCAGTCACCATTATCCAGAACCAGTAAAAAGTACCCGGATGCCACATCGTCCTGATTATTTGCAAATCGGCTTCGGCGTAACTGGTGAGTCCTTGCGGCTGGCCACTTTGCATTCGACAATTCCTTGAGTAATGTGCTTCAGCCAAGATTATGCCACGATCTCCTGGGTCACCCTCTTCAGGTAGATCACAGCCGGCTTTGTATTCAGTTCGACCAGAACCTGGTAGGCCCTGACGTCGTTAATCATCCTGGATACTCTGCTTTCCGGGTCGAGAAGGCTTCCGAAAACCAGCGCATTGGTCGGGCATGTCTGGGCGCAGGCCGTTGTGAAATCGCCATCTTTAACCTTGCGCCCCTTGTTCCTGGCATCGATTTTGGCCTCAATGATGCGCTGGATGCAAAAGGAGCACTTCTCCATGACCCCTTTTTGCCTCACCGTCACATCGGGGTTGAGCTGCCATTTCAGCGGCGACGGCCTGGAAAAGGTGTACCAGTTAAAGCGCCTCACCTTGTAGGGATCGTTCTGGGAGCAAAACCGAGTACCGAAGCAGCGGTTATAGATCTGGTTGTTGATGCCTTCCACGCTGTGCTGCGGTGCAAAGATGGGGCAGACGTATTCGCACGGGGCGTTGTCGCAGTGCTGGCAAAGCATGACTACCCATCTCGCCAGCTTGGTTTCATCGTCGAAATATCTCTGGACGCGAATCCAGGACATCTCGCGGCCCATGAGGACCTGCTCCCTTTTTACCACCGCGACATTGTTCTCCGCATAGCACCCCACGACGCAGGCGCCGCAGCCGATACACCGGTCCATGTCGACTACCATCGACCATCGGTAATCCTTGTGCTCATGCGTTGGATAGAAATCCTTGGACTCCTCGTAGCCCTTGGGGAGGGGATAATCGATGTCGGGCATGGTTCCGGAGGCAGCCATTTTATTGCGCTCCTCCAGGCTGACGGTTTGCCAGAAACCTCGCCCGTGCTGGGAGAAGCTGCCGTCGGTGTGAGCTATGTCAAAACTTCCTCCGGTCTTGCGAACGGCGGCGAAAATCCCTGTGTTCCGGATACCCCCGGAAACGGTTTCGAGCTCCGGTGGAAGAAGTTTGAAAGGATTCGCCGGAAGCCCGTCCGCAAACCGGCCAAACCTTGTGTGACCCTGCCCGACGGGTATGGCCGCCACTCCTTTAGGTACGGTGTATATAGGCAAAACGGGAACCTCCACCGCTCCGAAGTCGGTTTTCATCTCGATGAGGTCACCTTTGCCAAGATCCATCTCCCTTGCCGTCTCCGGATGGATCTCGACCCAGCCGCCCCAGGTGGTCTGGGTCATCGGGTCCGGAATCTCCTGCACCCACATATGGTTTGCCATCCTGCCGTCGAAAAACTGCACCGTTGGATAGACAACGACGGGCAGACCTTTGCCAGGCTTCTGATCAGGGCCGGGGAAATCAAAAGCGGGGGTCTGAATTGTTGGCGCAGGGGATGGGGATATGGATTCGGGCCAATAGCCTCCCCGCATCAGCACGTCCTCCCAGAAAGACTGAAAGTCGCCGCTTCCTCCCGAGTCCTTATATGCTCGCATCCAATAGCCCTGGAGCGCGGGATGGAAATCCCTCCATGGGAAACTGTTTTCCCCTTTGACCTTCTTGCCGGTCGAGACAAGAATATCTCCCATGTCCCTCGTGTTGAAAACCCGTCCCATAACCGGCTGCAAAAAGCCGGAAACTCCTTTCCTAGGTGAATAGTCGCCCCAGGTTTCGAAGGAATAATTTGTGGGGAGTACGAGGTTTGCCAGTGAGCTTGTCTCGTCGACAGCCGGAGAGAGGCTCACCACACTGGGGACCGATTTCATCGCTCCGGCGAAATCCCAGTCGCCGGGAAGAGAGAAGACCGGGTTTGCTCGATGGATAAGCAGCAAATCGATCTCCCCCGAGCGCATTCGGTCGGTAAGATTCTTGATGGATTCAGCCGTGGCGGTTTTCGAGTACGAATGGGGCCGGCCAAAGTCTGCCGCGCCGAGGCTCCTTGGGTTGAGCGTGCATAGCAGGTTTGCGGCAACAGCGGTTTCGGTGGCGTTGGGAGAGAACATGGAGCGGCCGTCAGAGATGGCAAAGGGGCGAGCCGCCCTGGCGAATTCGCCAGCTGCGGCGCGTATCATGCCGGGATCGCATCCCGCCGTCGCAGCCGCTTTTTCAACCGGCCAGTTCGCCGTGATTGAGCCAAGATAGGCGCGCCTGCCAGCTGGAATGGCAGGCATGAGGCCTCCGTCCAGAATTGCCCGAATAATGCCCAGTGCAACTGCGTACTCTGTGCCGGGACGGGTCTGAATCCACAGGTCTGCGTTGTTTGCCGTCATTGAAAGGCGTGGGCCTACAAACACGAACTTGTTCTTCTTGTCGCCTTTGATGGGGTGAAAATCCCCGAACTGGCGGGCAAACTCGAGGTTTGAAATCCAGGTTTCCAGCAGATCGGCATTGAATGAGATCAGGAAGTCCAGGTCGTCGAACCGGTAGGTGGGAACGGCATCGTTTCCAAATACTGCCTTGTTTGCCTGCCTAAGGGACTCGTATGCGTAGGTTTCGTACACGACGTGCCCGTTTCGCTGCCCCATTTCGGAGAGCCAATGAGCGGTCATGTCCTCAAGCGAGCCGGTTATCAAATCGGTCAGGAATACAATTCGCCCCGCCCCGCCTCGGCGCACTATCTCGCTTATGGTGGATGCCAGGATGGTTTGCCCTTTTTCCCAGCTGACAGGCTCAAATTGACCCGCCGCGCCGCGCAACATGGGGCCGGTGAAACGATCAGGGTTATAGAGGCCGTGCAGGGAAGCCTGCCCTCGCATGCAAAGCTTTCCGCCGCTTATCGGCTGAACGGGGTTTCCTTCGACCTTGATGGTGCGGCCCTCGCGGTTTTTGGCAATCATGCCGCATCCGGCGGGACATTCACGGCAGGTCGTTGCATAATATGCCGCCACGCCGGGAGTGACGTCTTCGGGTGGATCGATGTATGGGATCAGGTAGCGTTTCGGTTCGCTACAACCGCTAAGAACTGCGCCTGTGCCGCAAACGCCGAAAAGCTTCAGAAATTCACGGCGGTTGAGATTTTGCATCTACCGAGCCCCTCACGGTTCGCAAAAATGTCCGCATTAATGCAGGGAAGCGGAAGACCGGCTTTGTGGCGGGAAATAGAAAAATGCCGCCGCAACCCTACCAGAAGTGTTTAGACCGATTAATAATTGAAGGAAAGATAATGTTGTGCTTTCCGAATGCAATGGGGACGGGTATTTATCCCTTACTCGCTTCTTATAAGCTCTCGGAAATCAGCTTATGAATACCACGGCCCTTATCAGTGAATTGCATAGCTATCAGGGGCTGTTCCCCGAATCACTTGTTTGATTCACGTACGCAACAATCTCGAAAATCGTCATTCCCGTCCGGAAGCGCTGCGGGAATTGAGTTTCCAACCTGCCCCGCCTTATCGGGATCAGGCGCTTGGCGGCCTTTCAGAAGCGCTCCGGCTTCTTTATTCCTTTGAATTTCAGCAGGTCAGGGGACCTTTTGAGAAGGGTCCCGATGTGTGGGACATCTTTTCCATCTCCCTGGCAGGTTGTGCCGCTGGAGCGCATGGCGCCAATCCAGTCCAGCAATTCGGCGGTTGCCGGGGGTTTTTCGAATCCCCTTTCGCGAAGACCGTAGAATGTAACCAGTGAGGGTTCGAGCAATGATACAGAAATATCCGGAAAATGCAGCCGAACGATGAGTGCGATCTCTTCCGGGCCGGGGAATGGAATATAGTGGCAGAAGCAGCGGCGCAGAAACGGATCGGAGAGCTCCCGTTTGGCGTTGCTGGTAATAATTATGATCGGGCGGTTTCGGGCCGCCACCTTGTGGTTGATTTCCCTTATTATGAAGGAGCCGTCTTCGAGCACGTCGAGCAGATTGTCCTGCGTATCGGAGTCGGTCTTGTCGATCTCATCGAGCAGCAAAACTCTTCGATCTTCGGCCAGAAACGCCCTGCCGATGGGGCCAAACCGCAGGTAGTCCCATATATTGTTTACATCCCTGCCGGTCTCTGCGCTCCCGAATCTCGAATCGTTTAGCCGCAGAACAGTGTCATAAACGTAGCAAAGCTCCTCTCCCTTAAATGTCGATTTGCAGCGGGCCTCCTCGATATCGATCCTCAGCGCGCGGGCTATTTCGAACGCCAGCCTCGTCTTTCCCGTCCCCGCCTCGCCCATCAGGAGAAGGGGCTTTTCCATTTCCATGGCAATATTTACAATCTCGCCCAGTTCAGGGGAAAGATAGTAGCGCTCCGTTCCATCGAACTTCGCCATTGAAACTCTCCTTGGTACTACACATGCTCCGCGGCCCTCGCACTCTCTGCGGTGAGGACCATTACTTCGCAAACTCCCGCACAAGGTCCGAGTCGGGATCGACTTCCCGCAGCTTGAGGTTTTCGCGCTCCGCATCCAGGATTTCGCCCAAAATGGACTCGGAGCCGGGGGCAACGGCTATTCTTACCAAACCCAGCCCGGAATCCAGCGTGGATACTACTCCGATACCGGGATAAGCTTCTATGATGAATCTAAGGTAGTGTATCTCGTAGGGATCAATGAGGAAATGCAGCAAATTGCAAGAGACGGCCGAGTGCTCCAAAAATTTTCTCCTTTTGTTTTAGGCAGTTGTTATGATACCAAATAATCCTTCAAAATAGAAAGCTTCGGATACAAATACCCGGAATTCGCAACTTCGGAGGACTTCATACGATGCGAGCAGGTTCCGTTTACTTCGGGGCGTTCATGTTGACAGTGGCGGTCTTGGCTTGCGTATGCGGTTTTGCGCGGGCGGCCGAGGAGGAAGGGCCGGGTCACTCAGATGCCTTTTCGAGCCAGGGCAATGCTGTCTACAACCCCCAGGATAAAGTCGCGACCCAACGGCAGGCAATCCAGGACATGCTGGTGCAGGCAATCGCACAGGCAACGGATCGACTACTGAGTCCATCTGAAATTGGAAACAGGTCTACCGAACTCCGGTCAAAGATTTTCGCCAAAGCCAAGAAATACGTCGATTCCTACCAGGTCTTTTCTGAAACTCAGAATGGGCCGATCTACCGGGTGACCGGCAAGGTGAGGGTTTCAACGGAACTGCTGCGAATGGACTTGGAAGAGGCGGGGTTTCACATCGGCGAGGCGGAGGCAATCGGGAATTCTCCCACCGTGAATCGTTCGGCTTCGCCCAAGGTTTCTGCTTCGGTTCCTGCTCCGGTCTCCTCGTTGCCTCCTCCAACAAAGCCGGCCTGGGTTCCTGCCTCAGTTCCGGACGTTGCCCCTTCTCAGACTCCCGCTCCGGCTCAGGTGGCCCCTGCCCCTTCTCCAGTTCTCGATATCAAAACGCCCGATGCAGCTCTGCAAGACGTAGACAAAACAATCGAGCACAAGAGCAAAACGCACGCGCCGCCTGCATCCAGGGGGCTTACTCTTACCAAAAGTGAACTCCTCTGGGTTGTTCCAGAGAAATGGGAGCAGGAGTGGGTGCTGCCGGGAACCGTGCGTGAGGGTCAGTTCGCGCAGAGCATCGCTCGCGAGCTCGACGACTATGACTACACCCTGCATTTTCCCGAACCGGGCTTACTCAAGATGGATCATACGGGCAACATTACCCAGACACAGGTAATCGAGCTGGCACAGGGGCTTGGAATCCGGCAGGCGGTCCTTGGCGGGGTAGCGCTAAAGCAGGAGCGAAACAAGCTCGCAAAGCTCGAAGCAAGCCTGCGAGTAATTAATGTGGCGGCCGGGAAATCCCAGGGAGAGATCAAGCGGGAAGTGAGCATTGAGGACGTATCAAATCGTGACGGCGCCGTGGATTTGGCCTCGCGGATCGCGCCTCAGCTGAACAGCCTTCTCAGCGAGCCGGCTGCCAGTGATAACAAAACCGAGCCATCCGTGCAGACCATGGAGAAACAACCAGGCGGCTCAACCGATGAACAGCGCTCCGAAGAATTCGGGCAGTGGACTTTTAATCTTGCATCGGTTCAGTTCCCCTTCTGGAAAGAAATGGAGAGGATCTTGCGCGAGCAGTTCAAAACCATGCGCGTAGCGGGCCTAGAGATGGGAGTATCCGAAGGCACTATTCGGCTGGATGGGGTCGATGGGGCATACATATCCAGGATGAACGGCACGTCGCTTCCAAGCGGGGCGCTCATCCACATCGAGTCCTTTTCGAATGAGACACGGATCGTGAAGGTTTCTTTCACTCCGCCCGTCAAAGCTGAAGCAGAGCCGAAAAGATGATGACGATCCCCAACATGCTGACCGTCGGGCGCATTTTGCTTACGCCCGTGCTGGTATGGCTGATTGTGAGGGGCTGGCGCATCACGGCTTTCTTCCTTTTTTCCGCTGCCGGAATGAGTGATGCCGTTGACGGGTTCATAGCAAGGCAATTCAACCAGAAGAGCCGCTTCGGGGCTTATGCGGACCCTCTTGCCGATAAGATTCTCCTTGTTAGCTCATTTATGGCCTTGTGGTACGCCGGCAAGGTCCCCTTCTGGCTGATCGGGATCACGGTGGGAAGGGACCTCATAATCCTGCTCGGGTTCTTCTATCTTTATTTTTCCGGCGTAAAGGTCGAGATGCGGCCGCTGGCGGTCAGCAAGGCGACTACATTTTTCCAGCTTTTTACGGTTTTCTCACTGCTGGGAGAGCCGCTCGTGCAACTGCCGGATGCTGCTTACATCACGCTTTTTTGGGTTACCGCCGCCTTTTCCGTTTACAGCGGATTTCGTTATGTTCGCATTGGGAAGTCGCTGCTCGATGCGAGGAGTGGCGGGAGTGCCGGTTTGTAAAGGTTTTTTTATTGACATAGTTTTGTCGCATCGTTATAGATTCAAAGTTCGGATGTAGGCACGTAGCTCAGTGGGAGAGCGCTACCTTGACGCGGTAGAAGCCGGCGGTTCGAAACCGCCCGTGCCTACCAGGCCTCGGCAACCCATTCCGGGGAAAGAGAATCCGGGGTGGCAGGCGATGGCTTCGTAATTTGATCATTAGATTCGGCCGACCGACCACTTGGACCTGGACAGCAATAGGAATAGAAAATTTCGACTGAAGGAAATATCATTTCAGCGCGGGCATCTTTCCAAATGGTGGGGGTGCCTTTTTTTGTTTAGTGGTAACCGGCCGTGATGCTCTTGCGTGGACCGGCCCAGGCAGATACAGGAAGAAAAAAATGAACTCGGATGAAATCCGGATAACATTCCCGGACGGCCGGAGCGAGACCGTCTCCAGGGGAACGAGCGTTCAAGACGTACTGTCCAAGGTAAAACCTTCCAGGGACGGTTGGATTGCCGCGAAGCTGAATGGCCGGATGGTGGATCTTGCCGGAAAGATCGAGGAAGATGCCGCCCTCGAGGGTATAGAAAAAGGCAGTGAAGAAGCGACAGTGGTGCTTCGCCACAGTGCTGCCCACATAATGGCGCAGGCCGTTAAGGCAATTTTTCCCGAGGCCCGGATCGGGATCGGTCCGGCAATTGAAAACGGCTTCTACTATGATTTCGAAGTGGAAAGGCCTTTTACCGAGGAAGACCTCGAAAAAATAGAATCCAAGATGCGGGACATCATCTCGCAGAAGCTTGCGTTCAAGCGTACCGAGGTTTCGCGCGAGGAGGCGATACGCTTTTTTGCGCAGTCGGGTGAAAAGTACAAGGTCGAGCTGCTCGAAGAATTCACCGACCCAAACGTTTCGTATTACCAGCAGGGAGATTTCGTCGATTTATGCCGCGGGCCGCACATTCCCCACACGGGGCATCTCAAGGCATTCAAACTTCTTAGCGTTGCCGGCGCGTACTGGCGCGGAGATGAGCACAAACCCATGCTGCAGCGCATCTACGGCACCGCCTTTTTCGACGTCGAAGGATTGAAAAAGTACCTGCATTTCCTGGCGGAAGCCCAAAAGCGGGACCACCGGCGCCTGGGAAAAGAACTCGACCTTTTCTCGTTTACCGATGAAGTCGGGGCCGGAATGGTTATATATCATCCCAAAGGGGCGCTCGTCAGACACATACTGGAAAATTTCGAGAAGCGTGAACATTTGCGAAGAGGATATCAGATCGTAATCGGTCCGACTCTTCTCAAAACTGAGCTGTGGAAAAGGTCCGGGCACTTCGACAACTACCGCGAGAACATGTACTTTACCGAGATAGACGAGCAGTCCTACGGCATCAAGCCCATGAACTGCCTGTCGCACATGATGATTTTCAAGTCGAAGATCCGCAGCTACCGCGAACTGCCCATCCGCTATTTCGAACTCGGGACCGTACACCGGCACGAAAAATCGGGCGTCTTGCACGGGCTGCTTCGAGTCCGCCAGTTCACCCAGGATGATGCCCACATACTTTGCATGCCGGAGCAGTTGAACCAGGAAATCAAGAATATCATAGACTTCGTAACCGAAGTGATGGGCATTTTCGGGTTCGAATACGAGATGGAAATAAGCACCCGGCCGGAGAAATCAATCGGCGCCGACGAGGACTGGGAACGTGCGACAAGTGCTCTCATGAAGGCCCTGGAAGAAAAAGGGCTGCCTTTCCAGATAAATGAAGGCGACGGGGCTTTTTATGGGCCTAAAATAGATGTTAAGCTTAAGGACGCCCTGGATCGGCGCTGGCAATGCGCTACAATACAGTGCGATTTCACCCTGCCCGAGCGGTTCGATCTTACCTACATCGGGCCGGACGGCGCAAAACACAGGCCGGTCATGGTTCACCGGGTTATCCTCGGCGCCATGGAGCGCTTCCTGGGTGTCCTGATCGAGCATTTCGCGGGGGCTTTCCCGGTCTGGCTTGCCCCCGTGCAGGCGATGATCGTGACGGTCACCGACTCGCAGTTGGATTTCGCGAACCAGGTCTGTCGCGAGCTTCAAGAGCGGGGGGTGCGTGCCGAAGTGGACATGAGAAGTGAAAAACTCGGCTACAAGATACGAGACGCCCAGATGCAAAAGATTCCGTACATGCTTGTCATCGGGGACAAAGAAGTCGCCGCGGGCGCAATTGCGCCCAGAAAGCGTGACGGTATGCAACTTGAGCTAATGCAGCCGCGGGAGTTTGCCGATTTGATCGAGAAGGAGTGCCTCGAAACCAGCAGAGGCCGTATCGGATTGGGAATTTAGAGCTGCGGAACCATCTCGCGGCCTGTGCAAGAATTGGCAGGGGAGGGGGGGCCCCCTCTCGAACTTAAAGTAAAATACGACTCAAACGAGGAGATACTGCCCTGGAGAAACAACCGAACGTGAATGAAAAAATCCGGGCGCCCGAAGTGCGGGTGATCGGGCATGACGGAACACAATTGGGGATTTTGCCGGTCAGAAAGGCGCTGGAACTTGCTACCCAGGAGCACCTGGACCTTGTGGAAGTGGCTCCGAATGCCGATCCGCCAGTGTGCAAAATAATGGATTTCGGTAAGTTCAAATACCAGCAGAACAAGCGATCTCAGGAAGCGAAGAAAAAACAGACCGTTATCCAGGTTAAAGAGGTAAAGATCCGGCCCAAGACCGACGAGCACGATCTGATCACTAAAATAAAGCACATCAAGCGCTTTCTGGCCCAGAAGGATAAGGCTAAGGTGACGATACTTTTCCGTGGCCGTGAAATCGCCTACTCTGACCAGGGGATGAAGGTGTTGGAGCGGATAAGGGACGAACTGAAGGACGAGATCGTGGTCGAGCAGCAGCCGAAGATGGAAGGCCGCAACATGATAATGATTTTAGCCCCGAAGTCCTGAAAAACTTAGCCAAGTCTTCCATAATTTGTTGACTCTTTCCCCAGTCCCAAATAAACTACTATTTTTGTGCCAAAGGTGGACCGGCAGATGCCGGCCCACGCGCCGGCCGGGATCGGAATTTAGCACTGCTTCGATTCTCGTGTAAAATGGCTCAGGGACGAGATCGCCGCTGCATGCCCTTTTGCTCCTAAAAGCGAACTCGTTACCCGATATTGTTCGGAATGGAGGATGCTCGCAATGCCCAAAATCAAGACAAACCGCGCCGCCGCCAAGCGTTTCAAGAAAACGGGGAGCGGGAAAATCGTTCGCGCCAAGGCCTTCAAGAGCCATATTCTGACGAAGAAAAGCCCGAAGAGAAAGCGGGCGCTTCGTAGGGACACCGTGGTGAATGCGGTCAGTACAAGGGCCCTCGCGCGGATGTTGCCGTATCTGTAGATGGAGGACGGGAGACGGGGTAAGGAAGACGGAAGACGGAAAGGATAAGCCGGATTCCGCTTTTGTCGTGTCCGATTCCAGATGCTCCGACTACCCTATTAAAGGAGATTCCAGATGCCTAGAGTGAAAAAGGCGGTAAAATCGCGAGAGAGACGCAAGAAGGTTCTTTCCGCCGCCAAGGGATACCGTGGAGGGCGCGGCACGCTGCTCCGCTCTGCAACGGAAACTGTCGATCGTGCTTTAAAGTTCGCCTACCGCGACCGTAAAGTCAGAAAGCGTGATTTCAGAAGCCTGTGGATCATGCGTATAAATGCCGCGGCGCGCATGCACGACCTCAGCTATTCAAAGCTTATGAACGGGCTCAAAAAAGCCAACGTCACGCTTGACCGCAAAGCCCTGGCAAACCTCGCTGCGAATAACCCCGAAGCCTTCGCCGAACTGGCAAGGATCGCGAAAGAAGCTGCGTAAGAAATGAAAGAGGCTGTACAAAACCTCCTCGACACGGCTTCCAGTGAAGTGTCCGGTCTGGGAGACGACCCGAAGGCCCTCGACCAGGCTCGGGTCAAATTCCTGGGGAGAAAGGGAGAGCTGGCGCAGCTTTTTAAAGAGCTGGGCAGGGTGCCCGAACAGGAACGCCGCGAGGCCGGAAGAATTCTAAACGAGGCCAAGGCCAAACTGGAGGCGATCTTTTCGGATGCGCTCGAAGACAGCCGAAAACTTGCCGCCGGTAAGCGGGAACCAATAGATGTCACGGTCCCGGGCCGTGTGCCTCGGCGAGGCCGGCTGCACCCGATCACCCAGGTCGCGCTCGAAATTACCCGCATTTTCAACTGGTTGGGGTTCGAGACGGTGGAGGGCCCGGAAATCGAACTCGACTACTACAATTTCGAAGCCCTGAACATCCCGAAAGATCATCCTGCCCGGGAAATGCAGGACACCTTCTACATCTCCGAAGACGTAGTGCTGCGCACCCATACCTCACCCATCCAGATCCGTACAATGGAGAAGCGCCGTCCCCCGATTCGGGTGATAGCTCCCGGGAGGACCTACCGCTGCGACTCGGACGTGACTCACACCCCAATGTTCCACCAGGTCGAAGGCCTGATGGTGGGCAAAGGCGTATCCTTTGGCGATTTGAAGGGCGTTCTTACCACCTTCGTTCACCAGATGTTCGGACCCGATGTGGGATTGAGGTTCCGGCCGAGTTTCTTTCCTTTTACCGAACCGAGCGCCGAAGTTGACATCCAGTGCGTCATGTGCCGCGGGCAGGGATGCCGGGTGTGCTCGCAGACCGGGTGGCTGGAAATACTGGGGTCCGGCATGGTCGATCCCGAAGTATACAAATACGTCGGCTACGACCCGGAGGAGGTAACGGGGTTCGCATTCGGAATGGGAATTGAAAGAATAGCGATGCTGAAATTCGGCATAGACGACCTTCGCCTCTTCTTCGAAAACGACCTCCGTTTCCTGAACCATTTCTAGGTTACCCTCTGCGCTATTTTCAATGCAGATGCATGTCGGGTCGCGCCACGGCGAAACCCGGCCGGCAGGGAAACGCGAAGTAAACTCCCTCATTACTTTGACTGGAATTCAGATGCTTATCAGTCTTAATTGGCTAGGCGAATATGTAAATTGTCCGCTCACTCCTCAGGAACTTGGGGACCGGCTCACAATGGCGGGCCTCGAACTCGAGGCGCTCTGGCACCGCTATCCCTACCTCAAGAACGTTATCACCGTGCGCATTGAGACGGTCGAGCCGCACCCCAACGCCGACAGGCTCAGTATATGTTCGGTTTCGAACGGCTCGAAAATGTACAAGGTTGTTTGCGGCGCTCCGAACGTGCGAAACGGCGAAATCGCCCCGCTTGCGACCGAGGGCGCGGAATTGCCGGGAGGTAATGTGTGTGAAGCGGTCGTTCGAGGCGAGTCATCCGAGGGAATGCTCTGTTCGGAGAAGGAACTCGGCCTGGGAGATGACCAGAGCGGCATATGGGTCCTTCCCGCCGATACCCCGGTTGGAGTCTCACTCGACACTGCGCTCGGGATTGACGATATGCTGATGGGGATCGGGATAACGCCAAACCGCGGTGATTGTCTGTCCATGATTGGAATTGCCAGGGAAGTAGCCGCGACATGCGGAAAGTCGGTCAAATATCCAGCAACCTATGTTGAAGAAACCGGACCTCCCATAGAGGAATCTACATCCGTCACAATAGACGACCCCGAGGGGTGCCCGCGATACTCGGCCCGTCTCATACGAGGCGTGAAAATCGGCCCTTCGCCCGACTGGCTCAAGAGCCGGGTCGAAGCGGTCGGAATGCGGTCGATAAATAACATAGTCGATGTCACCAACTTCATCATGATCGAACTCGGACAGCCCCTCCACGCATTCGACTTCAACAGGCTCCGCGAAAACCGCATCGTTGTGCGTAAGGCTGCCGCGGGCGAGAAGTTCACGACCCTGGACGGCGCCGAGCGCGATCTACCGGAGGGGGCCGTCATGATTTGCGACGGTGTCGGTCCGGTTGCAATCGGCGGCATCATGGGCGGGTTAAATTCAGAAATATCCCCTGACACGGTAGACGTGCTGATTGAAAGCGCATACTTCCAGCCGAACTCGATTCGCAAAACCAGCAGGAGATTGGGCCTAAAGACCGAATCGAGCTACCGCTTCGAGCGTGGGACCGATCCGGAAGGCGTAATCCGGGCGCTAGACCGCGCCGCCATGCTGATGCGCGATGTTGCGGGAGGAGAGGTCGCCGCTGGAAGCATAGACGTCTATCCAACACCTCACACAGCCCCGGTGCTTACACTGCGTGTTGACTCCGTGAATAGCTTTCTCGGCACAAGCCTCACCGGGCCCGAGATGAGGAAAATTCTCGAAAGCATCGAGATGCGCGTCGATCAGATCGACGATGAAGGAAAAAATCTTCGCGTGGTGCCGCCCTCTTTTCGCGGGGATATCACGAGGGAAGTGGACCTTGCCGAAGAAGTGGCGCGCCTTGCGGGATATGACTCCATTCCCGTAACGAGCCCCATGGCGGTGAATGAGTCGGCGCCGCTGGATCCCCATCAGAAGGCCCGACGGGACCTCAAGCGAATGCTCGCGGGGGCGGGGTTTTTCGAGGTAATAAATTACTCCTTTATCTCGCAGGAGGGGATCAAAAAACTCGGATTTCCCGAATCCGATCCGCTTCTCGAAACTATCAGGGTAATGAACCCGCTTAGCGACGAACAATCTGTAATGCGCACCAGCCTCATGCCGGGACTGCTCCAGAACGCCCGGTACAATTTCGACCGCCGCAACGAGAACGTCTGGATTTTCGAGCTTAGCAAGGTCTTCCTGCCCAGAAAAGGCGAACTGCTGGCCAACGAGCCTCATCATGTAGCCGGACTGGTGGCCGGGGCCAGGTCTGGGCAGTTGATATACAGCTCCGGGGATGAGGTTGATTATACAGACGTAAAAGGAATAGTTGAAAGCATCCTGGGATTTTTCAGGATTGAGGGGGCGCGGTTCCGGGCTGAAGAGCTTCCTCCGTGGCTCGACCCCTATTCGTCGGCGTCAGTCTATATTGGCGCGGAGCGGGTGGGAGAACTGGGCAGGGCTCATCAGGAAGTCGAGGAAGCCTTCGATCTTAGGCGGCCTGTTTTCCTCTTCCGGCTCGATTTCGACAGGCTATTCGCCTTGAGCGGCCCCAGCCAGTTTTTCGAGGGACTTCCGAAATTTCCGGCGGTCGTGCGCGATATGGCCCTCATTGCCGCTCAAAACCTGCCGGTGGAAGAGCCGCTCGATTATATTTCGTCCCTTAACGAACCATTGCTGGAAAGTGTCGAGATATTTGATATATTCCGAAGTGAACAGCTTGGGGACAAGAAAAGCGTCGGCTACCGGCTGACTTATCGGGCAGCCGACAGGAGCCTCACCGACGAAGAAATAAACACTGTTCACGAAAGAATGGTAAAAAAGGTTGTGGAAAAATTCGGGGTGTCCCTGAGATAGCGAGAGCGCCATGGCTACCAAGGAAGAAGGCAAGAATTCCAAAGATACCGTCGCCGGGAAATCGCCTTGCGATGTCACATTTATCATTGACGAGCAGGAGTTTAAAGGAATCTCGACGCAGTTCAGCGAGCGAGGCATCCTTATATTGTGCAAAAACCCCGCTCCGCTCAATGCAAAGGTGAAGCTCGCGCTCAACTTCCCCGGGATCAGGAATGCCGTGGAGCTTATCGGCGAAGTTGTCTGGACCAATATTTACGGCTCCGGAGATTCGCTTTCCCCAAAAGGCATGGGCGTAAAGTTCCTGAATATGGAGCGCGAACAGGAGCGGCTACTGGCCGAGATAGCCGGCCACTATGAATGCCAGGGAAGCGTCTATTCCTGTTATTATACCTAGCCCGGTAAAAAGCGTTACAAGTTGCTCGCAAACTACCTTCCCGGATCAGGCAATAGGCTCGATCCGGGAAAATTGTTTCCGGTTGCCGGACAATGGACATCTTGCGGACCAGCAATCGAAAAGGAAAAAAATTGAGGTTCATAGAGATAGCCCTGATAGCGATCGCCCTTGGCTGTGATGCATTCGCCGTTGGAATGGGGGTTGGGGCGAAAACGTGTTCTCCAAGGCAGGTTTTCAGGCTCTCCTTTCACTTCGGGCTTTTTCAGTTTATTATGCCCCTTCTGGGCTGGTTCTTGGGGCAGAACCTGGTGGGGCTGGCAAGCAGGTGGGCCCCGTGGATAGCTTTTGCCCTGCTGTTTTTCATCGGCGCGAAAATGACCGGAGAAAACCTGTTTTGCAAGGACAGTGAACAAAAAACCGAGGAATGCCTGGACCCGACGCGCGGGTTCAGCCTGGTGCTCTTGTCTGTGGCAACAAGCCTCGACGCGCTCGGGGTGGGTCTTAGCCTCGGATTGATCGGTGCCGGGCTGCTTTTTCCCGCCATCTGGATAGGGCTTACGGCGGGGGCAATGACCTGGTCCGCGATGAAGCTTGGCAACCGGCTTTCCCGGCGGTTCGGCAGGTGGATGGAGCTGGCTGGGGGTATCATTTTAATGGCTATTGCAATCAAACTGGTAATATAGGAAACGGAAAACAATCCGATGGCAAAAAGACTGGAAACAGCGCTCAAAGACCACCTCTTCGACCCTGAAGGCGCGGGCCTTTGCTCGAGGGTGCGTGATTACTTCGGCTGGGAGATCGGCGAAGCAAGGGTAATTAACATAGTTACACTCGATACGCAGCTTACCGATTCGGAACTCGAGGCTGTCCGCACCGAAATTTTCACCAATCCCGTGACGCAGGTTTCAAAGTACGGGAGCCTGGCTTGCGATTTTGATTGGGCGATATGGGTGGGGTTCAGACCCGGTGTGCGCGATACGGCCGGAAGCGTTGCGGTTGAAGCCCTTTGTGATTTCCTCGGCAGATGCCCGGCCCCTGGTGAGTCCGCATATACTTCGAAACTGTTTCTTCTGAAAAATGCCCCAATTTCTCGCGACCAGGCTGAAGACATCGCGCGCGAGCTTCTCGCAAACGAGATCATCCAGCAATGGCGCGTTTTTAGCCGGGTCGAATTGGACCCGGACCAGGGAGTGGGCCTTGTTGTGCCGAAAGTCCTGCTCGCCCATAAGCCTTCGGTAACGGAAATCCCCATTCTAAGCGACGATCAGCTCGCAAAGCTAAGCGATGAGCGCAACCTTGCCCTCAACAGGAATGACATCCCGGTAATCAGAAAATACTTCCTAAGGCAGGATGTTCTGGAGGAGCGCGCGAAAGTGGGACTTTCCGGTCCGACGGACGTGGAGCTCGAAGCGATCTCCCAGGCGCGAAGCGATCACTGCAACCATAATACCTTCAGAGGAAGATTTCATTACCACGACCTGGCCGCGGGTGAGAAGGTCGAGGTAGACAACCTCTTCAAGAGCTGCATTCAGGCGCCAACGCTGCAGATTCAAAAAGAGAAGGATTGGGTTGTCTCGGTCCTGTGGGATAATGCCGGGGTTGCCAGGTTCGACGAAGAGCATAACTATTCGGTTACCGGCGAGACGCACAACAGCCCTTCAAATATGGAGGCCTATGGCGGCTCTCTTACTGGAATTGTGGGCATTTACAGAGACATAATGGGGACGGGCAAGGGCTCGCGCCTGGTTGCCGGACTCTACGGCTACTGCGTCGGCCCCCGCGACTACCGTGGCCCTCTTCGCCCGCACTTGCATCCAAAGCGCCTTCTCGACGGTATCGTACAGGGCGTAAAAGACGGCGGAAACAAGCATGGAGTCCCGACGCCTTTTGGGATCCTTTTCTTTCATCCCTCATACCTTGGCAAATGCCTGCTTTTCGTCGCGTCGATCGGGATCATGCCGCGCGAGATCAACGGAAAGCGGGTGGATGAAAAGAAACCCGGACATGGCGACCTGATTATCATGTGCGGGGGCAGGGTGGGAAAGGACGGGATTCACGGGGTAACGGCGTCGAGCGAATCCTACAGCGAAAGCACTCCTGCCGGGCACGTGCAGATCGGAGACCCATACCTTCAGAAAAAGATGCACGATTTCCTTCTCGAAGCACGCGACGAGGAGCTTGTTACATTCATAACCGATAACGGCGGAGGAGGTCTTTCGTCATCGGTAGGCGAATCGGCCGGCATGGCCGGCGGGGCCTTTGTGGAAGTCGATAAGGTGCCCTTGAAGTATGAAGGCCTCGATGTCTGGGAAATCTGGGTTTCGGAGTCCCAGGAGCGCATGACGGTTGCCGTAAGACCCGAGGATTTGGACAGGTTCATGGAGCTTTCCCGTAAACACGATACCGAAAGCACGGTCATCGGGCGTTATGAAAATACCGGGAAGCTCCACCTCAGCTACGGCGGAAAGACCTGCGCCTATCTCGATCTGGACTTCTTTTCGGAAGACTTTCCCCAGTGGGAGTTCGACGCAGAGTGGCTGCCGCCCCAGGCGCGGGGTCTTAGCGAGCCGGTACTTTCCGAGCCGGCCGATCCGGGGAGTCTTTTGCACGAGATGCTCGCGAGCCCGAACCTTTCCAGCCGGGAATGGATACAGCGCCAGTACGACCATGAGGTCCAGGGAGGAAGCGCGGTTAAATTCTTGGCCGGGCGCGACCGCGACGTCCCGAATGACGCCGCCGTGATCAGGCCGGTGCTCGATAAGACCGCCGGCATTGCACTCGCCCAGGCGCTCAATCCCGCTTACTCTCAAATCGATACTTACGACATGATGGCGGCCACAATCGATGAAGCCGTCAGGCGAATAATCGCCGTTGGCGGAAAACTGGACGAAATCGGCGGTGTGGATAATTTCTGCTGGCCAAACATCCAGTTCGATCCGGCGACCAACCCCGACGGTCGCTACAAGGCCGCGCAGCTGGTGCGGGCAAACTGGGCCCTACGCGATATATGCCTGGAGTACGGCATTCCGCTTCTTTCCGGAAAAGACAGCATGTACGTCGACGGGCACCTTCAAGGCAGGTTCGGAGAACGGCACAAGGTGAGCGGCCTGCCCACCATGCAGTTTACGGCAACAGGAATCGTTGCCGACGTTCTCAGGTCCCAGACCATGGAAGCCAAAGCCCCGGGAGACCTAGTATATGTTGCCGGCGAGACCCGAAACGAACTGGGGGGCTCGGCCTACTACGACTTTTTCGGCTATACCGGCCTCAATGTTCCGAAAGTGGAACCGGATAAATTCCTCGCCCTCTACAGGGCAATGGAGCGGGCAATTTCATCCGGACTCATCGCCTCCTGCCACGGCATCTACCGAGGCGGCCTTGCGGTTCACGCGGCAATGGCCGCAATCGGCGGACGGCTGGGAATAAAGCTTGATCTGTCCAAAATTCCGGTCGCCGGCGTATCCACAGGCCCGATTAGAGAAGATCAGCTGCTTTTCAGCGAATCATGCGGGCGGTTTATCGTAACAATCCCAGCGGAGAACCGGGCTGCGTTCGAGGAACTCTTCCAGGCGCTGCCACTGGGGCTTGCCGGTGAAGTGAGCGAAAAGCCGGAAATGGTAATTGTAGGCAGGTCGGGCCGGGAAATTTTGCGTGAGGATATTTTCTCACTTCGGAAATCGTGGACGGGAAATTCAGGGTGAGAATCTTGCTCATTCAAAAAGCATAGATCTGGAGGAATGGGGCAGAGATGAAGAATCCGATAGTGGGCATAGTAATGGGGAGCGCTTCGGACGTTCAGGTCATGGAGGAGGCCGTCCGGGTGCTTGAAAAATTTGGGGTGGCATTCGAAGTGCGCATACTTTCCGCGCACAGGACACCTGATGAATCAGCTGCATATTTCAAGGGGCTTGCCGGCCGGGGGATAAAGGTCCTCATCGCGGGGGCGGGATGGGCCGCTCACTTGGCGGGGGCCGCGGCGGCAAATACCACTATCCCGGTAATCGGCGTCCCGATTGATTCCTCTCCCTTGAATGGTATGGACGCCTTGCTTGCGACCGTGCAGATGCCCCCAGGCATTCCGGTCGCAACAGTTGCCGTTGGAAAGGGCGGGGCCTACAATGCGGGCATTCTGGCCGTGCAGATTTTGTCCCTTATCGACTCTGATCTTGCCGCGCGCTTTGCCGGATACAAAAAAGAAATGGCCGATGAGGTAATATCCAGGAGAGACAAGGAGGTACAGGAATACCTTAACGGGCGCAATTCGCGCTAGACCGTTGGATTATAGACCTGGACTGGTTTTTCCTTCGATCTTTCAAGGGCCCGTCGGATTATTTTTTCCGTCCCCCTGGTAAGATCGTAGGAAGAGAGCCTGTCCAGCCGAACAAAAGTGCATTCCTCGGCGTCTGTAGCGGGTAGAGGCTCCCCCTGGGTCGATTCGCACAAAAAATCGTGTAATATATAGTGGTATTCTATGCGACCCTCCTGGTCTTTGATTACGCGGTCCAGAACGGCGACCAGATCGAGTACCTTTACATCGAGCGCCACTTCTTCGAGAATTTCCCTGCGAACAGCATCTTCCAGGCTCTCTCCCAGTTCGACCAAACCCCCCGGAATCGACCACTTCCCAAGGGCGGGTGCGGTGCCCCTGCGAATCAACAGTACTTCATCTCCACGAAAAATTATTGCCCCGACACCAACAAAGGGCCTATCGGGATAGCGCCTGTCCATCTAACCCTCTCTACAAAGATCCTAAAAAGTTGTGGCATCGCTGTAACAAAGATCTTTCTTACCACGAAGAGCGCGAAGTACACGAAGGTTTTTGTGGTTTTGGAGGTTGTGATACGGAGTGTGGAAAAAGGGGCTGTGCCCTTATGTTGATCACTTTGCCGGGAATTACGCACCCCGGGATGTGCCGCAACGTGTGAGCGGATAATGGCTTGCAAACCCGGCAGGGGCTGAATCCTTCGGAGAATGCGTCCAGCCGGTCGGCGAAACTGATCTTGTGTCGCTGAGATATTTCCCGGCCCAGGGGACATCCGGGCCGGTGGAAAGTATATGTTTTGAGATTGCCGCAATAGACCGGCGAGGGTCTGGAGGTACATGCGCCCCAGATCCCCCTGCGGTTTGAGATCGCCTCGCGCTGCGCCTTCAGCAGGGTCGGGAGCATTTCCCGGTCCTTTTCGCCATTTCTGTAAACCCATGCGTTCCCCGACCTTACCATCTCGATGTTGACGCAAGTCCCATCGGGAAGGAACACCCAGGCCAGAAGACGGCCATACCGGTCGCGCTTCTCGATGCCGTAACGAAGGGTGATTTTCTTCCCTATGACCATTGCAATATTTGCTTTGCGGGATTTTTGAGCGTAGCACTCGGAAGGATCGCCGCCATGGCCGATTTCTGGGGCATCGATGCCCAGGTAGCGCACCTTTTCTCCATCATCCAAAATGATTGTGTCCCCGTCGGAAACGAACCCGACGCTCGCTTCAGCAGGGAGTCGGGCCAATCCTGCCGCGCGGCTTGCACATCCTTGCCGTACCGGAGTCGAAAGGATCATGCATAATGATGTTACTGTCAGGTTGAATACAATCGAGCGTCTTGTAAACATTTCAGGTCTCCCCGGCATCTAATTAGACGGAGATTTTAGTATATTGGTCTTGACGAAAAGGGGGGGAATGGTATTTTTTACCAGTTCGGAAATTGGTGGAGTTTCGGCCCGGCCGTTTCCGAACTCCGAGCTTTGTTACGAGGATACGGGCAGGGGCACCCCGTACCGGGCCGCTTTCCACCTCTTGAACCAACACCGGTCCCTCAGCGTATTTCTTCCCGCAAAGCAGTCATGTCAGTGTGAGCATTTTCGGAGTGAACCGATGAAATTTTCGATAACCGCGGCAGCTCTGTTCGTAATCTTTTTGTTTGTGCCCCTCTCAGCCGCAAATTCTGCCCAGGAGCAGCCTCAACCGCCCCTACAACCACCGGCCGCCACCGGCGAGCAGCAGAAGGCGGCTACTCCGGAAACCCAAAAACCGGTTCTCAAGCAGGCCCTCATGTCCGAGCGAGTGGAAAACCTCACCCCTGTTCGCCCCGGATTTGCCTTTTCAGTTTCATCGGGACAGGTCTGTTGTTTTACTTCCTTCGACCCGGTGCCGCAGGCAACGGTTATCTATCACAGGTGGTTTCGCAGGGATGAATTGAGCACGCAGACCCGCCTGCGCCTTTATCCTCCGAGATGGTCAACCTATAGCGTGATTCAGCTCCGGGAAACCGACAAAGGGCCTTGGAGGGTCGAGATCATAGACCAGAACGGACAGATCTTTCAGGTGCTCAGGTTCAGCATAACCGAATAATTGGATAGCTCTATAATGACCCGCACTTTAGCATTTCTCTCATCGATACGCTGGCAGGATATAGTGGATATCCTCATAAACAGCTATATCCTTCTGCGGGTCTATATTCTCTTCCAGGGAACGAATGCCTTTCGCGTCCTGGTCGGAATAACCTCCCTGTGGATACTCCAGGAGGTCGCCGCGAGCATAGGATTGATCCTTACCAGTTGGGCAATCCGCGGCATTACGACAGCGGCCGCCATCATAATAATAGTTGTCTTCCGAAATGAAATCCGCGCGGCACTGCAGGTGCGTAACTTAAAGACGTTTCTTTGGGGTTTCCCCAACCGCGAGCAGACCACTCCGGTTGAAGTAATTACCGAGAGCGTTTTCCAGATGGCGAAAAGGAGAATGGGCGCCCTCATCGTTTTCCCCGGAAAAGAAGACCTCGGAGAGGTGATCCACGGAGGAATCCCCTGGAACGGCACCGTCTCCCAGGAGATGCTGATGAGCGTCTTCTGGAATCAAAGCCCGGTTCATGACGGGGCGGTAATTATAAGGGGTAGGGAAGTCGCCGAAGTAGGGGTCCTCCTGCCGCTTTCCCAGCGCCAGGATTTGCCTTCCTACTACGGGACCAGGCACCGCGCGGCGGTAGGTCTCGCCGAGCGGGCCGACGCGCTCATCGTGGTGGTGTCCGAAGAGCGAGGACGCGTAAGCGTTGCCCATGACAATTCGCTAAAGCCCGTGGTCGATAAGGAAGAACTGTCATTCCTGATAAGAAAGCACCTTAATTTCCCGGACATAAACCCGGCGAAGCAGCGGGAGCGGGAACGCGTCAAGCTGCTGGTGGCGGCTGGGCTTTCGCTGATGATTATGACCGGCATCTGGTTCGGATTTACACGGAGCCAGGATACGATTATCGGGCTAAATGTCCCGATAGAATACATCAACCGCCCGCTCAACTATGAAATACTGGAAACTTCGGTAGACGAGGCAAAGCTGCAGCTTTTCGGATCGAGTGCAATCATCAAGTCGCTCAAACCCGGCCAGGTAGGAGTCAGGTTGGACCTGAGCAAGGCAGCGGAGGGGCGGAATATCTTCACGATAACCCAGGATGACATAATGCTCCCACCTGGGGTCTCCCTCAATAAGATACAGCCCGCGGCAATCGAGGTCACCCTGGACGTCCCGACGACAAAAGAGCTTCCGGTGCAGGTGGACTGGGTTGGCAAGCTACCCGAAAACCGCGCTCTTGTCGACGTGAGCGTCTCACCCGAGGCTGTAAAGGTAATCGGGGGCAGCAAAACGCTTGAAAAGGTGAGCACCGTCTATACGGCCCCGGTCAGGCTGGACGGCCTCTCCAAGTCAGGGTCGATTTCAAGCCCGATTGTGCTGTCGCCGCCATCACTTCGCATTTCTTCGAACTCGCCCGACAGGGTCACCATCCACTATACTCTTCAGGAAAAACCTCCAGCCAGATAAAACTAATCAATGGCGCGGAGCGGCCGGAGATCAAGAGATATCGGTGGTGCCGCCGTTTTTCAGGGAGAGTATGATACGGTTTGCCCTTTCCTCGACTTCCGGGATCATTTCCACCAAAGCTTTTAATGAGGTGAGGATCTTTCTTGTCTGTTGCTTGTGGGGTATGCTCAGGGCCGGGTGATTAAGGAATGCAAGGATCTGGTCGAGCATAAAGACCTTATCGACCGTAAAATCCGTGTAGGCAATCTTGGGCCAGACGGTCCTTAGATCGTCGGGAAGGTGGAGCATATTTTGCGCCAGGTTTTCATCAGTGCCGATCCACATGGCGCGCTGGAGGCGATCGAGAAGCGATAAGATCTCGTCGCGGCTGGTGTCCCATGCGTTGCTCTCAAGCAGTCTGCGCCATTTTGGGCGTATTTTGTTTTCGACCCACTTTTCGGCAATTGTGGGCATCAGGGACAGGGTGTCGAGTTCGCGCTGCTCCTGCAGAAGCGTTTCGCACACCTTCATCAGCTTCGGGATGCCGTTCACCGTGTCGAGGCCTGATGCGGCGAGTTCGTTGAGGCGGCCCAGTATGTGGTGCTTGCTCTCCATTTCTGGAAAAGCCAGCGTAATTTGCGACTCCCACTGCTCGCGCAGGAAGCTCAACTCGGCGTTTATCGCCGAGAAGATAAACCCGAGCTTTATAAGCGTGTTTCTGAGTTCGTGTGCAAGGACATTGCAGCTCTGAAGGCGCTGGCGGGCTAATTCTTTCTGGGCTTCCGAGAGCGTCTCGCGGGCGTGGAGCGAAAGAAGTTCGGTGCCGAGTGTCCGTGAGAGTTTTTTGATGATCTTTGTGGAAGCATCCCCCATTCGGATAGTTCCCGGTCTGAAGTGAATCTTCACAACCGCCACGACCACGTACTCGCTGTCTCTCCAGATCTGTTTCCCTTGACAATCGATGGGATATTCCAGGCAGTTGGGCTGGTCCCCGTATAGATAGGATTTCTTTATCAGAACGGGTTCCATGTGGTTATGGTCTTCGGGTTCGTTGCGCAGTTGCTTGCGAACGCTGCGCTCATCCTGGTTGGGGTCTTCGGCGGTCCAGCTTTTTCCCTTCTCGACGCACCACGCCATCGCTTCTTTCACACGGTCCGGCGTGTCCCTGTATTGCTCCCAGACCCTTCCGGGAGGATCATAGTCGGACTTTTCAGGAAACCCCCACACGATTTCGCCGTTGTCCCGGCGAACGCCGGAGGTCACACGCACGGCCTGCAGCCGAGGCATGGGACCTATCCGGTAAATGGTTCCCTTGGTTGCCGTCTGAAGGCAGAAAAGGATGGTTTCAATCATATCCTTGCAGGCACGCTCAAGGATATCTTCGCCTATTATCATCGTAGGTCTGCAGCCCCCCCTGAGGACTCGATTCAATGGATGTACATTCCGCCATCGGAGCTTGTATCCCGAATCCCGGATATAATCAACCTAGTTTTCCAGTAGGAAAAACAACCAGCCGCGCTAAATCACCCGATGCCCCCAATCGCCTATTTGGCTTGCCTTGAACAGGCAATGGAGTAGAATTTGGTTGCGGGTTTCAGGTTTGGATGGTGGAGTGAAGCGGGATTCCGCGATCGACGTAGGATGTGGGGCAGGCTTTCGAGCCTGCCGCCGCCTGGTATGATGGATTAGCGCCACCCTGCATCGTTGAGGGGTTTATGGTATGAGAAACTTCAGATACTTGCGTGTTCCGGTCCGTGTGCTCGCAATTGCCGCGGCATCAATAATGCTCGTCGGACAGTTATGGTCCACGGCCAATGGTGCCGAAAAGGAAAGAAAAGATCCTAAATTCCGCTGGGCTTTCGGCGCTATCCACGGTAGCGCTGCCAAAGTTGAGCCCGTAAAGGCAGCATCGGTCCTAAGGTCAGGCGATAAGCTCAAGTTTATGGTCGAGCTTGGGCGAAAGTGCTTCGTATACCTGATCCACCACAATTCGCAGGGGGAGCTGACAATGATCTTTCCCTACGATATCAAACTGTTCGAAAACGATTACCAGGCCGGACGGCGGTACTATGCTCCAAAGGGCGAGGCATGGTTTCAACTCGACAACAGGACCGGCACGGAAACCTTCTACCTTATGGCCTCCGACCAACGGCTGCTCGATGTCGAGTATCTCCATGCCAAATATGCCTCGGCAGAACCAGCTAAAAGACCGGAGCTTGCACTGCGCCTGGTGTCTGAACTAAACAACCTGAAAGAGCAATACAAGGCATCAGAAAACCACGAGGTTCTTGCCCGGTACGAGGGAGTCGAGAGGGGATTCGAGCGGGCCACCGGGGCCGACCCGACCGATATAGCCGTTCTCGCGACTGGTATATGGTTCGAGAATCTGTACTCCGAAACTATCGTTGTCGAACACCGGTAACGGAGGGCGGAAGACGGAAGGGCAGGGAATTATTGCGGCTTGGAGAGCCAGCGCGTGAACATCAATTCTTAAAAGCATGCCCGAAAGCTGGATGGCACTGGAGTCGAGTCTCCAAATGAGATCTCAGCCATTACGAGGGACGACTTTTCGATATCACATCGCATAGTTCGGCAAGAAAACTTTCACACTCCTCCTCCTCGCCGATTTCCATGGCGCGCCGCCGCAGTTCCTCGGCCAGGGAAGGCTCGTATTGGTCGAACATCTTCTCCTTAAGCTCTTCATATTTCTCGCGCTCGAACGAGAGAATGCAGGCATCCTGAAGAGGTTTGAAGCAGCGCTGCCGTTTTTCTTTCTCCAACTCCTTGAGAATAACCGGCATATCGCTAATGAGCTCGCGCAGTTCGGTTATGCGCGACTTGACCTTCCTAACTCTCTCGCGCGTCACATTGCCTTTTGCCCATTCCATCAACATCGTCGGAAGCTTCACACTGAGCTGATCCAACTCGCGTTGCGCGGAACTTTCTTCTATTTTCATTCGCATTATCAGGCTGTCGAGTTCGGCCCAAGCCTTCGTCGCCTTATCCCGTATCTGCTGTTCCTTATGCATAACTCATCCTCCATCGGGCATATCGGCTGAATAATACTGTATTTGAGAAGAATATGCACTATCAATATGAAAGCGGAGGAAGTGTCGAATAAAGGAACACCACCCATCACAATATATGTCGGTTGCTTTTACGTAAATAGGGGAGGCTTTAAAAAAGAAAAAAGCCGAAAGGTGGGGCAGACCGATCGGCTCTGAGGAGGAAAGAGTTTTATTGTCGGTTGATAGATAGAGCAACTTTAATGCCAAACTGTGGCATGGCAAATAAATGTAGTAATAACGGTTATATGGCCTGATCAGGCCAGGTTGTTGTGTTCTCGATAAAGCCGCACTAATCCCGCCATTAATGCGCCTCAAAGGGCGTAAACCCGCCATTGAATAGGAGTTCCACAAAAAATATAAGAAAAAAGAAGGGAAGCTTGGGCTTGATTGCCGGTGCGCGGCTCTACCCCTGCCAAGACATGCAGGTCGAGTTTGGAAGAGTGGTCGAACCCGGGTGTGCGGCCGCCGGATCCACGGAGTCATTTTGGCTCCCCGTGTTCAGGGCGGCAATTCAGGTGATTGATTCTAATCACCCGTTGGGTAACATTTACCGGACAGAAGCAATGAATGTAGTGCGATCCTTTGCGAAAAGCCGTCTTTTCTTATGCCTCCGCGCGTGCTCTCAGATCGACTGCGCCGCTTACGTAGGCAAGGGCCATGCAGCGGGCATAATCATCTTCGAGCCGGTCGCCTTCAAGATATTCCTGTTCATATGAGGAGCACTTCTCACAGGAAAAACCGGGCCACTTTTTCTGTATGGCTTGATTCAGACAATCACTGTAGCCCCGACAAAATACGTTGCGTCTTACCTTGTCGCAACTTTCCACGGCCGTGAAGCGAATTGGAGTTCCTCTTCCCACGATCTTCCTCCTGCTGTTTGAAATTTCGTTTGCCCACCGTGCATCTAATATCAATCCAACCCGTGGAAATTGAAATTGGGTGAACAGGGTATTTTTAAACTCCCCGGCTGTATTTTCCGAATCGGGCATATATGCACCGGAGCTTATTAGCAAGAACAAGCATTTGGATACTCTTGTCGCCGTAAATATCTGCTTTCTTCACCGAAGGGCGACAGTAAGGGAAAACTCAACCTTCTACCGGGAACACTGTACATGAGCCGGTCGGAAAACCCCCGGCACTGATTGTTCGCCGGGCTACCGCGGGGCGCTGGCGCCAACGGGTTGCTCTACGGAATTGAATAAATGGACCTGGACCACTTCCTTTTCTCCGGGAGCGGCACTTGTTTCAATAGTCAGGGTCGTCTGCTGCCTGGTCCCTGGCTGGATGGATTCCAGCTTGGGGTTGATTTCGATTACATACCCGGCATCATCAAGTGGATGCTGAGTAACAGTCATCAACCGTTCGTCGTATCCGAGGCCGGTAATCTGAAAAGGAGTGTTCCGGTTTGCAGTTATCGTTATCTTGCCCGGCCGCTCTGGCTGATCGCCGCTTAGTCTCCCGATCAGAACCGCCTGCGGTTTCACCGAAATCTCTCCTTCAAGAAACGCGTTGACTGTAATAAGGATATCGGGCTTTTGTGGCAAATCGGTGAATACTTTCAGGTATCCGCGATAATTTCCGCGCTTGGCCTTGTTGGTTACCCTCAGCCTGTAGAATTTACCGTCTTCGACGATTTCGATATTATGCGTGACTTTATCGTCCAGATCGCTCTCGACGCGGATGAGGCGAAACGGAACGGTCGATCCGACGAGTTCGATGATCGTTTCGGGTATAAAATCGGCCATGCCGCGAAAAACAACCGAAGTGGAGGGGCGGACGTCGATCAGGGAGATTACCCTTCCCTCGACCTTCAGCACGAGTTGCGGGGATTGGGGATCGTCACTGTAGACCGTGGCAGTTTTGGATACTTTCCCTTGGAATCCCTTCAGGTTTACTTTGAGAGTAATCTTTCCCTCGCCGCCGGCGGGGATCGCCCTGTCAAAATGGGCGACAGTGCAGCCTCAACTGGTCTTCACCTGGCTGATATTGAGGACCCCGGCCCCGGTATTTTTAACCGCGAACTCGAGCTCCAACTCGGCGCTCTCCATCTTTTCACCGAAATTGTAATTCATCTGGGGGATGTATATAAATGGCTGTCCCTGCTGACGGGGTTCTGCTTCCTTTGCGGCCAGCACACCCGGGTAGGATACAAAAACCAGGAGCAAGGCAGCGGTTAGGAATACAATTTTGTTTTGATAGAGCATTATGCGATCCCTTTTCATGATTAGCTCGAAGCAGATTCCCCACTCAGCTCCCGTTTGCAAGCTCACTTGCCGCAACAACTTTTATGCCCTGCTTTCCGAACTCATCCGAAGCAGCGCGTAGTTGTTTGAGGGTTTCTCTATGGGGGTGTCCTATAGCAAGAGCCGTGCCTTTAACGCGCGCTATTTTGATAAGCCTCGCGACCTGCGAGCGTATGGAATCGGCTGATTGATTGTGATCGAGGAAAATATCGCGCCTGAGGGTGCGTATTTTCATTTCACGGGCTGCAGAAAACGCTTTGCTCTTTGGACTGGTAAAACTGTCCACAAAGTAAAGCCCGCGCCGGTTTACTTCCTCCACGACGATTTTCATCGCCCTGGAATCCTCGGTCATCCTGGATCCCATGTGATTGTTGACGCCTCGGAAGTTCGGTGAGGCGTCAAGGGCCAAACCGATCTGGCGCCTCAGGGCATTTTCTGACATCGAAAGAAGAAGCGCCCCCGCCCCCGGATCCATCTTCGGATATCCGTAAGGTTCCATGGGAAGGTGCAGAATGACTTCCCTGCCGCGCGACCCGGCGAGACGGGCGATATCGGCTGAATGAGCCAGCTGCGGGAGGACCGAAAAGGTCACCGCGAATGGAAGCGCCGCGAATTCCTCCGCGATTTCGAGATCTGGACCGAAGTCATCGATAATTATAGCAATCCTGCCAGAGATGGGAGCCGTGGGGGGTCGAGGCGCCGGGGCCGTTGGGGCCGGCCTGCCCAAGGCGAGCAAATCCTTCGAGGATGCAGGCTCGGATGGAAGATCGGTGGAGGAAAAGGGCTTTGGAGCAATGACAGGTCCCGACGGGGCTCCGGCTTCTACTGGGTGGATTGAATCGGACGGTTTTGCCTGGGTAGGGTCCGTGCGCCCTGACGAGGTTTTGCCGGGAATGTTTGCGGGAGAGTACTTTCGCGACTGCTCCGCGCCGCTCGGCGGAGATGGTTGCGAAAGCGGCTGCCGGGAATGCCGGCCGCCGCTGCCGCTGAAGTAGAGAATGCCTGCCAGTGCAAGTACAGCCATGACCCAGGCGGCCAGCAAGGGAGCCGGTGGAAGCTTGGAGCGCCAGCCTGAGGATTTCCCCGGAGACCGTCCTGAACAGGGCTTCTTACCCTTCGGATCGGACGGTTTTCTTCCTGTTCCTGCCCCGCCGCTTGCCTTTTTTGCCGTGGGCTTACCGCCGTCCGGCCTGCCGCCTGATGCCATTTGTATATGCCGTGAGCGTTTACCGCTTCGGTGTTTACTTAAACTGGATTTGCGCCATAATTTTGGCGCCCTTTAGCAGATCAAGCGCACGCCGCACCTGGTTATCTTGCTCGATCATTTTCTTGCCGTCAGATGCGGCCGCTTCATGCTTGCTCACCGGTTCGGGTTTCTGGTTATCAAAATGCCTGGGGAGGTCCTTTTCCCTGATGCGGATCGATTCATCAACAGGGGGCTCCTCGCTGCTAGCCTTAACAGCCGGATTTTCTTTCTTTACCATTATGTCGGGTTCAATCCCCTTTGCCTGGATCGAACGGCCCGAAGGAGTATAGTAAAGGGAGGTGGTGAGCCTGAGCGCGGAACCGTCGTTCAAAGGAATGACCGTCTGCACCGAACCCTTTCCAAAGGTGGACTCGCCCATGATTATTGCACGCTTGTGGTCCTGAAGCGCGCCGGCGACTATCTCGGATGCGCTTGCGCTTCCCGAATTCACCAGGACAACTATGGGGTAGCTGTGCGGCTTGGAGTTCTTGTGGGCCTCGAAGCGCATCTTCTGGCTGTCGAGCCGGCCGCCCGTGTAGACAATAAGGCCTTCCTCAAGAAACTCGTCACTTACCTCGACCGCCTGGTCAAGGAGTCCGCCCGGATCGTTTCGGAGGTCAAGAATCAATCCATGAAGTCCCTGGCTTTCATACTCCAGCTGATCGAGTGATTTTCGAAGGTCGGCCGCCGTCCCGCTCTGGAAGCTCGAAATTCGAACGTAGCCAAAACCGGGCTCGAGCGTCCGCGCCTTCACGCTCTGAATGGCAATGATGTCACGCACCAGTTCGAAATCGAGCGGCTTGCGTTCGCTCTTCCTGATTATCGTCAGCTTGACTTTGCTACCCTTCGGCCCGCGCATCTTTTGAACGGCATCCATCAGGGACATATCCTGGGTGGGTTGATCGTCTATCTTCATGATCTGGTCGCTTGCCAGTACGCCGGCTTTGTCCGCCGGAGTACCCTCGAGCGGAGCAACAACCGTCAAAACATTGTCGCGTATCGTGATCTCGATTCCCAGGCCGCCGAATTTTCCCTTCGTTTCTATTTGGAGTTCCTTGTAATCCTCGGGCTTCAAAAACGAAGAGTGTGGATCGAGCTCACGTAGCATGCCGTTTATCGCGCCATGAATCAGCTTCTTCTGATCGACCTTGTCTACGTAATTTTCCTGCACGATTGACATGACATCGCTGAAGAGCTTCAGGTACTGATATACATCTGGGTTGTCCTGCACGCTGCTTTTGGGAGCCCCGAAAAGCGGTTGGGTCCCCTGTACCATGAAGAGCGCGGTAAGCGAAATGAACAGCAGTATTGTAAGCAATGCAATCCGGTTTCTTGACATATTGGGTTTCCTTGCTGATTCGAATTTTCATGCCGCCGGGATATGCTCCAGCCCGGATTACTGAACGGACCGGCGCCCGTCCATTTAAAGGGACGTTCGCCAAATTCTTTAAGTAAGCCGGGAGGATTCCCGATCGGCGGACTTTAACAACGCGGGGGCCAAACGGCAAGGCAAATCAGGTGCAGCGAAGCGCCTAAACCGCTAAAACCCCACGCGACTCGGGATGTTCCAAGAAGATAACATATTAGCACTAATCGGACCAAAAAATTAGGAATTTGGTATTCAGGGATTAAGCAATTTAGGAATCGAGGAATTTAGGATTTAGGAATCGGGGACTTTAAGATCGAGGAGTTCCGGAATTGAAGGGTATCATTATTAGACCGCCGGCTCGCCATCATTAATAATCGCTGAAAGATGTTTTGAGGGTTGGGTTGAACGGTGTGTCTATTTGCCGAGAATCGCACTGAATTGGAGTGAAACCCGACAAGGGCGCCGTAAGTTAAAGGTCGTTCCAGAGTGGGACGGAGTGGAACGCATGCCCCATTGTGATTCGGATTTCCAACACTTACCTGGTGCAAAATATTTGTTCAAATGAATTGCCCAGGTGAATTACCTTGCCATGCTCATCATCAGGCTTCAATTAACAACCGCCTCTCTTTTGCCGGCTCGTCGTCCAGATCGAGGTGAAACCGCACAGGGCTGCGCGGCTTGGCCAGATCGGAATTGAGGGCGAATTTCGAGGAAACCGGGCACCCCATCATACTCCTCTTTTCGATACTGCATTCGGAGGCCGGCAGGGACCATGAAGTGGCAATCGATGCATGGCCTTTCGGGAAAACGGCAACCTCCGCCTTGACGAAATCGAGCGGGACCAGTGCTGCCTCACGATCCACGAGATCGTCTTTTTCCGCAATGCAGATCAGCCAGTTGATCTTCTTTTCAGCGATTCGCCTGAAATTCAGAGGCCTGCCGAAAAGCCGCACGGGGAGGGTCCCGTCCAGGGAGACCGGCTTCGTGTAAGAATCAAAGCTCAGCCTTGTAATTTCGAAGGGCAGGTCGGTTATATCGTGTGTCAGCCAGTGGCTGATCGCGGCCGCAACCTTGTTGATCTTGGCGGTTTGTCCCCAGCTTTTGTCGAGCATCATCAAATCGCGGTAGAAGTTCAAAAACGGAGCTTCGTTTTCGATACTCTTGAGCTTGAACACCCAACTCATGATCTTGCCGTCCACCACGCGGTTTCCGTTTGGCAACCGCTTGAGTGCGTATCCAAGATCACGGAACCTTAACGGCAAATGATCGATATACTCGACCAGGGACTTGCTGCGGGAGCCGTCAAGCGGCGCAACGCAAGTGATCAGCGCATCCACGAAATTGTCCAGTATTCCCGACAACACGCCGATGACGGCCGTGAATCCGCCTTGGCAGTACCCGTTCAGGGTAACTTTTCTGCCGTGTTTGGCGACGAGTATTTCGCTGAAATAACGGAGATCCAGGGCGTCATCCTCACCGGTCATCAACTGGACAGCCGGATGAGTGGCAATATTCTTGACTACTCTTATATAGGTGGGTATCCCCTGGTTCGCGAAAGCATGCACGTAGCTTCTGTTTTCTCCTGGCAAAAAGGCCAGGATGTTTGCCCCGAGAACATAGGGCGGAAGAACTATCATCGGCTTGCCGTTTTCTCGAACCTTGACTTCCCTGTCGGTCGGAAGCACCCGGTAGAGTTCGAATCGCTCTGTTTCGGCAACCCTGGCATACCCGCCGTTGTCGAAATGAAAACCGTATTCCGGCTCAATTTCGGTAATTGCCTTTGGATAGGCGTTATTCAGGGTGTCCATTATCATGAGCTGCCGCTCGGAATAACGGAGGAGGTCCTCGGAGTTGTTGTCCAGCAGCGAATTGCCTAACGCCGCAAGTACTTCCCGCAGCTCTCGTGTATGATATTCGTTAAGGGCGGAAATACTGGCCATGGTGCCTTTGGCTGCAATCTGCATTTCGAAAAGAAGAAGATCGATCAGGTCCCGCGCAGTCTCGAAGGGCGACGCCCGACCTGACTTGTTCATCTCCGTTTCACCGAAGTGACTCAGAGCTGACCAGTATGGGGTGATAAAGGTGGAGGCGTATCGCATCAGTGCCATCCAGAAAGAAAACTTGCTTTGTGCTATATTTAGGGATGCTTGTAACATCCTTGAATTGAGCTTGCTTATGTTTTGGGGGAGGTTCCCCCTGTCTGCCGGTTTTCGGTAAAATTCAGGCACGGATTTTTTTCTCCAAGGCGCAGCTATATTCTGTTGATTGATTCTATCCCCTCTCCGGTCACAATACAAATCTAACTACGATCCTACCTTTAAGCCATATTTAATGATTTCGGGCACAAGCTTTCAGGTCAACATTTCGGAGAGCCTGCGCGGAATGATTGAATTAACGATTCACTTCGTCCGAAGTTTACCGAAAACTTTTTCCACTTTCGTGAATTTAGTGCTGAAAATCGGATCCGGAGAATATTTATTAATTCACAGTGATCATTTGGTAACATTCCCGGATCCAGATGATTTCGCGGATTTGAGCTTTTCTATAGAAAGTTGAAGGGTTTTGTTTTAAATAAGGAGACAAACACTGTTCGAGATACTTATTGGCAAGCATAAATCTTTGTGGAGCCATTCTCCTGGAGAATTTAAATGTTACAGCCATAGCCGAAATTTATGATTTAGAAGTATTCGATTAACCTCTATTGCGGGTGGCGAAAAGAAATATCTCTTCTACAGAATGATCCGCTCGGTTTAGTATGTTCGAGAAGCACTGCTTTCTTTTGCCATTTCTAAAGGTATGATCTTTTGTATACTGGTCCGGGTCAAGGAAAAAGGCAAGGAGAAGATCATGCACAAAGCAGCTTTCGCATTCACTTTCCTACTGTTGCTCAGCTTCGGAATACCTGGCGCACCTTTGCGATCAGCTTCCAACGACCTCATCCTGGCAACGACAACATCCATGGTTGATACCTCTCTGCTGGACACCCTCCTTCCAATTTTTGAGAAGAACACCGGCTGCATGGTAAAGACTATTGCCGTTGGGGCAGGGCGGGCACTAATAGTGGGGGCAAAAGGGGAGGCCGATGTCCTCCTTGTCCATGAGCCCGAAGCCGAAAAAAAGCTTGTCGATTCCGGCGTGGTCGTTAATTATCGGCTCGTGATGCATAACGATTTCGTGATTGTCGGTCCCTCGGAGGACCCAGCCGGGATAAGGGGAAAGCCATGCACGGAGGCGCTCAAAGCCATTGCCGGGAAGCAATCGGTCTTTATATCTCGCGGCGATGACTCCGGTGCCAACAAAAAGGAGCTTTCGCTCTGGAAGAAGGCTGAAATCGTACCGGCCGAAAAATGGTACCGGAAATCCGGGCAGGGGATGGGCGCCACCCTGGTCATATCCTCCGATAAAAAGGCCTACACGCTGACCGATCGCGGGACCTACCTGGCCCAGAAAAAGAACGTAAAGCTCGAGATCCTCTCCGAGGGGGACCAATGCCTTCTCAACGTTTACCATGTAATGCAGGTGAACCCCGAAAAATTCAGCAGGGTAAACGGTCCTGGGGCAAAAGCTTTTGTGGAATTCATGGTTGCTCCCGAAACCCAAAAGATAATAGCGGAATTCGGGAAGGATAAGTACGGCCAGTCGCTCTTTTTCCCTGACGCCGGAAAGCAGATACAGCACCGGAACAGCGGGCCAGGCCGCTTGACATCCGGAAAAAGCAGTTGACAGAGGGGGCGGCTCGATTGCCGCGCCATCGGAGCCAACCCGGATCATCCATTGACGGAGATTCAATATCCTGCCGCGGATCTCTTGCATCTATGATCGTGGAAAGCCCTATAACTTCTCCCACCCTCTATTTACTTATAATCACCCATCGACAAAACTACCTTTCCTGCTTAATCTCCGTAGACCGGCGCTTATCTGTTGAAAAGTAGAGATGACGTTAACCAGCACGGTCTGAGAATGACTCAAGAACCGGAGAAAAGGTCCCAGGATATGATGAATAAACACCAAGCGCTTCCAGTCGAACAACTGCGTGCAAAGGTCGATCCTCAGTTCTTTCCTTTTGACAGCACTCAGGGGCTGCAGCCTCCCGAGATGAGAGTTGTCGGACAGGAAAGGGCAATCGATGCCATACGTTTTGGGATGAAGATCAAGAAGAAAGGATACAACCTTTTCATTGCCGGTCCATCGAAGGCGGGGCTGACCTTCGTGGCAAAGACTTTTATCGAGGAGCAGGCGGGGACCGAGGCCAGTCCTCCGGATTGGTGCTACGTCTATAACTTCAAGGAAATCGACAAGCCCAGAGCAATCAGCCTTTCGGCCGGTCGGGGAAGGGAACTGCAGAGGGAAATGAGTTCCCTGATCAAGAACCTGCAGGAAAAAATCCCCGAGATTCTTTCCGGCCATGATTACGGCGTGAAGGACAAGGAAATTCATGCGGATTTCGAGCAGAAAAGGGGCAAGCTCATAGAGGACCTTTCAAAGGAGGCGAACATGAACGGATTCGTCCTCCAGTTCACACAAGTCGGGATGGCAATGATGGCGGCTGGCCCCGACGGCGAGCCATTGGCGCAGGAGCAGATCCAGACTTTGAGTGAGCCCGAGCTCGCAGCCCTCCGGACCAAGGGGGAATATCTCCAGGAGAAAATGAAGGATACAATCAAGAGAGTTCAGCAGGCTGAAATCGAGTTCAAACAGGTCCATTCCAGGCTCGAACGGGAGATAGTCCTGTTTGTAGTCGGCCAGCTTATGGAAAGCCTCAACGACCGCTTCAGTGATGAACCACAGGTGCTGGATTACCTGTCCCAGGTCCAGGAAGATATTCTCGAGAACTTGGATGATTTCAAAAAAGGCCAGGAAACGGCAATCCAGATGCCGATGCCGCAACAAGGCGGGCAAATGCCGGTACCTCCTCAGGAAATGAAACTGCGCAAGTACGAGGTCAACGCTTTCATAGACAACGCAGAAACCAAGGGAGCGCCTGTCGTTATAGTGTCCAACCCCGCCTACCCCAATCTTTTCGGCTCGATTGAGAAGCAGGCCTTTTTCGGGGCCCTTGTAACCGATCACACCTTGCTAAAACCCGGCGCGATGCACAAGGCCAACGGTGGATATCTCATGATGAAAGCAATCGACCTCCTGAGGGCGAATGTTTCTTACGAGGCGATCCAGAGATCCCTGCGGGACGGCGAAATCAAGGTTGAGGACATGGGGGAGATGTTCGGCTTTTTCGGGACCCGCTCTCTGAAGCCCGAGGCTATCCCGCTTAAGATGAAGATAATTCTGACCGGAGACCCGGAGATTTACCAACTCCTCTATTCAAACGATGACAGGTTCCGCAAGCAATTTAAAGTAAAAGCCCACATGGACGGCCAACTGGACAAAAAGGACCAGACGGTTTTGGAATACGCCAGGGCCATTGCGTACTACTGCGACGTGAACGATCTCATGCACCTCGACCGTACGGGAGTTGCAAGGGTAATAGAGTACGCAATCGAGCAGACGGACAACCAGGAAAAGCTGACCCTGGAACTCGAAGACGTGGGCGATCTCATAGCCGAAGCGGACCTGTTCGCGAGCGAGGAGGGTAAGTCGCTGATAGAAAGCTCTCACGTGGAACAGGCCATAAACAAGCGCAAGTACCGCGCCAGCCTCTATGAGGAGAAAATAAAAGAAGTAATCAAAAAAGACATCTTCTGGGTCGAAACCGACGGGTGGAAAGTCGGGCAGGTGAACGGGTTGTCTGTTCTCATGACCGGAGATCACATGTTTGGACAGCCCAACCGCATCACCGCATCTGTTTCAGTGGGAAAGGAAGGGACGATCTCGATAGACCGCGAATCGAAAATGAGCGGGACAACTCATACCAAGGGGCTGTTGACCTTGAGCAGTTTTCTCAAGGAGCGGTTCGCCCAGAATAAGCCAATTGCCCTGACCGCTTCGCTCTCTTTCGAGCAGAGCTACGGGATGATCGACGGCGACAGCGCGTCGAGTACCGAACTCTACGTTCTTCTGAGCGCAATAGCCGGCGTCCCCATCTATCAGGGGATAGCCGTAACCGGTTCGGTTAGCCAGAAAGGCGAAGTTCAGCCCATAGGCGGAGTAAACCACAAGATCAAGGGATTCTACGATATATGCAAGTTTAAAGGCCTCACCGGGTCGCAGGGGGTGATTATCCCGTCCAAGAATATACGGAACCTGATGCTCGACCCCGAAGTGGTTAAAGCCGTTAAGGAAGGCAAATTCAACATCTGGCCGGTATCGACCATCGAAGAAGGAATCGAGATTCTGACCGGCAAAGAGGCGGGAGCAATTCTGGAGGATGGATCATACCCCGAAGGGACGCTTTTCAGAAAAGTAGACGACCGGCTCCGGGAAATCACCCAAATTGTCCAGAATTTCGGAAAGGAAAACGAGAATGGCAAGAAAGCCGTGGAAAATTCGGCTAGCGCACCGCAGCCCAAATCCTGATTTGGACAATCTTCGGTGGGAACGGCTACAGCCTGGATGAGAACCCTTTTCGGGAAAAATAGTCTCCCGATTCCTGTGAGCTGCTCCCACCGCGGCCAAATCATCTTGGTGTCGGCTCTGCCGGTCGCTCCCGGTTAAGCCGGTCCACCATGGCTCCGTGCAAGTCTTGCAAACATCTTTGCCGATAATTGGATACTTACAGCCTCCTGGCTGCAAGCTCGGCGTGAATGCCGAATTCCCTGAATTCTGCAATCTTATGCCGGAGGGGTTGCCAACGCACCCCCCAGGAGTTTTAGATAATGGGGTCCTCAACACGTCCCCCCCTTTGAGCAATGCATTCATGGTTTCATGCTGTATCCCTTCTGCTCTTGCAGCCCTTTAGCACCCGTAATTACCAGTTATAGAAAAATTCATCCGTGCTAAGCAGTTCATACCCCGTTGCGGTTATACGCACCATGTTCTCGAGGCGGACGCCTCCAAAGCCTGGAAGATATATGCCGGGCTCTATAGTTACGATCATGTTCTCTTTGAGCAGGGTCGGGTCAATCTTTCGCAAGCCTGGCTTTTCGTGCACCGCAAGCCCGACTCCGTGTCCGAGTCCGTGGCCGAACCGATCCCCGTATCCGGCCTTTGCTATAAGATTGCGGGCCGCCGAATCCACTTCCACCGTGTCCCTCCCGGCGCGGACAGCATCCTGTGCCGCGAGTTGCGCCTCGCGGACGATCTTGTAAATCTCGCGAAGTTGCGGGTGCGGTTCCCCGCCCGTCCACGTCCTGGTCGTATCGGAGCAGTAGCCCTCAAGCTTTGATCCGAGGTCGAGGATTACGGGCTCTCCCGGAACTACCCGGCGCTCGGTGGGCACGGCATGTGGAAGAGCCGCATTCGGGCCCGAGGCAACTATCGGTGGAAAAGATACGGCCTCACCGCCGCCCTCTCTTATGGTCTTTTCGATCAGCCAGGCTATCTCTTTTTCCGTGACGCCCGTGGAAAGAGAATTCCAGGCGGTGGAAAGGGCGCTCTCCGTCAGGGCAATTGAGTTGCGGATAAGCTCTATTTCAGCTTCGTCTTTTATCACCCTGAACTGCTCGACAAGGTTTTCCGTCGGAACCAGTTCGGCCCCTGGGCGAGTTTTTTCGAGGGCTTCACGGACCTCGGTATAGCGCTTGAAAGTGAGAAAATTCGATTCGATCCCGAGCCTGTGCGTTTTTAGATTCGACAGGAGATCGGGCAAAACCTGCGGCAGGCCAAATGTATAGATCGCCGGCTTAAAATCGGGGGCCTCCCGCTTCGCGGCCTCTTCGTAGCGGGGATCGGTGAGCAGGTATTTTTCCGCTGAACTCACCAGCAAATACCCTGCGCTCTCTGTAAGATTTAGGTCCTCGTCCTTGTACCCGCTAAGATAAAAGCGATTTTCAGGGACCGCCACGAGAAAAGTATCCAGGCTTTGATCCGACATTGCCCGCCGAAAATTCTCCAGTCTTTTCAAAAACGGCTTTTCAGACATCAGGATTTCTCCGTAAGCAACAAGTTGAAAACACAAGCCATATTCCAACACGAGGCTCAAGGCTGCAATTGTGGTAAATACTCATCAGGGCATCGGGAACGCATTATTATACGTGATTACAAAGTATGGCCACACCCCAGTTTACTTTCTCGACAGGTGCGGAATTTTTTTATTTTATTGGCAGAATAAACATTTTGGGCCTGATACGCCACACTTGTCTTGTTCCCTCCTTCTCGCGGTTTTAATGCGCGTGACGCCCCAACCAACTTCGTCCACCGATCCCTGTTTTCAGCCGCGGTTCCGGTATGGAACAATCCTGTAGTGTGAATTCTGGATTTTTCCGTGTCGTTGGAGCTTGACAAGGCCAAGCTTAATGTGCAATAAAAAGTCGCGACATCGTATTAGGTGAAGAAGTGAACTATCCCGATACTTTTCTGTTTGACTTATATTGCTAATATCTTTGGTTATTGCAGTTTAGGCGGTTGCTCTGGTCCTTGGGTCCAGCTGATTTCAAGTTCGTGTTCAATGCTCATGCTCGTGCAAATTTTCCTATCCTAGCTCACCAGTCTCAGATGGCGTATTATTTTTGAAGCCCAAATTTATCTGAAACCCTCGGACAAGCAGCTCTCGTGCGGCGCGGGCCGCAAAACCTTCCTTATTTTTCTAATTCTTTAATTAATGGTGGCCACTATTTGGCCCGTGGCGATCCTCGTAACCTGGGATCTCAGCGGGATGATTATGGGCCCTTATCCGGCACTCAATTGAAGTGAAAGGAGGCGTGGAACTTAAATTGCATCAGAGGGATGAAATCATCGTGTCGTATTATTGAAATCATCTTGGATTCTTAGAAAGGACCTTATCATGGCGAATTCGACAGTTGCAGTTACCGCGGAGGCGGCTTATCCCCGCTGGATTCCACTCCTGGGGGGCGTTCTTGGCAGCTCCGTTTGCGGTCTCCTTCTTTACGCAGCCAGCATTTTTAATCTTCCATTGATGAACGAGTTCAAACTTACCGCCAGGGAAGTCTCACTGTTTTTTGCAGTTTGTTGCTTGACCTTCGGTCTTGTTACCTTCCCGGCAGGCAGATTCAGCGACAAGGTAGGCCCTCGAAAGGTTGTTCTTGTCGGCGGCGCTATTCTGACTGTTGGATATATAGCATGCGGGTTCGTAACCGCATTCTGGCAATATGTTCTTCTCTTTGGTGTCGTGTCCGGGTTCGGTGGCGGCTGCATTTATCTGCCGCCTATCGCCACTGCTCCGAAATGGTGGCCTGACAGAAGGGCGCTTGCCACGGGTTTCACGGTTGTCGGTCTTGGTCTGGGTTCGTTCACCATGGGTCCTCTTGGCAACTATATCATCGAGACCATGAGCAGCCCTGGAACCAAGGACGGATGGCGATACGTCCACATGTATGTCGGTGTTTTGATGGGTGTAATGACATTGCTGTGCGCAATGTGCCTCAAGGTCCCACCGGCAGGCTACAAGCCGGCCGGATGGACTCCGCCACAGCCCAAGCCCGGCGCGGCGGCATCGGGAAGGGATTTTACCCACGAAGAGAGCCGTAGCACCAGCCAGTTTTGGCTCCTCTATCTTAGCTATTTTTGCGGTTCCTTTGCGGGACTGATGGTTATTGGCCACCTGAAGCCGATAGGACTTGACGGCCTGAAGTCAGCGGGATTGGATCCAAAGCTCGTAAATGAGTATGCCACGTACGCCATAAGTATGTTCGCCTTTTCAAATGCGGCGGTCAGGGTTCTCATTGGGGCTATCATCGAGAAGATCGGGACCAAGAAGTGCTTCATTAGCGTATTCGGTTTGCAGATGCTGGCCCTGGTTACCATGGTGCCTGTCTCTTCAAGCTATATTCTTCTCTACGCCATCGCGATCGTGCTGGGATGGAACTACGGCTCCATGTTCACGCTGTTTCCCTCCAGCAGCCTTGCCTATTATGGACCGAGCGCTCAGGGGTCCAACTACGGGCTCTTGTTTACCGCGTGGGGATTTGCAGGCTTTGCCGGTCCCTTCACCGGTGGATGGCTCAAACAGACTACCGGCAGCTTCACTGCGCCTCTGGCGACAGCAGCTGTTCTGGTCGCCATATCGCTGGCAATTTCAATCATGATCAAGGCGCCCGCGAAAAAATAGCGGCTTGAAAAGGTTCCAAAGAAAAGCCCCCGATCTCGGTCGGGGGCTTTTTTGCTGCCCTCGATCTCACTTCACTTAGCCGGCCTTATTCCCGAATTGCCGCATCACTATATCAATCAGGCCCTCTCTGGTGTTTAGAGCCGGGTCCTCCAACACGAGCTGAAAAAGTCGCTTTAGAATCTGCCCGATCTCCGGCCCCTGCTGGAGGCCGAGAGCTTCCATTATGTCTCCGCCGCCGATTGCCAGCTCAGTTATTTTCAGGGCTGAAGCGGTTCTGAGCTGCTCGCTCATTCTCATTTGCAGCCGGTCGATATCATGAGTCTCGACTGCTCCCGACGACAGCCGTTCGGCTCGGGCAAGTGCGACGAAATCGTCGATAAGCTCCGGACGAACAGTCGCGATGAAGCGCCTTATTTCGGAGTCGGTCCATGAGACTGCGTCGGGGGGAAGGCGATGCTCGATCAACCGCGATACATCCTCAATCAACCGGTTTGACATATTCCAGGCTTTGAATCTAAGGGCGGCCGCGGCTGCGCTTTGCTTGCGAGTGACACCTGTCTGTGAGGTTTGCGCCCCGGCGCCGGGAGCGGCGGCATTTTGGAAGAGTGCGGCAAGCCTCACCCGCAAGCTCTCGGGGCTGTTAAGAATGCAGAGAAGAGAGTAGCGGTAAGGTCCCTCCGCCGCCGGATCGACAATTTCGGGGAGTACTATCTTCAGCGCTCCCGTTTCCCTCAGGAGTTCAATTGCCTCTGAGGCCCGCGGGGAAATCAGGATTTTGCACACTTCGTCCCTGATGCGCTCCCCGGAGACCCCGTCAAGGCTTCCCGACCCTTCATGCATGGCTTTCATCGTTCCGGGGTGAACGGTAAAACCGTAAACAGCCATCATCCTGGCGGCTCGGACTATTCTTAGCGGATCTTCAGAAAACCTTGCCAGCGGATCGCCCATGGCCCTGATCAGTCTGCGTTTGAGGTCGGAAAGGCCTCCGCCTGGGTCGATGAGCTCACCCGCGGGGAAGGAGAGCGCCATTGCATTGATTGTAAAATCGCGCCGCTCGAGATCTTTATGTATTCCGGCCTCGCCCGGCGGCTCAAAGCTCGTTACCTCGATATCTCGCTTCCGAGTATGGATCTGGACGGTACCGTGCCTTATTCCAATCGGGATCACCCTGGGAAAGATTTGTATGATATCGCCGGGGGTGCAGCCGGTTGCAAGGTCCCAGTCTTTTGGGATTTGCCCGAGCAGATGGTCGCGCACGGCCCCACCGACTATCCAGACATCGAAACCGGCGTCGTGGATTTTCCCCATCGCACGAATAACGTCGGGGGGGACAAATGAAAGGCCGTGCACGGCTGATGTGGGCATGGATTAAATCCTTCAGCTCCCTGGAAAATTGACGATTTATCCTATTACACCTGTACAGTGCGCTGCCGGAAAGGCTAGCCGGAAAGCCTGCCCGCGCTATGCCTTCGGGGGGAATTCCGGGGGATCCGCCGGGATCGTCACTGTAAACCGGGAAATTATCTCTGGCGATCAAGGAAAAACTTGATCTTTTAGCAAAGGTAAATATAATGAACCAGATAGTTCCAGTGCAAGCGAGAAGAGTGCTTGCAGAATTTAACTCCAATGCGAAGAGGCGGTGCAGCGCATGAGTAACAGTACTGAACAGGCAACCATGGTCATGCAGGAATCAAACCGTATCATCGAAGATTTCACCGTAAGCAAGTATGCGATCTACACGGTGCTATACCTGATCGAAATCGGACTCTGTTTCTACGTCCTATCGAAAATGTAGGGCTGGACTTGCCGGTTCCGGCCGGTTATATTGCTCCCAAGTTTTCATTTTTCGCAGTCTCAATCTAAGGTGAATTGCGTGATTCGTTCGCTGTCCCTACTACTACTCGCTCTACTAAGCCTGCGCGACAGGTACGGGGGACTCTTGCCTTTTTCTTCCTAAGAACTTAGATCGAGACGAAATCGACTAACAAAGGCCATGGGGTTCTCCCCATGGCCTTTTTGCGTTTTTCGCTTCTTATTTACGACTTTTCGTTTTTTATTCCGGAAAAATTCCGCACGCCGCGGCAAGCAAGGAAGGAGAAACACCATGAGCAGGAAGATACATATTTTCGACACTACCCTCAGGGACGGAGAGCAGGTTCCCGGAGCGAAGTTGAACAAGAGGCAGAAACTGGAAATCGCCCAGCAGCTCGCAAGGCTTGGGGTGGACATTATCGAAGCAGGCTTTCCCTGCTCGTCGCCGGAAGACCTCCAGGCGGTAAAGAACATCGCCCAGCAGGTTAGAGGACCGGTTATCACCGGGCTTGCGCGTGCGGTGAAAGAAGACGTGGATGCGGTGTGGGAAGCGGTGCGCGATGCTGAAAGGCCAAGGATTCACGTCTTTCTGGGCTCATCTGACATTCATATCCAGAAAAAGCTTCGGCGTGACCGCAATGCTGCTGTCGAGATGGCGGTGGAGGCGGTCAAGTACGCGAAGGGCTTTTGCGAGGACGTGGAGTTTTCAACCGAGGACGGTTCCAGGACGGACTTCGAGTTCCTTTGCCGCATAATCGATGCGACCATAAAAGCCGGGGCCACCGTAATCAATGTGCCCGACACAGTCGGCTATTCCGTGCCCGAGGAATACGGCAGTATCATCCGAAGGCTGCGCGAGAGCGTCCCTGCCCTGGACCGGGTGATTCTCAGCGTTCACTGCCATAACGATCTCGGACTTGCAGTTGCAAACAGCCTTGCTGCAGTGCACAACGGAGCAGACCAGGTCGAATGCACGATAAACGGCATCGGCGAGCGCGCGGGAAACGCATCGCTCGAAGAAATCGTGATGGTATTGAGGACTCGTTACGCCGGGCAGCTGCACACGGAAATAGACACGAGGGAAATCTACCGCACAAGCCGCATCGTGAGCAGGCTTATGAATATTGTTATTCAGCCAAACAAGGCGATTGTCGGCGGCAATGCCTTCGCGCATTCCTCCGGAGTCCACCAGGACGGGGTGCTCAAGGACAGAACAACCTACGAGATCATGAAACCCGAGGACCTCGGGATAAAGCAGCAGCGAAAGATAGTCCTCACTGCGCGCTCTGGCCGCTCCGCCCTCAGGCATCGTCTCGGCGAGCTTGGCTACCACCTGGAAGGCGATGTCTTCGAGCGTGTATACAGCCGCTTTATTAACGTAGCCGACAGGAAGAAAGAGATCAGGACGCAGGACTTGGAGTCAATTGTCGAGATCGAGGTCTCCAAAGTCGCGGAAAGTTTCACTCTGCACAGTTTCCAGATCATGAGCGGCAATACCTTGATGCCGTTCGCATCGGTGACCCTGATCAAGGACGGTGAACACAAAACCGATGCAGCCAATGGAAACGGACCGGTCGACGCGTGCTTCAATGCAATCGAGCGCATAACCGGCGTATGCGGCAAACTGCGCGACTACGACCTCAAGGCCGTCACCATGGGACGCGACGCATTGGGCGAGGCCATGGTAAGAGTCGAAATCAACGGCGTGGTCTACTCGGGAATTGGCACCAGCCCCGACGTGATCGAGGCGAGCGCGCGTGCCTACCTGAACGCCTTCAACCGCTATTTCGTAAACGGAATCGGAGCGGTAAACGGAATCAATGCGGTAAATGGCATGAAGGCGGTGGATGGCGCCAAATCGGTGAATGTAGGGGAAAGGACTGGCTGATCCTGAACTATCGGCATGGACAAAAATTTCAGCTACTTTAGCTAAAATGTGGGACAGGCTTTCCAGCCTGCCTCCCCCTTTTTCCAGGTTCTCAAGACCCCCGGAGCTTAGGGGCCGTGCTATTGTTCATCGCCCGGCACTATTACTCGATTCTTGGCAACCACCGGCATTTATTGCGACTATTGACATGCCTGTTACTATTATGAGGGAGAGAAAATGTTTCTCTTTCCTCCTGGGAGAGTCAGGTCCTCCTCCTCCTTTCCTGACTCTCCTTTTCTTTTTACCCCCCGTGCCGCAGCTCAGCATCATCCCGAATCCAAGACTTGTCGGCTTCCATATCAATTTAACAACAAAAGATAGAGGAAATCGGTTGTATCGGTGGCAATTATGAAATACGGGCTAGTGACACTAACCAGGCTGTCATCGAGGCTGGTCACGCGAATCTGGTAATCAGCTCCGGGTGCAAGTCCGGCATTTAGGCGCCATTCCAGAGAACCGGCGGCATTTTTCGTAAGAACTGATGGTGAGAGGGTTTTTAAAATTGCTCCAGCTTTCAACAACTCAACTTTGGCTCCTGATATTGGTATCCTGTATTGCCAGGTGATGTTCCTTTTAGAGCCAATGGTCCATGCTTCGCCATTTTTCGGGGAGGTGATTACAATGCTTGTCCCGAAATCCGCCGAAATTCTGTGATTGGCTGCCACATTATCGAATTGATAGCTGGTGACCGCGCCCACCGTGACCCCGTCCACTTTAACGTTCAATATGCTGCAGGCGGTATCGGGAGTTATGGTGAATGATTTGCTCGATCCGTGGTCTACCTTTACCGCTCCAGAGGGCGAAATGCTCCCATGTGTACCGGCCGATGCGGTGATGGTGTGCTGATCGATGGCAAATGTGGCCGAGATGGCGTGGTCGGCTAACACATTGCCAAAGATGTAACTGGTGAGCGCTCCAACTGATTTCCCATCCACCAGAACGTCTGAGATATGATAATTGGCATCTGGAGCAATGATAAAAGTTTTACTTGAACCATGATCGACCTTTACCGTCCCGGAGGGCGAGATGCTCCCGTTGGCTCCGGCGGAGACAGAGACAGTATGCTGGTCAATGGAAAATGTTGCCGATATGGTATGGTCTGTGACAACTTCGCTGAAACAGTAGCTTGTGACTGCCCCAACCGATGTACCATCCACCAAAACATCCGAGACGTGGTAATTTGTATCCGGTGTTATGGTAAAGGCTTTACCCGAACCATGATCGACCTTCACCGCTCCCGATAGCGAGATGTTTCCGTGAGTGCCGGCGGAGGCGGTGATAGTATGCTGGTCTATGGCAAAGGTGGTGGAGACTGTATGGTCTTCGATAATGTTGCTGAAGTTGTAGCTGGTGACGGGTCCCACTGAGGCGCCGTCTACAACGACGTCCAATATGTGGTAATTGGTATCGGGTGTGATTGAGAATGACTGGCTTGAGCCGAAATCGACATCCACCTCTCCGGACGGCGAGATGCTCCCATTAGCCCCGGATGAGGCTGTGATTGTCGAGGACCAAAGAGCGGTGTCAGTTGAAAATGTTGCAACGGCATAGCTGATCGGCAATCCTGATGTCTGGTCGGCCTGGGCAATAACATAGAACTGGTCTCCGGCTTCATTGAAGAAAACAAAACGCCCTGAGCTTGAGTATTTGTTCCCGCCTGTCCAGAAGCTGGGTAAAGTGGTTTTGCCGACCAAAGCCAGGGTGCTGTATTTATAGAGCCAAACAGCAGCGCTCCCGCTGCTTGGCACAGCAACGATCCTGTCCTGGTCAACGGAATGATCCAGACTTGCAACCGAGGTCAGCGACATCGCGCCGCTGTAGGTCATATCCTCAGCTTTGGTTTCCGAAGAATTAAATGCCCTCCCGCATTTCGTGAAAATCCTGACCCCATCTTCAGAAAACCACAGATCGCCACACATCGGGTATTCACCGTGATAGGGTGAATCATATAGGTAGGCAGCGGTACCGCTTGTGATGCCGTATTTTTGGATGCCAGAAGGGTTCAGGCCGTTATCGGCAGTGTAAATGTAATTGCCTCCGGGATGTAGTTTGGCGCGAGTCCCGGCATATAATTGATAGCCTGTGCTCAAGGTCTCTTTGCCTGTCCCCAAGCTGATGCACCTTATATACTCCCACTGATCGACCCTCGGAAAAACATACACATAGCCGTTTCCCGCAAGAACTATATCCAGGACATTGGTAGATACAGGATATACTTGTACCAGGCTTGGTGTATTGAGATCCACATAGGAAATCCACCCGTTATGGCCGACCGCCGCATGCTGACCATCGGGGGCAACAGATACGCAGGAGGGCTCCAGGGGAAGATCAACAGTTGTATCGGACCCGGTTGCCGGGTCATAAATGTGAAGTTGTTTTAGCGGTACGCTCGAAACCGTAACAATCTTATCTGAAGTTCTATTGTGTTCTGCATCTATGACGTTATGTCCGATCATCATGAACTGATCGTCGCAACTTGTGCACTGCTCGAAAGAAGCGCTTATGGTGTGGTTGCCCGTAACTGCGCTGAATTGATAGGATACTTTTTTCCCAACTGAGATGCCGTCAACCAAGACATCGCTTACTGCGTAGCCCCGGCTGGGGGTGATCGCAAAAACCTGTGAGCCGTTCGCAATGACTTCGACATTGCCGGAGGGCGCAATGCTTCCACCCGACCCAGCGGTTGCATCTATTTTGTGGCTATAAGAACTTGGGTCCGACGAATATACGCCAATACCGTAATCGAGAAGCAAACCCGTTCCGGAATCGGCCTGCTCGATGACGTAATACTTGTCTCCCGTAGAGTTGAAGAAGACAAATCGACCATGAGCACCATAAGGGTTTCCATCAACATTAAAACTTGGAAGGACTACTCTTGCTTGCTGTGCGAGATATTCGTCATCATAGAGCAACACCTCGCCATCGCTCGTACTCGGACTAGTCGAACTGGACGGAATAACGGCCACTTTGCCTGCCGTATTTGAATGAGCAAGGTGAGTTATGTAGGAGATGCCGGAAAACGCGCCGTTATAGGCCATGTCCTCGGCTTTGGTTTCCGAGGAACGGAAGACATTTCCACATTTAGTGAAAATTCTGAGCCCATCCTCGGAAAACCATAGATCGCCGCACATAGGGAAATCACCACTGTAGGCGTAGAGGTAGGCAGCGGTGCCGTTTGTTATGGAGTATTTGCCGTTTTGTGCGCCATAGATATAGTTGCCTCCAGGCTGTAGCTTGGCAGGAATGCCGGTATAGAAACGATAGCCCGAGATGGAAGTTTCTTGTCCCGTCTGCAAATTAATGCTGCGCATCGATCCCCATTGGTCATATCTCGGAAGAGCATACACATAGCCGTTTCCGGCAAGAACTACATCGAAGACATCGGTGGAGATAGAATAGACTTCCACAAGAGCGGGTGTGGCAAGATCCACGTAGGAAATCCATCCGTTGTGGCCCACGGCGGCGTGCTGACCGTCCGGGGAGACCGATACGCATGCCGGCTCCAATGGCAGGTCGACGGCGGTGTCATGACCTGTTGCCGGGTCATAGATATGAAGCTGCTTGAGCGGTACGCTTGAGACTGTAATAATCTTATCGGAACTCTTGTTGTACTCGGCGTCTATGACTTTATGGCCGAGCATCCTGAACTTATCATCACAACCTGTGCACTGCTCGAAAGCAGCGCTTATTGTGTGGTTGCCTGTGACCGTGCTGAATTGGTAGGCCGATTTCTTCCCGATAGAGACGCCGTCGACCATTACATCGCTGACTGAATAGCCCGGGTCGGGGATGATTGCGAATACCTGTGATCCGTTTTGAATGACTTCGATGTTTCCGGAAGGAACGATTGCTCCGCCCGACCCGGCGCTTGCCCCTATTGTGGGATTATCAGAACTCGTGTCCGAAGAATTGACGGAAATTGCGTAGTCCAAAATCAAACCCGAAGCGGCATCTGCCTGTTCGATAACGTAATATTTTTCTCCCGTGGAGTTGAAGAAGACAAACCGACCGTGGGCACTATATGAAACCCCATCGACCGTAAATTTCGGCAGGCTTCTTTTTGCTTCCGGCGTCAGGTACTCGTCGTTCAAAAGCATCAGGTCGACATCGTTAGTAGTCTGACCGTACGAGTTACCCGGAATAACGGCCACCTTGCCCGCCGTGCCCGAGTGTGACATGTGAGTCACGTTCGAGATGCCGGAAAGCGCGCCGGCGTAGGTCATATCCTCGGCTTTGGTTTCCGAGGAGTGAAAGACGGTGCCGCCTTTTGTGAGAATCTTGAGCCCGTCTTCAGAAAACCATAGGTCGCCACCCATGTTGTAGTCGCCATGGTAAGGTGAATTGTAGAGGCAGGTAGCTGTACCGTTTGTAATGTCGTATTTTTCTATATTGGAAGGGCTTAGGTTGTTATCCGCACCGTATATATAGTTGCCCCCCGGATGGAGTTTGGCGCGAGTGCCGGCAAATAATAGACCGCCTGTGCTCAAGGTTTCTTTACCCGTCTGCAGGTTAATGCACCTTATATACTCCCACTGGTCGACTCTTGGAAAAGCATACACATAGCCGTTTCCGGCAAGAACTATGTCGAAGACGTCGGTGGAGACGGAATAGACTTCCACCAGAGCTGGTGTATTGAGATCCACGTAGGAAATCCACCCGTTATGGCCCACCGCGGCGTGCCTACCGTCGGGGGAAATCGATACACAGGTGGGGTCCAGAGGCAGGTCGACCGTGGTGTCTGACCCGGTTGCCGGATCATGGATATGAAGCTGCTTGAGCGGTACGCTCGCAATTGTAACAATCTTATCGTAAGACTTGTTGTATTCGGCATCGACGACTTTATGTCCGATTATTCTGAACTGGTCGTCGCAGTTTGTGCACTGCTCGAAAGAAGCGCTTATGGTGTGGTTGCCGGTGACCGTGCTGAATTTATAGGATGATTTCTTCCCAACCGAGACACCATCAACCACTACATTGCTAACTTGATAGCCCTGACTCGGGGTGATCGCAAATACTTGTGACATACTCCTGCTGACCTCGACGTTGCCGGAAGGCACGATGACTCCCCCCGGGCCCGAGTTTGCTGCTATCGTGTAGTTATAAGCACCAGGGTTCGATGCATAAGCGGTAATGCCGTAATCCAGTACCAAACCTGGTGCGGGATCGGATTGTCCAATTACGTAGCATTTGTCTCCCGCTGGGTTGAAGAAAACGAATCGCCCGTGAGCGTTATATGAGACCTGGTTGACCTTGAATTTCGGTAGAGCGATCTTCGCGTCCAGAGACAGATATTCATAATCAAAAAGCCATATTTCGGTGTCGCTTGTTGTTGTCTGGCCGGTCGCGGTAGCTGGAATGACCGCTACCTTGCCCGCCGTGCCGGAGTGTGACATGTGAGTAACGTATATGATACCGGGAAGTGCGCCACCGTAGGTCATATCCTCAGCTCTGGTCTCAGAGGAATGAAAAACATTTCCACACTTTGTGAAGATTCTGAGCCCATCCTCCGATAACCATAGATCGCCACCCATGTTGAAATCGCCGTGATAGGGAGAGTCGTACAGGAAGGCCAATGTGCCGTTTGAAATACTGATCTTGTAGATATCAATGGGGGTCGCATTGTTGTAGGTGCAGTAGATGCTGTTTCCAGAGGGGTGACGCTTGGCTTTGGCGGTGGTCATAAATCCACCGGTCTGTTTGGTTACGGCGCCTGATGCTAAGTTGATGGATAAACCGTTTTGAGAGCCAGTGGTAGCGAAAGCATAGGCGTATCCGTTGCCGGCGAGCACCACATCGGCAATCGATGAAGATAAAGTAAAAGTTTTTAGAAGACTCGCTGTTTTCAGGTTAATGTATGAAACAGCCGCACTATGCCCGACCGCTGCGTAAAACCCGTCAGGGCTGACCGATACGCAGGTCGGAGCACTTGGCAGGTTAACGAAGGTTTCTGTACTATTCTCAGGATTATAGATGTGGAGCCGGTTCGATGGGGTTGTTGAAACGGTGATAATCCTGTTCAGCTGTTTGCTGAACTCCGCATCCACAACCTTGTGGTTGAGCATGGTGAACTGATTTTCCGCGCATGCTTCATCCACAAAGGTCAAAAAGGGAAATACCTGAAAAATAAATAACAACCCAAGCAGCAACAATCGCTTCGCGCTTTCAACAGTCACGGGAAACTCCTCATCAACTGGGCGTGCAATCTATCCAGGCAATCTGCTTTATATGGGTATTTCTAAGAAGAAAGGATCTAGCTCCTCAGCTCTTGGTGCGATGCTGCATTTAAACTCGGATTCGGCATTAAGAATGGATCATGGAACCATGATTTACATTTGTTTTCAAGCAAATATTGCACATATCTCGCTCTTAAACCTTTTCCGAATATGCAGGTGTTTATTTATGACCGCATAATCCATTGATAACTAAAGAAAACGAGAGACCCGTAAAGAAGTCGAAAGGACTGAATACAGTGCTCTTCAACTGATGGCTTCATCGCATCCACCGAAAGAATCTCTGGCGGCCGGTCACAATATCTGGCATCATGGGCGCTTGGATTAGTGAGCCTGGATCGGATAAAGCATCGGCAGAGGGGATAGTGAGAAATGAACGGTTTCGGAGGAGAAATTTAGTGGAAAGAAGATCCAGTTGGTTTTTGTTGACCGTCATGGCGCTGATCGGGATTGCATATAGCTTTTCAACCGCGCTTGCAAGCTCCGGCGCTCCGGAGATCATCATTAACGACACCAACTACAATTTTGGAGAGCTTTCCGAAACCACCCCTCTGGCTCATGATTTCATCGTGAAAAATGGCGGCATGTCCTCTCTCAATATTAAGGACGTCCAGCCCAGTTGAGGCTGCACGATTGCCCGGTTCGACCGGGAAATCCGTCCGGGTTCGGAGGGAAAAGTCACATTGAAGTTGGACCTCAAGGGCTTCCAGGGATACGTCAAAAAGACCGCAACCATCGTTAGCGACGATCCGGCACACCCCCGCGTGGTCGTTTCAGTCGAAGGAAAAGTCGAGCCCCTGATCAGGATATCGCCTGAAAAGAGCGTCAGTTTTTTTGGAACGGCAGAGACCGTTAAGGAAAGTGTCGTCGATCTCGTTGCCACATCGAAGGCTTTTCACATTAGAAGTTTGGACGACACCCTCGAAAAGAAGGCGGTCTACAAGCTTGAAACAGTAGAAGAGGGCAGGCGCTACCGGCTCAGGATATCCAACAACACGAAGCATGGAAACTACAGGGGCCACATTACACTTCACACCGATTCCGCTGAAAAACCCGAACTGACCATCTGGGTAAACGGATCCATTGAAGGTCAAATTGCGGTCAGGCCCAAAACGCTTGTCGTCGGGCGGCTCTCTCCCGACCAGGGGGTGCTTTCCGGAAAGGTGCAGGTCACGAATAATCTCAATGGAAAATTCCGGATCGTGAAATGCTCATACGACGAGCGGGTAATCAATGTGATCCAGTCTACCATGCCCGACGGATCGGGATTCAGTCTTGAGGTGACCCCCAACATGCAAAACATTCCCGCCGGAGGCCGGCTCCAGACTACATTAACGATAGAAACGGACGTTGATTCAGACGCAAAGCAGGAAGTGCAGGTCCAGGCAATAAATCTTGGGGCCAAGCCCAAGTGAAGTAAAGGGTGACATGACGTGGGATTGGATTTTGGCTGTTGTTGCCGAGGAATCAAGAAGGTTTTGGCGCACTGCTGATTTGGCCTGAGTTAATCGCTGCCCCTCTCGTTCTTCGAACCCGGCAACAATACGTTGCCCGGGCCACCCGTCGATGGCAGCGACCCCGATGGCAGTCGATGGCAAACCCTGGACGAAAGCGACCTAGCTATATCTTTTTCAAAGATCACGGGCATCGGCTCATTCATTCCGCACCGAGGCTGCCCCCATCTGCTTCGTGATATCATTCCTTGCTGGAAGCCGAAGCAGGCTGTTTTTTCCGCACTTTAACCGCACTTGTATTGCACCGTTGCCGCACCGTTAATGCACTAACTCTGCACCCTTTTGGCCGTGTTTCCCGTCCGGGTCTACATCACGCTCGATCACCGTGCTCGCATTGCTCATTTGAGTCTTCAGCGCCCACTGCCCGCGAATGTTCGGACTGCATGCCGTTCAAGTCGATACTATAAAAGCGTGGGGGTTGTGGCCCCCCACACCCCCTCGCCGCTTTGCGGCTCTGTATGGCGCTGGGGCGGCGGTCTTCGGCCAGTCGCCGACAGCGCCGAGCCCTCGGCCCCGCGCGCCTTGCGTGCGAGGCCGAAATTCTGGGGGGGAATCATTCCCCCGCTCTTTTTTGAAGCCTTGCTTCCGGTGCGCTTAGCACACGTTTTTTACACGTAGGGATAATTTGGCAACTGGTTGGGGTTTATTGAATTAACCTGGGAAGCGATGTAGATCGTAATATTCGTAGGATGGGTGGAGCTAGCGCAACCCATCTATTTTCCATTTACAACCATTGTGGATGTGATGATGACCAACTACCGCCGAAACCGCCTGCCGGGAGCGACATATTTCTTCACATTAACAATTGCCCAAAGGCATCTCGATTTGTTGATAAGACACGTTCAATATCTGAAAACTGCATTTCACGAAGAACATCAACGCGCTCCTTTTGTAAACATTGTCCTCGTCATTCTTCCGGATCACCTGCACGCAATATGGCGGCTGCCCAAAGGCGATTCGGACTATTCACAACGATGGCGTCGAATCTAGGCCGGCTTTTCACGCGCGCTGCCTTTGGGAGAAGGCGTTAATCCGAGCCGTAAGATGAAAGGCGAACGGGGAATCCGGCAACGCAGATTTTGGGAACATACCATCCGGGACGAAGACGATTTGAATAACCATTTGGACTATCTCCATTATAATCCGGTCAAACACGGCTTGACCCCGAGAGTGTCGGAGTGGGACTTCACCCATCCTTGTATTATGGAAATGATTTTTATAGTCTCGGGTACGCCCGAGACAGGGAGACCGGATGCCCCGTGCGCGACACCCTGGCCGTCGGCTATTTTAGCCGGATGGACGAGGAGGTCCGATTCATCGTAGATCAACCCGGTTGGATCACTCATACCGGCCATTCGGCCCTGCCAGGCAAAAGCTGGTATGGAAAAGATGATTAACCCAAGTACAACAGCAATAAACAAGGTAAGTTTCTTCACAGCCCCTAACCCCCTCCATTTAAACGAAATTCAATTAAAAGAGTCCGAACAGAGCCCCTCTATTCCAGACGCAGAAGATGCCGCTGCACTTCCCGCCATATTGTTCTTCGAACCCCCGACAACAAGTTGTCCTTGCCACCCACTCGTAATTCCATCATTGGCGATTTGACCTAGTACCATTTACATTACTCTCCTTCTTAAGTATTCTTGCTATGAGAGAAATAGCTTTTAATAATGGTTTAAAAATGCCCAATGAGGGATAAACGTACTTCATGGCGTTGAGTTCAGCATGAAGTTCGGGATCTTTCGGAAATATATTTCTATTCACGTGATGATCAAGTTCATGTCCCAAGGTTAAGCCAATGGTAAGGTATGGGAACACATACGTTCTTCTAAAAATCCAAGGTTGCCATCCAATTACCTCCTCAGCGAATATATAAATTGTTGCATCAGTGTATAGGCCAAAACCTCGACCGGAAGGGTGTTTATCAACCAGTACAATGGCTTTGAGACCATTTAGTAGGGCAGGATCAATAAATCTTAATACTCGATTTATAATCCTGCGAACGTTAACGCCACATGGCGAATAGCATTCAATGATTTCGGGTACCATTTTATTTCATTTCATTCCTGAGTTGTGATCTTCCCACTTGGAAAGGATCACTAAAAACCACCCAACAAGGCTCCCACACCTTTGCCAATGAACCATTTGGTTTTTTGAACGGTCGAACGGGGTCGGGCCAAGCTAATAGCCCGATATCCATGGGTAAGTGTGCCGTAATGATGCCTTTTTACGGCTTAAATCCCCCATTTAGGCATTAAAATCATCGCTGTAAGAAAACTTTTGGGCTCGCGAAGGCTGCATTCCGTTTCCGTTACGTAGATTCCGCGGGTGGCCCGGAATCGTTTCCGGGCGCGGTAGCGCAAGAGGCTCAGTCAAGTGGTACAATCTCGATTCCGACTGACCTTCTCATGAGACGCCATCTTGCCGAACCGTACGCCCATTCCTCGGCTTTCTTGATCAGTCCGTTTTTGACTGGATTGTTGTGCATATAATCGAGCTTCTCTTTTGCCTTGGCGCCGGAAAAGACATTAAAGTCATAGAATCTTGGTTGCCAGATCGGTTCATCAAGGTCGATTGCGACAACATATGACGGTATGTGGTCTCTCATGAATACCTTTAATTGAATTGACGACCTTCTTTTCCACTCCTGAATAAAATGGCTGAGCATATCTTTTTGTTTGAAATGCAGCAGGGCATGCACGTGATCTGGCATTATGACGAAACCTATACAGGCTCCTTCTATCTTTTGAAGTTGTTCCGCAAGAAAATGAATCACAATGCCCTTTGCTCGATCATCGTCGAGAAGTCTTCGCCTTCTGTAGAACGAAAAAGTCACAAAATGGGCATGTCCTTCAGCATCGAAGACCTTTCGCTTTGATCGCAATTGACCTCCTTTGCTTATTATCAATTCAGACGAGCCCCTCTTGCGCTACCGCGCCCGGAAACAATTCCGGGCCACCCGCCCTTCTATCAGATGGGCAGAAGGTGCGCCTATACCACCCGCCCCTTTTTCCTGGTTGTCCTCGATCAACCTTCTTCTCTTTAAAAATAAAAGTCTCACGAAATACGCATCTCCTTCAGCATCGAAGACCTTTCGCTTTGATCGCAATTGACCTCCTTTGCTATTATCAATTCAGACGAGTCCCTCTTGCGCTACCGCGCCCGGAAATAATTCCGGGCCACCCGCGTACTATTCACCTGATGACGCAGGTGCAACAAATCGATTCAGCAATTCCCGTTTGAAGTCAACATATTCGTATATAACAGCTGCACATGCTAATAGCCCAAATGCAATTGGCAGGAGAATATGAGCAGTAGATTCGATAGTAGTATATATCAACATACTTACGAACATTACCGTGAATGCACCAAGTCTAATGCGTAATGTGTAAGGATCGTTTGTCCTAATAATGGCAGAGAAAGAACTGATACCATTGGATATAAATACACCAGATAGCTTTATATTATTTCTGACATAGACGTGTCCTGAGCTATCGATGATATAGGCAATACGTGTTTCTGATGTAATATGTGTGATCCTGTCTTCTAGCACAATGTCCCTGATCCGCTCTTCATTGGCACGCACACTATAAATAGATATCCCACTCCTATAAGGATACCAACAATATAGCAGAATACACACTTGCTCCAACAACATTAGCGCGAAGAAAATTAGCATTAGAGTTAACGACATATTCATATACGCTCCTTAGTTGTCCACTGTATGCGTTGATTATCATGTTCTAAGGACCCATTGGGGGTTCATCAAGTTTCGGCGGGTGGCTCGCTATTTCTTCTTTCTTCGCATTCGCCCAGGCATGAACCACGCGAAAGAAAATGCCTCTAAAGTCATACGGATCTTATCCAGCAAGGTGTAACGAGGTTGAGATATCCTGCCTTTTTTTGTTCCTTTATTAGTCACAAAACTGGAAAGTACCTTCGCTGCCCAATCATACTGATCTTCCGCAACCATGATTGTCTTCGTATTGTAGTAATCGATACTCGGCCCAACCTCCAAGCTGCCAAAGTAATCATTATGTACGAAGTAATTTATGCCCTCACTATCAAGCAAACTCTTCAATACTATGAGCTCGGATTCGCTCTTGGGCACATATAGTTTTCTCACATTGGCCTCACAATTGGGTAAGCTTCTTGAATAAAATACAACATCCCACCCGGCTGAAGAAGCGAGTTTGGTCCTTCCAGGATAACCGTATCTTATCCGCCTAAACGCTTTCAATAATCAGCACAGATGGCCTAAAAAAATATATGATTATGCTGTTCTCTGAAAAAATCACCAACCTCGCGCTTTCTGAAGAACCCAATCTGGTAAAAATAGAAAATAGCCAATAAACCGGAAATGCCTCTTTGAAGCAAATCGGCGTAGCTGTTGGCGGGTTCCATCATCCAGGCAAGACTCCGCAAAAGGCCGCTGGCAGAAGAAATTAAAATCAGCGGTATTACCCATGACTTCTCATATCGCAGGCCGACGTAGATCGCGGTATAAAGAACCAGAGATGCGAATGCTTCCGGGTCTCCTAACCTATAGAGATCCGAAAAATTCAAGAGGGCGAAAATAAAATACACCCTTCTGATACGCCGAAGAATTATTTGAACGTCCTCCAAGCTTAATTTCTTGCTCGATAAAGAAATAATCTGAATAGTCTCTATCTTCATCTCCTTGGAAGGACGGGAATTAAATATTCCTCACAAAATACCACTGGTCAAATTCCTAATCAATACTCGTGCGACTGGTTCATCCATAGATATGCCGGCATACTCTGCCCGCCCTGTCATTTGATTGCCCCCCACAACCCCCGACCCCCCAGTACTCCTAAAGCCTTTCACTCACTGAACTTTGTTGGCTGTGTAGTCTGAAGGGTAGGGAAATACCGTGCAGGTACTGTCCAATTGGGGTGTTCGCCCTATTTAGAATTCGTAAATTTGCGCTATCATTCACACCATTCAAGTTAGCCCCGAAATTGCCGGGGCAACTTCCTGATCGTCCACCCGGTTTCTCGATTCCGAATCATCCGTCCAGGGGCTTGTCTGGCAAGGAGATAGCAATGAAGACCTCCACAGCGAACAAATACGCCGAAAGGTCCCGTCTTGCGCAGCGCGGGGGAAAAGGGCCAATTGCGCGGCGGCGCTGCCTCCAGGACTGGCTGGATCTTGACCGGAGACGGGAGATAATCTTCGACTATTTGCAGTTGCTCGAAGAGATCAAAGGGCCGATGGCGCTCGATTCCGATCTGCCCTATTCGAAGGACCTTGTTAGGCGCGCGATACTTGAGGAGATTCTCGAAAATCCAAACGGGGAGCTGAGAAGCCAGCTTGAAATCGCCTACGTTCAGCTCGAAGCCTTTATTACTTACGAGGAGCACAGGGTCATAGCCGAATTCAAGGCGGCAAGCATGCGTTCGCAGGAAATGGCCGATACAGGGGACCCCACCAGCATCATAAGGTCGGTGGGCATGGTTAAAAAGGGAATGGGAGATCGTGCGGTAAGAATTCAGGAGCGGATCTCGGACAACATGAGGCAGAGAATGGCTCAGATAAAACGCGTCGGATCAAAGATGCTCGTCTCGACGCGTAACTGCTGCATGAGTCACTGAAAAAAGCGCCCCATCTCCTTTATTACAATTGAAGGCTTTTTGTAGAAATCATCCCAGGCCACCTGGAAGACCACGTCCAGGCGGCCTTTTTCGCCTTGAGACATGTCAGACAGCCATTTGGCTCCCCCCCAGAAAATTCCTTCCAGCCCGTTGCCAAACCCCAGCCTAAGATGCTTGCGCTCCTTTCCGAAAAATTTTTTCAGGGTGAACCCCGCATTACGTGATGCGAAAAGAGGGGCGGGGTTTCCCATCCCATGAGGTTCAAGCCGGTGCAGGGCATCCATGAGTTCGTCTCCAATGAGCACAAGGGGCAGAATCATGTCGATCTTCACCACGGGGGTGAAAATTTCGGCGGGGTGAGACAAAGCTATCCCTTCGAGGCGCTCGATGAAAAGCGGGACCTTGGCGGTCTCGATTGTGAGGCCGGCGGCGGCCTTGTGTCCGCCCCATTTTATCAGTAAGTCCGAGCATTGGTGCAGCGCGGCGTGTATATCGAACCCCGGTATGCTTCTTGCCGACCCCCTGGCCGTCGCGGTTTTTTCGTCGGCGGCAAGAATTATCACCGGCCCGTAATGGAATTGCTGCTGGACACGTGATGCGGCAATTCCAACCACCCCGGTAGACCAGGCCGGATCGGCCATGATGAATGTGCGGCCTTTGTGCGGGCCGGCGGCCAGGCGCTCGGCGATTGTTTTCAGGATGGCTTCTTCTTCGGCCTGGCGCTCCGAGTTCAGGCGGTTCAGTTCGCGGGCGAGTTGTCCCATCTGCGTGGATTCGCACGCGGTAAAGAGATCGTAGGCTATGCGCCCGTCGGAAACCCGTCCCGCCGCATTGATCCTCGGCCCGATATAGTAGGCGATATGTCCGGCAGTGATGGCCCTTTCCCGAATTCCGGCCGCATTTGCCAGCATTGCAAGGGGAGGCCAGTTGTGGGAGTTGATGCTCCGAAGGCCGCTCCCGGCAAGAATGCGGTTTGCGGAAACCAGGGGGACGAGGTCGGCAACGGTTCCGATGGCAGCAAGCGCCATGTATTTGCCGCCAAGCGATGGAGCTGGAAAAGTGCCGTTTAGCGCCCGTCTGAGAGCGGCAAGGAAGAGCAGAGTGAGCCCCGCCGCGCAGAATTCCTTGAAGGTGGAGCAGCATTCAGGGTGCTTGGGATTGATTATCACCGAAGCCGGGGCAATGTCGCCGGGGGGCACTTCATGATGGTCGATTACAATACAATCGGCCCCCATCGAGCAGGCAAGAGAGATGGGTTTTCGGTCGAGTGTGCCGCAATCCATTGCAACGAATAATCCGGCATCGGGATTTTCGCGGACCGCGCGCTCTGGAATTCCGTAACCTTCCTCGCGAAGCGGGATCACCGCTTCAAAGTTGGAATAGCCAACCTCGGTCAGAAAAAGCGCCATCTGGGCAACGGAGGTTATCCCGTCGCAGTCATAGTCTCCGACGAGCACTATCTTGCTCTGGCGGGCCATGTGCCCGGCCATTAGAAGGGCGCCTTCCTCCATCCCCCTCATCGAGAGGTGTTCGCCGAGGTCTTTGAGTTCTCCTGAAATCGCCGCGCCATCGAGGCCACGGTTCTCCAGGAGGATCTCGAAGGCTTCACGTACCGATTCCGGTATCCTGTGGGAGAGGATTTTATGTTGCGCTCCGAAGATACCGCGTCTCATGATAATGCCCCGCCAATTAACACCAATAACACCAATTGCCGCTCGGCTCCGCACAAAACCGGTCGACCGCGCCGCTGCCGGCTTTTCGTAAATTCCTGGCCCGCTTTATACCACTAATTGAAGACCATGGTCGAGAGGCGGTGGACGCTCGCCTGAATTTTAGCGGGCGAAATATGAGACTGATAAAATGTTTGGATTTTCACATTCGCCGATAATCTGCTATAAGTGCCGCCAATTAATGAAAAGTGAGAGGGGGAAAAGCGAATATTTGTTCGATAAGGTTCGAAATCAGAGAAATGAGGCCGATTATGAGGTAATTGGCACCAAATTCTTTCAAAAAGCGCCCAAATGGATTTTGCGAAAACGGGAATCGAGGATTAGATTCACCCGCAGTTGAAAATAGCAAGAAATATGCAATCTTATACAGCCATAGCCGGCCGGCCATCAAATTGGCTGTTTCCAGTTTGGAGCCGGACCGCGCGGTAGCTGTAATAGCCGTTCAGGAGCACATAAAAATGGATACTTTCGTTTACCTGATGAATTTCATTAGAGACAAAAACGTTGCGTCAATCACTCCAACTTCAACGGTTGGTGTGAAAAGGGTTTGCAGCAAAATCGATTTTTCCCGCGAAAATCTGATCGTTGAATATGGTCCGGGGACAGGAGTATTTTCGAGGTACCTTCTCGAAAATATGGGTGGGGAATCACGTCTGATATTGATAGAAATAAACAAGAACTTCAAAACGATTCTGAAAAAGAAATTCCAGGACCCCAGGGTCATGATAGTTCAGGAAAGCGCCGAAAACGTACTGGAGACCCTGCGGTCGTGCAAGGAGTCGGAAGCCGACTATATCATTTCAGGGATTCCTTTTTCCTTCCTGGACCAGGACCTTAAACACCGGATTCTCTACAACACGCACAGAGCCTTGAAAAAGGGCGGCAAGTTCCTCTGCTACCAGACTTTCTTTCAAGCAAACAATCACCTGAAAGACCACCTCGAGCGGTATTTCCCCAAGGTGCAGGCAAAATACGAACTGGTAAATATTCCCCCGCTCAGAATATACGAGGCGGTAAAGTAGGGCCCCATACAGCCCCCCTGGTGCAATATCGAATTATTCGCGGGAGTTGCGAAAACCCAATACCCCTGGCTGGGGAGTGTTGGGTTTTCGCTTTTTCCAGCATCCATGCGGGATTTGAAGGTGCTCACCGCACCCTGGGGGCGCCCACCAGTGGTGGCGGTGGCCGCGAAGGAGGGCCTGTGCCCACATCGGGTGTTGCTCAAATGAAATTGAGCGGGTAAGATTGCAAACCCGGTCGCGTTCATCCATCCCGATATCTCATCCTCCCGCTCGAACTGGACCTGACCATATTCCGGTACCAGGAATGCGACCTCCATCCCTGTGAGGTTAAGAGTTGACAGGCTCGTTCCATCTGTTAATCTTGACCGAATAAGAGGGTGCGACCATAAATCCAACCGCCTCGGGCGGTATTCATCAGAAAAATGGGAACGTGCCTTATGCTAAATCCGGACAGCCTGGTTGGTAAGCAGATCGATCAATTCAAGTTGGAAGAATTCATCGCAAAGGGTGCGATGGGTTTTGTTTTCAGAGCATTTGATTCGATGCTTGCGCGAACGGTTGCCCTGAAACTGATTCCAAAGACTACCGAATCCGGCCTCAGCGATTTAGAGGCGCTTAGCCGCGAAGAGGGGCGAAAGCGGCTCATACAGGAAGCAAAAGCGGCCGGAAAGCTCGCCCACCCCAATATAGTTACAATCCATTCCTACGGCGAGAACGAAGAATTCCAATATATCTGCATGGAGTATATCAGCGGCCGGACACTGACGCAGGTCCTTCGCCAGAACGGACCTTTTTCGGTCGAGGAGGCGATTTCGATTCTCGATCAGATGCTGGGAGCGCTCGATGCCGCTGACGCCGAGAGCATTGTCCACAGGGATATCAAGCCCTCTAATATCATGATGACGGAAGATGGCAGGGTGAAGGTGATGGACTTCGGCATCGCCAAGCTGCCTTCGCTATCCATGACCGTCACCGGAATGGTTCTAGGGACCCCGTACTATATGTCTCCGGAGCAGATTTCCGGCAGAAAGGTGGATATCCGGTCGGACATTTTCTCGCTGGGAGCGGTATTCTATGAAATGCTCACGGGAGAGAAGGCCTTTCAGGGCGAGAGCACTGCTACCCTTACCTACAAGATCATCCAGGTCGATCCCGTCCCAATTAACAAGATCAACGTGCTCGTGCCCGAACCGGTTGCAGACCTCGTTGCCAAGGCATTGAGCAAGGACCCGGATAACAGATTCCGAAAGCCAAGGGAGATGCTGACAGCACTCAGGGCGCTTGGCAAATCGCGCTCCGCGGCAGCCGAACCAACGGTCCTGGACAGCGCAATTAAATCTGATAAAGGGGCCCCGGTTGATAAGGCTACGCCCTCTGCTCCGGTCCGGGAGTCTTCGCCTCCTCCGGCGCGTGCAGCCGAAAAGCTAATAGCAGCGGAAACGCCCGGCATCGGCGCTTCTGCTGAAAAAGAGCCGCTGGCAGAGCAGGCGAAACCGGCTTCGTCGCCAGCCGAAGACCGGAAGCCTGGCACTCCTCCCGTGCCCGCAAAAGCGGCGCAAAGCCCGCTTGCAGCCTTGCTCATTGTGGTCGTAATTGTCGCGTGCGCGGCGGCGGGGTTTTGGTATTTCAGCGGCGCCTCCACACAGGGGCCTTATACAAAAGTCCCGCAACAAACAAGTCCCGCGCCGTCGGGCCAGGTTGCGCCGGGCGGCACGCAGAGCGCCCAGTCCGTTGATGCGCTGCTTCTTGCCGCCGGGAAGGTATTTACCAGCAATCCCCCCGAGGCCCGCAGGCTCCTTGAACAGGCCCTCGGCATCGATCCGAAAAACTATGACTGCACGTTTTCCCTTGCCAGGCTTTTTGCCTACACAAAAGATTACCCGCAAGCCATCGATATGTATCAAAGGGCATTGCGCCTGAACAGCCGCGCGGCAGATGCCCATTGGGAACTGGGCAGCCTCTACCTGGCGCAGGGGCAATGGGAAAATGCGATCCAGGTCCTCGAAGCCTGTTTGTCGCTTAATCCGCACAACAGGGACGAAGTGCTGGCGAACCTGGGATTTTGCTACTCCCAGAAGGGCAACCAAGCCCAGGCGCGGCTTCTCTACCAGCAAAGCCTGGAATTGAATCCGAATAATGTCGTTGCAAGGAGCTTCATGGCAAGCCTGCCGGCGGAACCCGCGCCGAAAAGCGCCGTCCCGCCCGTTCAGCCGCAGGCGCAACAAGCCGTTCAGGTGCCAATGAGAAATCAGCCGGCCGCAAAGGACCCCTCCACGGATGTAATAAGGGTCGCCTCCAGGCCCGGTGGCAACTATGTGGTTGACGGGGTCAACCCCAACGGGAGCAAGTACTCGGGGGCCGCGGTAATAAAGCAAAATGGAGACAGGTTTACGATAGTCTGGAATATTGCGGACCAGATGTTCTCCGGCACCGGCACAATGAGCGGGAATGTCTTTACGGTGAATTATAAAAACCCGTCAGGAGGAGGCGGGGTGGTGGTCTATGATATCACACCGAGCGGACTGCTCGTGGGTAAGTGGGCGGACGGCAAAGCCAAGGAAAGTCTAAGACCTGTAAATTAATATAATCCGCTTCGCCGATCTCGCTTTGATTGGTCAATAAGGCCTGCTTTATCTCGTAAACAAAGTTTGCGGCGCAACGTTCCTTATACGTTGATTTTGGCAATTCCCAAAAGTGATAGCAAAAAAAATGGTCAGAGTACGATTTTTCGGAAAGTCGGATGCCGGACTTGTTCGGGAAAACAATGAAGATGCTTTTCTGGTACAACCGGAGCTCAGCTTTGCGGCACTTGCGGATGGAATGGGCGGGGCTGCGGCGGGTGAGCTTGCCAGCAGCTTTTTTGTCAGGTCCGCACTGGAAACTTTTGCCCGAAAAGGGCAGGGGGATTCCGAGGATTGCCTGGTCCTTTTGAGAGCATCCTTCGAACTAGCAAACAAGAGAATACTGGATCACGCCACTGAAAAGCCGGAAGACAAGGGGCTTGGGTGCACGGCCGAACTGCTTACCTTCTTCGATAACAACTTTGCGTTGGCCCACATTGGGGACAGCCGCACATACCTGTTCAGGGGCAATGAGCTAAAGCGCCTCACCCAGGACCACTCTCTTGTCCAGGAACTGGTGGACAGGGGTGCCATCAAACCCGAGGAAGCCAGGCACCACAAGATGCGGCATGTCATTTTGAGGGCCGTGGGACATGAGGAAAACCTCGATATTCAATTCAACCAAGGGGAAGTCTTCCCGGGGGACCTTTTTTTGCTGTGTTCGGACGGCCTGACCGACATGGTCGAGGATGAGCAGATTAGCAACATTCTTGCCCAGCCCCTGGAAATTGACGTGAGTGCCCAAAAACTTGTCGATGCCGCAATGGAAATGGGCGGGCATGACAATGTAACCGTGGTCCTGTGCGAGGTGGTTGAAGAGGGCGAGGATTGCAGCCCTGAAGATGTAAAGACGGTAGTGAATATGCCGGCTTATAAAGTTTAACCATGGGTCTGGCAACGCCATGAGAGACGAACAGCAAGATTTCGAGCGGCTCAGGCAAGAGCACGCAATCTATACCGACCTTGCCCGCACTCTCACTTCTTCCCTGAATCTGTCGGAGATTCTGGAGAATGTCATGAAGAAGGTGGGAGAACTTCTGCGGCCGCGGAACTGGTCTTTGCTGCTTTTGGATGATGAAGGGGAGCGCCTTTGTTTTGAAATTGTGGTGGGAGAGGGCGCCGAGCAGCTCAAGGGCTGCCATTTGAAGGTCGGAGAAGGGATTGCGGGCTGGGTGGCCGGTACCGGTGAGCCTCTCCTTGTTGAAGATGTGAGAAAAGATCCGAGATTTTGCGATCGTTTTGATGATATCAGCTGCTTCAAAACGGAGTCTGTAATATGCGTTCCCCTTCAGAACAGGGGGAAAGTGCTCGGGGTGATAGAACTAATAAACAGAATAGAGCAGGACCTGTTTACGGACACCGATATGCGCAGCCTTTCGCAAATTGCTGATTACGCCGCCATTGCGATCAGCAACGCGCACCTGTATAAAAAAGCAAAATGGCTCGCCATTACCGACGATCATACATGCCTCTACAATACGCGCTATTTATATGACGCACTGGATAGAGAACTCGCCCTTGCACTGGAAGAAAAAAGCGAGGTCTCGATTATATTTCTGGACCTCGATCATTTCAAATCGGTAAACGACATCCATGGGCACCTATGTGGCAGCAAGACTCTCAAGGAAGTCGGATTCCTGTTAAAAGAACTCGTTCTGCCGGGACATATCCCCGTCAGGTACGGCGGGGATGAGTTTGTCGTTCTCATGCCGGGGACCTGTAAAAAGGACGCGATGGAATTCGCGGTATACCTGCGCGAGCGCTTGAATGCTCAGCCTTTTCTTGTCGAAGAATCCCTGAATCTGCACATAACAGCTTCTTTCGGAGTTGCTTCCTTTCCTTCCGACGCCAAAAGCAAGGACGAGATATTAAGTCTAGCCGACACTGCAATGTATAAGGTGAAGGAATCGACGCGGGACGGGATTGTCGGGGCCTGAAGAAGTTAGCACCGCCCGTCCGGTTTTGATTCAGACCTGTGCTTCGTGAATCGGGACCCCTGAATCTGAGACAGCTCCTCTGCACCGGAGGCCAAGTTGGACCCTCAGAGCCTTGTTGGAAAAGAAATCAGCCACTTCAAGCTGGAAAAGCTGATCGCTAAAGGATCGGCGGGGCTGGTGTTCAAGGCCAGAGACGTGGTGCTGGACAGGGTTGTGGCCCTGAAGCTGATTTCCAAAGACGATGCACTGCCTCACGCCGTAGAGTCCCGCCGAAGATTTATTCTCGAGGCGCAGGCGGGCGGCGGCCTCTCCCATCCCGGGATCGTAACCGTCTATTCCTACGGAGAAACGGACGAATTCCAGTTTATCTGCATGGAACTGGTGCGCGGTTACACCCTTGCGGAAATTCTCACCGAGGAAAAGAGGCTAAGTGTAAGGAGGGCACTGAACCTTTTCCAGCAGGTGCTTTTCGCCCTGGAAGCCTCTCACGGGGCCGGCATCGTGCACAGGGACATCAAACCGTCGAATCTCATGGTCAGCCGAGACGGGCGGCTGAAGATCATGGATTTCGGAATCGCAAAAATAGCCTCTCTTTCCATAACAACCGCCGGAACCATTCTGGGCACCCCCTACTACATGTCGCCCGAACAGATTACCGGCGCCAAGGTAGACATCAGATCCGACCTGTTTTCCGTTGGGGCGGTGCTCTACCAGTCCCTGACGGGTGAAAAGCCCTTCGATGCTGAAACGAATACCGGCCTCGCCTATCAAATAGTCAACGTGGAACCGGTGTGTCCATCGGTAACCAACCCGGACCTCCCCGAGATCATCTGCGATATAATCCGCAAGGCGATGATGAAGGACCCGGTCGAGCGCTATCAAACACCTTCCGAAATGCGGGAAGCCCTGGCCCGTGCCGAGGGTGAACTCTTTCCGGAACACGATAATTCGATGTTCGACACAACGCATACCGGTTGGGCAGCCGATGCCGAGGCGCGCCACGAAGAGCGGGAGCAAAAAGGTGAGCTGCGCCCGCAGAGTGAATCCACGCCGCAAGAATTTATTGAAGAAGCCAAAAGATCACCCGCGGCCGAAATCGAATCCGTGCGGGTCGAAAGCCCTCAAGCGGCAACCGTGCCTGAAGAAATCCCCGCCATGGAGCCACGGGGCGACCGCGAACAACCGGATGCTGCAAAGCGGAAATTTCTTTTTCCCTCAAAGCAATCCCGGCCGTTTGAAGAACACGGGCGGCGATCCAGGCGCCGTTTATATGCACTGCTCGTAATTTTTGCCGGGGCACTGTGTTTTTACCTCATCTCCGCCGGGTTCACGAACATAGCCGGGACTTTCTTTGGATATTGGCGGCAGGCAACGGTTTTCGAAGGCCGCTACCGTGTAGTCGGGATAAATCCAGGCGGCTCTCATTACGAGGGCATCGCAACCCTTTCGCGCGTGGGTAATCGCTACTATTTGAGCTGGAATCTTGGCAATCAGGTTATCAAGGGAACGGGCGTGCTATCTGGAAACGTACTCACCATGGACTGGACCGCAACCGGGTCCGCCGGAACGATCAAATACACCGTCGGTCGAAATGGGATACTGAGGGGCTACTGGGGAGGGCAGGGGTCCGAATTACTTGTGCCGATGAGGTAATCGCTATCCATGGGCCTACTCCGCTGAACCTTCGACATACAGTCCTGACGTAACTCTTTGCCCGCCTTAAGCTGAAATACATAATCAGGCCCATCTTTCAACCATATGGGCCAGTCTTTCCCTCAGGCGCTTGCCGAGGGAGCGTTTTTTCCAGTTTTCCAGCGTAATTTGTTTTGATTCGCGCACCTGTAGCTGCAATGCCGATTCAAGCCTTTGCGCGAAATCGGGATCAAAGAGATAGGCATTTACTTCGTTGTTTACCAGTAGGCTCCAGGTATCGAGGTTTGACGTCCCGACGGTGCACCAGACGCCGTCTATTATGGCGAACTTGGTATGAAGCATGGCGGGGTGCTGGTAGATTCTTATGCCGGCTTCGAGCAGTTGGTTGTAGTAGAACATCCCGGCATAAGAGACAAAGCGCGAATCGCTGAGGGTGGGAACAACTATCACGATGTCGACCCCGCGTTTGGCGGCAGTGATAAGCTCCGCGATCATCTCCCTTCCGGGAACGAAATAGGGCGTACTCAGGCGGATGGTCTTCTCGGAGTTTGCGATGGCGGAAAAGTAAGCCATGTAGTTAAGCCGGTTCATGGCCCCTGGAGTGCTTGCCAGGATTTGCACAAATTTATCCCCCTCACCGGCATTGACGGGGATATAAAGGTCCTTCGGCGCCGTTTGCCCCTTGTGCAGTTCCCAGTTTTGCAGAAAAGCCTTTCCCAGTTCCGCGGCGGCAGGCCCTTCGATCTTCAAATGCAGGTCCTTGAAACACTCGGTTTGTATCTGCTTTTTCTTGTGGGATTTCGAGGAGCAGTCGAGATCGCAGATATTGGCGCTCCCGGTAAAGCCTATTTTGCCGTCAACGACCATTATTTTGCAGTGGTCGCGGCGGAGGATTTCCCAAATTGGCCAGCGAATGGATGTTGGCGGGTTGAATTTGAGAAGTCCAGCACCTGCATTCTCAAGCCTGAAGAAGAAATCAGCCGGCGTTTTCCGGCTTCCGAAAGCATCGTATATAAGATTGACTTCTATCCCGGCGACCGTTTTTTCGAGCAACAGGTCACACATGAACCCCCCGATGGGGTCGTCGCTGATTTCAAATGTTTCCAGGTGAACGTATGCCGATGCACTCCGCACGGCATCAAACATCTGGGCATATATGACATCACCTTCTCCGAGAATGGTGACCCGGTTTCCGGGCAAGATCGGGCGGTGGAAAATGCTCTCCGTGATAAGGAGATGGCCGAGTATGACTTTGGAGCGCAGATCCAGTTGACCTGCATTGTAGCATGATTCAGCCCCATCAGGGGGCTTCATGAATTCCTCTTTTCGGGGCAGCGAAGCGCAACCGGTCATGGTCATCAGAAAACCGGCTATCAACAAAATTCGAATAATGAGCGGGGTGTATCTGAACGTGGAGGCCATAAAGGGCTATCCGTGGTTTCTATATTTAGAATTATCGGAGCAGAGGAACGAACTTGACAATAATAGCAGGATAATCGAAAATCTCATCAACTTTTCCCCGAATGACTTCGATCAGTTCCATAGTTTCCACCCTCAGCGAAAGGAAGAAGTTATGGTAAGCTTCAAGAGTTGCAAGGCTACAGCAATTTCAGTCTTCATTATTCTCGCGCTCACTCTTGTTGTCTCTTGCAGCAAGGAACAACAGTCCCAACAAAGCTCGGTCAGTCCCGCAGCCGTACCGGCGCCGACGACAAGCCAAAGCGTCCAGCCAACGGCGACAGCGCCGCAACAGGCGGTCCCAGCCACTGCCGGACCTCAGAATTTCAGTCAAGTCCAGGTCGGAATGAGCTCCCAGCAGGTTGTTCAACTCCTCGGAAATCCATCGAGGGCTAAACAGGAACATCAGGCAACCGAATGGGAATACTATATGCCTCAGGGTGGCAAGGTGGAAGTCTATCTGCAAAACGATAAAGTAACCTCGATGCGGCAGCATTAGGCAGTTTGGTTAGAACGCTTAAGCCAGGTCAGGACCGGTAGCCCGGCGCTGATATGGCATGGTTGTATCTGTTATTGGTGCCGATTTGTTTTCACGCCATTCAGGGCCAGCGGAAATCAAGCCGCTGCCTGCGATGGTGTAGTGCGTTTTACAAAGTAAACCTCCAGAACCAAGGGAGCGTCTCATGGCCGACGAAAAAAAAGAAACCAACCAGGCAGAGGCTGAGAAGCCGAGTGGAGTCATTCATGAAGCAATGAGCACTCAACCCCTGCAGGCCGGCCTCATGGGGCAGGATCCCGGTGATAAACAGGCCACCCTGGTAATGACTTCCTCGGCCGTCATGGCATCCCGTGCCACTTTAAGGGTGATAAAAGGCACTGGAAGCCGCGAGACCATCCAACTGGGCAAGGATAAACTGACGATCGGGCGCGTCGGGTACAACGATCTGAGCTTGAATGACAAAAAGGTTTCGAGAACCCACGCGGCAATATGCTTCGAGAAGGGCAACTACGTCATCGAAGATATGGATTCCACGAACGGGGTGCTGGTTGATGGCCACATGGTCAAGAAAATGGTTTTGAAAACCGGCAACCAGATCACCCTGGGCGACTCGGTCCTGCTCTTTCAGCAGGATGTGCCGGAAATTTCCCTCCAGGACAAGATTTCCTTCATCCGGCAGAGCGATCTTTTCAACTGGCTCGACCAGGAGAGCCAAAACCTTCTGGCCGGTAGCCTTTCGGTAAAGTTCTTCCCCAAGAATGCCAGGATAGTCAGGCAGAAAAGCCCGGTCGAGAGCATGTATTTTTTGTACTCGGGCTCGATACGGGTGGTCGAAGAAAATGAAGAAGGAGGCGAGAGCGCTGTCGGCAAACTCTCTCCGGGGGACTTTTTCGGAGAAAGAGCGCTGCTTGCGGGCGAGCCCGGTCCCTACTCGATAGTGGCCGATGCCGACGTCAATGTTCTCGAACTTCGAAGAGAGGGGCTAAACGAGCTTTTCCAGAAAAGCCCCGATCTAAGTAAGGCCTTTTACAAGATGGTGCTGAAGAAATTCAGCGCCGTGCCGGAACCCGATAAGCGGGATCATCGCCACGACGACCTCAGGCACCTGATCACTCCCACAAACGTCGAAATCGTCGGCGAAGACAAGAAGATAAAGGACGCCCGTAAAAAAATCGAAACACTGGCGAAGGAAAACCAGCCGGTGCTGATAACCGGAGCCTCGGGCACCGGAAAGAAGACCTTTGCGCGTTATTATCACCAGTCGTGCTCTCTTAAGGATTCGCCTTACGTTGAGATATCTATTGCCGAGCTGGAGCCGGGGCAGGTAGGAGCGGCAATATTCGGTGTCGAATCAGATCCGGCGGCGACCCATCTTTCGGGGCAGATGGGCTATATCGAGATGATCGGTTCGGGGACACTCACAATCTCCCATGCCGAGCAGCTTGACGCGCACCAGCAGAGCAAGCTGGTAACTTACATGAAATACGGCTGGTTTCATCGTGTCTACGGCCGTGACTCCGTGAAGGCGAAAACCCGCATTATTCTGGTCGCAACCGGGGCCGAACCCGAGATAATGGAGAAGCTCATCCCAGAATTGAGGGAAATTCTCCAGGACAAGATTGTATATCTTCCAGCGCTGATTCAGCGTCTAAAAGATATTCCCATAATTGCCGAGCACTACCTCAAATTTTTCGGCAAAAAAGACGGGAAGCGAATCAGCGGCCTTTCAGGGGAGGCCACTGAAAAGCTGGTCTCGTATACATGGCCCGGAAACGTCAGGGAACTCGAAAACGTTATTCAACGCGCAGCGATAGTTACATCGGAAAATGTCATTATTCCGGGCGACCTGATCTTCGTGGTGCCTTCGGAGAAGGAGATTCACAAGATCAACGTCCTGCGAAAGGACCGGATTCGGGATATTCTTCGGCATCCGCTCATTCCGAAGGTGTTCACCTGGCTCAATATTTTTGTCGTAATAATCATGGCCGGCTACACCCTCATTGGCGGCTCCAAGCCCGAAGGCCACCCGCTGCGGCAATTTGCGAACAACCCCGGAATGTTGGTTACCTGGGTAATCTGGTTTCCCATTCTGCCGATTTCCGCATTTCTTATAGGCCGTATATGGTGTGGAATGTGTCCCATAGCAGGTATCGGCGAGCTGTGCTCTAAGGTGGTAAGATTCAACCTGCCCGTTCCGAAATTCTTGAAGCGCATGGACTTCTGGATGGTGGTGACTGCCTTCATCTTTCTTGACTACATCGAAGAATTTCTCAAAGTCGCCGAAAGACCAGCCGCCACCGGGCTTTTGCTGGTTGTTATCATCGGCATGTCCGCTCTTTTTTGCGTGCTCTTTGAGAGAAAAACCTTTTGCCGGTATGTTTGTCCCCTTGCTGGAATGCTGGGCGCGTACTCGACAATGAGTCTTTTCGAGGTCCGCGGAAACAAGAAGATCTGCCAGACCCAGTGCGGCCAGCACCTTTGCTACAAGGGTACGGATCATTCAGCGGGTTGCCCGATGTTTTCCTATCCGGCTTCCCTTACAACCAACTCCGAATGCATGATGTGCTTGAATTGCGTAAAGAGTTGCGAAAACAGGGGCGTCCAGCTTAATTTGCGCCCACCCCTGCAGGAGCTTTGGCGACAGGCCCAGCCGCTGCTTAGCATATCCCTTTTCTGTGTTATCCTGGTGGGATTGATGGGCAGGCATCAGATACCCAATCTCACCTCGTGGAAAGTCTACGCCGAAACCTCGGGCTGGTCGGATCCCGTTCTACACACGATTTTGTATTTCTCTGCCATTTTGCTTACAGTGATACCCTTCACCCTGAGTTCTTCTCTTTCCGCAGGGGCGTCCCAGGAGAAATTATCAGAGAACATGGCGCACTACGGGCTGGGTTTTGTTCCTCTTGCCCTTTCCGGCCACCTTGCGCACGTCGGCCACGAATTTCTCTCCGACAGGGTCTACGATCTTCTGAAATATGGGATAAAGGTCTGGGAGTCAGTGACCGCGGGCGTGCCGATCGGCAGCCGCGATATCTTGATGACCCCCTTCATTCACGAAGCGGTGATAACGTTCATAAAGTTCATGATAATTACAGGCGGGCTTTTTGGATCGATCCTGGCCATAATCATGATTGCGAGGCGCTGGTCTGACAGGAACCTTATGGGAAGGACCATGCCCCACATGCTCCTGCTGCTCTTCTTCTGGGTCTGCTATATATACATATTCACTGGTGCAACTGGAGCCCCGCCCCCAACAGCGGCTGCCGGTCTGGCTCAGACTCAACAGGAGGCGGCTGCCGTACCGCCGGCTGCTCCGAGCCATGTAGCGCCTCCTGCTGTTTCACAGGTAAGCTTTTCACTCACTCAGCCAGACATTAAGAATGCAACCTCGCTTGCCCTTAATACCCCGATCGTTTCGAGCTGGTTGAGGTCGGCAAAACAGATGCCCGCCACCAGGCAGTTCAGGCTTCCGATACAGGGGCAGGTCTCAGGCGCTCCCGCCGGCACCCAGGTTCGGGTTAGCATTGATTTTGGCACCTTGAGGTCGCAGTTTGCATCCGTGGTTGATGCCAGAGGGTTCTTCGGAGGTGAAATCGTCCTCGACAGCCTGACCCAAAGGATTCCATTGGTAGTTCAGCTGATAAATCCCGCGAACGGTTCGGTCGTCTCGACCCACAGGGTTGCTCTTTACTAGGCTTTAAAGCGTCCGCGCAAAAGGATCAGGAGTACCAAAGAATATGCTTAATCATGAAGGCTATGTTGGCAGGCAGGTCGACCAGTTCAGAATCGATCAGTTTGTGGCACGCGGCGCGATGGGCATGGTTTTCAAGGCCTTCGACACGGTCCTTATCAGGACCGTTGCGCTAAAGCTCATCCCGAAAACTCCAAAGGAAAGCCTTAGCCCCCACGAGTCGGCAACACTCGAGGAGGCCAGAAAAAGACTGGTCCAAGAGGCAAAAACCGCTGGAAGGCTCTCTCACCCCAACATAGTAACTATCCACTCATACGGCGAAACTGACGAGTTCGAATACATCTGCATGGAATTCGTGCAGGGCAAGACTCTTGCGGAAATACTGAGCGCCCAGAAGGTCCTTTCCGCGGAGGAAGCCGTGACAATATTCGAGCAGATTCTGCTGGCAATCGAAGTTGCCAACAAAGAGCAGATAGTCCATCGGGACATCAAGCCATCCAACATAATGATGACCGATGACGGGCTGGTCAAAGTGATGGATTTCGGCATAGCCAAACTGCCCTCGCTTTCAATGACCGTAACCGGCACGGTGCTTGGTACGCCGTTCTACATGTCTCCCGAGCAGATTTCGGGTCAGAGGATAGACATACGCTCCGATCTCTTTTCTCTCGGGGCTGTATTGTACGAATCACTTACGGGTGAGAGGCCGTTTGCAGGGGAAAACACCGCAACCCTGGCGTACAAGATAGTTCAAACCGATCCTATTCCCCCCAAAATTTTGAATGTGCACATCCCTCAAGGGCTGGGGAAGGTAATCTCGAAAGCCCTGGCGAAGGATCCCTCCGAACGATACCAAACGCCAAAAGAAATGCTGATCGCATTGCGCGCGGCAGTACGCGGGCGGGAGGAGCCGCAGGAGGAAGCGACGATAATAGCCAAATCCTCGGAAGCGGAAACCCTGGTGGTCAGTCGGGATGCGGTCGAAGAGTTAATTGCCAAGGAAGTTTCTCTGGCCGAAGAGGCAAAATCGAGGCTGGTGGAGAAAGAAGTAGAAAAATCCGCTGAGACCGGCCCTGCAGCAACTCAGGCCGAGGTGCGCCCCGCTGTGAAATCGGCGCAAGCCGAACCCGATGCCGCCGTAAAGAAGGAAGCCGCGGAGGCGGCAGAAGCTGCTCCGGTAAAGGCAAAGCCCGCGGCGCCAAAGGCTGGCCAACCGGAGAAGAAGCCGCTTGACGATCGAAAAAAATCTCCGCAACCTGTGATGGTCATTGCAGCGGCAGTCGTGGCAATCGTTGCCGTGATAGTATTCATGAAGATGTTCGGCGGTCCGGGTCAACCGCCGCCCCAGGTTCCCGCGGATACGAGACCGCCCAGCCAGCAGGCACCCGTTTCGACCGATCAGTCTAAGTCAACTGCGAAACTACCCAGCAAGCAGGCACCGGCTACAAACGATCAGGCCAAGTCAACGGCCGAATCTCTTACCGCGCAGGCACGGAACGCTATATCGAGAAATCCCGCTGAAGCTCTCAAGCTTCTTCAGGAAGCTGTAACAGTCGATCCAGGCAACTTCGAGGCAAGTACGCAGCTCGCAAAACTGCTGGCACAGCGCAGGGACTATGCGGGCGCCATTCAGCAGTACCAGAAGGCACTCACTATCAACAACCAGTCTGCCGAGATTTATTTTAACCTGGGGCAACTCTACCTTAACCAGGGTGATGTTGATAACTCGATAGCAAACTATGAAAAGTGCTGGTCCCTGGCGCCGTCTTTCCAGGATGAAGTGCTGGCGAATCTTGGCATCGCATACCTGAAGAAGAATAACGTCTCCCAGGCACAGTCTCTTTTCCGGCAGGCCCTGGAAATAAATCCAAACAATAGTGTGGCACGAGCCCAGCTGGCAAGCGCCCAATCTTCATCGCCCGGCCAGCAGGACGCGACCATGACGCCGGATGTCGCCAGGCCTCAGGATACTGCCAAGCCTCAGGATTTGAGCAGGCCGCTGGAAGCCACGATAGACATTCCTCAGACGCAGGGCTCCGCCTCAAGCGTCGGGACCGCCTCGAGTTCGATTGCCGCCCTGCTCACACAGGCCAAGGCTGCAAAGGATACCAATCCCGCTGAATCGGAGAGACTTTTTAAAGAGGTACTGGCAATTGATCCTGGTAATTTCGAGGCTTTGACGCAGGTCGGCCGCTTTTTCACCATGAAAAAGGATTACCCGCAGGCCATCCAGCATTATCAGCGTGCCCTGCAGATAAACGATCAGGCCGCGGACGTCCACTTTAACCTTGGGTTCATATACCTGGCCCAGGGTGCATACGATTCCGCCAAGGCGAGTTACGAGAACTGTCTTGCCCTTTCCCCTCAGTACAAGGACGAAGTCTTAACAAACCTTGGGATCGTTGAAATCAAGAAGAAGAATTACGATCGGGCTCGCCAGCTTCTAAGGGAGGCGCTTGATTTGAATGCGAATAATTCGATCGCCAAAAATCAGCTTTCAAATCTGAATAAAATGCAAAAGTAGCGCGGCTGTCCCTGGCTGTCCGAAGGAATGCATCTCATTATCTGGAGGAGGATATGAGGGCTTTAAGGGTTCTTTTTTTTTCAATGTTACTCTTGGTTTTCTGTGGATGTGTAACTGAGAAGTCACAAAATGAACCAGTGGCAGGGCCGCGCCCACGGGTGGAAATGCCGCAATATATCATCCATCGCGTAATGGCCGGTGAGACCTTGGCTACAATCGCCAAATGGTATAGCGGGAAGGACAGCAACTGGAAGGAGCTTTCGGATTACAATCCGGGTCTAAGCCCGTGGAAGCTGCGCCGGGGAGATGTTGTCAAAGTCCCGCTCTACATGACCACTGTCCATAAGGACCAGCCCGACCATTCCACGGCTCCCCGAAAGGTAAAGAAGAAAAAACCAACTCAGACCGCCGGCGGTTCCGAGGAAGAAAGTGCACCGGATACGGAGGAAGTTTTCGGGCCTAAATAGAATGGATGGTCAGTTTTATCCCGGTCTTAGACCAAATCAAATAGAAACCCCGCCGATGTGGCGGGGTTTCTATTTCGTGTAGCTCATGGTCCGGAAAATCTTCTCCCGGATCGACCATCCCTCAATCATTGCCTGTTCCCGGTAATCCTCCCGTCGGATGGGAAGGTGGAATAGGCTACTGGTGCGGGGTTAGAGTGGAGGTGATCATCTGCCTTATGGATATGACTATTGTTTTATACGCCCCAACACTCAGATTTTTAATTGTGAAAGTCGCTCATTCGTGTAAGCGAGCCTGACCGCGAGCAAACGGACTATGTACTTGTGGATTGCGAATGCGAGTTCGCGTTCTTCCTGCTCGAGCCTGTTGAAAGAGTCGGCGGAGAGCTTGTGGATGATGCACTGCTTGTCGGCAATTATCGTTCCGGAGCGGGGCTTTCCAAGATAGAAGGCCATCTCGCCAACGATGGTCCCCGATTTCATCGAGCGTAAACGCTTGGTTTTTGTGCCTCCGCGATTGAGGGTAATGGTTACCTGCCCGGATTCGAGAAAATAGAGGTCCCTTGATATGTCTCCCTGCCTGCACAGGACGGCGCCGGCAGGCAGCACGACTTTTTCGAGATATGGCTCGAGTTCGGCAATTGATGACGCGCACCCCCCGAATACCTCGGAAAAAAGAATTTCAAAAGACGGCAGTGAGTCGTCGATTCGCTTCCCAGAAAGTATCTGTTCCTCACACCATCCCAGAGCGTGATCGAGATCTTGAAAGGAACTGCAGCAGGGGCCATCATTCTGTTCGGATTCGATGTTTTTAACAATCGAGCAGCCGCCTTCCTCGAGGAGCATCTCGATTTTGTGTTCCGTATTGACAAAGAAGATAGTGACGTTTGCGGCCCTGCATATCTGGGCCATTTTCTTGAAGATTAGAACAGAGGAGGAATCAAGGCCGCTTATATATGTAAAATCGAGCAGGATAAAGCGGACGGGCAGACGATTGGCGGCTCCGATCCTCTCCTGAATGTGGGAAAGAAGAGGGTAGGCGGTCCCGAAGAAGATGAACCCCTGCAGGACGAGTACGTAAATCTGATCTCCCTTGGCATCCAGGATCTGCTGTTCCTGGGATGAGCGCTCGATGCTGCTCCCGTGCCCTGTCCCCGACAGCTCGTGCCTGATTATTTTTGTCCTGCTGTAGTTGAAGGCGAAGAGCATGCACGCGGCGACAATGCCTATCCCGATGCCGGGAAGAAACCCTGTTGCGGCGATCATGAAGAATATGCTCAAGACCAGAAAGTAGTCAAACCGTGAAAACCGCGACCAGCCGTCGTAGATCCACTCGATTATGAGGCCGAGGCCGAGATATAGCAAAAGCGCGCCCAGGACAGGCTTAGGCACGTAGCTCAGGTACGAGGCCCCAATGCATAAGACGGCCGCGCTCATCAAAGCCGAGATGAAACCCGATAGCCTCGAACTTGCGCCTGCTTTCCAGTTCAGAAGTGTCCGGCTCAGGGCGATACAGCCCACCAAACCGCCGCAGGGGGCCGCAAGCAGGTTTCCAAGTCCGGTGGATTTTAATTCGTGGTCCACGTCGATATCGCTCTGAGTGGAGATTTCTATGCTTGCGGCGTTTAGCAGGATAACAATCGCGGCAACGATCATGAGGGCGGAGAGGTTTCCGGCCGACGAGATTAAAGAGTTCCATTCAATCTCACCCGGCGAGAGCGAATGCCAGGTATTCGAGATGAAATTGTCGGGCAGCATGGGGAGAAGCCACCCATCGAGGCGTGCCTGCTCAAAGGATATCCCGGCGGAAAAAAGCCAAAGATGTCCGATCAGAATGGCGCCGATAAGGATTGAGGGCATGACGAGAAAATGTCTGCTGCGCCTCAAAACGACCAAGAGAATGACGGCCAGTAGCGCCCCAGGCAGCCAGCGGACGAGATAGTGCCCCTGAACCAGCATGGGGAGATTTTCGTAAGAGGGCAGGAAACCGGCCATGACTTTGAACGAGCCCCTGGCAAGAAGCCACCCCGTCCCGGCCAGAAAGCCGCCGATTACCGGGTACGGTATAAATCTTATCCATTTTCCCAGCCGATATCGGCCCGCGGCGTAAAGAAACAGCCCGGTGAGGAATGTGCTTATGGAGATGGTCACCCAAATAGTGGAAAAAACTGACTCGGGCCGGAGGCTGGATGCCCCGGCGCCGACCGAAAGGGCTATTAGTGCGAAGAGCGCCGAAATGTTGGCGTCTGGTCCCGCAATTGTGAAAGGAGATGAACTCCGGGCGGCCATTACAGCCCCCACAATTGCCGCGCTGACCAAGGCGCTGTAAATTCCGAGGTTTAGATGAGGGCTGAGATCGCCTGAGAAAATCAAGGAGGAATAAGACAGGCACGCTATTAACGTCATCAACAGCGAAATAAAACCTGCGAATGAGTTTGATATAATCTCGCGCAAAAAGGGTCCCTTGCTGTTCCGGAGTGCACCGGCAATTTGGTCCTGAGAGCTGTTGACTTCAACTGCTCTGGATTCGATCTCGCCGGGAATGATATCTATCTGTTGATTGGAAAAGGTAACAATAAATGATGAATCGTCATCAGGCAATCCGACAACGCTCATCGGCTTCTGAATACAGCAAAAAAAGCATCATGGTGATAGATTTTGACATTTTCGCATAAGCTTTCTTCCCTGCGCCTAAGATGAGAAAAAGAGTGTTGATTTTCTCTGAAAGGTTTGTTTTTTTGGCAAAGATTAAGTATTGTAAATGTCCATTGATTGCCGATCAGTAAGTGCTCTCAAAAATCATCGGAGCATACGGTGGCAAACATCATCATCCTCGAAGATCTCGGCTCCGGAACATCTCACCGGCTCTCTATTCCGTGCATAATAGGACGAAGCCCGGATAACGACCTCAATCTGACCGACGATACCGTCTCTTATCATCACGCGAGAATATGGGACGACAATGGGAATATCTCCATAGAGGACCTCGGCAGCCGTAACGGTGTGTTCGTTAACGGCCTCCTGGTCGAACAGAAGGCAGCGCTTGCCCCGGGTGATTCCATTCAGTTGGGCCGGGTTGCCCTCAAATATGATGCTTCCGCGAAAGACCTCGAAGGAACTCTCATCCTGCATTCGCTCCATTCCGGAGCCAAGTGGGAACCTGATAGCCGGCGTCTCAAATGGATCTACGATATGACGCTCGACTTGGCCGGACAGCAGAAAACTCCACATCTCGAAGGTAAAATACTTTCGCGGTTAAAACAGCTATTTTGCTGCAAGCAGTGCTACCTGGGAATTTTTCGGGACGACGGCACACTTGAGACGATCCTTTCCGAACCCGAGGTGGGAGAGGGGACCCCGGTCAGCCAGTCGATCGTAAACAGGCTTTTGCTAAACGGCGAATCTTTTATACTGGCCGACGCCCTCAGCGAGGAGACGTTGAATATGCAGGAGAGCGTCACGGCCCTGCGGATCAGGTCCGCGATGTGCGTTCCCCTGGTAAGCCGCGACAATATTTACGGGCTTATCTATCTTGCGTGTGACACGGCCGGAGTATACAACCAGACCGACCTGGAATTTCTAAAGGCGATTGCGTCGATTCTTGCTCCAAAGATCGAAAATGCCCGATTGTGGGAGGAGTTGAATCATCACTTCCAAAGCGCTGTGGAGACGCTTCGAAAGACCCAGTCGCGCCTGATGAACATGGAACGGGCGAAGGCCTACGTATGGCTCGCCCAGGCGATGGCCCACGAAATAAGAAATCCGATCATGATCATCGGTGGAATGGTCAGAAGATTGGAAAAGGAAATGGGCGGCTCGGCAAAATCCGGATTCCAGGCAATCGTCAAGGCGGCTGAGAGGGTCGAGGAAGTGCTTAGGGAGGTGGATCATTTCGTGAGTCTTCCAAGACCGGAGAAAAGTCCGGTTAGAATCGATGCCCTAATCGAGGAGGAAGTGGAGGCCGCGTACGAGTTCCTCGAAAAATCCCATATAAAGCCTGTTCTATCCCTGGAGACCTCACGGCTCAAAGTCCCGCTCGATGGTGAACTTTTCAAGAAATCCCTGGAACTGATACTGAGGGAGTTGCCGGCGGATATTCCGGGTAACTCGGAGGTCCACATATTGGTGAGGGAAAGAAATAATTATGTCGAAATAGTGATAGGGCCGAAGAATGAAGAGCCGCTGCCATGTCAGGTGGGCGACGACGATGAATGCAGGCCCTCCGGAATGGGACTCTTCCTCAATCTTGCCAATAAGATCATAAGCGATCAAACCGGAGAGATGCTGCTGGACACGAGCGGTCCGTCTCCCTTCCCTCTTATCATTCGAATGCCGATTATCAGCTATGAGCTTAAGGATAATTAACTGAATGCCGGTGGGTGATTGAGGTATTGGCCGCGCGCCTCCGTTCACTCAATTTCAATTCACCGCCCCAGGAGCGTAAAATGGCAGAGAAAGACCCAAAGAAAGGACCTGGACCGGGAGATACGTCGGTGACTTCGGGCCTTAATGACGAGACTTGCGCAACGGTCATTTCCGAAACTAAAAAACCCGAAAATTTGGACGAGAAAACTGTTGTTGCCGACCATGTTGCCGACACGGAGAAAGATGCCAAAACGGTGATTTCGAAGCCCGATGGTTCCGAGAAGCCTAAGGCCGAAAAACCGCCGGTCCAGGAAAGTGCGGCCCCGGCCGCCCCGCCAGAAAGAAAACAGAAGGTCAGGACTCAAAGCGAAGCTCCGCCGGAAGCCCAATCCACGGCAGGACCCGAGAAGCAAAAAATACAATCTAAAGCAGAAGGAGGGAGCATGAAATTATTTAAGTTTCTCATCCCCGTGCTGGTAATTGTGGGTGTTGGGTTTTACTTCCTCTCCTCCCAGCAGTCCGGTCAATGGCCCGACACCTCGCGATTGGGGTCTTTGCTGCCGTCTAATCAAAGCTCGACACCTCCTCCCGTGGGACAGGGCGGGACGGTGGCGGCCCCGGCCAATTACGGCCAGGTTCCATCTCAGAATTTCGCCCAAGGGACAGCGCTTAACTATGACCAGGTCCAACTGGGAATGTCTTCCGACCTGGTAAGGCAACTCCTTGGCGAACCGCTGCAGGTAAAACCGGTGGGGCAGTTGATCGAATGGGAGTACGACACAGGCGCCGGTTTCTTCGAGGTCCGGTTCATGAACAGTAACGTCGTGTTCAAAGGCCATGTCGCCTATCATGCAACAAGCCTCCAGCCTCAAATGGCCTCCTCGATGCCCGTCGGCCAGGTTAGCGTTTCCACGGGATCCGGCTACGACCAGATTCAGCTTGGCATGTCTCCCGAAGGTGTAAAGCAAATCCTGGGCGAGCCGCCTCAGGTTAAGAAGATCGGACGGCAGATCGAGTGGGAATACGATACGGGGAGCGGTTATTTCGAAGTCAGGTTCGATCAGGGGCAGGTGGTGCACAAGGGAATGACCTCCTACCACGGGGGGAACGTGGAAAATGTTGCGCCCGTCTCTGCATCCCCAAGGCCCGGAGTTGCAACCCCGGCATTCGACCAGATCCAGGTCGGAATGACAGCCGACGTTGTGAGGCAGATCCTGGGCGAACCGGCGGAGGTGAAAAGGCTTACCAACTCAATCGAGTGGGAATACAAAACCCAGCGTGGAATTTTCGAGGTAAGGTTCCAGGGCTCCAAGGTAGTCTTCAGAGGCATGACCCAGCCGCCGGCAAGGCAACGGTATTAGGACGGAGGTTTTCGGCACGCACTCGAAAGTACCGGGAAGATGCGGCGCCATGATTTCCATGGGCTTCATGGCATCGCTTCTAGCGGCGATCCATGATGTATAGAAACTCGTCATGCTGGTGGGGCAGGCCGGAGGGCCTGCCCCACATTATTTAGCGTACCCACGAATGGGGAACTCGGACTCGGGTTGACGAGCAATTCACAATGTTATAATAATAGTTATAACGGATTGTCGAGTGTTCTGAATGGGAGGTGTAGATGCGGGCTACCGTAACTCAGATTGGCAACTCAACCGGAGTGATCCTGCCGAAGGAAGTCGCGGCCCGTCTCAAGGTGAAAAAGGGAGATTCGGTCTATTTAACTGAAACGCCCGAAGGTTACACCATCACGCCCTATGACCCCGAATTTGAAGCCCAGATGAAGGCGGCGCGGCGCGGCATGGCTAAATATCGAAATGCACTGCGTGAGCTTGCCGGAAAATGACCTGGCGCCGGCTTTCGGAAGCGGTTGTAATAGCCATGCACGACGAGTTAATCGCTGAGCATGGCGGGAGCGCCGGAATTCGTGATTTGAGCCTTTTGTCCTCAGCACTTGCCCGACCCCAAAACCAGGCGGCTTACGGAAATCCGTCTGTCTTCGATTTGGCCGCCGCCTATGCTTTCGGCATCATTCGCAACCATCCCTTTGTGGACGGGAATAAACGCACAGCTTTTCTTGCCGCATACGTTTTTCTTGTTCTCAACGGATGGGAGCTAACAGCACCGGAAACTGAAACAGTAGCCATTGTGCTGTATCTGGCAAGCAGCGACGTCGATGAACTCGGGTTTTCCGAATGGCTGAAAAGCAGGGCAAGCCGGTCCAATGATTAACAAGCGAACTCCGGTATTGCCTTTTTGAAGCTATCATTTTGTCTAATGCTGGGGGTTTCCGGAGACGGTGCAAGCAACACTGGGCCAGATGGTCTTTCACTCACAATACAAAACAATACTTCCATCTTATGTGAGGAGAGAAGAGGCCATGCGTGTTTTCGTCCGGGGGACAAAGGCGCCGGAAAAACAGCGGAAAAGCAAGTGAAGAACTGGACAGTTTGTTGTAAATTGTCCGGTTATGAGAAGCGGCGAACCTAACCTGTTGTGGAGTTAAAGAAACTCCGGAACAACGTGTTAGGCTTTCCGGCCATCCGTGACAATTGAGCAGGCATGATAGCAGAAATATGAGTTAATCACTTGTTATGTCAAAAAAGCCAGGGGATTTAACGAACTATGGATCGCAGCCAAGTGCTTTACGCAACATTACCCCGTCGGATCAAGGCCAGCATTATTGACGGAATAGTTTTGCTGGCTTTATTTATTCTTTGTCCCGTGCTTATCAGTTCATTGATTGGAAAGGACACCGGGTTGAATGCAATTGCGATGTTTACTCCGGCGCTTGTGCTTGAGCCCATTCTTATCTCTTATTGTGGCTTCACACTGGGGCAATACATATTTGGGATCAAAGTTGTAAGGTGTAATACTGGTGGACAATGTCCATTATTAGCGTCATTTGCAAGATACTTTACAAAAATTATTCTAGGCAGCGTATCAATGGTATATATGTTATTCAGTAAGAAGCATCAAGCAATACATGATCATGTTGCAAAAACTCTGGTCGTTTTATCTGAGAAGAAGATCGAGAGGAATCCTGACTTTGCAAAATGCGGCGAACTGGAACAGTCTTCTGATGAAGCCTACGTTTATCCTTCTTCACTCAAAAGATTTTGTTATTTTTTGATATGGCTTATTCCGGTATGCGTTGTTTACGGAATAATTATTGAAGGGGTTGGGTTGTTAATGCTCCCTGAATACACTCTTGATAGCGAAAAGCTACCAAAAGGAATCGACATTGCAACCGATATCATCGGCTCAATTATATTTATTGCCTTGGCTGTCTTAGCATCAAAGGGATATTTGCCAGGCGCAAGAAGAAAAATAAGAGGATGGGGGAACAAGTCGCCTGAGTAGCCAGTTCACGATGAAGGACATACGAGCGCGTGCAAGTCAGGCAGAGCAACCACGCGGATGCGCAGTTTCGGTGAGAGCTTGCCAAATATCCCTTACCAAAAATATGGACAATTGAGCGTATATTGTCCCTATCCTTAAAACCATCTCTGCAGCGTGCCTGACGTTGCAGCCCGATGGGCATCCCGAAAACTGGACAACTTGCCACCCATATAAAACACGTACACAAACACGCGACACTTTGCTTCATTCTGTACAATGTGCACGCAATATAGTGCGCCTCGAAAGTTCCGCGCCAATCAACACCCCGGCTCAGGCATCGAGTCCAGAAGCTTATGATAAGCCAGGTCTAGGTTGTAGAGCCGCTCCGCCATTATCCCCGAAATGTTTCTCAGCAGCTTGTAGGCAAGCGGCAGATTCTTTGAAAGAAGGTCATCGAACTTATCATGCGGAATTTCTATTAATTTACAGTGGGTTGCGGCTGCCGCCGTCATCGACCGGGGGACTCTTAGCAAAAATCCCATTTCACCCAAAACCGAGCCGCTTTTCAGTCTGATTTCCCATCTTGATTTGGCCGAACTGCCCTTGCGCACCATTATCTCGCCGTCTAAAATCAGGTAGAAGCTCTCTCCTATCGATCCTTCCTTCAAGATTGTCTCCCCTATATCGAACTCGACCGTTGTTGCGATATCCATGATGGAGAGGACCTCGTCGTCGGCGATATCCTTAAATATTCCAAACTCTTTTGCCTCGGCGTATTCATCCTCGGAGACTTCTCTTGGAACAATCCACTGAAGGTAGCCGGTGCGTTCGTATTTGGCTATCCTGTTGGGCAGGAGGTCGTTCCAGTATTTATCAAAGCTGAGTCCTGAATAGTCCTTTACACGGCTCGGGCCGGGGTCGATCAAAACGAACTGAAGCGGGAAGCGAAGTCTTTGACCCTCGGTCAGGAGATAAATATTGTTGGGACTGATGCTGACCTTGCTCTCGGGCTTTCTCTCGAAAAGGCAGAGAAGTTGAGAGAGGAATTTTTCAAGACCTTCGAGGATAAGGCTTTGGGTGCGCACCGGAAAGGTGCTGAATCTCATATAAATGCTGGTAACCGTTTCACCCTCGATGAAATCCTTTACGGCGAACCGCCCACCTTCATCCATATAGAGTATGCGAGGCACCAGGATTCCTTCATCAAGGAAGCCCTGTGTCATTGCAAGTTCCTCGATGAGGCTTTCGCGGCAGATGGTTTGCCATTTGGCGACTTTGACGCATAATTTGCCCGAATCGGCCGGCAATGGATCGGGTACTTCTTTCAGGGGAAAGACTACCGACATATCCCCTTCACCCAATGGCGGAAGTCCAAGCACCATCTCGATCGTACCGAACCGGGCGCTTATTTCCGCGGCGCCTGAAGCGATGCAGTCTTCCATGGATTTATGGAAGTCGAGAAGTTCTCTTTCGGATTCGACTTCCCCCTGGTCCGTGCAGATTCCTGGCTCTTCCATGGGATTACCCTACCTCTTCCACCGATTCAACGGATGAATAAGTTGATTTCTCCCTTGCCCAGCCTATGAAAGCAATAGCAGCTCCCGTAAGCGGGAAAAGGCCCATCCAAACGAAAAGGGTCCTTGGCGACACGTGGAGAGACATGATCAGATAATAACAGGCGGCTATTGCCCCGATTCCCGCGACCCTGCTGCCAAAACTAGTGGTTGATTTCGTTCTTGCCTGTATGTGGGCCTCTGAATAACGATTTATGCACGCATCAATCGCAACGGCTTCCGAAGCCTGTCCAATCCCCACCATGGCTCCGACAACGCAGGCGAGCACCACGTCATTGGCAACGCTGAACCCGAAGAAGGAGAGGCCGATTGTGGTCGTGGCGAGCCCCATGAGTAAAAAGCTTGACCGATACGCAAACAGAAATGGAATCACCAGGGCGGTTACGATTACTTTGCCGAACGACTGCGCGGATTCGAAGTAGCCGTAGGCGGACAGGCCCTTTACAACGTCGGCCAAAAAGACTACCGAAAGGACCGCGAAAGCGCCTCTGCCCACGGCCACTGCCGTTCGAGCGAAGAGGAGCAACCGCAGTGGAGGATTTTTAAGCGTGTAGCGCATTCCTTCTTTTTGGCTGGCCCAGTAGGATTTCTTGCGGACCTTTTCGTAGTCTATGATCTTTTCTCCACTGAGCCGCATGAAACTCAGCAGGAAAAAGGAGAGGACGAAAAAGGCGGGCGCAAGGCACACTGAAAAAGTAAGCCCAAGCCATGTGCTAACCAGGCTTGCCAGGGTGTATCCCCCGATATTGCTGCAGTGATTTACGGCATCGATTTCCGAGATGATTTTGGTGCCCTCGCGCACCGGAAAGCTAACCTTGACGACCTTGTCGACAGCGGGCTTGAAGAAAAGGAATGTAAAATCCCCCAGAAAGGCAAGAACCAGGTAAACTTTGTAGGAGTAGCCGAGCAGGACCGATGCCACCAGAAGCGCGGAGAGTACCGCGCGGATGAGATCCGATGCCATCAGTGAGACTTTAATATGGATGCGGTCTATGAAGGGACCGGAAACGGCGTTGATGAGGGTCTCGCACAAGTAGCGGAAAACCAGCACGAGTCCGGCAATCATTGCATCATTGCTCTTCTCGGCAACCAGCAGGACAGATAGAATCCGAAGGAAACCATCCCCCATCCGGGTGGACATGCGGCTGGACATTAAAATGAGGAGATCTCGTTTTGTTTCGGCGATCAACTTGTTTGGCTCCCCTCAATTCACGCTTTAAAGATGCCGACATTGCGGCTGCCCCACGTCAATCCTCAGGTACACCGAACATGAGATGTAGGTGGGCACGGTGAAGCGCCGTGCCCACCATACATTGCTTATTGTTTCTGAGTGTGTCTCCCGTTTCCACGAAATATGGGTATCGCACTGCAATGCCACCGCTATAGACGCAAGGTGCAACCAGAAAGCTCATGGCCCATGGTTTCCGGCACAAGCGGCTATTTGGGCGGTAGGGGCTCGTAACCCGGTAATTGAATGCTCCCGGATTCGGAACTCAGAGGCGCGGAGGGATTTCTTGCCGCCCCGGCATCGCTTTTCAGGTCGTCCACCTGAGATCCTCTTCCCACTACTTCAATAATATTGGGGCCTTTGTAGATAATGCGCTGGCCCAGAATATCCTTTACCCTGCCAAGGTCGATGTTGAGTTTGACAAAAGCGTTTCCGCTGTCGTCCCAACCCCAGCCTCTTTGAGGATGATCGATATCAACGTTTGGAATATACGCGCCGTATACGGCGGCACACACCTGGGATTTATTGGAATCCTTGGCCAGGACGAAATTTTCAACTTCGGTGTAGCTTGATATTTTTTGTCCGACGATGACGTTGGCGAGTTCGTCGTATGCATTCACGAGCGCCGCCCTCAGCGCCATCAGATGCCCTCTGTATTCGGGGCTCATCGTCCCAAAGCCCACTGCGTTCACCCTGACGTTTTTATACCTGATCCTCTCACCTAGTATGTTCTTGACGTCTCCAAGGTCAATATGGCCGATACAGATGCATATATCCTTGTTCTTGTCATATATGATCCGGTCTTCGACAACGCCTTTGATTACCGCGGCGCTTTTTTCCTTGATTGCATAATTGGCGTCCTGGGTCAGGCCGAACTGACCTTCACTCTTGACCTTATAGCCGATCATTGATTCCACGATATTTCGCCGCAGATCCTGTTTGGCCATTTTCTCCGACATAAGCTGAAGGTTGCCGGCAAAGCAGGAAGCGGAAAAGCCTATCACTAACAATACGGCTACGCCGAGATATAGTTTCAGTTTCATTTATACCCCTCAACAATGGTGGAAAAGGTTTCAAAACGACCTATGGTAATCTTTGGAATTGCCCCGAAGTCAAAATCTCGATCCTTCAAGTTCGTAAAATCCAATTCCGTAAATTCCTTGAACCCGAATCCCTTAAATTCATGGTGAGAACCGAGGAATTTAAGGCATGCCAAACAATTTCTTCCACCAGCTCTTCTGCTCCGGTTCAGGGGCCGCGGGCGGCTGCACGGCCAACGGAGCACTCTCCGGGGCGGGAATATTCTGAACCGGTTCCCTGGAGCTGAGTCCTCCTCCGGGCATATCGATATTTCTAAACTCGACCCGGTCCTGGATAACTACTCCGCCTTTCATTTCGATATCCCGGTACTCGACACCGGGGACCCGCATCGACTGCTTCGATACGTAAGGCTCATTGCCCGCCGGGTTGGCGCGCACCCTTACCTGCCTTCCGGGGCCGCGCTGGTCCTGATCTATAACGCGGACATCGTTTATCTGGATCTGGACCTTGTCCTTGTCCCTGGGATCGGCCTTCACGCGGGCTTCGAATTCAATTATCCCGCTTTTGGGGAGTTGGCCTTCCTGCTTCAGTTTCTCATATATTTCCTGCTTGACGATATTTTGTTTGGACTTCCATTCTTCCATCAACGCCCGGTTGCCCCCCGGCGTGTTTGCCTGCTGGGCAAGACAGAGGCTGTACGCGCCCAGCAGAACACAAGCGAAAATGACTCCCAAAGCAAAATGCCTCATCGTTTATCCTGAAATAGAGTTTCGTATTCAGATAAGCCTTAACGGCCCGGCGGACCGGGCCGTTAAGCTCACATTTTGTTGATAAATTCTACCAGTCCTCGATTGCCTTGCCGCCGCCTTTAAATGACTTCTCGGTGCGCGGCGGTCTTCTTTCTTCGCGATGCCTGCCGCATCTTTCTTCGGCTTTCTCGATGCCCTCTCTGGCCTCAATATAGGTGGGGTCGAGGCGAAGGGCTTCTTTGAAATTGTCGATAGCCTTCCTGCATTCCTTTTCGGCAAGCTCGACGCGCCCGAGGGCATAATAGACCTGAGGCGCCCTGCTCCCAAGGTCCCTGGCGGTTTCAAGTTGTGGTTCCGCCTCTTTGTATCGCTTCAACTCGAAGAGCAGCAGCCCGTATACTTCCCTTGCCGGCAGGTAGCGAGAATCGTAGCGAAGAGCATCTTCGTAAGACCTGAGAGCAGCGTCAAGCTGGCCCAATTTCTCATAGCACTGGCCACGCCAGAAATGAGCTTCCACAAAGTCAGGCCTCAAACGGATTGCTTTTTCGAAATCCTCATGCGCCTCTCTGATTTCGCCTTTCTTGAAATCCTCGATACCATCCCTGAAGTAATAATCGGGTCCCTTGACCTCCTCGCGCTCATATTTTTCGTGATACTCCGGAGTAACGCAAGCGCAAAGGATTAGCCCCATTATCATGCAACCGAGAATACATAAGACAGCCCTCATACAATCCCTCCTCCTCTAAAGGTGCGTTTATTTGTACTTCATGTCTAAATCCGACACAGCCATTTGAACCAGCCTCTGGGCCAGCATGTCAAGGGTCTGTACATTTTGCTGCCCCTGCGATACTCCCAGGAAGGAACTGGATTTGGCGCCAATTTGCATCTTATCCTCAAAATACCCGCTTGCTTTCTGTTCCGTCGTGTTCGCATCCATAACTTTGTAGCGCAATCCAATGATCCAGACGGCGGCGGCTTCGCCGGAGCTTACGGAAGACGCGCCGACGCTGGTTGCATATCCAGCGTTGCCGCCGATGAGCGCACCGGCTATAGCGCCAATTGGTGCGCCGGAAAAGCTTTGCTGAGCGGCTGCCGCCGGTTCGGCTTTAAGAATGTCGAACTTGAGGAACCATTTGGTCGATTTGAATTTGCCCTTTTGAAATTTCTTCATGGCCTGCGGGTCGCCCATGCCAAAAGCGAGCTGTATTTCGTTAAGCATTGGGCCGAGTTGACCGCGCTCGAGTACCTGGAAGCCCGCTTTTTCCAATTCGATTTCGGCAAAATCGGCGATGTTATTGGAGGTGATTTTCTGAGTGAATGTAGCGTTGGCGCTCTTGATTTCGCCGGGCAGCACGATGACCAGCGGCCCCGGTGTTCCTGCGTTGGCGTAAGCAATCGGCTTGTACATGGCCTGATCCGCCTGCTGGTTTGCCAGCCCGCTGGCGCTTTGCGGACCGCCCATTCCACCTCCGGGAGTCGCACACCCGGAAATTAGTAAACCGAGAACCAATAAACAAGCCATTGCTACCGATCTTCGCCTCATACACATTCTCCTTTTTTATGATTGCATCTGACTCACTAATAACAACTAACCACCACCGAATTGCCCTAGGTGATATTGAAACCGTATGACGAGAAAAATCACGGAACGCGAGTCTCCCTTGGCTGACGGAAACTCCTGAACCCATCTGTAACGGGTGAATCCAGTTAAAAGTCTTTCGTTATGGTTTTCCCCGTATCAGAGCCTTGCACACCGCCCACATCCGTGACGGGCACCAATGGCTGCGGCTTCATTTGGTCAACTTTTTTCTGGGTATCCTGGGTAAGTACAACTTCTTTGAGTCTGAGAGGAGAAGCCTCGGCAAGGGATGCCGGTGGCATTTCTTCCATACGGGATATCAGGGCTTCCTGGGTCACGTTCGGGGCCAGGTAGCTTATTCGTACAACATTGCCCTGTGCCGAGGCCAGCTTGAAACAATTCATGCCGAGCTTGCTGTTCAACGGTTTTACAATCCCGCTATTTACAAATTGATTGAAGTTGCTCCTCTTGCCGCTAAACTGGACTTCGTAGACCGATACTCCGGATTCGTCAAAGCTCCTGAATTCGACATTTATAACAGACCTCAAGCCGATAAATTCCTTTTTGAACATCTCGCCCACATCGTAGCTCGGCAGCCCCACGACATTGAGCTGATAGGCCTGAACCGCCTGCTGCAGGTGCTCTTCAAAGAATTCCTTCGAAAATTCGGAGCCGATCATATTGCCTATATCTTTGATGGCGACGTCCTCGTCAGGCCAACTTTGCTTTTGAGGTACCTTGTTATTGAAGTAGATCTCTTCGCCGGTGTTGTTATCGATGCACTTTACACTCCATGAGGTGAGCACGTATTTTTTGACCGTCAGGCCGGAGGCTGCGAGCTTGGCCGAAAGCGTCTTGAATTTTGCTTCACCCAGAATGCTGAAATCGGACATCTTTACCTGTGAGGCCGAAACGGCGACGTTATCCTGGCCGGCCCTCGCACTCCGGTCGGCAAGTTCGCCCTTGAGCTTCTCCGCGGTCTCCTCGGACCATACCCGGTATCCGAATTGCTTGATTTTTTCCTTAAGGATATTCTCGGCAACCGGTGAGCGGATAGCCTGGGCATCAGAGCTTCTGTCGGCGTCGCGGATCACGATGGCAACCGATATCCTCGGATCGCCATGTTCCCGGAGCAGGCTCACCCTCTCGGATTTGGACATCTGCTCGAGGGCCTCCTGCACCTGGCCCACATATACTTCGGCCTTAAGCAGCATATGTCCGAGTCCGTCCTTGCCAACCCAGGGAGGACTTTCCTTTACGATCTGCTTTATCAAACCCTTGCTTCGGGTGAGGACCTTATCCCTGATCAACTGGTAGTTTTCGGTAAGTGTCGAACTCTCCACGTAGCAGCCGACGGCTTTTTCTATCACCTGGCGCTTAGCGTCTTCCCTTAGGTCATCGACCATCAGGCCCTTGTCCCTGGCATATTTTTCCGAATTCGAATCGACCAGGCCTTCGGCGGATACAACTATTGTTTGGGAACTGTCGGCAAAGCATGTTCCAAAACCCAAACCAAAACCGCTCAGAAGTATCAAAGCCGCTAAAACCCCGCTGGTCTTCCGCATCTTTCTTTGCATCGTGCATCCTCCGGAAACCAATTTAATTAAAACTGGTCCCATGCCGGGACCCCTTATTTGCTACCGCCCCTTCGACAGAAGTCATGGTAGAGTTTGGCCACGATCTCATCTGCCTGCTCCTCTACCAATATCTGCGCGACGCGGATGGTATCCGCACCCGCAAAGGACTCACTCCTGGCAGTGGTGCCCGAAATGGTTCGCCCCGATGAACTGGTCAGAGTAAAAGACATATCCACGTATACTTCATTTACATTGATGATGGGGTTTTTGTGGGCGCGGGAGTCGATTACTCCGCGAATGATGAAATTTGCACTGAGCTTGCGCGCGGCTGAAAGTGCGGCATCCGGGTCGTTATTCATGTATGCCTTGATCTCGGCATCGGCGATCTGCCTGGTTATGTCCTGCTGATTATAGGTGCGAAGGCCGAGTTCTCTCAGCCTTTGGTTGATTGTTTCGAAAAGAGTGCTGTACTTGGACTGACTGACCGTGAATTTGCCTCCCGAGTGACGCTCCGCGATCATCACGGCGATCTTCTGGTCCTTGAGGGAATCCTTGCATGATACATCCAGGAGCTGGCCGATTTTCTGTGCCTTTGCCGCCTTTTCCCTCGCGCTCTGCCGTTCATCGTCCGAAAAAGAAAAGCCGTATGCGGCGGAACCAAGCAGGTAAAAGCAGATAAGAAACAGCAAAGACTTCTTCATTATCTCCCTCCAGATAAGGTGCGAAAATTTGGGCTTTGCCAACTGAGCGTGAGAAATTATCCTGGATAGTCGGGATTCGACAAAAATCTCGACCAATGTTCTCATAGATCGGCAAAGTTAGCCTGTTCAAGAAATAATTCTGCTAATTCCACGAAAAAAAAATGCGATGAGCATGGGCCGCGGGTACGGGAGTGAAGAGCCAAAAGAAAATCTTGCCTGGTTGACCTTTTCGCTTCCGGGATTGAAGCAGTCTTCATAATGGCCCATAACGTCCGGTCTGCAGCCGGAGAGGATCTGTTAAGAGCAGGTAAATATCGAGCATGTGCCGGTCAACTGCCGGTCGCTCCCAAAAATATTCCTTATTCTTCGGTGGATTGAAGCTACTTTAGCACGGAATGTGAAATCGAGATAGATTCATTAACACGGCTTGCTCTCGAAGTTAAGAAAAGTTTTAAGAGGGTGAAACGGTGTTGGAGTTCAAGGGGTTTAAGGGTTGATAAATTGAGGAATTCCGGGAGTAGAATCCGACACAGCAGTCGGCAAGGGCCAATGCCTTGTCACTTCGATTCCTCACTTTTCGAATTCCTTAAATTCCCAGATTTCTAAATCCCCCAATCTCCCCTAAATTCCTTGCCCTGAATGGTCCCCTATGAAATAATCCCGTTAACTCCATAACTGTTACTTTCCGGTCACACTCGTTTAACCAACCTTCGGGGATCGTATGGCAAAGCTGATCATCAATGGTTTTGGCGGTACTCGTGAAATAGTGCTCGAGAAAAGCAATTCGGTGGGACGGCTTACAGGCAATAGCATTCAAATCCTGGATGCGCTCGTTTCGAAAAATCACTGCATAATCTTCGCCGACGAACAGGGTTGCTTTAAGGTCAAAGACCTTGGCAGCCGCAACGGCACCTTTGTTAATAAACAAGGAGTCACAGACGAGGTTTCGCTTGAAAACGGCGATGAAATCCTCATCGGAATGACATCGTGCATTTTTGTGATGGATAAACCGGAAAATATCATGGCCGTTGAAGATGACAGGAGTGAGATCCTGGTCTTCGACCAAATTTATCCAGGGGCTGTGCGAAACGACCGGTTTCTTCCGGAAAAGGAGATCAGGGACGAAAAACATCTTCGCGCGGACTACGAAAAGCTTCGGGTTGCGGTCGAACTACAGCGCGACCTCGGGCTGGAACTGGAGCTAGACCGTATCTACAACCGCATACTTGCTCGAACCTTCGAATTTCTCGAATGCGATCAGGCAGTGATCCTCATGGCGGATGAGAACGGAAGCATGGAGCTTCAGGCCTACAAGACCCGGACCAAGAAAGACAAGCTGGTAATATCATCGACGATAATCAAGCGCGTGCAGGGGGACAAGGTAGGCATTATAAGCGCTGACGCCCTGGCGGACGAGCGTTTCCAGGAGGCGCTTTCGATTGTCAGCCAAAAGGTGAGGTCCTCAATGGCGGTTCCCATCATGCACGATGAAGAACTGCTCGGGATCATGATTATCGAATCCTCCGCGGCGGTAATGGCATACGGCGAAAAGGACCTCCTACTTTTCACGAATATTGCCCACCAGACCGCAAACCTTATCAAGATGGCCGAAATGGCCAAGAAAATAAAAGCCGAAGCCGTAACGCGCGAACGCTTCCAGCGGCTGCTCTCGCCGGATCTTGCCGAACTTGTCGTCTCGGGCCAGCTCAAGGTGGAAAAGGGTGGCGAAGCCCGCACCGCCACTGTTCTTTTTGCGGATATACGAGGGTTTACCTCGATGTGCGAGGACATGAAAGCCGGCGAAGTCCTCAATTTTCTCAACGAATATTTCGAGATCATGGTTGAGATCGCGTTCAAATATGAAGGCACCGTGGATAAATTTGTCGGTGACATGATCATGGTCGTCTGGGGAGCGCCGGTGAGCCACATCGACGACCCCGTTCGCGCCGTAAAGGCTGCCCTCGAGATGCAGAGGGCCCTTGAAACCTACAACCAGACCTGCAAGCCGGAAATCCACATCGGAATCGGCGTAAATACGGACGAACTCGTTGCCGGCTATATCGGATCAAGCCGCACGATGAGCTATTCCGTTATAGGCGATTCGGTGAACACTGCCGCCAGGCTTTGCTCTTCCGCCGGACCCGGCCAGATTCTCATATCACAGAATACCTACAAATTCGTTCAGCACCACTTCGAAATAGCCGAATACAACCCCATCAGAGTCAAAGGAAAATCTAAGCCGGTAAACGTCTACGGAGTAGTCCGGGAAAAATGTGGAACGGATATCCCGGAGATGAAGGCAACAAGCGTGGAAACTCCCGAGCAATGAGATAACTGCCGCCTGTCTGGGCAGAGTAAGGCACTGTATGAGCATGGTTGTTAATCCCAAAGAAGCTCTTCAACTAGTCTTCACACTCGTGTGGTTTGTTGGTGCAGCAAGCTGGCTTATTTTAGTGGCTGAATTTTTAGGCGTCTTTTTGCTCCAGCGCTGGGCATTCAGGTTCGGCCCCAGAGCAATAACCAGAGAGGAAGAAGAGCCTTGCCCGCTTGCTCTTGGAGTCATGGGAGAAGGCCAGACTGAAAATCTGAAATATAGAGTCCTCGAAGAGAACCAATGCCTATTCAGGCGCAAGTACAAGCTATTCGAAGTTCGCTTTAACACCCCTCTTGAGATTAAGGGCAGCATATCCTGGAAGGAAGGAAAACTCATTACGGTTGGTCGTTATCCTTTCGGAGCAATGATATTTTCTTTTTGTTTTCTGGTTGGTTGGACCGCTGGTTCAGTCGTTGCGACTACAAAAGGGGAAGTTCATGGAATCCCTTTTCTCTTGATAGGATGGGCTGCCGTTGGGGGTATGCTCATCTTCTCCAGATGGATTGAAATGAAAAGATTCCGAGAGTATGCAGCGGAGATGAAGAGCGCTCTTGGGGGCAATCCGGACGGAATTCGGTAGCTTGTCTGTTCTATCTATTGTTTATGTACATCATTATTAGGAAGCAAACCACAAACAAGATAAATGTTATAAATTCCGAGCACGACATGAGATTGTGCGAGTCGTCGGTTTCATTGACATCGTTACCATTGAAAGCCCTCTTTATTAGCCGAAGTACAAAGTAGACTCCGATTACCGGTAGCCAAATGAACTCTCTGGCGGCGAATCTGAGCGGAGCGTCTTTTCCGTATAAAAGGACGAAAATCAGCAGGCCAACCAAGATAGCATTGAGGTGTTTTCTCGTCATTTCTGATACCAAATTCTACTTTTCCAAGGGCGAAGAGGGAGGAAGATAAGCCACGATTGGATTATGTAAGCGATTTGTATAATTTCCTCAACAACGAATATTGTTTCCATTCTTAATCTCGGAGAATTTTACTGTAAAATTCCGACGATCAAGGGAGGGGGCTGGCGATGTCCAAAATAGGGGTGTCAAAAAAAGTCGCCACACGGCTGGGTGGGCACATGAAAAAAGGCCCCGTCGGATATTCTCCAACGGGGCCTAACTTGTTGATTTGGCGGAGAGAGAGGGATTCGAACCCTCGGTAGAGCTTTACACCCTACACTCGCTTAGCAGGCGAGCGCCTTCAGCCGACTCGGCCATCTCTCCGTGATAAAGCATTAGCCATTCGTTTTAAGCTGTAAGTTTTACGTTGTTCCTGTTAAATAACCGACAGCCAATGCTAAGAGCTGTTCTGGTGGCGGAGGGAGTAGGATTCGAACCCACGGTTCCGCGCAAACGGAACAACGGTTTTCAAGACCGCCGCCTTAAACCACTCGGCCATCCCTCCATGAGGGAAGGAATTCCATCCCGCAAAGCTCTCAATTTATCTTCCCTGCAAGGGAGTGTCAAGAAAATCCGGGATGGCTCAGGCGTCGGGAGGGACCTAGGCGGCAAGCGTCGCTTGTTCGGAAAGATCATCGGGGAATATTATGGCTATGAATATCGCCTATTTTGACTGTTTTTCGGGTATCAGCGGGGACATGTCATTGGGTGCGCTGGTCGACGTCGGGGTGCCGGTTGATGCGCTGGTTGAGGATCTCAAGAAAATCCCGCTTGAAAACTGGTCCCTTACCTCATCCAGGGAGCGAAGGGGAGCAATAGAGGGTGTCAAGATTACGATCTCCTATTCCGGAGAGCAGCCCCACCGGCATTTGGCGGACATAGTGGCGCTTCTGGAAAAAAGCGGTCTCGATAAGTGGGTAGTCGAGAGGAGCATTGCCGTATTCGAGCGGCTGGCCGAAGCGGAGGGCCGCGTACACGGCATTCCGGCGTCACAGGTGCATTTCCACGAGGTTGGAGCGGTTGATTCGATACTCGACGTTGTGGGGACGGTCTTTTGCCTGAAGTTCCTGAATATCGTGAGCGTGCATGCATCGGTTGTCCCTGTAAGCCGGGGGTTCATAAAGACCGACCATGGATTGCTCCCGCTGCCCGCTCCCGCGACTGCCGAACTCCTCAAAGGTGTTTTGATCAGGGGTGTAAGCATCGAGCGCGAACTGGTTACTCCCACCGGGGCTGCGATTCTCGCCGTGCTCTGCGAATCTTTCGGGCCGGCTCCGCCGATGACGCTGCTGGCAACGGGCTACGGCGCAGGGTCCGATCCGGCGGAAGACCCTCCTAACCTTCTACGCGTGATGTTCGGCAAAAGCGACCGCGACGCCTTGTCTCGGGACCTGCTCATAATCGAGACCAGCATTGATGATATGAACCCTGAAATTTATAATTACGTGGTCGAAAAGTTGTTCGCGCTCGGGGCACTCGATGTAAACATCATTCCAGTGCAAATGAAGAAGAACCGACCGGGGGTTTTGCTCCGGGTGTTAGTGGAACCGGCCCTGGAAATTCGTGCGGCGCAACTGCTCATGACGGAGACCACCTCGCTTGGCGTGCGGGTGCAGCCGGTAAAAAGGATAGAACTGCAGCGCGATGAAAAGACGATCGCGACCGTTTTCGGCCTGATAAAAGCAAAGCGGGTGGTTCTCCCGGGTGGGGCTGAGCGAATAGTCCCCGAATACGAAGAATGCAGGCGGATTGCCATCGAGACTGGAATGCCGCTCCCCGACGTATACAGGATCGTGACCAGCGGCGAGTGAGGCGAATTTCGTGGATGTGGCGATGCGCACCCCTCGCCGGGGACTGGGAAAAGTCTCTGGGATTGTGCACGATCTACTATATTTTGATGCTTAGTTTATAGACGAGCCGCCAACCTATCCCTGTGCTCATTTGTCGTTTCGGGCAGGCTAAGCACAATGAGGCCAGGAGAGTTATGACCGAAAGACCATCTCAAATAACGGGCATGCTGCTGACCATCGGGGATGAAATCCTGCTTGGCGATATCCCTAACGGTAATGCTCACCATATAGCGTGCGAACTCCGGGCAAGGGGTTTTCTCCTCGACAGGATCATAACAGTCGGCGATACCGAAGGAGAAATAGCCGACCTCCTTCGACAGTGCCTCGATCGCTGCTCCTTCCTGATCGTAACGGGCGGGCTTGGGCCCACGGATGACGACCGGACAAATGTGGCTGCTGCCAGGGCTTTCGATCTTCCTCTCGTGACAAATCGCGACTACTCGCAATGGCTTAAACAAAGGCTTTCTGATTGGGGAATAGATTGGAGCCGCGAGGTCGAGAGAATGGCGGAAATGCCTGAGGGGGCGGTGAAGATCGGGTTGGAAATGGCCGGATTCTTCCTTCTCCACCGGCAAATCCCCTGCTATTTTCTGCCTGGGGTCCCGGACGAAATGAAATATCTCCTGGCCCAGGCGGTCATACCCGACCTCGAATCAAGGTTTCCGAAACGTTGTTCGTATATCAAGCAGGTGGTCCGGGTGCAGGGCATGCTTGAGGCTGAAATAAACAGGAGGCTTCGCGAGCTTGAGGTTGAGGGAATGGGCGTGAGCATTGGTTACCTCCCCCAGGGCCGTGAGAACTGGGTCACCATCTTTGCCTCCGCCCCCGACGAGGAGCAATGCCGGGAACTGATAAAACAGGCCGAGGATAAGATAATATCGCTCATAGGCTCTCAGAATGTCAGCGGTCGAAATGATGACTGCCTCGAAAAGGTCATCGGCAGGAGCCTGCGCCAACACGGCTGGAAAATAGCGGTGGCCGAATCGTGTACGGGCGGATTGCTGTCGAGAAAGATTACGGCTATTGCCGGAGCATCGGATTATCTCGACAGGGGATTTGTTACATACAGCAACCGAGCCAAGACCGAGCTTCTCGGGGTCCCTGAAGAACTTCTCGCGGCGCACGGAGCGGTAAGCGCGGAAGTGGCGGTCGCGATGGCCGAGGGCGCGCGTGGAAACGCAGGCGCCGAGGTGGGGATCGCCATTACCGGAATCGCCGGGCCGACCGGCGGCACCGCGCAAAAACCTGTCGGCACGGTTTATATAGCCTGTGCCACCCCGGAGCGCAGTAGTGTTGAGAAAAACCTTTTCGGCGGCACCCGTGAACAGATCCAGGAACATGCGGCGCAGGCGGCTCTTGTAATGCTTTGGAAGCTTCTCACAAACGAGCGGGAGCTTCGCTGCGACTGAAAGTTCCCGAATGGACAGACATGCAGGCATCTTCGATCCGTTCCTTCATTGCAATCGAGCTTCCCGAAAACGTGCGGCGGCTCCTCGAAAAGCTCAGCCTCGAATTAAAGAAAAGTGACGCGGCAGTCGGCTGGGTTCGGCCCGAGAGTATTCATCTTACGCTTAAATTTCTGGGAAACGTCGCGCCGGATGTAATAGAACAGATAAAGCCGGTGCTATCCGGGATTGCTTCGCGCTTTTCTTCCTTTCGGCTCGAAGCTGCCGGGTGCGGGGCTTTCCCGACGATAAAGGCGCCTAGGGTTATCTGGACCGGGCTGGGAGGGGATGGAGAGACTCTTGCGCTACTGCAAAAGGAAGTCGAAACTGCCATGATCCCCTTCGGGTTCGAGCCCGAGAACCGCCCGTTTCGACCCCACCTTACAATCGGGCGTGTGAAGGGGAGACAACACCTCCAGGCGCTCCAGCAAATTCTTCTTGCGAGTCAGGGCTTTACAGCGGAACCTTTTGACGTTGAGGAGCTTGTATTGTATAAAAGCGAGCTGAGGCCGGACGGCGCGCGCTATACTCCTCTGTTCAAAGCGCCATTCCCCGGACGCCCCGCCTGAGCGGACGAATAAAACTATCCTGATAAAATCGGCAGTTAGCAAGCAGGGAAGCGGCTTTTCCGCTCGAAATCCTCACCGGTCCCTGTTCTAATACGACATTGCATTGTTCAAATCCCTGAAGGAGGTCCGGTTTAATGGCAATCGTGGATGATAGGCAAAAGGCAATCGACGCGGCGGTATCTCAAATCGAGCGCATGTGCGGCAAGGGCGCCATCATGCGGCTTGGCGAGGGCGCAATAGTGGAAGTGCCCGTTATATCAACGGGATGTCTTTCCCTGGACCTTGCGCTCGGAATCGGCGGAATTGCGCGCGGTCGAATCATCGAAATTTTCGGGCCCGAGTCTTCTGGGAAAACCACGCTTGCCCTGCACATGATATCCGAAGCGCAGAAACTTGGCGGCCTTGCTGCTTTTATCGATGCCGAGCACGCCCTGGATATCAGCTATGCGCGAAAGCTGGGAGTCGCGGTTGAAGACCTTCTCGTCAGCCAGCCCGATTACGGCGAGCAGGCCCTCGAGATCGCCGAAATCCTGGTGCGGAGCAACGCCATCGATATAGTGGTGATCGACTCGGTTGCCGCCCTGGTGCCCAAGGCCGAAATCGAAGGCGAAATGGGAGATCCTCACGTCGGACTCCAGGCTCGGCTTATGAGCCAGGCTCTTCGCAAACTGGTATCGACCATTAGCAAGTCGAAGACCTGCGTCATTTTTACCAACCAGATACGGATGAAAATCGGGGTCATGTACGGTTCACCCGAAACCACCACCGGCGGTAACGCCCTCAAGTTCTATGCTACGATGCGGATGGATATACGGCGCATCGGGCCGATCAAGGAGGGCCAGGACGTAATCGGGAACCGCACGCGGGTTAAGGTCGTGAAAAACAAGATTGCACCTCCTTTTAAGGAAGTGGAATTCGACATAGTCTACGGACGCGGGATTTCGAAGGAAGGCGACATCCTCGATCTGGGTGTGGATGCCAGCCTGGTCGAAAAATCCGGCACCTGGTATTCTTATAACGGTGAAAGACTTGGCCAGGGAAGAGAGAACGCAAAGACATTTTTGAAGGACCATCCCGAACTCATTGTCGATATCGAAACAAAAATTCGCCAGAAGCACGATCTCATTCCTTCTGCGGCTACTCTTCCGGTGGAATAATATTCAGGGCTTAAGGGTTCCAGGCCCTTCGTGCGACGCTCTGCTCCCCCGTGGGAGCGCAATCGTGTTCAAAGAAGCAAGATCCGGGGTGCTCCCAAGACGTGGGGCAGGCTTTACAGCCTGCCTCATTGCCCTGGCAATAATCGGGGCGCGGTCTGGAAAGCCTGCCCCGAATTATACATATTGCCCGGCCTCTTAAGCCATGGGGCGCGCAGGTCCCAGCGAGCGTGGGAATGAGATGTAATTAATATCCGAGGAGATATTTTTGATGAAAGCCAGCGAAATCAGAAAGGCCTTTTTGGAATTCTTCAGGGAGCGTGGGCATAATATCGTCAAGAGTTCATCGGTAATTCCTTACGACGACCCGACCCTGCTCTTCACCAACGCCGGAATGGTGCAGTTCAAAAGGACCTTCCTGGGCGAGGAAAAGCGCCCTTATTCCCGCGCAACGACGAGCCAGAAGTGCATGCGCGCGGGAGGAAAGCACAACGACCTGGAAAATGTCGGCCGCACCGCTCGGCATCATACATTTTTCGAGATGCTCGGGAATTTCTCCTTCGGCGACTACTTCAAATCGGATGCGGTCGATTTTGCGTGGGATTTTTTGACCGGCGTGATGGGCCTGCCCAAGGATAAGCTCTTTGCCACCATCCACGAGGGAGACGCCGGCATGCGCCTCGGCCCCGATGAAGAGGCGCGTGGGTACTGGGCACGCTATCTTCCGCTTGACAGGATTCTTGCATTTTCCACCAAGGATAACTTCTGGGCGATGGGCGATACCGGTCCGTGCGGTCCGTGCTCGGAAATCCTTATAGACCAGGGGCCGGAGATGGGGTGCGGCAGTCCGGACTGCAAGCCGGGCTGCGACTGTGACAGGTATCTCGAACTCTGGAACCTGGTTTTCATGCAGTTTAACCGCAAGGAAGACGGCAGCCTCACACCGCTGCCGAAGCCGAGCATCGACACAGGCATGGGTCTTGAGCGCATTGCCGCGGTAATCCAGAAAGTGCCGTCCAACTATGATACCGACCTGTTTGCCCCGATGCGGTCAAAAATCGAGGAACTGACCGGCTATCGCTACGGGACCGATCCCGAAAAGGATGTATCGGTAAAGGTTATCTCCGACCACGGCCGAGCGGCGGCGTTTTTGATAGGCGACGGGGCGCTACCGAGCAACGAAGGGCGCGGATATGTTTTGCGGCGCGTAATCAGGCGGGCACTCAGGCACGGGCGGATTCTGGGACTCGGCAGGCCTTTCCTTGGGGAAGTGGCTGTCTCGGTCATGGAATCAATGCGTGATGCTTACCCCGAACTGCTGGAGAGCCGGAGCTTCATTACACGGGTTATCCAGCACGAGGAAGAGCGCTTCAATGAAACCCTCGACAACGGCCTGCGGTTGCTGCAAAGCGAAATAAAGCGGCTCCAGGACGAGAAGGCCGCGACCGTTCCAGGGGCGCTCATTTTCAAACTATACGATACCTACGGCTTTCCGATCGATATCGTTACGGATATGTCCCGAGGGCTTGGATTTGGAGTGGATGAAGCCGGGTTCCAGGAGCTGATGGAAAAACAGCGCGAACAGTCGCGTGCCGCCTGGAAGGGCAGTGGTGAGCGCGAAGTGCTGGAAGCATATCGGCAGATCTCGACCCGTGGCATCAAAAGCGAGTTCGTGGGATACGAAACCACGGAGGCCGATTCAACCATAATTGCCCTTATCAGTGGCGAAGAGGAAGTTGGGGCGGCTCAGGAAGGGGCCGATGTCGAGCTGATAGCGGCAAAGACTTCTTTCTATGGAGCCGCCGGCGGACAGGTGGGCGACAGGGGCATCATCGCCGGGCCTTCCGGTACGATGATCGTATCAGATACTATCAAGCTTCCGGGAGACCTGATAATACACGTCGGAAAAATTGAATCGGGTCAGTTGCGAACCGGTGATACGGTACACCTCTCGGTTGATTCCGATCTGAGAAAAGATACCGAGATCCATCACACCGCCACCCACATACTGCACGCGGTGCTTCGAAAAGTTGTTGGAGACCACGTAAAGCAGGCCGGATCACTTGTTGCCCCGGACAGGCTTCGCTTCGATTTTTCACATTTTGCCGCTCTCACCCCTGATGAGATCTCGGAAGTCGAGCGGCTCGCTAATAATGAAATAAGGCAGAACCAGGAGCTTCGCGTTAAAGTCATGGACCTCGAAGAGGCCCTGAAAACCGGCGCCATGGCGCTTTTCGAGGAGAAGTACGGGGACCGCGTCCGCCTGGTTGAGATACCGGGCTTTAGCCGGGAGCTTTGCGGCGGGACCCACACCGCCAAGACTGGCGATATCGGGCTGCTCGTGATTGTCCAGGAAACCAGCATAGCGGCTGGGGTCCGAAGAATCGAAGCCCTCGGCGGGAGACACGCGCTCGAATACCTGAACCAGCAAAGAGAAATACTCAACCGGACCGCCGCGGTCCTCAAGGCGGCGCCCTCAGAGGTAGCCGAAAGGGTTGAAAAGCTCCTGGCCGACGAGCGGCAGCTGGAAAAAGAACTCGAATCCCTCAGGGCGTCCCTTGCGAGCAAGCGCTCGGCCGATCTTTTCGAGCAGGCAATGGAGATCGGAGGAGTAAATGTCCTTATAGCCAGGATCGAGGCTGAAAACCCAAAGGTGCTCCGCGAGATGAACGACAAGTTCAAGGAGAGATTCGCCAGGGGGGTAGCCGTGTTCGGCGCTGTTTCGGGCGACAAGGTCTTTTTGCTCGCCGGCGTAACCCCGGATGTAACCTCAAAGCTCAACGCAGGGCACCTTATCAGGGAAATCGTCAAGGAGGTTGGAGGAAGCGGCGGCGGAAGGCCCGATATGGCCCAGGCCGGCGGCAACCGTCCCGAAAACCTCGACAACGCCCTGGGGCTGGCCGAACGGCTGGTGCGTGAAAAACTCGGATAGACAATCAGGTATGGTGGGCACGAGAAAACCTGTGTCCACCTTACCTTTTCTCCGCCCCGCCCTTGGGGCTCCAGGAAATCTCATAATTAATTGATAATGAAGGCCGTGGAAGGGAAGGGTAGATATGCCGGCCAACCTGCCTCCCCCTTACTTCGAGGCGGAAAAGCGATACAAAGAAGGGAAGACCGCCGAAGAAAAGGTGGAAGCCCTCGAAGAAATGCTCATGATCATGCCCAAGCACAAGGGCACCGACAAGCTGAGAGCAGATCTTCGCCGGCGGATAGCGAAACACAAGGCGGAAGCCCAGCAAAAAAAAGGCCCCGGAAAGCGCGAGACCCCATACAACATTGAAAAGGAAGGGGCTGCACAGGCCATAATAATCGGTCCCCCAAACACCGGCAAGTCCTCGCTGGTTGCCGCCCTCACTAATGCCAATCCCGAAGTGGCAGACTTTCCTCACTCCACATGGAACCCAACACCCGGAATGGCCGCTTTCGAAAACGTTCAGTTCCAGCTCATCGATACTCCACCCGTGCCGACCGAGTTCCAGGACCCAGGCTTGTCCGACCTACTGCGCCGAACCGACATCATAGTGATTTTACTGGATATTCATGAAGACCCGCTCCAGCAGCTAGATGACACCATTTTATATCTTCAAGGCCTGAGGATCTACCCTGAAGGGGTAAGTATAGCCGCCGACCTGCATAAGCGCCCGTTTATAAAGAAGATCATGGTGGCCCTAAACAAGGTGGACGACCAAGCCGACGAAGATGATTTCACGGCATTTGTCGATCTTTGCCGGCTGCCATACGAGTGTATCGGGCTCTCCATACTTGCCGGGTACAACCTGGATGGATTTCTCCGCAAGCTCTACGGACTGGCGGAGGTAATCAGGGTATATACGAAGGCGCCGGGCAAGGATCCGGACCGCAAAGCGCCCTTCGTGCTCCCGCGGGAGAGCACCCTCGAAGACCTTGCCCGGGAGATACACAAGGATTTTGTGGCGAAGCTAAAATTTGCGAAAGTTTGGGGTTCTTCAGTATTTGGCGGCCAGATGGTGCAGCGCGATTACGTACTAAAAGATGGGGACGTAGTTGAGATCCACATTTAGAATGAGGTCCCGCAAAGTATTGCATTATTTAATTGCGTTTTGAAAAATTTGCGGTATGTTGATGGTTTATGCAGAGGCTATATAATTGATCTTTGAAGATTTACTTTTCCCAGCTGAATGTCCACCCGCAAGGTTCGACCTCAATACTCATCCTGCGTATTGTAGTACTAGTGGTCCAGTATCAAATCCTAAATGTTGACTAAATAGCTAATCTGCCTTAGATTGTGTTCTGCCAGCCCGGCGGCGCCGCACCCTTGGTGTATTCGGAGATCCCGGGCTGAAGATTTTTATAAGGAGGGGAGCCGCGGCCGAAACGGCCCGCCCCAAAGGAGAAGAAAAGTCATGAAACCCTATTCCTCTGAGAAGTGCCTTCCTTTCGATTACTTCTTTAAAAAACGTAACGATGAGGAGGAATTCGAGGGTCTGATGGATTCGCAGGCAATAGGAGGCGGTTTTCCGGGGGCCGGCCTTGAGCTTGATGAACATGAAAGTCAGTCTGAGTCCAGTGAATTGGTTGGGGTTGCCGAATTATCGGAAGATGAACTGGAGGTGGAGGAGGAAGAAACCGTGGAGCGCGCCGCGCCCGCGGCTGAGGAATTCGAAGAGGACCACATCACCTGCTATCTTAAAGAGGTGGCCAGCTACCCCCTTCTGACGCAGGAGCGCGAAACCGAACTTGCGCAAATAATTCGAGGCGGCCAGGACGAATTGGTCCAAATAGTCGAGGTGCATGCACCTGAATCCAGGGTCATGGCCGACTTGAACGAGAAGGTAATGAAACTTCTCGAAAACGAGAAGGCTTTTCCTGGAGTCCGGGACAAGGTGCTGAAAGTAATCGTTCGGACACTGGAGCGCGCGACGGCCGATCAGCCCCAGAACCCTCTCTACGAGGCTTCGCTTTTTCGCGTCCGCTCGATCATGAGGGCAATCGATGCCGCCAAGCAGGAGATGGTCAGGGCAAACCTGCGTTTGGTTCTAAGTATAGCGAAACGATATCGCGGACGCGGAATGACATTTGACGATCTGATACAGGAAGGAAATCTCGGACTGCTCAAAGCGGTCGGGCGCTTCGATCACACCAAGGGAAACAGGTTCAGTACGTATGCCACCTGGTGGGTAAGGCAGAGTATCATTCGAGGGATTTACGACAAGACGCGCACCATCCGACTGCCCGTGCATTTCATTGAACTCAAGAACCTCTTTTTCAAGGTCTACTATGAGCTTCTGAAGGAACTTGGCCGGGAGCCCACGCCGGTCGAAATAGCCGAGCGGTCGAAGCTGCCCGTTGATAAGGTCCAGATGGTCCTAACTCTTGCCGCGCAGCCGATCTCGCTCGAAACCCCAATAGGTGAAGACGAGCAGCGCCTGGGCGATTTTCTGGAAGACGACCGTGCCGCATCTCCCATGGAGGAGTGTTCGGACCGGGAACTCGCCGAAATTACCCGAACCCTTCTTTCCACTCTTCAGCCGCGCGAGGAAAAGATACTGCGGTTAAGATTCGGACTCGACGGCCAGCCCGCCGAGACCCTGGAAAGGATCGGCAAGATCTTCAACGTCTCGAAGGAGCGTATTCGCCAAATCGAGAAGAAGGCCCTTCGAAAGCTCAAGAACCCGAACCGGCAGGCATGCCTCAAGACCTTTATGGAGTAATGTCGAGTTTCGCCGCCACCATGCAGGGCACATATATCGTGGGAATTAAGGTGGCGATCACACAAAAAAGGCGGGATTTCCCCGCCTTTTTTGCATCATGCTTTAGGGTGGGCACGGTCCTTTTTAGTCCCCCTCCAGGAGAACCCCTTCCAAATCATAATCATGCGCGGCAGAAATCCTGACCCTGTGGATCTGGCCGGTTTCTGCCGACCCGGCTGTAATTATGACGTTTCCGTCCACCTCTGGGGCTTGTGTTGCAAGGCGGCCGCAGAGCAGCAGGTCGGTTTCCGGGTGCAGGCCCTCAACAAGGACTGGAAGCACTTTTCCAACCAGCCTTTGCAGTTTGCGGCGGGAGATGCCACGCTGGATCTCGAGCAGTTCGGCCCTTCGCCTCTGGCCGATTTTCTCGGAGGGGCTTTTTCGAAATCGCGCGGCCCGGGTTCCGGCTTCGGGTGAATATGCAAAGACGCCCGCGTGATCGAACTCAGTGCGCTCCATGAAAGAGACAAGTTCGACGAAATCGGCCTCTGTCTCGCCCGGAAACCCGACCATAATGGAGGTTCGTAGGGCGATTGCCGGTATGGCCGATCGGATTTTCGCGATAATCTTCTCCGGATTTCCAGCCGGACGACTCATCCTTTCGAGGACCCTGGAGACGCTGTGCTGGATGGGAATATCGAGATAGGGGACGATCCTGTTCGATTCTGCCATTACCCGGAGCAGTTCATCGCCGATGCGGTCGGGATAGGCGTATAGCAGGCGGATCCATTCAATGCCGTCGATCTCTTCGAGTTTCTCGAGCAGCCGGGGGAGGGCAGGGATGTCGCCGCGGTCCAGCCCGAATGCGGTGGTGTCCTGTGCTATAAGGTTGATTTCCTTTACGCCGTCTTCGGCCAGGGCCAACGCCTCGGCCAGAACGTCGGCCTCGGTGCGGCTCCTGAGTGGCCCCCGAAGATTCGGGATTATGCAAAAAGAGCACGAGTTCCCGCATCCTTCGGCTATTTTAAGAAATGCCGTATGCGAAGGGGTAGATCTCAGCCGGGCCGAGCCGTTGCCTGAGTGAAGCGGCCTTCCGATCCACAGTCGCCGCGGGTTGCCTGAAAAGCTAGACCGGAGAATGGACTCCAGTTCCTGATAGTGTGAAGTACCGACAAAAAGATCCACCTCGGGTAGTTCGCTCAAAAGCTTCTTGCCATACCTTTGGACCATGCAGCCTGCCACCACCAGCGTCTCGCAGGCGCCGTCGCTCTTACAACGGGCGGTCTCGAGAATAGTATCCACGGCCTCTTTGACAGCGCTTTCCAGGAATCCGCACGTGTTTATCACTATAAGCTCGGCCTCGGAAGGCGTATCGGTCATCCCGTATCCCATATCGACGAGCTGCTTTACCATAGTCTCGCTATCAATAAGGTTTTTTGCGCACCCAAGGCTTATCAGTGAAGCGTTTTTCATGGTTTCAGGTCCCGGCAAAGTTGACATCATAAAAGTTTTCGGAGAATCTTAACCCGATCCGGATTGATATGACACTACTGTAAACCTGTCTATCCCGGCCAGCACAAACAAGACGAAAATCAATACCAGTGCGGCCCCGGCCAAGTACAAAAAGAGTGCCCTGCGGGGACTGTAATTTTCACGTGTTAGCGAGACCATGAGAAAGAAATAAGAGGTAATCGCGAAGCATTCGACCGCGAATGGTGGAAAGCCGAAAAATCCGAGAAGAGGCATTTCGAATATTTTCAAAAATCCCACGTAGGGAACGGTATAGACCCATTTCGCGCCTGCTTTGAAGTTCCACAGTTCCCAGAGAAAGCCGCAAATTGCGCCGGAGAGTAGCAGTAGGTAAAGATTTCCAGGATTACCCTCTTCAAGGTCGCGTAGAAGGGAAGGGGCACCCAGCCTGTGATTCAGGGGTTCCAGCAAAAAGATGAACGCGAGCCATACGAGAGGAAAGAAAAACTGCGGCCAGATAAGCGGCAGTACTATAAACGCGGTTCCCGTTAGAAGCATCGGAATGTACAGTGAGCGGATATTGCGCAGGGCCGGTAACCGACAATTTTTAAAGATGTTTGCTGATTCGAGCAATTCTTTTGTGGAAAATATTCCCGGCAAAACCGTCGAGTAGGCTATCAGGTATCCCGTCCAGCGGTCCAGGGGATCTGTTGGGATGTTCATATATTGCCAGTTGGAGAGCCGGAAGTTAAAGGACTCGAAGATCAGCCAGACAGTTATCGAGAGAGGCAAAAGGGCGATGAACTTCCATGGTTTGTGGAAAAGGAGGGAGGTGCCGCGCCTCAGGAAGAGTGCTGACTGGACAAGGATTATATAGCTCCACCATGCAAACGAGTAGTAGTTGGTGTAAAAAGGCTCGAAATGCCTGAGCATGCCGCCCGTCGAGAATGCAAAGAGCAGGAGGCTAGCCGCGGCAAGTAGTGTTGCAATAAGCTTTTTGCCGTAGTGATTCATAGGCCCGGTACCCTCGGCCGGTTTTGGCGGAGCAGGTATAAAACTAGGTCCATTTTGGTTTGGCCTAAAATCTTCCCCAAAAAGAGAGTTAATCACAATAAAAGTTTGCATCATCCAAAAGCAATGTTTAAATAAAACGTTTCGGCAGTACCTATTATTTTCCAAAAATTCCATTTATAATGAATGTGCCGGAAGTACCACTTTGGGATATTCCCTCGGGGGTTGAACATGGCACACGGCCTCGTTAGTCGCGACTGGAGCCGGTGCGCTCCCGGCTAATAAACACTATCGGAAGGGCGCTTGGACAAGGAGTTATCCAGCATGGCAAAGGAAAAAGGTGGCCGGGGACAGCCCGCGCAGCCAGAGAGGACGGACAGGGAGGGTCCATACCCGCTGATGTGCAAGGAAGGCAAGGGAGTGCGCAACTTTGCCTGTCCGAATTATGACAACTGCCTGGATCGGGCCGCCAAGGGCATGTGGAGCGGATTCACCTGCAGGGATTGCGCTTCATACGTTCAAAAAGAGGAAGAAAATCCCTGATCCCGCCAAAGGAATCCTAACAGAATAATTTCCCCGGATCTCATTAACCGCAAGAACGCAAAAACCCGCATCGAGCGGGTTTTTGCGTTCTTGCATATACACTGGACCGACGTTATTTACGCCGGTTGGTTCCTTTATTCTTCGGGGTTTTCCACCGGCGCCTTCTTGGCCTTTGCGGCGGCTGGCTTGGCTTTGGCCTCTTTTTTGGCTTGGGTCTTTCCGCCCTTTTTCTTCGATTTCTCGGCTGTCCCGGCTTCGGTAAGTTCCAGCAAGCACATCGGAGCGGAATCGCCCCTGCGGAACCCGACCTTGACTATGCGGGTATAGCCGCCGGCACGATTTTGAAATCTTGCGGCAAGGTCTTCGAAGACCTTGTGAACCACGCCCTTTTCACGGATCACCGACAAAGCCTGTCTGCGGGCGTGCAAATCACCCCTTTTGCCAAGCGTTATCATCCACTCGGCCCAGCGCCTCATCTCCTTGGCCTTGGGGAGAGTCGTATATATCCGCTCGTGGTCGAGAAGCGAAGTCACCATGTTCCGAAACATGGCCAGACGATGGCTTGTCGTTCGGTTTAGCTTTCTGCCGGATACTCCGTGGCGCATGGCTATTCCTGTTCCTTTCTTCTCTCTTCTATTTCTTCACGGCTGGGAAAGTTATCAATCTTCATCCCGAGAGAGAGCCCCATCTCGCTCAGTATCTCCTTGATTTCATTGAGCGATTTGCGGCCGAAATTCTTCGTTTTAAGCATCTCCTGCTCGGTCTTCTGAACCAGTTCGCCAATGTAGCGTATATCGGCGTTCTTGAGACAATTAGCCGAGCGAACCGAAAGCTCCAATTCGTCAACGCTTCGGAAAAGGTTCTCGTTAAAGGCCGGTTCCGCGCGCACTTCTTCTTCCAGAGTCTCGGTTTCTTCTTCAAAGTTAATGAAGATGGTGAGCTGATCCTTCAAGATTTTGGCCGCGTAAGCTAGCGCGTCTTCGGGCTTAACGCTGCCGTCGGACCAGATTTCGAGCGTAAGCTTGTCATAGTCGGTAATCTGGCCGATACGGGCCTGGGTGACCGTGTAGCTGACTTTGCGGATAGGCGAATAGATGGCATCGATTGGAATCGTCCCGATGGGCTGGTTTTCCTCGACGTTCTTGTCCGCCGGAACATAGCCCTTGCCCTGCTTCAAGGTAAGCTCCATGCGCAGCTTCGCATCCCGCGCCAGCGTACAGATATGCTGATTGGGGTTCAAGACCTCAATCAAGGCGCCGGTCTGGATGTCCGCGGCCTTGATCCTGCCCTCGCCTTCCTTTTCAATCATGATGCGCCGCGGAACGGCTTCCCCGGAAACCTTGAAGCGTACTTCCTTGAGGTTGAGGATGACATCGGTCACGTCCTCCAGGACGCCAGGAATGGTGGAAAATTCGTGGAGGACGCCGTCGACTTTGACGCTGGTTATGGCAGACCCCTGCAGCGAAGACAGCAGTACTCTTCTCAACGCGTTGCCCAGCGTTATGCCAAAACCCCTCTCGAGGGGCTCACATTCAAATTTCCCGTACATGGTAGGGTCGGCGGTTTCAATTTCCAAACGCTTTGGCTTAATAAGTTCGCGCCAGTTTTTCTGCATGGTTTATCCTCATAAAGATGGCTTAACAGGCGCCTCATCCGGAAAGTCAAGCGGGCCATTGGACGCAAAGCGCTCTCCAAGGGCCCTCGACTACACTGATTCCGTTTTACCGCTGTTGTTTTATTTCGAATAAAACTCAACCACCAGCTGCTCTTGAACCGGCAGGTTCATTTCCTCTCGGCTGGGATAACCCTTGAACATCCCTTCGAATTTAGCCGTGTCGAGTTCGAGCCAGGCGGGGAGACCCCTTCTGGGCATTGCGGCCACCGACTCGCTGATTATTCCCAGATTTCGGCTGCCCTCGGCAACGGCGACAGTGTCTCCGGGCCTGAGCAGGAAAGAGGGGATATCCACCTTCTTGCCGTTTACGAGAAAATGGCTGTGCCGAACGAGCTGTCTTGCCTGGGATCGGGAATTCGCAAAACCGAACCTGTATACGGTGTTGTCGAGTCTTCGTTCCAGCAGGACCAGGAAGTTCGTTCCGGTGACACCCTTTTGGCGGTCGGCCTCCTTGAAGTAGCTTTTAAACTGCTTTTCAACAAGGCCATACATCCTCTTGATTTTTTGTTTCTCACGGAGCTGCAGTCCGTAGTCAGACAGCTTGCCCCGACTCTGACCGTGCTGTCCGGGTGGATAGTTGCGGCGCTCGATCGCGCACTTGTCCGAATAGCAGCGGTCGCCCTTGAGATATAGCTTCATTGCCTCACGGCGGCAAAGCCTGCATTGTGATTCGGTATAGCGAGCCAAGATTGTCCTCCAGGAATTATATACATGCACCTTGCGGCACGTTCAGCCATTCGGCTGAAGCGGGGTCAAGCAAGCGCTATACCCTGCGCCTCTTGGGAGGCCTGCAGCCGTTGTGCGGAATAGGGGTTACGTCCTTAATAAACGTTATGTTGAAACCCGCGGCTTGAAGGGCGCGCAGGGCTGCCTCACGTCCTGAACCGGGGCCCTTCACGTAAACCTCGATGTTCTGAACCCCGTGTTCCTGAGCCTTCTTTGCCGCAATTTCAGCCGCTACCTGCGCTGCAAAAGGAGTGCTCTTTCGAGATCCCTTGAAACCCTGGCTTCCAGCGCTGGACCAGGAAATGGCGTTGCCGCTCAGATCCGTTATCGTAATAATTGTGTTGTTGAACGTGGACCGGATGTGGGCGACACCGTTCAGAATATTCTTGCGCTCTTTTTTCTTGGGCCTGGCTGATTTCTCTCTTGCCATGATTCCTCCGTGCTAAGCTTTCTTGCGCTTGCCCATGACGGACCTGCGCGGACCCTTGCGCGTGCGTGCGTTGGTGTGAGTGCGCTGGCCGCGCACGGGAAGTCCCCGGCGGTGTCTGAGGCCCCTGTAGCAGCCCAGATCCATGAGGCGCTTGATACTCATCGAGACTTCGGAGCGAAGATCTCCCTCGACTTTAAAATGGGAGTCGATGATCTGCCTGATCGCATTGACCTGCGCGTCGCTCAGATCGTCGCTTTTGGTATCGCGGTTAATTGTGGCCATTTCGAGTATCTTCTGGGACGTAGGCCTGCCGATACCGTAGATATATGTGAGAGCGATCTCGATGCGCTTGTTTTTCGGTAAGTCGATACCTGCGATGCGTGCCAAAGTTTTCCTCCCTTAGCCCTGGCGCTGCTTGTGCCTGGGGTTTTCACAAATCACCCGCACATTTCCATGGCGGCGAATTATCTTGCATTTTCTGCAAATGCGCTTAACCGATGCTCGCACTTTCATCTTCCAAATTCCTTTCTCGGTGCGGTGCGATTGCCCATCGCGCAGTAACCGGGTAGGGCAGGCTATCCAACCTGCCCGAGCCGCTACGATTTCGACCGGTAAGTGATGCGGCCGCGAGTCAAATCATAGGGTGAAAGCTCCACCGTAACCTTGTCACCCGGAAGGATGCGAATGAAGTGCATGCGCATCTTTCCGGAGATATGAGCCAGAATGCGATGGCCGTTGGGCAATTCGACGCGGAACATGGCGTTTGGAAGAGTTTCTACAACGGTGCCTTCCACCTCGATTGCATCCTCTTTAGCCATGCTTTTGGCGACTCCTTCGGGTTTTATCTGATGCGAACTTTTTATTATACTGATAACATTTCCTATTGTAAAGCCGTTTTATCGCAAAGTGAGTATCTCGGGACCATCCTCGGTCACCGCTATCGTGTGCTCGAAATGCGCCGACAGGCTTCGGTCAAGAGTAACCGCCGTCCAGTTATCGTCCATGATCTCCACGTCGGGGGCCCCGTAGTTTATCATCGGCTCGATTGCCAGAACCATCCCCGGCTTCAGCCTGACACCCTTGCCGGGTGGCCCGTAGTTGGGAATCTGTGGACTTTCGTGCAAATGCTGGCCTATGCCGTGGCCAACGAACTCCCTCACCACCGTAAACCCGCGCGACTCGACGTATTCCTGAATGGCGTGGGAAATATCGGAGAGGTGACTGCCGCTAATCGCCTTCGAAATACCCCTGTAGAGGGACTCGCGGGTTACCTCGCACAACCTGGCCGCTTCGGCTGAAATCGATCCGACGGGGACCGTCACCGCTGCGTCACCGTAATAGCCGTCAACAACAACGCCGAAATCAAGGCTAAGGATATCGCCTTCGATAAGCCGCCTATGCTTCGACGGCATGCCGTGGACGACCTGTTCGTTAACCGAGGTGCAAAGGGCGTAAGGATAACCGTGGTAGCCCATGAACGCGGGTTTTGCCCCCTTTTCCCGCGCCAGTTCCTCACTTAGCGCATTCAAATCCCAGGTCGTAATTCCAGGCTGAACGCTTTCGCCGATTCTCAGCAAGATGTCGGATACAATCCGGCATGCATTCCGGATCTTCTCAATTTCGGCACGTGATCGCAAAATGATCAAAAAACTGCCTCTTACCCCAATACCGTCTGAATTTTGGACAGTATGTCATTCATGCTGCCCACACCGTTAATCCGGCGAAGTTTCCCCTGGTTTTGATAGTAAGCTATGAGCGGCTTGGTTTGTGCCTCATAAGTTTCCAGGCGCGACTTAACCGTGCTTTCCACGTCGTCGGATCTCTGATAAAGCTCCCCGCCGCACTTGTCGCAAATCCCCTCTTTTTTCGGAGGATCGAACATGAGATGAAAGCCGGAGCCACATGCCCGGCAGGTGCGCCGTCCGGTGAGGCGACCGAGAAGCTCCGAATTCGGCACTTCGATGCTCACCACATGATCGATCTTCTGGCCGAGATCGCCCAGGATCTTGTCAAGTGCCTGGGCTTGGCCGGCGGTTCTGGGGAAACCATCGAGCATATAACCATTCCCGGCGTCGGGTTTCTGAATGCGCTCCTTCACCAGGCCGATAACCACATCGTCGGGAACGAGTCCGCCCTGTTCCATATATTTTTTAGCTTCGAGCCCCAAGGGGGTTCCCTCCTTCAAGGCTTCACGAAGCATATCCCCGGTCGAAACCTGCGGAATGTGGTACTTTTCGGTCAGGCGCTTTGCCTGGGTCCCTTTTCCTGCTCCCGGCGGTCCAAGCAGAATGATGTTCATCTCTACCCCCTTTGGAAAACCTGATCGATGCGCCGAAAATCCTGATTAGAGAAAGCTGGATTAGCGGCGGCCCTTAACCCGGCCCTTCTTCAGGAAACCCTCATAGTGGCGCGAGAGCATGTGCGCCTCGATCTGGGCCAGGGTATCCATTGCCACACCTATAACAATGAGGAGGGCGGTCCCGCCAAAGTAGAAGGGGACATTGAATTTGCTGATCAGGAATGTGGGGAGTACGCAAACCGCCGATATGTAGATAGCTCCGCCCAAGGTTATCCGGCTGAGCACCTTGTCAATGTATTCCGCCGTCGGACGTCCAGGACGGATGCCAGGGATAAATCCGCCATATTTTTTCATGTTCTCCGATACGTCTATCGGGTTGAAAACGATTGCCGTATAGAAAAAGCAGAAAAATACTATCGCCGCAATATAGATGAGGCTGTAAACCCAGTGTCCCGGCATGAGTGCGTCAGCAACCGACTTCATCCACGGAGCGTCGATGAAATTAGCGAGCGTCGCGGGAAACATTATGATACTTGATGCAAAGATTGGCGGAATAACGCCAGATGAATTGATCTTCAGCGGTATGTGCGTATTCTGGCCGCCGTAGACCCGCCTGCCGACAACCCTTTTCGCATACTGCACCGGTATTCGCCTCTGCCCCCGCTCCATAAAGATAATGAAAGCGATGACGGCGAGCATCATGACGCCCATCAATGCAAGCGTGAAAATGCTCATTTCGCCGGTCTGAACGAGCCTGGAGGTGCTGATTATCGCGTTCGGGATTCCAGCCACGATGCCCGCGAATATTATGAGCGAAATTCCATTGCCGATGCCGCGCTCGGTGATCTGCTCGCCAAGCCACATGATAAAGGCCGTTCCAGCAGTGAGGGTCAAAACAGTTATCAGGCGAAATCCCCATCCAGCCTGGAGCACGATCGGCACATCGCCGGGGCTCATCATTCTCTCGAGCCCCACGGCTATTCCGAAGCCCTGAATGATGCTAAGGACTACCGTGCCGTATCGTGTGTACTGTGTAATCTTCTTCCGTCCCGCATCGCCCTCCTTGCTGAGGCGCTCCAGGGTGGGAATGACGACCGTCAGAAGCTGGAGGATAATGGACGCGCTGATGTAGGGCATGATCCCGAGGGCAAAAACGGACAGATGGCTCAGCGCGCCGCCGGAGAACATGTCGAAAAGCCCGAGCAACGTTCCCTGAGCGGCCCTGAAATAGGACATCAAGGCTTCGGTATTGATGCCGGGGGTCGGAATGTGAACCCCGACCCGATAAACGGCAAGAAGCGCCAAAGTCATGGCGATCCTGCGCTTGAGTTCTGGAATCCTGCCTATATTTTGAAAGCCTGAGAGCACTCTTTATTTTCCTTCTCTCAGCGGTATTAATTCGACTTTACCGCCGGCGGCTTCGATCTTCTGCACGGCCGAAGCACTCGCCTTGTGAACGCGCACGGTAACCGGCTGGGTAATCTCGCCGTTGCCGAGCAGCTTGATCCCGAAGGTGACTTTCCTTAGGACGCCAGCCCCGATCATGTCGATTGGGCCGATTTCGCTGCCGGACGGAAACCGGTGCATATCTTGAACGTTGATTATGGAATACTCTTTTCTGAAAGGATTTTTGAAGCCCCGCTTGGGGATCCTTCGTTGAAGAGGCATCTGGCCGCCCTCGAACCAGGGAGGAGTGCCGCCGCCGGAACGTGCTTTCTGGCCCTTGGTTCCCTTACCCGCAGTCATTCCCTGGCCGGAACCGGAGCCGCGGCCGAGTCTTTTCGTATTCTTTTTAGCTCCCGGAGGCGGAGCCAGATCACTAAGTTTCATCGGAAAAACCGTCCTTCTATGATTTCTCTTTAACTTCGACGAGATGAATGACTTTCCTCAAAGCGCCGAGCACCTGGGGGGAGCTGTATAAATCCACCGGCCGGTGCATTTTCGTCAGTCCGAGCGCTACAAGGATTTTCCTGTGCTTCTCGGGGCGCCCGATTGGGCTTCGAATCAGTCTGACTTCGATTGGCTTTGCCATTTCATTTCCTTCTATGTTTCACCGCAGAGGGCGCGGAGATCGCAGAGAAGAGCCCGGGAATCGGCAAAAAGAGAATTCGATTTCGCTCTTTCCTCCCGCAAACTCTGCGTTCTTCGCGGTGAAAATGAACTATCCTAGTCCTCCAGGATATTCTTGCCTCGGATTTTGGAAACCTGTTCCGGGCTGCGAAGCTTCTTTAGTCCCTCGACGGTGGCTTTCACCACGTTGTGGGGGTTTCTCGATCCTACGCATTTGGTCAAAATGTTGCTGATGCCGGCTGCTTCCATAATGGCCCTGACAGCCCCGCCAGCGATCACACCGGTACCGGGTGAGGCGGGTATAAGGACGACCGATGAAGCGCCGAACTTACCCAGAACCTCGTGGGGAATGGTGGTATTCTGCATCGGCACCTCGATCATGCTGCGCTTGGCAGACTCCATTCCTTTGCGTATCGCTTCGGGAACCTCGTTAGCCTTGCCCAGGCTGTAGCCGACACGACCGTTGCCGTCGCCCACAACCACAATTGCACTGAACGAAAAACGCCGGCCGCCCTTAACAACCTTGGCAACGCGGCTGATATGGACCACCTTGTCGATTAACTGCAGCTGGCTTGATTCCACAGCTATCAATTTGACTGCCTCCGATCTGGTGTAAAATTAAAAGTCCAGGCCCTTCTCGCGGGCGGCATCGGCAAGGGCCTTGATGCGCCCGTGATAGATGAAACCGTTGCGGTCGAAAACAACCTTTGCGATTCCGCTATCGAGAGCCTTGCGAGCGATGAGTTCGCCTACTTTTTTCGCAGCGGCGATTTTGCCCTTTTCTTTTGTGGCTTCCTTGTATTCTTCAGACAACGTGGAAGCCGAAACCAGGGTCGCCCCGCTCTTATCGTTTATTATCTGTGCATAGACGTGCTTGTCGGTTCGAAAAACGGTGAGCCTCGGACGCTCTACCGTACCCTCAACCTTGCGTCTAATGCGTTTCTTTCGCTTGAGACGCGCAACATCGCGCGGATTGGTATTTCCAGCCATTCCAGTCCCCTCCGAATCCTACTTCTTGCCTGTCTTGCCGGCCTTGCGGTGAATCCTCTCGCCGGCGTAGCGGACGCCCTTGCCCTTGTACGGCTCGGCAGGCCTGAGCGCGCGAATCTTCGCCGCAGTCTCGCCAAGAAGCTCGGCGTCGATTCCCTCGAGCTTTATGGTGTTTACCTTGGCTTCAACCGAGGCCTTGATCCCTTCGGGCAGCGGGAAAAGGATAGGGTGCGAGTACCCAAGGCTGAGGTTCAAATTGCTCCCCTGGACCTCGGCCCGGTAGCCCGTTCCCTGGATTTCGAGGCTTTTCACAAAGCCTTCGCTGACCCCGCGAACCATGTTATTCACCAGCGCTCGTATAAGGCCGTGAAGAGACCTGGTCTCGTTGGCCTCGTCTTTTCTCTTGAATTCGATAGCCCCGGCGCTTATCAGTACGTCGAGATTACCCGGAAGGGAGCGCGAGAGCGAACCCTTTGGGCCTTTCACCGACAGCACCGATTCATCGAGGGCAACATTTACCCCTTTAGGTATCGCTATGGGCAATTTACCCACCCGTGACATGCCATTGCTCCTTTATTGATCTGCTCAAAAGGACTTCAGCGGTAAAACTACCAGACGGCGCAGAGCACTTCGCCGCCAATGCGTTCCCTGCGCGCCTGCCTGTCGGTCATTACCCCGCGGGAAGTGGACAGGATCGATATGCCCATCCCGTTCAGTACCTGGGGAATATCCTCGTGGCCGACATAACTGCGGCATCCGGGCTTGCTGACCCGGCGAGCACCCGACAGCGCGCCGTCGCGGCTCTCGCCGTACTTAAGCTGCAGCCGCAGAATGCCCTGCTTGTCGTCCTTTATGAATTTAAAATTCTTTATGTATCCCTCCTCCTTGAGTATGCGGGCCATGCTGGCCTTCATACGGGAAGCGGGGATGTCTACCTTATCGAACCTTGCCTTCTGCGCATTCCGGATGCGGTTCAGGAAATCGCCTATGGGATCCGATACCATTTTTCTATGCTCCTTGCGGTCCTACCGCTCCTACCAGCTAGCCTTGATCACGCCGGGCAGCTCACCCCTGAGGGCCATGTTGCGAAAACAGATCCGGCAAATTCCGAATTTCCGAATGTAGGCCCGCGGCCGGCCGCAGATGGGACACCTGTTATAGGTCCGGACCTTGAACTTGGGGCTGCGCTGCGATTTTGCGATTAGTGACTTCTTAGCCAAAGAAGGCCTCCTTCGTTACTGCCTGAAAGGCATTCCCATGAGGGCCAGAAGAGTCCGGGCCTCATCGTCTGTCTTTGCCGTCGTTACGATTGTTATGTTCATTCCCTTGATCTTGTCGATCTTGTCGTAGTCGATTTCAGGGAAAATTATCTGCTCTTTTATGCCCAGAGTATAGTTGCCCCTGCCGTCGAGCGCCCTGGGTGAAATGCCCCGGAAATCACGAACGCGGGGAAGGGCGATGTTTACCAGCTTGTCAAAAAAGTCATACATCCTGTTTCCGCGAAGGGTAACCATGCAGCCGATGGGCATGCCCTTGCGGAGCTTGAACGCCGCGATGCTCTGACGGGCTCTGGTGATGACAGGCTTCTGGCCGCTTATCTGGGCAAGTTCGGCAGCCGCGGAATCAAGTATCTTGATATTCTGGATGGCTTCCCCAAGCCCCATGTTGAGGATAATCTTGCTGATCTTCGGGAGCTGCATGAGGCTGCTGTACTTGTACTTCTCCCTGAGCTGAGGAACCACCTCATCGTTGTATTTATCCCGCAGTGATGGCATTTTCCCTCCGTTCCGCCCTTGCGGTGGACGTCCAGCTAATCAATGACTTCCTCGCACTTTTTGCAGTACCGGACTTTTTTGTCATCGATTACCTTATGGCCCACCCGGGTCGGGTCTGTGCATTTCGAGCAAATAATCATGAGGTTCGAAATATGAATCGGGGATTCCTTGTCGAGGATCCCGCCCTGCCTGGTCTGCTGGTTAGGTTTCATGTGGCGTTTGACCATGTTGATCTTTTCCACTATCGCCCGGTCCTTCTTGGGAATTACGCGCATGACTTTGCCGCTCTTGCCCTTATCCTTGCCGGCGATAACCTGCACCATGTCGTTCTTCTTGATATGGTATTCCTGATGTTTCATCTCAAAATGTCCTTTGCCGCTAAAGAACTTCCGGTGCGAGCGAGATGATCTTCATGAACTGTTTGGCCCGCAGTTCTCTTGCGACCGGTCCGAAGATGCGCGTGCCGATCGGTTCCTTCGCCTGATTGATAAGCACCGCCGAGTTGTCGTCGAATTTGATGTAGGAGCCGTCCGGGCGCCGTACTTCCTTGCGGGTGCGCACCACCACGGCCTTAAGCACGTCTCCCTTTTTCACCTTGGCGTTAGGGATGGCCTCCTGGACCGAGACGACAATAATGTCGCCAACCGAAGCGTAGCGCCTGCGAGTGCCGCCGAGCACCTTTATGCAGTAAAGCCGCTTGGCCCCGGAATTATCAGCGGCGTTCAGTTGAGTTTCCGCTTGAATCATTGGTTACTCCATACTCTGGAAAACGTGCGGGCTGCGGGGCCGAAAAGGGCAACCGCATCCCTTCCGCGTGCTAGATTGCCGCCTTGTCAATTATCTTGACCACCAGCCAGCGCTTATCCTTGCTGATAGGCCTGCTTTCTTCGATAAGAACCCGGTCCCCCACCGAACAGGCGTTCAGGGCGTCGTGAGCCTTGAAGGTATTGCGGCGCCGGACGAACTTGCGGTACATCTTGTCCTGAATGAGCCGTTCGACCATGACCACAACGGTCTTATCCATCTTGTTGCTCATTACCCTGCCGACGCGAGTCTTTCTCAGTGATTTTTTCTCTTCCATGATGCCTTGGCCCCTATGCTCCGGCTTTTTTGTCCATTTCGGACAAAATCGTAAGTATGCGCGCCATGTCTTTTTTATTTTTGGGAAGCTGTGAGGTGTTGTCCAACTGCCCCGTAGCATGCTGAAACTTGAGGTTAAACTGCGCCTGTTGAAGCTCGTCGAGCTTCACGAGCAGCTCATCCCTTGACATTTCCCGAAAAGCGGTTGCTTTCATAGTACATCCTGCCTCGAAACGAATCGGGTGGGAATTGGGAGCTTGTGAGCGGCGAGGTTTAGCGCCTCGCGGGCTGTTGCTTCCGTAACACCCTTGATTTCGTAAAGAACCCGGCCGGGCCGGACCACGGCCATCCATCCCTCGGGTGAGCCTTTACCCTTACCCATGCGGGTTTCCGCGGGTTTCTTTGTAAAAGGCTTGTCAGGGAAGATGCGGATCCAGACCTTGCCGCCGCGCTTTACATGCCTTGTTATGGCGATACGGGCCGCCTCGATCTGGCGGGAGGTAACATAGCCGGGTCCAAGGGCCTTCAGGCCGAAGTCCCCAAAGCTTACATCACTTCCACGGAAGGCAGTCCCGCGCATGCGGCCTTTTTGTACTTTTCTGAATTTGACTCTTTTCGGTGCTAACATTATCCGTTTCTCCCGGTATTATCGGGTCGGACAGAAAAGCCCTCGCGGGCCGCCTTGTCCGGCCGAACTACAAAAGGCAGCTCCTTAGGGCAGGACCTCGCCTTTGAAAATCCAGGCCTTTACGCCGATTGCGCCGTAGGTGGTCCTCGCAGTGGCGGTGCCGTAATCTATATCTGCCCGCAAGGTATGCAGCGGGACACGGCCTTCACGGTACCACTCCCGCCTGGCCATCTCAGCGCCTCCGAGGCGGCCGGCCGAAGCCACCCGCACGCCCTTTGCCCCGAACTTCAGGGCCGAGGTTACCGCGCGCTTCATCGCGCGGCGGAAAGCAACGCGCCTTACGAGCTGAAGGGCGATATTTTCGGCAACGAGAACGGAGTCGAGTTCGGGACGGCGAACTTCCTGGATGTCGATAAGGACCTCCCGCCTGAACCTGCGCTCAAGGTCGCGTCTCAGAACTTCAATCTCGGCGCCTTTTTTGCCTATCACTATTCCAGGCCGCGCTGTATGAATCCGGATCTTTACCTTGTTTGCGGCCCGCTCGATTTCAATCTTCGAAATTCCGGCGTGGAAGAGCTTGTCCTTGATATAGTCCCGGATCTTGCGGTCTTCAAACACGAGCTTTGAGTAATCTTTTGTGGCGAACCACTTCGAATCCCATGTCTTGATTACTCCGAGCCGGAACCCGGTTGGATGAACTTTCTGTCCCAAACTTCACCTCCGTTAAGGTGCGGTAAAACACATCATTAAAATTAAAGCAAAAACAACTAATTATAACCCGGTCAGGAGATTATTTTTCCGCCAGCACGATTGTAATATGGCTGGATGGTTTGATAATCCTGGTTGCCCGGCCCATGGCCCTTGGACGAAATCTCTTGAGCCGCGGCCCCTGATCGATTTTGATCGTCTTGATGAAGAGATTGTCGGCCTTGAGGGAGTGGGCGCTTTCGGCGTTGGCAACGGCCGAGTTCAGCGTCTTGGTAATCAGGCGGCCGCCTTTTTTGGCCGTAAACCTGAGCATAACCAGGGCCTCGCTTACGCTCTTGCCCCGGACCATATCCGCAACCAGCCTGGTCTTCTGGGACGAGACCCGCAGGTATTTGCTAATGGCTCTGACTTCCATTATTTCTTCCCTTTGACTTTGGACTTCTTGTCGCCGGCGTGCCCGTAAAAAGTCCTGGTGGGCGAGAATTCACCAAGCTTGTGTCCGACCATGTTTTCGCTGACGAAAACCGGGATGAACTTCTTCCCGTTGTGGACGGCAAGCGTGACCCCGACGAACTCGGGAAGAATGGTGGATCTGCGCGACCAGGTCTTGATGACTTTGCGGTCACCGGTATCTCTTGCCCTTGTCACCTTCTCGATCAGATGATCGTCTACGAATGGCCCTTTTTTTAAAGACCGAGGCACTGTTTTCCTCCTAACACTATTGGCTCACACTTCCCAAGCACTGAGCGCAGGGAAGGGCGGGCTGTGCGAAATTGCCGCAATCGTGATTCAGTGATTACTTGCGGCGATGCAATATGTACTTGTCGCTCTGCTTGGGTTTCCGCGTGCGGTAGCCCTTCGTGGGAACACCCCAGGGGGTACAGGGATGGCGGCCGCCTGAGCTTCTGCCTTCGCCGCCGCCCATCGGGTGGTCAACCGGGTTCATCGCAACGCCGCGAACATGGGGCCTTTTCCCAGCCCACCGCGTGCGTCCGGCCTTGCCGAGCGAAATGTTTTCGTGATCGATATTTCCAACCTGGCCAATCGTGGCCTTGCACTCAATAGATACCATGCGCATCTCGCCCGAGGGCATGCGCAGGGTTGCATTCTTGCCCTCGCGGGCGATCAACTGGGCGCTGGTGCCGGCTGAACGGGCAAGTTGGCCGCCTTTGCCGGGGCGCATCTCGATATTGTGCACTACCGTGCCAAGCGGCAGGTTCGCCAGCTTGAGGCAGTTTCCGGGCTTGATGTCCGCATCGCCGCCCGTCATTACTTTTGCTCCGACCTTCAGGCCCACCGGCGCAAGGATGTAGCGTTTTTCGCCGTCCACGTAGTGCAGGAGCGCTATATGGGCGGAGCGGTTCGGATCGTATTCGATGGTGGCGACCTTTGCCGGTATGCCTTCCTTGTTACGCTTGAAGTCGATAATCCGGTAAAGCCTTTTATGACCGCCGCCGCGATGCCACGAGGTAATCCGGCCTAAATTGTTGCGGCCGCCCGACCTCTTGAGCGGTTCAGTTAGACTTTTTTCAGGCTTGTCGGTCGTTATCTCTTCGAAAGTCGCGTATGCCTGGAACCGGCGGCCGGCAGATGTCGGTTTTACTTTCCTGATTCCCATATTAGCTTTCCCTCTCCTGCCTAAGCGCCTTCGAAAAACTCAACGCGCTGGCCGGGCTTTATCGTAACTACTGCCTTTTTCCAGTCGGAATGTTGAGTGAAGTGGCGGCCCGCCCGTTTTCTCTTGCCCTTCATGTTGATGGTGGCAACATCGAGCACGTCAACCTTGAATATCTTTTCAACCGCATCCTTAATCTCGATCTTGTTGGCGCGGCGGTCAACCTCGAAGAAAAGCTTGTTCCGCTCTTCCTTCTCTACGGTGCTCTTTTCGGTGATCAGGGGGCGTTTCAAAATATCGTAGGATTTGTTCATCATGCCAGCGCCTCCTCGATCTTCCCGATGCATTCCCTGCTAAGTATCACGGTCTCGTAGTTGAGAAGATCGTAGACATTGAGGCCTTCAGTTCGGAGGACCTTCACATTCGGTATATTGCGAGCGGATTTCGAAATGACATCGTCGGGCTCGGGGATGACAACAAGGGTCTTTCCCAGTTCGAACCGGTTGAGTATATCCGCGAACTCTTTCGTCTTGATTTTTTCAAGTTTCAGCTGGTCGAAAACCGTGAACCCCTTGTCGATGACTTTCTGGCTAAGGGCCATCTTGAGGGCACCGCGGCGAACCTTCTTGGGTACGCGCATGTCGTAGTCCCTCGGCTGGGGGCCATGAATCGTACCGCCGCCGCGGAAAATCGGAGAGCGGGTAGTACCGGCGCGCGCGCGCCCGGTCCCCTTTTGCCTCCACGGTTTTTTGCCGCCGCCTGAAATCTCGCTGCGGCCCTTGGTCTTTGCGGTTCCAGCCCGGCGCTTGGCCAGTTGGTAAAGCACTACCTCATGCATAACGTGAGGCTTGACGGGCACTCCGAAAATAGCGTCGCTCAGTTCGAGTTGGCCCGTAACTTCCCGGTTCAGGTTGAATACATCAACAGTTGGCATTCTAATTCCCCAAAATCTATTCCGCCTGCGGCGCGATCATTACACCCGGTTCGTCCTGCGGACAATGACTATTCCGTTTTTCGCGCCCGGAACGGCGCCGTGAACCAGAATCAGGTTCTCTTCGGGACGCACGTCCACAACCCTGAGGTTGAGAACCGTGGTGCGCTTGTTACCTAATTGCCCTGGCAATTTCTTGCCCTTTATGACACGGCCGGGGTAGGTTGCCATACCGGTCGATCCCGGCTCCCGGACGTTCTTGGACCCGTGACCGTCGGGGCCGCGGCTAAAGTTCCAGCGCTTGATGGTCCCGGCAAATCCCTTGCCTTTGCTCTTGCCGATTATGTCGATTTGCTCGCCGATTTCGAATATGTCAGCCAGCACCTCGTCTCCCGGGTTGTGCTCCGAAGGATCATCCACCGGGATTTCGCGCAACACCTGAAAATAGCCTTTGCCGACCTTGTCGAGGTGACCCTTGGTGGGTTTATTGACACTCTTGGCCTTCTTCGGTCCAAACCCGATCTGCAGGGCCGAATAGCCGTCGCTTTTCTCGGTCTTCACCTGCGTAACCGTGCACGGGCCAACCTGGACAAGTGTGACCGGGTAGACCGAGCCGTCGTCGGCAAAGACCTGCGTCATATCGAGTTTGCGTCCTATAATTGCATTGATCATGATGCCTGCTCTCTTTCGATAGAACCGCCGCCCCTAAAACCTAGAGCTTGATTTCGACATCGACCCCGGCGGAGAGGTCCAGCTTCATAAGGGAATCAACCGTTTGCTGAGTCGGTTCCAAGATATCGATAAGGCGCTTGTGAACTCGTATCTCGAACTGTTCGCGCGATTTCTTGTCAACGTGTGGAGACCGCAGCACGGTGTAGCGGTTGATTTTCGTGGGAAGCGGGATGGGTCCCGCAACGCGCGCACCTGTCTTCTTGGCCGTCATGACGATCTCGTTCGTGGACTGGTCCAGAAGCTTGTGATCGTATGCCTTCAATCGGATGCGGATTCTCTGGTTTGTAACCATTTTAGTTTAAGTTCCTATCAAATAGACAACCGGAGCCGGCAAGCTCCGGTTTCCCGTAGTGAATGAATTAAGCGATTACTTCTGTCAGTACGCCGGCCCCCACCGT
>DBMO01000042.1 GCA_002298995.1 Desulfarculales bacterium UBA696
TTTCGTCATAATGCCAGATCACGCGGGTGGCCCAGGCAGCTTCTGCCTGGGTCCGGGACAAGAGGGTGGTTGGACTGATTCAGAGATGAGAATGTGAGCCTGCGGCGTAGGATGTTCAACCCCGGAGGGCATGTCACCCTCTTGCCAAAGGCACGGGCAACGAAGAACAGTTGCCCATGTCACCCGTGAACACTTCTTCCCGTGGGACCCCGAGTGGACTCCATTTAAAAAAATATTAATTCCGTTTCCCCGATCTTACTTGGGTCGATCCGGCCGGCAAGGTCGGGAGACCTTGCCACAACCGGGTTGGCGCTCGACGCGCCGCAAAGGTGCCTGGAGCGAAACCCATCACCACCAGGTCGCTCCCCGGCCCTCCAAAACCATACCCTCCAAAATTATACCTTGAACACGACCCAAGTGTTCAGCATCATGATGCGCTATTCTTCCCGCATCCACCTTGCCACTATTTCGTCGGGGTATCCCCTGTGGAAGTGCTTCGTCCAGGGATAGGCGGGGCGGTTGCTGCCGTCTCTCAACATTATTTCCTCGACCCTGCAGCGAACCTTGGCGGGAACGCCGAAAACGGCCGTGTGGGGTTCAACGTCTTTTGTAACCAGGCTCGATGCGCCAACCAGTGAGTGTTCCCCTACCTTGATGCCCGAAAGAACGCAGGCGGCGGCCGAGATTACCGCATGGTCGAAAATTTCCGGACCGGCCTTCACCAGGTCGTTCGGGGGATGAGGATCGTTTGTCAGAACAGCATGGGGAAATATCCAGACGAAATCATGAAGGATGCTGCCCTGGGCGATGTAGATATTTGACTGGAACCTGACGTGGTCCCCGATTTGGCAATGCCCCTGAATGTCGCAAAGTGTCCCAATCTGGAAGCCCTTGCCGGCGGTGGTCAGCTCCCTTACCGAAGCCCTGTTGCCGGTGTTGAGGCCTTCGCCGAAGGTCGAGCCTTCATAGAAAAGGGAATAGCCGCGGATAAGGGAATTGCGGCCGATGATCAGCGGTTTTCCCCCGGCCAGTGGCGTCGGATAGCCCAGGGTGCAATAATCCTCGATAATTGTTCCTTCGTGGATTTCCACATTTGCATGAATGGTGCAAAAACTGCCGATCTTCACGTCTTCGGCAATTCTTGCATTCTTGTCGATTCTGCTGAAATCACCAACCAGCATTATTCCTCCGTATCGGTCACCCGGACCTGGATTTATATCTTGGGCCCGGCTTCGAGCAGATTTACCTCGATACCCTGCAGCGCATTTCCAGTTCCTTTAGCTCGAGTCTTTGCGGCTTCATGACCGGATCGAACCTGAAATCCTCCTGAAATCCGTTAGCGCTGGCAAGCTCGAACACCACTTCCCTGCATTCCCCTCCGCCATCTACCGGCACTACTTGGGAAAAGGAACCGTCAAAGCGCTTCTGCCCGGGGGGCTTATAGAAAACCTGAACCGAATCGTCTTCATCGACCCGCATGAGCGCTACCACCTGGAGAAGAAGGCAACTCCTTAGCACCTCGGGAGGTCCTGTCTTGATAATTATCATGGGATCGTCCGCGGCCTTAAACCGATAGCCGACCTCCCCGGCCTGTATCTCCGGAAGGTTGCGGAAGCCCAAGTCCGTCCGAGCTGTCCTGGAAAGCTGGAAAATGGGCGCTGGATCTTTCGTCCCAACCGGTATGATCGGAAAGTGGGGAAGGGAGCGGACAAAAGAAGCTCCCACGCCTTTGGCGTAAATGACGGAGCGTAACAGGTCGACCGGATAGAGCTGGCTGCACATTACGGCATCCTCGCCGTTCCGCAGTGCCGAAGAGATGCAGTTTACCCCCGTTGCCCGAGGCACCGCCCCCCGCCGGTAATATGATTCCTCCCGAAGGATGCCCACGAAAGCCAGCACTGTAAAGAGAGTCGTTATCACAACCAGGAGTCCGGTGGGGTTGAGTTCCGGGGCGAACTTCATTCTGCCCAGACCTTTAAATGCCGCAGCGGCCAGCCAGGGCCAGAGAAGCGTAACCCAGAAGAAATGAAACCTTGCAGTTCCGTAAGCGAAACTCGATTGGACCTCGGGTGGCCGCAGGTGGGTCCGTCCCGCGGCAACGAGGAGAAGGTAGGCGAAGACAGCAGCAAAAAGGGCTGTCAAAATCATCCCGGTACCTGCTTCCGAGAGGGTTTGCAGCTTTTTTCCAAAAAGGGCCCCGCCGAACCGCAATACCGCCACGGCCGCGGCCCCGAACAAAAGAACGGCCGGAATAATATGCAGGCTCGAAGGCCCCGGGAAAAGGGATTTGCCGACCACTCCAAAGAGGAAGAGCCAGAATTCCTTCTCGTTGGGAAGCGCCAAACTGTTTGACGCTTGCGCAACGCCTTTCTGGAAGAATGCTATCACCCAAATCTGCGGTATCAGAGTAAGAATGCCCGCCATGGCGAGCGCCAGCCCCCCAACTATCATCGGCCTGCGCTCGGAGCGCTGAATAAAAAGTCCCGACACGAAAACCACCATCCCCATGGCCAGCGTAGAAAAAGCGCCCGAGATGTAGGAAAGCCCTGCAAGTATTCCGAGGATGAAAACGAACGGCGTGCTCGACCGATCACTCCATTTCCTGCCGGTAATGATGTAGATGGCCGCAAGATCGAATACGAGCGGAAGCGCGTGATGGTAGGCGATATTCTGGAATCCCCAGTAGCTGCAAGGACTCAGCATCAGGACAGTAAGGCCGAAGGCGCATGCCGCCGTATACCGGTCCCCGAGGCGCGCCGCAAGGAGTTTCCACTGAAGCAAAAGCAACAGTCCCAACACGGTTAACATCGAAATTAGCTGGTAGGCGACGGAATTTCCGTCCAACAGGCGCTGCGCGATTGAATCGAGCGTTTTTCCGACCGGGAAAAGGGTATCATTCGCCGGATGAAACAGATATCGCGGATCGAATGATCCTATGCCCCCGGGATTGTAGAAGCCCCAGTCGTCCCAGAGCGGGATATCGATGCCGTATCGGAGCCACGAGAGCGCATTGTAAGCAAGGGCCAGAACCGGCGCACAGATTAGGACCCAAAACGCTATTTTCCGCGGTAGCTCACGTTCGTAAAACTTGCTCCCAATCCAGAGCAGAGGCCTCAATATGAGGATCAGGAAATCCGTTGTCTTGCTCATTTCCCTGAAAATCCCTTTCCCGTAAATACCAGTCTGGTCAAGAAGAACGTCATCGGAATGGTAAAACCGATTGCTGCCGCCGGGGCCAGCAAACTGCTCCAGCCAAGGAGTTCGACCCAGATTGAAACTATTGCCAGGCCGGCCACGTATTGAACAACGTAAACCAGGGGAAAAAGCGCAACCGCCCTCGCGCCCCCGCTGGCTCGGAAAACGAAAACACGGTTCAGGCAGTAGGCAATTATGATTCCGGAAACAAATGCGATGGTATAGCTGACCCGGTATGAGACGAAGCGGAGCAATACGAGATACATCGCATAAGTGACCGCCGTATTGAAGGCGCCCGAGAGCAGAAACCGGACGAATGTAGACCACACTCGCCCGGGCTCCGATGGCAAAGCATCAAAGGACTCCGTCACGAACCCTCCCTAGGGGCTTGCGCGCACGAGATCGAGCCCGCATCCCTTTCCGGGCAACTGTTAGTGTGTTCCAGGGCGTGGTCCGGCAAGAATGCATCTCCGGTGGCAAATACAGGTTTTGACAGGTCCAGACTTCCCTCGCGACGAATTTTCCGACCATAAAAAACCGGTGCATATCCTAGCACCTGCCTCCGACCGGCGGCAATATTTTTTCCGGGCCGATGCTCCTTGCCCAGCTTGACAATGGCCGCCGTCAATCGATCCGACAAAAGCTCTGGACACTGCCTGAAAGGTTCTATAGATTCAAGGGCTGGACTTAATAATATCCTGGAATTGTAAATATGTTGCTTTTAAAGAGATCCCGCGCCGTGCGGTTAACCACCAAAGGCGCGCTGGAGAGTTAATGAAGGACTTGGCTGACAGCAGGAAAGGATGGATAGATTTTTGCCGCGGCATAGCCATGCTTACGGTGATCATCGATCATACCCAGATGCTTTATCCCAAGTTCGTCGCCCAGTATACGATTTTTGCCGTGCCGATGTTTGTTTTCCTGGGCGGAATAACTTCTTCCATGTCTCTTGAGAAAACAAAAAGCCCAATCTTCCAATATGTTTGGAAGAGGTTGAAGCCAATTGTCTTCTCATACGCCATAGCGACGGCGGCATATCGCATTTACACAGATGGATTCGACTTTTCACTTTCGAATTATCTGTCGAGCCTGCTACTATTCAATGCCACGTCACCCTTCTACTTTTTAGCTTTCTATATACAGCTAGTTGCCATTTCGAGACCACTGTACTGGTGCATCAACAAATATGACAGCATCGCATTCAAAGTCGCACTGATGATCATTTTGTACCTGCTATCCGTATATATTATCAATCATGTCCGCATCTTAAACCTGCACGGTGGAGGTGCTTACCTGCTGGGGGGAACATTTTTGCTTGTGTTCGCCATGGGGATGGTTTGCAGAAAGCCCATAGCCGCGATAACATCAAGCCCGAAGAAGGTCGTGGCCCTGTTCATTGCTTCGGTCGCGATGCTCATCATCTATGAGCGGCTTGATTGGATTCATGTGCAAATGTCGAATCCACCCGATTTGAAGGCGATTTTCTACACAATGATTATGACTGCGCTGACTATCTCATCGTTTCACTTAGCGGCAAACAACCGGACCTTCCTGGTTGAATGGGCCATGCTGTTTATCAGGACAATCGGAAAGCACTCTCTCTACATATATCTATACCACTTCCTGGTTATTCTACTGATAGGCAGTACCAATTGCTACTATACCCTGACAAACGATATCGAGAGATTAGCTGTTCAAACCTTGCTGCCAATAGGAATCCCTCTCTGCATGGCCTTCACCTGGCAGGCTATTTCCGCAAGATTGAAAACAGCCAATGTTTTTTCTAGATCGTAAATGTCTTAAGGTTCTCTAATGATTACCGTGCGAGTTCTTTTCGAGCTCTATTCCGGCGGGCGGGCTTTTACCAGCTTCAGAAATTCAGCGTAGTCGCGCACATAGTCCGCGGGGTCGTAGTATTCCGAAGCAAACACGAGCAGAACGGCATCGGCGGAATAGCGGTACTGGATTCCCCAGACCATCGGAGGCAGGTAGAGTCCCGTGTCGGGGCGGTTGAGGATGAATTCTTCCCGCGTCTGTCCATCATCGGCAATTACATTGATGCTTCCTCTTACCGCCACCAGGAATTGCTCGCATTTGAGGTGCGCGTGCTCCCCGCGGCTCTCGGCGGTTGGGACCTCTAAAACGAGGAAGTAGCGCAGCGGCTTGAACGGGATTTCCTTCTCGAATTCCCCCGCGGATAGATTGCCTCGAAGATCGTAGACCATCCGCAGGTTGTGGAACGTCACGCCTTTTACTTTGCTGGAGCGGGTCGCGGTTTCGGGGACGCCAGGGCGGATACTGTCCGCGAACTGCACCGGGGATGTTTCGACGTAGCCCGTAATGCGGGCGGGATTTCCTTCCACGATGGCCAGCGGAGGCACGGAGCGGGTAACCACCGCCCCCGGGGCAATCCTTGCCCTGATGCCGATCTTGACCCCGGAGAGCACCGTCGCGTTTGCGCCGATTTCGGCCCCGGCACATATCACGGTACCATCGCCGCCTTCCCGGCCCTCGGACAAAACCACGGCGCCGGGTCCGACAGTAACGCCATCGCCAATCAGCGCCCCATCCGCCACGTATGACCCCGGCATCAGGACGGCACTCTCCGCAATGCAGCGGCGAGCCTTCGGGGGCATAAGCGCACCTTCCATTCCTAATCCTTTGTGTCCCAATCCCTGAATTTCCTTGAATCCCTTAAATCCCCGGGTTCCTAAGTACCACCATTCCTGTGCATTCGGAGCACCACATGAAGGGGTCGTGCTTTTGTGTTTTCGTAAGTACGCCAGGCATATGAGCCCACGACTCCGAGGCCGAAAAGGTTAAGTGCCCCGAAAAAAACTATCGCAAGGATTGTTGCCGAGTATCCGGGTACCGCAATTATACCCATAGCCCTGGAGAGGGCAACAACCAGTCCGAACAGGACCGAAGCCATCATGCCGGCGGCGCCCGTCCTTATGAGCAATCGGATGGGCAAGTCGGTGAAGGAGAAGACGCTGTCCATCATGTAATTTAGTTTTTTTCGCAGCGTCCAGGCGGATTTGCCGTGCTTGCGCTCGAGCCTCTCGTAGGTGAGGAGCTTTCGCCTGTAGCCCAGCCAAAAGATTTGGGCGATGAGCGAACTGTGCCTTTCTTCCAACTGGAGCAACTGGTCCCGGAAAGCGCGATTGCATGCGAAAATGTCAACTCCGCCGGGTGGAATTTCGGGAACGACGAACCTGCGGTAGAGTCCCCAGAAGATCCGGGCGGGCAACCGCGCAGCCAGGGGGTCCATGCGCAATTCTCTCACGCCGACGACCACATCGACATCCTCCGAGCGCAGTTCTTCGTCCATCCTGATGATGAGTTCGGGAGGTTCCTGAAGGTCGGCGGCCATGACAGCGAATCGTTCGCCATTCCCGATTTCAAGGCCGCAGCGTATCGCCGCGAAAGAGCCGAAATTTCGAGAAAGCAGGGCGAGCGTGGATTTAAAGGTCCGTTTTGGCAGCGAATCCCTCAGAATTTCGTAACACCTGTCCGGGCTGCCGTCTACAACGAACACGGCTTCGAAATCACCCCCGAGTTTTCGGTCAAAAGACTCGACGGCATCGAGCAGTTCGGGGATAGAGCCTTCGTTGCGGTAGACGGGGATAACAACAGTCAGCAAAATCAAAATCCCCTCTGGTGGAAATAGAGCCGGACGGCTTCCGTGACCCGCTCGACCTGTTCGGGGCGAAGGCCGGGGAAGCAGGGCAGTGAAACCACACTGGCGCAAGCCTCCTCGGTTAGAGGCACATCACCCTTCTTCTGAGACGCTCGATAGCCTGGCTGAAGATGATCGGGAACAGGATAATGGACGTCGGTTGAAATCCCCCGCTCTTCGAGAAACAGGCGGAAACTGTCCCTTTCATCAACCTGGATAACGTAGAGATGGGCGACATAATCAGCATCGAGCGAAGAAGGGCAAGTGAGCGGCAAATCCGAGAAGGCGGCGTTATACTTAGCTGCAATACTACGCCTCTCGGTGTTCCATGCATCAAGAAGCGGAAGTTTTTCACGCAAAATCGCGGCCTGGATCTCGTCTATCCGGCTGTTTCGGCCGCCCGGCACCTTAACCTGGTACTTCGCATCCCAGCCGTACTGGCGCAATTGTCTGAGGCGGGCCGCCAGCGATTCATCCCGGCAAACTATTGCGCCGCCATCGCCGAGCGCCCCCAGGTTTTTGGTGGGATAGAAGCTGAAGCAGCCGATGTCCCCAAAGCTGCCCGCCCGTCTGCCCCCACGCGCTGCACCGTGCGCCTGCGCACAATCCTCTATTACCGGCACGCCGGCTTTCGATGCGACCTCGGTAATTGCCTCGATATCCGCAAGCCTCCCGTACAGGTGGGTTACTATGATTGCCCGCGGGTTTAATATCAGCGCCTCGCGGACATTTTCGGCCGCCATGTTGAGGCAGTTCGGATCTATATCAACATAGAAAGGAACAGCACCGAGCAGGCGAACCGCCGTGCTGCCATAGAAACCGGCGTTTCCGGCAACAAGCACCGTATCAATGGGCCTTACACCCAAGACGCGCAGTGCAAGTTCCAGGGCATCGGTGCCGTTTGCGGTGGTCACGCAATGCTCAACCCCGCAATAGCTCGCAAATTCCCGTTCGAACTCCGATACTTCACTGCCCAGAACGTACCAGTGGCTATCGAGGACGCGTTTTGCCGGGCCGAGCAAATCCACGGCGGCATTGACCGCCTGTGCGGAAAAAAGGGGAATTTTTGGAGTCATACCTGGATTCATACCCGAAATTGGAAAGGTTCGTAAAAAACCGCTTCCAATTAAATTACCTCGTCGCACAGTGTCAACAAAATTCGCAGATAGCCTGAGCAAGTCTTTTTTCGGAAAAATGACATCGGGAGTAATAAGAAGGCCGAGGAATTACCCCGGCCGTTGATCTTGCTTCGTGCCCTTCGTACTCTTCGTGGCTGAAAGTTCGATCATCCCACCGCTGAGGACACGAGGGTTGGCAGTGTGTCGTCTTGCCGGCTAATGGGTGATCAAGTGCTGTCTTTCGGCCTCCTCACGTGCCGCGCGCCTGGCGACGTCCAAGACGTGCTCGGCCTTTTCCTTCGTATCATGGATCAGCCCGCGTGCTTTTTGCCTGATGGTCTCCCTGGTCTCCCCCAGGAACTGGTTATCGCGCAAGTACCCGCCCGTAACCGCACCTATCATGAGACCGGCAGCAAGACCTGCAATACCCACCAGGTAAGGCCTTTCGTCGATAACCCGGGATACCCTTTCCCGTGTCTGGCGGCTCTTCCCGATGGCGTTTTCCTTGAATTCGCCCGCACGCTGCTTTATTACCGCAAATCTTTCGGGTTCTTCAGGTTCCGGCGCAACCCGCGGCGCTTCCTCCACGGAGCTTTGCTTATAGCTGTCATACAGGAACCAGCCTAACCCGAGTCCAAACAGCGCAGCCGGTCCCGAATATTGCTTGAACGCATCCATTGCGCTTCCAGCGCCTTTTATTTCGCTACTTTCCTCTGAAATCATTTCAATAATCCTCCCTATATCTCCCGGACCGATTGTCCCTGCCCGCCCATCGATCTAATCAACTGAAAAGGCCACACCCAACTCACGGGCGGACCATTGCTGAACTCGGTCTGTTCGTTATCTCCGGTCTTTGCCGTTTTCAGAGATTTCTTCGCAGCCGCATCCCTTTCCCGTCCCACGATCACTTCAACTGGTCCTTTCGCGGTCGCTCCTAAATATCTGGACCGCCTTTGGCGGCGAGAGGGCCTCCTCGCGCATCCTCTTGCGACCCACCCGAATGAAGATCAGACCGGTTACGAGTGCGGCAATGCCGACCAGGAACGCCGACAGGCTGATTGGAATCAGCTCCGAGAGTTCGAGGACCAGGGCCGCGAGGACGAAAATGAATCCGGCGTAAACCACGAAAATTCCAGCCGTATAAAACCTCGAATATTTGAAGACATCGGAAGCCTTTCGGGAAATTTCGAGCTTCGTCAGGCCAAGTTCATGGGCCGCGAGGTGGAGTACATCCCTCGAAAGTTCCTTGAAAAGCTGTCCCATTGACTTTTCCTCATCGGACCGAGGGCGGGGGTGTTGCAATTTGTCCGGCCCCATCTCCTCAGTGCCGTTCATGGTATGCCTCCTCATTGTCTTGCGGGTGATACTCCAAAGAGGATTCGGTCTTCCTGCCGAAGATCCTTGGCCGTTCCGACCACTTCGATCCGAAATCGGAGAGGACCTGGCCGAAAACGAATCCCGCGGCCAGCGCCACCCCGGCAACAACGCCAGGCTTTCGCCTGGCGAAGTCTTCCGCCTGGCCTAGAAGAGCATTGAGATCGCTTTGGCGCAAACGGCTCGCAAACTTCTCGATGCCTTCGGCGCCCATTTCGGTCAACTTCGCAACCGAACCGTTCTGCTCGCGGAGCTTTTCACCGGCCTGGTTCAGGGCCTGGGCAAATGTTTCCAATTGTCCGGTAATGCTATCTTTTTCATCCGAAAGGATGGATACGGCCTGAGACTTGAACTGCCGCGAAAATTTCCGTGCGGCTTCGCTGAATAGGTCCTTCAGAGAGCCTTGAGCTTCCCGGCCTTCGGCCCCGCCGTCAGACTTGCTGATAACCTGATCGGATTCCATTCATTTTCTCCCTTAATAATTCTGCGGGCGCCACTTCATTTTGGCTAAAATACGGCAAATCTTTCGATATAAGCATGCGTTATATGAAATAAATTTGCTCATTATCGACGGGCCGGTCAATGCCTGTTATTCCATGCGCTCAGCTACACGGGACTAGTGCACAAAGACTTGCCGGAAGGCCTAAGCACCGGGTTCCACCCCCGCGCCTTAATAAAAAAACCCGGCAGGAGTAGCGCACCACTCCTGCCGGGTCTGGTATTCGGCTTTAATATATTTTATTTACGCGTCGGATCTAGTAGGGCGAACGCTTGCCACCACCCTGGCGACCGCCGGGGCCGGGGCCGCCACGCCGCTTTCTGCCACCGCTGCGATCTTTGCTGTCGTATACGTCGGAATCGTTGCGGTTATTGCCCGTGGCGCCGCCGCGATTGCCGTAGCCGCCGCCAAACCCGCTTGGGCTGTAGCTGCTGCGATTTGAATCCAAGCGGTTGCCGCCGCCGTATCCGCCGCTCGGGCGATTGGAATCGTATCCGCCGCTCGGGCGGTTGCCGTCATATCCGCCGCCGGCCGGCCTGTTATATGAATACCCGGAACCGCCGCGGTCGCTGTTGTATCCTGTTCCGCTGCCGCGCTCGTGCATCCTGGGTCCGCGTGATTCGCGCGGGCGGGCTTCGTTTACCTTTAGACTAAACCCGTTAACGCTCTTCCCGTTTATTGCGGCAATGGCCGCCGTCGCCTGCTCCCGGTCGGGCATAGACACAAACGCAAACCCGCGTGACCTGTGGGTTTCCTGGTCTAAAATAATCTTGACCGACTCCACCTCGCCAAACGCCTCGAATTCCTTCTGCAATTCCTCTTCCGTGGTTTTGAACGATAAACTTCCTACAAAGATGTCCATACCGGTCCTTTTTTTCCTTTCAAAATGATGCAAAACATTTTCCGACTAGGTGTACTCGTGACCCGAATGCTGGGAAGGGTATACCAAAAAATTAGCAGCTTCGAGGCATTTGTCAGGTTGGGTGGACGATCAGGGGATTGATAACCGATTGGGCCGAATTTTGATCGTACATCAACGCTTGATACACTGTTTGTAAACCTTGACTGTGATATTCTAATTTACCATCACCCCCGAATCAAGGGATATCGGAAACTTTTGACATAAAATTCTCACGATGAAAGCTCAGCTGCTCCACCAGCACCGGTCTTGAAGACCGGTATTACGTATTAATTCGGAATACCATCGCAAATGCTTGAATCATTTTTGCCGGTAGCCAGATCTTATTTTTTAGGGTAAAGACCGGTTCCGGGAAAAGAGGTAAAATCAGAAAAACACTTATGGAGGATGTTCATTTGCGCCGGTTATCGGAAGCACAATCAGCGGCGGTAAAATACCTGGGCGGACCGGCTTTGATCTGTTCGGGAGCGGGGGCCGGAAAGACATCGACCATAGTTGCCAAATTCGAGCACCTGGTCAATTCCGCGGGATACGACCCAGGACGTATTCTGTGCATCACTTTTACCAATAAGGCCGCCAACGAACTGAAGGAACGGCTTACCAAATCGACCGGCCTCAGCGCAAAGGACTTTCCCTGGGTGCGCACATTCCATTCCGCCATGCTCCAAATACTCAAACGTCATGCGGAGGCCATCGGGTTCAAGAACCCTATCACCATCTACGATGGAAGCGACCAGCTCGGATTGATCAAAACCATACTGGAAAATGATTTCCAGATGGACGCCAAGTACGCCCGTGCCATAAAAGCGCATATCGGCCGCGCAAAAAACTCGGTGAGGACCGACCTCTACATCCACTCCGTCAGGGAATTCAGGAAGCTCGACCTCATCTTCGAGCGCTATAACCGCAGGCTCAGGGAAAGCAACGCGATGGACTTTGATGACATATTGGTCCACGCGCTCGATTTGTTTCAGAAAAACCCCGACGTGCGCTCCCACTACAGGGACTTTTTTCAGTACATACTGCTCGATGAGCACCAGGACTCGAACGCCGTCCAGAATGCGATTGTCAGGCTCCTGGTAAACGAGGGCAACATCACCGTCGTGGGTGATTTTTCCCAGTCGATATACGGCTTTCGGGGCGCCGAGCCCAGCTACTTCGCGCGATTTCCCCAGGAGTACGAGGGAACGGAAATATTTCTCCTCGAACAGAATTTCCGATCGACCTCCCCCATCGTGGAATTGGGGAACGAGATCATAAGCTTCAACAACGAAGAGATCAAAAAGAAGTGCTTCAGCACCAGGCCGGGCAATCCACCCACCTTGAGAGGCTTTGATAACAGCTATTTCGAGGCCAGGTGGGTGGCGGAAAAATGCAGGTCCCACCACTGGGACGGGCTCGCCTTCGAGCAGATGGCCGTGCTCTACAGGACCACTTTTATCAGCCGGATCATAGAAAAGGCATTCAATGAACTGGGTGTACCCTACAAGTTGGTCGGTGGAGTATCGTTTTTCGAGCGGCGGGAAATAAAGGACCTCACGAGCTATCTGACGTGCGCGGTCAACAACAGGGACGACGTTGCCTTCGAGCGAATCCTCAACGCCCCGAAACGCAAGATCGGCAAAAAGTCGATACAGAAGATAAGGGAAATGGACATCCCCGGTGCTTCACTGATGGGAAAAAGCCCGGAAGCGATCCAGAAGAAAGTAACGTTGCAAAAGGTTGCCGCGGGGATTGGCGAGGTCCTTTTCATTTTGCACGGGATAAAGGACATGCCGCCCAAACAGGCGCTGGAAGAGGTAATCGACATAACCCACTACTACGACTACCTGGAAAAAGTCGTCTCGGCGGGTGACGGCGAGAGCTTCATATCGCGTAGGGAAAATATTGAGGAGTTGCTAAGCATCGCGGGGGAAAAGGAAACCATTGCCGAATTCCTGGAGGACTGCTCCCTTAGAACCGAAGAAGAAGACGAGGACGAAGACAGGGGCGTAAGGCTATCCACGATACACTCCGCGAAGGGCTTGGAATTCCACACGGTTTTCCTGGTGGGGTGCGAAAATGGAATCCTTCCACACTGGCGCTCGGTCGAGGAAGACGGCAAAGGCGCGGGAGGAGATAACATCGAAGAGGAGCGACGACTTTTCTACGTTGCCTGCACCAGGGCCGAACACAATCTCCACATATCCTACGCCAACATTAGGCAAAACAAGGCGAGCGGCAAAAGCCCATTTCTTTTGGAACTATCCGATCAGAATCTGAACAGGCTGGATTAGCGAGCGGCTGCTCCGGGATTTTCCTTGGATTAGGCAGCTTGAGGCGCGCAAAAATAAAGCGGGCGGGATACAACATCCCGCCCGCTAACGCCGGCCCCTCTCGGTTTTCCTTATAGCCTTGGCCACTTGAGCTGGAGGCGTTGTTCCGCGGCTACCTTTTTTCCATCTCGTCGACCACCAGGCCGCCGACGGCCCCGGCCGCCGCACCCGCGGTAACGCCGACGATGATTGGCGCGCCTATTATCGCCGCGGCGCCCGCTCCAGCGGCGGTACCCAACGCTCCTCCACTCAAGACCCGCTGTTCGCGGGGGCTCATGCCGGCGCATCCGAAAATTCCGGCGATCAGTGTGACTGCAAGCAGTCCCCTGAGAAAGTTCCTCATGCTATCCCCCCCTTTGTTTTTGCCGCTACTCGTTGTGATAGGCATGCTGGAGAGCCTGCCCCACAAATATGCCGCCGGCGGCCTAGGCGGTTGCGTGCATAGCCACGCAGTTTCCATCCAAGGCGCAGCTCCTGATCATTACGGCCAGTTCACTGAGCTGAAACGGCTTTTCCATGTAGCACGAAATTCCCATCTTGAATGCTTCCCGTTTTATCCTTGAATCGAGGCATCCGGTCATCAGCACAAAACCGGTCCCCGGGTAGCGGGCCGCCACAAATCTGAACAGATCCAGACCCGATTCGCCTGGCATGTGCAGGTCGGAAACGACCAGGCCATATCCTGAAGTCTTCATGAAATACCGGGCCTGGGCAACGCTGTTTGCAGTGTCGGTTTCAAACCCGCACGCCTCCAGGTATTCGCTGATCAAAAAGATCAACTCATCATCGTCGTCAACTAAAAGGACTCGGGACATTACGAAATCCTTTCCCGCGGGATGCCCCGCCGAATCGGTTCATTTGCGGCCGGTTCAGAACGAAGGAGGCAGCCTGCTCCACCCATCGACCAACACGTAAATGAGGTACGCGGTTACACAGAGATACAACAATGGGTCTATTAGTCGTTGTAATCTTCCTTTTGTTGTCCCCTTACTGAGGATTGCCCCTTTTGCACCTTGGCGCAGGATAAATCCAGATCAATTGCCTTGCGACCTTTTAAGTTGCAATGGTTATGCCAAAGGCGGAAATCATTGCGGGCCGCGGGATTGCAGCTTTCAGGACAGGAGGGTGTGTAGGGATATGCCTACAATAATGAATGGATGTAAGGACACAGGCGGGATTGAGAAGCGTTCTTGGAAATTTGGGAATCGAAAGCAGATCCACGCCCCAAGTTATGGCGGGGTCTCCCGGGCGTATTGCCCAAATAGGAAATTTCAAAAATGTCGCGTTATCGCCGAATGACGCCTCGGGGTTCCAATCAGTGGCGGCCCGGATTTATATCCCATACCCTCGCCAACTTAATAGATCGGCGTAACTTCCATTTGGGCAGCAACCCCTCCCGACCACGCCATGATCTCAGCTTTTGAAATCGCCCGGATTGAGGTTGTATTTATGAAGCAGCTTGTAGAACTCGGCCCGGTACCTGCCGGCAAGGGATGCGGCCTTCGAGACGTTTCCACGGGTTTCTGTCAAAACCTGGGTCAGGTATGCCCGCTCATGCTCTCTTCGGGTTTCATCGAGTGGCATTATCCTGCGCTTTTCGGGCATCTCCTCCATTCCGATAAACAGGCTTTCGGCGGAAATGATCGAGCTGGTGGAGAGCGCAACCGCTCTTTCGATGAGGTTTGCAAGCTCCCGCACGTTTCCCGGCCAGCGGTGGAGCATTAGGCGCTGCATGGCCTCGGGGGAGAAGCCCTGGATGTCCTTTTTCATCTCGCGTTTGAAATGTTCGAAAAAGTGTTTTGCGAGCAGCGGCACGTCTTCGATGCGCTCCCTGAGCGGGGGCAGAAAAATAGGGATCACGTGAATGCGGTAGTAGAGGTCCTCCCGGAATTTGCATTCCTGGATTGCTTTTAACAGGTCCTTGTTGGTGGCGGCAATCAGGCGGATATCCACCTTTATCGGATTAAGGCCGCCAACGGCATAGAACACTCGGTCCTGGAAAAATCTCAGGAGCTTTACCTGAAGCGTCAGGGAAAGTTCCGCTATTTCATCCATGAACAGGGTGCCGCCGTCAGCTTGCTGGAGCAGCCCTTTTTTGGGTTGATCGGCCCCGGTAAAGGCGCCCTTTGCGTGTCCGAAAAGTTCGCTTTCAAGAAGCCCTTCGGGAATGGCCCCGCAATTGATGGCGACGAACGGGCCTTTTGCGCGGTGGCTGCTGAGGTGAATGGCCTTTGCCATCAGCTCCTTGCCCGTACCGCTTTCCCCGTAAATACAGGCGGTCGATTCCGTTGCAGCGATCTGCGCCACCTGGTCCAGGATTCGCTGCATCTTGTCGCTGGATGCAATGATGTTGTCGAAGTGATAGCGCTCGCGCACCATGTGGCTGAGGCGATGGACCTCCTCTTTGAGCCTGCCGACTTCGAGTGCCTTCTCAAGCCTGTGCAAAAGGTCTTTTGCCTCGAAGGGCTTCGTCAAGAAATCGTAGGCGCCCTTTTTCGTGGCTTCCACGGCACGCTCGATCGTGCCATACGCGGTGAGAATGATCACCGGCAGGTGCGGCTGGATTTTGAGCAGATTCTGCATGAGTTCGATACCGTTCATATCCTCCATCTGGAAGTCGAGAACGGCAGCGCAGAAGATTTCCTGGATGGCGCAAGAGACGGCCTGCTCGCCCCCGGTTGCCAAAGTGACACAGTACCCGGCACCCTCGAGGCGAGCCTTCATGAGAGTCAGCAGCCCCGGATCATCGTCCACGACAAGGATTTTCTTTTGCATAAACAGCCCCTTTTAATTGGAAAGACGGCGTTGTTTCTTCTCGATCTCGATATCTATTTGCCGGGACCGTTCCAGTTGCCTGGTAAGTTCCTTTATGGTCTCATCCTTGGTCCGGATCTCATCTTCGAGCTGCCGCCGGTCGGACTCCGGCACGGGGCCCTCCTGTGCGGCCTCAATCTGCCTGATAGCCTCGATGGCGGCAAGTTCCCTCTTTAAATCTTCCACTGAGTCCTTTGACTTTGGATCCTCGCCGGATTCCTTCGACTTATCGTCCCGGGCGGTGCGTTTTTTCACCTCCTTGCGGGCGCTCTTTTTCATAATGTCGACCCAAACGCGGGCCTGATAAGCCCATGGACTTTCCGGGGAACCTTTTACCAGGTCTTCGAAGTAGAGCTGACCCCGGGCGGGGTTGTAGTACGGACTCTTCGAATATGAGTAGAGGAAGCAGATATTAAAGAGTGCCAAAGCACATTTTTCCGGGTCCGCGCAGGTCTTGAGGATAATTTCGTTTTCAGCCAGGAAGGCAGCGTAGTTGCCGCTCCGCATAACGCTTTGCGGTGGGAAGAGTGGCAATTGCTGAACGGCCGGCTCCGGCTGCTTTTCCGCGGTGGTCGATACACAGCCCATGGACAAAATTATAATGAGGCAGGCTGCGGCCCGCATTGAATTTTTTAAGATTCCGCAACGCATTTGAGTGAGCTCGCTTTGGGTGAATTCTCGTCGACCGAAACCGGAAGCGGTTCCACGCTGGAAGACATCGGCAGGGTGAAGCAGAAAACCGAACCGCTCCCCAATTCACTTTCCGCCCAGATTTTTCCCTTGTGCGCTTCGATTATATGCCGAGCTATGGCTAATCCAAGGCCGGTGCCCTGGCCGCCTTTCGACTTGCTGGTGGTGCTTTGGTAAAAGTGCTTGAAGATATTCTTGATCTCTCCCTTCGGAATCCCCGGCCCATTGTCATAGACCCTGATTTCAACCTCTCTGGCCTGCTGCGGGTTGAATCCTTTCATGAAGGCCTCGATGCGGATCTTCCCGCCTTCGGGAGAAAATTTGAGCGCATTGCTCAAAAGATTGTCCATTACCTGCTGGACCCGACGCTCGTCGGCTACCAGTACGGGAATTCGACGGTCGATCGTGATCTGTATGTCAATTTCCCGCTTGCGCGCAATCAGATCCACTGCACGGACACTGTTTTCCATGACCGTTCCTAGATCGCACGGGGCGAATTCATAGTCCATCATCTCGGCTTCCATCTTCGAGAGGTCGAGGATGGAAGTTATGCTATGGGACAGCCGCTGGCTGTGGTTTCGCACGATTTCGAGAATCTCGCGCTGATTCGAGGTAAGCGGCCCTGGTATTCCTTCGAGAAGAAGAGCGGTACCCTCCCGGATTGCCGTCAGGGGCGTGCGCAGTTCGTGGGAGACATGGGCGGTAAAATCCGCTTTGAGCCGATCCAGGTGTTCGAGTTCCTCGGCCATATTCCTGAACGCCGCGGCCAGTTCCTCGACTTCCCTTGGCCCCTTTATCATGACCGAGCGGTTGAACTCGCCCCGGCCCACGTGCCGCATTTCCTCGGAAAGTTCTTTTAGGGGACTGCTGACACCGCGCGCGTGCCGAAAAGCCTGGAAAAGAGCCCCGGCTATCCCGAAAAGGGTCAGCCAGAGCATGACTTCGGCGGCGTTTGTCGCATGGTCCCTCGACATTTCCGTCTTGGTGGAGGCCTGCTGCTCGCGCAGCTGAAGCAGCTCGTTTGCCCGCTCTATTATTCCCTCGGTCATTCTTGACCTGACCTGTTCCGAACCCGGATTGCCAGACATGAGACTTTCGATTTCCACGAAGTAGAGGTTGTGGAAAACACCGATTTCCGAGAGCAGTGCCCTTTCGCGGTCGGTGGTGATGAGGGCGGCTATTTTCGAAAGTGCATCGTCGAAATCGGTTCTGCTCTTCGTGAATTCCTCATGAAAGGGGCCGTCCAGCGTCAGCAGGTACTTCTCACCATTTCGCATTTCGGCCAGGAAAGACTGGAGAAGCCGCTTTTCTTCGTTTATGCACTGGGCATCGACGGTGAGAACGTCGATATTTAGCCTGGATACGATGTGAAGCTTGGCAAGCCCGTAGAGACTGACCACAAGAATGAGCGCGATCAATGTGCTTTGGGCGAGCATTACCCGAGAGAAGATGCTAAGACGCATATCGGTTCGATCCGGGTTGCATGAAATACTGTACTCCGGCCGCTTTGAAGCCCGGCCACGCTGAATCTGGTGCCTGGTTTCATGGGGGCCGGCGTGGCACCCGCTGGAATCAGCACCGGGATGAGTACACTCGAATCACGAGCAACTCGCCACGGCACGGACTCGGCGGGCAATTGCAAAAACAGGCGATTAAAGTTTCTTTATCCGCCCCCGCTTCCACTTCCCCGCGAAATTCTTGTTTATCTTGTATGGTAAGGAGGAATTAGAGATTCCCGCTCCTATTGTTCCAGAATCGTGCCAACCGGCTGGGATCAATCCAGCATTCATCGCTACCGTTATCCACGGCCAAAACAAGACGCATCTAAACCAGCAGCCGGCTTGGTCGTGTGAATGGAAGTGCAGTCATACCCCTTCACTTAGTGTAGTCGATATCCTACATATCCAATGTAATGTAAAAAGACAAGTGGTGGCGGGAATTTTGCGGGGTGCGAATTGTGGGGTGAGGGGTGCGGGTTATGGGTTACGAGTTGCAGGGTGTAGGGTGACTTCTAATTGGGTTTTGCTGGCGCTCGACCCACTCAGGTTATGGCACGGTTTTCCGGGGCACAACCGGGGGGGATACCCTTCTTCATTACCCCTAAAACTTCTTCAGAAGCGGCAGCAAAGACCTGAACTCGTCGGTCCCCGCCCTGTTGAGCAATTCAAAAATAATCATTTCGGTTGAGCTGATAACGGCTCCCGCCCGGTCGAGACGGCGCAGACCGGCCTCCCAATTTAAAACGCTTCTCGATGCCACGGCATCGGATGCGACGTGGACGCGATACCCTATCTTCAGTGCGCCGGCTCCCGTGTGGAAAATACAGACGTGGGTTTCAATGCCTGCCAGGAGCAACGTCCCGCGGCCTGTTTCCCGCATGGCTTCGGCAATGGGTTTATTCTCGAAGCAGTTGAATTCCATTTTATTCAAAAAACTTGAATCGGGGATCTGCCCTGTCAGCTCCGGTATGAAACCGCCGAGTTTTTCCCGATTGTGGACGGAGCACAAAACGGGAATATTAAAAACGCGTGCTGTCTCTACGAGGGCCGCGGCGTTGAAGGCAATGCGCTCGGCCTGCGCGCAGAGATCGAGCATCGATTTCTGAATATCAACCAGCAGGAGAATGCAATCCCCGCGGTCCAGAAAATCCGCGTTTGAGTTCATATTTGCTAAACCTCCCGGTTTGTTGTGAGCAGGCATTGGGTAAAAGCAGGAAAGCTGCCGACGGCGCCTTTCGGGCGCCCCCGGCAGGACCTTCTATTTAATCGGAGGAACGTAAGGAATCAACTGCGCAAAAAGCCAGCAGAGGAAAAATACAATCGGTATGTGGATAAACATCTGTAGGACGGCGTAGCCCACAAGGTCTCTCGCCTTTACGTGCAGAAGGCCGAGCAGGGGCAGCATCCAGAAGGGGTTTAGAAGGTTCGGCAGCGCCTCGGCGGCATTGTAGATCTGCGTCACCCATCCCAGGTTCACCCCGTGCATATTGGCCGCCTGAAGAACGTAGGGGGCCTCGATGACCCACTTAGAACCGCCGGAGGGGATAAACACGCCGAGCACGGCGGAATAGAGCGCCACCAACAGCGGGTAAGTACCTTGGGTCGTAACCTGGTAGAAGAGGTTTGTCAGCCAGTCATTTATGCCGGTGCCCACGATCATGCCGAAGATCACCGCATAAAACGGAAACTGGATCAAAACGCCGCCGGTTGCCGGAACCGACTGGGTAACGGCCTTTAAGAACCGCTTGGGCCGCCAGTGGAGCAGCATGCCCACGGTGATGAACATGAGATTGTATGTATTGAGATCCAGCGCGGCCAAAGCACCGGTCGGCGAGGTCCGGAACACGTCTATCAGGTAATAGACGAGGATGCATCCGACCACGACGATCAGGAAAGGACTGTACTCGAGCCACTCGCCCGGTTTTTGCCTCGCCTCGACGCTCATGTCGAGGGTTTCGAAAGACAGGCCGAAGTCCTTGGCTGTTTTGGCCCGGCTTGGATTGGGCGCGGAGAGGTACGCAATCGCGATGGACACGGCGATCAGCACGACTATCGTCCAGAAGTTTGGCCAGATGAAAAGCGTCTGGGTAAGAGGGATAAGGCCGCTTATTTCGAAGAGTTTCGGCGGTATGGACCCTTTTGTCGCCATCATCAGCGCGGCCGAGGAAGAAAGCCCCAGCGCCCAGACCGCCCCGAGGCCCAGGTAGGCGGCCGCGCCCGCTGCCCTGTAGTCCATGTCGTCCAACCGTCTGGTCATCTCGCGCACGAGAAGTCCGCTGAAAATCAGGCTGAGTCCCCAGGATATAAGGGAAGTAAACATCGAAAAGAAAGCTATCCATGCTATGGCGGTCTTGCCGTTGCTTGGAATCAGCGCAACTTTCCTGATAAACCAGTAGACCGCGGGCGTGGAAGCAACAACGTATCCGCCGATAATGATCATCGCCATCTGCATGGTAAAAGGTATGAGTACCCAAAACTGCTTGCCGCCGGCAATAGCCAGCTTCTCCGGGCTTTCGCCGATAAGGAGGCCGAATATAAAGACAAACACAATGCCCAGCAGTGCGAAAACCCACGCGTCCGGGAACCATTTTTCACTCCAGGCCGCAAGCCCGAGACCGAACCGCTCCAGGACGGACTCTTTGCGGACTGGTGAAACCACGGCCTTTTCCAGCGCCATCGGGTTCACTCCTTTCCGGCAGGTTCAACTGCCCGGTCAATGGTTTTGGTGGCTGAGGTGGATTGCTGCCTCCCGTTGCCGCAAGTCGCTCGGCTTTGCCGGCCGATTCCGCCGATCCGGCCTAACACATCTCGCGCGCAAACTTTTCGTAGAAATCCAGTGCTTCGGGGTTTGTAAGGGCGTCCCTGTTGGTTACGGGCCTGCCGTTGAGCATATTAGAGACTGAACTCTCCACCTTTTTCATGTTGAAGGTGTAAGGGATATCGGGTGCTTCGATAATCAGTTCGGGAACATGGCGCGGGGAGGCTTGAGCGCGCAGGGCGGTCTTTATGCGCTTCTTGAGATCGTCATTTAGTTCATAGCCGGCCACCAGCTTAACGAATAACAAGATCCGCTGGTCGCCCTTCCAGTCCTGGCCTACAGCCATGCTGTCCGCTATTCCCTCGATCTGTTCGACGACGTTGTATATCTCGGCGGGACCGATCCGCACCCCGGATGGTTTCAGGGTAAAATCCGAGCGGCCGAGGAAGGTTACGCCGCCGGAATCGCCGTGGAACAATACCCAGTCCCCGTGCCGCCACGCTTTGGGGTAGACGTCGAAATAGGCTTTCCTGTACTTTTCGAAATTGGGGTCATCCCAGAAATATATGGGCATGGACGGCGCGGGCGCCTCGCAAACGAGTTCGCCTTCCCTGTCCACGACAGGTTTTCCGCTCTCGTCGTAAGCTTTGATCTTCATCCCGAGCGCCGGTCCCTGCAACTCACCGGCATAAACGGGCTGTATCGGACTCCCGAGAGCAAAACATCCGTTGATGTCCGTGCCCCCGGAAATCGAGTTGAAGTGCATATCGGGCTTGATCTCTTTATAGACCCACTCGAAACCTTCCGCCGAAAGGGGCGAGCCGGTCTGTGACATGGCCCTGAGAGCCGAGAGATTGTGGGCCGTCCCGGGCTTTGCCCCGATTGTCCTCAGGTAGTTGATGTAGCTCGCGCTGCAGCCGAAAATGGTGATCCGCTCATCTTCGGCCAGCTTCCACATGGCCTCCCAGCCGGGGTGGTTGGGATTGCCGTCGTAGAGCACAATGGTTGCGCCCACGGCGAGCGAGCTGATGAGCCAGTTCCACATCATCCAACTCGGCGAGCTAATATAGAAGGCACGGTCCTCGCGCTTGAGGTCGGTGTGGATTATCAGTTCTTTCAGGTGATTGATGAGAACGCCCGAATCCTGGACCATGCACTTGGGCTTGCCGGTGGTGCCTGATGAAAACATGATATAGACGGGGTGATCGAACGGAAGCTGCTCGAACCGGATCTCAGGCTTGCTCCCGGCCATGAAATCGCCCAGAAGCACAGCGTTTTCCAGATTACCTAAATCCTCACGGCTCAAAGCCGGCCGGGAATCCTGTCCGTCCGCCACATACGGCACTACCACAATTTTTTGCAGGGAAGGTATCCTCGCGGCGATCTTTTCGACATTTTGAAGAACGTTTACCTGTTTGCCCTTGTATAGCTGCCCGTCAACGGTAAAAAGAATTTTCGGGCCTATCTGGCCGAAGCGATCCGATACGGCAAGCGCTCCGAGTTCGGTGCCGCATGAGGACCAGACGGCCCCGACACTCGTTGCGGCAAGCATCGCGGCGGCCGTTTCAATGGTGTTGGGCATATAGGCAGCAATCCGGTCACCCGGAACAATGCCCTCGCGGCGCAAAGCAGCGGAAAGGCGGGCCACCAGGTCGTATAGCTCCCGGTAGGTCATGGTCTGCGTTTTCAAGTCCTCTCGCCTGAAAACAAAAGCGAGTTGGTCGTCTTGAAACCTCAGCAGATTCTCGGCAAAATTCAGCCGCGCGCCGGGAAACCACCGCGTCCCCGGGAATTTGTCCGGATCTTCGACTACCCTGTCGTAGCCCCGCGATGACCTGATCTCGACAAAATCCCAAACTGCGGCCCAGAATTCCGGAATTCTTTCAACCGACCATTGATACAAATCTTTATAGTCGGCGATATCGAGACCATGCCTGCTATTGACGAAGTTTATGAATCGGGTGATGCTCGCCCCGTCTATCCAACACTGCGAGGGAACCCAAAGCGGTTTTCTCATACCTCTCCCTTCAGCTTGGCTGGTTGGAATTTTAGAGATATGCCCCCCGAAGCCTGACAAAAGAAGAAGCAGCTCGGGCGAAGAATTCTTGGTGCACTGATAAAGAACAGTAATAGGTGGATATCGCTACGGGGGTTCAGGAATCTTTTCGTCTCTTGTAATACTGCTGAGATAATTAGAAATTCACTATAAGCATACGTGAAACTTTGTCAAATAAAGTGTTTATCCGGTATCAATTCTCTCTATCCCAGATGCAGCCATCTTCATGCATGACGGGCACCCGAGTTCGCCCTGTTGACATGTTATTAAAATACCTATAAAAATCACCTGTGCCCCATAATCCCCCTGAAATGGTGCGAGATGATCGAAAAAGCCGCTAAAATACTGAAGAGCGTTTTCGGTTACGATGAGTTCATATCGCTCCAGCAAGAAGTTATCCAAAATGTGCTTGGCGGCGCGGACACCCTGGCCGTCATGCCGACCGGTGGAGGCAAGTCCGTTTGCTACCAGGTCCCGGCGCTGCTGTTCGAGGGTACCACGGTTGTCGTCTCGCCTCTTATCTCGCTCATGAAAGACCAGGTCGAGCAACTCGCCGAGCTTTCCATTCCATCGGCCATGCTAAACAGTGCCTTGCCCGCCCATGAATACCGCAAAACCGTCGGGATGATCCAGAGCGGAGCGTTGAGACTGCTCTACGTCGCCCCTGAAACGATACTTAAGCCGAGGGTGCTGGCCCTTCTACGGGCTGCCCGCGTGCCGCTTCTCGCAATCGACGAGGCCCATTGCATCTCGGAATGGGGACCTGATTTCCGACCCGAATACCGCCGGCTGACCGAAGCGCGGGAGTGCATGCCGGGGGCGGTTTGCATCGCCCTGACCGCCACCGCGACGCCAAGGGTGAGGGCCGACATAGCGGCAAGCCTTGGATTTAGCGACTCGAACCAGTTCGTGGCAAGTTTTAACCGGGAAAACCTGTTGCTTCGGGTCGTCCCTAAGGATAATGCCTTCAGGCAAACCGTTGAGCTGCTGAAAAAGTTCCCCAATGATTCCGGAATCATCTATTGCATGACCCGCAAGGGGGTTGACGACCTTTGCGCCGCGCTCCTGGCAAAGGGATTTTCAGCCTGCCCATATCACGCCGGTTTGGGCGAAGCGGAGCGAAGCCTCAACCAGGAACGCTTCGTTAGAGACGAGGTCCGGGTAATAGTTGCAACCATCGCTTTTGGCATGGGAATAAATAAATCGAATGTGCGCTTTGTCCTCCACTATGACCTGCCTCGTAGCATCGAGAGCTATTACCAGGAAATCGGCCGGGCCGGCCGGGACGGCATGAAATCGGAGTGCCTGCTGCTTTTTTCTGCCGCCGATATGGTGAGAATAAGGAACCTTATAAAGCAAAAAGAAGGGACCGAGCGGCGTGCCGCGCAAATGCAGGTAAACGCCATGGTCGAGTTCGCCGAAACCGAAGCATGCAGGCGAGTGCCTCTCCTTGGCTATTTCGGCGAAACGTTTCCAGCCGGCGGGTGCGGCGGCATGTGCGACAACTGCCTCGACGACGGCCGGGAACTGGTTGACGTCACCGTGGCCGCTCAGAAATTCCTGTCGTGCATCTGGCGAACGGGCGAACGCTTCGGGGCGGTGCACGTAATAGATGTGCTTCGGGGATCAAAATCAGCCAGGGTTATGCGACTGGGGCACCAAAAACTCTCGACCTACGGCATTGGCACGGAATACACCGCGGCACAATGGCGCCAGATTGCCCGACAGTTCGTTCATCAGGGGCTGGCGGAGCGGGACCGCGAATCGGGCGGACTTAGCCTTACGCCTCAAGCCCGGGAAATCTTTCGCGGCAACCGATTGGTTTTTGCAAAACTCGATGCCCCCGAACCTCCCCAGAGCGTGCAAAAGCCCTCAGAAGCCGGCGAAGCACCGGTCGAAGGATCGGAGTTCCAATACGATACTCAGCTCTTCGAGATCCTCCGGGCCAAGCGAAGGGAAACGGCATCTGCCGCGGCTGTGCCTCCGTATGTGATCTTTTCCGACAGGACCCTTGCGGAAATGGCGGCATATTTTCCCCAAACCAGCGCGAGCATGGAGCATATCCACGGCGTCGGCGAAGCAAAACTCGAAAAATACGGCGATATCTTTAGCTCGGTAATAGCGGATTACTGCCTGCCTCGAGGAATTGAGGAGAAAAGACATCCTACTGTCGTGAAAAAGCCCTCCAGGCATGCAAAGAGCGGCAGCCTTAGAATGGAGCTTATCGGTGAGGCTTTCAATTCGGGAATGCCGTTGGAAGAACTCGCAAATAAATTCAATATCAAACCGGAAACGGTGCTAAATCACCTCTGGAGATATCTTCTGGAGGGCAGGCCGGTGAGCGCCCAGAGGATTCGTGAGCTTATCACCATTCCGGGTCCCTTGCTCGAAGAGGCCCTGGCGGCCCTTGACCGGCTTGGAACAAGATATCTCAAGCCCATTTACGAGGCGCTGGACGAGCGGGTTTCCTACGACGAGCTAAGATTAATCCGCATGCACTACCTGGCTCTTTGCGGGCCATCGATCCCGGACAAAAAAACCGAGGCCGCAAGGACCGCCGGCATCGTTTGCCTGGCAAACTCGCGCAAGTACTCCGGCCGCTGTATCGCCGGAAAAGAAATTCTTCCGGCAGGTATCGGCGGCTGGATAAGGCCGATTGGGCAAGCGGCAACCGGGGAGCTTTCACTCAGCGAAATTATGCTTCACACGGGAGCGGAACCCGCGCTGCTGGACATTATCGGCCTTAGAGTAGGGGAAGAGTCCCGCACATACTCATACCAGCCCGAGAATCGCTTTTGCGGCAACGGCTGGTCCTTTGACGGCACTCTGCCCCGGTCGAGCCTCTCGGAGCTGGTAGACGACGTCGATCTGCTGTGGATAAACGGGTATCAGAGCTATAACGGTATAAACGACCGTATTCCCATTGAGTTGGTCGAGCAGCACATCACCTCGTCCCTGCTTTTCGTCCCGGTTGAGGACCTGCATATAATCGCAGGCAAGGACGTGCGGGGGCTATCGAAAATCTGGGCGGATTTCCATCATAAAGCGGTAAAATACCGCCTGCACGTGACCGACCCTGTAATCGAAGCTGAATACATGACCAGGAACTTTGGCCGCTACCCGGTGGACGATCCGGCGGCGTACCTGACGCTCAGCATCGGAGAACCTTTCGAGGGTTTTTGCTATAAGCTCGCGGCGGCAGTATTGTTGTCCAAAAATCAAAAGTAGGCGGGAAGAGCGGCTAATGGATAAGTTGTTCACAATAGGGCACTCGAACCATGAAATCGGCCGGTTCGTCGAACTTTTGAAAATGCATGCAATAGGGGCGGTCTGCGACGTCCGCTCCAGCCCTTACAGCCAGTATAATCCTCAGTACAATAGCGAGCTGCTCCAAAAATCCCTCAGGGAAAACGGTATCGCCTATGTTTATCTGGGCGATCTCCTGGGGCCGCGAAGCAACGACCCCGCCTGCTACGTCGACGGGAAAGCGCAGTATTCCCGTCTCGCCAAATCGGAAATCTTCCGGTCGGGCCTCGACAGGCTGCGCTCTGGGATGAAGACCTACCGGATCTCTTTAATGTGTTCGGAAAAAGACCCCATCGCCTGTCACCGCATGATCCTCATCTGCAGGACCCTTCGATCCGAGCCCTTCGAGATCAGCCATATCCTGGAAGATGGACAAACCGAGTCCCTTCGCGAATCCGAACAGCGTCTCATTAAAGAACTCAAAATCGCGCAGCTTCGCCTTTTCGAGCGCCCCGAAGACCTCATCGAGCGCGCCTACGACACCCAGGCGGAGCGAATCGCATACGTCCGTGACGACGACCGGTCCGAACTCGAAGAATTACGGGGGGAGGGGTGATGGCAACCAAGCCCGGAATAAAGCTCTACACCATCGGTTTTACAAAGAAATCGGCTGAGGAGTTCTTCGGCCTGCTCAAAAACGCGGGCGTTGAGCGGGTCATAGACGTGCGGCTAAACAACGTCTCGCAACTTGCAGGCTTTGCCAAGCGAGACGACCTGCGCTATTTCCTGAAAGAAATCTGCCATGCCGACTATCTGCACATGCCCGATCTCGCGCCAACTAAGGAACTCCTGGACAATGTTCGAAAAGACGGCGTTGCCTGGTCCACATACGAAAAGGATTTCCTGCGGCTGATTAATAACAGGAAAATCGAGAAGCTCTTGTCTAAAAAGAGCGCTGGCCAGGCCTGCCTCCTCTGCAGCGAGGAAACCCCCGACCACTGCCACCGAAGACTTGTTGCTGAATATCTGGCTGAAAAATGGGGTGGTGTGGAAATTGTTCATCTGGTGTGATTACCTGAATGCAGTTAAGCCGGTGCATCTTTCCACAGAGGTAAAGCTGTAGTATGAAAGTAAAAGAGCTGATTAAATTGCTTGAAGCAGATGGATGGAAGCAAGTGCGTATGAAAGGGAGCCATCGACAGTTCCGCCATTTGTCAAAACATGGTACGATAACTGTTGCAGGAAAGGCCAATGTGGACCTTCCGGCGGGTACTCTATCGACCATTCTGAAAAAGGCTGATCTAGAAGTAAATTGAGTCCGGAGGCATTAATGAAATACATGGTCGTTATGGAAAAAGGTGAGACGAGCTACGGAGCACATGTACCCGATCTGCCGGGATGCATAGCTGTTGGAGAAACTCGGGAAGAAGCTCTTGAACTCATTAAGGAAGCCATTGAATTCCATATAGAGGGACTAAGAGAAGCGGGTGAACCTGTTCCTTCACCTTCCTCGTTTGGCGAATATGTTGAAGTAAACGCGGCCTGATTTGCTTCGGGAGCACTACTAGCTTACTTTTCCCATCTTCCGCAGAGCCGTCCAGTAGATAAAAACCTCAATTTCCTCTTCTCTTACTCCCTTTAGCTTTGCCCACATTTCCCGATAAGCAAGAAGTTGCGGCCTGTAGAGGTCCATTTCGCGGCGGCGGAAATCCAGGGTTGATTCGCCTTCGGCGGGGCGGGAGGTTTTGAAATCGAGCAGGTTCCATTTGCCCTCTATTTTTGCAGCCAGATCAATAATGCCGGATAAGAGGGTTTCAGGGGCGTGGATCGATTCAAGAGCGTACTCGACCTTCAGGTTCTCGGGCGAAACGGCGTAAAATTGCGCCAGCCAGGGATCAGACGTGCAGGTTTGCACTTCTGCCAAGACATCCCTGCTCACTGCCTGGGCTGACTCGTCCACTCCCGCCTGCCGCAGGAAAGCAGAGGTTTTTTCTAAAGACGGCATGCCTGCCCCTGGGAGTTTTCCCTGTGTTTCTCTGGCGAACTCAGCAAGCAGCCTGTGTATCAGCGTGCCCCTGAGCGCCGCCGAGCACGGGGCGGCCATTGTTTTTGTTTGTCCGATTGCCTGTCCGCTTCCTCCGCCTTCGACGCCGGCTGCCGGTGAGAAGTCAACCAACGACGAGGGCGAGACCACTTTGAATGGAGATTTTTCGCGCTCGAAAGCGGCGGGCCGGATCTCCACCGGCGGTGTTTCCCGATGCGTCTCCGCAATCTCCGGGCTGCCAGGCTCCACCAGCACTGAAAAAGATCCGTCCTCGCTAGTTACTGTTTGCCGCAATTGATCGAGAAATTCCGATTCCACGCCTCCGTCCTCAGGGATATTCATATCGCCGAGGCCGGCGATCTCGTCCAGGCAGTAGTGCGCGTTCAGCCACCCGAGCGGGGTGTCCTTCCCGGCGGCAAATCCGGCGCCGCTTTTCCTTGCCAAAGCGCTCATGACCAGTTCGCTTCGGGCGCGGGTGGCGGCGACGTAGAACAGGCGCTTCGACTCCCCAAGTTTACGCTGGGAGCGGAGTTTTCGCAGAAGGTTATAGAGAGGATCTTCCTCACCCATCAAGCGGTCGGGCCTGGGGGCAAGCAGGTAGTCGCCCGACCCCGGCATTGGTTCAAGCATGTACGGGGGCGGCTGCCCTTTCTTGCCGGCTGCCGGGTTCCAGTCCATATATGGAATGAAAACCGTATCGAATTCCAACCCCTTTGCGCCGTGGACGGTCATGATGGATACGTTCGAGAGCGCGGTGTCGGGATCCACCGGCTCATAGGCGCTTTCAAGGAGCTGTTCGAGCTTCGTGAGCGTGCCTACGGGCTCGCCCTGCTCCGCCTCCCTCACCATGTCCAGGAAGCGCCGGCAGCAGTTGAGGCCGCGGCTTCCCCACCTCTTCCCTGTGATTTCGGTTCCCCCCAGCTCAAGCCAGGCCGATTCGACAACCCTCCAGAACGGCTCGTGCCCAATGCTTCGCCAGGCTGTGCCCAGGGCGTCCCAAAAGCGTTTTACCTCGCCGTCCTTTTCCGCGAAGCAGCGTATCTTTTCCACCCACGGCTCGGGTTCCTCGGCAGATATTGCCCGGATTCGGTCAAAATCGAGGAAGAGCCAGGGGCTTCGAAGCTGGGCGGCCCACGCCAGGTCGTCATGCGGCAAAACCATTGCCCGGCTAAGCGTCCTCAGTGCGCGAACCTCGGGGCGGCCGAGGAGCTTAAGACCTTCTTTTACCTGGACGGGTATTTTAAATTCCTGTAGCGCTTCGAGATATATGGGCAGGTGGGTCCGGGAAAAAAGAAGTATCCCGATTTCGTATGAGGGTCCATTTTTCTGGACTGCCGCCGCGACTTTTCCGGCAAGCCATCTTGCTTCCCGCCGCCTTGCACTCTCACGGTCGGGCCATTCGAGGAAGAGGGCCAGTTCCGGGACTTGAGCGGTACCGGCAGGCTTAAAATCCTCCGACGGCGGCCGCGGCACGGCGGGGCTGAAAGGGACTTCATCGAAGTCCGGGTCGTGGCCGGCCATGACGGTCTGACCGAAAAGAGAGTTGCACCAGTCGATTAGGTAAGGCCGCGATCGGAAGTTGGTTTCGAGCACCAACGGTTCGAGTGCGACTTTTTCTCCGTCTTCGAGCGGCAGTCCGCGCGCGGCTTCCATGAAAAGCCTTACCTCGGCCTTGCGGAAAGCGTAGATCGACTGCTTCGGATCTCCGACCAGCAAAAGGGTGCGGCCGTCACCCCGGGTCCAACCGGCGCAGAGTTTTTTAAGCAGGTCCCATTGCCCGCGGCTCGTGTCCTGGAATTCATCCACCAGGATGTGGCGGATCTGCTGATCGAGGATCAGCTGGAGATCGGAGGGCTGCGAGGAGTCGAAAAGGCGAAGGGCGGCCATTTCGAGGGCCGCATAATCGAGTGAGCGCATCCCTCGGCAGCGGGCATCGAAACTGTCGAGCACGGCATGAAAGAGCAGTACCAGGTCCCAGAGGGTATCAGGGTCGCGAAGTGGAGAATCGATGCTTGGAAGCAGGCGCACGGCATGAAGCTTTTCGGCGGTTAGACAGGAGATGTCCTGGAAGGCCTCTCCCCAGCAGGTCTTTGCAAACCCGCTGTAGAAGCCTGCTTTAGGGCCGAGCTGCTTTTTTACGTCCCCGTTCTTGGTAAGGAGTGTATCGGCCAGGCAGATCCACTCGCCAATCGATTCCCACTTCGGAGGCGGAATTCGGGCAGGAAGGGAACAGGCAGCAGAAGCGCCCGCGGCGCTGATATCCTCTAGAAACTGAGTCCATCCCCTTGCAAGGCTGCACGTCGCAAAATCTGCCGCAAGCGATTGCAGAGAATTTTCAATCAACCCGCGCACACGTTTGGAAAGGCGCCCATCCGACCTCTCGAACCCTAGCTCTCGAACCAGGTCGAGCATCCCTTCACGCCTTTGCAGGAGGTCCTCCATTTCGTCGGCCAAGTGACGCCATGAATTATTCAGGTAGAGCAGCCGGTTTTGAAGAGCGCCGCGGGCGGGATCGTCAGGATGGCGGCCGGCTATTTCCCGCAGGGCCGAATCGACCGTCTCACGCAGAAAGAACTGCTGCTCGTTATCGTCCATGAGGGTGGAGCCGGGTGCGATCCCGGCTTCGAGCGGCGCCCGGGCGACCACGGAGTAGCAGAAGGAGTGAAAGGTTTGTATGCGAAGAATTTCCCCTGAAAGGAGCAGTTCCTTTATTTTTTCATGCGCGCAGAGGGCCTTGTCCGCGGATGCGAGCAGTTCGGCATCGGTTTCGTTTTCGGGAGCGGCCCCCTTTGCGGCAAGATTCAGAAATCGGCCCACCCTTTCCCGCATTTCCCCCGCCGCCTTGTTGGTAAAGGTAAGGGCCAGCACCTGCCGCGGGTGGTCAACCATCCCGAGCAGCTTGAGAAAGCGAGCTGTAAGAAGAGATGTCTTGCCCGATCCCGCCGGGGCTTCCAGGTGAAAACCCGAGGAAATGTCGAGCGCCCGCTCACGTTTTGCGGCATCGGCAAGGATGGTCATAAGACTTGCGCTTTCTCTGCTTTTGTACTTTTATGACTACGAAATCGGCATTGTGGAACTTATTGAACCGCGATTTTGCTCCGCCTCCCCATGGAAACAAACTGACCCCGGAACCGGGATTCTAACCCAAAATACCATACCCCACAACCTGCCGCGAACAGCTTCCTCTATTTGCACGGTTATCGAAAAGATGTAATTTTTCCAGGTAGTGACGGTTTTCCTGGGTCACGGTTCCAAGAGGGCCCATAGAACATCAGCAAAAGGATTTCCCATGTTTAACAAGTTCAATTTCGTCTGGATCGTATTTCTGGCATGCCTTGCCTTGACAGGGGCAGCTGAAGCCCAGGATGCCGCTGAACTGACTCGCGTCTTCGATGAGTACAACGCCGCAGCCAAAGCCGGGGATTTAAAAAAGATGCTCCCAATGCGCTCTGCCGAGCAGCAAAAGGATATCAGCAAGGAGATAGTGAAGAAAAAGGATCGCGAGTATTTCCTGCTGATCGCCCGCGCTCAAATACCGGAATCCTACGAGGTACAGCATGTTTCGCAGGCAGCCGGCGGCCAGAGCGCCACTCTCTATTTGCTCGCTCAATTTCCGGCAATGCGCGAGATAGAACGGCCGCGCACCCGCATGGAGGAGATGATTTCCTTCAAGAAAGAAAACGGCCGGTGGAAAATCGATTCATCCATGCCCCTGGGAGATCCGGACAAGGTCAAACACCCCGGGGACCTGAGGTACGATCCCAGCAATGCCGATCTGGATGTTTCGGGTGAGATTGGCGGCCGAATCGTGAAGAGCGAATTCTACCCGGATTACACGCTTGTAATCGTGCGTGTGATGGACGAGGAGAACGCGGTTTTTCTGCCCGCAAAAGAAAAGCTGCAGCAAGCTGGAATGCCGCCCGAAGACCTTGATCCGTGGAAAAACCACGAGTTCTCGGGCCATCCGCACAAAAACGACAAGCAGAAATTTTTCGCGACCGGCAGCAGGCTTATCGAAGAGTAAGCGGCCCTAAATGAACTGCCGCCGCCGCAACTCACGACAGGTCCTCGGATCTTCTCTACCTGACCCTCGTTTCAATTGCAGAAATGTGGTCTATCAGGACCAGCGCGTCATAGAATTCTTTCTGGCTTATCTTTGACAGGTGCAAAAGATTGCCTTTGACATCACTGACTGTCCCGGTTATCGCCTGACCGGTCGATATGTTAACCGTTACGGTTTTGCCCTTAAGTGCGGTCAGATTGTCTTGCATTGATGTATTTACATTAAGGCGGACGGCTTCCTTTGCCGATTCTTCACCCGCCGAGAAGCTTTGCGGTATCACAAGAGAAGTCATTCCGAAGATCATAATCGAAGCTATGATCGCCAGCCTTACACTCTTTGCGTTCAGTCTTTTCATGGATACCTCTCCTGGCTTGAAGGTTTCTGTTTAGACCTGTTTCGGGTTTTAAGCAGTCCCCGGCAAAGTTGCAGCAGCCGCTCCAGCACCTGCCGCACGGGTGGGCCGGAGCGCCCCGGGAACAATATGGCGACAGCCATTATAGACTCTATCGATGCTTTTAGAATTTAAAAAATTAGCCTCTTCCGAGGCCGTGGTGAATGTTACACGATATTGTGGAGTTTCCTGGAAGAACCGGAACTTATTCCGACTAGAGCGGCATTTTTTGTGGAGGGGGCCTGAGTGGCAGAGGAGCTCCGCGGGACAAGGGCGCCACGGCGGTTTTATGAAGGTCGCGGGCGTGACGCCATTCTAATCCATATATCGGTGTGAGTGCGGGGAGCAGGGCTCCCCATCCTCTTTCCGATATTTATTGTATCAATACCCGGGCGACATTATTCGTCTCGTTGGCCTCACCGATTGCCGAACCTGAGTCAATTACCGCTACGATGTATTGCCCATCGAGGCTTAACCCGGAGTACTTGAATTGCAGGGTTTGGCTCTGGCCGACGCTTAAACCCCCGATGGTCTGAGTCGAGAGGATCTTGCTCGTGGTTATCCCATCAGTCGAGAGGTAAAAAACCACGCCGGTGTTTCTTCCCCCACTCATATTCGCGCTGCCTGTATTGCTGACCTGAAGGGTGCCCGCAATGGCATTGCTCGTGTAACTGAAGCTCGTCCATTTTCCGACGAGGTCCGGCATCGCATAGTTGACCTTCACAGACTGGGTTGCCCTGGAGGTGAGGCCGTCCTGGTCCGTCACGATTAGCATGAAGGCGAGGGGATTGGGGTCGGCTCCGGACTTGGGCGCGGTAAAGGTCGGCATGAAAGCGGCTGGATCGGATAACGTCACCGGAGATCCCCCCGTCTGATGCCACAAAAATGAGGAGAGAACGCTTCCGGCATCACTCGATCCCGAACCATCCAGGGTCGCAACCCTGCCCCCGGTGACAGTCAGGCTAGAGCCGACAACCGCACTCGGACCGGTGCTCATCGTTGTGACGTTTACCAAGCAGGTTTTTCTTGAAAGCAATCCGTATGAATCCGCCACGGTGAGTCTGAAGGTCAGGGAGGTGCTGCCGGTAGCGCTCTCGGGGGCCACAAAGGTCGGCTGCGCAACATTCGACTGGGAAAGAGCAACTTCCGGCCCACCCATTTGCTCCCAGCGATAAGTCAGAGCGGAACCCTCCGGGTCGGTGGATTTCGACCCGTCGAGCGTGACAATGCTCCAGGGGCTTACCGTCTGATCCGGGCCGACATCAGCAACAGGAGGTTGATTGATGTAAGTCAGGTTGACGATACAGGTATCCGTCGATTTCAAGCCTGTCTGATCGGTGACGGTGAGCATGAAGGTAAGGGCTCTGCCGCCCGCGGCGACCGAAGGCGCCCTGAACGTAGCTTTGGCTGTATTCGGATTGGAGATGCTCACCGCCTGTCCGCCGGTCTGCGTCCACTGGTACGACATAATCGGTGAGGTTCGATCGGATGAATTGGTCCCGTTAAGGGTCACGCCAGCACCCTTGGCAACGGTCTGATCGGGCCCGGCGTCGGCTACGGGGGGCTCCGGCAAAGCCGTGAAACTCGCCGCCAAGGTATGGTCCGCTGAGACATTGCTGAAGGTATAGCTGCTTACCGCGCCTACCGACACCCCGTCTACCTGGACGTCCGATATTTTGCAATTCGAGTTTGGAGCGATAGTAAAGGTCTGGCTCGATCCGTANNGATGCCGGAGAAATCGATCCGTTGGCCTGTGCGGTCGGCGTGATCGTATAGGTATTCAGGGCAAAACTGGCGGAAATCGTGTGGTTGGAGGAAACGCTGGGGAAAGTGTAGCTTGTTGCCGCACCGACCGAGACTCCGTCCACCTTAACGTCGGATACCTTGTAATTGGTGTTTGGGGTGATGGTAAAGGTCTGGCTCGATCCGTAATTTACCGATACCGCCGATGCCGGAGAAATCGATCCGTTTGCCTGCGCCGTCGGCGTGATCGCAAACGTATTGATTGCAAAGCTCGCGGAGATTGTATGCCCTGCGCCAACACCGCTGAAGGTATAGCTGCCGACCGCGCCCACCGATACTCCGTCAACCTGCACATCTGCTATGTGGTACCCCTGCCCCGCGATGATACCGAACGTCTGGACCGCCCCCGGGCTTACCACAACGGAGCCGGAGGGCGAAATGGAACCGCCCGCGCCGGCCGTCGCCGCGATGTTGTAGCTTGCCGGGATAGCCTGGAAAGTTGCCGATATCGCATGCGCGGCCGATATTCCGGACATCGTGTAGGTGCTCACCGCCCCCACGGATTGGCCGTCCACCCGCACATCCACAATTTGATAGTTTGTATCGGGAACGATGCTGAAAGTTTGCCCGTCACCCTGAGATTTGAAAAAATTCCCGGCCGGCGATATGGCCCCGCCGGTTCCAGCCGATGCGCTCATCATATAAATGGAGAGTTCCGCGGAAAAATCACTTTCCGTGTTAGTGGTGTCGTAGGCCGTCGCGGCTATGAAATAGGCCGGTGCGGTAAGGTCCTGAATGGTGAAGCTGGTATTTGCGCCTGCATCCGCCGAATTGGTGTAACTCCTGGTCGCTGTACCGTAATAAACCTTGTAGCCGGCAACCGAACTTAGTCCCGGGTCCCACGCAATGCTGACCTGGGCGCAGTGGGCCTGCCCGGCAACAGTCAGCGAAAAAAGGAGAAGGGCGGCTACGAAACAGAAGCGCAGTAAGAGGATCAAAGTGGTTCCAGCGGGTGTGTCGGATTGCATCGGTTTCCTCCGGGGACGTTTTGGCATTTCGAGAGTGAGAACTCCGCGAGGGGGGTAGAGCAATAGGAATGCCAGCTGATGCCGACCGGAGATAACGAGGAATTTTAGGAAATTAACTTTGAGAATTACCGATTAGCGTTCTGAATTTCGGTCTTTTTCGAAGGCTAAATTTCAAAAGCGAAATTGACGGCAGCTTTCACCTGAAAATCTTCCAAAGGGGGGGATATTGTGAAGGTTTTTGCAAACACCCAGCCATCGAAATCATGTGAAGGCTTTTGCATTTCTGATTGTCTGGAAAAGAATGCGGTATTGATTGGTTCGGGGATTTAGGGATTTAGATATTGGGTATTGGTTGCCGGCGGCCTTTGGAAGCCGGGTTCGCGGCAAAGGAACGGGGGAGAGCGAGGGAACAGGTCCCCCGCTCTTTATCTTCATTTGCTATTTCTTGATTTCTTCGTCTGTCAGATAGCAGGCTGGATCGCAGGCCCAGAGATCGCCGGTTGCGGCTTCCGCGCGAACGCGGAAGTTGCCGGAGCAGACGTCGAGCCATTTACAATCGGCGCACCGGCCCTGCACGTATTTCTTCTTTTCTTTCAGCCGCATCATAAGGGGATTGGACAGGTCGGTCCAGATTTCGCTGAATTTGCGATCCCTGATGTTTCCAAACGAATAATGGCGCCAGAACTGGTCGGCGTGAACGGTGCCGTCCCAGCTTATGCACCCAATTCCGCGCCCGGAGTTGTTCCCTTCGTTCATTTGAAGCAGTTCGAGCACTTCGCCGGCCCTCGGCGAGTTCTCCCGGACCATTCTGAGGTAAACGTAGGGACCGTCGGCGTGGTTATCCACGGTGAGGACCTCTTTTTCGTGTCCCCTACGGTGCAGGTCGGCCGTTCTGTCGATTATCATATCAACTGCCTTGCGGGTTTCTTCGTGGGAGAGATCTTCCTTCATCAGATCGCTTCCGCGCCCGGCATAAACCAGGTGGTAGAAGCAGACGCGTGGGATCTGGTGTTTTTCGAGAAGGTCGAAGATACCGGAAATCTCACCGGCATTTCGCCTGTTCATCGTGAAGCGAAGGCCCACTTTTATTCCTGCGTCCTGACAGGCCTTGATGCCGTCCATTGCCTTGGCGAAAGAGCCCCTTACGCCCCTGAATGCATCGTTTACCTCTTCCAGGCCGTCGAGGCTTATCCCGACGTAGGAAAGGCCGATTTTTTTCAGTTCACCGGCAATACGGCTGTTTATCAGAGTGCCATTTGTGGAGATAACCGCCCGCATTCCCTTGCCCACGGCGTAGGCGGCAAGTTCGGTAAGGTCCGGCCGCACCAGCGGCTCACCGCCCGAAAAAAGGACAACGGGCGCTCCAAATTTAGCCAGGTCGTCGAGCACCGCCTTGCCTTCCTCGGTGGAAAGCTCGCCCGCAAAAACTTCGTCCCTGGCGTGGGCGTAGCAATGCACGCACTTGAGGTTGCAGCGGCGGGTCACGTTCCAGACCACAACAGGTTTTTTGTCGGATGAAAACTGGAGCAGGTGAGAGGGAAGCTTTCCGCTCTCCCGCCCATAGCGAAGCGCATCGGAAGGTTCAACCGTTCCGCAATAAAGTTTGGATATGCCTATCATGTTGGCTCCGATACCAGAATGCCCCAAAACGGGGAGATCAGAATTTAAGGATTATACAGGAAACGTGTATGTTTAACCCTATTGGAAAAGAATGTCTAGATGCATGAAGGGAAACATTTGACGGAATATGGAATATATTGGACCGAACAGGTCGTTGGAATGTTCAAAGAGCCATAGAGCCGGGATAATAAGCCTCGGTCATCGATGCAGGTTCGATTAGGGGTGAATGGAAACTTCGCGAAAATGCCCTCGTGGCGCGGTCGAAAGTGCCTGTTGCCCAAATAAAATATTTCGAAAATGTCGGGTTATCGTCGAATGACGCCTCGCGGTTGCAATCAGTGGGTAGCCCGGATTCATATCCGGGTGCGGAGCACAAGAAGCCCGACGGCGGCGCCGGAAATCGAGATGGAACTG
>DBMO01000076.1:0-3369 GCA_002298995.1 Desulfarculales bacterium UBA696
GTGGAGCGGAGCGCAACCCATCGATTGCAACCTGGTGCAATCTTGGACGCAAAATCGTATAAGTCCCCTTGATAGCCGTGTCCAAGATCCCTTTCCCCGGACAAAAGACGATCCGGGCCGTTTACCACGGCCAAAAGCATTATTACATTGGCTACCAACGGTTTCCGCAAAAACCGGCTTCATAGCCGCGCCGGTCTGCCTGATAGGCCGGAGCGCGGCATCGATCAATTAGCGTCAGCCAGACATGAATGAAGTTTGGGAGGGCCAGTGCAACCCGTTCCTGCTGGAGGAATAATGTCGCCCTGGGAGCCAGGGGTGTTCAGCCTGATCGTTTACACGATAATGGTTGTCGGATTTATAGCATCCCAGCTCTTTCTCGCCGCATGGCTAGGTGAAAAGAAACCGACCATTGAAAAATCGAGGCCCTACGAGTGCGGCGTAATCCCGACCGGCACGGCACGCTTCAGATATCCAGTGCCTTTCTACCTTGTGGCTATTTTCTTCCTCATCTTCGATATCGAGGGGGCCTACATCTTTACCTGGGCAGTGGTTTATGAAGAGGCCGGAGTGCCCGCGCTCATGCAGATGTCGTTTTTCATCATTTTGCTGCTGGTGGGGCTTTTCTATATCTGGAAACATGGAGGGCTTGATTGGAGGGCCACGTACAAGGAAGAATGAGCGACCGGCTTCTGAGCCTTAGCGATACGGTGATCAACTGGTCGCGCAAGTTCAGCTTGTGGCCGATGTTTTTCGGGCTTTCCTGCTGCTTTGTGGAAGAGGCCGCGGCTTTTACCTCCCGCTACGACCTGGCCCGTTTCGGCGCGGAAGTGCTTCGCCCATCGCCCAGGCAATCCGACCTCCTGATCGTATCCGGAACCGTTTTCAAGAAAATTGCCCCCGTCGTTCTTCGCCTCTATGAGCAGATGCCCGAACCGAAATGGGTAATCTCGATGGGTTCCTGCGCCAACTCAGGCGGCATGTTCGACGTCTATAGCGTGGTGCAGGGGGTGGACCAGATAATCCCGGTGGACATTTACGTGCCCGGATGTCCGCCTCGGCCTGAGGCGCTGCTCCAGGGGCTGGTGCTGCTGCAAGAAAAGATCGTATCTCTTGAAAAACCTGCCCGGAGGGTCTTTCACCTCGGCGGCGGCTCGCAGGGAACGGAGGCGCCGATCCTGGTCGACGGGATAAACAAAACCCGCGACACCCGCGGGACCGGGTATGAAGGGGTCCCGATAAGGGGCACGGCCGCCACGCCAAGGCCATACAATTTTTGGGGCAACCGCGCCGATGATATGTGGGTCCCGCCGGCGCGCAGGATCGAGATGACCGAGCCTGACCGGCTGGTCGCCGAAGCGGTTACCGCACGATTTGGAGAGACCGTCCGGCTCGATCCCCGTGCATCGGACATGGTCACCTTCATCGCCGACCAGGGGAGCATTAAAGACCTGCTGCGTTTTCTAAAAACCGAATCCCAAACCAGGTACAAGCGCCTCGATGACCTTACGGCGATAGATGAATCCGCAAGAAGGGGCAAGGTATGGAGCAGCAGTTTGTCCCAGGGTTTTACGGATATCGGCGGAGGCCAGGCCGAAAGGGCGGCTAGAGAGCCTTATCCGGACTACACGATGGTCTATCAATTGCTCTCGTTTGATACGGCAACCCGCGTGCGCGTCAAGGCGGGCCTTAACGGGAAAAACCCCGCAACAGCTTCGGTAACGGATATCTGGCCCTCGGCCAACTGGTACGAGCGCGAAGTCTTTGACTTGTTCGGAATCGGGTTCGAAGGACACCCAAGCCTCCGAAGAATCATAATGCCCGAATACTGGGAAGGGCATCCGCTGAGAAAAGATTATCCGGGCCGGGCAACCAGTATGCCCCCGTATACGCTTTCGGACGCCATGCTCGACCAGCCAATCGATGCGCGCGAGTTGATGAAGCGCGACCGCGAAGATATTTCGGGAGAACATGAGTTTTTTCTCAACATAGGGCCGCACCACGTCAGCACCCACGGGCTGCTGCGCTGCGTTGCCGAACTCGAGGGCGAGGAGATAAGAAGGCTCGACCTCGAAATCGGCTATCATCACCGGGCCAAGGAAAAACTCGCGGAACACCAGACCTGGCACCAATTTATCCCCTACTGCGACAGGGTGGACTATCTCGCCGGATCTAATAGCGAGATGTCCTATCTCCAGGCAGTGGAGAAGCTCGCCGACATAAAAGTCCCCGATCGCGCCCAGATGATCCGCGTGCTGGTTTGCGAACTTTACAGGCTGAGTAATCACCTCGTCTGGTTTTCGACTTTCGCCCATGATCTCGGGGCCATGACGCCCAATTTTTACACGTTCGTCGAACGCGAGCAGATTCTTGACGTTATAGAACTAATAACGGGAGGAAGGCTGCACCCGGAATGGTTCCGCATCGGAGGTGTCGCGAACGATCTTCCCGGAGGCTGGAAAGAGGCGGTTGACAACCTCGTAAGGATCTTTCCGGGAAGGCTCCATGAATATGAACGCCTGATCAGGAAAAATCCCATCTTCATGGCCAGGACCAAGGGAATCGGCCGCATATCGCTCGACCAGGCCATGGACTGGGGCATAACCGGGCCCAACCTTCGCGCCTGCGGCCTGGAGTGGGACCTTCGCAAAAAAACGCCCTACTCCGGATACGATCAGCTTGATTTCGAAATACCCACCGATCCGGGAGGGGATTGCTACGCTCGCTACCTCGTTCGGGTCGAGGAGATGCGCCAGAGCGTCAGGATCATCAAGCAGGTTGCCGCAAACATGCCGTCCGGCAGCCACATCACCGACCAGTACCGCTACACCGTCCCAAGGCGCGAAGAGATGCTGCGCGACATTGAAACGCTCATCAACCATTTCATTAACGTGAGCACGGGTCCCAAAATGCCGCATGGCGAAGCGTACGCCGCATCCGAAGTACCCCGCGGCGAGCAGGGCTATTTCCTGGTGAGCGACGGCCTTGGCTACCCCTACCGGCTGCGAATACGCGGACCCGGATTTGCAAACGTTCAGGCCCTCCCCATGATGGCCGAAGGCGGGAGCATCGCGGACCTCATCGCGATAGTAGGGTCCATGGACTACATCCTGCCCGATATCGACCGGTAGGGGGTGGGTTCGTGTTATGGCGGGGTCTCCCGACCACGCCATGCTCTCGAATGAAGGTTTCCAGAATCTCTTGTCACCACGAACTCTTTGGAGACCTTCGGTCGAAAGGGTGGCACGGTCAGGAGACCGGCCACAACGTAATGCGGAACGGTGGCACGGTCGGGAGGGGCTGTTGCCTAAAAGCTGAATCGGAAGAATTTTGCGGGAATCGGAGGAAAGCTCCCCTCCCCTGGCGGGAGGG
>DBMO01000076.1:3383-57512 GCA_002298995.1 Desulfarculales bacterium UBA696
ATTCCCCTTTGGGCAACGACCCCGGGAGACCGTGCCACAACAGGGGTCGGGAGACTGTTCCACAACATGGGTCGGAGGACTGTTCCGCAACGAAAGACCCCGACATAACGGGGTTCTCCCTTGGGGCTACTGTTGAATTGCAGCGTAACGGAACTCGGACGGGGCATTCGTAGGCTGGCAAACAATTACTAAAGAATAATTCCGCGCTCTTCGCGCTCTCTGCGGTGAAATGGCCGCAGTGAACATTTTCCCGGGTGAATGATGCTGAACTGGTTAGCCGGATTCCTTGTATTGATAATCAAGCTCACAGTGGTGCTGTTTTTTCTGCTGTTTGTGGCGGCATACCTCGTTTGGGTCGAACGCAAGTTTCTGGCGCGCCTTCAGATACGGTACGGTCCTAACCGGGCGGGGAAATTCGGGCTGCTTCAGCCGCTGGCCGACGTAGTAAAGATGCTAACCAAAGAAGACACCGTGCCGGATGGGGCGGATAAGGCTTTCTTCCTGATTGCGCCGGCTATAGTAGCAACCACCGCCTTTGTGATGTTTGCGGTGGTCCCGTTCGGGAGCGACCTGACGCTGTTCGGAAGAAAGATTCCGATGGTTGTAACCGACCTCAATATCGGGCTTCTTTTCGTCTTCGCTTTGTCGTCGCTTGGGGTCTACGGGGTGGCGCTTGGGGGTTGGGCATCCAATTCGAAGTACGGCCTGCTTGGCGGCATTCGAGGCGCGGCGCAGATGATTAGCTACGAACTCTCCCTCGGGCTTTCTCTTATTCCGATTATCATGCTGGCGCATTCGTTCAGCATAGTGGATATCGTCGACGCGCAGGCAAGCTATCCGTTCATTGTTGTGCAGCCGGTTGCTTTCATCATCTTCATGATCAGCGCGATGGCCGAGAGCAAGCGCATCCCATTTGATCTTCCGGAAGCCGAAAACGAGCTGGTGGCGGGCTACCATACCGAATACAGCGGAATGCGCTTCGGCCTGTTCTTTCTTGGCGAATACGTCAACATGATGGTCTTTGGCGGCATCGTATCGGTGCTTTTTCTCGGGGGATGGCGCGGGCCTTTTCTCCCGTCTTTTTTGTGGCTTTTCATAAAGATCCTGCTGGTCGCACTCTTTATGATCTGGGTTCGCGGGACCCTCCCCCGGCTGAGATACGACCAGCTTATGACCATTGGATGGAAGGTGCTCATACCGGTCGCGCTGCTAAACATCCTGGCGACAGCCGCAGTCGGGGTGATGATTCACTGACGTATCCGCGTGTAGGGTGGGCACGGCATCATCGTGCCCACCGGCTTTCAAGCCGGTTCGGGAATGGTATCGGTGGGCACGATGAACCCGTGCCCACCCTACATGCTACTTTAAAGCCGATTCGGGGAGTGAGATGAAACAGTGCCCACCCCCACGTGACTCCAGTATAAAAGCTGTGTAGACGGAGACCTTATGGAGCAAGTCGTGGAAGCTGTGAAGGCTCTGGCGGCAGGATTTGCCGAGACTTTCAAGCACCTTTTCCGAAAGCCCATCACCGAGCAGTACCCCGAGTACAAGCGCCCGCTGCCTGAGCGCGCACGCGGAAGGATTATCCTTACCCGCGACCCCGACGGCGAGGAACGCTGCGTCTCCTGCTTTTTGTGTTCGGCGGTGTGCCCGGTAACCTGCATCTCGATGGAGGGCGATGAAAAGCCCAACGGACGGCGCTATCCGCTCTGGTTTCGAATAAACTTCGCCCGCTGCATCTACTGCGGTTTGTGCGAGGAAGCCTGTCCGACCTCGGCTATCCAGTTGACCCCAGACTATGAGTTCTCGAAGAGTACGCCCCTTGATTTTATCTATGAAAAAGAAGACCTGCTGGTCGACCACCAGGGAAAGGATAAAAACTACAACTACTACAGGTATGCGGGCATAACGACCGACGAGGGCAAAAAAGGCGAACACATCGGTGAGGATAAGCCGGTTGATGTCAAAAGCAATTTGCCGTGATTTCCGACAGCGAGATCTTATGACCTTCCTGGGACTGCTATTCTACATTCTTGCGGCTGTAACGGTTGCCGCAACCGCCGTTGCCATTACCCGGCGCAACATGGTGCACGCGGTGGTTTACCTGATTGTCTCCTTTTTCGGGACCGCCATGATCTTTTACTTCTTCGGAGCGCCGCTGCTCGCGGCCCTGGAAGTGATCATCTACGCCGGGGCAATCATGGTGCTCTTCCTGTTCGTGGTGATGATGGTCAAGGTGGATTCACCGGGCGAGGACCTGCTGCCCGCCAGGCAATGGATACCGGCGGCGGTTTTCGGGCTGATTTACCTTGTGATTGCTTTTCTGATGATCTTCGAAACGCGAGGCGCCGATGCCCCACTGGGCTTGCTTATCGCTTCGCCAAGAGATTTCGCGCTCTATGTGCTCCAAAATCACTGGTTTTCCATAGAAGTGATCTCGCTTCTTCTTCTGCTCGCCCTTATCGGAGCGCTGCAGCTGGGAAAGTCCCAAACCAAACCCGGAACGGGGGATGAAACATGATCGTTCCGCTTAGTCATGCACTGATCCTTTCCGCGATTCTTTTCGGACTGGGGGTTTTCTGCGCCGTTTCGAGGCGAAACCTCATAATGATGGTGCTCGGGATCGAAATAATGCTGAATTCCGCCTCGATTGCGTTCGTTGCGGCGGCCCTGCGCTGGCAAAATCTCGAGGGCCAGACATTTGTGCTTTTCATCCTGGCTGTAGCCGCAACCGAGGTGTCGGTGGGCCTGGCGATCATCGTTTACGCCTTCCGCCGCACCGGATCATTCGACCCAGGCAACTACAACCTGCTGAAGTAACATTCACCGCGCTTTCACGGTGAAAACACAAGCCAGAGGTAGATGATGGCATACCCGACTTTAGCGGCGCTCATAATGGCGACTTTTTTGCCCTTTGCCGCATTTTTGCTCATCATGATCTTTACCCGCATGAAGCCGGGGCTTTCGGCGCGGCTATCGATCGGGTCCGTTGCCGTCTCTTTTGTCTGCTCCGTGGTTCTGCTGGCCCAAAACTGGGCGGCGCCGGGGCCGGTCGAATACTCGACGCAGTTTCTGGCATCGAGCGGACTTAACGTCCAGGTCGGCTTTCTTGCGGATCAGCTCGGCCTTTTGATGCTCACGATCGTTGCCGCTATCTGCCTTCTCGTACAAATCTACTCCCTTGGCTACATGGCCGGGGACCCCGGTTTTTCGCGCTATTATGCCTTTATGTCGCTTTTTGCCTGGGCGATGCTGAGCCTCTCGGTTTCGCGAAGCCTTCTTCAAATCTATGTCTTTTGGGAACTGGTGGGGCTTTCTTCCTATCTTTTGATCGGATTCTGGTACGAGAAGTTCAGCGCCAGCCAGGCCGGCAAGAAGGCCTTTGTAATGACCCGCGCGGGAGACGTTGCCTTTTTCCTGGGCATTTTCGTCGTTTTGCTCAATGCCGGAAACCTCGGCGTGCTTGAGCTTAACGGCCCCACGGCGACGCGCATGCCACACGAGGTCCTGACGCTTTCCGCCCTGCTCATTTTCGGCGGAATAGTCGGCAAAAGCGCCCAGTTTCCGCTGATGACCTGGCTTCCCGATGCCATGGAAGGCCCGACTCCGGTTAGCGCCCTGCTCCATTCGGCAACCATGGTGGCGGCGGGAGTGTTTCTGTTCGCGCGCCTCTTTCCATTCTTCAGCCTGTCGCCCGAGGCGATGGGGGTTTTTCTGGCAATCGGGACGATCAGCATGCTGCTCGCCTCGACCATGGCGATGGTGAGCAGGGACATAAAGAGGGTCTGGGCATATTCGACGATAAGCCAGCTCGGCCTGATGATAATGGGTCTTGCGGCGGGCGGATACTTTGCCGGCGTCTTCCACCTGACTACTCACGCAGGGTTCAAGGCGCTGCTTTTTCTCTGCTCCGGCGTTTTTATTCATCATTTCGGGACAAACGATTTTTACGAGTTGGGCCGGTCGGGCTCGCGCGGGCTCAAGATACCGACAATCTCGATAGTCATAGCGGCGGCGGCGCTATCGGGCGTTCCGCCCCTTTCGGGGTACTTCAGCAAAGAGTCGATCATGTCGGCCCTGGCGGGGCTTTCCAATCCGATGTGGCTGCTTGCGGGCCTTCTCGGGGTCTTCCTCACCGCCTATTATTCGTTCCGGGTGATGTTCGTCATGTTTTTCCCGAAGTCGGTCGAGCAGGAAAGCGGGCATGCTCACGCGCCTGACCATGCCGGCTACAGGGCAATGACCGGGCCGCTGGTCTTTCTTGCGACGGTCACGGTGCTGCTTGGGTTTTTCGAGGCCCCGATAAAGAACTTTCTGGCCGGCATGCTGGTAATCGACCTTCATGCCCCAGAAACCAACTGGTCGCACATTGCGGCCCTGGTTCTTTCGATTGCGGGCCTTGCGCTCGCCTGGTTTGAGTTTGGCAGGCGGGGGGCGGAGCAGGTGGGCTTTGTCGAGAAAATTCCGCCCCTATACCGATTATTCGCCGAGCGGTGGTACCTCGATCATATTTACGGGCTGTTCGTCGACCGGGTGATCGACCGGGGAATATCCTGGCTGTGCTGGCAAAACGACAACAAAGTGATCGACGGCGCCATAGATGAGCTTGCCGGGGGGACAGTCGAGGGCGGCCGGATATCGGCTTTTCTACAGACGGTTATGATCCAGTACAGGCTGCTGGCGATCTTTGCGGTACTCGTGTTCCTGGCGTTCTACTTCTTTTTCGAAAAGATTTAGGCGGGAAGGTATTTTGATGCACATGGAACCTGCCAATTTTCCTTATCTTTCGGCCATCCTCGGAACAACCGTTGCAGGGTTGATTGCGATCATGCTCATTCCGGCCGAGAAAAAGGAGCTGATAAGGCGGGTGAGCGCCACATTTTCGGGCATCACCCTGGTAATTTCCCTCCTCCTGTTTTTCGCCTACGACAGGAGCATGGGGGGCTTTCAGTTCGTCGAGGATTACTCCTGGATACCCTCGCTCGGCATCCGCTACATAAACGGGGTTGACGGCTTCAGCCTGCCGAACCTGCTCCTAACCGGAATAGTCTTTTTTACAGGCGTTCTCACGATGTGGGAAATGGAGACGAGGGTAAAGGAGTTTTACGCCCTCTATTTCCTGCTGGTAACGGGGGTTTTCGGGCTCTTCATGAGCCTGGACCTTTTCTTCATCTTCGTCTGGTACGACGTGTCGCTCTTTCCTATGTACCTGCTGATAGCGGTATGGGGCACCACGCGAAAAGAATACGGCGCGATGAAGCTCACCTTGTACCTGCTCGCCGGAAGCGCCCTGATACTGCCCGCGGTGATATTTCTCTATTTCAAATCGGGCCTCGGCACCTTCGGGTTCGTTCCCCTGATGCAATCCGGAATGTCCGGAACCATCGCTCCCTGGGAGCAAAAATTCGCTTTCATCCTGCTCTTTTTGGGTTTCGGAATACTTGCGGGCGTCTGGCCGTTCCATACATGGTCGCCGGTGGGCCATGCGGCGGCCCCGCACGCGGTGAGCATGGTGCACGCTGGCGTTTTGATGAAGATCGGATCGTTTGGCGTGCTGCGGGTTGCCATCATGCTCTGTCCGGTGGGCTGGTCCTATTGGGCGCCGCTCATGGCGGTGCTGGCGGCAATCGGCATCATCTACGGCGCCTTCGCGGGACTGCGCCAGACCGACTTGAAATACGTGATCGGCTATTCGAGCGTTTCACACATGGGAGTGGTCGGGCTGGGGCTTTCAACAATGACGGTGGAAGGGCTGAACGGAGCAGTTTTTCAGATGTTTGCTCACGGTATAATGACGGCCCTTCTCTTCTCCTCGATCGGCTACATCTATGACCGCACGCACACCAAAATGGTGCCGGAGCTTGGCGGCCTGAGCCGCGTCATGCCGGTTGCATCCACATTTTTCATAGTGGCGGCCCTGGCGAGCATGGGGCTTCCAGGACTTGCGAACTTCTGGGGGGAGCTTGTGGTCTTCATCGCCGCATTCAGGACCTATCCCCCGCTAGGGGTTATAGCGGTGCTGGCGCTGGTTGTGACCGCCCTTTTCATGCTCCGCGTGGTTCAGCGGACATTCTACGGCCCTGTCGACGAGAAATTTTCGAAACTGCAGGACGTTTCGTTTTTCCTGGGGGTCCCCCGGATGATCCTGGCCGCCGTCCTGGTAATCGTTGGTCTTTATCCGTCGATCCTTTTCGACGTAATCCATACCGCATCGGCGCCTTTCATTAACGGATTGCCTAAATGAACTGGATGATAGCCGCCCCTGAGATCTTCTACTTTGCGGCAGCAATGTGGTTTTTGATGCTGTCCTTTTTTTCGAAGCCGGACCCGCGCCGGGAGCACCTTAGCTCGCTCCTGCTCGCATCCCTGGGGGTCCTGGTGTGCCTCGCCTCGGTCGGGGCGCAGGGTTACCTGTTTATCCAGGCATTCACGGCCGATATTTATTCTCAGGTTTTCAAGATACTGCTTTCGCTGGGCCTCTTTTTGATTATCGCACTTTGCGGCAATTTGCCGGATATCGGCGAACGGCGCATCCAGGATTTCTACTTTCTGCTCTTTACATGCACCCTGGCGATGATGCTCCTGGTGAGCGCGGGCCATCTGCTCTCGATTTTCGTATCGCTCGAAGTATCCAGCTATTCGCTCTACATCCTTGTCGCGCTTAGGAGAAACCAGGATTTCGGGTTGGAGGCGGGCATAAAGTACTTCCTGGTGGGTACCTTCGCCTCGGGGGTGATGCTTTTCGGTATGGCCCTTCTCTATTCGTCATCCGGGGCAACCTACCTCAGTGATATGGCCCGGCTACTGCCGGAAATGATAGGCCAGCCCGCCGTGGTAATCGGATTGGTGCTGACCCTTGGCGGGTTCTTCTTCAAGCTGGCCGTATTTCCGTTCCACTTCTGGGCGCCGGATGCCTACCAGGGGGCGTCGAACCAGGTTGCCGCATACATCGCAACGGTATCCAAGGTTGCGGCGGTGGCGGTAATCGCCAGGGTAGTCGCCCATGCCGGGCAGGAGAGCACCTATCTCGTCCACGTGCTGGTGATCCTCTCGGTCGCATCGATGACGGTGGGAAACCTCGCGGCAATCGCCCAAAAGGACTTGAAGCGCCTCCTGGCCTTTTCGACAATCGCCCATTCGGGATACATCCTGATCGGAATCCTGGCAATGAACCCCGCGGGTTGGACGGGAACGATTTTCTACGCCCTTGCGCTGCTGGCAATGAAGTTTACGGCTTTTCTGGTAGTCATCGAGCTGGCCCCGGAGGGCCAAAACCTGCAAATAGATGATCTGGCCGGCCTGCACCGCAGATCGCCGCTTCTCGCACTGGCCCTCATGGTCTCGCTTTTCAGCCTGGCCGGAATACCGCCCACAATCGGATTTACCGGAAAATTTCTAGTCTTCGTCGCCGCAATCGAAAGGGGCTATATCGCCCTTGTCATCATTGCCATGATAAACGTCGTGATATCACTCTATTATTATCTGCTGGCAATCAGGGCGGCCTACCTTTTGGAGCCCGCTGTTGAACTTCCGGCCCTGACACCCTCCATGCCCATTAAACTCCTCGCGGGCATATCGACCGGCCTGATCGTAGCCGCCGGCTTCTTCCCCTACCCATTCATCCGAATCGCCCAGGCAGCGGCACAGGTGCTGCTGGTGGGACGGTAATCGGGGCCTTTTGACCAATCAGAAAGGTTACGGCAAAGTCTCTGGACTGTTGCCCAAAAGCGCTAACTTAAAATTTATCCAATCAGCGGATGTGCATGCGTCGCGGGCACTTCCGCAGAGTTGTACCGACGGCATTGAGCGGATTCCCTTCCCTTGATGGGATTCCCCTCCCTTGATGGGAGGGGTTAGGGGAGGGTGATAGCTGGACAACATCAAACACAAAATTATGGCTCATCCGGCAAACGAGTACCTCCGATATATTCCCGCGCAATGACGTTGTGCGGGTTTATTGCGTCTTTTATGCAAATAACGGGTAAGCGTTTGCCGGAAGACCCAAAACTATTTCATTGACGCCATTTTTGGGTGCGGCTATTAGCTTTGGGAACTTACGTTACCAGCGGGAAAAAGGAATATCGGAATTTGGCGGGGACTAAAAATACTCTGAATTCGGGCCGGGAGGCCCTGCCGCCGGAGCGGGCAACCATATCGCAGCTCGACACGATTCGTGTTGCCGCAATGCTCGGGGTCTTTTTCCATCATCTTTGGAAGACGGTTATACCGGCCCCGCAAACTCCTCTGCAGGATTTTTTGAATCCGGGCTTCGAAGGGATGGCCGGAAGCGTCATCCTTTTCAATATTATATCCGGGTTTTTACTTTCGCTTCCGCACCTTGGGCCGGACCGCCGCCCGCCGATGAGCTACGGGACGTTCTTAAAGAAGCGGTTCCTTCGGATTGTTCCCCCTTATTACATCGCGCTTATCATATTTACGATCGTAAATATCCTGCATTTCGGGTTTCCGCTGCTTCCGGCGTCGATAATGCTTATCGAGCACCTTACGTTCGTAAATTCTCTCGATTATTCCAACATGCTGTCCAATTTCTCCCACTTCTGGTACCTGGGGCTGCTCGCGCAGTTTTACCTGCTGTTTCCGCTGATTCTGAGATTTTTTATATGGCTGGGACCTAGGCCGGCTGCCATTTCGATAATGGTCGTGTGCTGGGGAAGCTGGCAGGTGCTTGCCTGGTTTATTCCGGAAAATCAGCAATTCCCTGGTTTTGCCGAAAACCTCATGCACTTCAACCTCCCGGGACGCCTTCCCGAATTTGCGGTAGGTATGTGGCTGGCTTCGCTCTGGAGGACTTCAGCCCAATCGGATGGGTGGAAGATCCTCGACCGGCCTTTTCTCATTTTCGCCGGGGCATCGGCCCTCTTTTTCGCGGCTGCAACCCCGTTCCACTCCGTCCTGGAGCTGCCGCTCCTGCACATCTATTATGTCGCCCCGAGCGTGGTTTTCTTTCTGATATTATTTTTCTGGAGTGCTTCGGCGAGGACAGGTGAATTACGAGCCGTGAAAGCCTTCGCTACGCAGACATACGCTGTTTACATAGTCCACCACCCGCTTTTCAGCTTCGTCGGAGTGATGCCTTCCACGGTCGCGCACACCGTCCCGAACTTCCTGCTGCTCTCCGCGCTTCTCCTGCCCCTGTGCTATGTGGGCGCGGTCGTTCTCGGCAAAATTTCGGATTTTGCGGCGGAAAAGATCTTCTAGCCCCGTTTTTCTCCAAGCGCCCGGCGAATTGCCGTGGCGAGATTTTTCATGACGTAGGGCTTCATTACAAATTCGCGGATTCCCTCCTCTTTGGCTTTCTTCTCGTTTATCAGCTCGCTGAATCCCGTGCACAATATGACCGGAATATCGGCCCGGATTTCCATCAGCTTCCTGGCGAGATCTTTCCCGGTAAGGTTTGGCATGGTCATATCGGTAATCACCAGGTCGAAAGCTTCGGGCTGGGATCGAAACAGTTCAAGGGCCTCGGTGCTGTCGGCTTTGCATGTTACGCGGTAGCCCAAAGCCTGTAGCATTTCCGTTCCGAGCTCCACCAGCAGGATTTCATCATCCACGAAGAGAATCCGCTCGCCTCCCGAGGGCATCGGGCCGGCGGTTTCGGCCTCGGGCTGGACGCCCCCGCTGACCTGCGGCCAAAAGACGTGAAAGGTGGTCCCCTTGCCCGGCTCGCTGACTACGGATATGGCTCCGTTGCCCCCTTTGACTATTCCGTCGACCACTGCCAGACCAAGGCCGGTGCCTTCGCCGGGAACCTTGGTCGTAAAATAAGGGTCAAAGATTCGCTCCAGAACGTCGGGTCCCATTCCATGGCCCGTGTCGATAATTGAAAGGCATATGTAGGGTCCGGGTTTCAGGTCGGGATTTGTCGAGATAAGTGACGAGTCGACAACCGTAGAGGTAAGCTTGACGTTGAGGGTGCCGCCGGAGTTGCGCATCGCGTGGGCGGCGTTGGTGGAGAGATTCATCAGCACCTGGTGGATCTGGGTGGGGTCGGCAAGGACCATACTCTCCCAGGGTGGAATGGCAACCTCGCAGCAAATCTCGATTGTCGAGGGCAGGGAGGAGCGCAGAAGACTAAGCACCTCCTTTACGATGCCGGCGATTTGCACCGGTTTTTGCTCCTGCTCTGTTCTCCTGCTGAACGTGAGGATCTGCCTCACCAGGTCGGTTGCGCGGGCCCCGGCTTCGATCACCCGGTCGAGATCGTGGCGGATCGGGCTTGTCGCCTCCACTTTGTAGCGCGCCATCTGCGCAAAACCTATTATGGCGGTGAGAATGTTATTGAAGTCATGAGATATTCCGCCGGCCAGGGTCCCTATCGCCTCCATCTTCTGCGCGTGCCGAAGCTGCTTCTCCAGCCGGACTTCGTTGGTTATATCCCTGTGGATGGTGACGTAGCTTATTGTCGTGCCATACTTGTCCCGGACCGGAGAGGCAGTCACCTCCGCTTCGTAAATTTTCCCGTCTTTTCGCCTGTTTAAGAGCCGGCCGGACCAGACGTCGCCATTGTCCATCATCCTGGCCAGCTTGTCATAAAACCCGCCGCTATCGTTTTCGCTTCTCAGAATAGTTTTGGCATGTCTGCCGATTATCTCATCCCTCGAATATCCGCTTATATCCTCGAAGGCCGGATTGACATAGTGGATGATCCAGGATGTACTCGTGATGAAAATGGCCTCGGCGCATTGCTCGATGGCCGTTGCAAGCCGGGCGCGCTCTTCTTCGGTGCTTTTGCGCTCGGTTACGTCCTCCGAGACAACCAGAACGACCGGGTTTCCGTCCGGCCTTCGCACCGAGCGGGCGGCCTCCTTGAACCACAGAACCGTGCCGTCCTTTCGCACCTTGCGGGATTCCCATCGAACCACCTGGACCGGGTTTTCGAGGCAGAGAGAAAGCTGTTTGAGAGCAAATCCCCTGTCTTCGGGGCAGAAGATGTCTATTATGGGTTTTCCGACCAGTTCCTCGACTTCATAGCCCAGTTCAGCAGCCCCAAACCGGTTCACGGAAAGCACGATGCCATCGGCATCCATTGTGAAGTACGCGGTAGGATTGTCTTCGTAGAGGGCGCGGTATCGTTCCTCGCTCTCGCGCAGGGCCGCTTCGGCCGTCCGGTTCTTTCGCCTGACCTCCGCGTCTTCGAGTTCACGTTGTACCGCCGGGACCAGTCTGGACAGATTGTCCTTCATAACATAGTCGTGCGCGCCGGCCTTCATCATGGAGACCGCCGTGTCCTCGCCTATGCTTCCCGAGACCACGAGAAAAGGGGTGTCGGGGCAATGCCGACGGCAAATTCCGAGGGCGGCGACGGCATCGAAGCCGGGCATGCTGAAGTCGGCGATTATAATGTCCCACTCCGAATTTGCGACGGCCTCCTCCATTGCCTCGGCAGATTGAACACGCTGGTGGACCAGGGAGAACCCCGAGCGCTCGAGGAGGCGGACGATCAATTCCTCATCACTTTCCGAATCCTCGGCAATCAATACCCTTAATAACTTTTCCATGCGCCCGGCACCTCGTGTCGTCAGCAGCGTACATTTCGTATCGGTTGGGTCGAGCGGGAGGCAAGCCCGACAAGGAATTATTCGCGCGAGCAACAATCGCCGGCCTGGTTTTCGCTCCCGCCCAGCCGGCCGGCAGACCTACAGAGTGAAGAAGAAGGTGGCTCCCTTGCCAACCTCAGCCTCGGCCCACACCCGTCCGCCGTGGCGGTGCACTATGCGCTGGACTGTTGCCAGCCCTATGCCTGTCCCCGGAAACTCCGATGCCACGTGCATCCTCTGAAAAGGGGCAAAGAGCCTGCCGGCGTAGTTCATATCGAATCCCACCCCGTCATCACGGACATACCAGACGGCATCTCCATCCGAGATTTCCCGCTCGAATTCGATTTTGGCTGAAGCATTCCTGCTCGTGAATTTCCAGGCATTGCCGAGCAGGTTGGACATCATCACTTCGAGCAGTCTCGGGTCCCCGAATGTAACCAGTCCCCGCGGAATCAGGAATTCGACGCTGCGCTCCGGCTCCGTTTCTTTTAATCTTTCGGCAATCGAGGCGGCAATCATGGAAAGATCCACATGCTCCCATTTCATGTCCGACCTCGACACACGGGAAAGCTCCAGCAGGCCGTCAATTAGCTTGCCCATGCGCTCGGTTTCAGATTGGATCCGGTCCAGGTACTTTCGGCCTTTCTGGCCGATATGGTCGAGGCAATCCTCGATCAGGGCCTGGCTCCAGCCCTCGATACCCCTGAGCGGTGCGCGCAGGTCGTGGGAAACCGAGTAGCTGAAGGATTCGAGTTCCTTGTTGGCGATCTCGTATTGCATGGTCCGCTGCCGCACCTTCTCTTCGAGGGTCTCGGTATATTGCTGCACTTCACGGTAGAGAAGGGCGTTCTGCATGCCGAGTGCGAGCTGGGCCGAAACCGTCTCGATCAGTTTCAAACTACGCTCCGAAGGGACACCCTCCTTGCGGGTGAATAGACAAAGCACCCCGAGGCATCTTTGTTGAACGATTAGCGGGAAGGAAGCATGAAAGCATATATTGTCGCCCTCGAATTCTTCGAGCGCGCCGCGCCGCAGAACCGATTTCCGGTCGGGCGATATGGCCGGCTTACCATCAATGGCGCATCGCCCCCATATAGTCTCTCCGGCCTGGACAGGTCTGTTTGTAAGGTCTTTGAGTACCCTTGAAGGCATATCGCGGTGAGCAGCCGGCTCCAGAGTGTTGTCCGGGCGCACGAGGCATATTATGCCGCCATCGAGGCCAACTATCTTGAGGGTCTCATCCAGTGCCCGTTCCAGGATGGATCGGAGATCGAGCGAACTGGTACATATTATTGCGATCCTGTTTATTGCGAGAAGTTCCTCCGCATAGGCCCTGACTTCCGCTTCCGCAAGCATGCGATCCGAGATGTCTCGAATCGACTCGATGGCGCCAACCCGGTTGCCTTTGCTGTCAAAAAGAGGCCCGGCTTTGGCAAAGAGGACCTGATCGACCCCTTTAAGACGCACCTTGTTTTCCGAGATAAGCGTGTCCCCGTCTCTTTTGACAAACCAGTATTTCTTCTCGATTTTCTTATCGCTCTTGAACACCAGATCGATCAGGATGGGCCTGCGTACGTTATAAAATGCCAGCGAATATTCATAATCGCCCTTGCCAAGCACCTGTTCGGCCCTGACTCCGGTCATCTCCTCGATTGCCCGGTTCCAGGCTATTACTTTACCCTCGGTGTCAACCGCAAAGGTCGCATCGGGAAGGAAATCGAATATCTGTGAAAGCTTTTTCTCCGATTCCCGCAGCGCATTTTCGGCCAGCTTGCGCCGGGTGATGTCGCGCACCGCTTCGATGGAGCCCGCCCGGTTGCCGTGGGAATCGAACAGGGGCGCCGCCGTTGCAAGCACATGGGCGCCTCTGCCCTCATAAACCAGGGGAGCGAATGTCTCGGCAAAAAGGGCATTGCCCTGCTTTCTTAAGCCCAGGTATTTGGACGCAAGCTCCTCGTCCTCGGTGTCGATCAAATCGGTCAGATGCGGCCGCCTCTCGCCGTAGAAATGAATCATGGCCTCGGAACTATGTTTGCCGATCATCTCTTCCTTGCCGACTCCGGTCATCTCCTCCAATGCCCGGTTCCAGGCAATCACCCTCTTATCGTTGTCGATAACCATGGTTGCATCGGGCAGGAACTCGATAATATCGGCCAGTCTTGCTTTGGATTCGCGCAACGCTTCCTCGGCTTTTTTGCGCTCGGTAATCTCTTCGTATGTGCCCAGGATGCCGATTATCTTTCCGTCCTTACCGTATAAGGGCACCTTGCTGGTCTGGAGCCACCCCTTGCTTCCGTCAGGCTTGATTTGGGGTTCTTCGAAGTTTAGCTTGGGGATGCCGGTTTCAATTATCTGCCGGTCATCGGTGCGGTAGAGGTCTGCTATTGCTGCCGAATTAGTTTGATAGTCATCTTTTCCGATCAACTCGCAAGGATCGCTGAATCCGCAGTCCAACGCGAACGGCATGTTGCAGCCGAGGAATTTGGAGTTGCGGTCTTTCCAGAAAACTCTTTGCGGGGTATTGTCGAGCACCAGCCGAAGCATCTGCCTCGAGTTGAACAGCTCTTCTTCCGCCCTTCTCAGCTCGACAAGTTCGGCATGGAGCCGCTCGTTTTCCAGCCTCAGTTCAGCCGCGACTTCACCGGCCGGTAATCGGACCTGGTCCCGGAGCGCCTGAAGGCTGATATGGGCTTTAACCCGCGCAAGCACTTCAAGCGGTTCGATGGGCGTGGAAACGAAGTCAGCGCACCCGGCCTCGAACGCCCGCGCCGTGTTCTCCCGGGACGCATCGGAACGTATGAATATAACGGGGATATGCTTTGTTTTTTGGCCGGATTTGATACGACGGCAGGTTTCGTACCCGTCCATATCCGGCAGTCGTGCATCGAGCAGAATAAGGGATGGTTTACCCGATCGGGCGCGCCGGATTGCAGTATTTCCGTCACGCGCGGAAATCACCCGGTAGCCGCTTTTCGCCAGGCATTCGGCCAAAGATTGAACAGAGGCCGGATCGCTGTCGACCACCAGCACGGATTGAATATCCGAAACCCTCCTCGAAGCCATTTCCTCCCCTCAGACCCAGCCCGCTCACAAAAAGGTGGATGCAGACCATGGCTGCCAGGAATGCCCCCAAGCCAACAAGGGTCCCTCAGCCTCGATTTCGAAAGCCAATCAGGATCCGGGATGCAGGTTGGGTCGAGCTGTCAATTGTCTTCAACAAGGATCGAACCGAAACCCGGCGGATGGTTCAAAAGCTTTGGGCTTCGCTGAAGCTCAACACTGCCTGCTTGACCTTACCGACTATTTAGGACCTATGAGTTTCTTGAATATTCGAATTCAGCAGCCTCGGGCACTGTTTGCCTCAAGAAGCTGACGGAGCCCCTAAAGCCATTCTTTCCCGGCACAGCCCCAGGCACGTGGGCTCAGGGACGGGTCGGAATTCCCAGCCGCCTGATTCTATAGCGAAGGGTGTCACGGCTTACGTGAATCATTCTGGCGGCCCTGGAAAGGTTTCCCTCCGCCATTTCCAGAGCTTTCTTGATGAGATCTCTTTCGACTTGCTCCAAGGGAATGCCGTCCTTGGGTATTTCGATATCCTGAAAATCGATTCCCCTGCACTTAACATTCGGTTCCACGATCTCCGGCGGAAGGTGTATGGGCAGAAGTTCCGAGCCGTCGCTGAGAATCACCGCCCTTTCGATCACGTTTTTGAGCTCTCTGACGTTTCCGGGCCAGTCGTAACTCATCAGGTGCCTTAGCGTCTCGTTGGTCACAACCAGGGGCCTGTCGGCGCGATCGCGGCTGAATTGCTTGGCAAAGTGGGCAGCAAGCAACGGAATGTCCTCTTTCCTGTCTCTCAAGGGAGGGATCAGAACCGACAGGACCTTCAGCCGGTAATAGAGGTCCTCCCTGATCTTTCCCTCGCTTACCAGGTTCGAGAGGTTTTTATTGGTAGCGGCTATTATGCGGACGTTCACCTCGATGTCCTTGAGGCCACCGAGACGCCTGAACCGCTTTGTCTCGATAAGTTTGAGGACTTTAGCCTGGATGGGAAGGGGCATGTCGCCGATTTCATCCATGAAGAGGGTCCCGCCGTTTGCCTGTTCGAAGAGTCCCTTCTTGGTGGCCCTGGCGTCGGTGAAGGCGCCCTTCTCGTGACCCATCAGCTCGCTTTCGAGCAGGGTCTCGGGCAGTGCCGCGCAGTTTATGTCCACGAAGGGGCGGTCGGACCGAGGGCTTCGCAGGTGGATGCAGCGGGCCACCAGGTCTTTGCCCGTGCCGCTCTCGCCCAGCAGCAGTACCGTCGAGTCACTGACCGCCAGTCTTTGAAGGATTCCCATCATCTGCCGCATTGGCGGGGAGCGCCAGATGATGCTGTCTGCCCCGAGGTGCTTTCTGTGGAATTTCTTTAGATACGATACCTGCTCTTTGAGATGCGATGTCTCGATGGCCCGCTCGACGCGAGCTCTTATCTCATCGACGTTGAAGGGCTTGGTAACGTAGTCGTAAGCCCCTGCCCGCATTGCTTCGACCGCCGTTTCGATATCCCCGTAGGCCGTCATCATGATTACCGTGGAATTTGGGTTGGCCTGCTTTACCGTCTGGAGAATTTCTATGCCGTTTGCATCGGGAAGTCTTATATCGAGCAGGATCAGGTCGTACTGCTCCGCTTCGATCCTGGCAAGAGCGGTCTTGCCGTCCTCGGCGGTATCGACCTGGTAGTCTTCCTTCTGGAAATCCTCCGAAAGAGACCATCTCACCAGCTTCTCATCATCGACGATAAGGATTTTGCCTTTGCCGTCCATATTTATCTCATTCCGGCACACTTACGGGCAGGTCGATTGTGAAACAGGCGCCTTTTCCAGGCTCGCTTCTCACATCGATTGCCCCATTGTGCTGTTCCACAATCCACTGAGTTATCGAAAGCCCGAGACCCGTCCCGGCCGGCTTAGTGGTGTAGAAGGGGTTGAAGATCTGCGCTATTACCCGCTCATCAATCCCGGCTCCGGTATCGCATACCGACAGGGAAACGTAGCGCTGCGCCTTTTTTGAAGAGGTTGCAACGGACTTCTCGCAAAGCGAAATCGTCAGGTCCCCTCCCGAGGGCATTACCTCGATTGCATTTAGCACCAGGTTGAGCAATGCCTGCTGGATCTGCTGAGGGTCGACCAGAATCTTCGGAAGACCTTCCGAGAACTCCATGCGCACCTCTATATCGTGACTCTTTACCTTTTGCGTAACCAGGAAAATAACCGAGTTTACGATCTCGCTCGCATCGGTGGGCAGCACCTTGGGCTGGCTCGCCCGCGCGAAGCTCAGAAGATTTCTGATCGTACCGTCCAGCCGGCGAACCTGCTGGAGGATTTCCTTAACGACCTCTTTTCTTTCGTCATCCAGGTTGATGTGGGACGAGAGCACCTGAATGGCGGAACCGATTCCGGCCAGCGGATTCTTTATCTCATGGGCCAGACCGGATGCGAGCTGTCCAAGTGAGGCAAGCTTGTCCATTCGCCTGATCCTGGCCTCTATTTCTCTTTTACCTGAAATGTCCCGAAATACCCACGTATTTCCGCTTGGGTTGCCGTCCTTGTCTTTTAGCGGGGTGAGAAAGATCTCGACGGGGACCTTTTCTCCGCTTCTCTTCGTAATTTCGGTCTCGCCCTGAAATCCTCCTTCGCCACCCTTGATAAACAGGGTAGTGCAGTGATCGACTCCGCAGAGGACTTCCTGGATTGATTTTCCCAGGATTTCGGCCTCGTCCCAGCCCAGGAACTCCCCGCCGGCCCTGTTTACGAAGGTGATGGTCCCTTCCCTGGTACAGGTAATGATACCGCCGGAGAGGTGCTGGATGATGCTTTCGTTGAAGCTCCTTATTTCGCTGAGTTCTTCGACTTTTTGCCGCAGCTGCTCGTTTATTTCTTCGAGCTGTTTTTGTCCCAGGTCGATCTTTCTTTCGAGGCCCCCGTAGAGGACGGCATTTTCGACCGCCACCGATACGTGGGACATAAAAGTCATCAGGAGCCTCATCTCGTGCCTGGAGATTTCTTTTCTCTCCGAGTGCAATTTATCCGCGAGCAAAATCCCAAGCACCTGGTCCCTGACGACCAGGGGAATTGCTATGAACGAGCAGCTTCCAAATAGAAGCAGGTTTACTATATCGCTCTTCTTTAAAACTTCCTGTTTGAAGTATTCACAGTTGCCGCAAACGGACATCCTCTCTTTAAGGGAGATGTCCCGCATATTCTGGCTGCAGCGAGTCCCTTTCGTCATCCAGCAGCGTAAATCCAGGTTGCCGTAAACCGGGCAATCCCGCTTTCCGCAGCTCTGGAATTCCCAGCATCCGGTGATCCCCGTCCGATCGATGATCGGGAAAGCCGCGGTATCCTGCACGAGGATAGGTTCTTTTCTGGTCATTGCCTGGAGCAGGACGCCGTCGAGTTCCTCCCTGGGTATTGCCACCTGGAGTACCAGTTCCTCATCGATCCCGAGGGCCCACTTCCCGGTAAGTATATCCTGCGTCTCATTGAAAACCGTCAACACCACCCGGTCGAACCCCAGGCTCCTCGTAACACTTTCGAGGGCCACCCTGAGGATATCATCGAATCTCAGTGTGCGGCTGATCGCGCCGGTCGCCTCGTAGAGAATATTGAGTTCGGAGATCCGGGCACGCAGGTCATCATTCATGCTGCGCAGGAGTTCCTTTTGGACCTCCTCCCTGTGCCTCATGCTCTGGAGGTGTTTTACCATGTAGTTGAAGCTCTGGCCGAGCCTGCCCAGCTCATCCCAGCTCTTGACGGGGACTTCTATGTCGAGGTTGCCCGCCTCCACCTCAGACATCTTGGTCGAAAGATCGTGGATCTGTCTGCCTATGAACCGGAGAAAGAAAAGGAGCATGGCTCCGCATACCATGAAGAGGATTGCGAAACCCGCAACCAACTGCATTCTTGCATGGGACACGAGCTTTGCTTCGATCGGGGCAAGTGAGAGATCCACATTGAGGTAGGCAAGTCCACCGGGCCTGTCGCCGTGGCAGGTTTTGCATGTTTCGTTATGAAGCAAAGCAAGTGTTTCGAGGGATTTTTCGCCTTCAGCGCCGCTGAGGAGGATCTTCTTCCCCGCCGTGTGAGAGAATTTCCCAATATCGACGACCCTTCCCATCTCGTCGGGCTTGGTCGATGCAAGGATTTTCCCCCGCTCATCGAGCACCCGTACCATCATGAATTTCTTGAGCGAAGCCAGAGTCCTGATAATGATCGCCGTATCGTTGCAGCGCCCCTCCTCCATCGCCTCGCGTACATTGTCCTGAACCGCTTCGGAAAAAGATTCGACCTCCTCCTTTGCGGACTCGAATATGAATGATTTTTCGATCTCCGAACAAAGCAGTGTACTCACTCCCAAAGAAGCCGCGAGCGTCAGCGCCAGGAAGGCCACCATTCGCTTGTTCAGACTAGTCGAAAAAGACCTCATCATTCCGCCTTGAAGATCGATTGCAGTGCTTTTCTATAAGCCGTGAGGGCCTGTTCCTTCCGTCCCTCTTTTTCGTAGAGTCTTCCCAGATGGTAATTTACCTCGGCCCTGTCGAACTGGTTGTCCGGCAGGGACTCCAGCTCCCTTACCGCCTTACCGTTTTCGTTGCCAAGCTCCAGAGCCAGCGCCGTCCCGATGTGGCCCTTTCGCGAACTCGGGTCCAGGGTCAGCCCCTTTTGGAATAAATCCAGGGCGTCGCGCTGTTCCTTTTTCCTCAGCTGAATCAGACCGAGATATACGTAGGCTTCTCCGCAGTCGGTATCGAGCTGTATTGCCTTGGTTAACTGCTCGCGCGCGTTCTCATCCGCACCTTTCTGGAAAAGACCCTTGCCGAGGTTAAGATGCGTCCTGGCCTTGCTTTTCTCGTCCGAGGCGGCAAAGCCCTCGGGGCGCCGCTCCTTCTCGAGTTCCGCCCTGGTCTTTTTTCCCATGGCCACAAGCACTTCGCCTTCCGCGTCATCGGGGAGCGAGTGGGTGAAGGGCAATGCCTTTACCAGCCGGTGTTCCTGATCCAGCAGACCCAGCGTGGGCATTATATAGACTCCGTAGGCCGCATTGGCCTCCCGCTTTTCATCAAGCAAAATGTGGTGGGTCCATCCGTATTGGTTCTTTAGCGCCTTGACCTTTTCCCTGGCGTCGGGGTCGGCGATTATGGAGACGAATTCGAATCCTTCAGCCTTGAACTTCTGATGAAGAGCTTCGAGCCGGCTAATTACCGCAAGAGACCTTTTCTCCTTTTCCGCCGATTCGGCCCACCAGAAAAGCAGGGCTACTTTCTTCCCTTTCAGGGAAGAGAGGGTGAAGTCAGTCCCTTCAAGTGTTTTCAACCGGATTTCCGGCACCTTTTTCCCGATTTCAACCGAGCGAAAGGCCAGGGCAAGCGACATCTCACATACGCTCGAAACGAAAGTTCCCAGGCAGATGAGTAATATGGATATCCAGATGGTTCTAGACAGGCCCGCTTCAAAATACCTGCTCATGACACCTCCCGAGATTATGGCCAACCCCCTCGAAAGCTCAGCTGGACCGGCCATGGATGTGCCTTTATCCGGTCAATAGCTAACCGGTTTTTCACGGTCATATGTAAACGTTTTGTGGCATCCTACAACGCATGTCCCCCCCGTTTCGGTTTGGGAGTATCGAATTGGATAACTCCAGTTATTCCCGAACGGGACCGCCTCCCTTATGTGCTTTGCTTGACCTCCGGCGTGGACCTCGTGGCAGGCCTTGCAGCTCCTGCCTTTCTTTGCCTTGTTGACGTGCACGAAATGCAGATTCCGGTCTCCGTTTCTGAAATTGGTCAACTCCGTTGTCTGATCCTTGGTCGCTATATCCTTATTGTGGCATTCGAAACAGATTGCATAATTTTCAGCCTTGTAGGGCGCGTAGAAATCCGCGGGAAAGGCCTTTTTCAAAATCTTTGGGAACTGGGAGCCGTGCGTCTGGTGACATGCGGCGCAATCGTCGGTTGAAACCGGCCCGTGTGGGTACTTGTTATTTTTTACCTTTTCACCGAGTTCCTTGTGGCATTTGAAGCAGATCTCCTTTAGAGACGCCTTCAGGAGCTTGGCATAATCGGAGTAATGAACGACATGGCAATCCTCGCAAGCGCCTTTTTCGACGGGCGAATGCCCGTACTTGGCGGTAGTAAGCGATTTCAGGGCATTGGTCGAAGCATGGCACGAGTTGCACAGATCGATGGGGTCCTTCAGCAGTTGCACCTTGTACGGTGAACCGTGCGGGTCGTGACACTTCTCGCAATTCTGGGCAACGGGCTGATGAACGTATTTTTTGGAGAGCCCTTTTCCCATTTCGCTGTGACAGGTTATGCAGACTTTCTCCGGCGGCGCGATAAGCAGTTTCTCGTTGTTCGACACATGCGGCTGGTGGCACTCGGTGCAACCCGTCTTTACCGGTGTATGAAGATTTGTATGATTCAGGATACTTGCATCATGGCAGCCGAAACATAGCCCCTGGGCCGAATCGCCCTTCAACTGAAACTTCATGCCGGATTGATGCGGATCGTGACATCCAACGCAATCACCGTTCGCAATAGGTGGATGCACTATCTTGGCCTTGAACTTCTCCCGCTCCGCTTCATGGCATATATAACAGCCCTCGCCCCCTGGCCTCGATACCAGGTTCTTGTAGGGGCTTCCATGCGGGTTATGGCAGGCGATACAGGTCCCCGAACCCACCGGTCCATGCACGAACTTGTCTTTGCCCATCTTGGAATGACACTGCTCCGTGATACAGGTCGTGTTGGGGATCACCTTGGAATAGCTCGGGTTCTCGCCTTTCAGATCATGGCAGTCCTGGCACTGGTCTTCCTTGTTCCACTGGTAATGGGTGTAGAAGCGGCGGAATCCATCGGGGGCCTTGGCGCCGTCTTTGGCAAGAAAAACCGTAATCTTTTGGGGGGTGCTCCCTCCCTGGGCCGTCACCTCTATCTCGTTCAGCCCCGGCTTCAGACTGATCGGAAACATGAAGGCACCGGCCTTTACAGGCACTGTTGCGTTCCCCAGGACTTCCCCGCCTTTTATCTGACAGGTGACGCTCTTTATGCCGGGATCTTTCACGGCCCCGAGCATCCTTATCCGCTCGTGTTTTACAACGCTCGAATTAGTCGGACTGAGGATGCGGAAGCCCTCGTCGGCCGTCCATATATAGGGTGCCGATAAAAGGACCAAAATCAGAGAAAAGGATAGCACGCAAAGGGCGCTCCTCATTTGCCTCACCTCCGAAACGACGGGTCAACAGTGAATATGGAATTTGATCGGTCTGGAAGTAAAACCTGCTGTCCCCGCACTGCATGGAGTGCAGCAATTTTCATTCCAATAACGAATCCGACTGTATTTGCCATAAATCTTTGGAACTTTCAATACTTGCCATGAAAATAAGACTGAGAACTAAAATTCCGGCCGGAGGAGTCAGATGCCGCAACGGCAACTTTCAGCATATATTCGTCTGCCGATAACTCTTCGGACTCTCAGGACTTCCATCTATTTATCCCGCCAAAATAAAACTGCTCTCCAACGTCTTAATATCGGCAGGATGACTTAAATGGAAAAATGGAAATCTTTGCGGGAAGGCACATTTCAGCGAACTCCCGCAGATTCGCGCCCGCAAGTGCCAAAGGGGAACGGTTACCTGAAAAGAAATTATTAAATCGCACCTAATATCGTACCATGTAGACAAAAATTGTCAAATTCCGGCTGCGGGAAATTTGCGCCGAGTCATCAAAACAGACTATCCGGCCGACACTTGCGGAGGGAATATCCGATTTATAGTTTTAATGTATCGATCTGCAAGGGGGTGAACTATGAAAGAGCAAAAGCGGAAACGGGAATGCAGCGAAGGCAATTCAATCTATCCGCACGGTTCGGGGTTTTGCAAGGATGTATACTGCATGAGCTGCATCGACGGTATCCTCGAAATGCATCCCGAAATAGGAACTGTCATGGACCTCTCCGAGGTCTGGTAGGGAGTTGCCGGTTTCCGGTTGCGGGTTTCCGGCGGCCGATGCAGCTACCTGGTGCGGCTTAATGTGGGACAGCCTTTCCAGCCGGCCGGGTTTTGGACGGCAGCACTGCGGTATCGCTAAAGGCCGCACCCTCTTCATTGCAAGTCTTTAGCGTGCGATTAATGCAGGGTGGCAGGCCGGGGGTGCGCAGAAGAACTCAGACGGCGGAATAACGCTACTATTGACGGTTCTTAGCCTCTGTTGGCCTCGATCTCAGGTTATGGCGTGGTCTCCTGACCGCGCCATGCTCTCGACCGAAGGTCTCCAACTCTCTTGTCACTGCGAACCTGGAGACCTTCGGTCGGGAATGGTTGGCACGGTCGGGAGACCGCGCCGTAACTCGGGGTCGGGAGACCCTGCCACAACTCGGGATGATTAGGCTAAGGCGCCGAAGTCCATGCAGCGTCTCCCTTTGCGGCACTTCGTGCCCTTCATATGGATCGCGGGGAGGGGTATTTCACTTAATCACTAATGGAGGGATTATTCCTCGATTACTATCTTGTGGTTCAGGAGCGACATGCTGCGGATCTTTCCCTTTACCACTTTCTGCTCCCCGAAAATACTCTCGATCCTTATCTGGCCGCCTTCGTTTTCGACCTTGTCGACGGATTCGAGTATGAGTTCTTCTTTGCCTTCCCTGAGTAGATATGCATTTGCCTCACACATTATTTTCTCTCCTGTTTGGGACATCCGCAATCATAGTATGACCTGCCCGCCTTATCAACCGGAACCGCGCTTGCGCGAGGTGGAAATCTCACCCGGTTTGCGTCCGTGCGCCGTCCCCTTTTCCGCAAGGGCTGTTCTTTCACCTGGGAGCCTGGCAAATTGGCACCACAACATCCGGTCGAGTTCCGTAAGCAGGCTTCCAATATTGACTATTCGAGCGAAAAGGGCCGGGTTTTCAATCCCTTTGATAACAAATTCAAAGTAGAGCGTCTGCAGTTTCCAGACCTCGGGTTTTTCGCCGAGAACGTCGCATACCGAAAGAAGTCTTGAAAATTGGCCGGCCTCACCCTGCGTAAAGGTCGAAATCAGCCTCTGCGCGCTCGCGATAAGAGCCTGCCCAAGACTTTGAGATAAGCCCTCGAAATTTAGCGCGACTCCCAATGATTTCGCTTCGTCCAGAAGCGTGTGCAGCCGCGCCATGCGCCCCCTGTAGAAAAAGTCGGACGAATCCCAGGGGGATTGAACATGGAGTATCCCGCGCTCATGGTCGATAATTGCATTTACCAGCTGCTCGGCTTCTTCGCTCAATACCCGCCGGATGGAAAGCCTCACGTCGGACGGGACCCTTATTCCCCACTGCTTGAAGCTCGATATGAGCGGTTTGTAGGTAAAGTACATGCCGCGCTGAAGGTCGGTGTAGAATTCGAGCGTCCTGCGGCCGACATCGAGGACGATAGATGAGCGCAGGTCCTTGAATACGTTGTTGAGTCCAAAGCTCTCGTTTCCGAACCTCTCGTCCAGCACCCGGAGCATCTTGAGGGCACTTTGTTCCTCGACGCAGGCCTGGAGGGATTTAAGAGTGGACTTGTATTCAGCGTCGCCTTGGTAGGGCTTTATCGAGCAGCGAAAATCAAGGCCTCCGAAATGGACCACGGCGTACAGGAAATCCTCTTCCGCAAGCGTCCTGTCATGTTTTACGGTGACGTGCCCAAAGAGGCAGGGCAGGGGGTTTGCCCCCAGGTCCTCTTCCCTGTGCGGAGTAATCGCATACGAGTATATTTTGAACCGTCTGCGGGACGGCACGGCAAGTGCCTGTATGGCATAGTTCGCGGCAACCCGCCCCGTTTGCACCACCTCCGGCAATACCTTCTTCAGGTAAACCACGGCCCCGTTGCCATATTCGGGCAGGTTGCTGGGCGCCCGCTCAAGGATATCGAGCAAACCCGGTTCGATGGGAAGGGACCCGGTTTCCCCGGCCAGCTGGACCGCCCGCGCGGCATATTTTAGGATGAGCGTTGCTTCGTGCTGGCTGATTTCATCAAAAAACCATCCGCAGGAAGTTTGCATGTAGAGCGAATAGCGCTGCATCTCCAAGAGCTTTAGAAAGCGGTCGGCATTCGACCGCCCGGCGCTAAGGTGCTTTTGAAAGAACTTTTCCAGATACCCGCTCCGGCCCAGGATTAAGTCTATATACTCGTTTCTGGCCTTCCACGGGTCCCTGCAAAGGGTCCTCATCTCCTTTTCGAAATGGTCCGCGGCCATGTCTCGAACGTAGTTTACCGCATCGCGAAGAGGCGCCCTCCACTTCTGGTTCCAGTTGGGCTCGCCGCCGATATGGCAGCCGCAATCAAGGGTCCATCTGCCAAGTCCGTGCGCGCAGCTCCATGCGGTGTTTTCAATGATTTCGACCTCAGCCGTTACCGGAAAAGAAGCCAGAAAGGAGCCGTAGTTGGTTACCTCGACTTCGGGGTCGCGTTCGAGTTCACGTAAAGCCGCTGCCAGGGCCATATCGCCGAATTTGAAATGATGGCCGTAGGACTCGCCGTCGGTTGCCGTGTTTACCAGCCAGGGGGCTTCCGCCAGCTCGCCGGGCTGCTCGAAACCCCTGGCAATGAGCCCCAGGAACGTGCTGCTGTGTTCGAGCGCCCGCTCGAAAGCGACTCCGCGGGCAAGCGCAGCGTCATAGAAAAAAATATTGATATGTTTCCCGCCGTCAAGGTCGCAGCGATAGGCCCGTCCCGTGGGAATCGTTCCTCCGGATGCGTCGTGCCATTGGCCGCCGTTTTCGGTAAACCGCCAGCGGGCCGCCTGATAGGGGGAGAGGATGGTAAACTTTATTCCGGCTTCGGCCAGGACCGCCAGCGTCTCCTTGTCAACGGCCGTTTCGGCAAGCCACATTCCTTCCGGGCGCCTGCCGAACCGGTACTCGAAATCGCGGATACCCCAATGCACCTGCGTCACCTTATCGCGCAGGTTTGCAAGGGGCATGATGATGTGGTTAAAGACCTGGGCGATTGCGTTGCCGTGGCCGCCTCTTTCCTTCACGCTCTCCCGGTCGGCATTTATTATGGTCTGATAAACCCAGGGATCGTGCGTTTCGAGCCAGTGCAAAAGGGTCGGACCGAAATTGAAACTGAAGTACCTGTAGTTGTTTACCAGGCTTATGACCTTGTTGCCGCCGTCCACAAGGCGCGCCGCCGTATTCGCGCGGTAGCACTCCAAGTTGATTCGCTGGTTCCAGTCGTGGTAAGGACGGGCCGATTCTTCGCGCTCTATCTCGTCTATCCATGGATTTTCACGAGGCGGCTGGTAGAAATGCCCGTGGATGCAGATGTATTTCTTAATTGGCTGATCTGTCATATTTTTCCGGTCGCAAATTGTATTGGCATCAAATCGAGGCACGAAAGCAGGAAAGCAACCATAACCCGCACGTTCCCCCCGCATTAGATTTTATCGGCTAAACTCCCGCTTTCCCAGCAGGTTTTTTAATTTAATATGTTGTACTTTCTATATCCGGAATCAATAATTAATTTCCGATTGCCTGCTGGTGCGGGAGCAGCATTCAGGATCGCCCGCTTCGGCCGTCGGCAATCATTAAGTATAATCCGCCGTATCCCCAAAGGAATGGCCGCTAATATATTTTCCGCCAACGACGGGACTTTTCCCTTAAAGTCTGCAAAATGGAGTCTCTTTTGACCGAAAAAGAATGCACCCACTTACCCCGCGGCATGTTCTGCAACAGAACGCTCAACCTGGGCGCCGTTCGCGCCATAGGCTACGATATGGACTACACGCTCATTCACTACCGGATGCAGTCATGGGAGGAATGCGCCTACAGGTATATCAAGGAAGAGCTGAGCCGCGACAGGTGGCCGGTCGAACACCTTGTCTTCGATTCGGACCTCGTGACGCGCGGCCTCGTTATTGATATCGAACTTGGCAACGTGGTCAAGGCCAACAGATTCGGCTATGTGAAACGCGCCTACCACGGCACCAGGCCTCTGGATTTCGAGGGGCAGCGCAGGAGCTATCAGCGCGTTCTGGTGGATTTGAGCGAAGGGCGCTGGCATTTCCTCAATACCCTTTTCTCGATATCCGAGGCCTGCCTTTTCATGCAGCTCGTGGACTTGCTGGACGAGGGGCGGGTTCCCGGCGCGATCGGCTACGAAGATCTTTTCCGGCGGGTGCGCCGCGCGGCGGATGAAGCTCACATGGAGGGAAGGCTCAAATCCGAGATAATCGCGGACCCCGGCCGCTTCATCCAACCCGACGGGGATATTCCGCTCGCCCTGCTCGACCAGAAAAATGCCGGCAAGAAAGTCATGATTATCAGCAATTCGGAGCTCTCCTACGCCGCCCCGATGCTCTCCTACGCCTTTGACCCCTTTTTGCCCAAGCCCAACACCTGGCGTGACCTCTTCGATATTATCATCGTGGGGGCGCGAAAACCCGGTTTCTTTTCCAATAAGATGCCGGCCTTCGAAGTGGTGGACGTTGAAAGAGGGCTTCTTCGCGAACACCGCGGCCCGCTAAAGCCCGGCAGCATCTACATGGGCGCGAACGCGATGCTCATCGAGGAAAGCCTCGGCCTCAACGGAGAGGAGATCCTCTATGTCGGCGACCACATCTTCACGGATGTAAACGTTTCAAAAAACATCCTGCGCTGGCGAACCGCCCTGGTGCTGAGGGAACTCGAAGACGAAATAGCAGCCATGGAAAGATTCCAGCCCCAGCAAACCGAGCTGGAAAACCTGATGGAAACCAAAGCGGAAATGGAGGCCCGATACTGTGAACTGCGCCTGATCGCTCAGCGCATACAAAAGCACTACGGCCCGGCCCCGGTGGGTATGGACCTCCCGGAAATCCAGCGGAAACTTGCGGAACTGCACGCAAAGATCGTGCAGATCGACCAGCAGATAGCGCCTCTGGCGCAGGCGGCAAGCCAGTTGTTAAATTCCCACTGGGGGCCGCTTATGCGCACGGGAGTGGATAAAAGCCACCTGGCAAGGCAGGTCGAGCGCTACGCCGATATCTATACATCGAGGGTCTCCAACTTTCTCTACGTAAGCCCATTCGCCTTCCTCAGATCGAGCCGCGGAAACCTTCCCCACGACCCGGTCTGCCGTCCAAGGTAAGCCCGGTGACGAGCATAGTCCCTTGTGGGCGTCTCATGGGGAAATGAGGGCGTCCTCCGCAAAAACAACGCCCACAAGGGGCTATGCCTCGTCAGCAAGGATAAGCTGCTTCTTGAACTAAACAAAGAGTCAGCGACGAAGACGGCGGTCCGGAAGACCCGGGACCGCCGTCTTCGTCGTTCATTCGCGGCAGGACATGAATCTACCCTAATACCTTTCGAATCGTATCTCTGAAACTCACCATGTTGGTGACCGGCTTTACGACATAGTGCGTTATCCCCAGTGTCTTGGCCGTGACAAGTTCATCTTTTCGGGCCGTCGAGGTAAGAATCACGAACTTCGCGCCGGGGTTTGTCTCCCTGATCTCTATTATGGCGTCCAGTCCTCCCATGCGCGGCATGTTGAGGTCCATGATTGTCAGGTCCGGCTTCCATGCCTTGAATTTTTGCACCGCTTCCTGGCCGTCCCCAGCCTCCTCGGTCTCAAAGCCGATATCAACGAACGCCTTCTTGAGAAGCCGTCTTATTAGCGCCGAGTCGTCAACGATCAAGATGCGTGGCACATGGACAGCCTCTCCCGTTTTTTCGACGAAGGTGACTCTTATGACGACATGGCTGACCGTAAGCGTCAAAATAATCAGGTAAGGCTGAGAAGGGGCCGTGTTATAGAATTCGACATCCTCCTCGGTGAGCATCCTGGGCGTGCCGAAGCGAACCGGCAGGCCCAGTTTGTCCCATTCGGAAATAGTCTGCCCGACAAAGGTGTTGAGGAACTCGCCCAAAATGTCCTGTGCATCGGCATCCAGCTGGGTGATCGGGGGCAGGCCCAAGTGCTCGGAAATAGCCGATGCAACCATTATGGCCATGGTCTTGTTGTTGAAGCCCATCATGAAATACCCTTCGAGGGAATTTTCCATGTGCTGGTATTCCACAACCTGCGCTACAGCAAAATCGCATAAAAGCCTTTCATCCTTTTTGATCTGAGTTGAGAGTACTTCTGTTTTCGCCATTTCCTGGAATACCTGGTTGCAGCATTTGGCCAAAATCTCAAGGTAGCGCATGTACATTTGGAAGACCCCTCTTTGTAGTAGTCCGTAAAGGGCGTTGACAGTATGCCCGGCCCCAGGTCCGGCATTCGAGAACGAAAATGTGCGTGAGAGAGGGAGAGAGCATGAACCCGAAAAATGCCCCCGCTCTTTTAATTATCAATTCTATTGGAATGGTCCTGATCGGGTGCGGTGGTTTTTAAATACTCCAAACAATTTAATCGGAAAAAAGGCCGGAGTGATTACTAATATCTTCAGGCGCGCCGGGAAAGATACCCGTGCACCTCCTTTCCCCGGTGCGGCTGTCGAGGCGCTGGGGATGTTCGAGGAGGACCCGACGTGCATGGATTGTCCTTGCTTGACATCGTCGGGCGCACATTTAAGTTATAGTAGTAAATGATCGCGAAATCGCCACCCCGGTCTAAGAGCCATACTTCGGGCGAGGTTTTACGAAGGGGGCGATGCCCGGCACTAATCGGAAAGGAGGTACCCGATGGAAGACGAGTATAAATTTGAAACATTCAGCTCGGATGCGTCTTCTTTCGATCAGGAATTCACCGGCTATCTTAATTCGCAAAGAACCGATGCCTGGAAAGTGAAGACCTGTTCCTACTGCCACGATACCGATCTCAAAAAGACTTACGCGTCCTGCATATTCAAAAGAAAGAACCTGTAGTCTTTCGATATATTGAAACAAAATAAAAGGGCCGCCGGATTCGGGACCCTTTTTTTTCGTTTCCGGCGGCCCCGCCGGGCTGTGCATCTTCATTTCGGCGTTCCGGGGCTTGGGGCTTGGCTTTGGGGCGTTTCGTTTCAGCGTGGAACGTTTCCTTGCAAGACAAAATCATTTTAAGAGGCGCCATGTTTCACATTGGCACCATGGAAGGGGATGTCTTTCCGGAGCGAAAATCCAATCGCCGTTTTTAGCCTGCCTGAAAAAGTGCAATTTTTTGCTGCACTGTTGCAAAATGCCTCTCACCATGTTTAGACAATCGCTTCAAGTGGATAGGAAAAATACGAGTCCCGTTCTTTCTTTGGCGAAGAGATTCCGCCTTAAAATAATATTGACAGCACCGGACGATTTTCTTAGGATAATTTTTGTGAAAACTCCATTGGGGAGAGTCTTTGTTTGCAAAATGTTGTGAATTTCTTCACAGCCGTTCACCGTCAAATGCTCGAAGGAGTGTCTTAGGCACAAAAAGAACTGTTCAAACTGGTCTCTTGTTCCGATTGTATTATTGTAAACGTCTCATTTTTCTCGCTGCAGTTGGCTCGCTCTCAAAATACATTTAGGAGGATTTCTCATGAGTAACGGCGGACCTTCTTTTGATGCTCTTCTGCCTAAGGACATGGCCGTAAAGGCCGAAAACATCGGAATAGCCAAAGCCGGCTTGGGCGGCTACAGGATGTTCGCGCTTGCCATACTCGCCGGCGCATTCATCGCGATGGGTGCGAATTATGCGACTACTGTCTGGTCCGGATTGGCCGGAGCCGGGGTTCCCTATGGAATCCAGAGACTCCTGGGCGGTCTTGTGTTCGCCACCGGCCTGATCATGGTCGTGATCGGCGGCTCGGAGCTGTTTACCGGCAACTGCCTCATCCCAATGGCCTGGGCGAACAACAAGGTTAGCACGGGCGCCATGCTGCGTAACTGGGTGATAGTCTACGCCGGGAACTTCGTCGGTTCGATCCTTACCGCCTACATGGTCTTCCTCGGGGGCCAGCACAAGTTCGGCGCGGGCGCGGTCGGCCTTACAGCCCTCAACATAGGCGTTGTGAAGACCAGCCTCGATTTCATCCCCTGCCTGGCCCTGGGTATCTTCTGTAACGCCCTGGTGTGCATGGCGGTCTGGATGTGCTTCAGCGCACGCAGCAACGTCGATAAAGTCTTCGTTATCCTGCCCCCGATCTCGGCCTTCGTCGCTTGCGGGTTCGAGCATTGCGTGGCCAACATGTACTTCATCCCTTCGGCCCTTTTCATAAAAGATCTGGACCCGACCTATTTCGCAACAGTTGTCGATAAGCTCAAGGATGGGGGCGCAATACTCACATGGGGCAATTTCATGACCCGCAACCTGATTCCGGCCACAATCGGCAACATTATCGGCGGCGCGCTCATGGTAGGCCTCATGTACTGGTTCATCTTCCTGCGGCCGAGCTGGACAAAGGCCCCTGCTGAAGGCGCCGTACCCGCGATGGGCACACTGAAAAAATAGGCGGAACTTAAGCAACAATAGTGTTTGAAAAAAAGAGGACGGAAAACCGGTGGCTTTCACCGGCTTCCGTCCTCTTGGTTTGGTCCTCCGACTTCTGTCCGCTAATTCTCCGATGCCATCATTTGCTTGGCCCGCATTTCCGTATTCGTGCGGAACTGGGCATCGCTCATCCGGCCGTCAACATATTCAGCCCAGTCACTGAAATTATTGAAGAAGCAGGCCTTCAGGCCTATGTCCTCGCAGACATGCTTGTAAATCCTGTATGCTTTTTTGGCGCGGCCCCGTCTCTCTTTTTCCTGTTCCGAGAATTCCTTCCCCTCATCCTTTCCAAGGTTGCTAAAAGTCTGGGAGTAGTGCTCGAAACCCATTGCATTTTCGTCAAAAGACCCCTCACCCATTGGACCCGAACCGAAAGGTGAAAATGCCGCGTCTTTCTTTTTGTCTCTGTCTTTTGCAACCATCATGTTCTCCCTGGAACGCGAATCTAAAGGCATTTTCGAGACAAGGACCGCCCCGCAAAACTGATTGCCGAGCGGCACCTGCCGGGAATCCATGCCTTGAAGATAACCATTCGCCGGTTGCCTTAAAATGCCTGAAAAGCGATGAATTTTTCCGCTCCCCCTCTTTCTTACCTGCCCAAGTATCTTTCCATTACCTCATCGCGGGTAACCAGGGCGGTAAAGTTCGGCGCCTCTTCCAGTATCCTTTGGCGCCCGCCCATCTCCTGCCTGTCGACAAGGGCCACCACTCCAGCGATCTCGAGGCCCGATTGCCTGCAGGCGGAAATTGCCTGGAGGGTGGAGCCTCCGGTTGTTATCACGTCATCGACGACAAAGACCCTGTCCCCGGCTTTTACTTTTCCTTCTATGGGGGCAATTATCCCGTGATCTTTTTGAGTCTTTCTGACCACGAAAGACTGTATCGGCTCTCCTCGAAGCCAGGAAGTGTAGGCGGCGGCGTTCGCGATGGGGTCCGCACCCAGGGTCAACCCCCCGATGCCCCGAATCCCCTGCCCCTTTACCGCCTCGTATACGAGGTTTCCGATCAGGCACATTCCCTCCGGATCGAGTGTCACCCGTTTGCAGTTGAAGTAGAATTGGCTGCCGCCGCCGTGCGCCAGCTTGAAGCGCGGGGTCTCGGAATACTGGAAAGCGAATTCGAGCAACAGCTCTATCAGCCTCTCCCTCATCTCGGTGAAGTTCAACTCCGTGCTTATCATGGCTCTCCTTTATCGCTGCAAACGGGTTACGACCTGACTTGCTCATTGTCGCCGGTTAGATTTTTGGAGTTTGTATCACGGATGATGCATGCCGTTGTCAACATAAAAGCCCGAGGGAGAAAAATAGGGAAAGTCCTATGCCCAATGAGGCAACAATACTGCCGAAGGTGTGGTTACAAAGCTGTTGATTGCTCTCGACTCAGAGGTGTAATAAATGAATTAAAGGGGACTTGAAGGACTTAAGGAATTGGGATCTAAGAACCGAAGGGACCCCGTGAATCAGGGAGTTAAGGGAACTGTCTTCGGGTCAGAAACCCGGAAATGCGGGAGCAGAATGGGATTAAATATTCTACTGCATAAACAGAAATTGGCAGCTTTAATATCTTTTTTGCCGGCGTTGTTTCTTCTATTGGGATCAGGGCTTGCCGCCGAGCCCGATCAGGCGGCGAAGGAGCACCAGGTCGAGGCGGTCGTAATCCACGTGGACCAGTATGCGGTATATGGGCCGAACCTTATTTTCTATTTCGATCCGCAAATGGATAAGAAAAAGGCGGCATCCCTTGCCAGAGCTGCCAATCAGCTGCGAAACAGGAAAGCCACAATCGTCTACTGGGAAACCGGCGACCCCGGCCAGGGAACCCGTGCGGTGCTGGCCGATCTCTACCCGGCGGGAGAGAAGCGGGAGAGGAAGACCGCGCGGGATGCGCCAGCTCCAGCGCCCGCACAGAACAACCAGGCCACCTCCGTAGTTCCCCCCGAGGATCGAGCGGCACAGCCCTCTGACTTGCCGGTCGAGCAGCAGGATGTCTCCCGTCTTAGAGAATCAAAGGAAAAGAAGGCAACCGACAAGCCGGCTTCAATTACCAGGGAGCAGATTACCTCCTTCATTCGCGATCTCCTCGATCTGAACGGCAGAAAAGATTTAGCCGCCATAATGCCGTTCTACGCCGACATTGTGAACTACTACGACCGGGGCGTGGTGGACAAGGACTACATAAGCCGGGACCTTGGGTATTACTACCGCAACTGGGATACCATAAACACCTCGCTCGATGGAGAGGTGGTCGTCATTGTGCTCGACCCCGAGGTGAGGGTGGCGAAATTTGTAACTTCATACTCGGTCGGAAACTCGAAGAAATCACTGGCCGGGAAAGTGGAAAACATCTGGAAAATAGAGAGGATAAACGGCAAGTTAAAACTGGTTGACGTGAAGCAGTCGAAGGCTGTCGACGCACCATCCAAGCAGTAAAGCGGGTATGGATTTGTGGCTCAAATCCGCCCTTCAGCGGAGAGGAAGGGCGATTTCAGCCTGACCGTTATGGATGCACCGGCTTTCGGTTTCGCGGCTCTCCGAACACTCCAGTCCACCGACGCCCAATGCCATTGAGCGGCAAAGCCCGATTATGACAATTCCCATGAAGGTGCCGACGAATAATCCGAGCAGAAAATGCATGGAACCCCTTCCACGTTGAAATGAGATGCATCAGCAGACATAGTCGGCATTTCTCCTGTTCGGGTAAATGGGTAAGAAAGGGTATTGTGGGCGGAAAATACTTTATTTCCGCCGGTGGGCTGGAAGTAGGGTCAACACTGAAAAGGCTCTCCGGGCCCGACCGGCGGGATTGACAGGAGCCCTGCAATTGTTGCCGCGACGTCGGAAAAGGAGGTGCGGGTCCCAAGCGGGCAGCCGGGGGAGAACCCGCGCCCAAGGCCTAGTACGGGTACGATTTCACGTGTGTGGTCTGTCCCGTTATGGGTGGGATCGTTTCCGTGATCGGCAGTTATTATGAGGCTGTCACGCTCACCCATTGAAGCCGTTATTGCGGGCAGAGCGCGGTCGAATTCTTCAAGGGCCCCGGCAAAGCCTGCAACATCGCGCCTGTGGCCGTATTTCATGTCAAAATCCACGAGGTTTACAAATATCAGCCCCGAGAAATCTCTGTTCAATTCCTCTATTACAATCCTGATTCCATCGGCGTTGTCGTGGGTATGAATCGATCTCGTAAGTCCACGTCCGGCGAAAATGTCCTCGATCTTTCCGATCCCGACCACTTCCAGGCCCGAATCCGCCGCGGAGTCCAGGATGGTTCGCCCGTGGGGCGGGATTGCGTAGTCGCGCCTCTGGTCCGTGCGAACGTAGCTCCCCGGCTCACCAGTGAACGGGCGGGCAATGACCCTCGATACCGACCAGGGGCCAGATAGGACCTCCCTTGCCGAAAGGCATAAGCTGTAGAGTTCCTCGAGCGGGATCGTTTCAATGTGCGCGGCGATCTGGAATACGCTGTCCGCGCTGGTGTAGACAATCGGTTTGCCGGTTGCCCGGTGCAGCGGCCCGAGCTCTTCGATAATCTGCGTACCTGATGCCGCTTTGTTTCCGATACAACGTCTCCCGGTCAGCCGCTCGAATTTTTCGATAAGCTCGCCGGGAAATCCACCGGGAAAGGTTGGAAAGGGCTTTTCGGTTATCAGCCCGGCAAGTTCCCAATGACCTGTCGTGGTATCTTTTCCCGCCGATTTCTCTATCATCTTCCCGTAAGCGCCCTTCGGGGCGGGAGCGTTCGGAATGAGTTCGGGCAGAAGCGACCCTATTCCCAGGCCGAGAAGGTTGGGAATATCCAGGCCCGGCGTCTTTTCCCATATATGCCAGAGCGTATTTGCCCCCGCATCGCCGTAATCGGCGGCATCCGGGGCCGGACCGACACCAGCCCCGTCAATTACGATCAGGCACACACGCGGACCTTTCATATGATTTTCCTCGCCGAATGGTAAGGAGGCTTTAGGGAAAGTCCTACGCCGGGAGCATATTTAGCTGGCGAACATCCATCTAAGTATGCTCGCTGCAGGGCAGGTTTTCAAGTGTTTGGACGGAATAATCGGACCGGCAGGTTCAGTCGGCGGGGCTGCCGGTTTCGTGCATTTGGGCGTGGTCTTCGCTTTTGCGGATCAGCTCGATCAGCGGGTTTGCCGCCCTCGAGTTGCTGTAGGTGCGGGGGACGCCTTTGATTTTCGAAAATTCGCGGATGTTTTTGGGGCGCTGCAGGGCCAGGCGCACGAGGGTCTCATTGGTGAGTATCCTGAAGGGCGCGCGATCGCGGCGGCGGGCTTCATTTTCGCGGAAAAGATATAGGGCCTGCAGTACCCGCTTGCCCGACTGGTCCAAGGATTTTGCCCCACACAGGTGGAGAAAATTCCCCGGCCGGAAGGGTTTTTCCTGGAATACCTGCTCGCAGGCCTTTTGGAAAGCTTCCGTCGCCACGTTCAATAGGTCCTGTTCCTGGAGCTCGGCCGCCAGCAGGTGCCTCAAGGGAATGAGAAAATGGGTGTCGTAGCGAGCGTATTCGAGCTGCTCGCGCTTCAGCGGGCGCCTGCCCCAGTCGTGGCGCTGCCATTTCTTGTTGAGGCTTACTCCGAAATTTTCAAACAAAATCTTGGCCAGGCCAAGCTGCTTGTAGCCGAGTATCTTGGCTGCGATTGCAGTATCGAAAATATTGCGGACCTGAAATTTGAAATCCCGCTTCAGACCGGCAATGTCGTTTGGCGCGGCGTGAAAGATTTTTTCAATTGCCGGATTCGAGAAAATTTCGCCCAACGCTTCTATGCTCTCGAGGGCAAGAGGGTCTATTACGAAGTCCTCTTCTTCGGTGGATACCTGTATTAGGCATATTCGGTTATAATACGCGTGGAAGCTGTTTGATTCCGTATCTACCGATATGTGAGCCGTATCTTCGAGTTTCGCTGCAAGCGACAAAAGCTCTGTTTGATTTTCGACTACGATCACGGGCTTTAGACTCATGCCTTTCTTCTATCAACTCCTAATGGGGTAAGTCCCGGCGCATCACAGTGAGGCCAAAATGGAAAGACGCAAAGAGGGAACCAGCGACAATCCACGGCGCGGCTCGTCCCGGCGAAGGCCCCCCTTGGGTTTCTATACCCCCTTTAAGGATTTAGATCAACACCTTGGCACAACTATTTCTAATGATTCTGGTAATTACACTAAACCATTTCCTGAACCGGCGAAAATAGACAAGATCGCTAAAGGGGCCAAAAACGATGACGTTTTGTTCGAGAGGGCAATGGCCGGGGTAGATCGGCTGCCCGTAAAATCGCAAAAAAAAGTTCCCGTGCGGCCGCCTGAGAAAACCCCTCCGCGTTTTGTCGCGGCAGAAGAGCTGGAGGCCTACACCCGGCTGGTTGACCTGGTGGCGGGCGAGGGGCCCTTCGAGCTATCGTGCTCGGATGAGTATATAGACGGCTCGGTTATCGGCATCTCGCCCGAGGTGCTGAAAAAACTTCGAAGCGGCTACTTCAGCTACCAGGACCACCTTGACCTGCACGGCCTGAACCGGCAGCAAGCCAGGGAGGAAACCGTCAACTTCATTATGAACAGTTTCACCTCCCGCCGGCGGTGCGTACTCATTATCCCCGGACGCGGGCTCAACTCGAAGGATAAGGAACCGGTCCTCAAAAACAATCTCGTAACATGGTTGACGCGCGCTCCCCTTAAAAGAGTCGTCCTGGCGTTTGCTTCGGCCCGTTCCTACGATGGCGGATGGGGCGCGTTCTACGTCCTGCTGCGTAAAAACGAGGGCAAGGCGCCGATAGTCACCCCCGCGCCATGAAACCCCAGGAGCAACGGCGCTTTTGAGGCTTTCGGTTTTAAGCCGTTCTTCCGATTTATTGACTGATCATCCCGGCATTGGTGATTAATCTTTTGCGAGAATGCTGGAAACACCTCCCGCCGGCATTAACTTTTAGGAAGGATTCTTTCGCGGGAGCCGGCCCGACAGAGGAAAGAGGAGAAGCCGTGCCGAGAAGGCTTAAAATTGCCGGGGCTATCGTGCCCCTGTTGCTTTGCTTTTTGTTTTGGGCCCCTTCCGCGCGGGGGGCGGCCGAAGGTGATGGCATACTCGGTTTTTGGCTCACTCAGGACCGCGATGCCATTTTTGAAATCTATAAGTGTGGAACGGAATACTGCGGGAAGATAGCGGCATTGGAAGAGCCGGAATACCCGCTTACGGCCAAAAGTGGTCTTGCCGGCCGCCCGCGCATGGACCGCAAAAACCCCGAACCCGCCCTGAGAAGCCGCCCGTTGCTTGGTCTGCCGATAATCAGCGTTCATTACAAAGGCGACAATAGCTGGTGGGGCACAGTCTACAATCCCGATGACGGGAAAACATACAAGTGCAAGCTCTCGGTTGCCGCGAACGGAGACCAATTAAAGGTCAGGGGCTACCTCGGAGTGGTTCTTTTCGGACAGACCCAAACGTGGACACGCCGGGCGGGCAACACCAACATCGGCGGCACCAAGGCCGCCTCGCCTGCCCAACCCTCCAGCTAACCGGTCCTTATCGCAAAAATAGCGAAACCCAACACCCCGGCGCCGGAGTGTTGGGTTTCGCTCTCCTTTTCATTCCATTCGCAGGGCGGACTCAAGTTTAGAGGGGGCAGGGTTACGGTCCCACGTAAAAGGAAAAACCCGGGAACCCGAACCCGAACGACGCCGTGGGGGGGTAATACGGATAATACGGCCTGTAGTAGTCATAGGAGTAGTAAGGGCTGTAGTAGGGACGGTAGTAAGGTGAGTAATACCCGTTGTAATAGGGCCTCACATAGGGTCGGTAGTGATGTCGATGGCCGGTCCACGCAAATGTCGGCGCCGCGCTCATGAGAACGACGGCGGCCGTAATCGTGAGAACGAAAATTTTGATCTTTCGAGTTAGCTTCATGCGCTTACCTCCGGTAATCCAATATCCCCCGTTTGCTTCCGGGGGCTTTAAGACTTCTAATACAATTGACGAACTGCCCGCCGGAATCGTTGACGCGAAATAAGGATTTTTTCGCATCAGAGAATCCAGGGCCTTCCGCTCTCCGTGTTTAATATTGCATAACATTATGATAATGCACTGTTAGTCTAATTATATCCGGTTGGCTCCAGCTTGAATGCAATTTAACAAAACTTTACCTGTATGCGGATGAAGCAGCAGATTATGCTGAAGAATCTGCCTGCTTTTCAGGGCAGCGAAGTGTCCCGCCGCACCAAATAGAAAACGCGCCCTGGAAGCGCCCTGAATTTGACATATCCCGGCGGGAGAAACAGTTGAAGCAGGTTGGCTCGCAAGGCCGGCAAAATGCCTTATCGCCTGTCCTCTCCCGGAACAGAAGAGGCGGAAAGCCTGACCCGTGCGGCTGGTCAAACTTCCGCCTCTTGACTTGCACAATAGCATCGTGGTTGGGGCCTAATCCCCCACAACCTTCTTACTGAAATGATATCCCTGATAGCTGAACAGGGCCCCGTCAGAGGTAATTTCCTCCACCTTGAGGCCGGGAGAGACTTCCTGGCCTTCCAGCAACCTCCAGCTGTTTATCGTTATCGACCTTTTTTCCGCGCGTTTCGAATAAACGAGCATTGTCATCGCAAGCGGGATTGATTCCCGGATCTGAGCGGGCAGTTGGCTCCAGGCTAGAAGCTCCCCCGTGGCAGGACCGTTTGCCGGGGGCGCGGTGGGCTGAACCGGTCCGGGAGCCGCCGGACCCTTAGCCATGGCGCCCTTACTCCCGGCGGAACGCAGAGGCGCGGAATTCGCCTCCATTTGCATCTTGATTTTTGCCTCTTTTACCAGATTTGGATTGAAGCGACGGATTGCCGAGCGAGAGCGCGGCCCGCCGGGCGCGGATGCAATGGACGCATCGAGAGCGGCCCTCGACCATTCATCCTGGAATTCGGCCGCCGATGGTGCATTAGTCAGGACAGTGGCATTGCCGTTGCCTGCCCGGCGAGCGTACGCGTAATCGGGGAAAAAAAACAGGCCGGCAGCGACAAGAACGGCCAGCGCAAAGAGCCCTGTGCTAACCCTGATTCGAGCCCGCACCTTGCCGCAACTGCCCATCAAGCCTCTTTTTTTCCCTGATTTTGACAACGCATTGCGCAACATGGAAATATATCCCTGAGTTCCTGAAATTCCTAAATCCCTAATCCCAACCATCACGTCCCTGGTTGCTGGACCGAGACCAACTCCAGTTCGAATACCAGGGTTGCATTCGGGCCGACCTTGCCGGCAGGTCCTCCCCTTTCACCGTAGGCCAGTTCGGGAGGAACCACTACCTGCCACTTCGATCCGACAGGCATCAGCAGCAAGGCTTCCTTGAGGCCACGAATAATTCCTCCGTCCATCTTGAACTTGGTCGGCTCCCCACGCTTATAGGAGCTGTCAAACTCAGTCCCGTCAACAAAAGTACCCGTGTAGTTACACGCCACGGTGTCGGCCTCCGTTGGTTTTGCACCTCCGCCGGCCTTGACTACCTTGTACTGCACTCCGCTCGGCAGCGTAACGACTCCTTCCTTCTTTTTGTTTTCGGCCTGAAACGCATCGCCCTGTTTCTTGTTGCCTTGTGCCGCCAGTTGAGTCTTTTCGGCCCACTTTACTTTCATTTCGGTCTGATAGTCGGCAAGGAGTTGGCGGATTTCTTCGTCACTAATGAGGGCCTTGCGCTCGGAGAGTCCATCCTTCAGGCCCTTTGCCATTGTGTCAAGGTTGACCTGGACCCCCAGCCTCTTCATGTTTCTCGCGATATCTATTCCTATGGCGTAGTCCAGCTTTTCCTTGGGGGTCTTCAGTTCGGATTTTTCAGCAGCGTTCACGGGAAGGGCCATCAGCAGGACCCCAAGGAGGACTAATAACCTCGACTTCATTGTTTCTCCTTTCGAAAATATTCGATTGATCATCAATATGGCCGGGGACTAGGGCCCCGGCCATATTAGGTTTGTTTTTCAAGGCTCCCTGACGCCCCGGTGCGGGCGCAGCCGGGGCGTCGAGATTTGCTACCAGGCATTCATGATAACCGGGCGCTGCATGTCATTGTCCCTGTGGCCAAAAGCCATAGTGCCCCATACATACTCGCAACCAAAGTCGGTAAACAGGTTCATGACGGTGGTAGCCGGTGCATTTCCGGTAAGAGGATCTATGTTCTGGAACTCGGCGGTGGTGGCATAGGGCTGCGTTGGATCGAGCAGACGAACGCTGTGCCAGATGCCGCCCATTGTTGCCGGAGTGGGAGCAAGTTTCGCCCTTACCGCAATGAAGGTGGTCTCGAGCATGTTCATCTTGATGGTGTCCTTCCACCCATGCTCATTGAGATTGGGGGCCCTTATGGTATTGTCCCAGACGGCCCTGTCGATCAGTTGCATTTCCAGACCCTCGATATGGATCGGGTGCGTTTCGACACCGTTGTGAGCGATCTTCCAGATCTGAACTTCACCGGGATAGATCGTTTCGGATGAAGGATCATTATAGTTGAAAGGGATCGTTGTTTGAACCAAAAGCGAGGTAAACGGAATCTCCGTTCCAATCTGGAATGAAGCTCGCCCGTAAGCATCCATTTCCTCGACTATGGACTTCTCATAAGTGGGGAGACTGACGGCTTCTCCCGGAGTGGCGGCAACCAGGACCGAACCCAGGTACGGCAAGTACAAGAAGCTTGATCCGGCCGTGAAATCAAAGGTAGGAAGCAAGTTCGTACCGACATGGAGGTTGGGGTAATTATCGGTCCAGCTGGTTTTGTAAGCCGAGTTGTAGACCGAGTGCGCAACTATGGGTTTATCCTGCGAGTTGGCATAAGCGACGGGAAGCGCCTTCTGGAGGGCAGGCAGGTCGAATGCCGTCGCGGGAGTGGAATTGGATACTCGGAACTGCATAATGGTTCTTGTATTCGGCCCATAGCCTGGCGAGGTGGTCGGTGCGCCACCTGTTGAGGTCTGGTCCGGATCGCCCGTGTAATAGTCGTAGCGCGTGTCGTAGCCTGCGTTGGGCGATGGAGCGTCGTTATAGAGGATCAGCTTGGAACCCGCGGGCACCTGCGAAAAATCGAGAACGACGTCGGCCCGCTCGCCTGGTCCCAGGTAGAGTGAGTGGGTAAGGACATTCAGGGTCGTCAGGATTCTGCGGAAATACTCATAGCCTATCGGCTGATTCGGGATCACCTGCGCCATGGGCATAATTCCGCCGTCATTGCCAAACTGGATCATGTTGGGGCCTGCCAGCCCGGGGTCGGGTACCCCGCCGATTCTTCCGTCGGTAGGCCAGTTCTTATTCGAGGTAAAGTTCACCGCCAGCATCTTGGAAGGTTTGGTGGGTGAGATCATTGAGAAATTGCCGGAGGCATACTTCCAGAGACCGGCGCTTCCATATTCGACATAGAGGCCTGTTCCAGCGACCATGTTGTCAGGCTGCCTCGTATCGATCAGCGTCCAGCTGGTGTTGTCGTATCTACCGAGCCCCCATCCCGGGAAATGGGCGAACAGATCCGTTCCCATGCTCGAAGCTGCCATTTTGCCGGCCGAGTTGGGAGAAATGTTGGTCCAGGAAGTGCCGTCATATTTAAATAGCCCGGAACCGCCATAGTTAGCATAAAGGGCCACGCTCGATGCGACCATATCCTGCGGCGAGTTGGCGTTGATCTGACTAAAGGTGGTCCCGTCGTGTTTCCAGAGTCCCCACTTCCCGAAATCCGCGTAGAGATTGGAGCCGGAGGCCATCATTTTCGCCGGCTGATTGGAGGAAATCAGGCTCCAACTGGCGCCATCATACATGAAGAGACCGTAGCCGGGATAGAAGGCATAGAGCGCCGAACCAGATGCGACCATGTCCGAGGGCAGGTTGGCATTGATCTGGGTAAAAACCAGCCCGTCCCATTTCCAGAGCCCCCAGACTCCAAAATCCACGAACAACAAAGTGTCCGAAGCAGCCATTCTGGACGCTTGGGTGCTGGATATCTTGGTCCAGGTAACGCCGTCATCCTGCCATACGCCATTGGCCCCGTAATTCACGTACAGGGTCGAGGCCCCCGAGGAGTATACCATGTCGACGGGGCTCCGGCTGTCGAGCGCCGACCAGTTCCCATTGTATAGCTGAAGCCCGCTGCCCAGGTCCGCAACCAACTCGTTGGCGTTCTGGAAGTTGGCGGCGGTCATTTTGACTTCCGCGCCGTTTTTACCCACGTCCGGGTCGGCATAGAAGAGGCTGAGATTGAGGTACCGGTCGTTCGAGGCGTTGAGAATCCGGAACCTGTAGGCTTTCCGATCCACATTGAGATACGGATAGGCCGTGCCGTTAACGATGGGCGTATCCATGAAGGCTTCCGGCACAATGGAGGTCCAGGACGTATATATGCCGGCCTTGTCCGCGGCCACCGGGAAAATGGGCCAGAACCATGGGCCGTAGTCCCATCTTCCGAAATTATTCGTCCCGCTGGTATCAGGGTTCGTTGGCCACTGAGTGGTTTCATATATATGGGGGAACCACAAGTCGTTTATGTTGCCCCACTTTGTCACGTCCCATTTGGCGTCCTGGACGCTGATATCCATCGGGACAAAGGTCTTGTCCTGGATGATCAGCGGGATTTGGGTGGAGGGGATAACCCCGGAATCGACAAGTCCCTGCTCGATCGAGTCAGAAACGACGTAGGGCGCGATCTCGCCGGCATAGACATTTAGGCGGCTGATCCCGATCGTCTGATCGTGGTAGAAGAGCATTCTTGCGGTCTGGGCGTTGGGGAAATAGAAGGTCATCGCCCCCGGCCCGGGATCGTTCGTTGCATTGGCATTAGGCGCAAACAGCGAGGCGCCGGGAATTACCTTATGGGTTGTCTTGTCGAACCACATATCGGGAACGTTCTTAACAGCGGCACCCTTTGGGAACTGGGTCGGGCCTTCCCAAAGAGAGGCAGTCCACTGGTGGGGCAGTCCGGCGCTGAACCACGGCGCGAAACCGCCATGGAGGGTGAGTCCAGCGCGGTTTTCGGGATAGCTGGCGCATGCCGCCCCGATCGCCAGCGGGTCACAAGGCGCCCCAGCGTTATCCAGCGGACCCATTCCAGCCCCAAGGAGGGTTGGGTCCACCGGCAGAATATGGCTGCCGCCGGGAAGCTTGTTCACAAATGTTATGCGCACCGGCCGGTCCTTTTGCGCCTTGATCATAGGTCCGAGGTAATGAGGCACGGACGCTTCGGCATTGCCATTCGACTGGGCATAGCCGCGAAGCAGGGTGCCGCCCCATGCGCTCGGACTGGTCGAAGTGCCGTGAACCGCTGGAAAACTTGAGTGCATCCGCTCCCTGTATTGCACCAGGGATATTTCATAGTAATCGCACCCCGGATAGGTGGTGGTGTCGGGAGTCGCCACCGTGATGAACTGCCCGAGGTTGTTGGCATTCGCCGATCCAAGCCCGGGAAGCGAATCCACGAACTTCGGGATTAGCGGGCTGTTGGCATAGAAAGTCCCTCCGCTGGGAGTGGCCGCCGCGGCTGTTGCACTAGTCCCCGGCCCCGCGCAGGCGAGATCGAGTGCCAGCGGAATCGAAGCAACCGCCAGTGCCAACCCCATCATGAGGATGAAGAATCTTCTCTTATTCATGACTTGTCTCCTTGAGTTTTGCTGCTAAAGAGAACTTGAATATCTCCTTCAGGGTTGAGCCCCGGGGCCGCGCCGCCTCCGGCAGGAGGGGTGGGCGCCCCGGCGCGGTGCCTACCGGTTATAGATCATCGGGCGCATCATGTCGTTTTCTTCATGGCCCAGCAGATGGCAATGCCACACGTATTCCCAGGCGAAGTTGGTCATTACGTTTGATACAGTTACCGCCGGCGCCTGGCCTGTCGCGGGATCGATATTGCTGAACTGCGCTGTTGTGTTCACCAGGTTTGACGGATCCAGAAGACGGTTACTGGCTGGAACCGCGAATGGTACCGTAAACGCGAGAAGACTTGGCGCATGCACCGCAACAATGGTGTCTTCCAGCGGGTTGATCTTCACTGTTTCTTTCCAGCCCACCTCATGGGGCCCGGGCGCTTTGATGGTCCCGTCCCAGCCGACCCTGTTGATCAACTGCACGTCGAAGAGGTGGAAATGTATGGCGTGAGTATCAACTCCATTATGAACGACTTTCCATATCTGGACCTCGTCGGGAGCGAAAGTCTCGGTCGCCGGGTCTATGTACTTCAAGGGTATCGTTGTCTGAACCAAAACGCTGGTGAAGGGCAATTCGACTCCGAGTTGCGCGTTCATGCGTCCGTACTCGTCAAAGTCTTCGATTATGGCCTTGCTTATAACAGGCGCTACCACGGTATTGCCTGCCGCCACGGGCACAAGGGTCGTCGGAGCCGCTCTATCGGGCGCGTATTGGAAGGCCGTACCCGCGGAGAAGGTGAAGTTGGGGTTCACCAGCGAACCGGCATTCAATGGTGCAAACTGGTCGACATAAGTAGTCCCCAATGATTTGTTGTAAGCTATTTGCCCAACCACCGGCGCCGGTTGAGCGGTCTTGTAGGCGTTCGGCCAGGCGGCTTGGAGAGCGGTCATGTTAAACTTGGGGGCCGCGGCGGCATTGGAGACCCGGAACTGCATTATTGTCCGGGTATTCGGGCCGAAGCCGGCAATGGTCGAGGGCGCGCCTCCGGAGGAGGTCTGATCGGGGTTGCCCGTATAATAATCAAGGCGCGTATCAAAGCCGGGAACCGGCGCCGGAGCATCGTTATAGAGGATCAGCTTGGAACCGGCGGGCACCTGCGAGAAATCGACGATCAGGTCAGCTCGCTCGGCCGGGCCAAGGAAAACCGTGTGGCTGATGACGTTGAGAACCGTTGCGCTTCTGCGGTTGTATTCATAGTCGATGGGCCGGTTCGGCAGCGTCACCGGATTCGGGACGAATCCGCTTTCATTGCCGATAAGTACCAGGTCGGGACCCGCCGTATTGGGATCGGGTACGCCTCCCGCCCTTCCATCGACTGGCCAGCCCGCATGGGGAACGAAGTTAACCGGCTGCAGCTTGAGTGGCTGGACGGAAGAGATTTGCGAAAAACCGGCCGTGGGGGTGTATTTCCAGGTGCCCAGGCCGTCGTACGCGCAGTAGAGGCCCGTACCGGAAGCCGCCATGCTGGTGGGCGTATTCTTCGGATCGATCTGGGTCCAGTTCGTGCCGTCATAGTGCCAGAGACCCCACTTGCCGAACCCGGCATAGAGGTCGCCGCTGTTATCCGATGCGGTCATAGCTCCCACTGGATTGACGGAAATATTGGTCCAGGTGGTACCGTCATATTTGTACAGACCCTGACTCCCGTAGCTCGCGTAAAGGACTGTGCTCGATTGGACCATATCCAGCGGAGTGTTCCAATCGATCTGGGTGAAGGTGGCGCCGTCATGTTTCCACAGACCATAACCCTGGAAGACCGCGTAGAGGTTGGGGCCTCCACCGAGCATTTTTGTCGCCGCATTGGGCGAGACATTTGTCCAGGAAGTTCCGTTGTACCTGTAGATCCCCCAGCCCGCATACTGTGCATAGAGGCCGGTGGCCGTTGCGGCAATGTCGTCTGGATTGTTGGAATCAACTTGCTTGAATGACTTGCCGTCCCATTCCCACACTCCCCAGGGGTTAAATAATACGTACAGCTTGGAGTTGGTCGCAGCCATTTTGGTGATTGGGGTGGTGGAGATCTGTGTCCAGACCGCTCCGTCGTGTGACCAGAGGCCATTGGCCCCCAGGTTGACGTAGAGGGTGTTAATCCCCGGCGAATAGATCATCTCCTGCACGGTCCTGGTGTCGATCGACGTCCAATAACCGTTGTATAGAGTGGTCCCCTGGCCCAGGTCGGCGGCCAAATCGGCCTGAATGAACGAGTTGGCCGGGACCATTCTGACTTCCGTGCCGTTGGGGTCGTTCGGGTCGACATAATAGAGCTGGAGGTTGAGGAAACGGTCGTTGCAGGCGTTAAGAACTCTGAACCGGTAGGCCTTGCGGTCGACGTTCAGATACGGATAAGCCGTGCCGTTAACGACCATGTTGTCGTGGAAGGCTTCCGGCACTATTGAATCATTGGCGGTGTAGACGCCCATCTTGGCCGCGGGAATCTGGAAAATAGGCCAGGTATAGGGGCCGTAGTCCCACCTGCCGAAAGGATTTGTTCCACTGCCGTCGGGATTGCCGGGCCACTGGTTGATTTCATAGACGTGCGGGAACCAGAGATTGCCCCAGCCACCCCACTTGGCGGTATTCCACTTGGCATCCTGTACAGCGATGTCTTGGGGTACAAAGGTCTTATCCTGTATGACCAGAGGGACTTCCGCGGCGCCGGAGGGAATAAGGCCGCCTGTAATAAGGGCGGTCTCCGCGGGATCGCGAATTATATAGGGGGCTGCATTACCTGCATAGACGTTTAGCCGGGTGATTCCCCAGGCATGGTCGTGGTAGAAAAGTAGCCGGGAGCTTTGCTGGTTGGAATAGAAATAGGTCAATTCACCAGCGCCGGCCGCCGGCATATCGGGTACGCTCTGTTCGCTTACTCCCTTTAAAAAGGGTGTAGCTTCTCCTGCCGGAACGGTCCACTGATGGGGCGTTCCGTCACTGATCCAGGGCGTGCGGCCGCCGTGGAGATGCAAAACCCCCCGGTTTTCGGTGTAACTTGCGCAGTTCGCCCCTACCGCCATGGGATCGCAGGCGGCGCCGACTGCGTCAAGGGGACCCATACCGGCTCCCATGATCCTGTGATCCACTGGTATCATCAGATCTCCAGCGGCGCCGATGGGCAGACGGTTGGTGAACTTTACCCTTACCGGTGTATTCTTGTTGGCTACTATCGCGGGCCCAAGATAGTGAGGCAGAGAAACGGGGGTTCCGCCATTTTCCTGGACGTAGCCCCGGAGCTTGGTGCCCCCTGTTGCGGTGGGACTGTTTTTGGCCCCTACTACAGGAGGAAGGTCGGAATGCATCTGCTCCCTGTATTCATAGAGTCCAATTTCATAATAGTCGCCGCCGTTGAGGGCCCCGGGGGTGGCTACCGGGATAAACTGCCCGAGGTTGTTGGCCCCCGTTGGTCCCAAACCCGGCAGAGAATCCACGAACTTCCTGAGATTTGGGCTGTTGGCGAAAAAGGTGCCCCCGCTGGGTGTCGCGAGAGCAGCCGTCGCGCCGGTGCCTGGCCCCGCGTCGGCCGGGTCGATTCCAAGTGGAATGGCGGCAAAGATAAGGGCCAGCCCAATGATCAAAAGTAAAAATCCTCGCTTATTCATTTGTAATCCTCCAATTCCGGGCTTGGTGAAAACAAGAGATCTTGCATACAAATCCCTAAGAAAGTGCAAAAACGTCTACTCCAAATTGACCTCTTGGAATTGTGACCGAGTCAAGTGGGTTAGTACCCTTATCTGCGATTTTGTTTTCAGTGATTGCATGGGAGCCCTCGGCATACCCCGTTGAACCCGGAAAATGCGGGCCGCCTTCGCGGTCCCGAATATGAGTTCGATCAAAATGCAGGAGATCCATTGTCTTAGCCTCTGACCAATCATTTGATTGGCACGACGTTTCGGGCAGCTGTGGATTCCCCTGGGGTTGCCGGGTGGTCCCCTTTGTTTGAAGAAACTTTGTCAGTAAACGTGCGTATGGATTTAATGCCATTCACAAATATTGAAAATGGGTAAAACAATATATTTTGATCTGCGTAAACACCCCATGTACGCGCAGAATACAGTGCCGGACAGGCTCCTTTGGGGACGGGAAAGTTAACCCGCCACCGAGAGTAAATCCAGAACGGTAATCACTATCCGGCGAGAATCGACTGAAAGTTCTCTCTTGCTGCTTGCCAACCGCGGCTATGGCAGCGGCAGGCAGACCGGAAAAAATGCTCGGAGCCACCCAGGAGCTTGGCGGCGCATTGTTAGGTGGATTTTCCTTTTTGCCAAGAATCGCAAATGGATGGAGGTAGGTGAAATGCTGTATGGTATCGGAAAATTGAGAGGCGGGATTATTGCCTGAACGGCAGGATAAAGTAAATCTGGTTTCCGCAGTCCTTTGGTTCGACGCCCACGGTCCCGCCGTGGATTTCCACTACATTTTTCACAAAATGCAGGCCGTGGCCCGTTCCGCTTTCCACCGGCCGGCCCGCGCGGTAGCCTTCCTCGAATATCTTGGCTGCTTCTTCGTGGCTGAGCGGCGTGCCGCTCGTAAAAAAGTTGAACCGTACCCCCGGTTTGTCCTCGCCAAAAAAGTCTTTGATAATCCGGCGATTTATAGAGAAGAATTTTACCTTGTTTCCGCACCGCTCCGGCGGTTCCTGGGCGTATTTCAGGGCATTCGAGAAGAAGTTATCGAAAACCTGTGATATCAAGCCTTTATCGACAAACAGCGTGACCTGTTCATCAGGTACGTTCTCCAGCCCGTACTCGACCTTTATCCCCCGTTTCGCAAACTGCCGTGAATAACGCTCCAGGAGCGGCTCGATTATCTCGGTGCGGAAATTCGCGGACTGTTTCCTGAGAACGTAGGTCCCTTTCTGGAAATGGTCTTTTCGAAAAAGGGTTTCGAGAAAGAGGCTGGTGTGTTCGTAGTGCTTCGAGAGTGAGTAGTATTCGGTTCGCAGCCCCGCATTCATTTCCTCGAGTGTTTTTGCCGCCGAGCGAAGCGAATCGGAGATATCCTCGCAGGTAAGGCCCGAAGCGTTGGACATATCGCTTATAAGCTTTTCTATCTGCTCGTAGTTGCGGATCATCTTATTGAGGCGAATAAGGAAAAGCCTATAGTAAAGATTGGGGGATATGACATTGTGCTCTATATCCGCAACCAGTTGGTTTATGAATTTGATATGTTCGATATTCTGCTCGACCAGCAGTTTCTGGTGGAGATTGTAGCCCACCCGGTTGGTAAATTTTTCCAGGAAGAAATGTTTGCGCTCGCTTAGTTCGGTCTCGGAAAAGATCTGGAATACGCCCAGTATCCGGCTCTGGCCCAGAAAAGGGAGCGCATCGGCCAGGGCCGCGTTTCCCCGGATCGGAAAGAGCCAGGACCCATCCGCCCTGATCGACTCGTTTACGAGTTCGACTTCATGTTTGTCGCGCTCCTCTCGCGGGACGATCCCCTCTTTGCTTGTACATACCAGCTCCAGGCGCGACCTCTTGGGATTGATTATATAGAGATTGCTCTCCTGCCCGAAGAACTCCTTCGGTACAGCCACGCAGACCTGGTACATGCTCTCGATTGTAGTAAATTCCTGGGCCAGGTCGAAAAAGGTTGCAAAAGCCTCCTCCTGCGAGCGCTCGAAGTTGTAGCGCTTGTAGCTATCCTGCTTCTCCCTCACCCTGCGGTATATGTTTTCCAACATCTCCCGCGAGCTGGAGCCGGGACCGGACGGGCTATTGTCATCGCTGATTTTTTCGTTCTCGGCCATGTAACCTCCGGACGGAAAGCGTGCGTTCTGTCCACGGGACCCATGCGACCAATTTATTTAGCGGTGACTAGAATTTAGCAATAATTGAGGTCCGTAACAAGCACATTAGGTAAAGGAATTTCTAATGCGCGGTTGGCGGTTGGCGAATGGGCCTCGGGGCAGGCATGGCAAGGGGGGTGTTGACCAAACAGCTTTTATAGAAACCACCAGGTGGAAATAGCTAAGGGCCTATCCGCAAATAATTCGGACCGCCCCAAAACCGTGAATTTTGAAGGTTGGGCACAGTTTTATCGTGCCCACCGATTGTAGTTTTCCTCGAGACAGGGTTTTGGGCACGATAATACTGTGTCCACCCTACAATTGGTTTTATTTAAGGATAAGCTCTAAGCATCGATAAGATTAACCGTATCGCACCAATTGATGAAACCCGGCAACATCATTGCCGTAGCGCTTCCGGGCGAGAGTCCGGTGTCTTTGCTCTGGAATCTACATCACTGATCATAGCGGTAGACGAAAGAGAGGTCGGCCTGCTCCTTATTTGTGCTGACGGACCGGACGTTTACCGTGTAATAGATGCACCCCAGCTCGCATGGGGTGCCGGAAGGGGGAGCTGGAACCGGAGCCGCCGTGAGCGTGGTATTAATTATCTTGAACTTAACGATGCAGTTGGCAAGCGTCATCGTCACATCGGGGAACACCGTCGGATCGGGATTTGTGGCGTTTGCGATGCTGGGGCACCCCTTGTCGTCCCATCCGGCCCCGGTCCACTCCGATGTTTTTTTGGTCCTTTTGATTTGGATGCAACTGCTGTTGGGGGTCGTTGCCGCCCCGATAGTGTTTGGCGGGTTGTCCAAACTGTTCTGGACCAGGTACAAAAACATGTCAGCGGCGCTTTTTCCCGCGTCAAGGGCGGTCGTGTAGCCCTGCTCCATTCCGGCAAGTTTCGACTCGGCCGTTACCAGCCTCAGGAGCATTGCCACCACGCCGAATCCCAGCACAAGCATCATCAGTGTGCTGAGAAGGGCCAGTCCTTTTTCATTGCGAAGCGCGCGCATATCTTTTCCGTTTCCGGTTCATCAGTTAACCAGCTTGAGGTTCATGGGTTTAATGGATAATTGCAGCACTTTCCACCTGTAGCGCGAGTAGTCGGAATTGACGGTGTGGTCAAAGGTGCTGAGTTGGGGGTTTCCGGTTAGTGCGGAGGTGGTCAGGGTCCTGAAATCATTCGTCGGCCAGTCGTAGGTGTTGTCAAGGCTTGCCGCGATTTCCTGGTCTCCGAGGTTCAGCAGGCCGGAAAACCTGAAATCGGGGGACCTGCCCGAATCTCGAACCCCTTCATGATAAAGAATGAAAATCCTGACCTCGCGCACATGCTCTCGCACTGCCGTGGCGTCCATACCCGCCAGGTCTTGAGCCCAGCCGCGGGTGTCCACAGCCTGGTCGCTGTCATTGTCCAAACCGAAGGCCACCTGAAAATCATATACACAGTCGATAAGCGGTGTCGCATTGGGCTGACGCCCGCCGGCTATCCCGGCAGCGTTGCTTACGACGCTTCTATAGAGGGTAAAGGTGTTGGGGGCGCAGGCTTTAGGGTTGACGACAGTGTCGAGATAATAATCCACACGGTTAAAAGGCATCCTGGGAACGGCCGTACTCAGGCCGTAAATTAACCACATGCTCGTATCGGGCGCCGCCGTCGGGGAGAGGGGAGAAGCGCCATTAAAGGTATAGCTGTTAAACGCCGCCCCGCCGCCACCTCCGGCGGGCAGCAGCTTGCCCTTATCATCCATCATTATCACAATGTCAGTGTTTACCGCGAAGTCGATCGTGGAATCACCCCAGGCAGTTACCGTCGTTGTACCCGGCAGGACCATATTCCACTTTTTGGTGGTGGAGTTAATGTTAGCAACCAATGATTTAATGCTCAGGACATCCGAGCCGTTCGACCCGCCATTGGGAAGTATCGCGAACGGCTTGGGCGCGTTGCCTGGAGAGTCATTAAGATTTTCAGGGTTATATGCGGTGGGGAGGGTACCTCCGGCAACCGCTTCGTTGTAGGTGTAGCCGTTAATGTCGCTCGGGATCCCGTAGCCCGCCATCTGGACGTCGTATCGCAGCAGTTCGAGCCCGGTTAGATCCGATATGTAGCTCTGGGATATCTTGCTCTGAGTCTTGTAGCTCCTCAACATCTTCAAATAGGCCGCGGTAGCCACTGCCATTACGACAAGGATGATCGAAAGGCTAACCATCAGTTCCACAAGAGTCATGCCTTCCTGCCGTCTCATTTGTCTTGCCTCACAATCGTCTGAACCTTGTAAAGATGGTTTTTGCCTTTCAAGGTCCAAGAAACATTTACCGTGAGCTGGGTCATATTGTGGGCGGTATTGGCTGTTGGTACCGTTTCCGTTCTCACGATAAATTTTGCATTGTCTTTCCTGATCTGCCTGTAGACATCCTGGCTGGCTGGAATTGCCGCCAGCCCGGCATAGGGCATGTTCCTGGCCATTTCGACCTGTTCCTGTGCGACTTTCGTGGCTTCCATGCGCAAAGAGCTGCCATAGTTGGCGTCAAGGGCCGCCTTGACGCCTACAAGCGAGCCCAGGAGCCCCAAGGCCAGAACGACCATGGAGATCATCACCTCGACCAGCGTGAAGCCTCTTTTATTGCGGAGTGCAGGTAGCGCCATTCATTTTCCCCGTCATTATCCTGGTGCTGGAAACAACCACGCAGTCGATAGCGGCGCCGTTACCCGTCGCAAAGCTGAAGGTGACCGCGCCAGCCGGATCTTTTTGAAATCCCCTGCCGTCGAAGGTGACGACCGTATCCGCCTGGGCAGGATCAACGGTGATGTCCGGGCTCACGCTCATCGATACCCCCGCGGGGTAGAGACTGCCGTCCAGCACGTTTTTGTCGACGCCATTATCGGTAATAGTTCCTTCTAGAGGATTACTCTCATCTCTTACGACCTGGTAGGATGACATGCTTGTGCCGGAACCCGTCCAAACTATGCCGGTTACGGTCTTCCGGCTGTATGCCGTCATCCGGGCAACCTGAAGGTTATTATAGAGGCCCAATATTTGGCCTTCGGTGTCGTGTTTCTGCTTCCATTTTGAATACGAAGGCGCCCCCCAAGCCAGCAAAAGGACAATCAGCGACACTACGACCATGACCTCGACCAGTGTGAATCCGTTTTTGTTTCTCATTTTTCGATCCAGTGGATTATTGCCCCGTTTTTCACCCCTGTCGACGGGCGAACAAAGGGTACCGGGCTCTCCGGCGGCATACCAGGTCTCCAGTCGGTAGTCCTTGTATCTCCGATGGAAGCGCCCGTGCTCGGGCCGGTGAATCCGCTGGACGGGTTGAACTTATAAATCGCCCCGGTCGATGTCTGGAGGTAAAGGGTCCCGCCGAGGTCGGTGATCGTGTATCCGGTGCAGGAAGTATCTATGAGCGTCCCGCCGGTTGCGCAGTTCAATCCCCACATTCGTGATCTGCCCCCGTATCCGCAGGTTTGGGCCGTAGGTTCGGCCGAAGTGAAGAACACCTCGTTCGTGGTGGTGACGGTAGGGTCGGTTATTACCCGCTCCTTGAGATAGGACTCTTCCGCATCGTTCAGGTATATTTGCCAGGCGGCCTTGCCGATATTGCCGGTGTCGCTGAGATTTCCACATACCTTATTGATGCTGTTCTGGTTCATGAAGTTGATGTTTCCGCACTCTTTAGTAGTATTCGGGTAACTTGGATCGGTTATATCCAGATTGTACTGGTCGCAAAAGAACGGCAACCCGAAAATGAAGTTCTTGCCGGCCACCCCCGCCCCCGAGGGGCCGTAGTTATCCAGCGGGAAGAAATACCTGCCTGTTCCGCCATATATGAACCACTTATCGAAGCATTTCATTGCCTCTATTTTGGAGGTTATCGGCACTTGGGCTATGTTGTCGAAGTTCTTGACATCGTAGCCCCAGCTAGTCGGCTGCTGGGCAAGCGAGGCGTCGATGTTGTTTGTGTTTATCTTCGCGATTCCGCCCTTCCATTGGCCCGTCTTGCCGCTTGGGGAGTACCCGTAGCCGAAAAGCACGAAATCCGTATATTCATCGCCGTCCAAATCGAGTCCATTGGTAAACAGCCTGCCACCGAACCCCTGATTGATCGATGCACCATTTTTGTCCTTGAAATCGGTGGCATATACGCTGCTTATCTTCAGGTCGGAATCCAGACTCAACACTAATGCCGATAGCGGCTGGCTCGAAGTCCCGTCCTGCGGGTCCGTGGGACCGGATGCAAACATCACGTAGTACTTGCTGCCGGATTTGGGAGTCGTGGTCGCCCATTTGCGGATGACCGCGGGCCCCGAGTAGGAAAATCCCAGCATCGGGTGGGTAAACTCCCAAAGGAGCCTCGGGTTTTCCACATCCGTGATATCCAGGGCAAAATAGGAGGAAAGCCCCGTGCAGGAAGGCGGATTGTAGCAGGTGGCCGAATTGGTGCAATCAACCGGAGAGCAGGTATCGGGCGGCGCGTTGAAGGTGATAAGATTGGAGGCGGAGCAGACAGAGTACGGCGCTGTTATACAGTCCGAATCCTTAGTGCATGTGTTGCCGTTTGTTTGTCCAGAGCCGTTAAGGCACTGCCGGCTGGCGGATGCGGCCGCCCCTCCCATTCTCATGCCGCCGATCAGGACCGTTTTGCTGTCCGTGCCCAATGCTCCGGCGTACATTTTCACGATGTATGGACTTAAGTCGGTGAAATAGAGATGGCACG
>DBMO01000051.1 GCA_002298995.1 Desulfarculales bacterium UBA696
CGATTTGAGCAACAGCCCCTAAGACTGTGCCCACCCTACAGAATTCACGGTTTTGGGGTGGTCCGAATTATGGATAGGCTCTAAATATGAGATTATTGTCTACAGGAGCAGAGATGATAGGGTTTTTGTTGCCGAGATCCCGAAACTACCCGGCTGCACGGCCAGGGGCGACACCCGGCCATCAGCCCTGTTGAATGTCAGGGAAGCCATTTCTTCATGGATTAACACCGCCCACGAATCCGGCCATCCCATGCGTTAGCCGGGAGCCTTTTCAGGATTGGCTGCCGGTTTGCCCGGCCGCTATGCCTCCAGCCATTTCCCACCCTCCTCCGAGTGCCTTGTAGAGGGCTATCAGGTCTGTAATCAGCGCATTGGTGCTTTGTGCAAGCGCGTCTTCCGATAAGTAGAGCGAGCGCTGGGCGTTCAGCACGTTAAGGAAGTCGGTTTTTCCCGAGGTGTAGAGTTGCATCGACAGGTCCACCGCGCGGCGGTTGTTTGCCGTTGCTTCGGCAATCAGCCTGTTGTGCTGGAGTTCGTTGGAGTAGGCCGAAAGCGCGGTCTCGACGTCCTTTAGCGCTGTGATAACCGATTTTTCGTAAGTCAGGAGCGCCTGCTCCTGGACCGCTTTCTGGATCTCAATGTTCCACCGGATTCGGCCGGCGTCGAAAATCGGCCAGGTGACCGCGGGCCCCCACGACCAGAACTTGTTGCTGATGTTCCCAAGCGACGCCAGGTTCTGCCCCAGGGTGCCGAAATTACCGGTAAGCGAAAACTTGGGAAAAAGATCGGCGGTTGCAACCCCTATTCTGGCCGTCGCTGCATGGATTTGCACCTCTGCCCGGCGAACGTCCGGCCTTCTGCGCAGCAGGTCTGAAGGAAGGCCGACCGGGACTTCGGGAGGGGTGGGCAGGATAGGCTTTCCGGCGGCGAGTTCATCGGAAAGCGCCCCGGGTTCGAGCCCCAGAAGCACACTAAGATTATAAATAGCTGCGTTTGCAGAGGATTCCAGGACTGGTATCTGGGATTCGGTGGTTGCCGCCTGCGCCTGGGCGTTTGCAACGTCGAGGGCTCCAACGAACCCCGCTTCGTGGCGTTTTCGCGTTATTTCGGCCGTGTGCTGCTGCGCCGCAAGGTTCCTTCGGGCAATCTCAATCTGGGCCTGAAACTGGCGCAGATTGGCGTAGTTGCTTCCTACATCGGATACAAGGGTGACCATTACCGAGCGCAGGTCTTCGACGGCCGCCTGGACGTCGGCTTTCGCGGCCTCGACACTGCGGCGGGTCCCGCCGAAAAAGTCGAGTTCCCACGACGCATCAAGTCCCATCCTGAAAAGATCGACGGTCAAGCCTCCCGAACCTAAAGAGGACCCCGATCCGACCTGGTTTTGCGTGTAGCTTGCGCCGGCATTCAGGGTGGGCCAGAGTCCCGCCGATGCTGTCCCCTGGGTGGCGCGGGCCTGGCGAATTCGCGATTCGGCCAGGCGCAGATCATAGTTTGCCCGGATTGCCCGGTCGATCAGCGAATTCAGGAGCGGATCGTCAAAGCTGCTCCACCACCTGGTCAGGTCGACCGGAGGAGTCGCCGGGGTCTCCTGATGGGAAGCCGAGGCGACGGCCCCGTGCCATTTTTCGGGGACTGCAAATAGTGGTTTTTTGAAATCCGGACCTACGGCGCACCCCGCGACGAGAGGCAGACACAATATAAAAATTAGCCAAAACCGGGTTCTTCCTGCCTTTGGTTGCAATCGTTCCCCTCTTTAGTGAAATGGGGCTGTTTCTCAATTTGGAAATTGGGACTGTTTCCCAAGGGAGGTCCGAGATGAATCCCCCTCCCACCAGGGGAGGGGAGTTTTCCTTCAACTCCCGCTTTTCTTGCATCACCGGCTCGACAATTATGATTCCACCGTGGCAGCGGCCTTTACTCGTACCTCAGCGCGATAATCGGGTCCAGGCGGGAGGCTTTCCAGGCCGGGTAGTAGCCGAAGGCCATTCCTATGGCGGCAGAGACGAAAAATGCCGCAAAAATCGCCTCCACTGACAGCTCTATTGGCCAGTGCAGAAGAGTTGTAACCAGGTATGAAATACCTTCTCCGATCACTATTCCGGCAAATCCGCCGAAAAAGCAAAGTACGACGGATTCGACCAGGAACTGTTGCAGCACCAGGCCGCTTCTTGCCCCGACCGCCATTCTCAAGCCTATTTCGCGCGTGCGCTCGGTAACCGAAACCAGCATTATGTTCATGATCCCGACCCCTCCAACCAAAAGCGATATGAGCGCAACTGCAAGCAGCAGATTTGTCATCATTGTCGCGGTCGAGGAGAGGGCCTTCATCATTTCGGTCATGTCCCTGACATTGAAATCCTCCGCTTCGCCGGGGTGGATACGGTGCCGCTCCCGTAGAAGCTGCGTCATCTGCTTTATGGCCGAAGGCGATTCCGCGGTCGAACTCGCGGCCGCGAGGATCTGGTCAACGCTTCGAAATCTTATGGGAAGGGGGGTATCCGCCGCCTGGACCGCCGACTGCTGCGGGTAGAGGTTGGTCTGTGTGTTGGGGTAGATCTGGTTTAGCGTATTTACCTGCGATGAGGTGGAATCGGACGACGAAGCCGCGGCACTCTGGTTTACGTTTCCAAGCGCCGATCCCGTCACGCGGAATTTTATGGTCGTCCAGGGCGCAAGGAGTATGTCGTCCTGATCCATGCCCATCATGTTTGCCCCCTTGCTGGACAGGACCCCGATGACCTTGAAGGTCACGTTTTTGATGCGTATCTCCTTGCCTATGGGGTCTTCGCCCTGGAAAAGCTCCGATACGAGGGTGCGGCCAAGTATAACCACCTTGCTCGCGTTGCGGACGTCACGCTCGGAGAACATCTCTCCCTCATCCAGGCTCCATTCGCGAACATCGAGGTATTCCGGCGTGGTCCCCTGGATAAAGCTGGGCACCCAGTTGCGATGGCCGTAGACTACCTGCGCGCGCGCCCGGACTATTGGGGCCGCCGACCTGACCGAAGGGCATTCCGCAACGATTGCATCGCCGTCCTCGGGAGTGAGCGTCATAACCGATCCCGCCCCGAAGCTCACCCCTCCGCTCGATGCCGTGCCCGGAAAGACCATGAGGTTATTGGCCCCCATGCTGGCAATAGTTTTCTGAATGGCGGTGGATGAGCCGTGGCCGATCTCCATCATGGCAATTACGGCCGCAACCCCGATTACGATCCCAAGGGTAGTGAGGGCCGCCCGCATAACGTTTCGGCGAAGGCCGTTCAGCGCGGTTTTAAGCATCCGGACCGGACGGAGCCTGACTTTAGACTGCTTTTTTGGCGTCTGCAAAACCGGGTTTGAGTTACCTTTGCCTTGGTCCCGGTTGGTCTCCGATTCGATTACGCCGTCGTGAATCCTGATAACCCGCTTCGCTGTTTCCGCGACACCGGGATCGTGAGTGACGAGGATTATGGTTACCCCTTCTTCCTCATTCAGGCGGCGGAAAATGCGAAGGACCTCTTCACTGGTTTGGGAATCGAGGTTTCCGGTCGGTTCGTCGGCAAAAAGGATGGAAGGATTGTTTATGAGCGCCCTTGCTATTGCAACCCGCTGCTGCTGTCCGCCGGAGAGCTGCGAAGGCTCGTTTTCCATCTGGTCCGAGATGCCCAGCTTATGCAAAAGCTCTTCGGCCCTTTTGCGCCCATCTGCCGCCGACCCTGAATCCGGGCTGTAGGTGAGCGGCATCATTACATTATCTATTGCGCTGGTGCGGGGCAGCAGGTTGAAATTTTGGAAGACGAAGCCGATTTTGCGGTTTCTGATAAGAGCCCGCTCATCGTTTGAGAGCTTTCCCGCATCAACGCCTTCGATCGTGTAGCTGCCTGAGGTGGGCCGGTCCAGGCATCCGAGTATGTTCATGAGGGTCGTCTTGCCGGAGCCCGATACCCCCATGAGCGCGACAAACTCGCCCCTCTCGATACGAAGGGATACGCCCCGCAGCACCGGGACGCTTATCTCGCCCAGAAAGTAGGTTTTATGAATGTCCTTTAGCCCTATCAGTCCCATTGTATCTTTTAGCGCCCTCCGCGCGAACCTCCACCTCCGAAGAGTTTCGGGGTAAACGGACTGGCCGGGGTACCCGCGCCGGCCGATTCCTTGCGGGCCTCGCCAACTACCACCAGGGTGCCTTCCTGAACTCCCTCACCCTGAATTTCGGTCATCGAGCCATCGCTCATCCCAACGCGCACTGGAAGGGGCTTTACAAACCTGTCATCGGTCATCCAGACAAATCCGCCCCCGGAGCTTGCCTGGCCTGCCGCATCCGGACCCTGCTTGGAAACTTTCCGGATCTCGGGGCGACTTCGGTTCTCCGGGGATATCTGTTCCTGCTGCGGGACCCAGCGGACAGCTGCGTTTGGAACGAGCAGCACGTCCTTGCGGTTCGAGGTCATGAACTTTACGTTCGCGGTGAGGTAGGGCAAAAGCTTGCCGCTCGAATTATCCGTTATGACCTCGACCGTGTAGTTTACGACGTTTTGGGTCATAGTGGCGTTGAGGCGGACCTTGCCGACCTCCCCCGTGAAGGCCTGGCCGGGAAAGGCATCCAGCGTAAACGTTACCGGTTGGCCGGGGGTGATGTTCCCGATATCGGCCTCATTTACCGCAACCCAGACCTGCATGCGCTTGAGGTCCTTGGCGATAAGAAAAAGGCTGGGGGCATTGAGGCTCGATACAACCGTCTGGCCGATATTTACCCGGCGATCGATGATCACCCCCTTAACGGGGGACACGATCGTGCAGTAGTCAAGATTTTGCTGAGTCCGGCGAAGGCTTGCCTGGGCCTGCTCGACTGAACTTTTTGCCTGTACAAGTGATGCCTTGCCCACTTCGAGATTTGCCTTGGCGACCTCGAATGCCGACAGGGACGCATCGTAGTCGCTTTGGGAAAGGGCGTCGGATGGTCCGAGCTTTTTCGCCCGGTTCCAGTCGCGCTCGGCCTGAACCAGCTTTGCCTGGAGCTGTCCCAGGTCAGCCTCGGACCTTTTCACCGCGGCTTTTGTCTGGTCGAGCTGAGCCTTTGACTGGGCAACATCCGCCGCGTAGAGCGAGTCGTCTATCTGGGCGAGAATGGTCCCCTGCTCGATCTCTGAGCCGTAATCGATTTGTCTTCCTGACTTGTCCTTTCCAAAAGAGACAATTTTTCCGGCAACCTGCGCCCCAACGTCAACCACTTCCTCGGGCTCAACCGTCCCGGTGGCGCTTATCACAGCCTGCAGGTCCCCACGCTCGACCGCAACCGTCCTGAATGAAACCTGCTCGGACCCATTCTTGACGAAGTAGCCGATCCCGAGCGCGATAAGTATTGCCACGGCGGCCAGCCACGGGCCGCGTTTCAGTATGCGATTCATATGAAATTCCTTGGGGTTGGCGAAAGTACCATGTTACAAGCCCCGCATAACTCAGTCCCGGCGTGGTCATGACGGGCTGTTGCCCAAATAGCCTTTTTTGAATGAGTTCAAAAAAGGTAAAGTAAATTTGCAGGCTTTGAGCCCAATACCGTCATTCCCGCCCAGAAGCGCCGCGGGAATGGTGATTTTCGATACCGTACCGGAACGTTAATCCAAATCTGATTTGGGCAACAGCCCCTCATGACCGCGCCGGAACGTGGGTCCGGAGGCCGCGCCGGAACGTGCGATAAATGTCTCAATCCCTAAATTTGGGAAGTTAAATGCTACAAAACGCTGCATTATAACTCATGATAGACTTATTCCAATCTGCGCGACCCTTGCCGCCCCTATTAAGGCGGCGTTGTCGCCAAGAGTTCCCCGGCGGACCACGGCAAGTTCCGGGTCAAGCATCGAGATGCTTTGCGAAAGGCTTGATTCGAGAGGTTCGATGAAAAGGTCCCATGCCGCGCTGACCCCTCCGCCGATAATCGCGTTGCGGATGCCCAAGACCGTGAAAAGATTCGATATCGCAATCCCGAGAGCCCATCCCAGTTTTTCGAAAAGGGCGATCGAGAGCGGGTCGCCGTTTTTTGCGCAATCGTATATGGAACCAGCGCCAAGGGAGCGTGTGCGCCAGAGATCGTAGAGCGGTCCACTCTGTGCCCCTATTGCGGTCAAAAGCCTCTCCGCCCCGGTCACCAGCGCCCGCGCGGAAGCAAATGCCTCGAGACACCCTTTTGATCCGCATGGACACTTGGGGCCTTCCGGCTCAATTATCATGTGCCCGAGTTCGCCGCAAAACCCCAGACCGTCCCCCTCCCACAAATTGCCGCCAAGTATTACGCACCCTCCGGTCCCGGTGCCAAGAGTTATTCCGACCCAGTTGTCAATGCCCATCGCGGCCCCGGCAAAACCTTCACCCAGACCGAAGACGTTGGCGTCATTTTCCATGAAAACCGGGATCTTTGTCCGTTCGCGCAACTCGTCTCCGAGTGGATATCCGTCCAGGGGAGGAAGATTCGGGGAAAAAAGAACCGTCCCGGCCCCGTCGATTTTTCCGGCGACCCCGAGCCCTATGGCCCCGACGTGAAGCTTGTTCTTTCGGGCCGCTCGGGCAAGACTCATACACTGTGCGGCAAGGTCTTCCGACACCGACTCGGCGCCTAAATCGATTCGCACCCCAACTCTTCTCGAATCGAGGACTTTACCGTTCGCGTCCACAAGTGCCGCCCTGAGGTTCGTCCCGCCGATATCCACACCTATATAGACAGTATCACCGGCTTTTTCGTTTACGCTCATTGTTGCCGTTCCTCTGATTCAAGGGGCGGGGTTCACTTCGCCAGGAAGGATTCGGGCACGTAGAAAACATACTCCCTGCCCAAAAGGTCAAACTGCCGGTTGGTCTCCTCTTCGATGAGCAGCAGCAGGTCCTTAAGTGACGCCGCACCCTGGACAGCATTCAAAAAGAGGTTTTGATTGTAGTGCTGGGGAAAAATTGGAAGGAGAAAGCCCTGTACGTTCCCTTTCCAGGCGACCCCGAGCTTTTCGCGCTCCTCGGTTATTATCTTGAAAAACCGCCGAACGAGGTCTGTTCGCAAAATAGGGGAGGGGGCCCTGGTTATGCATTCCATAAGGCCCGCCAGGCGGTAGAGGCGGCGCATCCTGACTTCATCCTGGCGAAACCGGAAGAGCCAACGGGTGGTGAAATGGTATCCCGCATCGAGTTTCAAGTGGTTTGGGACAAGGGATATAAAGGGACGGTCCTGGCCCTGGAAGACACTTTCGCGGTGGGCTTCGAAGCGCTCGGATGCTTCGCGGGTGCAAAAAACAGCGTGGGCGGCTAGCCAGTCGCCCTTTCGAAATTCGAGCGGGTGGGAGGTGATGAGGTTACTTGCCGGTCTTAGCCTGCTTGATAGATCGATTATATCGGCCATTTTTTTCCGGTTTCCCAGCCGCCGCCGTCACGACCTGTCCAGGTAGGGTTCAAGGTCTTCCACATATTGGGTGAGGACCTTGTATCCCTTGCCCCTAAGCATATCAACGGCTTCCTGGAACCGGGTCGCGCCGATGCGCATCATTATCTGCCACTGGTCCTTGTAGCCGGGGATCGGAATAGTCAAAATGCTCCGGATGTTTATGCCTGCCTGGTGTAAAAGCTGGCCGATCTCGGCAAGAAGGCCGATTCTGTCCGTGGTTATAAGCGAGAGCCGCTGGGAGTCTATCCCCAGACCTATTGCGGTAAGGAGCACTTCGGTGAGGTCCGCGGTGGTGATGATCCCCACAAGCTTTCCGTCCTTTACCACCGGAAGGGCGCCGATCCTTTTGTCGTGAATGATCACCGCGGCCCGCTCGATGTGCATGTCCGGGGTGGCCGTTATAATGTCGCGCCTCATAACCGTCCCGACTGTAAGCTTCTGGAGAACGTAGGTTAGCTCGTGAACGCTAAGAGTCGTTGCCGGAGACGCCCAGGCTTCCTTCAGATCGCGGTCGGTAACCAGTCCCACCAGGTTTGCCTTGCCGTCGGTTACCGGAAGGTGTGAAATACTTTGAGCATCCATTATCTCCCGCGCCTTAAAAAGCGTGGTCTCGGGACTTACCGTTCGAAGATCGGTCTTCATGTACCAGCCGACATACATGCCGCCCCCTCCTTTGTGCTGTCTTTGTTTATGCTAGAATAGTGAATATTTTGGGTGAGTTCAAGGAAATGTTGCGGGTTGCGGGTTGCGGGCTACGGGTTGCGGGTTACGGGTTTTAAGGTGTCCTCCGTCATCTGCATGGTGGTGGCTTCAACCGGGCATACGCTAACGCACAGGCCGCAGCCGAGGCATTTGGTTTCATCATAGGCCAGGGCGCCCCCTACGAGCCGGCGCGCTTCGAATGGGCAGCGCTCCGCGCAGGCGCCGCAGTTTATGCATGCGTTGAGGTCGGTTTTGGCGACGTATTCGGACCTTGCTACAAGGTCTTTGCGGCTGCAAAGTTTCAGGATCTGGAGGTCGTGGCAGCAGCATGGGCAGCAGCTGCAAAGCGCGAAGACCTCGTGGTGGGGCATATAAAGGCTTAGATGCACCAGGCCGGTTTCATCGGCTTTTTTTAGTACCTCCACTGCTTCGGCAAGACTGATATGTCGCGCCGTGCCCTTTTCGACGAACTTGTCCCCGGATTCGTTCAGTATCAGGCAGACTTCAAGCGGCTTGTCGCACCTCGAATAATGCTCCCTGCACATGCACTTCTGGAGGGCGATGGAACGGGCCGATTCCAGTATTTTCCTTACCTGCTCGGATGGAAGGACCCACTGTTTAGCTTCAAAAGACTCGCTTACAGGCACCACCTTCGATGAAAAGGAAATCTTGCCCGCCGCAAGCCACCTGTCATACCTGACCAGTCTTTCGTCAAGAAAATCGTCGTCCATAAAACACCCGGGTAATTTGTGTTCAGAGCTTAACTAGAATTGCAGGCGGGCAGCGAAAGCGAAACCAACGAGGAAGCTCAGTTCCTAAATCCCTTAAATCCCTTAAAATTTAATTAATAAAGACATCCCTGTAGAAGTCCACGTGCTCGATTACCGAGCCGGCGCCTCTTGCGATGGCGGTTAGGGGATCGTCCGCGATATTTACCTTGAGGCTCGTGCTCTGGTGCAGCAGCTTATCCAGGCCTTTTAGAAGAGCGCCGCCTCCGGCGAGCCAAAATCCGTTGTCGTGAATGTCCGCGGCAAGATCCGGCGGGGTTTTCTCGAGTGCGCGCTTCACCGCTTCAACTATTGCCGAAATCGGCTCCTTTATTGCTTCGCGGATCTCTTCGTCGCAGACCGAAAAGGTCTTGGGTATTCCGGTAAGGATTTCCTTGCCGGTTATATCGATTCTTTCCGGCACCTCTGGGGCGATGGCGCTTCCGATCCTCATCTTTACCGATTCGGCGAGCACCTCGGAGATGATCATCTGGCGCTCCCGCTGCACGTAGCGAAGTATAGCCTCGTTTGCCTCATCCCCGGCAACCCTTACAGATTCGGAATAGGCGACGGCAAACATCGAAATGATCGCGACCTCGGTAGTCCCGCCGCCGATATCCACGACCATGTTGCCAAGAGGCTTCTCGATTGGAAGCCCGGCCCCGATTGCCGCGGCCATGGGTTCTTCGACAAGGTGGATGTAGCGTGCCCCCGCCTGCTCGGCGGCCTCGATTACCGCCCGCTTCTCAACCGATGTAATTCCGGTCGGCACCGCGACCACCAGCCTCGGGCGGAAAATCTGACGCTTCCTCAATATCTTCGCAAGAAAGTACTTTATCATCACCGCCGTTACTTCAAAATCGGCGATAACCCCGTCTTTTAGAGGCCGGATCGTAACAACTCTTTGTCCGTGCCTGCCGATTATGTTTCTGGCCTCCTGCCCGACCGCTATCACCTGGTGGGTGTCCTGGTTTATGGCCACAACCGATGGTTCATTGAGGACCACGCCTTTTCCGCGCATATAGATGAGCGTGTTGGCCGTGCCGAGGTCCATTGCCAGGTCTTGGGAAAAGTATGAGGAAAGCCATTTGAGCATGCGTTAGCCTTTTCATCTTTTGGGTGCGTTTGAGCGCAAAGTCTATAGGCAACGGGCAGGCGGGTCAACAATTTATGATCCGGCTTTGGCAGGTTTCACGCGAAAAGCATCAAAGAGGCGCTGGTGGACAAGCGGCCAGAGCTCTTCGGTTTTGGCCGAATCCTGTGGGTATCCGGCGGATGCGGTGAAGGACTGGAGCTTTATGCCTTTGATGCCCTTGAGGGCAAGACGTCCGTAGTCGGCCAGCTCTTCGAGCAGCCCGTCGGCATCCTGGAAGGTGGTTCCGGGGAAAAGGACCCCGAAGCGGTTTTCGGCAAGCTGCCCCACCAGCACACCCGAGGGAAGGGCTTCGCAAAGCCTTGATGCTATTTCTCTTTGCAGCTGCCGAATCCTCTTGGGAACGGCCTTGGTTGAGAGGATCTGCCAGGGCTCGAACTGGATCAGCCCCAAGGTAAAAGGGTCGGCCGACTGCATGGAGGCTGTAAGCAGCCCTTCTACCCGCGACTCGAATGCCTGGGCGTTAAATAGCCCGGTGCAGATATCATATGAGTGCAGGGCGTCGTTTTCTTCCTTGTAGTAGATCTGCTCCAGCAGCAGCTGCAAAAAATGGAACGCGTGAACCACGGCCTGCTCCGATTCGGTTATCCATTCGAGTGCGTTTCGGGAAAGAAACGCCAGGACCAGTTCGTAGCCGAGGCTTGTCTGAGCGGGTATTCCCCAAAGGGTACCATGGTGGGGGAGGTTCTCGGATGTTGTAAAAAGGAAGTGGTCGGGGGTGTCCGGATTCATGCGAAGGATCAGAAGGTTCTTGTTATTTTGAAGGATCCATCCAATAAGTCCCTGTTTTACCTGAAAATTCTGGTTGATGAGGCCTCTTGGCGTATTTGCGGTGCACCCAAGTAACCTGTAGGTCTTCCTTGCGGGCTCCTTTAGCGCGAGAAAGCCGTATTCAGTCCCGAGCAGCTGGGCAAGCTCGGCTACGAATGTCTGGCAGTAGCTTTCGAGCGCGTAGCCCTTGAAGGCGATATCATCGAGTCGCCCCCAAAGATCGAATACCTTCGAGAGTCTTTCCTGCTGGACGGAGCCTTCCCGCTCCGAAAGCATCTTGCCCAGAAGGTCGGCGACTTCCATTATCCACTTTTGCTGCTTGTCGTTAAAGCCCCAGCCGTACTTGGTATCAACGTACAAGACCCCGGCGCCTCCGGCGACAGGCGCCGCATAAAGGCCCTTTATGTGGGATTCCCCCTCGCGGTAGAAAGGAAGGGTGAGGGTAAGGGATGCCGTCGCCTCGTGGAGCTTTTCGAAATGAATCGTTTGCCCCACTTTCTGGACCTGGGAGAGAATCCCGCTTTGCTCGAGCGGCAACGAAATGGTTGGAGGAATGAACTTGCTAAGACTCTGCATGGCCGTCAGCTCAAGGCGGCGCTCCCTTGGATCGAAGATGAAAAAAGCCGTGGTGTAGGCTTCAAGGATATTGCTAAGCAGACTTACGAGCGGCTGGTAGGGATTTTGGTCCATTATGGGAAGCTCGCTTATGTGTGAAACCCGCGGGGATTTTGAAAAATAATCCCAAAAATAAAGTTCGCGGGATTGGTTTCTGGTATGATGATATGGGATAGTAACCGATACGGTTCCCCCCGGAAAATCCGGCAGCCCCGCTCAATTTAGGCGGGCAGCCATCCGGCGCTTTCCGCTCTCGGGCGAAGCAATCGGGGAGGTCGAATCCCTGCATACTGGAATGAAATTCATCTGTCAATAGATTAAGAAAGAGGTTCCACTGGGGCTTTTCTTATGAGTAAGGTAGCGATTTTACCAGACATTTTATGCAACCAGATCGCCGCCGGCGAGGTGGTGGAGCGCCCCGCCGCAGTGGCAAAGGAACTGATTGAAAACAGCATCGACGCTGGAAGTTCCAGGATAACGGTAAGCCTTCTTCAGGGCGGCCGCAAAGAGGTGAGCGTAACCGATAACGGCTGCGGCATGCACCCCGAAGACGCACTTCTTGCAATCGAGCGCCACGCAACGAGTAAAATCAGATCATCGGATGACCTTCAGGCAATAAGAACTCTCGGCTTTCGAGGCGAGGCCCTGCCAAGCATAGCCTCCGTTTCCCGCTTCGAGTTGGTTACGCGCGAGCATCAGGCTCTTTCAGGAATTCAGATCCGAATCGATGGCGGGGTGATTCGAGACGTTCGCGAAAGGGGGTGCGCGCCGGGCACCCAGGTGATCGTCCGCGACCTTTTCCACAACATTCCGGCCCGCCGCAAGTTCATGAGAACTCCGGAAACGGAGCTTTCATACATCACCGACCAGTTTCTTAGAACCGCCCTGGCCCATCCGGGAATCCACCTGCAGCTTATAAGCGAAGAAAAGCAGGTATACGACTTCCCGAAGACATCCGGGTTTATCCAAAGGGCGGGGCAGGCTCTGGGGATAGAGATCGTAAGGTCTTTTACCACGGTTGAATTCGAGAAAAACGGCGTGAGGGTATCCGGTTGCGTTGCATCCCCGAACGTTCAAAGAACAAACAGCCAGTCACTTTTTCTGTTCGTAAACGCTCGCCCCGTCTGGGACAGGCTCCTTCAAAGAACTGTTCTTACAGCCTACGAGGCCCTTCTTCCAAGGGGAAAATACCCCGTGGCGCTGATCTTTATTGATATCAGCCCATCGGCCGTGGATGTAAACGTACATCCCGCAAAGCGCGAAATTCGCTTCAAAAACCCCGGCGAAGTGCTCCCGGTGGTACGCGAGGCCCTTATGGGAACTCTGGCATCGGCAAGGCCCAAAACGGTCTTCTCTCCGACACGTGCCGTCCCCTTTGCTCCGGCTTTCCGCGCTCCTTTCCAGACCCCGGTAATGGCGGAGAGGCAGGCCCCCTTTAATTCCCGCCCGCAAACGGGCTTTCCAGAAAATGAGGAGCCTGCCCAAAACGCGGGCATCAGCGGCCAAGATCCCGTCGTCCCCAATTCCCCGGAGACTTTAGAGCCTCCCGGGTCCGACGATCCACAAGAGGAGATTTTACCTGATTTTTCCTTTGCCTCTCTTCCGATAATCGGCCAGCTCGCAAATTCCTACATACTCCTGGAATCCCCAGGCGGCCTTATCATTATCGACCAGCATGCGGCGCACGAAAGGGTACTTTTCAATGAACTTTGCTCCAAATCCACCCGGCCCGCCGCCCAGCGCCTGGCAATTCCGGCCGTTGTACACCTCATGCCCAAAGAGGCCGCGCAACTTAAAAGAATGCTAAGGGACCTCGATCAGGCAGGGTTCGAAATAGAGCCCTTCGGGGGATCGAGCTTCGCGGTCCATGCTCTTCCGGCGGTACTCCGCGGAATCTCCCCCGAAGAAATCCTTCGAGACCTGATAAGCGCTCCAGCCGATACCACCCGGCCCGGCGATTTGGGCCTAATAAAAAGCCTTGCCAAGCTCGCCGCCTGCCACGGGGCCCTCAAGGCTGGGCAGAAGCTTAAAGGAGAGGAAATTCTCGCACTTCTCGAAGCCCTTGACAGAACCGACTCCCCCTTTACCTGTCCACACGGACGGCCCCTCTGGGTTATACTTGCCCATGACCGAATATTGCGCCTCTTCAAAAGGACCTGAGCTACGGTCCCAACCGCCCCTGGTGCTCCTTGCCGGTCCAACCGCATCGGGAAAGTCCGCGCTTGCAATGGAGCTTTGCGCAAGGCTTGGCGCTGAAATAATCAACGCCGATTCCATGCAGGTCTACCGCCGCATGGACATAGGCACCGCAAAACCCTCCCCGCGAGACCGAGACCTGGTTGCCCACCACCTGCTGGACGTTGCCGACCCCGACGAGCCGTTTGATGCGGCAAGGTACATGGAACTTGCGCGCCCAGTGGTCCATTCGGTAAGGCAAAGGGGCAAGGCAGCCCTTGTTGTCGGAGGAACGGGCCTATACATGAAAGTGCTTACCCGAGGCATCTGCCAGGTGCCTCCGAGTGATCCGGGTATCAAGGATGAGCTTTTCCTGGATGAGCAAAAGCGCGGGCTGGCACAGCTTTTTTCGGAACTTTCGCTGGCAGACCCCGAGGCCGCATCCCGCATCCATCCTCACGACCGGCAGCGCATATTGAGGGCGCTCGAGGTTTATCGAATAACCGGAATTCCCCTTACAACCTACCAGCAAAAGCACGGATTCGCTGATGCCGGGCTTTCGGCCATAAAGATTTTCATCCACCGTGAAAGGCAGGAACTCTACGAGCGCATAAATCGGCGTGTTGACGAGATGTTTTCGGAGGGGCTGGAAGAGGAGGTGCGGGGGCTGATTTCCATGGGCTACGGGCCGGAGCTAAAGTCCATGCAGTCGCTTGGCTACAAGCAAATGGCCCAGTATGTCGCGGGAGAGCTTTCGCTAGAGGATGCGGTCTACCTGATAAAGCGAGATACCCGCAGATATGCCAAGCGGCAGATGACGTGGTTTCGGTCGGACCCGGAATTTGGATGGTTTGGAGCCGATGACATCTCGGGGATCATTTCGCGGATAGGTGCGTAGGCGGGCACTCCAGCGCCCGCCTGGGCGGATGTAATTAGCTCAGGTAGGAGGCCAGGTTGAGGTTAGCCGTCAGCCCCGCTACTTTGAGAGCCGCCTCGAAGGCCGCGCTTGTTTGCTGTAGCTTTGTTATCGCACCGGGAAGGTCTACATCGTCGACATCCGAGAGGTTGCTCTGGGTGTTGGTTTTAATGAGGGTGATGGCCGATTTCTGCTGATCCAGCGAGGAGAGGCGGGAGCCTATTATCGATGTCTGCTTGGAAATGGCGTCAGAGGCCTGTATCAACGTTCCGAGCTTGGCGGTGATGTTGGTGGAATTGCCCGTGCGAATAGCATCTTTTAGCTGCCATACCTCGTTTATGACATTTAGAGTGGAAGCGCCGCTGGTGAACTCAAAAGCCTGGTGTCCTGTCAGGTTTATAGTAAGGGCGCCGTTTGGCCCCCGGTTGGTTCTAACCCTAACCGCTCCGTCGTCGCCCGCATAGCTGACCAGCCCGGTTGCATCGTCTATCGAATAAGGGGAAGAGGCATAATTCATCCCCGCAAAGACGTACTGGTCCCCGTACTGGGTATTTGCGGAGTTGATCATGTTCTTTATTATCCCATCGAGCTGGCTTACCAGTGCGTCGCGCTGGTCAGCCCCCGAGGGGCTGTTTGCCGAAATCGCCGCCTGGCGCGCCTGGCTAATAAGGTCGCTTATGTTGTTTAGCGCGCTGTCGGTTGCCTGGTCCCACCCGGTCGCAAAGTCCATGTTTCCAAGGATGGAATCGTATTCTCCCAGGCCGTGCTTGAAATCCATCGCTCGGGCCCAGGACGCCGGGTCGTCCGAAGGCGATGCCATCTTTTTCTGTGAGGATATGGAGTTGGTAAGGGTTGCAATGTCTTCTTTTCTTTGGTTGATCCAGAAAAGGGAAGCATCTTTTTCGTTCGCAAATGAGATCCGCATTGTCTTATCCCCCGCCCGTAGCCGTTAATTTACCATATTCATAACGGTATCGAGCATTTCCGCAGCCTTCTGGACGATTTTCGCCGCTGCCTCATAGATGTGCTGGAATTGGATCAGGTCAACCATTTCTTCGTCTATCGACACACCCGAAACCGACTGCTGCTGCGCATCGAGTTGAATTCTCAGAGCCTTGTTGAAGGTCTGCTGCGTTTGGGCCTGCTGGGTATCGGTCCCTATCTGTTTCTGGAGATCGCCGAGGTACTGGTTGAAGGTGGCTGTCTTGCCGGTAAATGCAATCTGTGTGTCCTGGAGCCCCGCCAGGGCCAGCGCCCGTGGTGCTTCATTGATTGCGGTCTGGCCGTTTAGAAAAGTAGTCGAGGCGGTGATCGTCTGGGCATCTGTTCCAGTGAATACGACAGGGCCGGAGTTTGTGCCGTGGAGTGTATTTACCTGTGTTATGAGTTGAGCGGCAAAATCATTGAGTCTGGCAATATAGCCGCTTGCGCCCGTTACGTCCGTCAGCGCCTGCTGGAGCCCCCCAAAGCTCCCTCCGGTTATCGTCGAGGCAGCTGCTATATGGTTGTCTACGGTTCCGCCCGTCACCAGGGTGAGACTTCCGCTCGCATCGGTCGTTGTAAGTGTCACGACCCCGTTTGCGTCCTCGGTGGTATTTACCGGGATAATCGCCGAGAGGTCCTTGAGGGCCTGGTAGCGCTGGTCGCGCAGGTCGTTTGCGGGATGGGTGAAGGTCTCGTTTTTAAGGATTGCCGCGTTTAACTGGGCGATCTGGTCTATGAGATCGTTTGCCTGCGTAACGGTATCGGTAATTTTCGAGTTAATCTGGGTTGCTGAGTCGTTTAACTGGGTGTAGGCCGAATTAATGGTTTGGGCAAGGTTCTGGGAGGCCTGGTAGACTTCCGTTTGCTGGGCGACGCTTGAAGGGCTTTGCGACAGGCTGTCCCAGGATGCCCAGAAGGCGTTAAGCGACTGCGATATGCCGGTGTCTCCGGCGTCCGAAAAGACTGCCTGGATAGTTTGCAGCTGCGATGCAAGTTCTCCGTACTTGTTCTCATCCGTAATTGCGCCCATCAGGCGCTGCTCTATATATTGGTCCCTGATCTGGGTAACCGTGGTGATGTCTGCTCCCATGCCCAGCCAGTTGGGGTAGATATTTATAGCTGGATTTGATTTCACCACAGCCTTCTGGCGTGCGTAGCTTTTGTTCTCCGCGTTGGCGATGTTGTTTGACGACGTCTGAATCTGCACCTGGGTGTTTAGCAGGGTGCCCTTGGCTATTTCAAGAGTTCCCATCAGTCCGGCCATATCTATATCTCCCGGCTAAATGCCATTCCCTTTCGCGCTTCCGCGGAGGCCGTGGTGCGTTCGGCTTTCGGGCCGTAGCCCGCCGGGCACAGGATCGAGATCATATCGCGCCAGTGCGAAAGGGAGTTTTGAATAAAATGCCTGTTCGAGCGGTTCAGACTGTCTATTCTTTCGAGCACTGCCTTTAGATTGGCGGAAACGGTGGGCCGCGCGTTTGGCTCTGGCTTCAGGCGGCCAAGCCTTTGAGACAGTTCTTCGACCAGGAATTCCTTCCTGGAAATTACTTCGATTAGTTCAGCGCCGGCGAATCTTTTGAGCTTTTCGGCTTCTTCTTCAAGGACGAATTGCAGTTGCACCGCAGTGTCGATGCACTCGGTCTCGGCGGCCCCGTCCTGCCGCCGCTGTTGGTCCTGGGCTGATATTTTGTTTTGCGCCGCTTGAGACAAGTTTTTCATCTTTTCACCTGCTGTTGGTTGGCGCCGCGTCGCGGTGAAATCGGGACTTCCCGTATTTCACTTATCGGCAAATCGACTCTATTTCTTGAGTGAAATGCTTTCCGCACCAGTTGACGCATCAAGGAGATTGGCCTCCGACGCGGCGTCTGGGCCTGCTCGCACTCCATCTGAAGCTTCTATCACCGCTGGATCGCCGGCGAGTTTGCCTGCTTCTTTCAGCGCCGCCTCCTGCTGTGTTTTAAGGAGCGGCTCGAGCTTCTTGTAGAGAATTTCACCAAGACCCATGGCCGATTTTTTCGCGATTTCCTTCGAGACCTGCCCGGTAAACATATCCTCATACATCTCGCGGGCCGATTCAGGTTCTTCTGCTCGCATGACCGTATCGCGCATGGATTTTAGAAGAAAGGAGACCATGACCGATTCGAATTCACGGCAGTTTTCGCGAAGCTTTTTTTTCTGCAATTCGAGCTCCCGCGATCCGTCGGCGGAGGGTGTGGGGCTAAGTCGGATGTCCAAGGTCTCTCCTCTTTCGTAGGAGTGGCGTGGGCACGGCTTTCAGTGCCCACCATGAGTTTCAACGGCTAGATAAGTTCTATCTCGGCCTGCATCGCGCCTGCCGCCTTGATTGACTGTAGTATGCTTATCAGGTCTCGAGGCGTCGCGCCGATGGCGTTTAGGCCCTTGATCACCTGGCCTATGGTGACTCCGCCTCCCACCACTGAAAGCGATGCCTTCTGCTCCTGCACCTGGATGTTTGTCTGCGGGGTCACGGTTGTTTTACCCTGACTGAAGGGCAGGGGCTGCGAGACGTTTTGCTGCTCGCTTATCTGGACAGTGAGGCTCCCATGGGCTATGGCCACGGGGGAGATGCGCACGTTTTCGCCGATTACTATTGTTCCGGTCCGCTCGTTTATTACCACCTTGGCAATGGTCTCGGGCTGAACGTCGAGATTTTCGATCTTTGTTATAAGCCCCACCATGTCGGAGCGCTGAATCTCTGGGACTTCGACCTTGATCGTCCCGGCGTCGAGGGCGCGTGCTGTAATGCCGCAGCCGGCCGAGTTGATCGCCGAAGCCGTTTTGTTTGCCATTGTAAAGTCGGGGGTGCGAAGAACCAGGTCGAGTTGTGGAAGTTCGGCATACTGCACATGGACTTCCTTTTCAACGAGCGCCCCGCCGCTTATGAATCCGACGGTCGGATGCGCCTTCTGGACGGAGCTTCCGGATGCTCCCGATGCCGAAAAGCCTCCGGTTGAAACCGGCCCCTGCGCCACTGCATAGACTTTCCCGTCGGGGCCTTTAAGAGGTGTCATGAGAAGAGTTCCGCCCTCGAGCGCCTTGGCGTCCCCAATCGAGGATGCTTCGATGTCTATACGGCTCCCGATCCGGGAAAACGGTGGGAGCTTTGCCGTAACCATGACCGCCGCGACGTTTTTTACCTTTGTTTGGCTGGGGTCGATGTGAATCCCCATATTGTCCAGCAGGTTGGCGAGGGTGTTTACGGTAAAAAGGGTGTTGGTGTTGTCTCCAGTGCCGTTTAACCCCACAACGAGGCCGTAGCCCAAAAGAGAATTCGAGCGCGTGCCAAGGAAATAAGCCATGTCCTTTATCCTGGCGGGACTTGCCGCGCCCGGCCAAAGGAGCAGGACCATCATCAGGGTGAGTGAGGCCGCGCTAAATTGTCTTTTCATTTTCATGCCATCCCTCGCAAGCAGATTTTCACGAAGCACGTTGGGTGGGGCACACGGTCAGCCCCGACCTGAAAGGTTTGCCGCGCTTTGATACCCTAGAACGGGTTAATCAAATCGACAAACTGGTTGAGCCAGCCGGGTTTTTGGTGCTGAGTGACCGGGCCTTTGCCAACCAGGAATATCTTTGCCTCGGCAACGCTTTGCGAGTTGACCGAATTGTTGCGGCTTATATCGGCTTGTCGCACAACGCCTTCCAGGATGATCTGCTGCAACTCATCGTTTACCTTCGTCCAGCGCGAGCCCCGGATGAGGAGATTCCCGTTGGGCAGCACGTCAACCACGGTTGCCGTCATGTAGGCGGACATCGAATCTGTTTTGGAGGTCGAGCCGTCACCCTTGAACGTATTGGTGAACTTGCCCGAATAGGGGCCAAACGAAGCCGCGGCACTTGTATTGGATGATGCCGAAGGGCCGACCCCTGCCCCCGAGAAGCTGAACTGCCCCGAAGAGTTCTTTTCCCGCGAAGTAGTGGTGGTTGCGGCCTTTGATCCCTTTGATTCCTCGCTGATGGTAATGGTGATGAGGTCGCCGACCTTGGTTGCCTTGAGGTCGGCAAAGAGGGAGCCCGAGGCCTGCGGCCATAGCGAGCCCGTGGGCGCAAGCGAAGAGGGAGGAGGCCCGGCTTCGGGATAAGGGACCGCGGGGACGCCGGTTATTTGTTTTGGAGGCATGGAGGCCCCCTGGGGCGTCTTGTCCGAACCGGTTGTAACGCAGCCCGAAAGGGCAAGGCAGATGACGCAAACTACAAGGAGCGCGGGCCTTTTCCTGGAGGCGCTCATCGGAGTTCTTCTTTTTTCAGCTTGTGCCGGCATTCTCATCTCCAAGTAGATCAGGGTGCGGTTTTTCGCACCGCGCTCCCGGCTGTTGGGTCCTACTGGACAGCCCTTACGGTCTGCCCGTCGATAACTTTGCAGACTATGGTCTTGCGGCTCGATGTGTTCACAACCGACAATGTGTCGCCGACCCCCGCGTCGGTGCTAACCTGGCCTTTTGCGGTCACCTGGAGACCGGGTTGTTCGTAGACGATCGTCACCGGGTCTCCGCGCTTTAGGACGAGTGGTTTATCAAGGTCCTTGAGCTCTACCGGCCGGTTGATGCCGATGGCTCGAATAACGCGCCTGTTTTCGACTTGGTCGGGGCGCAGCGCGAAACGGTCCGCCGAGTCGGTGATATTTACCTTCTGCAGCTTCAGGTCGGCGGAAGTTATCATTTCATTTTGCTTGAGGGGCCGGGAGGCCAGATAAACGTTCGCGAAGACCTCGACTCTGCCGGTAACCCCCAGGGTGCGTACCTTCTCGCCGTTGACGAAAAATTCTATATTTGCCGTTACATTTCCAATGAATCGCTCCCTGGGAGTTGTCGGAATGACTTCCCAGGTCATCTGACCGGTTGGAACCACGGGCAGGCCGCTGAAGTGGACCCTCGATACGCTGAATTCCTGTTCCCTCCAGGGTGAATTATCGGCAACGAACTGCCTGAATATGGTTTCCACCTGTTCGGGGCTGATCTGTACCGATTCCCGCCGCACGATAATCTTGTCGGGGACCGCAAGCTTGACGTCGTCGGCATTGACGCCGCGCGAGTCGAGAAGTTTTGCCAGGTAGGCGCGAAGCTGATTTGGATCGACGAACTTCTCCGACCCAGCCGGCGGGGCGTCCCCTATATTTATGCTCTGAGCGAGGGTTTTCCATTCACCAAAGAGGGTGTCCGTGTCGCATATATCCGATAAATAGACATCCTTTTTGTTTACGACGACATTTCCGAGTATTCGGATCTCGGATACCTGCGCCTGGGCGCTCCAGGCCGGACCCGCGCCGCGGGGCGGAAGGATGAGCGTCGCGGCTGCCAGGAGCAGGACGGAAATGGCGATATTGGCCAAAGTAACTGGGGAGCGCATTCGGTTCCTTTCCTGCTAACCCTTGACTGCATTTGCCTCGCGCAGCATTTCGTCGGCCGACTTAATGATCTTCGAGTTCGCCTCGTAGGCCCTCTGGCTAAGGATCATGTTTACCATTTCCTCGACCACGTTTATGTTCGAGGCTTCGAGGTAGCCCTGGAGGATCTGCCCGGTGCCCTCGGTCCCCGGCTGCGCTTCGACCACTTCGCCCGAGGCCTGCGTGGATATGAAGTAATTGTGCCCGATTGACTGGAGGCCCGCCGCATTGGGGAAATCATAGATGCGCATGTTGACGGTGGTTAGCACTTTGCCGGAGGCATCGAGTGCCGTAAAGGTGCCGCCCGGCTCGATGTGCATCGAAACAGTGCCCTTGGGAATGGAAATTTCGGGCTGCATCCGGCTTCCGGATGCGTCGGTCACGTAGCCTTCCGAGTCGACCTTGAAGCTGCCGTTTCTGGTATAGACTTCCTGGGTGCCGCGCAGCACCTTGAAAAAGCCCTTGCCTTCGACTGCAAGGTCCAGGTTGTTCCCGGTTTCGGTGAAGTTGCCTTGTTGGAAAAGCTTTTCAACCGAAACGGTCTTGGTTCCCATTCCAAGCTGAATGCCGGTCGGGATCTTGGTGTTGTTTGCCGTCTCGGCACCCGCTGGAACCAGGTTCTGGTACATCATGTCTTCGAAATTGCCGCGGCTGCGCTTGTATCCCGTCGTGTTCGCATTTGCGAGGTTGTTTGCTATAACGTCCATGTTCATCTGCTGGGCCGCCATCCCGGTTGCCGCTGTCCAAAGGCTTCGCATTCAAACCTCCTCTGGGCCGATTACCGGCCCTCTGACTGAAAAACGCTCGGGGCAAATTATGCCGTGAGCCTGGATATGAGTTGCCCATCGAGGTCCCGGTCGAGCGTCTGGATCATCTTCTGGTAGGCCTCGAAATTTCTAGACGATTCCATCATGCGCACCATTTCTTCAACGGCATTGAAATTGGCTCCCTCCAGAGCGCCCTGCCGCACCGTGCACTTATCAGCCTTTACCGGGCTGACGCCATCCGCGGGCTGGAAGTAGCCCCCCTGCAACTTCTTCAGCCCGGCATTTTCCGGGAACTGAACGAGGTCGAGGCTGTCAAGCTGAGTGGCGCCGTCAAATACTTGACCATTTTCATCGATGCTCACATCCGATGGGTTATTGAAGGTGATAGGGCCGTTTTTGCCCAGAACCGGCCATCCGTCCTGGGTAACCAGTTTCTTGGAATTATCCAGCGTAAGGTTTCCGGCCCGGGTATAGAGGGTCCCCTTGTCGCTTTGCACCCGCAGGAACCCGTTTCCGCTCAGAGCCAAATCGAGTTTGTTGCCCGTATCGCGCACCGGCCCCTGCTCGAAGCTGGTATAGGTCGAGGAGCCCATCAGCTTGCTAAAGTAGACGGAATCCTTCTTGAATCCGGGGTTGTTCGAGTTCGCGATATTATTTGCAATAACGTCGAGCCGCCTCTGCTCTTCCATCGATCCGATAGCCGCCGTATACGATCCAACTTTCATGGGAAGCTCCTTCCGCGCTGTTTTGTTGCAACGAAGATGCCACCATCGCGCATCCGTGGAACCCAGGCTCTACGCGCTTCGCCGGGCATTGAAATTTTATGATTTTTTGCCATGCGGAAATTTCTTCCACGAAAAAAGGAAATAGGTGCTGGAACTGCCCCCAACCCGGTTTTGCCTTGGCCGGCCGGGACTTTCCAAATCTTCCGGCTGGGATGGCGAAGCAGTAGCCAATTGATTAATTTAGAGTTGGCGGTTATTTTGATCTCAAGCCGTTTCCAGTTTTTGGTAGAGGCACCTGCCGTGAGTTGAGCGCCGTGGGCTTCGAACGTCCGCAGTCCTGGATTTTCCTCACCCTTTAGGGCCCGGGTTACGTGCAGAAGGATTTTATCCGCCATGCATCCAGCATTTTTTGAGGAGAAAACAAATGAACATCTACGTTGGTAACCTGTCGCCCAAAACTTCCGAAGATGAGCTTAGGGAGGCATTCGAAGCATTTGGGGAAGTCGATTCGGCAAAGATAATCAAGGACAACTTTACCGGTAAATCGAGAGGGTTCGGATTTGTCGAGATGCCTAACCAGTCCGAGGGAGAGGCGGCCATAGCCGGCTTGAACGGCAAGGAAGTCGCAGGGTCCTCCCTTACAGTAAACGAAGCCAGACCGCGTGAGAGCCGTGGCGGCGGAGGCCGGCCAGGCGGCCGTCCGGGCGGCGGTCGGCCGGGTGGTGGCGGCGGATTTGGCGGCGGCAGAGGTGGCGGCGGAGGCCGTAGCGGCGGCGGCGGTGGTGGTCGGCGCCCCTACTAAGTTAATTCCCGGTCTTTAAGCGAAGGGTTCAACTTTCTGACGGCAGGCACCGGAGGATTCCCGGCAAGAGAATGTTGCCGGAAATATAATAATGTCTCCGGAAAACGAGTAGGCTTGTCCAGCCGGAAGCCAAAGAAAATTTGCGCCCGCTCCGTGGCAGCGAGACTTGATTAGTGATAGAAGACCTTGCCGGTTGGGAGTGGTAACGAGCCCAATCCGAGGTTAATTCTCAAGAGCAAAACCCAACGCCGCTGGTGTTGGGTTTTGCTTCTTGGACGATTGTCCGGATGAGATCCGCTGCATTTTCAAGTTCTGCTTTTAAGCAACAGCCTCTTTATCGAGTCCGCCGCGGATAGGCAGTTGAGTGACGTTAAAAGAAAAGGCCGAAAAATGATTTCGGCCTTTTGCATGTCTGTATCCATGCAGGACTATTCCTGTTCGGTCAAACCTTAAAGCGCTAGACTTTTCTTACATTAATCGCCCTCGGGCCTTTTGTCCCCGGTTCTTCCTCGAACGATACCCGTTCGCCTTCCTGGAGGCTCTTGAAGCCGGAACCCTCGATCGAGCTATGATGAACAAAGAGTTCCTGGCCATTGTCAGAGGCAATAAATCCATAGCCTTTTCCATCGTTAAACCACTTTACTCGGCCTTCCGCCATTTTTTACATCCTTTTTAAATTAAGTGAGTTTGAGAGGCACGCTACTTAGGGAGCTACTTGAGAACCGTTCGGGGTGGGACGAAAGACCAGTTCCGGGATAACTCGAAAAATATCGAACCATACTGCAGACGTCCAGTATATATTTCTTGGCCTGAAAAGACAAGGAAATGGGCAAGGCCGCAATAGAATGCATCCCCTACCCGCATCTTGTCCGAGGGATCTTCTACGAAGGTGTGATCTTTCGCAAATTGAGGATCAATTCAACTTCTCCAACCGGCTTCTTCAGGCTCTTGGCGATTCCGGCCGCGTCCATTCCCTTGTCGGCGAGAAAGAACACTTTTTGCTGATCGGTTTTAGCTGACTGGCGAATAGCGGAAGGGGCGGGCGCCGTTTTGGCCGATTCAAATGCATTCAGATCCTCTGCCGCCTTCTTTAAGGCGCGCTCGATACGGTCGCTGGAATCGCGGGCCTCTTGGATGCGCTCGTCGAGAGCGGCGGTTATCTCTTTTATAAGCTCCTGCCGTTTTTCCAGATTCATCCCGAATTCATCGGAAATGGTCCCGGTCTGCTCGATTATCTTTTCAAAAGACACGATAACTTCCCTGTCCTTGTCAGTTGTCCTCCGCTTCCTTCCACCCAGAAGCACCGCCAAAAGACCGAGAATAAGGATATCCATGCCTATTTGCAGGATGGCGGTAAAGTTGGGCTGATTTCCGAACAAACCTGTCAAATACTCCATCCAGAAGCGCCTTTCAGAGGTTTTCAACCTGGGTCAATTTTATGGCATCCGCCCAGCTTTGGGGCAGACTGACCTTCAAGTATTCCAGCAGTTCCTTTTCCACTACTGTCTGCCAGTTCCGGGTGGTGTTCCTGGCCGCATTCTGCTTCTGGAGGAAAGAGTAGACGGTGTCGCGGAATACTACGTTTCGATCCTTGAAAACCTGATATCGCGAGGGGCTGCTGAAACAGACCTCAATTCTCAGCGACGTGATGTTCTTTTGGTCGTCGGCTTCGTTCAGGACCAAAAAATCGAGCATCTCGCGGTAGTCTGGTACAGGAATGGGACGCGTGATACTTGTGACCGGCTCCAGGTTTTGGGTTTGTTTTGCCCCAAACTTGCCGCTAAGTTTGAATAAAAGCAGTCCCGAGGCCGTAACCAAGAGGATAAAGGCGGGGACAAAGATGAAAAGAAACTTTAGCGATAACAACCCGGAAAACCTGCCTTTGGCAACCGGGGCGGCGTCACTTTTCTCAAGCTTTTCCTCGACCTTGGCCAGCTCGTCGAGAGAGTCCAAGTCAGAACCCGGCAGGTCGGGATCGCTTGTCTGCTCCGGTTCGGCAGGAACATCCATGGGATCGGGAACGGGTTTGCCCGAATCGTCCGCCTCTTCGGAGTTTTTCGCATTTTTCTTGAAAAGTGACATCCAGCGAGCCTTTCGGAGGCGGCTACTTCATTGCCGAGTGAGTTGCGTTCCGCTTCGGCTGTGTCGGTCGAAGATCGTGGTGCGGAATGAAGGACGGCAAATCGTCCGGTCTCAGTTTCTTTGAAAGCCTCGTCTTGAGTTTTATTACGGCCTTGGTATGAATCTGGGAAATTCTCGATTCCGTGTAGCCCAGCGTCACGCCGATTTCCTTCATGGTAAGCTCATCGTAATAATAGAGAGAAAGAACTAGCTGCTCTTTTTCCGACAAGCCGCCGATGGCCTCGGCCAGATGTTTCCGGATCTCTCGCCTGTAGGCGCTGTCGAATAGTTCCTCCGAACCCGAGGAGAGTGCATGCGATTCACGGTTTTCCCGAATCACATCGTGAATATTTTCGGGGAGAAACGAGATGCCCTTGGTTTCATCCATCAGTTTATGTAAATCGCCCATGCCCACCTGCAATTCCTCCGCTAGTTCATCTTCGGTCGGATCGCGCCCGAGCTTCTGTTCAAGAACGACGCAGGCCCTCTCGAGTTGGCTGCTCTTCTGCCGCAGGGACCTCGGGACCCAGTCCATTGAGCGAATCTCATCGAGCATAGCCCCTTTTATGCGTATTTTCGCATAGTACTCGAACGGGATTCCCTGACCGGAGTCGTACTTCTCGATCGCGTCTATCAGCCCAAGGATTCCGGCGCTTATCAGGTCGTCCACCGAGATGTGGTCGGGCAGCCTCGATATGAGCCGCAGGGCGATATATTTAACCAGGTCGCTGTGTTCAAGGATAGCCTGCTCCTTATCCAATTGAAGGGAGCAACTATCGACCCCTTGATTCATGTATGGGTTTTTACGGGCTGGATAACTCTGTTCCATTGATTGCTCTTTCCGCTCTCTTTTTAAAGATTTAACAGCCGTTTCCAGAAAAACTGAATCGTCCCCTGATTGACACTGGGCTGCGTCTTCCGGATAGTATCCGCCACCGCCAGAAACGCCTGAGCAGCCGGCGCTTGAGGAAAGACCTCAAGCAGCGCCCTTTGCTGGAGCACTGACTTGGTTACAGCCGAGTCGTGGGGGATTGCGCCCAGATAGTCGAGAGAGAGTCCGTCGAGGAAATGGTCGGCAACCTTGCTGATCTTGGCGAAAATGGTCTTGCCGGCAGCTTCGCTGGTGGCAGAATTCACCAGGATACGAAAATGACGCTCTCCGTGCTTCGAATAGAGTACTTTTATGAGAGCGTATGCATCGGTAAGGGAGGTCGGCTCCGGCGTCACGACGATGATCTTTTCATGTGCCGCCAGATTGAAATAGAGCACCATGTCAGAGATCCCGGCGCTGGTGTCGATAAGAAGCACATCGATGTCGGTTTCGATTCCATCGAGAAGCTCGAGCAGAAGCAGCTTCTGTTCGTCGGTAAGCCGCGTAAGTTCCTGAACCCCCGAGCTTGCCGGCATGATTCGAACCTGTCCAGGACCCGCTACCAGCACTTCCTCGATTTTCTTCTGGCCATTAAGTACATGACTGAGGTTGTACTTGGGGGCGAGGCCGAGCAGGATGTCGATATTTGCCAGCCCGAGGTCGGCGTCCATTATGAGGACTTTTAGCCCCATTCTGTCGAACGCAACCGCAAGATTGATGACGACGTTGCTCTTGCCAACGCCTCCCTTGCCGCTGCTTACGGCCATAACTCTGACGGGCTGCCGCGGCACGGGCCGGTCTTTGGCGACAAAGCCGCCTTGCTTGAGTTCGCCGTTTCCATTTTTCCTGAGACCTACCGCCTGGTCCATTCTTTCCCCTTTATGTGTTCTGGCTTCTGACCGGTAGCAGAAACGAAAGAATCCTCTTCTGAGAGGCTTGCTCGATGTCTTCAGGGACGCGCTGTCCAGTGCCCATGAAAGCCAGCGGATAGTCGAACCGGAGAAGCTGGTTGAGCATGCATCCGTGGTGGATGGTTTCGTCTATCTTGGTGAAAATCAGGCTGTGCAGTTCCATTGCCTTGAAGTGCAGTATCGTCTGCCTTAAATCCTCGTCTTTGGCCGCGGCGCTCAGGACGAGGAAATGACCCGTCTTGCGGCCGTTCTCAAAAATCGAAGAGAGCTGGCGCACGTGTTCCCGGTTGAGGAAATTCCTTCCGGTCGTATCAACAAGTATGAGGTCGAAATGGCTGAAATCTTTTTGGGCCTTGTCGAACTCCGACTTGCTTTGTGCCACGCTGAAGGGGACCTCCAGGATATTGGCGTATGTCCTTAATTGGTCGACCGCGCCTATCCTGTAGGTGTCCAGCGAAATGATGCCTATGTCGAGCTGACGCTTGAACTTGAGATAAGCGGCGATTTTGGCCAGCGTGGTCGTCTTCCCAACGCCGGTAGGCCCGACGAAGGAGAAGACCGCCGGCGAGCCGCTCGAATTCGAAATCCCGCGAAAGGGTCTCGAAAATCTCATGCTGGAAAACATCTGAGAGCAAAATGCATCGAATAGCCGGGCTGCGTCGCCAGCCTCCCCATTGAGATCCGAAGCTGCCCGGTTAAGGAGAATGTAGATCTGCTTTTCGTCGAACCCGCGCACCAGGAGCGAGTGATAAAGCTCGGCCACCCCGGGGCGTGGCTCCTTCATCTGGAGTTGAGTAAAGTGGTCCTTCGAGGATATGAGAAGAGAGAGGAAACTCTTTATCTCCCGTATGTCTCCCTTTACCTCGGCCGAGATGGATTCCGCGGCCGGAGGGGCTGGGGGCGGCGGTGGGGTGGATTGGGGTTGACGGTCGAGCGCGGCGCTCACTTCGAACTGAGATTCTCCCGAGCTCGACATGACCTTGCCGCTGCTAAGGATTATGGCGTCCGGACCAAGTTCTTTTTTGACCTGGGCAAGCGCCTTTTCCATTGTTGGTGCCCTGAAGGTTTTAACCTGCATTTTCCATCCTGATGATGCCGACGGACCGGATTTCAAGCGAGTTGTTGAGTTCGCTGTGGCTGATCACGGCAACGTCCGGGAAAAAGCGCTCGAGAAGCTTCCTCAAGTGCCTCCTCACAGCGGGTGAACAGAGAAGGACTGGGTGATGCCCCATGTCCACGACGCGCTTTACTTCGGAATTCACAGCCTGGATGAACTGCTGCAAGAACCCCGGCTCGAGGCTCAGGAAGGCTCCGTGCTCGGATTTCTGTATCCCGCGGCTGAGCTTTTCTTCGAGTCCCTGCTGGAGCGAAAGGACGGAGAATTTGCGGTCTTCTGTCTCGTATGGCCGTGTTATGGTCCTGGAGAGCGCCTGCCGCACGTATTCCGTCAGAAGGTCTGCATCTTTTGTAAGCGTCGCGTAATCGGTCAGCGTTTCGCAGATGGTCTGCATGTCGCGGATCGAAACCGATTCGCGTATCAGATTCTGGAGCACCTTCTGGATGGTGCCGGTGGTGAGCAGGTTCGGCACAAGCTCGTCAACCAGTTTGGGCTGATGGACCGCCAGGTTATCTATCAATTGCTGGACGGATTGGCGCGTAAGCATCTGGTCGGCAAATTTTTTGAACAACTCCGTCAAATGCGTGGCAACCACTGTTGAAGGGTCTATGACGGTGTAGCCGGCCCTTACCGCTTCTTCTTTTCTGCCTTCGGGAATCCATACGGCGGGGAGATCGAAAGCCGGGTCCCTGGTCGGAATTCCGCTCATTGGAGTGCTGATTTCGCCTGCGCTAAGAGCCAGGTAGTGTCCAACCATGATATCGCCCTTGCCCACGGAGTTGCCTTTCAAAAGCAGCCTGTATTCGGAAGGTTTGAGCTGGAGGTTGTCCCTTACGTGCAGGGCGGGGACAAGGATGCCGAACTCGACTGCGAGCTGCTGCCGGATTGCCTTGATGCGCGGCAGGAGATCGCCTTTCTGGGACTCGTCCACCAGAGGAATCAGGCCGTAGCCGAGTTCGAGTTCCAGAATATCGAGCAGGGGCGGGAGGTCCGAACCTTCCTGGGGCGCGTCTTCGCCCTGTTCGGGCATATCCGCACTCGCGGCGTCCGCCGTCTTGGCCCTGGATACCGCAATGGACAATCCCAGCAGGGTCGATCCGACGAAAAACAGGGGGATGGCGGGAAATCCTGGCACGATACAGAGGCAGTAAAGTACTCCGCCGGTGATCGAAAGGGGCTTCGGGTGCATGCTGAACTGTCTTCCGAAGGCCGATCCCATGCCGATTTCCGAGGCCGCCCGGCTGACCAGGATACCCGCCGAAGTCGAGATTACGATGGCGGGTATCTGCGAGACCAGTCCGTCACCAACGGTCAGAAGGGTATAGGTCTTGAGGGCTTCGCCCACGGGCATCCCGTTCTGGAAAACGCCGATGGCAAGGCCTCCCAGTATGTTTATGATCGTAATGAGGATGCCTGCTATGGCGTCCCCTCGAACGAATTTGCTCGCGCCGTCCATCGTGCCGTAAAAATCGGCCTCCTGGCGGATCTGCTCGCGTCTTTTGCGGGCTTCCCGGTCGTCTATCATGCCGGTGTTGAGGTCCGCGTCTATGCTCATCTGTTTTCCGGGCATCGCATCCAGGGTGAATCGGGCGGCAACTTCCGATATGCGCTCGGTACCCTTGGTGATGACCATGAAATTGACTATTACGAGGATGATAAAGATTACGAAGCCCACGACGTAGTTGCCGCCCACGACGAAACCGCCGAAGGCCTGGATGACGTGGCCGGCGGCCGATGTGCCTTCGTGTCCGTGGAGCAGGACGAGCCGGGTCGCGGCGACATTGAGTGCGATGCGAAAGAGGGTGGTAACCAGCAGAACTGAAGGGAAGATCCCGAAATCGAGCGGCTTGTAGCTGTAGATGGCGGTGAGCAGGATAATCAGCCCGCTCGAAATGTTCACAACCAGCAAAACGTCAAGGAAGCTGCCCGGCAGCGGCAAAAGCATGACGGAGAGTACCGTAACTATACCGATGCCCATTATGGCGTCGCTATCGGACAATCCGCTCAGTCTTTGCATCAGGAAATTTGGCGCTGCTGCCGATTTAGCCATTTTGCATCCGTTGCATCATTTGTTTCTGTTGGTAGATGTAAGCCAGAATTTTCGCCACTGCCCGGTAAAGTGCCACCGGAATTGCCTCGTCCAGCTTCACCTGTTTATACAAAGCACGTGCCAACGGAGGGTTTTGCATTATGGGTACTCCGTGCTTCCTGCCAATCGAGATAATCTTTAGCGCGAGCGCGTCGACGCCCTTTGCGACAAGCAGCGGGGCCTCCATCCCGGGCTTGTAGACCAGGGCCACCGCGAAGTGGGTGGGGTTGGTGATTATGACGCTTGCCTTGGGGATTTTTGTCATCATACGCTGTCTTGCAAGGGCCCTCTGGATCGTGCGAATCCTTTGTTTTATCTGCGGATTTCCTTCCTGCTGTTTCATCTCCTCTTTAACTTCCTGGCGAGTCATCATAAGGTCTTTGCGGGTCTGCCATTTCTGGTAGAGAAAATCCAAGAGGCTTACGGCGAGCATGATGGCCGCTACCCTCATTATGATATTGAGCGACAGGATGCCCGTGACTTGAAGCAGATCGGAGACCTCTCTGCCGGAAAGATCGGCCAGCATGGCCCTTTCCGGCCATATTACCGAGTAGACCGCGTAGGAAACCGTGAGCATCTTTAGCAAAGATTTGAACACTTCGGTTCCCGACCGCAATGAAAAGAGGCGCTTGAAACCGCCGCCTGGATTGAGATTGGAAAGCCCCATCTTCATCGCTTTGTGAGAAAAGATGAATCCCTTCATCTGGATCAGGTTGAGCAGGATCGCGGTTACGAACATCGCCAGCGCGGCGGGCCCGATCATGAGGCACATCGTTGTGACCAGCCCGAACGAAAACCCGCTGTCCGCAAAGTAGCCAGGGGTCGTAAAGGCTTCCCTGGTCCACGCTGTTTCGAGCATCCGGCGGAAGGAATCTAGAAAGAGGCCCCCACTGAAATAAACCGCCAGGCTTCCGATCACCAGGACCGCAACAGAGGTGAGATCGCGGCTCTTCGGGATCTGGCCTCGCCCGCGCGCCTCGCCAAGCCGTTTTCCGGTCGGTTGCTCTGTCTTTTCCTGGGTTGTAGCGGCCAATTTGCCTCTCGATTCGATTTTGCGGCGGGCTGGAAAGCCCCTACCCGTCAACTAAAAAAGTGCTTTGTCAATTTTTTGGCCGGATCGGTCATGGAGCCTTATAGAGCCTTCCAATCCTTATTCCGAGCCGGTTTTGCAAAAGAGGAAAAGCCCGCGCGGATATCTTCGGGAGTATTTCGGCTCGCCTGAATTCCGCAAAAATGCTTTTCCGACAGCATCCGAAGGGGATTCATTGCGGGAAGCGTTCCAAAACGAGACCAAAAAAATCCGTGATTGCTGATTTTTGATTAATCGGGGGAAAGTAGGGAGATGTGCGTGAGTGAGGTTCTTTAATTATCTGCCTGTTATGGAGTGGTCTCGGTGTTATGGCGTGGTCTCCCGACCACGCCGTGCCAATCGACCGAAGGTCTCCAAATCCCCTGTCCCCAAATCTTTGGAGACCTTCGGTCGGGAACGGTTGGCACGGTCGGGACGGGCTGTTGCCCAAATCAGTTGCGTGGTTCACATACCCAACAGTATCGAAAATCGTCATTCCCGCCCAGAAGCGCCGCGGGAATGACGTTAATATTCCCATGACCTCAGATTATTTAGCAGCTATCAAAACAAGTAATTCGGGCAACAGCCTCTTGGAGACCGTGCCGAAACTTTGCGGGAGACCATGCCATAGCTTTGCGGCAACTCACAAAACAGGCCTACAAAACAGCTCCGCCTCTGCTTTGCGGCGGCGGCGAAGGCCGGCTTCCACCGGGGTGCCGGGATTGCAGTATTTGGAAAACTGGTTTTCAATCCATTTTTTCTCTCCCCAAAATTCGGGGGTGTCGCAGACCAGGGTTATGGAGCCTCGGTTTTGGGCGTTGTAGAAGTGCGCACCCAGGTTGTATGCGAAAGAAAGGAGCGCTCCGCGCTGGTTTTCGTTCATACGGTCCCAGGTCGGGATCTTTTCGAGCACCGGGGCGATAGCCTTTTCAATCTCGTTCCTGAGACACTCTTCGGCTTCGTCGCGGGTGATTATATCGCCTCTCTTGACTCGGCTACCGTCGGGGTATCTCGTCGAACCGTATCCGAGGGTGGGAAGCGCCCAGCCGCTCAGGGGGTCGGGATAGGCGCGCGCCCGGCCGTCCGGAAGCTGCTCGTGGTAGCCTTCAAACCTCTTTATCAGCTCGATGCCGCACTCCGATATTTCACTGCCCATGGCGCCTCCTTGGATCGAAAAAAATGGTAGACATTCGCACTATCCGGGGAGGAGATATCAGGTAGTGACAATCAGGCTGGATTTTTGGTCCTGGATTTTTCCCTGGCTTTATCTGGAGAGGTTTTGCAGGAAATGGAAAAGCTCGGCAAAGCTCTTCCCGGCCACATCGGCCCATACAACCGAGGTTATCCCGAGGAAGAGAATTCCTATGCCAATGGTGAGAGGCCAGCTCGTTGCGAGGATATTTACCTGGGGGGCGAATTTGGACATAAGGCCCAGCCCGAGCTGAACAAGGATCAGCACGGACATGACCGGCGCCGCCAGCTTTAGTGCCAGCACGAAGAGCAGGCCGGACAATATTATAACTTTGCTAAAGAGGGCGGAATCGAGGGAGAAGGAGCCGATCGGCACCGTCTTGAAACTCTCGACTATCAGTTTCAGTATTATCATGTGTCCGTTCATGGCGAAGAAGATCATCAGGGCGACCAGTTGCGCCCAAACGCTTATGACGGAGAACTCGGCGCCGGACTGCGGGTCGGCAACCTGCGAAAATCCGAATCCCATCTCGAAGCTCACCAGTTCCCCGGCGAGCTGAAATGCGGCGATGATGAAGGCCATTGCGAGGGAGAAAATCACCGCAAAGATCACCTCGCCGACTATGACAACGGAGAGCGGCGCGGGATCGAGGGGGAGCGGCTGAACGCTTTCCCTGATGAAGGGAAGCAGCATGAGGCTCAGGGCCAGAATGGTGAGCACCTTTATGTTGTCCGGGAGTCCGCTGGTGACGAACATGGGCAGCATGAAAAAGATTACGCTGAGCCGGAGCAGGACCGAGAAGAAAATCGCCAACTCGGTGGGATTTATGTAGATGCCGGACACCTGATTATCCCACTACGTTTGGAATGTTCATTATTACTTCGCGCAAAAAGTCGGCCATCTTCGTCATCATCCAGGAACCGAAAGCCATAAGTGCGATAAAGGTCCCGATGATTTTTGGAACAAAAGTGATGGTCATTTCCTGGATCTGGGTAACAGACTGGAAAATGCTGACGACAAGGCCCAGAATCATGCTGACTATGAGCACGGGAAGGCTCACCAGCAGCATTACTTCCAGGGCTTGCCTGCTAAACCCCACTACGAACTCATGGTTCATATCTTTGAGTCTCCCTTACTGGAAGCTTTTTACGAGGGAACCTATCAGCAGGTTCCAGCCGTCCACGAGAATGAACAGCATGAGCTTGAAAGGCAGCGAAATCATCACCGGCGGCAGCATCATCATGCCCATCGAGAGAAGGATGCTGGAAATCACCATGTCCAGGATTATAAACGGGATGTAGAGCATGAAGCCGATCTGGAAAGCCGTCTTTAATTCGCTGATGACAAATGCCGGAATTACGGTCGAAATGGCGAGGGCTTCTGCGTTTTGCGGCTTATCCTTCCCCGACATCGAGACGAAAAGGGCGAGATCGCTCTTGTGGGTGTGCTTGAGCATGAATTCTTTCAAAGGGGCGGTCCCGCGCTCCATCAGCTCATCCCCTGAGATCTTCTGCTGCTGGTAGGGCACTATCGCTTCGCTGTGAATTTTCTGCCAGACCGGCTGCATGATAAAGAAGGTCATGAAGAGCGCCAGCCCTATAATGATCTGGTTGGGGGGCGCCTGCTGGGTCCCAAGGGCGTGCCTCAGAAACGAGAGCACGATGGCGAACCGGGTAAAGCTCGTCATCAGTATGAGAATTGCGGGAGCAAGAGACAGGATGGTCATAACAAAAATTATTTGCATGATGCCTGAAACCTGCTGCGGTCCGTTTGCGTCATCGATGCCGATGCGAATTCCCGGTATTTCCAATCCCGCGGCGCGGCAAAGCGCCGGAGCGCAAAGGAACGTCACGAAAATCATGAGAATGGAGATTTTCCGGAGAATTTCAGGGTTTAGGAGGAGAGCGGGTGTCGAAATCATTTCCGGGATTTTCATGCGATATCTACTTTTGCCGCGGATTCCGGACTTTCTGCCGGTTCGGGCACATTTGCAATGCTCATGTTCTGTGGAGAAATTCCGACGAGCACATTCCGCCCTCCCGGGACCTTAACAAGAAGAAGGTGGTGGCGGGGGCCGAAGGATTGTTTAGAAACTATCTCCATGGATGGCTGTATCGAGGATTTTCGCACTACGCCACCCCATCGCTTCAGTCCGTACATGAGGGCGAAAAAGAGGCCCAGGACGAGGGCTAGACTTCCTGCAACTTTTATGAGTTGAAGCGCAAAATCCATAAGAAAGCCTCTGGGTCGGGATTACTTCACTTTCGAAAACAAAGGTTAGCCCAACTGCTTTACACGTTCAGTGGTGCTGATGATGTCGGTTACACGCACGCCGAATTTCTCGTTCACCACCACGGCTTCGCCTCTGGCCACTAGTTTGTGGTTTATTAGGATCTCCAAAGGCTCTCCGGCAAGCTTGCTGAGTTCGATGACCGATCCCTGCCCGAGTTGCAATAGGTCGTTTATCATCATTTTGGTGCGGCCGAGCTCGACCGAGATCTCCAGTGGAATATCGAGAAGAAAATCAAGGTCGCGCATTCCTTTTGGTCCCTGTCCCTTTTCAAGTGTTGGAAATTGAGCGTCTTCGCCGTCCATTTCTAATCCCTTCGTTCTGCCTGATGCAATTCACCCGTTCTTTCTAATCAACCCCGGATATTTCCTCGCAAATCTTGAAAGCCTGGTTCCCGTGATGGATGCCCGCCGTGGCACTGAATTTGGGGACGCCCTCAACCCTGACCGTGAGCGGTTTCTTTACATCCTTATCGAGCATGATGACATCGCCGACCTCCATATTCAGTAAATCATTTCCCTTGAGGGATGTCCTGCCAAGCTCGACTATTACCTCCACGGTAACCTCATGAAGGCGCCTTTGCATGCGGTTCGACCACTCCGAATCGACTTCGAGCTGATCGCTCTGGTAGCTTGCGTAAAGCTTTGATCTTATTGGCTCGATGGTCGAGTAGGGAAGCACCATGGCCATTCTGCCCATCAGCCTGTCCATTTCCACCTCGAAGCGCACCACGATGGCCACATCGGTCGGGGGGATGATGGCGGCAAACTGCGGGTTAACCTCGGAGCGGACGTAATTGAAAACTACGGGAGAGATTGGTTCCCAGGCCTGGTCCATATCCTTGAGGGCCATTTTCACAACTTTATTGATGACCCTGTATTCAATCGAGGTGAAGTCACGGCCCTCGATCTTGTAGCTGCTCCGGCCCGAGCCGCCGAAAAAGCAGTCCACGAGATTGAAGATGAGGCGGCTTTCGATCATGAAAAGCGCATGGCCGCGAAGCATGTCCGGTTTGAGGATATGGAGGCTGGTGGGCACCGGCAGAGTTCTGGTGAATTCGCCGAACTTGATCATCTCGGCCGGGCAGACGTTTATATCGAGCATTCGCCGCAGGGCGCCGGAAAGAGAAACGCGGTTTATTTTCGCGAACCTGTCATTGATGATATCCAGGGTGGGCATTCGCCCGCGAACGATCCTGTCCTGGCTGGTCAGATCGAATACTCGGACTTCCGCGGGCGGCTCATCGGTCTTTACAGCCTGCTTGGGCACCGCCACCGCCGCCGCCGCCGATGCCCCCGTGGTAGGCGCCTCGATGCCACCGTCGTCGAGTCCCTTTAACAGGGCATCGACTTCATCCTGGGAAAGTATTTTTTCCATTCGCGAACAGCCCCGGCTTACTGGATCAAAAATTCAGTAAAGTAAATGTCCTGCACCTGGCCCCTTTTAAGGGCCTTGTTCATCGCGCCCGCAAGCTCCTGTTTAAGGCTCATCCTGTCCTCGGGCTTCGAGATGTCTTCAACTTCCTTGCCCGCGAGTATCATCAGAACCGCGTCTCGCATTTCGTAGATCCGCATTGTGAATTCTGCCATACACTGCTGGTTGGTCAGCTTGGCCCTCATCGTTACCTTGAGGAAGCGTTTTCCTCCCGGATCGCTCAAATTGACTATAAAGGAATCCATCTCCTTTACTATGGGCTCCGATTCCTTGACGGAAGCCTCGCCCTCGCCCGAATTGGCGAAAAACTTGAAGTATGCGCCGGCCCCTCCGCCGCCAAGCAGCAGCAGGGCAATGATCACTATCAACATCGTCTTGGAGGATTTTTTTGACGGTTCTGCTTCTGTGTGCTCTTCGGCTCCGTTGGCCATCTACAGTCCTTTCCACTTTCTTATCCAAATCTTCCGCGCCCGTCAGGACGGGCGACTGAGTTATTCATCCGGACCTATTGAGCAATGAACATGCCAGAACGAACATCCGGGAGGCGAAACGCGGATTCCCGCCCCAAAGCAGGGGCAGGAAAACCGCGAGATCGCGGAGAGCACAGCAGTGCGGGATGTATTAGGGGTTGAACCTCCGGGGGGCTGGAGCCAAATGCGCAATCGAAATAAGAATGGCGGGAATCGAATTAAAGCCAAAGGTAAGGCAAAGGGAAAATCAAATCGCGAGCGGGCCAACGTCAAAAACCGCCCATCGTTAAGGCGTGGCAAGGGTCATTTTCGACACCTGGGGTGCTTTTCCGGTCAACCTTTTGACATTTTGGCCGGTATCTCACGATCAATGCTGCCCCGATTTTCAATTTTCCGCCTGTAAGAATTTTTTGCCCCGTTTCGGGCAAAGGGGAAAAAAATGCACGGCCACCAGCAAAATTTTCCGGGAAAGCTTGGCAAATCAAGGATGCCCCAATTTGGTAAGTAGCAGACATTACTTGCTTTTACGTAATTGGCGTCGGCTGGTATCGGTCTTGCTCATACACGGGTCGGCAATACCGCGAAGAGCGGCAACCCTATTTCGAGGAGATTAGAGATGGCCACAAGCGGAGTATCGGGACTTCTTGGGTCAAACACCGTACAGAGCGACACTTCTTCAACGACTACATCGGCGAGTGCAAAAGCATTCGACATGAATTCGTTCCTGACGATGTTTATGACCCAATTGAAGTACCAGGACCCCACCAATCCGGCGCAATCATCCGAGCTTGCCTCCCAACTTGCCCAGTTTTCCTCGGTTGAGAAGCTTACCGATGTTGCCTCGACTCTCAAGAATATTCAGAGCTATTCCGCCGCTACCAACAACGCGGAAATGGCATCGCTTGTCGGAAAGAATGTGACGGGACAGATGAGCACCGTGGATGTGAAAACCGATTCCGTCAGCACACTCGATTATCAACTCGATTCGGCAACCTCCGGCGTAACGGTCGCCATAAAGGATTCGACCGGTAATACGGTATATACGGAGAGCAGGGGGAACCAGGCCGCCGGAAGTTACAAAATTTCCTGGGATGGAAAGGACAGCACCGGTGCGAAAGTTTCCGCCGGCGCCTACACTGTCGAGGTACAGGGCGGGGATTCCGACGGTAACACCCAAACCATCACCACCACCAAAACCGGCTTGGCTTCCTCTCTCGTCCTGGATGACGCCAATCCCTACTACATTCTTTCCGACGGCACCAAGCTAAATGCAGCCGGGGTGGTCGGGGTCGCGACAGCAAGCACCACGAGCAGCGCATCCACCACCGGAACCACGTCCAGCACATCGAGCACCGGAAGCACCACGACGAGCACATCGGCGACCGACACTACAGCGGCTTCGGATGCCTCGACTGATGCAAGCAGCGTCTCTTCGGCGATAAACAGCGTTACTTCAAAGCTGTCGAGTTTATCAAGCCTATCGAGCCTTTTGGGAGTTATCTGAAATTGATTAGAGATCTTACACGATTTTAAATGCCCTTCGGGAAAGGAGAAATAAAATGGGAGTCAGCAATGCAATGTACACCGCGGTAACGGGCCTGGACACCTTCGGGAGCGCCCTGGGCGTGGTCAGCGACAACATCGCCAATGCAAACTCGACTGGATTCAAGACGAACAGTGCGCTATTCGGAGACCTGGTAGCTGGAATAATGGCGACCCAGTCCTCGCAACAGGTGAGCGAGGGGACGGGCACATCGCTCGTGGGGATTGCAACCGATTTTACCACCGGCTCGACTCAGAAAACCGGCAACTGGTCGAATGTGATGATACAGGGGAACGGCTATTTTGACGTCAACACGGCTGCGGCAGGGGCAGGCGTAAGCTTTTACACCCGCGACGGTGCATTTAAAGTTGACCAGAATGGATACCTCGTTAATGAGGAAGGATATAGGGTCCGTAGCTCCGCGGGCGGTGATCTGAAGGTTGATACCACCGTCGACGCGGGCGCTACGATCACAATGGTAAGTTGGAGTGTCGACTCAACCGGCAAAATCACAGGTACTGGCGCAAATGGTACCAGGTATGACCTTGGGACGCTCAGGTTAACTACCTTCCCAAATCAGCAAGGCCTTATCAGAAAAGGAAGCAATCTATACACTCAGGGTGCTGATACAGGGACTCCGGTGACCAACGCTGCCGGAACCAATCCACAGGCCGGGCAGGTCATCTCCGGTGCAATCGAAGGCTCCAACGTGGACTTGGCCAAGGAGATGGTGAGTATGATTATCTACCAGTCCGATTACACCGCCAACTCGAAGGCCATCACCACGGCAAACAACATGCTGGATACGGTTGTGAACCTGGTAAGATAGTGTAGGGTCCTGCAGCGGCAGGCGGGAAGCCTGCTTCGTAACATAATCTTGAACGTAGGGTGGGCACGGTTTCAATGTGCCCACCATTTTTTTGGACTGATCCTTTCAATGGAATGTCTTGCTAGGTTGTGGCGAGGTCTCCCCAGGTTGTTGCCCAAATAGCCTTTTGTTGAAACTGCTAAGTGGATAGGCAGGCGTGAGCCTAACGTCATTCCCGCAGCGCTTCTGGGCGGGAATCCAGTGTCTTTGCTTCGGCAGGTCAACAACTTTGGGTTTAACGCCGCTGGATTCCCGCCCAGAAGCGCTGCGGGAATGACGATTTTCGATACCGTCCCGGACGTGAGTC
>DBMO01000014.1 GCA_002298995.1 Desulfarculales bacterium UBA696
GCCCCTAAAACTGTGCCCACCCTACGAAATTCACGGTTTTAGGGCGGTCCGAATTATTTACGGATAGGCTCTAACTAATCAGCCGGCTTTCAGTCCGCTTCGGTCCATTGCCCGGCCCCTGATGGCGAGCGCCAGCCACAAAAGCGCGCAGACAAGAAGCGCCGCCGGCAAAATGAGTACGGCTTTTTGCAGGCTCCCCCAGTAGTCCGAGAGATGCCCCACGATTTCCGGGGACCACATATCCCCAAACAGGTGAATCATGAAGATCGAAAGGGCCATTGAGCTTGCCCGCTGATTGACGGGAACTGTTTCGAGAATCAGTGTATTAATCGGTCCGGTGGGCAGGAACAGCAAAAACATCGAAAGTGCCAGGAGTACCTGGGAAAGCACGATGCCTTTAACTATCAGCGCGGCAAAACTCACCGGCACGGCCGCCAGCGCCGAAAGGCCCAGCAGCCAGCCATATGCGGCCTGGTTGCGCCTGCGCCAGGCAGAAGCCGTAAAACCCCCGAGAAATGTACCCAGGATGCCGGCAACCACGAGAACCATGCCGAAAAAAGTCGCGGCGGATTCTTGCGAAAGACCGTGCACGCGGTGCAGGAAACTCGGACCCCACAAGCCGAATGCCCCCAGGGCGAAGGTGTATGCGATGTAGCCGGCAACCACCAGGCGGTATTCCGCAATTCCGAGGAGTTTGAAAATATCGCGCGCGCGAGGAATTGCGCCCAGGTCCGAGGCATCCTTCTCCCCGCGCCGGGGTTCTTCGAAGGGCAGCAGGAGAAAGGCGAGGAGCAATCCGGGGGCTCCGGCCAGAATAAAGGCAAATCGCCAGCCGTATTCCGCCGAAATCAGTCCGCCCCAGATATTTCCGAGCGCGGCCCCCACGGGAATTGCAACGTAGAAGATCGTCAGCGCGTTGTTTCGCTTTTCGGGGCCATAGACATCGGAGATCAGGCTGGGGCTGATAGTGGCGTAGCTGGCCTCGCCCAGGCCCACCAGCACGCGGTAGAAAAGAAGCATCAGATAGGCTGCGGCAAAACCGGTGAGCACCGTCCCAAGGCTCCATACGAAAACACCGGCGGCGATCAGCCACTTGCGGGGTGCGCGGTCTCCGAGATAGCCAAACAGGGGGGAGCTAAGGAAATAGCCGACCATGAACGACGTCATGAGGCGCCCGGCCTCGGCGTCGCCCAGGTGCAGGTCTGCCTGCAGGGAAGGCAGGACCGCCGAAAGGACATAGCGGTCGATGTAGTTGAAAAGATTTAACCCGCTGAGGATGAACAGGGTCCACGAAGGGGAGAGTCTATGCTGCATAGCTGGTCTCAGCGGCCTTTACGATCAGAAGCCTCTCCCGCCTCGCTTTATCCCTATGAGTTTTGTCCCGTCGATTTCCATAACGTAAATAAAATCGCTGGAACCGAAGTTGTAAGTCCATTCCTCGATTTGAACGTACTCGGCCCTATTGGTGCTCGACGAGACCCGCCGGTCAACTGTCCCCTTGGCGCTGGGCTGACCGCAACTCGATACTAACTCAAGCTTGCTTGCACCAATCGAAATCACTCCCGAATTGCATCTGAGGCTGGTGAGTGAATCATCGGCGCCGGCTGGAAAGGCGATTAGAAGCAGGCTTGCAAGGACCAGGAGTAGGACTTTCATGCTTCACCTCTTGGAAAGGGCACTGCACATTAAGTCTTGGCGACTCTCTCATTTGTACAATGAAATCGGTCCTATTTTCAATGAGTAGTGTAGCTTGGGTTAAGCAGCGAACGCAATAGATTAAAAGGTGGATTTCCGCGAACTGGTCTAAAGCCTCGGAGTCGAGCAGCAGGCCGAATCAGATTTGCAAAGTGCGGGGTAGCGAGTGTCTCCACCGGTGCGGCCGTTTAGCCTCAGCATGCGCAACCCGTTAAAGATCACCAGGAGCGAGGCCCCCATGTCCGCGGCAATGGCGCCCCACAAAGTGGCGATACCCGCGGCTGCCAGGGTGATAAAAGCCGCTTTTATTACTAGCGAGAAGATAACGTTTTGCCGGATTATCCCCAGGGTTCTTCGCGAGTGCCTGATGAGCCACGGGAGCTTCGAAAGATCGTCCGACATGAGCGCGATATCGGCGGTTTCAATTGCCGCATCCGATCCCATCGCGCCCATGGCTATGCCGACCGTTGCCGCGGTCATCGCGGGAGCGTCATTTATTCCGTCCCCCACCATGGCGATTGGTCCGAAGTTTTCCTTCAGCTCGGAGACGAACCGCACCTTGTCGGCGGGAAGCAGTTCAGGTCGAAAATCATCTATTCCGGCTGCCCTGGCGATCAGTTCGGCGGTCTTTCGGTTGTCGCCGGTTATCATTATCACTTTTTCCACCCCGAGCCTTTTTAGGCAGGCTATGGCTTCCCTGGCCTCGGGGCGCACCTCGTCCGCAACGCTTACAAGCCCGCAAACGTGATCGTCGCACCACATTACTACAAGCGAATGGCCGGCTTCCTCGATTATGCTCAATTCATCATGGAGCCGCGGGCTCTCGGGGCGCCACTTTTCGAGCATCCGGTGGCTGCCGATCCAGAAGGTCTTTCCATTTATCGAACCCTGCGCACCCTCGCCGGGCAGTATGGTAAATTCTTCGGCCGGAGACGGGCTGATGCCCTTTGACTCGACGTGTTTGATAATCGCCCGCGCAAGCGGATGGGTGCTGTGGGACTCAAGCCCCGCGGCGTTGGCGAGAAGCTCATCCTCGTCGTGATTGTCGACCGGCATGACCTTCTTTACCGAGGGCTGTCCGAAGGTGAGGGTGCCGGTTTTATCGAAGGCGACCGCTTTTATGTGCGCGGGGGCTTCGAGGTAGGCTCCCCCTTTTATGAGGACGCCGTTTCTCGCCGCGGAACTCAGGCCCGCAACTATGGTTACCGGAGTGGATATTACCAGGGCGCACGGGCATGCAATAACGAGCACCACCAGGCCCTCATAGAACCACCCGGCCCAGCCGCCGCTAAAAACGAGCGGAGGAATGACCGCGATTGCAAGAGCAATCAGAATCATTGCAGGCGTATATACCCGCGCAAACTTTTCGACCCACTGCTCGGCGGGAGCGCGCCTCACCCTGCCTTCCTCGACCATGCGGATGATTCTCGATACCGTCGTATCCGATGCGGACTTCGTCGAGCGAAATTCTATGGCGCCTTCGTTATTGATCGTTCCCGCAAAAACTTCGCTTCCGGGTCCCTTCGGGACCGGGACGGATTCCCCCGTTATGGGGGCCTGATCGACGGAAGTCATCCCCCTGGTCACCACGCCGTCGAGCGGGATTCGCTCTCCTGGGCGGACTATAACGGTCGAACCCACATCGATTGACTCGACCGGGGCCTCGATTATGTCAAAATGTTCCGAACTGAGATACCGCGCCATTGGCGGGCTGATATCCAGGAGTGCGCCTATTTCCTTCCTGGCCCGCCTGATGCTCCAGGATTCGAGAAGAAGCGCAAGCGCGAAAAGAAAACTCACCGAAGCGGCTTCAAGCCATTGGCCAAGCCCCGTTGCGCCCACCACCGCAAGCGTCATCAGCAGATTCATGTCGGGGCGAAAACGCTTCGCGGCGTATATCGCCTTGGGGAATATGAACCAGCCGCCGGCCAAAATGGCCGCGACATAGAGGGCAATTGCGGCAATGGGAGCTCCGCTTGCGCGCGACTCGGCCAGTGTTTCCCAGAGACTTCCACGGCCCAGGGCTTCCACTGCAAAAGCCGCGATCATGAGCAGGCCGCTGGCGGCGAAGGACAGAAGCATTCCGTGCCGCTCGAACATTCCACCGCTTACGGCGCAAACACCCGTTGGGCATTCACCGTTCAACGGCACGGCCTTCATACCCGTTCTGGCAACCGCTGCGATGACCCTTTCGATTCCCTCGGAATCGAGCCGTGAGCCGACCGTCATCTTTCCTTCCAGCAGATCGAACGAGAGATCGCCCACGTCCCCCACCAGGGGCTCAACCTCCGATCGCAGCAGTTCGATCTCCTCGCCGCAGCACATGCCTTTTATGTGAAATGAGTTTTTTTCCATTTCCTCTTTGGCAGGTTTGTTTATACCGAGTTGCCTTCAAGATGATACCAGGCTACCTCAGCGGAAATTAGCTCCAGTTTGAACACAGTACGAATAAAAAGGAAAATCCCTTTACAATTTAAGCATAACCCGGAATTGTTTCGAAGCATATCAGAGGAATTGGCGAGTGTGCCCTGATAAAATTTGAAGCCATCCTATTTTCGGGGTGCGCCGACGGCCTGGCCGGCACTCTCGGCCAAGGGCTGCAACAGCGTTACCGGCAACTGGAATGTCTTTTTCATGAACCAGAACAGTTCCTCGCCCACAGCGGTCGGAGACATCGGGATTACGGTAGGATCGGACAAATCTCCAGTCAGTCTCACCGGGACAACGATTATTCCGTCGAAAATCTTGTTCACGAGCGGCACTGCCCCGATTATCCGGTCCATGGTCCGGATCGGAGAAACAAGCGCCACGACGTCCATCTTCTTCTTGGCGATATCCACCTCGCCGCGAAAAACCATTTTCATGCTGGGCCCGTCCAGTACGGATTCGGTCAGCGTTAGTTTCCCGTCATCGATCTTCCCTTTGATTCGAAGCGTATCGAAGGAACAGCCGTCGGTCATCAGGTCGGGCAATTGCCCCCTGTAAATCTCTGTAATGCTCAGAAGCGACATGATCTTGGCAAAATGTTCGAACCGGTAGACGCATCCCTTGGTGACGCGTATGTCTACATCGCCATCGAGCCCCTCGATAAGTTTCTTCCTGTTGCCGTTGCTTTTTGAGGCCAGCTTGGACTTCAGGGAGTACTTCCCTGTTACCAGGCGCTTTTTATCGAAAAAACAAGCCAGGGTCGGCTCGATTTCCTGGTCCTTTGCCTCCGGATTCAGCTCCAAGGAGGTGCCCTCCGGTGTCACGCTCACCCTGCCCGAAGTCGAAATCCCGCAAAGATTTGCCTGGTCTATCTTTACGTCGAAATGCCCCGGACTCACCGCCACTTCCGCGATAACCGGGTTCCAGGTGAATTTCCCGTAAGTAAGGCGCTCGCTTCGCACCCGGATAGTGCCGGTTACCGGTTCGTCCCACCCCTTTTTCGAACGCCCTGCTTTGGTGTCGTCCTGCTCGTCTTTTCGCCCTTCGAGAATGGATTCCAGATCAAGCGTATCCGCAAATGCACTCATGTCGACCAGGTAGGCGCTGTCGACAATTGTCACCGTGCCGCCGAGGCTTATGCGGCTTTCGTTCCAACTCAGCATCGCCGATTTTATGTCTATGCGGTTATTGCTGGCCTCCAGCACCGCGTTTTCAATCTTGGCCGGCACCTTGAAGCCAATCGGCAACTGGAACCCGGAAATCTTGATTTGACCCTCGGCGGTGGAGCGCCTGGGCTCGTCGATGTAGAACAGTGCGTTGAATTTGCCCTGTATCGGACCCGACAGGACCTTGTTTTCCGAAAGGAGCTTATCGGCCGTTCTGTTGCTGAGAGATCCGGAAAAACCGATATCGAATTGCTTGGGCCGTACTTTCATGGAGATAGCCGCGTTGGAATCGGCGTCTTGAATGACCAGTTCGTCAATCGAGACTTCGTCGGGGGTGCGCACGATCCTGATTCTCACCTTCGGGCCGGAGGCAACCAGCATCTCGCCTTCGAAAGCCGTCCTTACATCCTTGTCCCAGGAAAAATGCGCCTGGTCGAGCGTGAGGCCCGAGATGCCGCGTATCATTCCCGGAAGGTCGGCCAGGGCGGCGATGTCCTTGTTGCCGGATGTGCCGAGATAGCCGGATGCCGACAGCTGGGCGGAGCGCAGGGTGTCGAAATACCCGCTCACCGTGCCCGATACAACGAGAGAGGAATCGGCCAGTGAAACGTTTAGATGTTTAAAATTCAAGGCGTCCCTGCCCGCCTCGAACCCGCCGGATTTTATCGTCATGGGCCCCGAGAAATACCTGGTCTGGACCGTCAAGTCCTCAAATGCTCCGGCCGCATTGAAAATCCATTTCGAACGGTCCCCCATCGGCCCCTTGAAATTGAGAGTGTCTAAAATCAGGGTCCCCTTCAGAGGACCCGAGCCGGGCGCAAACAGGTTTTTCCAATCCTCGCGGGCGCGGATCAGGGGCTCGATGACGGGGAGCGGCAGGGTGGCCGGCGCCGTTGAATTCAGCACCATCAGCCTCTCTCCTCCCCAGTCGTAGCTGAAGTCCACCTTCGAAAGCTTCATCCTGCCGGATTTTCCCGCAACCGATTTGACTTCGATTTTGGGGCCGTCCATGAAAAAAGAGGCGCCCTCGACATCGAGTGGGTCCGCGAAGCGCCCGTAGGTCCCGGACACGCGAAACGGCCCGGTTTCGACCCAAACCTTTACATGTTCGGTGGTCTCACCCAGGATAAGCCTGCCGGAAGCGCTCCCCTTTAAGTCTTTTATCAGCCCCAACTCGCGCCTGAAGTCCTCTTCCTTTACAGTTCGATCCAGGACCGGCGGCAAGTCGGTGAGGTCGGCACTAAGCGGGAGATCGAGGTGAAAGGGCGTCTCGCCTTTCGCCAAACCGATCTTGAGGGTCCCTCCGGTGGTGGTCGTGCCGCCCGATTGGCCCGAAAGCCCGGTCCCGATAAGAATGCCGTCTTCGATGATCACATCGCCAAAGACGTTCGAGACCAACAGGTCGGCCTTCGGGGCAAAGATCAGTCCCCTCTTGAGCGATCCCTCGAGTTTGAAATTTTCGAGCTTGTCGAGTTCCGAGGCGGCTTTTGCCCGTGCTATATAGGAGATGGCCGGGACTTCCCCGCCTCTAACTATGTTGAAAACGCGCTGAACGGTATTGTTCCTGCCGAGCAGCGAAAGCATAACGTCCCGAACCGCTTCGGCCTCGACGTCGCGGCATTGGATGTCCAGAGAAGCGGATTCATCGGAAAGATTCTTGACGAAGCGCCCTGTCAGGCTGAGTCTTGGATAGCCGAACCTGCAGCTTGAGATGCCGATATCCAGGCCCTCGGGACCCAGGGAGACCGAGCCGGCAAGCGAGCCGTCCCGCAGTACGGTTTTCTTCTCCCCCTGCCTTCCTTCTTCGATGGCAAAACGGGAGACGGCGGCCGTGAATTCCGCCCGCACTTCCTTGAACCCGATGCCGGAAAGCTTTACGGTAAGATCGATATTCGAATCGCCTATCCGGTGCTTCTCGGGGTGCATGAGAAATGAAACCAGCTCGCGGGATGCGCACCCGATAATGCTCAACTCGCCGGAACCCTTCCAGTCGTGCGGATCAATGCGGCCGAAAAACGAGCAGGAGTCCCAGATGCCGGATTTTCCCGTCGAAAGCCTGAGGTCGATGCCCTCCGGCAAAACTGTCGCCCTGGATGCGATTTCATCGAATCGGAAGATGCGCTCGCTGCCGGAATAGATTTCGAGCAACCCGCCCCGCATATCGATAACAATTCCCGGAAGGGCAGCCGACAGCGCCCCATCGAATTGCACCAGCCGTTCCTTCAGGAGCGCAAACCTCGCGGGAAAAGAATTGTCCGCGCCATCTTTCGCCCGCTGAGCGGCCGTCCCGCCCGAATGCTCCGATGCTGCGTGCGCCGGCAGTTTGAGCCCAAATCTCGGATTTACGATGCGAATCTCGGCGGGCCGGAATTTTCCGGCAAGAAGGGGAAGTATCCTGGGATAGACTGAAATGGAATCGGCCGATGCATCGAGCACCTCCGGGACCCTCATCCCGACGCCGCGAACAACAGCATGCGGATAAGGCAAAAAGGAGATCTTGATCTCCTTGAAATCCACATCATAGCGCGCACGCAAGGTTGCCAGGGCATTTCGCCCGATTGCATCCATATCGATAAGGCCGGGGAGCGCCAGCAGAAAACCGACCGCAAGACAGGCCAAAATCGCGGCGCCGGCCCCTCCCCAGACAAGCATCTTTCTGGACTTACTCAAATATTATCCTTTTCCGCCCCCTGCAAAGTACGCTAAAACGACCAAGAGACATCGGCCTGTCCGCCGATGATTTAATATGCCGGGCAGTTTGCACATGATAACGCAAATGTACCCGATTCATCAACTCACAGGATGACTTAAATCCCCGGCAACCCGTGCTCCTTGACTTTATTTTTAAAAGATATAAAATATTTAGACTGATTTTGGCAAAGAAACGTGGCAACTCACATCCAGACAATCTCATCATCTACGGGGGCGAAACGGGTTCGACGGAGGTAGAGAGGTTCAAGTCGCATGCCGAGGTCCTGGCTGCTCGTTAAACGGCTGGGAAAAAAACAAACGCAGACGATTACGCGTTAGCTGTAGCCGCTTAGCCGCGGCTGCCGTCTCAGGGTCCTTCTCCCGCGGGGATCTAATGAGGCGTCGACTCAGTGGGATAGTCGGCGGCATGATGCTCGCAGTGCCGGCGGTGAAACTTAGTGGGCTAGCCTTGGCAAAATCCCGCACGCAGGAGTTTTCCACAGGTGAAATTCAAATTGCGTGATAAGCATGTAGAAGCTTGATCTGAATGCTTTCGGACGCGGGTTCAACTCCCGCCGCCTCCACCAATTCTTCATAACGACCAAAAGCTCCACGGCATCCTTTTTACGATACAAGCCCCTTGTCCTTCGACCCAGGCAAAAAGTACCTTGCCTGGGCCGGCCGATCAATTGCTTCAGACCTTCACATTTCTCTTGAAACCCCATTTCAGATGCTTTATTGTGAGAAGTGGAATTGAAGTCCCCCCCAAGGTTTCGACCTTGGGCTGCGAAGCCCCCTAGAGGGGCTTCTGCTTTTTTGGGAGGGAGATGAGGACTTACATCTACATAGACGGTTTCAACTTCTACTACGGTGCGGTAAGAGAAACGGCGTTTAAGTGGTTAGATTTTAAGGCCTTTTTCACGTGCGTCCTGAAAAGGCATCACCAAATTCTATCAATTAAGTATTTCACTGCTTTGGTTTCTGCGACCCCCAAAGATCCCGACAAACCGATACGCCAAAAAACATATATTCGCGCCATTAAGAGTTACATCCCTGAACTGGAAGTATATTACGGGCATTTCCTAAGCCATGAGATTTCTGCGCCGCTTGCGAACGCTTCAGGGGGCAAGCGGTTTGAGAATGTGATCAAGACCGAGGAAAAAGGCTCGGACGTGAACTTGGCTGTCCATTTACTCAACGATGCTTGGCTGGACAGGTACGATTGCGCGGTGGTGGTGTCCAATGATAGTGATCTTGCTGAAGCCATGCGCCTCATCAAGGAGCACCATAGCCAAAAGTTGCTTGGGCTTATTACTCCCGGCGAACGTAAGACTTCAAAGCAACTTCAAAGACACGCCGACTTTGTTCGAAAAGTACGTCGTGGAACACTGGCGAAAACACAACTGCCAAACCCAATTCCCGGTACCACCATTCACAAACCATTAGGATGGTAAACTGCGGGCTGTTGAGCATTTCTGATGCTTTCAGATAATCCTGACCGCTTTCCCCAAACCTTCCTCCTGCATTTGGAATTCTCACCGAATTTCACTGAATTATGACCTACTCAAACCAGCCGGAAAGAGAGACCAATGCGTTATAAATGTAGGACATTATTATACATCATTGATAATTTATGAAATCAGGTGATGGATTCAACTCCCGCCGCCTCCACCAATTCTTCATAACGAACAAAAGCGCCACGGCATCTTCTTACGGTACAACCCTCCTGTCCTTCGACCCAGGCAAAAAATACCTTGCCTGGGCCGGCCGCCTTCCTCTCTTCCGCTGCCAACCCTTCAATGACATTAGATAGGACGAAGCATTCCAGCCCACCTTGCTGTCGGTGTTCTTTACAGTTTCTTTTAGCTGCCTCAATCGTTTGCTGTCGCCAATTTACAGAGCAGATTCAAACGATCCAAATTCTTTTACCACTTTCACTGTCGGTAAAATTTACAAAATGACCATATCCCAAAGCACCATCAATAAGTCCTGCCTATTATGACTCTTAGCAAAATCAGAGCCTTGGGAAGATGGAGTTACATTTACAGAGTAAATGCATGTTTTTTGCATGTTGTTAAAAGCGCCTTTTCTGAATCACTAATACCCGTAAGTAATTCTGTTACGCTCACGAATATAACCGTTGTTTTCTCAGGTAAACATAATACTGCCCAGGTCGCGTGCAGAAACCCGAAAACAGGAGAGCAAATGAGAAGGTTCATTTTAGTGCTCACGGCGGCGATATTGGTGGGGTTCGCAGGCGTTGGAAATGCCACGCTTGTCGATCGGGGAACTGATATTCTGGGAAATCATCTGATCTACGACACGGTAGAGAACCTCACATGGTATGATTACACCTATTCCCCTGGTAGTGGTGTTGGCTGGAGTGCCGCCAATGCTTGGGCCGGCAATCTCAGCATTACTGCTGGTGCCGTCACCTATGACGACTGGAGGCTTCCCACTACAGTGAGTTTCTCGGGGCCCAGTGAAATGAAACATCTGTTTCTTGTGGAGCTGCCCTCCGCCAGCCCTAACATTTTTCACAACTTGACCGCGCCACGATACTGGTCCGGTACTGATGCTACTTGGTCTGAATGGGATGAAGATACAGGTGAGGAAATAGTACATGTAGTTGCCTTTACCTACAGATATCCAGATACATATAATTGGCGCAGTGCCCCATCATTGCGCTGGGCTGCGCTGGCTGTGCGCTCCGGGGATGTCCTAGCCGCCTCCCCTGTCCCGGAGCCCGGTGCGTTGTTGTTGCTCGGGTCCGCTCTTGCGGGGCTGATTGCTTGGAGGAAGGTAAAGGGGGGGATATCCTAAATTACTGAGTGGGACCGTTTTACTGAGTTATCGTAGCAAGAGATGATCGGCTGAGAAAGTGAAAAGAAACTGAATGCAATTGCTGCCTGAATCATGAAATATCTAGAAATCCAAATGTACTAATTCGTCGTGTAGAATATGGTACGCATGCTCAGGGAGGTAATCATCATGGTAAGAGGCAACAGCCGGCTGTTTAGCATGGAGAAAATGGGAAAGACCATTTTCACATTCTTGTTTTTGGCTCTTTTGACAACTGCCGCACAGGCTGCCATAACCGGCAGTGCACACGATTTTTCCGGCCTCGGCTATGGTACTGATGAAAGCTGCATTTTCTGCCATAGCCCGCACAATGCAAAAACGGACAACGGAGTAGCGATTCCACCCCTTTGGTATCACACGATGAGCACAGCGAATTATACAACCTACACCAGTCCGACATTGAAACAAACAGCGCTCCAGCCGAGGGGACCTTCGAAGCTGTGCCTCTCGTGCCATGACGGCAGCGTGGCAATAGATTCCTTCGGGAACAATAGTGGTTCGAACTTTATCACTGGTTCGGCCAACGTCGGCGCTAACCTGGCCGATGATCATCCAATAAGCATAAGATGGGATCACGCGACCTTCAAGGCCGGCACTTGCTCAAACTGCCACGGCGGTGGCATGCACAATATGACTTACACGGGACTGCCTTTTTACGGCACGGCCGGCAACAAGTATCTGGAGTGTGGCACGTGTCATGAGCCGCATAACAAATACCCGCAATACCCGAAGATGCTCCGGAAGGACTTGGCGGGATCGTATATCTGCCTTTTCTGTCACGGAAAATAACTAATGTGAACTCGCGGGAGTCTCTTTGGTCTAAAAAGAAACGCTCATCCGCCATAGCGTTCTCAATTCGAAACCGAAATTAATAAACGAGTACGGCTCATGATAACCTGACTCCGTGAGGTTACGCATATTGTATAAATAGAGTAAGCTCATTTATTGGTCTGATATCATTAGCTATTTAGTCTATTAATGTTAAGAGAGACTAAGACGTTATAAGTGTAGAACATTGGTACACATCATTGATGACTCATGAAATCAGGTGACGGATTCAACTCCCGCCGCCTCCACCAATTCTTCATAGCGAATAAAGCTCCACACAATCTTTTTACGAGACAACCCTCCTGTCCTTCGACCCAGGCAAAAAGTACCTTGCCTGGGCCGGCAGTGATCTGCGACGAACTCGAAAGCCGGCTCCTGCGAAAGCACGATGACCCGTGTCAAACTGCTCGAAGCAACTCTCCGGGAGGCTTTGAATGGCAACTGAAAAATAAACAAGATGTCCTGAAGGATGGGAACGTGCCTGAAGTTTCACGTTTAAAAACGCTAGTAGAAAGGCTCACCGCGCTCCCCTGTGAAACCGAGTGGGTCGAGTTCAAACATAATGATTTTGACCAGGAAGACATTGGACAATATCTGTCCGCCCTCTCCAATTCAGCGGCTTTACACAGGAAGGAAGCAGGATTTCTCGTCTGGGGAATCGAAGACTGCACCCATCAGATAATTGGAACGACCTTCCTGCCCCGGATGGAAAAGATTGGGAATCAGGAATTGGAAAACTGGTTGGCAACACAGTTGTTCCCACGAATAAACTTCAAGATCCACGAATTTGATTATTCAGGGAAACACATTGTCGTTTTCGAAGTCCCACCGGCAACGCATACTCCCATCCGCTTTAAAGATACCGAGTTTATCAGGGTCGGCAGTTACAAGAAGAAGTTAAAAGACTTTCCCGAAAAAGAGCGAGAGCTTTGGGCTCTTTTTTCACATACTACATTTGAGAAAGGGATTGCGAAAAGAGAAATATCCTCAGATCTGGTTCTCGCCGATCTCGATTACCCAGCTTACTTTGAGCTTACCGGGCAAAGACTTCCTGATAACAGAGCCGGCATCTTAAACCGATTGGCTCAGGAGAAATTTATTGTTGCCAAAGGAGGGGACACCTTTGACATAACGAATCTGGGAGCCATCCTGTTTGCCAAAGATCTCTCCCGTTTCGATTCTCTGGCCAGAAAAGCGTTGCGAATCATCCTGTATAAAGGGCAAAGCAGAGTTGAAACAATTCGTGAACAGACCGGGGTTAAAGGATATGCCGTAGGATTCAACGGCGCCGTGGCATTTATCAATGACAAGCTTCCCCAGAACGAACAAATCGGGCAGGCATTGCGGGAAAATGTACGGATGTTTCCTGAGATTGCGGTCAGGGAGCTTGTCGCTAATACTATAATCCACCAGGATTTTGAAATGACGGGCACCGGCCCTGTCGTGGAAATATTTTCCGACCGTATTGAAATTACGAACCCCGGGACTCCGCTGATTGACACGCTGCGATTCATCGATGAACCTCCACGTTCTCGTAATGAGACCCTTGCAGCCGTTATGAGGCGGATCAACATCTGCGAAGAGCGGGGTAGCGGTATCGACAAGGTAATTTCGAGCGTGGAACTCTATCAGCTTCCCGCTCCGGATTTCACGGTGACCCAGAGTCACACAAAGGCAATCCTCTATGCTTTCAAAGATTTTGGGGAAATGGACAAGCACGACAGGATTCGGGCCTGTTATCAACATGCATGTCTGTGCTATGTCTCCAACCAAGTAATGACGAATACTTCTCTCAGGAAACGGTTTTCCATTGAGGACAAGAACTATTCGATGGCTTCCCGAATCATTGCGGATACCATCAACGAGGGGCTCATCAAGGTCTATGATCCTGAAAACAGATCCAGAAAACACGCCAGGTACATCCCATTCTGGGCATGATGTGTTTTATGTGATCGTTATGTGACCGGCACTTTGCTTCCAAGGACTCAAAGGACGCTTTTTTCTCTGCGGATCAAGCTGGGACACCAGTTTGCATAAACCATAAGCCGATGGTCTTATGTGACTGGCAAAGCGTAGTGGTAGCGTATGCTCTTATTGGCGGCCTAGCATCCTGAGGCCGTTTTTGGGCTACTTCCAGCCGGGGTAATCCTCTTGGGACATATCGAGCAAGAAGAATCGATTCCAAGGGCAAAATTTCAGTTCTGTGGAGGTACTACTTCTTTAGGGTCCGAAAAAGATCCGCATAAGATTGCTCGAAGCAACTCCTGGCAATATGCTACGAACCCGAAAGCCGGCTCGTCGAAAGCACGATGACACGGGTCAAACTGCTCGAAGCAACTCTCAGTGAGGCTCTTTCTGCATGATTGGCAGGCATCCCACATTCCCGCGATGGGGTGAATCGTCGAAGAACTCCGAAGACCTCTTTCACATTGGTTGCAGTCATGTTTGAAATCAATGGCCTACATATTGCCGAACTTAACGATACCGATCTCCGCACTCTTGTTGCTCGTTTGTGCGAGGCAGAGCTTAGGCGAACTGGGTTGCCGTTATCAGCCGTGACCGCAGGGGGGGATCAGAATGCGCCGGATGGAGGCCTTGACGTTCGGGTTGAGTTACCTGCAACAACAAGCCTGAGCGGTTTCATTCCCCGGCCGGCAACCGGTTTTCAAGTGAAGCTGCCAGATATGCCGCGCAAAGCCATTCTCGGCGAAATGCGTCCTGGAGGACTGGTCCGGCCTGTCATTGAGGAACTGATTTCGGCATCTGGTGCCTACATCATTGTGAGTGCCAAAGGATCGACCTCGGATTCCGTGCTAAAACGGCGTCGCAATGCGATGCGCGAAGCCATAGCCGATGCTGAAAGTTCCAAGGATCTGGCAATTGATTTTTACGATCGGGAGCGACTCGCATCTTGGGTCAGGGATCACCCCGGTCTGGTTGTCTGGGTAAGAGAGAAGATCGGTCAACCGCTTCGTGGTTGGCGACCTTATGCGAATTGGGCCAATCCATGCGAGAGTATGGAGGCGGAATATCTTCTGGACGAGAAAAGCAGGATTCAGGATTGGAGGACCCGGAGTGATGGCCCCATTGGGGTTATGGAGGGACTTGAGCGAATCCGTGAGGTCTTGGCTCAGCCGCACGGTGCTGTTCGCCTCATAGGCCTTTCGGGAATGGGGAAAACACGGTTAGTGCAAACTCTCTTTGATGAGCGCGTCGGGGGGCAATCCCTCGATCCGGCACTTTCCGTATACTGTGATCTGGCTGACGAGCCTGAACCCTCCCCGAGAGATCTGGTGCGCCTTCTTGTTCAAAACAGGCAACGAGCGATTGTGGTTGTAGACAACTGCCCCCCTGCAACTCATAGTGCACTCAAGAAGATCTGCGCCGAGCCTGAAAGTGCTTTGAGCCTCATCACCGTCGAATACGACGTTGGGGACGATGATCCCGAAGGGACAGAGGTCTTCCGCCTTGAATCCGCTTCGGACAGTGTGATCGAGCAACTTTTAGAACGCCTCAGCCCACAAATATCTCAAGTAAACCGCCGACGCATTGCCGAATTTTCAGATGGTAACGCGCGCGTTGCCCTAGCCCTTGCCCATACTGTTCGACGCGGCGATAGTATTGCGAACCTTTCGGACAAAGAGCTTTTCGAGCGATTGTTTCACCAGCGCAGGCCGGAAGACTCAGGTCTTTTAAAAGCAGCAGAGATTTGCTCGCTAGTTTATTCGTTTAATGGTGAGGTGGGTGAAGCCTCTGAGTTGCCTTTCCTGGCACAACTGGCTGAATTATCGGTTAATCAACTTTATGCCTGTATCGCAGAATTGCGAGCGCGGGGACTGGTTCAATCCCGCGGTCCATGGAGAGCTGTTTTGCCTCAAGCCCTTGCGAACACCCTCGCAAGCCGGGCACTCGATAAAATGCCCGCGATAAAGATTGCCGATGCTTTCCTAGGCTCAACCGAGCGCCTCCTGCGGTCATTCTCGCGAAGGCTTGGCTATCTTCATGCCTCCGAACCTTCTCAGAATATTGTCCGGAATTGGCTGTCGCCAGGGGGCTTTTTATCCAATTTCCCTCAGCTAAGTCAGCTTGGCACAGCTATGTTTGTAAATATTGCTCCGGTGGCCCCTGAAGCCGTCCTTGACTCATTGGAGCGCACTGCAGCAGGCAAGGAAGGGAATGACTTTGTAAGTGCATTGAGTCCAGGAAGTAGCACTTGGATTTCGTTATTGTGCTCGATTGCCTACGATCCCACCCTTTTCACACGAGCAACACTTTTGCTGGCCCGCTTTGCCGCTGCTGAAGGGAATCGCCAAAATACGGCGCATAGCTCGTTTAAGAATTTATTCCAGCTTTACTTATCCGGCACTCATGCCCCGATTGACCAAAGATTGCAGGTAATCGAGACACTTATTTCGAGTGAAGATCCGGCAATCCAGGCATGCGGACTTGATGCACTCGATACGCTCCTAGAAGCGACCCACTTCGGTTCTGCGTTACGGTTTGATTTTGGAGCCCGTCCACGCGATTACGGGTGGGTTCCAGCCCACAAAGATGATCTTGTCACTTGGTACCGAGCCTCCGTCGAGGTTGTACGGCGCATGGCGCTCTCGGATTCTCCGATCAGCAACAAAGCCAAGTCTATTTTGGCTCACAACTTTAGGGGGCTTTGGACAAGGACGGGAACAAATGATGAAATTGAGTCTGCGGCCACCACTTTAGCGGGGCGGGGTTTCTGGATGGAAGGCTGGGTCGCCGTCTGCAATACAATTAGATTTGACCTGAAGAATATGCCACCGGACTATGCTACACGGCTTCATAAACTCGAAGAGATTCTTAGCCCCGGTGATCTCCTCCAAACAGCTCGCGCGCACATTTTCTCAAAAGCCTGGGATCCAATAGGAGTTGTGGATGGAAAATCCGGCAAGGAAAGTGATCGCATAATATCAGGTTATCAACGCGCAAACGAGACTACGGAAAGCCTTGGGCGTGAGATTGCCGTCAATGCCAATGTTTTAGCCGCGCTGATTCCAGACCTTGTTAGGCAAGATGCCGGCCGCAGCTTCCCGTTCGGCCGCGGCCTCGCAGCGGGAGCCGATCAACTTGCTGATATGTGGAGCCAACTGGTTGATGAATTCGCTGCCGCACCTGAAAATGAACGAAACATCCAGGCGCTGAGGGGTTTCCTTAATTCGGCTGTCGAGAGAGATTCAGTGATTACGGAGCGAATTTTGGACGCTTCGATTGAAAGCGAGGTCCTTGGGCCGTGGTTCCCCATTCTACAAACGTCAGTTGAAATCGATGAAAGGGGGGCGGCCAGGTTGGAAAAGGCTATCGGGTTGGGCCTGGCACCAAGTTGGACCTACAGCTATCTCCAACTTGGGCGTGTGATGGACACCATTCCTGCAAATCATTTGCGAAGACTGATCCTTGGGATTTCGTCTCTTCCGAAGGGCTACGAAGTGGCGATTGAGATTCTCTCCATGAGAATTTACTCTGGCCAAAATTCTGAGGCCCCCATTCATGGAGAAATCATCCAGTGTGGACGCCAACTTGTTCTTGGTTATTCCTTCGAGAGGCCAGCCAAATCGATCGATTACGAGCTGGGAGAGATTGTCCGGACTTGCTTTGCTGAGGATGCAGAGGAAGATGCGAGGACGCTCTGCCGTCAACTTGCGGCTGCTTTCAACGAATACCGGGCATATGCGTTAAGTTACAGACACCTCTTGGAAAGCTTGTTTCGTGGGCACCCGGTGGTAGCTCTCGATGAGTTTTTAGGCAAACCGGGGATTACAAGACGCGCACTCAACTTATTAATGGATTTGGACAAAGATAATCCCATTGAAAGCGTGGAGATGGAAACTCTAATGGCCTGGGCTAAAGTTGATCCGATTAGTCGTTTCCCTTTGCTTGCGTACACGATTATTCCATTCACAGTAGGCGATGAAAAATCTGACGCTGTTTGGAAACCAATAGCATACCAGCTTCTCGCATTAGCACCTGACCGACTCAGCATGCTCACCGCTTTTGGTTCACATTTCCAGCCCAGAAGCTGGAGCGGGTCACTGGCTGTCATTTTGGAAAATCGCCGTACCCTTCCACAGGCATTCCTATCGGACCCCGACCCACGAGTCGCCGCCTGGGCGCGGGAGAAGGATGCGTGGTTGGCCCGAAAAGCTGAAGCTGAGCGGTTGAACGTACGGCAAAAGGATGAGAGCTTTGAGTAATTCAAATAGGGTCTAATTCAAATAGTCTAATAGTCTAAAATAGCAACAAATAGGGTCTGGCCAAGGCAAGATACTAAATATACATAAACTTTTGTCAAAAGGATGGCTCTTATGAGCTTTAAAAGCGCTTTTTAGGCATCAAAAAGGCCAGTCTTAGGTCTACACCTTCTCCGGTCCGGGCAAGAACCCCTAGACCCCTTGGCCAAGCAGCTTCTCGATAGCCAGCGAGTGCTCGGAATCAGAGTCTTTTGTCGGATGGAACGTCAGGAGCACCTTGGTCCCTGGATTTGCCGGAACAGGGAAAGGCACTTCGAAAGTCCTGATCACATTACGCGAAGGATGATGTTCGTACTCGGCAAAACCTAAACTCACGGGCCCGGCGTCAGGCGGAACGACTGCCACCTCGATGTGTCCCTTGTAAGTGGAAAACAGCGGCCCATGTTTCCTGGCCTTGCCTGTCACCAGGAGCTTGTTCCGGTCCTGATATACAACCACCTCTTTAATCTCCACGTACTTGTCCTTGTATGGCAGGATTTCAACATTGATATTTGCAGTGGGGAAACTCGCACATCTTCCCATACACCCGGACAGAACCGCCGATGTGAAAATGCAAATGCCCATCAATGCCCAAACCTGAATTCTTAGAGCCTTCATTGGGACCTCCCTTCAAGCGGGGTGCGCCTTTTTGCCAGGCCGCGTGCATTGCATATAATCAATCAAGCGCTTGCTTTTCCCGTTCTGCCGAAGAGAACAGCGACATGCTTTTTCGCGTGGTCTTTGGCGTTCTCCAAAGCCAGATAAACCGCCGGTAAAACGAGCAGAGTGAACAGAGTTGAAGTGACGAGACCTCCCACCATCACGATGGCGAGCGGCTTTTCGATTTCGGCGCCGACGCCGTTGCTTAGGAGTATCGGCAGCAGACCAAGCGCCGCGCACGAGGCGGTCATGAGCTTGGGACGCAATCGCTGAATGCTGGCAAGACGTATCGCTTCGTCCCTGGTGTGGCCTTCAGCGATAAAGTCGCGTGTCTGGGTCAACAAGACGAGGCTGTTCTGCACGGCGATGCCGAACAGGGCGATGAATCCCACGGCTGATGAAACGTTTATGCTCTCACCGGTTATGAGCAGCGAGGCCACTCCGCCGATGAATGCGCTTGGGACAGTGGCAAGTATGATTGCGGCGTGAGATGCCGAATACAACGCTACAAACAACAACATGAACACGACTGTCAGCGCCACCGCCGAAGCAATGGCGAGCGAGCGCATGGCGCGTTGCTGGTTCTCAAACTGCCCGCCGAACACAACGTAGTAGTCGGGTGGCAATTGCACGTTATTAAGGCCTTCCTTGATGTCGGCGACGACGCTGCTCAGATCGCGCCCCTGAATGCTGGCGTCTACACTGAAACGCCTGTTCATCGCCTCTCGCCAGACAACATTCGGACCGTCGGAAAGCGTGACATTGGCTACCTGGGAAAGGGGAATTCGATGCCCGGCAGGCGTATCCACCATTAAATTCTGAATTGCTTCCGGTGTGTCGCGCATCGCATCAGGGAACCGGACAAATACGCCGTAGCTCCTCTGGTTTTTCCAAAGTTGGGTAAGTTCTTCTCCGCCTATCGCCAACTTGACGATCTCCGAAATTTCCTTGACTGATATGCCGTACCGGGCAGCGGCATCCCGAAGAAACTGCACCTGCAATTGCGGAATGCCCTTGGCCTGAGAAGCTTTAATGTCGGCCACTCCAGGCACCTTTTGCATGATCTGCTCTATCTCTTTCCCTTTCCTGGCCAGCACTTCCATATCGGGACCGAAGAGTTTTACCTGAAGAGGCGCGGGGGTACCCTCAAGGCTCTCATCGATTTTCAGTTGAAGAGGTTGTGTGAAAGCTGCCGCGACACCGGGAATATGTTCCACCTGGTCCCGTACTTCCGAAAGAATTTCTTCCGTGGGCTTGGTTAATTCCTTCTTCGGTTTGAGATTAACGATGATTTCGCCGGAATTCACAGGCAGAACACAGCCGATGGCGCGCTCGGAACGGCCATTGCGCCGTACCGTGGTCGTGATATTCGGGTTCTTGTTTAGAATATCTTCAATCTGGGCCGTAATTCGGTCGTTTTCCTCTAAAGCCGTTTCCGGTGGCGTAACCGTGGAAATGACCCATGATCCTTCATCGAGCTTGGGCATGAAATCCTTGCCCACCCTCATTACTCCGATACCTGTAGGAATCAGGAGGGCAAGAGTCAGGGTGATGACCGATGCGCGGTGTTTGAGCGCGAACTCGAGCGCGGGTACGTACCCACGCTTAATGAATTTGACAACACGGACTTCGCCCTGGCCGGCTGCTCCCTTTGGGGGATGCAGGAAACGGGTGCACAAGATGGGCGTGAGGCTAAGTGAGAGCACCAGCGCCACCAGCATTGCTGCAGCCACTGTTATGGCAAGTGGGCGGAAAAGCAGCCCCTCTATGCCCCCCATCAGGAAAAGCGGCAGGAAAACCGCGACAATGATGAGTGTGGCGAAAGCTATGGGGCGTCCAACTTCGATGGCGGCCCTGTGGGCCACATTTTCTTTTACCTTGTCAACGTGGATATTGCTTCGGCTCTGATAAAACCGGTGATAGATGTTTTCCACCATTATGATGGAGGCATCGACCATGATACCCACCGCGATCGCCAACCCGCCAAGCGACATGGTATTGAGGCCAATTCCAAACTGGCGCATGAGGATGCCGGCAATAAGCACCGACAAAGGCAATGAAGCCGCCACAATCAGCGTGCTTCGGAAATGTCCGAGCAAGACCAGGAGAACAATAATTACGAGAACGGCACCTACCAGGATGGCGTTCATCACACTGGACAGCGAATGTTGGATAAGTTTGGTCTGGTCATAATAGGGGATGATTCGAACATCTTTTGGAAGGGTTGCCTTCATGTCTTCGATGGCTTTGGTGATGCCTTCGACAACTGTCACGGTGTCCGCGAGGGGTTGCTTTATGACGAGCCCCACAACTGTTTCCTTGCCATTCTTGCTGGCAATGCCCCGTCGTATGGCCGTGCCTTCTTCAATAGTGGCCACATCACGCAAGAACAAGGGAACTCCGTCACGCGCTCCCACTATGGTGCTGCCGATGTCCTGCACCGAGCTGTAGCGGCCTATCCCACGAACGGTGTACTCCATGGTCCCGGTGCTGATAAACCCTCCGGAGGCGTTTTCGTTACCGCCTCGGACCGCCTCTTCAATCCGTGAGAGCGTTACCCGGTAGGCATTCAGCTTGTTGGGATCGAGCGTGACACGGTACTGGCGCATGTAGCCGCCCATGTTCAACACTTCCGCCACGCCGGGGACCGTCAGCAGGTTATACCGGATTTGCCACTCCGCGATTTCACGAAGTTCGGTGGGCGGCCGGTCGCCTTCCACGGCGAATTCGTACACCTCGGCCAACCGGGTGGTGGCGCTTGCCAGCGTCGGCGGTTCGGTCCCCGGAGGCAGTTGCCCGGCTGCTTGCGCCATTCGTTCCGAAATGAACTGACGGGCCCGCCAATATTCGGTTTCAATATCGAAGTCCACTACCACTGAAGAAAGGCCTTGCGTGGTTTGAGAGCGAACCCGCCGCACGCCGGGGAGTCCGTTCATGGCGGATTCCATGGGGCGCGTTATCATCATCTCGATCTCTTCGGGCGCCATGGATTCATTTTCGGTCACGACCGTGAATACCGGGATTGTGATATCCGGGTAGACGTTTCTTGGCATTTGTTGATAGGCCGTGATGCCGAATACCAAGGCCAAGCCGACCAACATCATTACTATGGATTTCTGTCTGAAGGATGAGTGGATGATTCTATCTATCAGACTTCCGTGGGATTCCATATTACTCTCCAAAACCAATAAGCGGCTCCCTGCCGGGACTGAACCTATCGGATGGTTAGTGGTTGTGTACGTCGCTCTTTTCGAGCATTGCTTTCATTATAAATGTACCGGTAGCGGCGTATTGTTGCCCCTCCACCAACCCTTCCATGATTTCGACATGCGTGTCATTGCCGCGCCCCACGGTCACGGGCGCGGGTATAAATCCCTTGTCCGTTTTAATGAAAACGGAAGGTGTATTCTCCGGGGTCTGAATTGCTGTCTTGGGTACCAAAATGGCTACGGGGTCTTTTTTGACGTGAACGGAACCGGTCACAAACTGACCCGGCCTCCACTGGCCTGTCTTGTTTGAAAGTACAACCCGCGCAATCGCGGTCCTGGTTTCTTCACCCATGACCGGACCGATATAATCAACCCTTCCGTTGACGCTCTCGAAATGATTCCCATCGGCACTGATTACCACTTCCTGGCCCTTCCGAATGGCCGGAATATCTTTTTGATACACACTGAGATTGACCCAAACCGTGTTCAGGTCAGCTACCGTGAAACACGGGGCGTCATCCTTCAGCGATTCGCCAAGCGTGATGTGTTTTTCGATGACTACCCCGTTAAAGGGGGCCGTGATTTCGTAGCGAGTGTAGGAAAGGTGCGCCTGTCCGGGGATTTCTTTCAGGTACTCTTCGGAAAAGCCGACGGAGTGCAGTTGCTGCTCGGCGCTTCGCCGGTTGATAACCGCCTCCGCCAAAGCCTGCTTTGAGCTCAAATAATCCTGTTCAGCGGAAATCTTTTTCTCCCAAAGCCGTTTTTCTCGGTTGAAGGTAGCCTGCGCCAAGGTCTCGCGTTCTTTGGCCGCCAGGTAGGCAGCCTTGATTGAGGCCAGCTCTCGGCTTTCAAGTACCGCCATGACCTCGCCAGCCTTGACTTCATCACCGATACTTCTGCGGACTTCTCGAACTACGCCGGCCACCCGCGGAACCACATGGGCCACGCGGTCGGCATTGAGTCTTACTTCACCCGTCAACGCCAGCTGGGTCGAAAGTTCCCCTGGACCGGCTTGGGCGATTTTGACGCCGTTTGTCTTCATCTGAGCGTCAGTGAGTACAACGATTCTCCCTTCTTCACTATGGGCGTCGTGGGCAGATTCACTTTCGCCACTGTGGGCCGCATGGGCGGATTCACTTTCACCATTGTGGCCCCCGTGCCCTTCATGAGAATTAGAATGTTCGGTCTCAGCCTTGTTTTCCGCGGAAAGGGCATTGTGGCCTCCATTCAGCCATGCCACCGCGCCCCACATTAGGACTGTCACTGACAGAAGGATAATCCCCATTTTGTAGCGCATTGAATATTTCTCCTCTTCCGGGCCGATGGCCCAACTTCTTATTTCATTCCTGAAACTTAGCTTGCATTGTGGATATTTGTTTGATTTGCCCGAAATCACTCAAGCGATACATGAGGGGCCGCACCGAGACCTTCTCCGGTCAGCCGTTCCACCTCAGCCGCTGACTTGTGGTAGGTTGCCAAAGATTCTATGTATCTGATCCTTGCCGAGAAAAGGGTCCTCTGCGCATCCAGCAAATCGAGAAAATCGAGTTTGCCCTCGCGAAAACCCTCCTGGGATGCCACAAACGAATGCTCGGCGCCGGGCAAGACATCGTTTTTCAGACTTAAGACTTCCGAGTATGCGGATGAGAGGGAGTGGTATGCTTCACCCAATCCCGAAGCGGCCTTAACCTGCGCGGCCCTGTACTCCTCTTTGGCTTTCGAAAGTTTGTGTTTTGCCTCAAGTATGCCCCACCGGTTTTGATCGAAAATGGGGATGGGAATGGTTGCACCTATCACGAAAGCGTCTTCGTCGTTTTCACTGAAATGCTGCACGCCGCCGCTAAGGGTTACGTCCGGGATTCTTTTTGCTTTCTGGACCTTCAATGCCGAGGCGCGCTGCTCAAGCTCCTTGACGTAACGGGCCACATCGGGATTGCGTGAAACCAGGCTTAGCACATCATCAATAGATGGTATCGGTTTCACAACGTCTAGTACTCCCGCCGCCCTTTCGAATTCCGGCGACTGCCGGCCCCACATCGCAGCCAATTTAAATCGCGAGGCTTTTAAATTATTCCGCGCCTTTTCACACTCTATTTTTGCGTTTGAAACGGCGACAGCGGATCTTGTTTCTTCCAGCGGAGAGATCTTTCCTGCCTTGACACGTTCCGAAACCGAGTTAAGGACCTGCTCCGCCAAGCGCACCAAATCCATCGTAAGGGCTTCCTTATCCTGCGCGGCAAGGACCTCCACAAAAGATTTGGTAGCCTGGGTAAGCACGTCCAGGCGTTTAACTTCATAGTCCCAACCGGCAAGGTCCTTTTCGATTTGCGCGAGCCTCACCCTTTTGGCCCTTTTCCCGCCGAGTTCGATTAACTGGCTGAGTTGGATCGTTGTCTGGGCGACATTGAAATCTTTTCGAATCTGATTGCCTCCGAACTCTTCGATAACAAGGCCTAGCTCCGGATTCGGCAGGGCCCCTGCCTGGAGCGCTCGTGCCTCACCCGCGCGAATTTCCCAGGATGCACCCGCAATCTCCGGATTACCCATCAATGCCAGAGCAAGAACGTCCCGAAGGGTAATAACCCCCCTGGGATCTGGGGATGATTCCTGCAATGACAAATCAGGAGGACTGGAATCGCGCTGGTGAACCATGCCCTGTTCCATTAGACCGGCAGATACGACCGGAGTCGATGGGGCACTAGAATTCGGATTTGAGGCGCAGCCTGTCAGAATCCAAAACAGAAGGGAAAAATACCAAATACATCTATTATGCATTTTTTTGCTCCAACCGGGCTGAATAGGGTCCTTATTCGGGGCGGCAGTAAATAAAAAGAAGGCCAGGCACCGCTCCCGAACAGGCCGGAAATACGTAGAATATCTATTGTTTTGGGGGTTTGGTTAAGATTTAAACCAGTAGGATAATGCTACACAGGGAGTTGAGCATCACGTTCCGCGTAGGCAGTGATTGCTGAATGGAGAAATCTTCCGGATGAAGCGCGGTCTGGTTTGGATTATCCAGATTAATAGTAAAAACATGGGGGGCATGCTGAGATGAGGCATGCTGCAAATTGCGAGGTGAATCGGCAAGGCCGCTGAAAGTCAATGGGAGGTCAAGACAGGGATCAAAGCCCTTATCCGGGAATATGGACTGCGCTATAAATCCGTGCCGAGGCATGGCGACTTTAGGTTTTTGAACGCAGGGGCTGCATGACCTGCCATCTTCTGATGCTTCCACGGCTAAGTGACCGCTCGCGCTGTAGCAGACCACGGCCTTCCCCGAAATTCCCGTTGGGAGCAGAAGATAGAATGCGCTGAAAAGCGCAATAATGGTCCTGATATTCAACGGTGACAGCCTTCCGAATTAAATTTTGAAAACTACAGCGGTTTCCTCTACTCCCAACGCAGAGATTGCGTTCTATATAGCCTGCCAAAATTATAGTGTCAAGGTGACCGGACTCCAGCCGGCCAACTCCCGCAACGCCTGTATCAAATAAGACGAGTCCCTCGACGGAATTGAGTCTGTTTTTCGTACTTTACCGGTTCAGAGAAGATTGTCTTGTAGAGAGGCAGCCGGTTGAGGGCATCGTCAGATACAATGGGTGAACCTGTGCCGGATTATACTCTCCAACTGAAACGAGGCGGGGTGAATGGAAAGCCTTGGTAAGGGGGAGGATTTGGCGCCCGGCGCTGTTTTATCTCTCACCGCCCCCGGGCAATTTTGGCCCCTATCTTGACTTTGGTATGGTCCTGGGGTTACATTTCTCTTGACATCTCTATCTTTATGCGAGGATCTCCGCCGCTTTCACGAAGACTTTCCCGCCCATCTGAACTCCACTTTCACCTGATGTTCCTTCACCGCGCGCGCCTCTTTGAATGTTCCGGTCGTATTTTGGGAAGTGTACGGGGAGCTAGTACCCGGGGGAGCGATTTTTCTTCAATGAAAGCAAGATCGGTGGGACCGTGACTTATAGAAATCTATACATTGGTTCGAAGGACCGAAACAAACTGGACAAGCTTTGGGAACAGGTACATTCCAACGGACTTCCGCCGGGACCTATTGCCGATCCTTACCGCCGTATGCTCTTGAAGGACTGGAAACGTTGCACCAGGATGGGTATCGATTCGAACATGCAAAAAGGGGTGGTGCTTCCTGAAGAGTATTATGAGGAGATCAAGAAGGACAAAGAGTTTCTGCTCTATAAGGCCATGCCCATTGTAGAAAAAGCGCGCCATGTTCTCTCCGGTGTGCCGGGAATCTTGATCCTAACGGACGATAAGGGGACTATCCTCTATATTACCGGAGATCCGTTGGTACGCTCCAAGGCCGCGGAAGAATCCAACCTTATCGAGGGGTCGATATGGAGTGAGTCCGTGACTGGGACCAACGGGATTGGAACGGCCCTGGCAAAAGCGACTTCCGTTCATGTATATGCATCGGAGCACTTCTGCAGGGGCTGGCATCAGTGGACATGTGCCGCTTCTCCGATTTTGAGTCCGTTTACGGGGGAGCCAATCGGCGTCATCGACTTTACAACGCTGGCTATCGACTATCGTGAGGAAGCTGTCGGACTTACCCATTCGCTAGCGAGTCACATCACGACCGAAATCGGGCTCCAGATGGAACTGGAGCGAATGAATTTGATTCAGATCCACGAGTGGTATTCCTCGCGTTACCCGTCTGACAGTATTGTCGTGCTGGATCGAATGGGCCATGTCGTCCGAAGCAGCACGGAAGTCAGCCCGGCCGACTGTAGAGCCTACTTGGCCGGCGACACGGCAGCCGCCTCGCCCAAGGAAACTCGCCCCATATACCTGCCCGGCACGGAAACGGAGATTGGAACTCTTTTAGTGGATCGTCAAGAAGACATCATCTGGGTCTTGGAAAATGCCAACCAGGAATTGGTGCGGATTTCCCATACGCTCTCGCAATGTCCCGAGGGAGAGTCTCAAGACAAACTCCCTTCATTCGCTTCCATAGACAGGAAAGACAGGCGTGTAAACTACACCCTTCAAGCCGTGGCTCATGAGATACGCAATCCGCTTACCGCTGTCGGTGGTTTCGCCAGAAGGCTGGCTGACTCTTTGGACCCTCAATCCCATTCCGGCAAATATGCGAGGGCGATCCTGGATGAGACGCTAAGATTGGAGAAAGTTCTTTCAGAAATGCCCACACCTATTTGCGTTCAATAACGAGCCAATAACCGCCGAGCGGAATTGCCGGAATTTGCTCCTTAAATCAGTGAGGGGCAAACCGTCCGGCCTGCCCCCCAATACACAACCAAATAGGACTTTGACTAGAAGTCGGAACTATCCTCATCGAAAGGTATTTGCGCAGCGGCCTTCTTTCCACCGCTATCAAGAGGAGAGGCAACCTTCCCGTTGACCTTCCGGCGATCTTCATGGCTTGCCAAAGCGAACTTCCCGGCGGTCTTTCCTTTGCCTGTTGGGCGTGAACTTTCAAGAGAATCATTAACGCTCGATCCCCCGACCAGTCCCTGCAGCTCCATTACGAATTCTTTCATTCGCTCGGCCTGCGCATTCATTTCTTCAGATGCCGAAGCCGATTCCTCCGCGTTGGCGGCGTTTCGCTGGACTACCTTGTCCATCTCGCCCACCGCCTTATTAACCTGCTCTATGCCCTGGGCCTGTTCGTTTGAGGCCGCTGTGATTTCGTCAACCAGCTCGCCGGATTTTCCTATGCTCGCGGCAACCTCGTGGAATTCCCTGGCGCTCAGATCGGCTATTTCCGAGCCGTCCTTGATCTTTTTGACCGTGCCTTCGATCAGGTTGGCTGTATTTTTCGCAGCCTCCGCCGCCCTCATTGCAAGGTTTCTCACCTCGTCCGCCACCACGGCGAAACCCGCCCCGGCCTCTCCGGCACGGGCGGCTTCCACGGCTGCGTTGAGGGCCAGAAGGTTCGTCTGGAATGCGATTTCGTCAATTGTTTTGATGATTTTCGATGTTTCCTCGCTTGCCTTGGAGATTTCGCTCATCGAAACGATCAGTTTCTCCATGGACTGGCTGGCTCGCTCGACGGTGTCTTTCGTCGTTTTCATGAGATGATTGGCCTCGTTGGCGTGATCGGCGTTTTGCTTGGTCATCGAGGACATCTCCTCAAGGGATGAGGAGGTCTCCTCAATGGATGCCGCCTGCTCGGATCCTCCTTCGGCGAGCTGTTGGCCGGCACTCGATATTTGGCTGGATGCGGCCGAAACCTGCATGGAGGATTCGGTCAGTCCATCAACAATTTGCTTGATGGGACGGGTGATTCCCCTGGTCAGCAGCGTGGCGAAAACGAGTCCGATAATGGCGCCGGCCAGTATGAAGCCAATGATAAACCGCCGCCCGGTGACTACACTGTCCGTGAAAGCGCTTATTGCATTGCCCCCGATGTCACCGGCAATTTTTAAGGTTTTGGCGGCCATCTCATCAATCTTGGCGGTGTCTTTTTGCCGGACCTCGCTATTGCGCACCCGTCCGTTAAAAGTTCCCAAGTACTCGTCGGCTCTTTGTTTGAGTGCATTGTTAGATGCGGCAAGTCCCTTTAGCTGTGAAATGTTTTCGCGCACCTTTTCCGCATTCAGTCCAAAGGCAATGTAATAGGTTGCATTCAGCCTGGCCTGCAGCATCAGGGCCTTTATATCGTTTGCGTGTTGTAATCCGCTAAGTCCTGCTTCAATGGCTTCCGCGGTTTTGGCAATCTGTTTTTCGACATCTTCGACATAAACGCCCGCACAAATGATCAGACCCCAAGGCTTAAAGTACTTTCCGCAGGTGACTTTCGGGAAAACGGCTTCCCCCATCCCCGGCTTGTTCCAAAAGTATTCAACGGAACCTTCCCCGTTTTTGATCGCTCCATCCACTACCTCTTTCATGAAGGTCTTGCCGGTTTTCTTGTCCTGGATCTTCCCAAAGTCTTTCCCCTCGAGAGACCGGTCACTCCCATGAGCTATAAGGGTCAAGTCTTCCTTTACAACGAAGAAGTAGTTAGTCCCATCGAAATGAAGATTTCGGACTGCTTCCAGGGCCGCCTCCATCGACATGCCCTGGCCATGATAAAACTGGAGAACATTGTGCCCAAGGGCGACTATGTTTTTGATCTCTTTTTGCGAGTAGTCTTTGAGGACCTTTTCATTGTTGCCGAGAATGTCCTTTTTTGCGGCGGCGGATGCTTTTGTAGCCTCATCTTCGGCAATAGCGGCAATGTCTCTGCCCTCGTCCTGAAGCTTTTTCAACCCCTTCGCATCATCTTCTTCCAGCCTTTTTATGTCGGCCATTGCCTGTTTATATTCCTGTTGAGCGGCGGCGATTTCGGCCACTGCTCCGTTTTGTCCCATTTCGGCCTGCAACTCCGCGGTGTAAGTGGCTAGTTCATCCAGACACCGCATTAGTTTCTTGTAGCTCTCTTCATCCTTTTTGCTGATATACTCTTTCTCCAGGAACCTTGCTTCCAGGATTTTGCTTCGAACCTCTTCCGACGACACGTTAATATTCCCGGCCGTGGTTACCCTGCCCAAGCTCAAAAACCCCGAGGTGCCTATGACAGCTCCTATGAGAATGAGTGCGATAAAACCGGCGAACATTTTGCTTCCAACTGCCATATTGAATCGTTTCATTCCGTGTCCTTTTCGTAATCAGAACATTCCCGTTACTCATGCCAGGGCAATCAAGCACGAAGTTGCTTTTTTAAGACGAAAAACCCTCTCCACTGGGTGTTCTTTCAGTTTGGAGAAGGATCTTTACTCATTCCTCTTTCATTGGCGCCCTGCCTGTCCCAATGAATGGATGAGGTATTTACCGCCCGATTTTTTTTTGAACCGACGGCCTGGAGTTGTGCAGCAGCTTTTTCCAACATGGTTTCCTCCGGCGCATGTGTGAAGTGAATTCTTGGCAACATTTGAGCTGACTGCGCGCCGTGCATCGACCTCCTCGACGGCAGACCTCATTCGGGCTTTTACCCCAATCCTACCCTTGTCGCGTCCTATTTAGCGGAGCTCTAACTGCAGGTAAATGTTAGTTCGGAAGGTCTGATCCAAAAGTTTAAATTATTAGTGGACCGCGGAATGAAAATTCGCAGTCCTCATCCGAAGGATAAAAGCCAGGACAATCCGTACCATCTGAGAATATCTGCTGAATATTTAGGATTTCATGAGCATTTCGGAACATGACCCGGCCGCCCCTGGCGGATTCAGATGATTTCTGCTGAAAACTTGAGAAAAACGAGGCCTTTGATGCTTTGGAAAAGACTTGTCAAATTAAGATAAGAGACTCGATTTTACAACGAAAGGACGGTTTTGGCGAAGTTCCCTTCATTACAGGGTGTTGCAATATTGTCGAGTATAATTAAGTAGTTAGCCTAATCAATCCCCATTGCCGATTATGCTGGAATTTGCGCCATAAAGCCCTCCAAATCAGATTTGATCCTTGGATACCCTTGATTATAGAATCCCCGCTGAAGGAGTTATCCATGACTGCAATGGACAAGACACAGGAAATCAGAAGGCTTCACGAAAAACTGTATGAGCAGAGCCTCCTGTTTTTGGCCCTCAGAACATCCCCGAACGGCGAGGCAACACGGGCCGAAACACGAGAGCTGATAGAGTGGATATATAACAGGATTCAAAATTTACTTTAACCAACCCCGCCCTCAAGGCCGGCTTTGCCTGCTCCGGCCCAACTACCTAATGCTTCTATCTTGTTTGAAGATTTCTTGCCGAATTCGAAAGAATCTTGCTCGCCGCGAATTCATGACGACATGATCCGGATGTGCCGAATTTTGAGTCCCTCGGGTATTCAAGGCGCGGAGGACAGGATGTCGGGCTTGGAGCCACTACCTTATGGTGCACGGCGCGTAGTGCCGATCTATAGATTTTCCCTATGCGATATATCACAAATTCCAATAAATTCCGATTAGACTAAGATACGCGGAATTGGTATGAGGGCTCGGTAAAGGTGTAAATGACTCACCCTTACGGGGGAGTCGGTCCACAATGTTATTCAGCCCAATACCAGGATGCTAAATGAAAACCCAAGGTAATTCCACATCAAGGCGAACCTTCCTTAAAACCGCTCTGGCCTCGACCATCGGTGTGGCAATGAGCGGAGGCGCCGCTTCAGCTTCTTCCCAAAAGTACCTTCAGGTCTGGTCTTGTGGAGGACTCGCCGAGGCGATGATCCCGGCGAATGCTCTTTTCGAGAAGAAGGCCGGAGTGAAAATCGCTTATACGGGTGCTTTCGCGGCAGCCCTTGGGAAATCGCTTCTCCGCACGAGCGCCGTTACGGCGGTGCTTGGGAAATCACTTGTTGAAAGCGGACAGACGGATGTTTTTGCCGGCAGGGTGCTCGATCTTGCAAAGAAGCTGCGTGAGGCTGGGAAAATGGAGTATTTCAAGCCTCTTTGCTTTACCAGCTATGTGATTGTTACACCCAGGGGCAATCCGGCCGGTATCGGAGCGCTGGAAGACATGACAAAACCCGGGGTTCGGGTGGTGCTTGCCCCAGAGGCATCGCCTCCCGGCGGTCAGGCCGTTCAGGCGCTTCTCAAGAAGGCGGGCGTCCAGGAAGCAGTAATGAAAAATGCCGTGGTGCAAGGGAGCTGTGTTCAGCGCACCATGGATGATGTGATAAGCGCCAAAGGGGATGTTTCCATTGTCGAGTTGCGGATTACAAGGATGCGAGAGTTCGCCGGAAAGCTGGACATCGTTCCTATTCCCGAGAAGTTCTTTCCTCCGCCTCCGCTTACTTTCACGGTTGGGGTAATGAAAAATGCAAGGGACCGGGCTCTGGCGGATGCCTATGTGGAATTTGTAACATCCTCCGAGGGGCAATCTTTCTTCGAGGCCCAGGGATTCATACCGGCTATCTCGGAGCAAGGGCGGGAACTGATTGAAAAATTGGGAGTAAAAGATGTCTGATGCTCAAAGCGGTACAATTAGCTCCCCGGCGGCGAAGAAGACTATCTTTTCTCTTACGGCTCTACGCAGGCTCTCCCAGGCGATTTTTCTCGGAATCCTTGGTCAGTGGTCTTTCTACGGCATTTTCCGATGCCCGTTTGTGGTGCCTTATATAAGCTGCCGGAACTGCCCGGTTATAACATGCCATGGCCGGCTCTTTACAATGTTCTGGGGCTTTTGGCTTCTGTTGCCTCTGTCCGTGCTCCTGTTTGGCCGCGCCTTTTGCGGCTGGGCCTGCCCCGGCGGATTTCTAAGTCAAATGATAGGGAAGGTCGCGCCTCTTAAGCTCCGCACTTCCAATTTCCTGGCGCGTCATGCCAGGGCCGGGCAGTATCTCGGGCTGCTCGTGTCCGTTGCCGCTTACTTTTATTTCGAGCAGTTCCGGGCAAACGTTCCGATCCGATCCGGCGGTTTTTTCGAATCGGTCAGGCTGACATTCGAACATGCCGGACCGCTGTGGCTGGTGCGAAGTCTTATTGTGATCGGTTTTCTCGTCCTGGGACTTTTTGCGGCAAACGCATGGTGCCGTTTCGCATGTCCCAGCGGGGGCATGATCGAGGCGGTAAAGCGGCTCTCGCTTTTCAACTTCCATAAGACTTCCGAGTGCAACGATTGCAACATGTGCCTGAAAGTTTGCGAAATGGGGACCAGGCCCGGCGAGGCAAACTGTACGAACTGCGGAGATTGCCGGAAAGTCTGCCCAACCGATGCAATCGGGTTCGGCGGGAAAAGGTCTTCATGATGAGTAACCTTTTGACGCTTAAAGACCAGACGCTTCCCCATCCCTGCTTTTATGAGAAAGCCAAAAGGACATGCGGGCGAATACACTTGCCGGTTGCACCCGAATGCAACATTCAGTGCGGGTACTGCAGCAGGGCTTACGACTGCGTGAACGAAAGCAGGCCCGGTGTAACCAGCAGCATAATGGAACCGGAAGAGGCTGTTTCGTATCTGGGCGAGATGCTAAGCCTCATGCCTTTTGTGACGGTCGCGGGCATTGCAGGCCCTGGTGACGCATTTTGCGATCCGGAAAGAACTCTCACTACATTGGAGATGGTCCACAGGTCATATCCAACGCTTAATCTCTGCCTTTCAACCAACGGCCTCGGCATTGGCCCCCACATTAGCGAACTGGCCCGCCTCGGTGTCGGATATGTCACAGTCACCATCAATGCCGCTACTCCGGAAACGGGTGCGCTTATCTACCTGCACGTCCGGAGTGGCTCACGGGTGCTCAATGGAATTGAAGGGGCAGGGCTTCTCATCGGCAGGCAATTGGATGCGCTCGCCGCTCTCAAGGCGAAAAAGATTGCAGTGAAGATAAATACGGTGGTTGTCTCAGGGATAAACGAAGGCGAGGTCGAAGAAATAGCGCGCCGGGTCTCGAAACTGGGTGCGGACATCATGAATATAATCCCGGCGATCGCGGTGCCCGGAACCCCATTCGAGCATGCCCCCCCAGTATCGTCAGCCGAACTGAATGAACTCAGGAAGAGATCAGCCGGATATATTCGACAGATGCGGCACTGTGTCCGGTGCCGGGCCGATGCGGCCGGATTGTTGGACCTCCGGGATAAGCAAGCACATACCACCTGTCATTCGGCCTCTGCATTGGACGCCCAGGCCCACTCTTGCAGGTGCGGATGATATAGGCGAAGAAGGCGCCGGGCCAATGGAGTTAATCGTCCGTCTAAATCCGAATATAACCAAGCGCCTCAAAGTTCTGCGAAGAGGAGGCGGTAATCCGGCTCAAGCTGCCGAACACGCAATGAGGATAATTAACCGGGCGCTTTTGGGCGTCTCCAGTCCAAGACAGATAGGAAGGCTTACCAAGTACGGCGAAGCCCGCATCCCCAATTGCATCAAGTTCGACCTGGTCAGGGGATACAGGCTGATAGTCATAGCGGACAAGCAGTTTATCAGTTTTCTGTTCGTCGGGAGCCATGACGAATGCGATCACTGGATCAAGAACAATGCCGGGTTGGAAGACCTGCCTGACAGCAGGATTGTTCCGATCAGCCAACCGAATCCCCAAAGCAATGAAAAAACTCTCAATCGTGAGAAGCAGGAAGTCGAGCTGGTTTCCGATTACGACCCGCCGGTCTTACATGATCTTAAAGATAGCGATCTTCGAAGGATATTTTCCGGGCTTTGCAAGGGCTGATCGGAACAGGTGCATGGGCGGCCATTCAAGTCCCCCGACAAAATGGTCACTACTTGCGCTCAGTCGTTATTAACGGCAGGTGAGCCGCTCCAAAAGACCCATCCTTTTCATGATGGAAGCCGCGGCCGGCGGGACGAGGTGTTCCCACTCCTCCCCGCAACCCATGCGTCTTCTGACCTCCGTTGCCCTGATGCCCTTCTGTTCGGGAGGCTTCGTCCAGAGAATCTCCACATTCAGGCCCAGAGAACGAAACATTTCGAGCTTTCTCCTTCCCCAGTCGTCGTAGATGGTCAGATAAAAAACCGCATCGAGGGGGAGATAGAAGCGATAGAGTTCCGGGAAGTTGATGGGAAAGGGAACCAGGGAGAAATCCGCCTGCTCCAACCCCTGATCGAGCATGACCTCCCGAATGATGGTATAGCGCTCGAAATAGGTGAGAGGGTTTTCTTCTGGTGAACTCCGTTTCGGATCGGCGGCGTCTGCCTTGGTGAGGGTGGGATCGGGATTGGTGATTCCGATTATAAGGTGCCTGCACCGCTCCCTGGCGGCCAGGACATATTTCAGGTGATCGAGATGAAAAACCTGGAAACGGCCATGAACCACACCAATTTCTGCCATAATCACCTGGAGTGTTACTGGTCAGAGTGTTCGTAAGCGAGAAAAATGCGCCTTAAGACGACGATATTTGGATGTACCGCGAGATATATCAGGGAAAGCAGCGGCGCTGCCTGCCAAAAAAAGCTTGTCCAGGCGCAAATCACAATTACGCTCGTCCTTGTCCCCTTGCTTGCAAGCGTCGGTTTTCCAATGGAAAGCCCGAGGCTTTCCGCCCGAGCCGTCGTGTAGCTGATCAAGCTGCTGCCGGAGACCGCCAAAAAAGCCAGCATAAGCAGCAACGGGACCGGTAACCCTTGCGGAAGCCTAATCAGGTAAATAACCAACCCGGTCATCAGGGCTACATCGAAATAGCGGTCCAGGACCGAGTCCAGGAAAGCCCCCGCCTTGCTCTGCGTGCCGGTAAGCCTCGAAAACTGCCCGTCAACCCCGTCCAGCACCTGGGCAAATGCGGCAATGAATCCGGCGGCCCACCCCAGCCCGAGCGCGAACACGATGCCTGCAAATACCCCGATAATGGTTGAGGACAGCGTAATCATCCATGGACGAAGCCATTGCAGACCGATGAGCCTGGGGGTGATTCGCGCTGAAAGATTAATCTTGATCCATTTCAGGACAAACCTGTCGGACGGCTTGGTTTTCCATTCATTCACGGCGAATTCAGGCTTGCCGTCCTCCTCCAGGTGGTCCGAGTCAACGGGATGCCGCATAAGAGCCGCCGTTCTCCAGGTATTCCCTGACTATATTTAAAGTTGCGAGAAGAGGGGCCTTCTCGCGAAGCTCGAGGACCCACCAACCGCAGGAAAGTGAACGGAGAAGGTCCAGGCGGCCCCTCACATCCTCCACGCACTCAGGCGGCACATGCCGATCGTCGATTTCCTCGTGGTAGATATGAGCATTGAAAACTCGCTCCGGGTGAGGCATGACGAAGTCTTCAAGTTCATATATCTGGCATTGCACGGACTGGCAAACACGGGCATGCCCTATATCAAGACTTATCCCCGCACCTGTTTTCCGGATCAGTTTTTCGAAAAGCTGCGGCCGGCTCGACCAGCCGGATGCCAGATTTTCCAGGCAAAGATGCACCCCCAGGTCTTCGGCGTAGCTTACGAGGTTGGCCAGTGAGCTAATGGTCCGATCCCAGGAAAGACCCTCGGGTGACTTTCTTCCCAGCCCGAGATGCACCGTCATGAATTTGCCTTCAAGCCTGGATACTAGCCGGCAGACCTTCTGAAAAAGTTCCATGGCGGAATCCGCCTTCCCGTCGTCCTCGTCTCCAAGGTCTACACCTTTGAAGGCGCAATGGTACCGGACTTCCATTCCATTCAGCAGCGATATGTCCCGCAAAAGTCTCGATTCTTCAACCTGGTTTCGAGGGAGGTCCTCTACTTTGAATGTCCAGTCAACACCGGAGAAGCCGTGCAGGACCGCCAATTTCCTGAGGGCCGCGGTATCGGGGATAAAATTACAGATTGCAAGAGTGGGCAAATTCATTCAAATCTCGTTTTCGACGAAGAGCCAAAAATGCGAAATGCAGGCGTTCGAGCATCATGTAAATCTGAACCCTCCCATGTGGCAAATAAATAATACCTATAGGTTTTGTCGAAACAATCGGCAAGAACTTTGCGCCGCTCACTCACCGGCCAGGCCCTGAAAGGTTTTCTGCTGGAAAAGCCTTGTGCCGTACCACACTCACACGATTTTCAATGGCGGTTTGGTTAGTGGGTTCGGATGGTATTTATATTATAAGGCCTGTTGTGGGTTGTGGGTTGTGGGTTGTGGGTTGTGGGTTATGGATTGTGGATTGTGGGTTATGAGTGGTGGGTTGCGTGATTGGCAACAATAGTTAAAGCAGTTAGGCACGGTCTCCCGACCGTGTCACCCATGCTGGACCGAAGTCTCCAAAGGAGTTCATAACCAAGAACGGAGACCTTCGGCCGGCCGCATGGCGCGGTCGGGAGGGGCTGTTGCCTAAAAGCTGAATCGGAAAAATTCTGCGGGAATCGTAGGAAAGCTCCCCTCCCCTGGTGGGAGGGGTTGGGGGAGGGGGTTGGAATTCTTAAATATATTCGACACCCTCCCCTAGCCCCTCCCATCAAGGGAGGGGGATTCTCTGGTTGTGGCGCGGTCGGGAGACCGTGCCACAATTAATTCCTGAAGCGCTTAACTATCTCTCCGGAAAAGCAGGAAAGATCACCGGCAGTTTCACCTTAATCAAGGTGTGGTGTCTCTCTCCTGTCCAGGACCTCGTTCATGGCGCCTGTTCGATATCCCCGCAAGTCAAGCGTGACAAAGGTATAGCCGGCATCCTGGCATGCACCGACGATCTTTTGGCGATACTGCAAATCCAGACATAGTTTCATGTCTTCAGGCATCACTTCCACTCTGGCAAGCGTTCCGTGGTCACGGACTCGAACCTGTCGAAAGCCCATGCCTCGCAAACACGATTCACTCCTGTCAATGCGGCTTAGACGTTCAGGAGTGATCTGATCGCCGTAAGGGATTCTCGAAGCGAGGCAGGGCGAGGAAGGCTTGTCCCAGTTCGGCAGGCCGAATGATTGTGCCAGCCGCCGGATCATCGCCTTATCGATGCCCAATTCGATAAACGGCGAACGAACGCCCAGTTCGCTGGCGGCGGCCAAACCGGGCCTGATGTCGGAGAGGTCATCGGCATTGCTGCCCTCGACCACAAATGGGATACACTTTTCAGCCGCCATCCTGGTAAGTTTGGTAAAAAGGCTCTTCTTGCAGAAGTAACAGCGGTTAGGGGGATTAGATCGGTAGTTAGGGTCCTCGAATTCGCCGCTTGCCAGGGTAACCCAATGAACTTCGAGCTGCGATGAGACTTTTATTGCGGATTCGAGATCGTGGGCCGGAAAGGCGGCAGAAGTCCCGGTAACGGCAACTACCGAATCCCCGAGGGCCTCGTGAGCGGCCGCCAGCAGGACCGAGCTGTCCACGCCCCCTGAAAAGGCCACCAGCACCCCCTGCATTTCTTTAAGGGATGCGATCAACTCGGATTGTTTTAATTGAACCGACGGCACCGGCTTTCAATCCTCACCTTTTTCTATCTCGACTTCGTAGTGCCCTTCGAGCGCCTTTTTTATGCCAATAAGTTTATGGCCTTCATCCTTGAGGCTTCGGGGCACGTTTTTGACGGGCTCGCCGTCATCGAGCAGTATGCGCACTAGCTGTCCCGTATCAAATTCCTCGAGTGCAAGTTTGGCCCTGACAAAATTCGATGGGCAGCAGATACCGCGTAAATCTATTACCTGCATGAATTTACCTCTTCTCAATCCGAATAAGGCTGCTTTCCTATCTGTGTATTAACCGGCTGCGGCGGGATCGTCTTCCGCACCACGTGGTCGGGAAATTGAGGCCAGAGGTGGTCCAGTAAACTATCCACCCCTTTTCGCCTAAGAACGTCACCAATTCTGATTCTCCCAAGGCCTTCGGCATTTTGGACATACCACTTCAAGACCTCGGAGACGAAATCCACGACCATGTGCTCGGGAAGGAACTCGGCAAAGAGTGTCCCGATTAATGGATTCTTTCCCCACCTTCCACCGATTCGGACGGTGTACCCCCTTTTTTCCTCCTTCCAGGCCTCGGCAGGACATATTTTGACGCAATCGCCGCAGTATACACACTTCTCCGGCTCGAAAACGGGCCGTTGGTCTTCGCCAAGCCGAATAGCGCCGGCAGTGCAAGACTTTATGCAGAGCCCGCAGCCAAGGCAGGCCTCGCTCTCCAGCTTCGGCCACACAGCTCCCTGAAAGCCCACATCGTTAGTTGCGGATTTGGGACAGTCGATCGGGCAACCGGCGAAGGCTACCTTGAACTTGTGGTGGCCGGTTTCGGCGCCGAACAGTTTCGAGTCCAGATCCGATGCCGATTTCTGAGTATCGACCAGGCCGTTTGGATTATATTCGCAGCCACCGCATGCTACCGGCACCCTCACACGCGCACCGCAAGACGCAGGTTTCTGGCCCCCAGCATCAAGTTCGGCCAGCGCTTCGCTTACATGGTTGAAATTTACGTGCACTATCTCCAGCGACTGCCGTACCGAAAGGTGAACAAAATCCCCCCCGTGTTTTTCAGCAACCTCGAGGACCTTCTTGAGGCGGGGAATGGACATTCTTCCTCCTGGCACTCTCAATCTGATTGTGAACAGGTCCTTGCCCCGCTCCTTGATGAGGCCTCCGGCCTTGAGTGCTTTAAAATCGATATCCGAACTTTTTGTTTTTTCAGCCATGGCATAGTCTCTTATTACTGTTACGGGAGAATTCTCAGTTCTTCCGGGCTGACGCGCCCACCTGCAATTTTAAACGATCGAACATCCGGAGAGAACGAATCCGCCAGTGGAATAATAACGTGGGGTATGTCATACACATATATCTCGATCTATTTACTGAACATTGGCCGCACAATACCCTCTCGCCCTGTGGTCTGTCAAGTACATTTTTCACATCGTTTTAGTAGGAAATCAGCTTTTCCCACAATGCAGCATGGTGCGGCGAGGCAGATCACCGGCTAAAATCCGGGTTTTCGGATTGAGTTAATTTGGGATCTAATGCGAGGGGCGTAGCGGACCTGTTCGGCGGGACCTTTAGATCACGTAATCAGCGCAAGACTCATATTTGTTGGCAACCTGAGATTCCATTTCGATCAGGTCCTGAAAAGTCGTGCCGTCGTAGACCTGCGAGAGCGCGCTTTGAGCCTTTTCCCAAAGGCCGAGGAATACGCAGTTTCCCTGGAGTGGACACGACTCGGTATTTCCCTCATTGAGGCAGCCGACGGGGGCGAAAGAGCCTTCGATGAACCGGATAATCTCTCCAACTGTCAGTTCATCGGGCGAGCGGGCAAGAAGGCATCCGCCGTCTTTGCCGCGCATGGCTCGAATGAAGCCGCCACGTTTGAGTTCATTTAGAATTATTTCAAGGAATCTTAAGGGGATGGCCTGCCTTCGGGATATTTCCATCATCTTCAAAGGCCCGGCTCCGTCGTTTTTGGCCAACTCGAAGATTGCCCGCAAACCGTATTGGCATTTCTGAGAAATCGACACTCCCTGGCTCCTTGTTGGAAACATTTCCGATAGATTTAATGAATATTCTATCAGTCTCTTGTACCTTCGGAAAGAGAAACAATGCCATGGGTGATTTGCCCGGGACATCCTGAGTCCAATTGGCAAGCCGGAGTAACGCTTTATAGGATAATAGTAAATCTGCAAGCAAGGCTCGGGAGACCCGAGGGTCTAACCGACATTCAAATCCTCTATCAAGTCACCGGCATCCTCGAGGCCAACGGACAAGCGTATCAGGTTTTCGGTAATCCCGAGCCTTTCCCTTTCCGCCTGCGGGACCGCGGCGTGAGACATCTTGACGGGATAGGAGAGTATCGATTCCACCCCGCCCAGGCTTACCGCGACAGACCACAACCTGACCCGTTTCATTATGTCCTTTGCCCTTTGTACCGTGTCGGTTTCAAATGAGAGAACCGCGCCAAACCCCGTTGCCTGCGATTTGACGATCCCGTGCCCCGGATGGTCCTCAAGGCCGGGATAATAGACATTGGTCACCCACGACTGTTTCTTGAGCCACAGGGCGACCTCAATCGCCGACTCCTGCTGCATCACCATCCGCGCTCTCAGGGTCTTGATTCCCCGGAGCAGCAGCCAGCAATCCTGAGGCCCTAGAACCGCCCCGAAGCCGTTTTGGACGAAGTAAATCTTTGAGGCCAGATCTTCGTCTCTAGTGATTACCGCTCCCGCGATCACATCACTGTGGCCGCCCAAAAACTTGGTTGCGCTGTGGATTACGATATCCACTCCCAGGTCGAGGGGCTGAAGGAAATAAGGCGACATGAAGGTATTGTCGATCATCGTGATCAGGGCGTGCTTCCTGGCTACTTCAACTGCCCCGGCAATATCGGTAATCTTCAGGAGGGGATTGGAAGGGGACTCCATGAACAATGCCCGAGTGTTCGGCCCGATGGCCCGCTCGATGTTCTCAAGCCTTGTCATGTCAACGAAAGTGGTCGATATGCCGAACTTACGGAAAAATTCGGTCAAAATCCGGTAAGAGCCGCCGTAGATGTCTTCCGCCGCAACTATGTGGTCCCCTTGCTCCAAAATCGCCAGGGCTGAGGAAACGGCGGCCATGCCCGACGAGAAGGCAAAGGCGTGGGTCCCGTTTTCCAGTGCCGCCAGAGTTTTTTCCAGGGCGTCACGCGTGGGATTGCCTGAGCGCGAATACCCATATTTTCCGAGATTATCGATATCGTGCTGATGGAAAGTCGATGCCTGATAAACAGGGATGCTCAAGGCACCGGTGTGCGGATCTAGTTCATTGCCGTTGTGCAGGATCTTGGTACCATACTTCACGCGCCTACCTCCTCGCTTGCTATGGCCTTTCTTAACATCCCCGGACCAGGGTTCACGAAATAATCTAGTCCGCCATCGCCTGTTCAAGGTCGCGAATCAGGTCGTCGGAGTGCTCGATGCCGACCGAAAGCCGAAGCAGGTCGTCGGTGACGCCGATTTTCTCTCTCATTTCGGCGGGAATATCGCCATGGGTCTGCCTGACCGGATAGGTGATCAACGACTCCACCCCGCCAAGGCTTTCGGCGAAGGTGATTATTTTGACCCGGTTGATTATCCTTTCCGCCCATCCCGAATCAGGCACCCTGAACGAGAGCATTGCTCCAAATCCGGAGCTTTGTTTTTGCTGTACGCGGTGACCGGGATGATCGGGAAGGCCGGGAAAGTAGACCTTCTTGATTTTATCGTTTTTCTCAAGCCACTGCGCGACGGTCCGGGCGTTTTCCTGCTGCTTTTCCAAACGCAGGGCCAGGGTCTTCAAACCTCGCAGCACGAGCCAACTGTCCTGCGGACCCAAAATTCCCCCCGTCGCATTCTGAATGAAGCCGATCCGGTCGCTCAGTTCCGCGGAGCGGGTCACTACCGCGCCCGCCAGCACGTCGTTGTGCCCACCAAGGAACTTCGTCCCGCTGTGCACCACGATATCGGCCCCTAACTCCAGGGGGCGCTGAAGGTAAGGCGTCATGAAAGTATTATCCACGATGGTCAGCATGCCGTTTTTGCGCGCAAGGGCTATTGCTTCATTGAGATCCGTAATTTTCATAAGCGGGTTGGTGGGGGTCTCAATAAAGATCGCCCTGGTTTTTCCGGGAATAACGGCGTCCCGGACAGCGCCGAGGTCAGTGGTATCGGCATAGGTCGCGGAAAGCCCGAATTGCCGGAAGATTTTCTCGAAAATTCGATAGGTTCCCCCGTATAAATCATCCGATACAATCAGGTGGTCACCGGATTTGAATATCATCAGTACCGCGGATATTGCAGCCATTCCGGAGGCGAAAGCAAATCCCCGGTCGCCGCTTTCCAGCTCCGCTATGACCTTTTCAAGGGCTAAACGGGTTGGATTGATCGTCCTCGAATAATCGAATCCCGTGGAGACGCCCAGGGCGGGATGCCGGAATGTGGCGGTCTGGTAAATAGGGGTGCTGACGGCGCCGGTCGTCGAATCCGTGCACAGACCGGCATGGGCCAGAATCGTCTCAATTTTCATGCTCTCTCCTGCCATCTTCAATGCCGATCGGCTCTTTCACAATTCTGAATATTGCCTGGCCGCCTTATCACACCCAAAGGTTCGTGCCAACCGCGCGGCCAGGCAAGGCGACGCTGATTGGCCCAGGCATTACAGTGGCGGCATCCTGGTCCTAACATATCTTGTTGCAACGGGGTTAGTAAAGTGGCCGCACCCTGGCGGAACGGCATGATAGAGTTTTTGGATGCCACCCTACCACCCGAAGTCAAGCATGTCAATGGTAATGATGAACAATGCCAAAACCGTACTGCCGTGAGTATCTGTACCGCACTCCCCGATTAGGCCCGGAACGTTGGCAACTCACGGGTGATACCGGCAATGGCATTTTTTGCCGTGCTTCAGTCAATAGGCAAATGCGTTATGTCATAATTGACATAGCCAGTGAGCCCTGCTAATTTGCGCTCAATCCGGTTTCTTATGGAAGCCTTTGATTGGCTATACCATCTGACAAATTCCACAGGGAGACAGGCCATGCAAAGATGGATCTTGGCATTCACTACGGTACTGATGCTGGCATTTGCGGTTTCTCCGGCATCTGCCCAGACGCCCGCTTTCAAGGGGGACCTCATTTTGGCAACGACCACCTCCACGGCTGATACCGGGTTGCTGGATGTATTGATACCAATTTTCGAGAAGAAAACGGGGTACAGGGTCAAAACGGTTGCGGTGGGTACCGGGCAGTCTTTGACGATGGGGGAAAAGGGTGAGGCTGATGTTCTTCTGACGCATGCCCCCGAGGCCGAAAAAAAACTGGTCGATTCAGGTGTGGCAGTTAACTACCAGCTGGTTATGCATAATGATTTTGTGATTGTGGGACCTTCGAGCGATCCGGCCGGAATCAAGGGATTGCCAAGTGCGGATGCGTTCAGGGCAATTTCGGCTAAACAGGTTCTTTTTGTCTCCCGCGGAGACGATTCCGGGACGAATAAAAAGGAACTCTCGATCTGGAAGAAGGCCGAAATCATCCCCGGCGGCTCCAAATGGTACCAGGAATCCGGACAGGGGATGGGCGCCACCCTGCTTATCGCTTCGGACAAACAGGGCTATACCCTCACCGACAGGGGCACCTATCTGGCTCAAGCAAAAAACATCAAACTGGCCATACTTTGTGAAGGCGACAAGTCGCTTTTGAACATCTACCACGTCATGGAGATTAGCCCCGAAAAGTTCAGCAAGGTTAACAGTGCGGGTGCAAAGGCTTTCGTGGAGTTCATGGTGGAGCCTGGGACGCAGAAGATAATCGGGGAGTTCGGAAAAGAAAAATTCGGGCAGCCTCTATTTTTTCCTGATGCCGGAAAGCCGATGTAGCCGGCCCCACTCATTCGGCATCCTCATTCCTGGTAGGATGTGGCTGCTCGCACGGCTGTGGGCTCCAGGAAGAACCGGTCCCGGAAAAGATTGTCGGCCGCGAGGTTTACCGCTTCCTGCAGCTCCCTGAAGCGCTCAAGAAAAGACATGGCAAATGGGGTGAGCTCCGATCCTCCGCCTTTTTTCCCGCCCGCCTTGGTGGTGACCAGCTTTTGCCCAAGGCGGGCTTCGGTAGCCTTGATTTTGCCCCAGACAGCTCGGTAGCTCATTCCCAGTTCCGGGGCAGCCGAATGAATCGAGCCGTGCCGCGCAATGGCATCGAGAATCCGCAGCCTCCCGGAGCCAAAAACTACGTTGGCACCCTCATCAACGATCCAGATCTTTGATTTAATCGCAAGTTTTCCAATTGAGGGCATGTCTATCGCCTAAAAGATGAAGTTGTGGATAAGTGTTCAAAATAGGGCCAGTTAGTCGAGTCATCGTACTTTCCGGCATGCAGACATCCTCGCCCGCTAATAGAAGCCAGATGTCCGAAAAACTCGCATACTGAATGAAGACCGGGCGACTTCGCCCGGCCTTCAGTTTGGAAAAGATGAAAGAGGGGTCCAGTTTGCACGATTTCGAGCGCTGTGTCAATAATGACATAGCGGCAGGCAAAAATTCTCAGGCCGACGGACGAACTCGGCCGAATTGAGAGCAAATAAACGCCGATGGACGAGGCGGGAAGGCAGGAACTGGGGCGTGAGGTTTCCCTCATGATGCTTAGCGGAGCGCGGCAGCGTAAAAAAACGGGCGGGAAAATCCCGCCCGTCAAAGATTTCAAAGAGGCTCACCTTCGGACTTCCGCCCCTTTTTCATACTTCCTATCTGCTACTTCGGACATCCGTCTTCCGACCTCTGCCCACAGCATCCGTCACGCCGCCTTGGTTTTGCCAAGGTAGTCGAAGATGTCTTTAACGGTGCGGATCTTTTCGGCGTCATCGTCCGGAATTTCCGTGTCGAAGGCTTCTTCCAGGGCCATTACCAGTTCCACGACGTCGAGTGAATCGGCGCCCAGGTCGTCGACAATATTCGCCTCCGGGGTAACAACTTCTTTGTCCACCCCGAGTTGGTTGGCAATGATGTCAATGATTTTCAGTTCTTCAGCGGTTCTGCTCATCCTCTATTCCTCCTTGTCAATTAGTTTTCGCATTTGATTTTTTGTGCGCTCTTGACGAAGCCGTGAAAGAGCACCTCGATCACTCCCGGCAGTTCCTCGACGAGCGAGTAGGAACAATCCCGGGCCAGCCATTTTTGAATTACGCCGTGGACAAAGCCCATGGCGCCGTAAAAGACTGTCTGGAAATCTATATCCTTCAAAATACCCTGCTGGCTTCCTTCGTAGACCTTCCGCTTAAGGTTTGGCAGGGCGCGGATCACCCTTTTGAAATAGTTGTAGGGTGAATTCTCTCCCAGGTCCAACTGCTCCTGGATAATCAGCCTGTAGATGCGCTGGTTGCGGTCGAAGAATTCCAGGTAGACCTGGATGTATTTCGAGATCATGGTGAGCACGTCGTCGTGGCCGTCAATCAGTGCTTCGGCCCTGCGCTCAAGCTCATCGAGGCGCAGCCGCACCAGCTCCTCGAAAAGCTTCTCCTTTGTTTCAAAATGGCGATAGACGGTACCCTTGCCCACTCCGGCCCGTTCGGCTATTTCATCTGTAGTGGCCGAGTGGAACCCTTTCTGGGAAAAGACCTCCAGGGCCGCATCCAGTATTCTTTCCTTGGTCGAGGGTTTCCCCTGGATCCGACCGGAATCCTCGCAATCCTGTTCGGAAAGCAGCCTCTCAAGCAGTCCGGGGTAGAACTCGGCTGGAGAAATGCCGTGACTTGCGGCAATTTTTCCAAACTCCCGGATCAGCCCCGAAACCTTGGCCCGGTTCTGAGCGGGCGAAGCTTTCAGCGCTGCCTGAAGATGGATGAAGCATCGCGCCAGGTCGTCCATCAGGGTCTCGGGAGAAGCGGCGGCCGCCAGGTCGGACATGAGCGCCGAATCGACTGACCCCGCCCTGCCTGTGCCGGCAAGCCTTTTTAGAATTGTATTTGCAATCTGCTGGTCCCGAGATTTTTGCACCTGAGCCTCCAGTCCCGATACGGACTGGTCAGTCATAAACCATGGCAGCAACCTAAAGTCAAGGACTTTCCGGGCCGCAACCCTGCCACTCGATGCAAAGAGTGATTACTATTCGCGAATGGACATGGAGTGGCCGGTACTAATAATAGAGAAGGAGCCCAAAATGGATTTTTGTACCAAAAATGAGTGCAGGATGGACGGCCGATGCTTTCGCAACGGCGCCGATATTGTGGCCCGGGGAAGGCTTTTGGACTGCGTTAACGGAAAATGGGAAGAGGTGGTCCTGGTCAGCGGCATCTAGCGGCAGCACGGCGATGAAGTTTATGAGGGCCGGGGAAATGCACGTTTATAATCCAGGTGTATAAGGAAACCAGAAAATAGCGCATAATTTCAGCGGCCTAAGCTTGATCGCTCAGGTTGTGGAAGTCTCCCAATCCCAGGTTGTGGAAGTCTCCCAATCCCAGGTTGCGGCACGTGGTCAGGACGGCCTGTTGCCTAAACAAGATTGGGATTCACTTCCGAGACGGAATCGAAAATCGTCATTCCCGCGGCGCTTCTGGGCGGGAATCCAGCGGCTTTAAACCCAAAGTTGTTGACCTGCCGAAGCAAACAGACACCGGATTCCCGCCCAGAAGCGCCGCGAGAATGACGTTGTTAGGCTCACGCCTGCCTATCCACTTAGCTGTTTCAAAAAAAGCTATTTGGGCAATAGCCTCGGCAGATCCCGCCGGAACGTTGTATCCCGGCCATCAACGGTTAGCAGAGTTCCCGATCGTTTCTCGAACAGCAGTCCCCTATGCAAGGACACCGAGTTCCTTCCAGGAAGTGTCACGGGGATGACTCTATGCTCATGCGTTCAAATGTTACTCGGCGGTTTTAACCATGCCATAGGGCTACATCCCCTGGAGTCTTGCCCCTCCTGCTATACTTCTTCGTACTTTTCGCGGGCTTGGTGGCCGCCGCGAAGATATTGAAAAGACTGCAATAAAGCGAGTAAACCCGGATGATTTCGAGCCTGGCGAATTCGCCTATCCATGCCCTAGGTTAATTCGTTTTCACCGGGGTCTTTCCGCGTCCTTTTCGGCGGCTTAAAAGCTTAGCTTGACAGATGTTTTTTGTGCATGTTATCGGTTCCATTGCTTTAAAAAAGTGCGTTTTTTCCCAAAATCCAAGCGTGTGTGATTTTGCTGCATGAGAGGTAGAGATGAAGAAGCCTAAAAGGTCAATGGGATTTGACGAAAACCCCGATCCCTCGCAGGAGGCCGACATCGACCTGGAGAGCCTGGGAGAAGACGACGAAGAAATAATCGATCTGGAAGATATAATAGAAATGCCTGCCGGGTCTATTGATGAGGATGAAGATATAGACCTCGATGTCGAGATTTTGGACGCGGAACCCGATCTTGATCTCGACGATTTCGAACCGACCAGTGATGACAAACAGCTCTCTTTTGCCGGGAAGCCGTCCACGCCGTCCCGCGCGCCTTCCGAGCCCGAGGAAGTTGATGTTGACGACCTATTCAAGGAACAGGAGGAGGAAGGGGACAATCTTTTCGGAACGGCTGTCGAGCCCGAGACACCAGAGCTTCGGTCGGCCGAAATGTCGGATTTGATAAAGGAAATCGAGGAGCAAGTGGAGCCGGCCCCTGAAGCCGTGGAAGCGGCCAAGCCCGAGGAACCTGCGCCCGAAGAACCCGCGCCCGAAGAACCCGCGCCCGAGGCGAAGAGTTCCGAGGAACCGGTCCTGAATGAAGAGGAAGATGAACTGCTGAAGAGTTTGCTCGATGAACTGGACGGAATAGAGGAAGCAACCAAGCCGGCCGAACCCCCGCCTCTTAGAGAGAGAGCGGCCGCGGCTCTAAAGATAAACGACGAAACAGCACGGACGCCGGAAATACCACCCGATATTCCCGCTCCGGAAGAGTCCCCTGAGCCCTCGGCAACTGTAGAGGCAGTTCCCGAGGTCCAGGCAGCTGAAGCATCCCCGGCGCCGCCGATTGAATCCGTTGAGACATCCAGGACCGAGGTACCCGAACCCCCAGGGATCGAAGTTCCAGAACCGCCCGTGGCCGCGTCACCCAAGATTTCAGAGGCGGCAGTACTTGAGCAGCTCAAAATACCCGAGCCTGAGACCGCATCGGCTGCGGCGGCGGGTGCGGCGGCAGGCATGGCGGCAGCAGTGGAAAAGCCTCGCAGGGCCGCACCGGAACTCCCCAAATCCCCAATTCCGCGACCCGAACAAGAGTCCGAGCCGGCGATCGTTGTTGCCACGGGAAACGATGCACTGATTGCGGAACTAATCGAAGAACTTGTCGGCCGCATAGAATTCAGGCTGCTCGAAACGGTTCGGCAGGTGGTCGAGGCCAAGCTGCCCGGTGTGGCTCGTGAGATTATCCGGGAGGAGATCGAGCGGGTAAAAAAGGGTGATTAAAATTCAGGGATTTCAGGAATTTGAGGGTTTGAGGAATTTCAGTAATCAAGAGCGTTGATAACTCGGGGCGGCATCTTCTTTTCTAATGGGTCATGGGAGCCAGGAATCCAAGGAATTTGATTCCTCGGCATCGTCTTCTTTTCCCAAATCCGCCTCATAACCGTTGACCCTTTCATTTCCTGAAATCCCTTAAATCCCTGAAATTTTATTCTCAAAATCTCTCAATCAAAATCACAGAGGAAAAATAATGAGCGAAGGCGCTCTTCCAAAGGCATACGAGTTTAAGGAAGTTGAATCTCACTGGTACGGGTATTGGGAAGAACAGGGCTATTTTCGCGCGGACGAAAATAGTAAGAAGCCTTCCTTCAGCATCGTCATCCCGCCGCCTAACGTGACGGGGCAGCTCCACATGGGGCATGCCTTGAACAATACCTTGCAGGATATACTTTGCCGCTATAAGAGGCTCAAGGGTTTCGAGGTCCTGTGGGTGCCCGGAACCGACCATGCGGGGATCGCCACTCAAAACGTGGTCGAACGCGAGCTTGCGAAGCAGGGGCTTTCCCGACACGAGATCGGCCGCGAGGCATTTTTGCAAAAGGTCTGGGAGTGGCGTGAAAAGTACGGCGGGATAATAATAAACCAGCTAAAACGGCTCGGCTCCTCGTGCGACTGGTCGAGGGAGCGCTTTACGATGGACGAGGGGCTCTCGCGCGCGGTGCGGCAGGTTTTTGTGTCGCTCTACAACGAGGGGCTGCTCTATCGTGGAAAGCGCATGATAAACTGGTGCCCCAGGTGCGTTACAGCGCTTGCCAACATCGAAGTTGAAACAGAGGAACTCGACAGCTCACTCTACCATATCCGCTACCCGCTGGTTAACGGAAAGGGCGCGCTCATCGTGGCGACCACCCGTCCCGAGACAATGCTGGGCGATACGGCGGTTGCAGTGCATCCGGAAGATGAAAGATATAAGGCCTTTGTCGGGCAGCAGGTAATCCTTCCAATTCTTGGGCGGCACATCCCGGTGATTGCCGACTCCTATGTTGAGCGCGGATTCGGCACGGGCGCATTAAAGGTCACCCCTGCCCATGATTTCAACGACTTCGATCTGTCACGCAAGCACAATTTGGAAATAATCCAGGTAATTGACGAACACGGGGTGATGACTGCTGAAGCCGGGCCTTACGCCGGCCTGGACCGCTATGCCTGCCGCAAGCGCATCCTCAAGGATTTGGAAAAAGGCGGGTTTCTCGTCAAAGTCGAGCCCCACAAGAACCGGGTCGGGCACTGCTACCGCTGCGCGAGTGTTGTCGAACCGATGCTCTCGCTCCAGTGGTTCGTATCGACCAAGCCTCTTGCGCAGCCCGCGATGGAGGCCGTCCGGCTTAACAGGACCCGTATTATCCCGGCCAAATGGGAAAAAGATTATTTCATCTGGATGGAAAACGTCGAGGACTGGTGCATAAGCCGCCAGATATGGTGGGGGCACCGCATACCGGCGTGGTACTGCCAGTGCGGGGAGGTTATCGTTGCAGCCGAAGCGCCCACCCAGTGCCCCAAGTGCGGGAGCGCGGTACTCGAACAGGATTCGGACGTTCTCGATACCTGGTTCAGTTCGGGGCTGTGGCCTTTTTCGACCCTGGGCTGGCCGGACAACACCCCCGAACTTCGCAAGTTCTATCCCACGTCGGTCCTCGTCACGGCATTCGACATTCTGTTTTTCTGGGTTGCCCGGATGATGATGATGGGAATTCACTTCATGGGCGCGGTGCCATTCCGTCAGGTCTACGTGCATGCGCTGGTGCGGGACGCCTCGGGCCAGAAGATGAGCAAGTCGAAAGGAAACGTAATCGACCCGCTGCTCATGATGGACAAGTACGGCACCGATGCCCTGAGGTTCGCTCTTACCGCATTTGCCGCCCAGGGACGCGATATCAAGCTCTCAGAAGACCGGATTGAAGGATACAGGCATTTCGTAAACAAGATATGGAACGCCGCACGCTTTCTTTTGATGAACCTCGAAGGTTTCAGCCGGATGGGAAATATTCCGGAAAAACCGGGAAACCTAGCCCACCGCTGGATACTTAGCCGGCTTCAAAGGCTCATCGAAGAGACGAGCCAGTCGCTTGACGAGCATTACTATAACCAGTACGCGCAATCACTTTACCAGTTCGTGTGGCACGAGTACTGCGACTGGTACCTCGAGATGATAAAGCCCGATTTCTACGGCGAAGACGAGCGTGCGGGAAATCTTGCAAGATCGGTTGCCGCGCTGGTGATGGAAAAAATACTTGTGCTGCTCCACCCCGTCATGCCGTTCATTACCGAGGAGCTATGGCAAAAACTCCCCCAGACTTCCGGCAGCATCATGAAAGCGGCCTTTCCGGAACTGAATCCGGCCAGGATCGATTCAGATGCCGAGGCGCGGATGGAAAAGCTGATGGGGGTGGTTAACGCGATCCGCAACATCCGGGGCGAGATGAACGTCTCGCCTGCCGTTCGAGTCGAGGTGACCTGCCTGTGCGCGGACCAGTCCGATATCGAGTTGCTCTCGGCGCAATCGAGGACAATCGAGGACCTCGGGCGCGTATCGCGCGTCACGGCAGCCCTTGCGGGACGGATCGAAAAACCCAAATTTGCCGCCGGGGGAGTGGTCGGGAACATCGAAGTCTTTGTTGTATTGAAGGATATTCTTGATTTCGACAGCGAAGCCAAGCGGCTCGAAAAAGAACTCGCAAAGCTCGAGAAGGAATTCGGCAATACGCGGCGCAAGCTGTCCAACTATGAGTTCCTCGACAAGGCCCCGCCGGAAGTGATCGAAAAAGAGCGCGAAAAAAGCGAGCGCCTCGGCGAGAAAAAGGACAAACTTTCGCGCCGGCTAAAGCTGATGGAAGGCCTGCGGGACAGCTCGGCTCAGTAAGAAGCGTAGGGTGGGCACAGTCTTAT
>DBMO01000012.1 GCA_002298995.1 Desulfarculales bacterium UBA696
TTTTAGGCGCAACTTGAACGCAATTTTCCATGATGCGCCTCGCCCGCGAAGCATGAAAATTGAGCATTTTCTAGGTAATTATACGCAAGAATGTCTACGGAAATTCCAAGTTAATTCAGGGTGGACACCGGCTTTCACCGTGCCCGCCAATTGCTGCCCGGAACTGAGCGGCGGGCACGATAAACTGCAACTCCACCGAGGGCCGTAGCGACTAGCTCCAGGAAAGCGAACTCACCGTCCTGACCAGATTTCCGGGATTCCTGCTCTTCGTTATGACCGAGTTTGCTCCGGCCATGTGGCAATCCAGAAAATCCCCCTCCGCGCTCGATGTTGTGTGAATGATGACCGGAATTTGGTCGTACTGGGGCCGGGATTTAATCCACTTCAGGGTCTCGAGCCCGTTCATGCGAGGCATGTTTAGATCGAGTATTATGATTTTGGGACATGTCTTGGAGGAAATTAGATCACAGCTCTGAAGATACTCGGTCATCTCGATGCCGTCGCGAAGGTAAATCAGCTTGGCGTGTATGTCAGCTTGCTCGAAGGCCTGCCGGATCAAAATCGGCTCATCCTCGTCATCATCACAGAGAAGAATTAAAGGAACAGGTCCCACGATAGAAGCTCCCAATGGGTTTGCCCTGAATAAGATGTCATAAGGCGTGACACCCGTCGAGCAACGGGGGAGAGCAACCGAATTGGAGTCCGGGGTGCTGGAACAGGATGCTGTCCGAACTAATCGGCTTTTCATTGATACTAGCACAAAATCTGGAAAATACCATGGTAACTAACGCCAATTAGACTTTTATTGAGCAGGCGTCATTATTAACTACCCCGCACGCTAATTGGGGAGTATAAGTAAAGTTGTGTTTGAATTAATTTTGCAAGCACCACCGCCTCTGCTTATCTTATATTGAGCTAGTCATTTCCTTTTCCTGGGATCGTGACTGCGCCACGCCACCTTCACCGTGACTAATCAATCCGATAAGGGGAGAAGAAAAATGCATGAATGCTGGAATGATACCGGGGAGTGGCCCGATAAAACAATAATTTGCAAGGAATGTGAGTGCACAATATGCCAAAGCGGCGAGTGGGAAAAGTATACATCCCCGTACAAGTGCGTCTCATTCGGTCAATAATTTAGTTGGGTGAATCCAGGCAATTTCACCCTGTCGGGGTTTATCAGAGTTCAAGAAAGTACTGCGCCAAAAGAATGCACGGAGAGATTATATGGAGATTCCAAATGCCTTGGTGAAAGACTTGCGCTCCACCGGGTACTTTTTCGACGAGCTTAAAAATTACTCTCAATCTCCGGTAATTGACATAAAGGATTACTGTGCGAATCTCGCCGTTCCCTACCTGGACAAGGTATCGGGATTCTATGATAAATCGGGCCAGTCCAATAGAAGTGGAATTTTGAGGCTTGCCATCGAACATTTATCTAATTCGAACGATCTCGAAATAGTGGATTCGATCTTCGGCCTGAAAAAAGTCGCTGAGGCCGAGATTGTAAAGGCCGGCAAGGCAAGCATCGAAGAGCAGCCTGATAAATCCAAGTCCCTGGTCAGTCGGCAACGGTTGGAATCGGCGGAGTTTCTCGTAAAGCTGCTGGTAAGTATTATAAAGATGTTCAAGCTGGTCAGGCCGAATGCCAATCAGAAGACAACCGAGGAAGCACACAACCCTGTTTTTGAAGCAATAACCCAGAACTGGGAGGCTTTGGAAGCAAGCGTCGGTACGTAGAAGCAGGCCTCGCGGTTTTGGATGGGTGGTTTGAATAATTGTGAGGTGTATCAATCATTCCTTGCTTTTTATCCCGATATTGACTATGATCGGCGGATAAATATAGGCTGTCCAATTTCTTGAGTTATATGCGGAGTCGATCTTTCGCCTGATTAGAACGATTCTTAAATAGCTGAAGCGGGCTGCAAAAGTCAAAAAACAAGAAAAGGATCTAAGATGACGGAAGGTCGAGTAAAGTGGTTTAACGAGAGCAAAGGCTTTGGATTTATCGAGAAGGACGGCGGGGGCGATTTGTTCGTGCATTTCTCCGCTATCGAGGGCAGTGGGTTCAAGTCTCTTACTGAAGGCGAGCGAGTGAGCTTTGTCGAAGAAAGAGGCCCCAAAGGCCCTCAGGCAACTCAAGTAAAAAAGATTTAAGACAGCAGAAGAATCTTTAATCGATCCTGCGAGAAGAGAATGAGCCGGAGAGAACTCTCCGGCTCTTTTTTTCAAAACTGTGTTTATCCTCGGATCGACGGAAATCTGTTGTGTTGAATCCAAAAAGAGGAGTGCAAATATGAATATATATATCGGAGGTTTGGCGGGAAGCGTCACCGAGACGGAACTAAGAGAGGCTTTTGCGGCCTTTGGAGAAGTGTCTGCCGTGAATATAGTCAAAGACAAGTTTTCAGGGCAGTCAAAAGGGTTTGGATTTGTGGAAATGTTGAACAATTCGGAGGCCGACAAAGCCATGAAAGCCCTTAACGGGAGCCGGCTGAAAGACCAGGTAATAAGGCTTAGCCAGGCAAAACCACCTTCTAAGCGACCCAGCCGCGGGCCGAGATATTAACCGGCCCTGACGCTTCAAATATTTGCCCAATGAATTCAATGAATCCAAATTTTTCGGAGTGAGTTATGGCTCAAAAATCCAAAGCCACCTTTCAGAAGCGGGAAAGGGAGCACGAGAAGCAGCAGAAAAAGAAAGACAAGGAAGCTCGCCGCCTTGAAGCCAAAAAAGCCAAAGCGGAGCGTGCACCGGTAAGTGGCGATATAGATCCGGATATTGCCGGAATCACGCCGGGGCCTCAACCGCTCCCCGAGCAATGGCAGCTGGCCGCGCGCAGGGATGGCAAGTAGTTGCTCCGCACGTAACCTCGCGGGCTGTTAATGGCCTTTATCCATATAGATTTACGACAAAATGGGCTTACTTGCCCCAGGATGTGCGATTCGCATCCGAGACGATATCGAAAACATCGTTATTCCCGCGGCGCTTTTGAGCGAATGAGGTCATCAGGCTCCTGCCTTCCGATTTTACTTAGCAGTTATTAGTTGGCTGTTTGGGCAACAGCCTCTCGAGCAGCCCCACCGTTTCGAGCAGGGGCTGTTTTTTTGGTTTACTATCTTGCGCTTCGGCGGCAGATGATTAGATATTAGGGTCGGCTCGGCAGACCGATACCTTGCCGGGCGCGGGAGAGAGGTCGTTTCCAGCCAGGCGTCCCTTTCGAAACAGCCGATGAATAAAAAGGAAGATCCGGTCTGAACGGAGGCAGCAAATGATGGACAGCAGAGTTCGCACAACCGTTCTTCTCACCCTTCTAACCGTGCTGATAATCTGGATAGGCAATTTGATGGGCGGGCGGCAGGGGATGTATATTGCCTTGTTGCTGGCTTTCGTGATGAACATGGGAAGCTACTGGTTTTCCGATAAAATCGTGCTCGCCATGTACCGCGCCCAGCCTATCGAGGAACAGGATAATCCGGGGCTCTACGGGATCGTTCGCGAGCTTGCGGGTGAGGCAGGGCTGCCGATGCCGCGTATATATCTGATTCCGGAAGAGACACCGAATGCATTCGCAACCGGAAGAAACCCCGAACACGCGGTGGTTGCCGTGACAGAGGGGATAATGCGAATACTCACGCCGGACGAAGTCAAGGGCGTTCTCGCACACGAACTCGGACACGTAAGAAACCGGGATATCCTGGTAAGCTCGATTGCCGCGACACTGGCCGGCGCCATAATGATCCTGGCCAGCATGGCCCGGTGGGCCGCTATTTTCGGCGGCGGCCGCAGCAGCGATGATGACGATGGCGGGGGGTTTATCGGCCTCATTGTAACGGCCGTGCTTGCTCCGATTGCGGCAACCCTTATCCAACTCGCCATATCGAGGAGCCGCGAATATCTTGCGGACGAAACGGGAGCGCACCTTGCGCACAATCCGGAATCCCTGGCGCGGGCGCTCGAAAAGCTTGCGATGGCCTCCGAGCGAATGCCGATGGATGCCAATCCGTCAACGGCGCACATGTTTATCGTAAATCCCCTGGCGGGCAAGAGCTTTGCGAGCCTTTTCAGCACACACCCGCCAATCGAGGAGCGAATAAGGCGGCTTCGTTCCATGAGGTAGGGTCTTCCAACGCGGATGGCGCACAGAGCGCGTGGAAGGTCCGGGGATAAGGCGGAAAAGAACGGCATTCCCAGCCACGTTAATAGAGCGGAAAACCGCCTGCCATTGGTCGGCGACTCATGCGCCTTTGCGGGATTCTTCTTCTCAACTATTCCCCTGTGTGTAAAATTAAGGTATGTTTGCGCCCGGTCTTGGTATCTGGCGAATGTGGTCTCGTTTGAAGGAAGATACTGATATGGCAACCGTGGTCATAATAGGCACCCAGTGGGGTGATGAGGGAAAAGGCAAGATAGTCGACCTTCTGACTGAAAAGGCCGACTACGTGGTCCGTTTCCAGGGCGGGAACAACGCCGGGCATACCCTGGTGGTAAACGGGGAAAAATATGTATTTCACCTGATTCCGTCAGGCATCCTGCACCCGGGAAAGCTTTGCATGATCGGAAACGGGGTGGTGCTCGATCCGGCGGTTCTGATTAAGGAAATGGAAAAGCTCGCCGCGGCCGGCATTCCGGTTACTCCGGACAAGCTTGTGCTAAGCCTCTACACCCACGTTATCATGCCTTATCACCGCGCAATTGACGTTGCCCGCGAGAAGAAAAAGGGCAAGACGGCTATCGGGACAACGGGCCGGGGTATCGGTCCCTGCTACGAGGACAAGGCTGGGCGCGGAGGGATCCGGGTACACGATCTGCTCGACAGGAGCACTTTTCGCCAAAAACTTGAAGCGGGAATAGAAGAAAAGAATTTCATCCTCGAGCGCTATTTCGGCGAAAAGCCGCTGGACATCGCGGCCATCGAGGCGGAATACCTGGAATACGGCGAGCGTTTGCGGCCTTTCACCGGCAACGTTTCCGAGACCCTTCAGCTCGCGGTCGCCCAGGGGCAAAACATCCTTTTCGAAGGCGCGCAGGGCACCCACCTGGACATCGACCACGGCACCTATCCTTACGTTACCTCTTCCAACACGGTTGCGGGCAACGCGTGCTGCGGATCGGGCATCGGCCCGACCAGGATCGACAAGGTGGTAGGGATTGTAAAGGCCTACACCACGCGGGTTGGAGGCGGGCCTTTTCCTTCCGAGCTGCTCGACGAGACTGGAGATCGCATCAGGAAGGTTGGTGGCGAATTCGGGGCAACAACCGGTCGCCCCCGCCGCTGCGGATGGCTCGACATGGTTGTGGTGAAAAGCTCGGTGAGGCTCAACGGCCTCTCCGGCATGGTTATAACCAAGCTGGATGTTCTTACCGGGATTCCCAAGCTCAAAATAGCTGTTTCGTATACCTGCCGCGGGCACAAAATTGATGCCGTGCCCCCCGAACTGGATGCTGTCGAGGCATGCCGGCCCGCTTTCGAGGAATTTGACGGCTGGGAGGAAGACCTGACGGGAATTCGTTCCTGGGATGAACTTCCGCCGGCGGCAAAGGTCTATCTACGGGCAATCGAAGAACATGCCGGGGTGCCCATCAACATTGTTTCGGTGGGGGCCGGCAGAAACGAGACCCTGATTATCCGCAATCCTTTCGACAAATAAATCTTCGCCCGGTCTAATTGAAATCAAATTCCGGGGTCGGTTTGAAGCGTCCCAATTCATCGATCAACGTTGGATTGAGCAATTGGTTAAATTTGACGCTTAGCGAGCAGTCCTCCAGGGGATGGAACCGTACGGCCACAATCGTGCCGCTGCGCTGGACGGCTTTTAAGGGGCCGGCCAGGGGGTGGGTGTAGCTCAAATTCATCTTCTGGCCGAGCAGCAAGCTGGCGGTCTCCCTTCTAGTGATCCTCACCATGAAACCAGCTCCGCCCTGCGACAGATCGATCACGTCAACCTTGAACGGCTTGCCGATCGGTGTCCCGGCAGCCGATAGGAGCTGCGCCTCGCCCCGTCCGAAAACATGGATTCGTTTGTAGCACCGGCGATCCAGTTCCCTTTCCTTTATCAGGTCCCTGATGCATTTCGATCTGGACGCAAAATCCTGGAGCTTCGATTCGAGAACCGGGAAATCGGTCTTCCAACGCTTAAGGACATCAGCATCGAGATAGCTCAGTTCCGTGTTCGCAAGAGTCACCATTGAAGTGGTGCACATCGTGCTCGAAAAGAAAGTATCATCGCCCGCGACTTGGCCTTTGTTTACCATCTTTAGGAGCACTTCACGGTTGTTTTGAACGTAGAATACCTTGAGGCGGCCGTGGTTTACCAGGAACAGGCGAGGTTTGTGTTCGCCCTGCGAATAAACCGCTGTATCGGCGGGATAGGTTTCGGTTTTGAGGGAAAAATAGAGCTCGTTTGCCTCTTCCACCGTAAGTTTCTGGTAGAGTTCCGCCCAGGTTTCGCGGTGGCCTTTATCTATTACCTCGCACTTTTCCTGCTCGATGACCTCGCCCGAGTGAATTATCTCATCGAGCGCCATTGGATCGATTTCAAAGATGCGGTCCCGGAGCGACTCCGCGGTCTTGAAATTCTTTTCCTTGGCGCAGGCGATAGAAAGCTCATAGAGAAGCCTGACGGCCGCCGTCCTGTTATTCTCCTCCATGTATTTTCTAATAAGCTCTTCCTGTTCAATCACGCTGATCCTATCCATCCACCCTCCGGCCTTGGCAGGCCATGCGCCCAGCCAAATAATTCAATATAAACTGCTGGATGCAGCATCACGGCATGAAAATGCGCGACCTGCATGCAGCTTCCCTCCATAAAAATCGGCTTTCCACGGGACAGCTTTAAGCTTTATTGTAATGGCCACGGGACATTTTCGATGCGTCGGATAGGTGTCTATTATCCTGTCTTACTTAAGTTTACGGGATTTATAGTTATCCACCATACCTAATTCATACCCCCCAAAATCCCCCTTACTTTATAACAGGTAAATGTGGATACTAGCATCAGAGAAGAATTGCGTCTGTCGTTTCCTAATATTCATAAGCTAGAAGTAGGCGGATTAAACGAGCGAGATACCCGGCACTATATGGGTATTATTAAGTTGTTTTCGGAATTAAACTTCTCGAGTGGAAATCAGAGATGCCCGAAGAGAGAAGAAAGCATAAAAGATTCCTTGGAAAGAAGGGGGGTTACGCTGCCTTTCTCAGGTCAGGCAATCTCGTCAGCATTGGCAACATAATTGATATCAGCATGGGCGGACTGTGCGTTCAATATCTCGCGATGGGCGACGAGGATCACGATTTCACCGAAATCAAGATCTTCGGCAGCAACGGTTGTTTTATCCACGTTGACAGGGTGGACTGCAAGATCATCTACAGTTTCGAGATCCCCGAAGGATCGCTGGACAACGTCACCACGAGGCGCTGCGGAGTGCGGTTCGAAAACCCAAATGTGCGGCAAATGACGGTGCTGCAGGAATTTATAGAACATTTCGCCATCGGAGAGGGCTGCTAAACCCGATTCCACGCCTAACCGTTTTTCCCTTCCGATTCTTTCTTCAGTTTTCAGCCGAGCAGCCGCCCTAAGCCATTTACCTTGGCAAGCGGCGCAGGCTATCCCTTGACATCACTTCCATCATAGCTATCTCTAGGATTTGAATTCGGTGAGAGGGAAACACACTCGCTCCGCCCGGTGGCGAGCGTTCCGGTATAGAGGCGTAGGATACATGATCGTGCGGGGTTTTCGCGGAGATCAACCCAACCACGGCCCAGAAAGATCGCGGGATTTCCTTTGGAGATGAACCTTTCCCTGAGTCTTAATGCCGATCTGATCGATTCGCAGTACAAGCTGTGGAAATCGGATCCGATGAGCGTCGGGAGCGAGTGGAGGCTTTTTTTCGAGGGCTTCGAGCTGGCCCGTCCGGACGGCCGGGCGGATGTGGGCTTTTGCGACAGGGAAGAGCTGGTCAGGCAATGTGGGGTCCAGGAGTTAATCCAGCGCTACCGCGACCTCGGACACCTGCTCTCCTGCCTCGATCCCCTATCGAATTGCCCCAGGAGTCACCCTCTGCTGGACCTTTCCGCATTCGGCCTTGCGGAAAACGACCTCGACCGACGGTTCTTTGCCCCGCCCACCCTGTTTAAGGGTGAAGTTGCACTGAAAGAAATTGTTTCGGCGCTACGCGAGACCTATTGCCGCTCGATTGGCGTCGAATACATGCACCTCCAGGACCCTCACGAACGCCTGTGGCTCCAAGAGCGGATGGAGCCGACCAGGAACCGCCCCTCTATATCGGCCGAAGAAAAATTACAGATACTTCGAAAGCTTTGCCAGGCGACTCTTTTCGAACAGTTCCTCCACACGCGCTTTATCGGGCAGAAGCGTTTCTCGATCGAAGGCGCCGAGGTCATGGTGCCGGTCCTGGATGCCCTTTTGCGCCATGCCCGAGCGGGTGGCTGCCGCGAAATCGAGATGGGACTTGCCCACCGCGGAAGGCTCAATATCCAGGTAAACGTCCTCAATAAACCATACGAATGGATCTTTTGCGAATTCGATGAGCACTACGATCCGCAGTCCATCTACGGGGCGGGTGACGTAAAGTACCACAGGGGCTATATGGCCGACCTCGACTTCGACCATGGCCCCTTGCGCGTCTATCTAGCCAACAATCCCAGCCATCTCGAAGCCGTTGATCCGGTAGTCGAAGGAATTGCGTACGCACGGATGATGGAGGAAACTGGTCCGAACTCCGATATCCAGTCACCCGACATACATCATCCCTCCTCCGTAATGCCCGTTCTAATACACGGCGACGCAGCATTCGCCGGCCAGGGGATCGTGGCCGAGACGCTGAATCTTTCGCAGCTTGAAGGCTACGGCACCGGGGGGACGATCCACTTCATCATCAACAACCAGATCGGCTTCACGACCCTTCCGGAGCACGCCCGTTCCACCCGCTACGCAACCGATATCGCCAAGATGCTCATGGTGCCGGTTTTCCACGTCCACGGCGAAGACCCCGAAGCGGCGGTTCACGTAATAAAACTCGCTTTCGACTACAGGGCGAAATTCAAAAAGGACGTTGTGGTTGACGTCGTTTGCTACCGCCGCTACGGGCACAACGAAGGCGACGAGCCTTATTACACCCAACCCGAGATGTATAACCGCATAAAGGACCGGCCATCCCTCCACGGAATCTATTCCGATGCCCTCAAGAAATTGGGCCTTATCAACGATGAAGAGCTCAACCGGATTGCGGGCGGAGTGCAGGAATGCCTGGAACTCGCTTTTAAGGCCGCCCACGATAAGACGTGCACGATGCCCGAGGATCGCTTCTTCGAAGTCTGGGAAGGCTTCAGCGGCCGATATTCCTTTGATCCCGTAAATACCGGGGTCGATGGGGGAAAGCTGCTCGAACTCGCCCGCCGGCTGAGTAAATTCCCCGAAGGCTTTTCAGTCCACCCTCGACTGGAGCGCATTCTCAAAAGGCGTGTCGAGACGGTCGAACGGGGTGCGGGGATAGACTGGGCAACCGCCGAATCATTGGCGTTTGCCACCCTCGTCGTCGAAGGAACTCCGGTGAGGCTAAGCGGGCAGGACAGCAGCCGCGGCACTTTCAGCCAGCGGCACAGCGTCTTGACAGACACAAAGACCGGCGAACATTACGTGCCCCTCAACCACCTCTCACCAGACCAGGCCCTGTATTCAGTCTTTGATAGCATGCTCTCCGAAAACGCCGTGCTCGGGTTCGAGTATGGGTACTCGCTGGTCAGCCCCCGAACGCTCGCCATGTGGGAGGCCCAGTTCGGCGATTTCGCAAACAACGCGCAGGCAATTTTCGACCAGTTCATATCCAGTGCAGAGTTCAAATGGCAAAGGCTCAGCGGCCTTACCGTTCTGCTGCCGCACGGGTTCGAGGGCCAGGGGCCGGAGCATTCGAGCGCCCGGGTCGAGCGCTTTCTCCAGTTGTGCGCCGAGGAGAATATGGAGGTATGCTACCCGACCACCCCCGCCCAGTACTTCCACCTGCTGCGAAGACAAATGAGGCGCAATTTCCGAAAACCGCTGATCGTATTTACCCCCAAGAGCCTGCTAAGGCATCCGGGCGCCGTATCGAAGACCTCGGAGCTTGCGTCCGGCCATTACCTCGAAGTTGTCCCGGACGCAGAAGATTTCAGGAACGCTTCGAGGCTCTTTTTCTGCGGCGGCAAGGTTTACTATGACCTGGCGGAAAAGCGGCTTGCCGCAAAAAACGACGATACGGCAATAGTGCGGGTCGAGCAATTCTACCCGGAGCCGGTTGAGCGCATCCGGGAAATACTATCGATGTATCCTTCCGTGAAGCAGATTTTCTGGGTCCAGGAAGAACCTGAAAACATGGGGGCATGGTGTTTCATGCGCCCACTGCTGCAGTCGGTTTCCGGGGCCGAGCCCGGCTACATCGGCAGGTCGGCCGCCGCCAGCCCGGCATCAGGGTACCTCACGTCTCACAAACACGAACAGGAAGCTTTTCTCGGGACCGCATTTCCCGGCTGATATGGATTGTGGGAAAAGAACCCGGGCGGGCAGCCGCATAATTGAACTTGAACACACCCCTATAACCAGCGGGCCAGGAGAACTCATGAGAGTAGAGGTAAAGGTGCCGGAAGTCGGCGAATCGGTGCACGAGGCCCTTATCGCCCAGTGGCTGAGAAAAGATGGCGAGAAGGTCAAAAAGGATGAACTCCTGTTCGTGATCGAAACCGACAAGGTAACGCTGGAAGTCTCTTCGCCGGCTGAGGGGATTTTAGAGATCCAGGTCGCGGAGGGCGAGACCGTGCCCGTGGGATCGACTGTCGCTATAATCGATACCGAAGCAGGGGAACAGCCCCGGCAGCGCCCCTCGGCAAAGGCCGAACCGTCCCGGCCAGCCGAGGCCGCGCAAACTTCCGGCAAAAGGGAAACTGAAGAAATCCCGGCTGAGCGGGTTGAAGCCAAACCAACGCCCCAGCCTCCACCTCCTGCCCAAACCCCGCCTCCTTCACCGCCCCGGAGTGTCGAACCTTCAGAGGGCACAAAGCCGATTATACCTGCGTCCGTTCGCTCCCTCGCCGCGGAAAGAGGCGTGGACCTGTCGGCTGTTACCCCGACCGGCCCCGGGGGCCGGATCACCGAAGGGGACGTACTCCTTTACCTGGAACAGGGCGGGGCCGTGAGAGAAGACAGACGAGCTGATCGATGGCCCGGCGCCCCTCCCGCCGGTGCGCCCCCCCAGGTGCAAACCGCTCCCGGAGGCCCGAAGGCGCAAGTCGAGCCGGCAGCGGAGGGCGCTGTTGTTCGAAAACCCATGTCGCCCATCCGGCGGCGCATAGCGGAAAGGCTGCTTGAGGCTCGCCGCAATACGGCCATGCTGACGACCTTCAATGAAATAGACATGAGCCGCGTGCAGGATCTTCGCGGCAGGCTGGGGGAGGACTTCCGGAACAAATATGGCGTGCGCCTCGGAATAATGTCTTTTTTTGTCAAGGCAAGCGCCGCGGCCCTTAAGGAGTTTCCGGAGGTAAACGCCTATATCGATGAAAACGACATTGTATACCAGTATTTCTACAACATCGGGGTAGCGGTCGGGGCGGAGCGTGGACTGGTCGTTCCGGTCATCCGTAATGTCGACCGGCTCGGGTTTGCCGAAATCGAGAAAGCCGTTCTGGATTTTGTTTCAAAAATATCACTGAACCGGCTCGAACTCTCGGACCTCGAAGGGGGGACCTTCACGATAACGAACGGAGGCGTTTACGGTTCGCTTCTCAGCACTCCGATCCTCAACCCGCCGCAAAGCGCCATCCTCGGCCTGCACAAAATAGAGGATCGCCCGATTGCCGCCGGAGGACAGGTGGTTATCCGCCCAATGATGTACGTGGCCCTGAGCTACGACCACCGCCTAATCGACGGGCGGGAGGCGGTCACCTTCCTCAAAAGGATCAAGGACCTGGTGGAAAACCCCGAACGGTTGCTGATGGAGCTCTAAGATGCCCGAGCGGCGAAATTTCGACCTGCTTGTGATAGGGGCCGGCCCCGGCGGGTACGTCGCCGCCCTGCGCGCGGCCGAACTCGGCATGAAGACGGCCTGCATCGAAAAAGAGGCGGAACCCGGAGGGGTATGTCTGCGCGTCGGGTGCATCCCGAGCAAGGCTCTTCTGGACTCGACCGAGTACCTCGATTTTGCTCGAAATAACTTCGGCGAACATGGAATCAGCGCCGGAGACATTTCGATGCACGTCTCGAAAATGATGCAACGCAAGAATAGTATTGTCTCCGGCCTGGAGGGAAACGTCCGCAAGCTCCTGGAGGGAAAAGGGGTGCGGCTGATCCGCGGAACGGCCGGCCTGATGCCCGGCAACCAGGTGGAGGTCCGGAGCGCGGACGGCGGACGGGAAATCTACGGGGCGAGCGCCGTCCTGCTTGCCACCGGAAGCGAACCCGTCGAACTGCCGTTTCTGCCCTTCGACGGAAAGCATGTAATAAGCTCGACCGAAGCCCTGTCGCTGGAATCGACGCCCGGCAGGCTGGGGATCGTCGGCGGAGGATACATTGGCCTCGAGCTTGGGTCGGTTTGGGCGCGGATGGGGTCGAAGGTAACCATAATCGAGATGCTCCCCGGCATAGCCTCCGCCATCGACGGGCAGGTGGGAAGGCTCCTCGACCGGCTTCTGAGGAAGCAGGGCCTGGAGGTCCGGGTAAATACCAGGGTGGTGCGATCCAGGATATCCGGAGAAGAAGTAGTTCTGGCCCTCGAATCCGGCGGCAAGGAAGAACATGCATCTTTTGATAAGGTACTGGTCTCGGTCGGCAGGAAACCGCTCACCCGCGGGCTCGGCCTGGAAATCGGCGTCCGCCTCGATTCCAGGGGATTTGTGATGGTTGACCAAAAGTACAGGACCAATATCCCTGGGCTATACGCCATCGGAGACCTCATACCAGGGCCGATGCTCGCCCACAAGGCGTCAGCCGAAGGGATCGCGGCAGTCGAGGGCATTGCCGGCCTCGATTCCGAGGTGGACTACGACGCCATACCCTCCGTAATTTATACCTCGCCCGAGGTTGCAACTGTTGGAAAGACCGAAGAGGAACTAAAAAAACTCGTAGTCGATTACCGGGCCGGGGTTTATCCATTCACCGGCAACGACCGGGCGCGATGCCTCGGAGAGACGGCCGGGTTCGCAAAAATTCTTGCGCATGCCGGCTCCGGGCGCATCCTCGGCGTACATATCATCGGCCCCCGCGCATCGGAGCTTATCGCCGAATGCACGCTCGCGGTGCACCTCCACATCCAGGCCGAAGACCTGCGAAGAACCATCCATGCCCACCCCTCACTCTCCGAGGCAGTGGCCGACAGTGCAGCGCAATTGGCCATAACATAGCACGTTTTTTGCCCCTTTCTTTTCCTTTGACAAGTCCCTCCAAATCCATGCAATAGTACCCCGCAAATTCAAAAATCAGAGTTCGGAACTCGACAGACAGGAAAGGGGTGCTCATGCAAAACAGGATCGCTATATCCTTATTGATTTTCATTCTTGGTTTGCTGCTGCTCCCGCAGGCCCCCGTATTCGCGGGGAGCGAAGAGGCCAAAGTCCGGGAAGCGGCCGCGATTTTAATGGAGTTGAATTCAATCCCCGAGGAGGCCATTCCTCCAAGCCTGCTGAAGGGCGCTTACGGAATCGCCATTTTCCCCGATCTTCTCAAAGCAGGCTTTATCGTGGGGGGCCGGTACGGGACCGGAATAATGATAGTGCGGGGCGAGGACCGGACCTGGAGCAACCCGGTTTTCTTTAACCTTATCGGCGGCAGTGTGGGGTTCCAGATAGGCGTGCAGGCAAGCGACATTATCCTGGTATTCAACAGCATACGCAGCCTCGACTCGATAACGGGCGGTAAATTCACGCTCGGAGCCGATGCATCCATTGCCGCCGGCCCGGTGGGACGCCACGCCGAAGCAGGGACCGACATCCGTCTGCGCGCGGAGATACTTTCCTACTCCCGCAGCAGGGGGATATTCGGCGGAGTTGCCATCGAAGGCGCCGCAATGCAGGTCGACTACGAATCAAACGCCGCTTTCTACAACAACCGCGCAATTCTCCCGATGGAAATATTCCGAAACCGCAACATTATGGCCCCGCCGGCCGTGGACGAACTCAAAAGAGTCCTCAACCTCTATACGGGACCATGACGGATGCCGGGGGCTGATTTCAGAGCACGGAAGGAGTTAGCCCCGGAATGTGGGGCAGGCTTTCCAGCCTGCCGCATTTTTGTAAGTTTCCCCCGATGAAATGATGATGAGATTTGGGGTTCCGGCAAACGGCAAACAAAAGCAGACGGGCGGTGGTTTGAATTCCCCCGCCCGTCTGCTTGTAATGGTTTAATTTTCTGATTGGAATTCCGAGCTATCGGTTCACATCCATTTTTTTAAGCAGTTCACCCTCCCTTTCCGCGTTGTTCAGGTCCTCCGTCCTCCATTATGTATTTTGGTTCTCTTTCCTCCTGGGCAGGTCCTCCCCCTCCCCATATTCTCAATTCTCTATCCTCCTGAAACCGGTCCTCCCTCTTCCTTTCCGGTTCTTCTTCCATCCTCCATCAAGCTTGCTCCTGCAAATTCGAAATACCCGAGGCGCAATTTCTCGCACTGCTTATTGAATCGGAATCATCGTCGTAAAACTTTATGCCCGATTCGGCAAATTTGGAGTCGTGGCGAATATGTTGCGCATTGCCGCGCGCCGAGCGCTCGCTCAGCAACTCTTTTCCACTCTCAGCCGCAATTGCTCGAACATGCAAACGAGGTCCTCCATCTGGTAGTGAGCATTTATGCCGCTGGGATTGGGGAGAACCCAGGCGAGGGTGCCGGGCGTGATCTCTTCCCGCGGTCCGGGCTGTGCTTTCGGGCTCAGGAAAGCGGTTCTGAAAGCACCGATTCCTAGGACTGCGAGGATGCAGGGATTGAAGGCCCGGAGCTTTTCCTTCAGCAATGCGGCGCCCTCGGTCAGCTCCCGTGATGAAAGGTCGGCGGCATTCGCGGTTGCGCGGTTTACCAGGTTCGTAATACCGAAGCCGAAATTCAGCAACTCTTCCTCTTCGAACGGGGAGAGCAGGCGCTGAGTGAAACCGGCCTGATGAAGCACTGGCCAGAATCGGTTTCCGGGTCTTGCAAAGTGGTGTCCGACCGCCGCCGTGTAGAGACCCGGATTGATCCCGCAGAAGAGCACCTTGAGGTCCGGAGCGATCACGTCCGGAACAGTCTTGTCCCTTGCAGCAAGTATCTCTTCCCTGCTCGGCTTGTACATGGTTTCCGAATTCCGCCTAAAAATTAAAAACTTTTGCTTCGGCGGCCAGATCGATCAGGTGAGTCGCCCTGTCCATGAGCATGTTATGAAAGAAATTCGCCTCGTCAACCTGACGGGCTTCGGCGCATGGAATTCAGACGTATATCGGGACCTCGTTTTCAACGAGGTATGGAAGAAAATCATTGGGACAATCGCCGGTAGGCGTCTTCTCACTAAAATCCCGGTTTTTATCAGCCCAGAGGACCCCGTCATCGAGAAGAAACAAATCGACTTTGTGCCCTTGGGAATGAGCTACTTTGGCTAGTTGGAAGCACCGGGTGGCCGGCATTGTCTCATTTCTGGAAAGGGTGAATAGAAAATTCGCCATTTGATCTGCTCTCCTCTTGCTGAAAAATTACCTTAATGGAAGTCATAATTTGGCTCGATTTATAGGCTAATCTAGTCATGGATTTGTAAGAATTCGAGGCCGCGGAGCGCCGATTTCGTCCAAAGGAGATTCAATGAAGCCGATCGGGATACTCGCAGCCTCACTGATCGCAGTTGTTTGCTCTGCCGGCACAGCTTTAGCCGCAATGCCCTTGATAACCGACGACACGGGGACACAGGGGACAGGGAAATTCCAGCTTGAAATGGGATACGAACATCAGCAACTCGAAGGCAGTGGGGTCTCCCAGCAACTGAACTCGCTAACCACGACTTTGACCGGGGGCGCTTCGGATAAAGTAGATGTGGTAGCAACAATTCCTGCCGTCTCGATTACATCGAAACAAGCCGGGGAGAAGACCTCTGCGTCCGGGCCGGGTGATATCAGTCTGGAAGTGAAATGGCGTTTCTATGAATCAGGCGGACTCTCGTTCGCTCTGAAGCCAGGGGTCTCTTTTCCGTCCGGCGACCACGAAAAAGGACTGGGAACCGGACAATTCTCCCCCAGCATGATGTTCATTGCCACAAAGGAATTTGGCCCGCTTATATTTCTTGCAAATGTCGGATATACAAGAAACCAGAACGATCTGGATCAGAATTTCGATATCTGGCACGCGTCCATTGCCACGGCTTATAAAGTAACCGACCGGGTGTATCTGGCGGCAAATGCCGGGGCGGATGGGAGCCACGACCGTCAGACCGATACCCCCGAGCCCTTTGTAATTGGGGGGATCGTTTTCTCCGTGGTCGAAAATTTCGATATCGATATCGGAGCAAAAGGCTGGTTCAGTGACTCCATCTCAGGCTGGTCGTTCCTGGCGGGAACCACGCTCAGGTTTTAGCCGACTGTTCAAATGGCGGCACTGGCGCCATTGAGTTCCCTGGATTGTGAGGACTGATGCTTAACGAGATACAAAGTCAACTGGCCGACCTCTCCAACCATGAGGACGGGCAGTTCCTGCAAAAATATTTCAAAACTGGTCCCGGCCAATACGGCGAAGGCGATCTTTTTAGAGGCATCAGGGTACCTGCGCTTCGAAGGCTCTCCAGGAAGTACCGGGACATCCCGATCGAACTCGCCGAAGGTCTGCTCCACAGTGCATATCACGAAGACAGGCTGCTTGCGCTCTTCATCCTGGTCCTCAAGTACGCCAGGGCTGACGAGGCGGGAAAAGCCGCTATTTACGATTTCTACATCAACAATACCAGTTTCATCAACAATTGGGATTTGGTAGACTCCTCCGCGCCCAACATCGTGGGAGCACACCTCAGCGACAGGGGCAAGGAGCCTCTCTACCTGTTAGCCCGTTCCCCCAGCATGTGGGAGAGAAGGATTGCGGTCCTTTCCACATTTTACTTCATCAGGCGGGATGAATTTGACGATGCCCTCAAAATTGCCGAGATTTTGCTGACTGACAAGGAGGATTTGATCCACAAGGCGGTGGGCTGGATGCTAAGGGAAGTCGGCAAGCGCAACTTCCAAAAAGAGGAGCATTACATTAAGATTCATTACGCCAGTATGCCGAGAACTATGCTACGGTATGCAATCGAAAGATTTCCGGAGGAAAAGCGGCTGAGTTACCTGAAAGGATCGCCTTCAGCGGCCATTTAGAAATATTCCACTCGCACCGGACCCGATAAATCCCGTTTCCGATCTTCGCTCGCCGTGCCGGACCGGTCGGTCCTCCCGTTCCTCTCACCCGATGCCGCCAAGAGAGAGAGTTCCAAAATCGAAAGCAGCCTGGGGACACCGATAATGATAATAAGAACCCAAAAAGGACTCTCATTTGATACCGACAAGGATTTAACGGCCGCCGAGCGCCACTTGCTCCAAAAGCTGTTCATCTGGGAAGGCATGGCCGAGAGCCTCGACCAGTTCAGGCGGGAGAAGGAGAAGGCCCTGCTCAGCGGATGGAATAAATCGGGCCCGGTCCGGGAAAGGCCGGCATTGAAGGCGATTATTTCCGATCTGGAGGAAAAACTCGCCAAAAGGCTGGCGGAGGATACGGGGGCGTCCCCCAAACCAGTGGGTGTGATGCACCTCCAAAATGATCGAAAAGGATGATCCAAGAACAAAGATGATTCGAAAAAAGAACGTCATTCCCGCGGCGTTTTTGGGCGACAGTCCCGGCTAGCCTAACCTCCAATTGTTTCCTTCCTTGACAATACACCTTTTAAATGCATATTCATGAGTATAGTACATGCATATTAAATGGAGGTGCACCCATGCGCACAACTCTCAACATTGACGATGAATTGCTCGGCAGGGCAGCAAAACTGACAGGCATCAAGGAAAAAACTTCCCTTGTAAGGCTCGGCCTCGAAGCGCTCATTTCAATGGAAAGCGCCAGGAGACTTGCCAAACTGGGCGGAACTGAAAAGGAATTAAACAACATACCTCGCAGAAGGACCGAGGGCGCATAAATGGTCCTCGTCGATACTTCTGTGTGGGTCCTCCATCTGCGGGACGGAAATATCGGGCTCGAAAAACTATTGAACGAAGGCAATGTAGCCTGCCACCAGTTCATAATCGGCGAGCTCGCGTGCGGGAGCATCAAAAACCGGTCTGAAATAATTTCCCTTCTGCAAGCCTTGCCTATGGCCATCCAGGCAGAGCATGAGGAAGTGGTGGGGCTGATCGAACATCACAGCCTCAAGGGAAAAGGCTTAGGTTACATCGATATGCATCTGCTTGCGTCGGCCATACTGACCGAAGTTCCGCTGTGGACCCTCGACCTCAAACTTGGCGAGACTGCTTCGAGGCTGGAGAAAAATTATTCAACCTCACGGCTCTGACTATGATCGAGGATTCTAGGAGTGGACCCAGGAACTTAGGGATTTGGGAATTTGCGGGTTGGGGTATCAGTGCCGGGCTGATATTCTCCGTTGGGAGAAGAAGGCTTGAACCAGGTGAGGCTTTTTTCATGGTGCGAAACAGGTCTGGATTTATTCTGCCCTGTTGTTCTATACAGTATGGCTGACTTTTAGCCGTGTTTTAAAGCCCGCGGGCAATGCCGAATCATGGGGCAGGCTTTCCAGCCTGCCGTCGTGGTCCGGCCTTCAGCTACTCGACCCATACAAAGGGATGTGCAAATGGCTCTCGAACTGCCGGGCGACAGGGGAAAATCAAGGCTCCACTGGTTTTTCGCCATCCTGCTGCTGGCCATGCTTGCCGTGGTCCTGGTCTATTCGTACAAGACCGACCTGCGGCTTGAGGACGTGCTGGGCAACATGGCCAAAAAGAACGAACTCATTTCACAAATGAGAACGGACCTGCTTAAGTCGGTCGAAGCCGAAAAGAATGCCGTTCTGGCCGATACCGATGAAGAATCCCGCAAATTCGCCAAGGAAGCCTTCGATGCAGAGGCCGCCGTAAACCAAGAACGCGCCTTATTTGGGCAGTTCGTCGATTCCGGGCGTTCGGGCGAAGAGATGAAACTCCTGGGCGAATTCGACAAATGCTGGGACGAATTTCAAAAGATAGATAAGCAACTGCTCGATTTTGCAGTCCGGAACACAAACCTCAAAGCCGCCGCTCTTTCGTTCGGCAAGGGCAAGGAGGCAGTAAGCCGCTTCGAGCAGGCCCTGGCAAACCTCATCGAGAACGAATCCGCCTCCCCGGAGGGTCCCCAGGTAGCAAAGAGGGTCTACTCGGCCCTTTCCGGCATCCTGAGTATTTATTCTCTTGAAGCACCGCACATAATCGCATCCAGCGACAGGCGCATGGACGAGATCGAATCGGAGATGAACTCCGCGGCCGGCCGGGTGAAATCCGACCTTGCGGCTTTGGAAGGCTTGGTCAAAGGCGAAGGCAAGACGCAACTCGGCGAGGCTGAATCCGCTTTCGCCGATTTCCTCAAGATAAATGAGGAAGTATTGATGCTGTCCCGGCAGAATACCAACGTTAAATCGATGGAGCTTTCTCTTGGCGCGAAACGCAAAATCACGGCCCAATGCGTTGAGTCGCTGGATGCGCTGCAAAATGCGGTAAGGAGCAAAAGCTTCAGGGCGACCAGATAAATCCAGTTGCGAGGGCTGATTGAAGGTACTCCTGGTAAGACTTAGCGCATTCGGGGACATCATCCATACGCTGCCCGCGTTGTGCGCTCTTCGCGACCGCTTCCCGGACGCGCGGATCCATTGGCTTGTATCGAAGAAATGCGCATCCCTCCTTTCCGGCCATCCCGATATCGACAAACTCCACGTACTGAAGAGCAGCAGCGCGGGAGGTTTTCTCGACGCGCGAGGCGTGCTCAGGTCCGAGCGTTTCGATATCGCAATCGACTTCCAGGGCCTTCTCAAAAGCGGTCTGCTGACCTGGCTTAGCGGGTCGCCCCGGCGGATTGGCAGGGCCTTTACCCATTGCCGCGAAAAACCGGCCGCCGCCTTCTACAATGAACGAATCGCGCCCGGGCAAAAGCATGTAATCCGGCAAAACATGGAACTGCTCGAACCGCCGGGGGTCTCCAGCCCGGCCCTTCACTACCGGCTGGCCCTGCCGGAGATGACGGATCTGCCTGACGTCTTCTCCCAAAGACCGGCTGCCATTAACGTGGGCGCCGGCTGGCCGACTAAATACTATCCGCCCGAAAAATGGGGGGAACTTGCCTTGCATATCACCGAGCGGCTAGGCTGCGCCGTGGTGGTATTTTGGGGGCCGGGGGAGGAAAGCGACGCCCTCAGAGTCAAAGAAATAGCCCCGCTCTCTGTTGTCGCCCCGCCCACCACCTATCCCGAGATGGGAAAACTCCTGAGCCTTTGCAGGGTCCTGATAAGCGCCGAAACGGGCCCGCTGCACCTATCCGTAGCGGTCGGCACTCCGACCGTGTGCCTCATAGGAGTTACCGACCCCGATCGAAACGGCCCCCTGGACGAGCGCTCAAGGGTCGTCCTGCCGCCCCCGCCGCACGTTTGGGACTACCGAAGAAAAGGAAGCAATCCCACCGCGCTGATCCCGGTTTCCGAGGTCGTCGAAGCCGTCCGGCCATATCTATAAGAAAATTGCGCAATCACTCGTGGTGGGCGCGTTTACGGCGCTGTCTTCCGGCCAGGCGATAATCTGAATTAGGCGAGGGGGGATTCTATCCAGGCGCGGAGCACATGTAGGCCTTACTCGTATTCTTGTTTCTTATGTTCGCCGCAAAAACTCCAAGACCTTTTCAGCGGCCCTGGCATCGGGGGCAAAGAGGGCCGGCAACGCAGCATCGTTTCTTTTTCCTATTGCCCTTATTTCTTGTCCCATCTTCCCCAGCCCCTGCCTGTCTTGTTTATGTATGATAACGTCCTTAATCATACATAAAGAGGAGACACTACGCAAAAGGGAACCGCCCGCTTGCCCTGCTGGTTCGGCATCATTTCGTTGGCCCCTTTTTCTTGATTACTTTCTTTGCCAACGCCGCAAGCTTCTTTGTCTTTGGCGCGTATATCTCGTGAAGTATGTGTTCAGTCAGTTCGTACGCATCCATGACATTATCCGTGGTGATCTCATTCTTGCCGTTGTTGCCGTGGCTGCCTGCGTTCCCGAGCCACTTGATGGCGAAGAGGAGGTCCTTTAGTAGGACGTGCTTGCGTGGGAGTAGATCAATTCTTTGGTGCAAGTTTATGGGCCGCCGTTTGCCCTTAACAACGTTGAACCTCTTTACGTGCAGCGCGGTAAGCAACTCTTCAATGGCAATGCGCACATTATTGGCCGCCGCGCCCGGAACGGAAAAGAACAGGCGGAATGATTCCCTTAGAGGTTCAGAGACAGATTCCGGGCAGTCGTCGGGGATGTTTATAAATACGAGATGCGGCTCGAAAAATTTTGGCTGGAAAAAATCGATGTAGGCCTCGTCAACCTCACCCCTATAGTCTTGATATACGTGGTGAACGACAGAACCAACGCCTACGTTAGAAACCACCTCCTTGCATTGATCGTTTGTACACACAAGCAGGCAAGAGTAAACGTATGCGATCCAGTCCGGCTCCCATGCTTCGTGGGAGCGGTCGCGAGATGCCTGCCCTTCCTCTTGAAAGAACGTGTCCTTCTTGATGCGCAAGACGCCCTTTTGGCACGTGGGACATATCCAATCGGGTGGACTAGCGAGAGTGAATGCGAGCTTTAGAGCTTTTCGGTCCATAGTGACGACCTCTTTTTGTACATCTTGATTTATGACGCAAAAAAGGCCTTAAGGCGGTCGCGTAGCGCTTCACGGTCTTTAAGCTGGCATTCCCATATCACCAGGACATCCCAGCCCATAGACGTTAGCGCATATTGTGACCGTGCGTCGCGCTCTTTGTTGCGGCTGATTTTCTGTATCCAATATTCGGCGTTGTCTTTGGGTTGGCGCGCGCCGCGCTTGCAGTCGTGCCCATGCCAAAAGCAGCCGTGCACGAAGATGATTTTTCGCAGTCGCGGGAATGTGAGATCGGGTTTGCCCGGCAGATCGTCGCGGTGTAGCCGGTAGCGCTTGCCCATGGCGTGAACCATGCGGCGCACGATCATTTCAGGCGTTGTATCGCGGCCTTTTACCGCCCTCATGATGTTGCTGCGCGCTTCCGAGGGCTTTTGCCCCATGGCCCCTATCCCTTAGCGCCTCAGCTCGATTTTTAGGCTCGGATCGGTTTCGACTTCCTCAACAACCTGGTTATAGCGTTCAACCAGGTCATTAACCGCCGTGCGCCGGCCGCTTGCGGCGAACGTGCCGAGTTCGTAGAGGTTGAGCGCAACGAATTGCTCAACCTCGAAAATGTCGATCCTGTCGCCAAGGCCGAGGTTTTCCGACAGGCCGGCAGCGACCAACAGCCCCTTTTGCCCCGTCACAATCAAGGGGCGCAAGCCGTCGTTAAGGTTGTCGCGGCATTTCTCAATGAGCGCTTCGCCGGGAGATGTCGTTACGTGGATCGCCACGTCACCGATGAGAAAATCCCCCGCCCTACTCGTCGGCGCGTCGGCCGTCGAAAAACTATTGTGCTCGATCTTGCCAGCATCCAGGACGCAATCAAGCTTTGCGCCGACCAGGTGTTGCATAACGGCGCCGGCGTAATAAACGCCAGGCGTTGTTTTTTGGCGCTCTTCCGCTTGTTGCAAAACGTCGCCGACGACCGTTCTAAGACTGCGCGAGGCGTCTAATCGAATCTTGAACGGCTTCGCGGCAAAGAATTCGTGCACGCGGTCAATCCAAAATCTTTCAATCGCATCGAGATCAACCGCGCCTTCTTCCCGCAGCTCATTGAGCAAGGCTACGTACGCCCGCATGTTGTTCATGCTCCCCCGGCTCGTGCGCCCTCCTTCGCTCGCCAGAACCCTGACTATGCTGTGTCGGGCTAAGACGGTCTGAACGGCGCCTTTGCCAAGGCCAAGGACTTGGCCGCCGCCTTCGGTTATCAACTTATCCGGATCAAGGGGCAGGCCCATGGTGCGGGCGTGTTGCGTGATTACCAGCGCTACGCACAGCGGACCTTTTCCCCGAAAGCTTTTATCCGCAACAAATTGCGCGAGTTTTTCAACGAGGCTTTCCGCCATTCTCAGGCTACTTTCTTTGCGCCCAGAGTAAAGGCGGCAAGCACTGGTTCCAGGATGTGAGCTGCGAGGAATCGCACCACAGGCACAGCCACGCCGTCGCCTGCAATATGATAGGCTTCGTTATATTTTTCCGGTAGCTTGTATTTTTCCGCCAGACCCATGAGGCGCGCCGCCTCGCGCGGCGAAAGCAGCCGAGACCGCACATTGTCGCCATTGACCACCAGAATTGATTGACGGCTAGAGCCGCCGACCGGCGTTCGCAAACAGCCAGCCACGTCGTCAAATCGCACTTCGGCGCGCTGCGTTTTGCGACCCTTTTCGTCGAGCCGCATTCTTTTGTAAATCCCGCCGACCATCCGCTTGCCTGCCTTTTTGGCGTTCTCAACCTTTTGCAGGTTCACCGCGCTCATCATGTCAAGCAGGCGCCGCGTTTCTTCTGGCGTATGCCATGTAACCCCCTTGGGGATGTTTTCAATGATATCGGCGAAAGTCTTCTGTCGTTTCGGCGGCTGTGGCAACGTCCACCAAATCCAGCTTTTGCGGGCCTCTTGCGACAACTTGCCATAAGCGCTGAAAAGTCTATCAGAGTGCCATTTCGGATCAGGGCCGGAAGATCTTAGGGTTTCGGGTATTTCTGGATTTCCGAGTATGGCAATGATGAACAAACGAGGTCTCGAATGTGGCAGGAAATCAACCGCGTCGATTACGACGGCGCCGAATCTGTAACCGGCGTTAGCAAGCGCGGCGCCTATTGCGGCAAAGTCTTTGCCGTCATGGGAAGTCAGCGCGCCACAAACGTTTTCAAGAACAGCGAGGCGCGGCGCCCTCTCCTCCCCTTTTAACTGCACCATCAATTTCCAGAAGGGCCAGAATGTCCCGGACCGGTCGCCTTTAAGGCCTGCGCCGCTTCCAGCCAATGACAGGTCTTGGCAGGGGAAAGAGGCCCAAGCCAAATCAACGACGCCGGGGAGATCGGCGGTCGTGAGTTTCGCAACATCCCCAACATGCAGCTCCTTGGCGCCCCAATTGGCGCGGTAAGTCGCTGCCTTTTTTTGATCAAAATCATTTGCAAACACACAACGCCAGTTTTTGCCCAGACCGGCCCGCGCCATGCCGCCGCCTGCGAAAAACTCATAGAACAATGCCATAATTAGCCCCCGCCCGGAGCGGCTTTCGGCAGCTCGCCGCCGCTTGTTAATTCCCGCGTCAGCTTTTCTTGAATTGCTTCCGCAATCCATGTATTGCGCGAAACGCTTCCTGGCCGCAAGGCGTGGGCTTTATCGACCCGGGTGAAAACCTCAGGCGGCAGACGGAGATTAATCCGATGAAGCGTTTTTGTGCTTTTGGCTGTCTCATGCATTTGCGACGCCATTATGGCGCCATTATAGCGCAAAACGCAATTCGGTTTTGTGTTGGCGGTATTCGGCTTGGCAGAGGCGCCATAAAAATCCGGACGGCGCTTCAGCATATTGACCCCCTCTGCGCTTCGCGCCCGGATAGAAATCCGTGCCACCCTTTCCATCGCAGGCTCCTGAAGCCAAAAAGGAAGTACCGTGTATCAGGGATTTCGCGTTCGAACGACAGCCTCTTAACAGCGCCCACCCAACACTCACTTCTCCGAGCCCAGCAAAACATCTTCCGAAAGGGCGCAGAGGATGTGGCCGGCTGTGATGTGGCATTCCTGGATGATGGCTGTTGTCGGGGATTGAACGTGCAGGATGCAGTCGCACAGGTCGTCCATTTCAGCTCCGGGAACCCCGGCGAACCCGAGCGTCCCGATGCCGTTTTCCCTGGCAAGCTTGAGGGCCCTCAGCACGTTTGGCGACCGTCCGCTCGTGCTGATTCCCAGTGCGACGTCGCCGGGCCTTCCCAGGGCGGACAGCTGCCTGGCGAAAATTTCGTCAAATTCGGAGTCGTTGGCTATCGAGGTCAGGATTGACGAATCGGTTGTGAGGGCAATCGCAGGCAGGGCCCGGCGCTCGCGCTTGAGGCGGTTTACGAATTCGGCCGCTATGTGCTGCGCATCGGCTGCGCTCCCGCCGTTTCCGAAAATGAAAAGACGCCCGTCAGCCGCAAATGCCCCCGCAATTCTTCCCGCCATCAGGGGCAGTACTTCGAGACACGTTGGAATAAACGCGGTCTTTGCAGCGATGCTGTCGCGGATGTGCTGTTCTATGTACGATTTGAACCTGATCAATTTAGGCCCCTTTTCGTTTCGGTAAAGCCTTCCGCCAACAAACCGGCAAGCCAGCCGGAAAGATACCATATACCCTGACCTGGTAACAAATGATTCATCTTCCTGGATCTATAGCCATGCTGATGAAGGAATTTATGCTTAGCATCGGCCCCGGCGTGGCGCGGGCAAGGAATTTCAAGGATGGCATGGGGCTTGCTCAATAACAGGACGGGTTCAGGACGCATTGCGAGCCCTTGTTCGCTCCAAACCTTCTAAAACAAGGTTGGTAAAGGATAAATCGGGAATTGGCGGCATCAGGTACCGGCGTCAAATTTTTGAAGAAGGGGATGCACAATGAAGGTCGGAATTTTGGCAGGAGGGCTGGGAACCCGTCTTTCAGAGGAAACGGTGGTTAAACCCAAACCCCTGGTCGAAATCGGGGGCAAGCCGATCCTTTGGCACATTATGCGGAGCTTTGCCGATTACGGCTACAACGAATTCGTGATCGCCCTTGGCTACAAGGGTGAGATGATAAAAGACTATTTTATCAACTACCGCAAAAGGAATTGCAGCCTCACGGTCCGGCTCGCGACCGGCGACTTGATGGTCCACAACGGCCACGCGGAAGATTGGGTGATCCACTTGCTGGATACCGGCGACAAGACGCAAACCGGAGGACGTGTGAAGCGGATTGCGCAGTTCATCGGTAAAGAGCCTTTCTTCCTGACCTACGGCGACGGTGTCTCCAATGTGGATCTGGACAAACTGGTAAAATTCCACCGGGAGCATGGGAAAACCGCCACGGTTACGGCCGTGCGCCCGCCTGCCCGCTTCGGCGGACTGACCTTCGAAAACGAGATCGTTTCGAGATTCGCCGAGAAGCCTCAAACGGGAGAAGGCTGGATAAACGGCGGGTTCTTTTTGCTCCAACCCGACATTGCAAACTACATAGACAGCGACGAACAATCATTTGAATCCAGGCCTCTGGAGCGACTTACAAATGAAAACCAGCTCATGGCCTACCGCCATCATGACTTCTGGCAGTGTATGGATACCTTGAGAGACGTTCAATTGCTGGAGGGATTGTGGGCATCTGGCAGCCCTCCATGGAGGAGGCCGAAGGCTTGAATCACTCTTTCTGGCAAAACCGACCCGTCCTTGTAACAGGCGCAACCGGGCTCCTCGGGAGCTGGCTGGTCCGCCGTCTTCTTGAATCCCAGGCGGATATTACCTGTCTTGTTCGCGACTGGGTGCCTCAAAGTGAATTCGTGCGATCCGCCGTCATGGAGAAGGTGAAAGTTGTTCGCGGCGACATAAGGGACCGCGATTGCATCGAACGCACCCTGGGCGAGTATGAAATCGATACGGTTTTCCACCTGGCGGCCCAAACCATTGTACAGATTGCCAACCGAAATCCGATTTCCACTTTCGAGAGCAACATTCAGGGCACCTGGAACCTTCTCGACGCCTGCCGGCACAGCCCAATGGTCAAGCAGATCGTTATTGCCTCCTCCGACAAGGCCTACGGCGACCACTATCATTTGCCGTACAGGGAAGACATTGCCCTGCAAGGGCGACATCCATACGATGTGAGCAAGTCCTGCGCGGATCTTATCGCCCAGTCCTACGCCGTCTCATACGACTTGCCGGTTGCGGTAACGCGTTGCGGAAATTTCTACGGCGGCGGGGACCTCAACTGGAATCGGATCGTTCCCGGCACAATCCGGTCGGCACTCTTGGGACAGGCTCCGGTGATCCGCTCCGACGGTTCATTTATCCGGGATTACCTCTATGTGGAAGACGGGGCCGCGGCTTACATGCTCCTTGCCGAAAAGCTCGCCGAAAACCCCGACCTGCGAGGCCATGCCTTCAATTTCTCAAACGAGTTGCAGACGACCGTCTTAAATCTCGTGCACAGGATCCTTCATCTCATGGGATCGGACCTGGTGCCTGATATCCGCAGCGAAGCCCAAAACGAGATCCGCCACCAGTACCTCTGCGCGGCAAAGGCCCGAATGGAGCTGGGCTGGGAATCCTTGTACGGACTGGAAGACGGGCTGCGAAAGACAATTGAGTGGTACGGGGAATATTTCAATGGGCATTGAAGGCGCCGCGCTTCGCAACAAAATTATGGCGCTGGTGGAAGAATATTACGCCACAGCGTTTCCGCCCGTGCAATTTGTGCCCGGAAAGACGCCGGTGCCCGTTTCCGGAAGAATCTTCGACGCCGAAGATATTCAATGCCTAGTCGATTCCTCGCTTGATTTTTGGCTGACAACCGGCCGCTTTGCGAAGACATTCGAGAAGGAATTTTCAAAATTCGTGGGTGCCGGGTATTCCTCTCTGACCAATTCCGGCTCCTCGGCCAATCTCCTTGCGATATCGAGCCTTACCTCCCCGAGGCTGGGAGATCGCGCCCTCAAGGCCGGCGATGAAGTAATCACCGTCGCGGCGGGTTTTCCAACGACTGTAAATCCGATTATCCAGAATGGTCTGATTCCGGTATTCGTCGATATCAGCCTCCCCACATACAACATCGATACTGCACAGCTCGATCGCGCCATATCACAGCGCACGAAAGCGATTTTCCTGGCCCACACTCTCGGAAATCCATTTGACCTTGAAAAGGTGGCGGAGTTCGCAAAAGACCGCGGTCTATGGCTGGTCGAAGACTGCTGTGACGCGCTGGGCTCGACCTACAAGGGCCAAAATGCCGGCGCCTTCGGCGAACTGTCCACTTTCAGCTTCTACCCCGCCCATCACATCACCATGGGCGAGGGCGGGTGCGTATGCACAAACCGTCGGGACCTGAAGGTCCTGGTCGAATCTTTCAGGGATTGGGGACGTGATTGCTGGTGCGATACGGGTGAAGACAACACCTGCAAGCGGCGCTTCGAATGGAAGCTCGGGGACCTGCCCTTCGGCTACGACCACAAATATTGCTACTCGCATATCGGCTACAACCTCAAGGCTACCGACATGCAGGCCGCGGTCGGCGTATCCCAGATGAAAAAACTGCCAACCTTCATCGAGACCCGCCGCAAAAATTTCCAGATGCTCCACCGGGGGCTGAGCGACCTCCAGGAGTTCCTTATCCTGCCCGAGGCAACGCCGGGCAGCAATCCGAGTTGGTTTGGCTTTCCCATCACCGTAAGGGATAGTGCGCCGTTTAGCCGAAACGACCTGGTGCTCTTTCTCGACGAGCACAAAATAGCAACGCGCCTGCTTTTTGGCGGGAACCTCACCAGGCAGCCCGCCTACCGCGACGTCCCATTTCGCGTTGCGGGTGAGCTAAAGGTTTCGGATACCGTAATGAACCAGACATTCTGGATCGGGCTCTATCCCGGCATATCGGAGCCCATGATGGATTATGTGCTGGATGTATTCCATCGGATACCAAAAATATTGACGAAGTCCGGAAAGGTTTCCGCAAAGAGTGTTGCCAGCAGCCAGTGACAATTGCCTGGCCGATTCGGGAGGAACTCATGCTTACACTCAAATCCCTGCAGCCGCTCTTTATATTCGAGATGGCAAACAATCACATGGGCCTGCCGGAGCACGGCCTTAAAATCATCAGGGAATTCAAAAAAATCTCCGCCGAGTTCCCCTTCAACTTCGCTTTCAAGCTGCAGTACCGACAGTTGGACACCTTCATACACCCCGACTACAAGCACCGGACCGACTTCAAATACGTCAAGCGCTTCATGGAGACCCGCCTCACTCCAGACCAGTTCAAGATGCTGCGAGATGAAATCGGGGCGCAGGGGTTTATCGCAGTCTGCACTCCTTTCGACGAAGAATCCGTGGATATGATCGAGCAGCACGATTTCGATATCATCAAGATCGCGAGTTGCTCTTTCAACGATTGGCCTCTCCTTGAAAGGATCGCCGGGGCGGAAAAACCGATCATTGCATCGACCGCCGGCATCGCCCTTCAGGAAATCGACAAGGTGGTGAGCTTTTTCGAGCACAGAAACAAAGACCTCGCCCTCATGCACTGCGTGGCGCAGTATCCAACGCCGGCGGCCCAACTGCAGCTCAACCAGATCGACCTGCTCAAATCCAGGTATCCACAGATAAGGATCGGGTATTCCACCCATGAAGCCCCAACCGAGCTTGACAGCGTAAAAGTGGCGGTAGGAAAGGGAGTTACCCTTTTTGAAAAGCACGTCGGCGCACCGGATGCCGGGATCAAACTGAACGACTACTCGGCAAGCCCCGATCAGGCTTATGATTGGTTGAAGGCGGCCTGGAGAGCTTTTGAAATTTGCGGGGTGTCGGAAAAGCGGGCCGATTTCAGCGAGGGTGAACTGTCGAGTCTCCGTTCGCTGCAAAGGGGACTTTTCGCCAAAAAAGATTTCAAAAAAGGTGAGAGAATCCCCCATGACGCATTGTTTGCGGCCATTCCCACAATGGATGGACACGTTACGGCAAACGATCTGTCCAAATATACCGAAGTCTACGCCTCATGCGATATCGAGGCGAATGCTCCCCTGCTTTCATTGAATACTTCGATTCGAAACGTAAGGGACAAGGTCTACAAGATCGTCCAGGATGTAAAGCAACTCCTTATCAAAAGCGGGGTCACCATTCCCGCCCAGGTCGACCTCGAAATCTCCCATCACTACGGGATCGACCGTTTCTTCGAATTCGGGCTCACCATGATGACGGTCGTAAACCGCGTGTACTGCAAAAAGCTGATAGTGCTGCTCCCCGGCCAGAAACATCCCACCCAGTACCACCAGCAAAAAGAAGAGACCTTCCATATCCTCTATGGGGATGTCGATATAGAACTGGACGGCGTAAGCAGGCTCCTGAAAACGGGTGAGACGGTCACGGTGGAAAGAGGCGTGCGCCATTTCTTCGGCAGCGAGACAGGGGCAATCATCGAGGAGATTTCATCGACGCACTACGCCAATGATTCCTTCTATCTCGATCCGGCAATCGCCCGGAACGAGAACCGGAAGACACTTTTAACCTACTGGTTTAACTAATGAAAACTATCGTATGGGATGTGGACGACGTACTCAACGACTTAATGAGAGTGTGGTTCGAAGATTGGGCGGCATCTAGTGGCGCAAGCCGCTCAGTTCGCTATGAACAGCTCACGTCCAATCCCCCGCATCGGATTCTTAACATCGACCATTCGCAATACCTGGCATCTCTCGACGACTTCAGGGTTTCGGGCAAAGCGGGAAAAATGGCTCCCATCGCCGAGGTGCTCGACTGGTTTTCCCGATATGGCGATGCTGCTCATCACGTGGCGCTCACCGCCACGCCTTTGTCCGCCGGCCATGTTTCGGCGGAATGGGTGATGCGAAATTACGGGCAATGGATCAGGTCCTTTAACGTGATCCCATCGCAGCGGCCTGGAGTCGAAGCGCCGCAATACCATGCAAAAAAGCACGATTTCCTTGCCTGGTGGGGCAAGGCCGACGTTGTGGTCGATGACAATGAGGAAAACATTGAAGGAGCGCGCTCTCTTGGCATTCGCGCCGTGCTATTTCCGCGGCCGTGGAATGGTTCGACCCTTAAAGTGGCGGAAGCCCTTGTCGAACTCACGCAAATATTGTTAAGCCCGGCTCGGGATTTACCACAAAAGGTCTGATTCAAGATGATCAAGCTTTCGGATTACGTTGCACTACGAGTAGCTCAAGAGGGAGTAAAACACGTTTTCCTCCTGGCGGGCGGCGGGGCCATGCACCTGGTGGACTCTTTCGGAAGACGCCCCGATTTCGAATACGTCTGCAATCTCCACGAACAGGCATGCTCTATAGCCGCCGATGCCTACGGGCAGTGCACCAATAATTTGGGAGTAGCACTTGTCACAACCGGGCCGGGCGGCACCAATGCAATCACCGGACTTGCCGGAGCATGGCTCGATTCGACTCCCTGCATGTTTATTTCGGGCCAGGTAAAGCGCGCCGACCTCATGGCCGGTCGAGGGGTCCGGCAGATGGGGTTTCAGGAACTCGATATCATTCGGATTGTTGAATCGCTCACCAAATACGCGGTAACGGTCACCGACCCTCTTTCAATAAAATACCACATCGACAAAGCCCTTTACCTCGCTCGCAGCGGCCGCCCCGGACCGGTATGGATTGACATTCCGTTGGACGTGCAGTCGGCGGCCATGGATGAGACAAATCTCGAGGGTTTCACCCCGGCGGATGATGGTGATTGCGACCGTAAGCAGCTTGAAAATCAGGTGAAGGCGGCAATCGAGCTTTTGAACGGCTCGCAAAGGCCTCTATTGCTTGTGGGAAACGGTGTAAGACTCGCAAAGGCCCTAGACGAGGCAAATCATCTCTTCGATGCCCTCCAGGTACCGGTTCTTACCACCTGGAAAACTGCGGACCTTCTCTCGGAAGACCATCCGCTCTATATCGGAAGGCCCGGCTCGATTGGCCAGCGGGCGGCAAATTTCGCCCAGCAGAATGCCGACTTTATTCTCATCATCGGGGCGCGCCTTGATCTGGGACAAACGGCCTACAACCATCAAAACTTCGCGCCAGGGGCCAGGAAGGTGATAATCGACGTCGATCCGGCCGAAATCGGGAAAATGGATTTGAAAGTCGATGTTCCCATCCGGGCCGGCGCAAAAGAGGCCATCCTGGAGTTCATCCGACAGGCGGGAAGCATTGCCCGAAAAGACCGATCCGGCTGGTGGGAACGCTGCAGGCAGTGGAAGAAAAAATACCCCGTCATTCTCCCCGAGTACTGGAATGAGCGAGACGGAGTCAGCACCTATGTACTGATCGATGTGCTATCCGATGAGATGAGTTCCGATGACCTGCTTGTCCCGGGGAGTTCGGGGACGTGCAGCGAGGTTACCATGCAGGCGTTTCGAGTGAAGCGCGGCATGCGAATCTTCAATACCCAGGGGTTGGGATCGATGGGATTCGGGATTTCGGCAAGCATCGGGGGATGCCTTGCCTCGGGCGGGAAACGTACCGTTTGCGTAGATGGAGACGGTGGATTTCAGATGAATATCCAGGAACTCGAGACCATCAGGCGTCTGAATCTTCCGATAAAGTTTTTCGTATTGAACAACCGCGGCTATGCATCGATCCAGGCGACTCAGAAGAACTACTTTGACGGCTTTTTTGTCGGGAGCAACAGGGAAAGCGGCATGACGCTGCCCGATATCCGAAAGGTTGCCGCCGCTTTCGGGCTTAAAACCGAAATTATCGAAAGCCACGAAAACATCAGGGAAAAAGTGCGGGAAATCCTGCAAGCTGAGGGCCCCCTGGTCTGTGAAGTAATCGTTTCACCCAATCAGGCGACTGCCCCCAGGGTTTCATCTGTAAAGAATGAAGACGGCACCATGTCTTCCAGGCCGATGGAGGATATGTGGCCGTTTCTGGACCGGGAAGAACTTGCCGGGAATATGCTTTGGTAAGCGCCAAGTACTCGATAGGACAATTCTGAAAATGGATAAACTCCTGCTCATAGTGCCGCCATATCTGACGTTCGATAACTATGTAAATCCCGCTTTCAATGAGCGAACGGTGGTGAAGAAGTCAGGCAACTATGGGAGTCTGGTTACCGATATGCCAATCGGATTGCTCTCTTTGAGCGCGTACGTAAAACATCATGCTCGCGTAGACGTAAAGCTCATCGATTTCAACATCGTCCTCAATAAACTGGATACATTTGATTACAATTCCTTTTCTGATTTTTTCAGCGATTTTCTTTCGGCAGATGAGTGGATCGAATACCAGCCGACTATAATCGGCATATCGACCCTGTTTACTACCTCTTATTACAATATGTTGGACCTCTCAAATGCGGCACGAGAACTTTTCCCCAATGCATTGATAATCGCCGGGGGCGGCATTCCCACGAATATGTACACTGAAATATTCAGAGACAGTGCCTCCTTTGATGCCCTTTGCTACGGAGAGGGAGAAAAGCCTCTATCGGGACTCCTGGGTTCGGCTGACAGGGAAGGATTTCTGAAAGCTCACCCGTCATGGATTACTAGAGAAAAAGTTGAGAGTGGAGAATCTTTCAAGCATGATTTCGTGCAAAACCTGGATGAAATTCCCTTCTATGACTACGCTCTCCTGAATCCGTCCGAATACCAGATAAGTCCCACTATGAAGAATTTACCCTCGCTTGGTGAAAAGAAACACCTTTTCCATTTTGCCACATCGAGAGGCTGCGTACACCACTGCTGCTATTGCGCATCCCATACGGTTCACGGAAGAAAGATGCGCTACCATGGCGCGGGTCGCGTGAGAGAGGATCTAAGGCGGCTCCGTGATGAATTTGGAGCCGAGACCATAGGGTTTCAAGACGACAATTTCATGGCGGATAGATCCAGGGCCTTCAACATCATCAATATTGCAAAAGATCTGAAGATTACATTTTTCTTCCAGAGCGGGTTGGCTTTATACGCCCTGGACAGGGAAATGCTCGAGAATATCAAGAGCGCCGGGATAAATGAACTGGTCTTGCCGGTGGAATCGGGGAGTAACAGGGTTTTAAACGAAATAATGCATAAACCGATAAACCTCTCCATAGCCAAACGTGTAATCGACGATTGCCGGGAACTTGGAATAGATACGGATGCCCAGCTCCTGATAGGCCTTCCAGGAGAGACCAAATCGGACATCGAAGACGCTCGTGCATTTCTAAAAACCCTGAACGCATCATGGATTCGGATCTATGTCGCGACTCCTCTCGTGGGCAGCGAGATGTTCGATACTTGCGTCAAGAATAATTACCTGCAAGGCAGCCACATTGGCTGTGACTTCAAAAAGGCAGTCGTTAACACCGAACATTTTACGGCCGACTACATCGAAGAAAAAGCCTACTTTTTGAACCTGGAACTCAATTTCGTCCTAAACAGCGATTTCAGATTGGGTAATTACGATAAGGCATTGAAGGGATTCGAGAATGCCATCCGGGTAAAGGATGACCATGCATTCGCCTTTTACTTCGCCGCCAGGTGCTGCCGGATGCTAGACCTTGAGGATAAATATCTCGCATACAAAGCAAGATACCGGGAGATCGTTGAAGATTCGGAATTTTGGAAAGGTTATGCAAACCAGTTCCAACTTGGCGCACTGGAATAGTCAGTGGGCAACATTGCAGGAGCAAGGAACCAATTGAACATCGAAGCTTCCGTCGCAAACCTTGTCGAGGCGGTCCCAAATCCCTCGCTGGGCTTGCCCGACAGCATATTCTATTACATCAGCCGGACGACTCCCCTTGTGAATGTCGATCTGCTGATAAAAGACGAGAATGGACGGACTCTGCTTGCATGGAGAGACGACATTTACGCCGGGAAGGGCTGGCATGTACCCGGCGGGATCGTACGGTTCAAAGAGCGGCTGGAAACAAGGATCCAAAAAGTGGCCGAAACCGAAATTGGGACACCCGTCAAGTTTGACCCCGCCCCTGTCGCGCTAAACGAGATCATCCTCGATGACCGCGAAATCCGGGGCCATTTCATCTCGATTCTGTACAGGTGCTTTCTTCCCGGAAAATTTCGGCCAAAAAACCAGGGGCTCTCTTTCGAAGATGCCGGATACCTCGCCTGGCATGATAGCTGCCCGGCGAACCTGCTCGATGTTCAGGAACTGTACAGGGAATATATATCGCCGAAATAACGAAATAAAATGATCCGCCCTTATCGCAATCCGCGGGGCGTCCGAGAAGAACTCTACTTCCTTCCAGGGGGTACTAAAGATCATGCAGACAGTTAATTCGCAGGACGAACAATGCAAGCGCGGCATTCTCCAGAAGGAAAAGCCATACGTTTACGAAAAAGTAATGAAATTCGACGAGAAAATCCGGCGCGGCGAGAGCATCGCCATCATTCAGCTCCAATATAACTATGCATGCAACATGACCTGCCGGCATTGTTCGATAAAGGCCCTTCAGGACCAAAAAAACGGGACCCGGCGCAAAATGACGCCAGATGCGGTGCGGGAGCTTGCCCGCCAGGCGGATGAGCTTGGGCTTGCCCGCTTCGAGATAAACGGCGGGGAGCCTTTCGTAAATGAAGACTACGATGAAATTGTAAAGGCGATCGACCCGCAAAAGTTCTACATCAACAGCGTAACAAACGGCTGGCTGCTGAACGATAAGCGCGCAAAGCACCTCAAAGAACTCGGTGTGGACCGGATCCAGGTCAGTGTCGATAACCTCAATCCCGAGGAACACGACCACTTTCGCCGCCGGAAAGGCGCGCACGCCAGGGCCCTCCAGGCGGTGGAAGCCTCGCGCAAAGCCGGACTGGCGGTTTTTGTGAGCACGGTGGTTACAAAACAGCGGCTCTATTCCGCTGAATTCATGGAATTTATCAAGTATTTCAACGGCAGGGACATCGGCGTTTTTCTCACCTTTGCCAAGCCGGTCGGCGCCTGGCAGGGCCAGTATGACATGCTGGTAAACGATGAAGACCTTGCTTACGTGCGGCAACTGGAAACCCAACATAAAGTATTCAGCCACCTGACCGCGGCCTACGGACTAAACCTGGGATGCACGTCTGTCAAGTCGATGGTGTGCGTTACCCAGTACGGGGATGTGATGCCCTGCCAGTACATTTTCATATCCCTTGGGAACATCTTCGAGCAGCCTTTGAAGGAAATTATTCAAAACGGCTTGAGCATCAAGTGGTTTGGCGAGCATATTAACAACTGTCCCATAGCTCACGACAGGAACTTTATCGATAACTACATCGCCGCTCGCGTCTACGACAAGAAACTGCCTGTTCCGTACACTGAGGTATTTACGGAAGAAGACAGGACGAAGACCCCTTTTAATTTGTCGTTATAGCTTTAACACCAGAGGAATGCTGAACGCATGAAAGCAAAAATAGTCTCCGGCAATGCTCCTGGTGGGGCAAGGACCCGCCTCGCGGATGTCCTGCCGCTCAGGACACCTTTTGTTGTGCAGATATTTCCAATCTACGCCTGCAATTTCACGTGCGAGTACTGCTTTCATGCCGTTCCGGTAAAAGAGCGCGGGTTCGTTTCCGACTGGCCGGTGATGAAATTGGATCTCTACAAGAAGTGCATCGACGAGCTGGCGCAATTTGGAGACCAATTGAAGGTGCTGCGCTTTGTCGGAATGGGCGAGCCCCTCCTGCACAAAAACATTGCGGAAATGATCCAATACGCCGTCCAAACCAAAGTCGCCCTGCGGATCGAACTGCTCACCAACGGCTCCCTTCTCACAAACCGGATGGCGGATGCCCTCATTGCCGCGGGGCTTTCCCGCATGGTTATATCCCTGCAGGGTCTATCGAGTGAAAAGTACCGCCGGATAAGCAAGGTGGATATCGATTTCGAAAAATTCGTCTCCAATATCGAATACTTTTACAATCACAAGACCGACACGCACGTCTACATCAAGATAGTTGATTACGCCCTCGATGAAAAAGATACGGAACAAAAATTCTACGACACCTTTGGCGATATCTGTGATTCAATCGCGGTCGAAACAGCCGTGCCTATCATGCCGGGCGTTGATTACGAAAAGGTTTTGAACAACCCCGGCGGAAGCAAGACACAATTCGGCCTGCCCGTTGCGCCCATCCAGGTTTGCCCGCAACCCTTCTTTACCATGCAAATAAATCCCGACGGGAAGATAGTGCCTTGCTACCAGATCACGTATCCGGGGATCATGGGCGACGCCAACCATCAGACGATGCGGGAAATCTGGGATGGAGAAGGCTACCGCCGCTTTCGGCTGGCCATGCTGGACGGCCGGGACACGGTTTGCGACGTATGCTCGGAGTGTAATTTCATCAAATACCGGCTGTTTCCGGAAGACGATCTACAGGATGCGGCACAACGTCTGAAAGGCGTATATCAATGAACATTGCGATCATGGGCGCCACTTCGCATATAGCCAAGGGGCTGGTAGACAGGTTCCTAAACGGCCGCGAAGATCATTTGTATCTCTTTGTGAGGTCCGCCGAGAAAATCGAGTCATTCCTTGACTCGGCGGGCAGGCGCGGGAGCGGCAACTACTCGGTTTGCGCCGATTACCGCGAGTTCCCGTCCTGTTCCTACGATGCAATCATAAATTGTGTCGGAGTGGAAACGCGCAACAAGGATAACTGTGATTTCACCAGATACTTTACAGTTACCGAGACCTTCGACAACCTGGCTATCGGCTACCTCAAGGAGATAAACCCTTCCGCGCTCTACATAAGCTTTAGCAGCGGGGCGGTCTACGGGAAGGGATTTTCCAATCCGGCTGGCGAATCTTCCGAAAACCGGGTCCTGGTAAATGGTGTCGTTCCCGAAGACTTCTACGGGATAGTCAGGATAAATGCCGAGGCCAAACATCGGGCGCACCAGGACTTAAGAATTGTCGACCTGCGAATTTTTTCCTATTTCAGCAGATACATAAATCTCGCCGACGGCTATTTAATAACCGACGTCATGCAGGCAATCCTGCAAGACAAAACGCTTATTACCGACAGCGCCAACATCGTTCGCGACTACCTGCACCCACAAGATCTCTTCTCGGTGATCCTAATGTGCATCCAGGCGGGCAAAATAAACCAGGCAATTGACGTCAGCAGTTCCCGCCCGGCGTCAAAGCAGGAAATCCTTGATTATTTCGCCTCGGAATACGGCCTGAAGTACCAAAAGCGAGACTTCTCGGAAAACCGTAGCGCCACCGGTGCAAAAAACAATTACTACTCGACCTGCGACCGGGCATCCCATCTGGGCTACATACCCCGGTTCAGTTCCATGGACACAATCAGGGAAGAGGCCGGCTCTATTTTGTCTCGAAAACTGAATTAATAACGGGAGCAGCAGAGCAAATGAATACCGATCCGACGCCAAACGACCCGACCGATCCGCTGATCAGCATCCTCATCTACAACTACGACAGGCGCTACCTTAGGCAATGCCTGGAGAGCATCTTCAATCAGAATACACTCGGAAATTTTGAGGTCATCCTGATTGACGACGCCACAAATGACGGCTCGTGGGAAATAGCGTTGGAATTCCAAAGCAGATTTCCCAAAAGGATGACGGTCAATCGCAACAGAAAAGTTCTGGGCCCCAACCTTAATGAGTTCTACATAGTGACGATGGCTAAAGGCAGGTACGGAGCATACCTCAGAGATGACCAGGCATTTTTGCCCGAATATGTTAGGAGCTGTGTCCGGGCTATGATTTCGAACCCGTACGCTACATTTAGCAGGGTCGTCCGGCTCCCCGAAAAACATGTACCCGCGCCCAATGTACCGAACAAGCCGCTCGTCAGCATACTCTGCTACAACTACAACTACGGCCGCTTTCTTCGGCAATGCCTAGAATCCGTCTTTGCTCAGACGTATGAGAATATCGAGTTATGCTTTTCCGACAACGCTTCAACGGATAATTCCTGGGAAATTGCGCTCGAATTCGCACGAAAATACCCGGATAGAATGTATGTCACCCGCAACCGGAAAAATTTCGGACCGGATGCGAACTTCGCCAACTGCCGAAGAAACATGCAGGGCGAGTATTTCGTCAACTTCTGCTCCGACGATGCCTTGGAGCCCGAGTTTGTAGAGCGCTGCGTCAACGCCTTGGAAGCCCATCCCAATGCGGGTCTGGCCCTCGTGAACCGGGCGGTCATTGATGAGAACGGCCGGCGTACCGAAGAACCTCCATTCTACAACCAATCCTGCATCATTTCCGGAGAAGAGCAGGCGGCGGTTTACATGATGGCCGGCGTCAATCCGAGCGTCTCGCAGATCATGTACCGCAACAGCATCGTCGAAGGCAGGACCGCCACGGGCGCCCTTGTTTCCAGGTACTACGGGACCCGCATTCTCGATTTTAATATCAGCGTCGATTTCGATGTCGCCTACATAAAAGAACCTTTGCTTCTGCACCGCATTCATTCGCAAAGCGACACCAACCAGGCGGACGCAAACCTGATGCCCGTTATCGGATTGTACGTGTTGAATCATCAGTTCGCCGATCTTGCATCCATCCGAAATCTGAAAAAAGTTATCGACCGCCTTCCTCTCTCGATAGATAAGCTGGCACGCCTGGCCGTGCGCTACAGCCTGCGTTCATTGATCGCAAAGGATGAGCAGTCGGCCATGAGGTATTTCCACCTGGCACTTGCCATGAGCCCCGGGGTTTCCGACGAACCCGCATGGAAACAGCTCCAGGAATACTGGGCGGCGGATGTGAAACGCAAGGAGAGCATACTCGAGGAGTTATGGAGTTCGGATAACCTGGCGGCGCGGACCATCTCTTACGATCCCCCGCCGGGAAGCGTACCCATATCGCCTGACGGCAAAGCAATTCCTCTGGCAAAAGCCAGCTAATCCGAAATTGGATCGGTTTATGAACAGCAGGAAAATACTCGACGACGCGCAAAATGCGGGCTTTTTCGGACTGGGTGTCCAGTTTCACGATTGTTATCGCCAACTGGTTCTATCACTCGGACGTGAGCCGGATTTTGTGTGCGACAACGCCCCGGATAAATGGGGCAAGGAGTTTTTCGGCAAAAGGTGCATCTCTCCAGCCGAACTGAGCGCGCTTGGCGAGAATACCGCTGTTGTCATAACGGTAAGAAAATACGAAGACATATCCCGCCAGCTTCGAGAGATGGGATTGCGAAATGTATTCACCGCCTGCTTCGACCGGGGCTATGACATTATCGATAGCATCAGGGCGCTAGAATTCGAAGGAATGGCCGAGAAGCCGGAAATATTCGAAAGCCCGGTGCGGGGAAAATGGACTCTCGTCACGGGAGCTTCCCGCGGCATCGGCCGCCGGATTGCCATCGAGATGGCAAAGCTTGGCTCCAATATCATCGCGCACAGCCGCACCATCGATAATACCAAAAAATTGGTTGATGAATGCTCCGCCCTGGGTGTGCAGGCAAAGTCCATCGCAGCAGAACTCGGCAATACGGATGAGTTGGAGCGGATGCTGGATGATCTTGAAAACCGCTTTCCGCCAATTGATATCGTCTTCAACAATGCGGGGATATCGCTTGCCTGCGGCCCCGATCCCTGGCGCATATCCGCCGAGGATTACCTGACCCATTATAGCGTCAACGCCGTTGCGCCGATCCGCATCTGCTACCGCCTTATCCCCCGGATGATAAAGCGCGGATTCGGGCGGGTAATAAACATTTCCAGCACCATCCAGAAAAGGCCCGCCGAGATGGCATACGCCTGCAGCAAGGCGGCCCTCGGCAAATTCGTCGTTGACCTGGCGCCCAGCCTGCAAGAAACCGGGGTGATGATCTCTCTCGTTTGTCCCGGATATGTGCGCTCCGATATGGGTGGCCCCAGTGCCCCCCATGGCGTCGAAACCGTGGTTCCTGGGGCCCTTCTTGGCGCACTGCTGGATTGTGACGTCAACGGACGCTGGTTCATTGCCCAGGATTACGCGGGACTCAGCCTGCCGCAAGCTGTTGCAAAGGCAAAATTCTATTATGGCCTGGAGGAGTAGCAGTGCCCATTGATCCCTTCCGACCCGATGATGTCGTAAAGACCTGCCGCAAGCTGGAAAGCGGGCTTAATTTGGCCGTACAGGGCCTTCGAGCCTGCACGCGGGGCGCGATGATGCCGCCGCTTTTCTGCAGCCCGGAAGACATCAAAAATGGCATTGTCACTAAAGAATTCATCATCGAGAAAAGGAAAGAATATATCCGGATGCTCAACGATGAATCCAGCCATATCGACTGCAAGAGCTGTCTCATGGTTGAGCATAAACGCTACGGAGACATAGATTTTTCGCGCCTCGGGCATGTCGATCTACAGCATTACAGCTTCTGCAATCTGCGGTGCGCCTATTGCGCCTACACCCGCGATGCAATGCACTTCTCGGTCCAGTACGACGCCCTGGCTGTTTTGCGGCTCTTTTCGCCCGATGACGTCGAATGGAATGCCCACGTCGATTTTGCCGGCGGCGAGCCGACCCTGCTCGATAACCTTGAGGAACACCTTGAGTTTTTTCGCACACGCCGTATCCGCGTCTTGATGTTTACCAATGCAGTCCTCTATAGTCCGGCGATCTATGACGGCCTTGCGGACGGATCGATCTACTGGGTGGTTACATCGCTTGATGCCGGCACTCCATCGACGTTCAAGGCGCTGCGGGGCAGGGACCGCTACCTTCAGGTAATCGAGAATCTGAGCCGCTATGCAGTTGCGGGGAGCAAGGGCAAGGGCATGCTTGCGGTCAAGTACATCTTCTGTGAGTCCAACTGCGGCGATGATGATATAGCCGGTTTCGCCTACGCCATGCTGGCGCTTCGTCCCCAGAAAGTGTGGCTCACCTTCGATTTCGCCCCCATGTATATGCGCCAATCGGGCTACGACTACTCAAGGCAAATCGAGGCTTATGCCAAGCTCTACCTCCTTCTCAAGAAGCATGGAATCGAAGCCTTCCACTACTACAAGGAGGCTATTGCAACGGTCAGCCGGGAAGGAAGGGATATCATGGACCGCCTCCTTTCATCCATAGAGGAGCGAAGCTCGACAACACCTCTTGACATACCCGACCTCATTTTCAGGGACTTCAGAAACGGCGAGCCTCCGGAGAGAATCGAGCCGGAACGGTTTTCGATAAACCCTTTGAAGCTTACCACAAATAACGGCTCATCCGAGAAATGGTCCCTCAAAGGCAAACGCGTTCTGTTGGCGCCCGCATGCCCTATGACACAGCAGCTCCTCTCGGACCCGGAAATTCAGAGCGCGGACTGGATCGGTTTTATCGACCGAAACCCAATCCAGCAAGGAAAACAAATCGAGGGGAAAACCATCTACAGCTATGAAGCAATTTCCTCGATGAAACCGGACGTAATTTTAGCCGCTCCACCGGAAAAGCATCGACTGGACATACTGGATGCGATTGCGCGCAATGCACCGGCCGGCACACGGATCGCCGAATTCGGGTAGAATCATCCAACGGCCATGCCGGCAAAGAAGGAAGATTTATGAACTACTTGCTTGTGATGCCCAAAAAACTTTCCACAGGCGCGAACACCACGTCCATAATATTCCCCCTGGGAATCGCATACGTATCGGCAGCCCTGAAACAGGCCGGATATTCAGTTTTTACCACCAACCTGGATTTCCCCGAGGGAGATACTTTTACAGTCCTGGAACAACTGCTGCCGGACAAGCAGATAGATGTCGTCTGCACCGGCGGCCTCAGCCTCGATTGCCACAAAATCAAGGAAGTTATCGATACGGCACGTAAGATAAACCCAAAGGTTATCACAGTGGTTGGCGGCGGAATTATCAGTTCCGATCCGGAACCGGCGATGCGCGTCCTTGGAGCCGACATTGGAGTGATCGGCGAAGGGGAACGCACGATTTGTGAATTGGCCCATGCCCTGGATAGCGGACAAGATTTCAGCAACGTCCCCGGACTGATTTTTCGGGACGGTGACAATGGGTTCATCAAAACGGAGCGCCGCAAGGAAATCGCCGACCTTGACAGTATCCCCTTCCCCGATTTCGACGGATTCAATTACGGACAGTGGGTGGATTTTTTCGGCGGAGCGGCCGCGCTGCTCTCCGACCGTTCCTGTCCATTCCGCTGCACATTCTGCTTCCATCCGACCGGCGAAAAATATCGTCAGCGCTCTCTCGATAATATCTTCGAGGAAATCGATTACCAGGTGCGGCGCTACAATGTGAAAAGCATAGGGCTGACCAGCGAGTTGTTTGCAACAACCAGGCAAAGGGTCCTGGAATTCTGCGAAAGGATCAAAAGATACGGTATGAGCTGGAGTTGCTGCCTGCGCGTCCCGGACGTCGACGCGGATCTGCTGCGCACAATGAGTGAATCCGGATGCAACCTGATATGCTACGGGCTGGAAAGTGCCGACAACTCGATCCTTAAGAGCATGCGCAAGGGCATCAACGTTGAACAGATAAAGCGTGCTCTCGACTTGAGCTACGAGGCGTCCATATCGACTGAAGCATCCAACTTCATCTTCGGCGATATAAATGAAACCGCGCAAACCGTCGCGAACACAATGGACTTCTGGTGGCAGTACAACCAGAAGACTCATATCAACCTGAGCCTGATTCAAACCTACCCCGGCACATATCTGTACGAGTACGCCTGCAAGAACGGGATTATCGCCGACAAGGAGAAATTTCTCCGAGACGGCTGTCCCATTATCAATGTATCAAAGCTTAGCAGTACCGAATTCCATGAACTCACCTCGAAAATAGCTGAATTGCGGATGCACCCTCACGTACCGGCGAAATCGATTCAGATCGAAGATATACAAGAAGACGGGAACTGCAGGATCGAATATATCTGCAGGAAGTGCGAGACCAAAAATTTCATCGACGCCCGCTTCTGGTTTACCGAAACCTGCCATTGTTCGTCATGCGGGATCAAAAACGAAGTGGATCCATTCAAGGCAGCATCCTGCCTGCCGGACTCTTTTTTCGCCAATCTGCCCGAGGATTCGAAGGTTGCTTTGTGGGGCGCCGGCGGCATCTACTATAAGCTCATTCATCACTACAGCGACCTGGCATCGCAAAGGTTCCTTTTGATTGACGCAAATTCCGAGCTGCACGGGCTCGACATCTGCAAGAAGACCGTCCTTCCCCCCGAGGTTCTGGAGCAAAACGGCGTAAAGTCGGCAATCATCACGGCAATGAGCCGCAAAGAGGAAATCCACCGGACACTGCGCAGCAGGTATCCATCGATAGAAAACGTCCTGGTCCCTTCCTTCGAGCTTACGGACTACGGAATCGTACCGGTCTTAAAGCCTTTTCGGCCGGACAGGGGGTAAGAGGATAAGAGATGAATTATCTGCTGGTTATGCCCAAAAGCCTGGGCGCGATCGATCACTTCAATATTTTCCCAATTGGGCTGGCATACGTTTCGGCGAGTCTGAAAAAAGGCGGATTCAGCGTTTTCACCGCCAATATGGACTACATCGAAGGCGACACCTATTCCATCCTGAAAAGGCTTCTGACCGAGCATGCCATCGATGTCGTCTGTACCGGTGGGCTCAGCCGCGATTACCGCAAGCTCAAAGACCTTATCGAGGCGGCCCGCGCGATAAATCCCGAGATCATCACCATTGTTGGCGGGGGCATAATCAGTTCGGATCCGCTGCCGGCCATGAGAGCCCTGGACGCCGATTACGGCGTGATCGGCGAGGGTGAAATAACGATATGCGAGCTGGCCGGAGCACTGGATAAGGGCGGGGAAGTCAGCAATATGCCCGGCCTGGTTTACAGGGACGGCAATGCCCTTGTTCAAACTCCTCCACGGGCCGAAATCGCCGATATCGACGCAATCCCGTTTCCCGATTTTGACGGGTTCGATTATGGGAGATGGGTAAGTTCCTCCGGCTCCGGCCTTGTACTGACCGACCGGTCCTGTCCATTCCGCTGTACCTTCTGCTTCCATCCGACGGGGGAAAAATATCGGCAGCGCTCTTTCGACAACATCTTTGCGGAAATCGAATATCAGGTCGAACGCTATCACGTAAAATGTTTCGGCCTTAGCAGCGAACTGTTCGCGACCTCAAAAAAAAGGGTGGCCGAATTCTGCGCCAGAATCAAACAGTACGGTATCTCCTGGAGTTGCTGCCTTCGCGTCTGCGATGTCGATTCCGAAATGCTGCAAATGATGAAAGAGGCGGGTTGCGCCAATATCGTTTTTGGACTGGAAAGCGCGGATAACACCATCCTCAAGAGCATGCGCAAGGGGATTACCGTCGAGCAGATCGAGCGAGCGCTGCAACTTACCTACGATGCGAATTTGATGATCGAAGGCGGATTCATCTTCGGAGACGTTAATGAAACATCGGAGACGGTTGCCAATACGCTAAACTTCTGGCGCCGGCACAACAAAATGCATTACCTGAATCTCTCCATGATTTCGGTCTTTCCCGGGTCGTTTCTCTACAAGCACGCCTGCGATGAAGGCTTGATAAGCGATCGGGAACAATTTCTCAGGGATGGCTGCCCGCTGGTAAATGTCTCCAAATTGAGTGAGAAAGAATATAGCGACCTGCAATCGCTTATAACTGAACTGCGGCTTCACCCGCACGTGCCGGCCGGACCGATCCGGATCGAATCGATTGCACCGGGCGGGGAATGCGACGTTGAATTCAACTGCCGAAAATGCGGCACGCGGAGCAAGCTCCGGGTAAGTTTCTGGTTCGGCATGGAAACCCGATGTCCGTCCTGCGGGCTTACAAATTTCATCGATCCTTTTGAAAGCGCGTTGCACCTTCTCGATAAATTCTCGGAACTCCTGCCCGGGGACCCCGCGGTCGCACTGTGGGGAGCGGGGGGGATCTATTACAAGCTCATCAGCAAGTATGATTTCCTTGCCGCGGAGCGTTTCGTGCTGGTCGATGCGAACCCGTCCCAGAAGGGGTTGGAAATTTGCGGGAAAGAAATTCACTCACCGGATGCCATTCCAGGCCGAAACATCAAAACAGTCGTAATTACCGCGCTTAGCAGAAAAGATGAGATCCATGCCGCTCTTCGCTCGAAATATCCATGCGTGGAATCTGTCATGATACCGGCTTTCGATGTGACCGAAGAAGGTATCGTACCTGTGTTAAAGCAGATTTAATTGGGGACCGCGGAAGGTTAAGCATGAACGAAATTCTGCTAAAAATTGTAGAGCGCATGGAATCCGCGCGGGGGAAGCACGGATTTTTGGATGTGCTTTTCGGCGATTATAAAAAGGAAGCGTTCCAGGGGGCTCCGGTCGTGTTGTTCGGCGCTGGTGGGCTGGGAGAAGAACTTTGTGCGACCCTGCGAGGCCACGGGGTGCACCCGGTTTGTTTCTGCGATAACAACAGCTCCCGGAAGGGCAGCACCTACTGCGGAATTCCGATTATCTCCCTTGCGGATTTAAAGGAGTCATTTCGGGATAGCCTGGTCGTTGTTGCATCGCACAAATACACAAAATCCATGACGGATCAGTTGCTTGGAAGCGGATTCAGAAGCGACCGAGTCCTTTGCAAAGACACCGATAGCCTTGCTCCGATTGTTTTCATGTATTCCATGATAGGCACCCAGTGCCTGTTCGGCTCCTACACTCAGCAGTGCGGCCCCAAGCCGGTGCTGGATTCATTGATGGAGCGTGAACAGGACGTCCAAGATGCTTACGAACTGCTCGCCGACCGGCACTCGAAAGGCCTCTTCATCTCGAAGCTGGCGCTTATGGCATCGGATGGGAACTTCGACTTGTTCAAGGACTTCATTGAGTCCTATAGCCAACCGGTGCTTGAGTTTGGCTTCGGGAATTACGACGGCACCCCCGAGGACTACTACTATTTCAATAACGATGTGATCACTCTTTCGCCCGATGAGGTCTATATCGACGTCGGGGCCTTTGACGGCGATACCGTTCATACCTTTGTCCAGGCATGCAGGAAAAATGGACTAAATTATTCGAAGATCCACGCATTTGAGCCCGATCCTAACTGCTTCGAGGCTTTGCTGAAAAATACCGCCGGCTACGAAAATATCATCTGCCACTCGTCGGGGGTATGGTCAAAATCGGAAGTCCTGCGTTTCTCCACTTCCGATACGGGCATCCATGACCAGGCCGGGGCAATCGACGGCTCGGGGAATATAGAGATCGAGGTGGTGAGCCTCGACGAGTTTCTAAACGGCGAAAGGGCTACATTTATCAAGATGGACCCCGGCGGGAATGTGATCCCCGAGGCCATCCGAGGCGCTGCCCGCATAATAGCGCGGGACAAGCCAAAACTTGCCGTCGGAGCGTATCATGCCCTGGAGTCGATTTTCGAGATTCCGCTTCTCGTTCACGATATCTGCCCTGACTATAAGCTCTACTTACGCCACAACACCTATCATCTGTGTGATACGGATTTGTACGCCACGCTTTGATCGGAAAGTGACAAGGACCATACCATGCGCATTTTGATAATTGCACCCAGGGTAACGGAGCTGAGGGTAATTCCAGTTCCGCTTGGGCTGGCATACATATCGGCACGGATGAAACGGGACGGGAACGAAGTATTCTGGCTAAACCTCAATCATCATAGCGATGATATGGAGAAGTTGGTCCGGCAGGCCATGTGTCTTCATGACCCAGACATCGTGGCAACCGGCGGAATGTATCTCTATCTGGAATTCACGCGGGCGGCCTTCGTCATGGCGAGGCGGGCAAAACCCGACGTCATAAGGCTTACCGGGGGGAGCGCGCTGACAGCCGAGCCTGAACTATTCATGAACTACACAGGCGCCGACATCGGAGTCATTGGGGAAGGGGAAAAGACCGTCAGCGAATTGCTCAAGGCCCTGCCGGATATTTCCGTGGGCGACCTTGCCGACATATCCGGCATTATCTATCGCAACCATGCAGGGGAACTCGTTCGCACCCGGAATCGAGCGCCGTGCAAGAACCTCGACGATTACCCATGGCCGGACTTCGAGGGATTTGATTACGAACATACCATTTCCGAGTATCAGAATATTTCCGATTTCTCGGTATTCGCGGCGAGCGTACTCGATCGGCCCCGCATGATTCCATTAATCACTTCCCGCGCATGTCCGTATAATTGCACGTTTTGCTTCCATACCAGTGATCGCAGGTACACAGAGCGTCCCCTGGACGACGTTTTTGCCGAACTCGACTACCACGTCAAAAAATACAGGGCCAATTTCATCGTTATTCTGGACGAAGTCTTCTGCCCAGGGAGCGCCCGCTTAACAGAGTTTTGCGAGCGCATAAAACCCTACGGCCTTAAATGGTGGAGCCAGAGCCACGTTAATATGTACTGTGCAGACCGGCTTAACACCATGAGGGAAGCCGGTTGCGTGGGCACATCTTACGGAATCGAAAGTATGAGCGATAAAGTGCTGGAGAGCATGAAAAAGCACAACAAGGCTTCGATTGTCTCGGCCACCCTCCAGCACACTTATGATTCCCGACTGGACATTCAGGGCAACCTTATATTCGGAGACCGCGCGGAAACCGTCGAAACGGCTGAAGAATCACTAACCTGGTGGGAAAATAACCTCCATCTTGGCGTAAATCTGACTATGCTTGCGCTCTATCCCCGGTCGGAAATGTACGCCAATGCAGTCGACAAAGGCATAGTAAGGGACCCGCCCGGCTTCATCAAGGCAGGCTGCCCCATAGTAAACGCCGGCAGCATGAGCGACGAAGACTTTGCGGCCCTGCGCGTGCGTGTTCAGATCAGCAATCTTATTCGCTATTATTGCCGGATAACCGGATACTCGCCGGATGAAGGGCGAAGCACCTTTCACGGCAGCCTCTACCGGCTGAGCGCCGTTTGCCCCCATTGCGGAGCATCTTCCGAGTACCGTAACGTTGCCCTTCCATTTGACAGCAACAGCACCTTTTTTCTCGCTTGCCGCGAATGCTACAGAAGATTTGCTCCGCCGCTATTCAAGAACTCGATGGATATAAGCAGACTCGATGAACGAACGGATTTGGCCGGAAAGCTCATAGAGAAAGGCGATATCAATCAGGTTGAAGATATCTGCCGGCGCAACCTCCGCCGTTTCCCATTTCACGATACAAGTTTGTACCTGATGGGAAAAATCCTGCTTATGCGGGGAAATCGCGACCGTGCCTTTTCAGCCGCCCACCTCGCTGCAATCCAAAACCCCGCTAAACCCGAGCACCTCGAACTGTTGGCCGACACGGCGCCCGACGGGTTTGTCGGAAGGGCGGGCCGAGTGTTGCGAAAACACGCCGAATGGCTTCGTGAAAGCGGAATAAAGGGTGTGACCTTTGTCGCCCCATAAATCCGGATTCATTGGTTTTGATCTTATCGGGAAAAAGCATGAACGAATTGGTGGCGAAAATAGCAAAGATATCGGAATCGCGAGCAAAAGTGGATTTCCTGCGTGACCTCTTTGGAGAGCATTTAGAGGAGGTCATATCCGGAAAAGTCCCGGTCGTCCTGTTCGGGGCCGGAGCGGTGGGAAAAGACCTGTGCGAGGTTTTGCAATTACACGGCGTACAGCCTGTTTGCTTCTGCGATAACAACTTATCCCTTGCCGGCTCTCAATCATTAGGAATTCCAATAATTTCCTTTGCCGATTTGAAAAAGGGATGCATGGACCACCTCATTGTCGTCGCATCCTGCACCTATGGCTCAGAGATGCGTCAGCAGCTGCTCGATAACGGCTTTCGTGCGGACAAATTAATATCCGTTTCGCCGATCAAACACCCTGAATTGCTGCGCTATTATTGCCACTGCGCCTACTATACCGACAATCCACGTCACGCTTTGACGCCGCGGGAGTTGCATGACCGTAAGGATGAATTGGCGGCCGCATTCAATCTCCTGGCCGATCAAAGGTCCAGGGACATATTTACGGACCGCCTGTCCCTGTTTACCTCAAAAATCGATTTCACCCAATTTTCGGAATATATCGCGGAGCATTCGGAGATAAACGAGAAAGAGCGCGACTCTTTCCCCTTCTATGTGTCCCCGGAAGACTACGGTTATTTCAACAATGATATAGTTTCTCTCAAAGATGGAGAAACTCTGGTGGATGGGGGATCGTTTAACGGACTGTCGGCGGCTACCTTTGAGAAAACCTGCGAGAGGAATGGACTGACTTACAGGCGGATATATTGTTTCGAACCCGATGCCGGCAACTTCAATCTCCTGCGGAAAAATACCGCACATTTGCCCAACACCACCTGCATCCAACGGGGCCTGTGGTCACATGCAACAAAGCTGACGTTCCTGAGCGCGGGTGAATGCGACCCGGGGGCATTCCTGGAAGCCTGCGGCGATATGCCGGGCGGCGGGAGCGCCGAGAAAATCGAGGTTCAAACGATCAGCATCGACGAACAGTTTCCCGACGAGGAGATTTCCTTCATCAAGCTGGACATAGAGGGGGCTGAAATCGAGGCTATCAAGGGGGCCGCTAAAACCATTAATCGATGCCGTCCCAAGCTTGCCATAAGCGCTTATCACAAGCAAAGCGACATCTATGAGTTGCCGTTGCTGATACACAGCCTGTATCCCGGCTACAGGCTCTACCTGCGGCAGTATGGTTATACTCTTTTCGACATGGTACTGTTTGCAATTAATTGACCGGACACTGGCATCAATTACATCAGAGAGCTGAACCAATGAATCAGGTGGTAAGCAGAATTCACGATTTATCCAAATCATTCGAAGATGCGGACTTTTTACCCAATATTCTGGGCAGACGTAATCGTGAAGCGACCCTCGGCCAAGTCCCGGTTGTATTGTTCGGTGCCGGCTCGGCGGGAGTGCACCTGTGCAATGCCTTGCAGATCCACAATGTCCATATCACCTGCTTCTGTGACAATAATCCCGGTATTGCCGGCGGCCATCGGTCCGGGCGTCCCGTTATTTCGATCGAAGAACTTAAGAGAAAGCACCGGGACAGCTTGATAGTCATATCAACGTCGCACGCGCACGCGCAGAGTATTTTCGATCAACTGCTGGACCTCGGATTCGAACCCGATCATATACATATTCCTCCTTGGGACCATCTGCTTTATTACACCAACCTGCTAAACCAGTACTGGTCCAATGCCGATCTGGATACTCACGCCCGGCAGTTGCAAGAGGCATGCGATCTGCTCTCGGACGAGAAATCAAAAGAATTGTTCGTTCACCGCGTGGCGCTGGCGGCCGGAGGATTTGATTACGGATCTTACCGGCATTTCATACGCACTTTTGCCGATTTGATTTCGAATTGCCCCGCGGATCTTTTCTCCACCCCCCGCTACGATGAGAATTTCTTCTATTTTAATAGTGATTTTCTCCCTTTGAAGGACCACGAGGTTTTTGCCAATGTAGGCGCGTTGATCGGGGACTGTGCCCTTGAGTTCATGAACACATGCCGTGAAAAGGGGCTTCAGTATAAAGAGATTATCAATTTTGAGCCCGATCCCAACAACTTTGCCTTGCTGTCGGCCAAAATGGGGAATCTCCCCGATGTGAAGTGCCTCCCGTACGGGCTTTGGTCATCCAGATCACGCCTGCGATTCGCCAATCCGGACCAATCCGGCACGGGCGCGCCCGGAAGCCTGAATAAAGAAGGCGATCTGGAAGTTGAAGTAGTCAGTCTGGACGAAATTCTTCCCGGTTCGGAGATTTCATTTATCAAAATGGATGTGGAAGGCGCCGAGATCGAAGCCCTGAGCGGTGCGGCCGAAACTATCGGGCGCAATGCGCCGAAACTTGCGATAAGCCTCTACCACAAGCGAAATGATATTTTTGAAATTCCACTTTTAGTCAACCAGCTTCACCCGGCCTACAAGTTCTATCTCAGGCACCACAGCACAACCTTTGGGGAAACGGTTCTGTATGCGGCGCCTCGCTGAGAGATGATGGAAGCGCCCTCAAGGTAAATCGATCCGCGGGAGGAAGTAGATATCGATGAGCGAGTACAGAGCCGCCCTTTCCCGTCTTTTCGCAAACGGTGATTTTCCGGAGGACGCCTTCCACATTCACCGGGCGTTCAGGGATCGCAAGATCATCGTATACGGCGCGGGGGAGTCGTTTCATTACTTCAAAGAAGTTGTGATGCGCCATTACGGCTACATTCCATCCGTGGTGCTGGACCGGAAATTTAACAGCGGCGACACTTTCGAGGGAGTACCGGCTCTTTCCCCCGTCGGATATCGGCCATCGGCGGGCGAAAGGGAAAACGGGCTCGTGGTGGTGTGTCTTGGCAATCAGCCATACTTTGGTGAAGTTGTCCAAAACCTTCGGGATATGGGATTTCGCAATATAATGTCGCTTATGGACATCTACGAGATCCATAACCCCTTTCGCCTGCCGAGGGAACTGGAGGAGAGCGGGTTTAAATATTACGTCAATCACCGGGAAGAAATAGAGTCCTGCCTGGATATTCTGGAAGACGATGACAGTAGGGAGGTCTTCCTGCGGTGTTTGCAGACCCATCTTCAGCGAAAGCCGGTTTCCGTTCCCATGAGCCCGAGAAACGAGCAGTACACACCGAAGGGCATTAAACTGTCCCGGGGCTATTCGCGCTTTATCTACTGCGGGGTGAGCGTCGGGGAGATGGCAAGCGTGTTCGGCCGAATCGGCAAAGTGGATGAGATGGCATGCTTCGAACCAGACCCCAATCAGTTCAGGTTAACCGCCGAGTATCTGCGAGCAAATCGCCGGCAAATTGCCGGGCGGGTTACCGCCATTCCATGCGCGCTTTACAGCCATGAAGGAATAGAACCCTTCACCTATTCCGACACGAGTTTCGGGTCGAGAATTCTACAATCCGGTGAGGCCCGCATCCAGTGCGTGACCCTGGATAACGTGCTCCCCGGCTTTAATCCGACCTTCATCAATATGGACATCGAAGGGGCGGAGCTTGAAGCGCTCAAGGGCGCTGAAAGGACGATACTGGCAAGCCGTCCGGACCTTGGCGTCTGCGTCTACCACTCCCCGAGTCACCTGTGGGAAATACCGCTCTACCTGCACGGCCTTGGGATCGGTTATCGCTTCTATCTAAGAAACTATACGAGCTTCACCGGAGAAACGGTGCTCTATGCCACCGCCACATAGCCGCCGAGGGAGCGCATCCCTCAGGAGAATGAAATAGTGAGCGAAGGACCCCAGGTATTGCCCGGCACTCTTGTTTGGTTTGCGCCTTTCTACGATCGAAGCGGCTATGGGTTCGGAGCGCGGGCAGCCGTCCTTTCGCTCCACGCGGCAGGGGTGCGGGTCACGGTCATACCCGTCGGTGCGTATGAACCCGGGATTGATGATTGCGACCTCGATCTAATCAAATCGCTTGAAAAAACGCCGCTTATTCCGCCAATTACCGCCGTATTCTCCCATGTGCCCCACAAGATCTGGCTAGGGCTGAAGTTCCCCGAGCCAAACCTGCGCATAATTGCAACGACCTTCGACAGCAGCGCCCAGGGCAACTTGCCCCCGGCCGACTGGATGGAAGTGTGCAATGAACTGGACCAGGTCTGGCTGATGACCGAGGAGGAACGAAGAGTTTTCCTCTCCGCCGGACTCCCGCCCGAGAAGATTCAGATAGTCTACTGGCCCCATCCATGGCTGGGCAATCCTTCACTGCCGCCTGCCGCCCCCGACTCTACGGGTCCGGATAGGCCTTTCCGATTTCTTTCGATTGCAATGTTTCAGCCCCGGCGCCGGTGGGATACCCTGATAGAGGCCTATCTCGAAGAGTTCAAGGCAGATGGCAATGCCGAGCTTTACCTCAAGGTCAACTACCCCACCTGGCATCCCGTACCGGGCAGGCCAAGGCAGGATCTCCACGATCTTATCCAGTCGCTTCGCATGAAAACCGGCTCGAAAGCCCCAATTATAGTCGATGAGGAACTCGGAACGCGGATGGATATCGTTCGCGTGATAGATAGCTGCAACGCATATGTTTCAACCGATACGGCCCCGACCGCCCCGATCAGCGAGGCGCGGGCGAGGGAGCGGTTTCTGGTGATACCCGAGGGATTGGGGCTTCAGATGCCCGCCGACTGGTATTCCCCTATCGCGGTGGACCCAAATGCCCGAAAACCTCTTACCCCGGAGATGCTCCAATATCAGCCCCACCACAAAGAGGCATTCATGCCTGGACTCCACGTTGAAGATGTCCGCCGAGCCCTGCGCCACGCCCACGATATGTCACCCGATTACAGGAGGGCCAGGACGATCCCGAATGCAGCAGATTTACCGGGCCCGGATCGCACCGTCCCCATGACCATCAATGCCATCAATGCGGGCTGGGAATACAAGAGATCGCTGATGAATGCCGCCGCAGCGAAGCCGGCCGCCAGGGTAATCTGGGAAGGCTCTCAGTTCGTTTCCCACTCGCTTGCGCTGATCAACAGGGAATTATGCCTGCAACTGATAGATTCCGGGTACGAGGTCTCGATCCATCCCGGAAACGAAGCTGATAACATCGATCCTCATTCCGAGCCAAGATTCGAAGAACTCGTTAAAAGAACCCGAAAAGCACTTTCAGGCAGGGCTGACGTCCGTGTGAGGCACCATTGGCCCCCCAATTTCGACCCGCCCCCAGATCAAAGCCGCCTGGTTATCGTTCAGCCATGGGAATACGGAAGGCTCCCGGAGAGCTGGGTCGAACCAATGTCCAGCATCGCCGATGAGCTTTGGGTCCCTACCCGGCATGTTTTGAAAACCTACATCTCAAGCGGCATTCCGGCAGACCGCGTGCATGTCATACCTCACGGCATCGACGTCAACCGGTTTCACCCGGAAGCCGTGAAGTACGCTGTCCGGTCGACGAAAAAATTCAAGTTCCTCTTCGTGGGAGGGGGACTTTGGCGAAAAGGGATCGACATTTTGCTGGATGCCTACCGGGCAGAATTCGACTCCCGCGATGACGTCGTGCTGATCGTAAAGGACTTGCCGCTGCAGCAGTTTTACCTGGACCAGGGCGTCGGAAAGATAATCCGGGAATGGAAGAACGATCCCTCGGCGCCCGAGATCCTGCATCTCCAGGAAGCCTTGGGACCCGATGAGATGCCGGGGCTCTACACCGCCTGTGACGCCCTGGTTCATCCCTATCGCGGGGAAGGCTTCGCTATTCCGGTACTGGAAGCCATGGCCTGTGGCCTGCCCGCTATCGTCACCGCCGGCGGTGCAACGGATGATTTCTGCTCACCAGAACACACCTGGCCCATTGCGTCGAGGCGCAGGGAATTCAATCCCAAGGATGTCAGGCTTGCCGGCGGAGCGGGTTGGGTGCTGGAACCGGACATGGATGCGCTAAAAAGCCTCATGCGTGAAGTTTTCGAAAACCACAAAGCGGCAAGGGAGAAAGCTTTAAGGGCATCGGAGCACGTTAGGCGGCACTACGGCTGGAAAAACGTCGCCGCAAAGGTGGCGGAGCGAATCGATGCGCTGGCCGAAAAGCCTGTGCGGCAAAAGAGCTGAACTATTCGAAATTTATTGTTTGTGCAGGCCGGGCGTTTCAGGCTGGTGTTCGGGGCGCAGAAGATCGTAGACCGATTTTACCGGATTAAAGGTATAGTCGGGGACCTCGACGAAGAGGGTTATCCAGTGCGCCATGCTTCCGTTCCAAAGGCCGGGCAGTTCCAGCGCCAGGATGTCTTTGCCATCCTTGGATTTTTTGCTGATAAGGACTGCTTCGCGGTCAACATGTTTTCGAAGGTCAAAGGGCCTTCCTTCGCAGTCCCTCATGCAGCATACGATGTCAACCGGATTGAAATGGGTCGAGGAGTTCCAGATTACGCGCTGGCGCTCGGAGCTTAGATCCACCTGGGCCTTCTCTACGATCTGTGGGGTCGGAGGCCCGTCGCGGCCTTCCACCCAGAAGGGCGCTCCTCCCGGCTCTCCGGCATTCGGGACCACCCCGCAAACACGGATCGGTCTGTCGAGCTTCTCCAAAAGATATGCGCGCCTTCTTTCTTCCGGCCACTCGCTGAAGCCCACGGGAAATTCCATCAAAAGTTCCCCGGCCGCGAAACGTTCGGCGTCGAATAAGGCCCCGCCGCCTCTCAGCCTGGCGACTAACGAGTGTACCTGCTCCTGCACGTAAACGAGGTATCCCCCGAGCACCCTTTTCCAGAAGCAGACCGCTTCTTTCAGTCTGTCGGGAACAATGTTGTCGATATTTTTGATGTAGGCGAGATCGGCCCGGAGGTCATTGAGGTTTTCCATTAGCGCGCCGTGCCCGGCAGGCCGGAAATGCAGGCGGCCGAACCGATCCCGGAAGGGTTGGCCGTCCATGTCGGCGGCTATGGTATTGGTCGAGGGCTTCTGGAAAGAAAAGTCAATATCGAAGGAGACCCCGAGGCGTTGCCCCTGGCGTCGGGCGGCTTCCTCCATGTGGGCCTCGAAGCTTTCCGCGTGCTCCTCGGGCACCGTAAAGTGCAGCCTGCATGTGCCGCCTTTTTCCGCCAGGAAAAAGACCGATTCCACCAGCTGCTCCTCGAATGCCGTGCGGTGTTCGTCCTGATACGAATGAAACTTCAGAAGGGCCTTGGGCAGGCAGCCGTAATTCAATCCGCGCTTCGTCAGAAGGTATTCAAGAAGAGTTCTGAAATTCCCTCGGTCGATGACTTCTTCGAGCGCTATCCCGTCCTCGGCAAGGGTTTCCCTTAGATCTTTGGTGAAAGGGAACCTGTCGAGGCTTTCCAGGAAACGTACAAAGTCGCAGGCAACCGCGACTTCCTGGCTGACTTTTTTGTATAGCTCGTCTTTTTCCAGGAATTGCGGGAGGAAGTATATCTGAAGCAGCGAGTGGAACATGCGCGAGGCGGCGCCCGATGCGGGAACAAACTTGATGAACCTGCCGGCGCGGACCGCCTTTTTATGAAGTTCGAGAAATTGTCCCGCGTTTTCCGGCTCTATTTTGCGTACGCCGTCGCCGAGGGTACAGGGTCTATCGAGGATTGTCGAGCGGCCGGGCTTGAGGAAAACATCGATCTGTTCGAGCACTTGGGCCGGGCTGATGCCAAGGGCCTTGATCTGCTGATTGTCCGATTCCGAAAAACGGATCTTCATATACTCGTCATCCGCCGTTCACGTCTCGAAATCATGACCCGGTCAAACCCGGAATTCGCGAAAATCCGGACGGGAATGATCCCCGTCCGGATATAAGAGGCAAAAATGCTTCTCGGCCCACCTGTCACAAACCTGTGAGAAGCGAGACCAGGCACTTGAATGTTTACTTCGCAAGGATTTCTATCTTGGCCGAGGACTTGAGCTTCTCGACGTAGTCGGCAAGCTGCTTCGAAATCTTTTCACCCTTCAGGTACTGCTCGATGCGGGGTTTGATCTCGTCGAAAGACATCGACCCGGCGTCCTTATGGTCGGTAACCTTAATCAGGTGATAGCCAAATTCGGTTTCCACAATGCCGCTCACCTTGCCCGGCTTGAGATCGAAAGCTACCTGCTCGAACTGGGGAACCATCTGGCCGCGCTGAAAGAAATCCAGATCTCCGCCCTTTTCCTTGCTCGGGCAATCGGAAACCTCTTTTGCAACCGCGGCGAAATCCTCCCCGGCCTTGATTCTCTTCTCGATCCCCTTCATCTTTTCCATCGCCTTGGTTTTGTCCGCAGGCGTGGCCTTTTCATCAACCTTTACCAGAATGTGGCTCGCGCGCACCATCTCCGGGGTCTTGAACATATCGGGGTTCTTCTCGTAGAAGGCCTTTATCTCACTGGTTTCCACGGTAACCTTGGAGGCGATTTCCTGGTCTATCAGCCTGCGCAGCATCATCTCGGAGGCAAACTGATCCTTAAGGGTCTGTTCGGTCAGGCCCATGTGCGACAAGGCCTGGGTGAATTCCTCGGGCGTTCCCATCTTTTCCCGAAGCCCCTTGATATGAGATTCAAGCTCATCATTGTTGACCTTGAGTCCCAGCCTGACGGCTTCCTGCCTGAGGATTTCCCGGCCCACGAGCTTGTCCAGGATCTGTTTCCTCATTTCCGCTACCTGCTTTTCATCCGTCCCCCGGCCCATCATTGAAGCCTGGCGCTCGAACTTGTCAACTTCAGACTGAAATTCTGCCTTGTAAATAGGCTGCCCATTTACTTTGGCTGCGATTTCGCCGCTTTTGGCGGGAGCCGCCTCTTTCTTTGAATCCGATTTGGCAGGAGCCTCTTTCTTCGCAGTCTCCTTGCCGGTTGCTTTTTCCGCGGCCGACACATAGATGCCGTAGCATGCCATTACCGCGCAGATTATGAAAATTAACGCCACTAAGCCAGTTTTTCTCATTCCATACTCCTCGTCTAAAAAAATAACCCATAAGGGCCCACTTGCCCCCATGGGTGTTTCATCCGATTTTCATACTATTGGCAAATCCTCTCGGGATAAGTTTTTCGCAGTATACCCGCACACCCTCGACATAGTCAATAATGACTTTCCAAAAAGGCCTGGAGCTTACGGGGCCGCGATAAGGGCCCAGAAGAACGATTACCGGCCAAGATACCGCCATATATACCCAATTGCAATGCAAGTTATTGCGAAACACAGCACGATTTTGATTATTTTTTGGGAAACATATTTCTGGAGCCGCGCGCCCGTATACATGCCGAAAAACCCGCCAAGTCCGAAAAGCGCCCCCAGTAGCCAGTCCGGAGCGGTAACCAGCCCCGCTTTGGCAGGTATCATGCTGTAGAAGAAAACGCCTGCGATAGAGGTGATGAAGGTGCCCAGCAACGCGGCCCCGGCCACCGTATATATGGGAAGGTGGAAGACGGCAACGCAAATGGGCGAAATAATTGCACCTCCTCCAATTCCGTAGGCGCCTCCGATTATACCCACAACGAGCGCCGCGATGAACATGCCCGGTGAGCTGAAAGAAAAGCGCTCACCACGGAATTCATATTCGACGCGCCTCAACGATACCGATATCGTCCTGACGACTGCCCCGGGAGGTAGTCCGGCGAAAGTCTTACCATTTTGCTCCTCGTTTATCTCTCTTACCCTGTGTTTGTATTTATCATTCGGGTTTTTCATTCCATTCTTTTTCAGGCCGGCCCCTGTCATCATTTCATGGATGAGTCTAGCAGCGATGTATAGCATCACGCACCCCACGAACAGCTTAAAGGTGCGAGGATCGGGCATGTAGAGGACGCGCAGATAATAGCCGATGAAAACTCCGGGCAGCGTTCCAATTACGATAACCAGGGACAGTGGCCAAGCCAGGCGCCCTTCCTGAAAGTAGCGGTAGACCCCGGTGGGGATCGCCACGATGTTGTAGACGAGATTTGTCGAGCTGACGGAAGGTGAGGTGAAGTTAAGGAAGCTTACCTGGAAAGGCAGAAGCAAAAACGCCCCGGACACCCCTGCCATCGAGGTGAAAACCGAAATCAGAAAACCGATGAGGGGCGGAATCAATATCGAGGTCTCGACGCCCGAGACCGGGAACCTGAATAGCAGGAAATCCACTCAGTATTTTCTCCAGAGGGTGCCAAGCCGGGGTGGCTGAGATTACAATACACGAATTGGAAATAAATTGCCAAATGAAGAGCCGATGCTAGGTGGGGCGCTACACCGCCAAGCTCCCTAATCCCTGGGATACCTTAAATCCATCAAAATCGATATTGTTCGTTATACCGGGAGAAGTCCTTTTCCGTGAGTCCGGCGTTGAACTTTACATCTGAGTAGGAGTACTTTTCAAACGCCACATCCTTCTCATCGTAGAAAGCGCTACCGACGGGAAGCAGGAACTCTTTATCGATGTGGATAACCGCGCGGGAAGCGTAGTATTTCCTTCCCTCGCGCGGTGTAAACCTCGCCTCGATACCTGTTGCAGGCCTTCCTTTGAAGACCTCATCACCGATGCGAATAATTTCGCATTCCCCATGCGGCAGGGCCTCGTGCAGATTGCGCCTCAATTCCTCGATTATGAAACCGAAACCCACCTGGGTTATTGGATGGCGGTTGCCTTTCATCGCAATCGATCCTCTGGGGTCCAGGGACAATGTAACCACCCCGAGAACGCCGCCCCTGTGGCAGATGATCTTGTCGTCGTACTTTCCTTGCACGTATAAGGCTTCTGTCCCCTTTAGCGGCTCACCGATCCATTTCATGTAGACTTTTAGCGGCTTTTGGAATTTCAACAGGATCTTCTCTTCCGGCCGCAAATTCCCTTTCACCCGCTCCTGTTTGTAAAGAACTGCCTGATAATCGTTAATCCGCGCATAACTCGCTTCCATATGCTCGAGGATGGGGAGTACGTCGTGGGCTGAACCGGCTACCGCGGTAACATTCTGGACAAAGAAAACCACGCAGGGGATCACCAGAAGGATAACCCGCAGCCAAAGCGGTGTGGCCGTTTCGGCAATTGACCTCATAGGCTCCCTGCCGCCGAACTTTGCGCCGTCTCGGCATTCCTGAACACTGTTTTGTAGGTGAGCCCCTCGCCGGGGAGCCGGTCAGGGTCGGTTAGCAGGACGCGAACGCCAAGGCCGAGCCGTCGCCTGATGTGGCTTCTCAGAAGGTCTAGGTACTGGGCTTTGTTGCTTCCGGGGAAATCGTTTCCGCGGGTTCTTGCCACCAGCAGGTCAAGTTGTTCTCCGACCCCCCACGCCGTGTGCACCACCAGCCGGAAATCGTGCAGCATGGGGTCGAGCGATCTTAGCAGATGCTCCACGTACTCGGGGTAGACCTCGATGCCGCGAACGGAGAGGCGGTTGTCGGTGCGCCTCAGAATCGGCACGATCCGCGACCAGGTGCTTCCGCAAGCGCAGGGCGATTCGCGAAGGACCGTTATATCCCCTGTCCTGTAGCGGATGAGCGGGTAGGCCTCGGTTGTAAGGGTGGTAACGACCAGCTCCCCTTCCTGGCCGGCCGGAACGGGCTTGCCGGTCGCCGGGTGCACGATTTCGGCAAGAAATTGGTCCTGTGCGAGGTGCAATCCCTCTTTGGCCGGGCACTCGCCGGCCATCCCAGGCTCGCCCATTTCGCTCACCCCGTAGAGGCCGAAGACAGGCACACCGAAGGCCGATTCGAGCCTCGATCTCGTCACTTCCGGAAGCGGATCGGGGCCGACCAGGACAAGGCGGAGGTGAAGGCTCCCAGGGTCGGCGCCAAGATCTCGCATTGTATCGATAATGTGCAGGGCAAAGGATGCGGTGGTTGCAAGGATCGTCGAGCGAAAGTCGCGCATCACCTGGAGTTGCATGACCGCCGAGTTTGTCGCCGAGGGAGCGAGCGTTGCTCCGATTGCCTCCGCGGCCTGGTTGAACGTGAAAGCGCCGGGAAAGAGGCTGTAGTTAAAGGCCACCTGCACGATGTCCCGCTCGGTCACCCCCAGCTGTTCGTAGAGGCGCACCATCAGGTCCTGCCACATCTTCACGTCATGGCGGGTAAATCCGACTACAATCGGTTTTTCGTTTTCCTTCAGAGGCGGCGCGGTAATCTTGAGTCGCACAATACTTTTAAGGGGCACCGCGAACAGCCCGTAAGGGTAGTGGTCCCTGAGGTCTTCGCGCGTGGTGAACGGGAATGCCGCAAGGTCTTCCATGCCGCCGATGTCTTCCGGCAGCATACCCAGCGAGTCCATGCGCCCGCGGTAGAAATCCATGTTGAGATAAGCCCTGTTCAGCGTCATCTGAAGACGTTCGGCCTGAAGAAGGCGAATCTGCTCGAATGAGAGCTTATCGGCAATGTCTTGCGCCATGAGGCCCCCTATTTTTCCCATTTATGCTGGTAGTCCCTGCCAAGGTATGCCCTCTGGACGTCGTCGTGTTCCAAAAGCTCTTCCGCCGATCCGGACAGGACTATGCGCCCGGTTTCAAGCACGTAAGCCCGCTGGGCGACCGCAAGAGCCCCCATCGCGTTTTGTTCGACAAGCAGGATCGTGGTCCCTGAGCGATAAAGATTTGCAATTATTTCGTATATTTCTTCGATAATCAGCGGCGCAAGCCCCATGGATGGCTCATCAAGGACAAGCAGGCGCGGCCCTGCCATGAGCGCCCGCCCGATTGACAGCATCTGCTGCTCGCCGCCAGAGAGGGTGCCCGCCCTCTGGCGCCGTCTCTCGGCCAGGACCGGAAACCGGTCCAGAACGCCGGGCAGTGCCTGCGCTACGTACTTTCTACCGCGAAGATAACCCCCAAGTTCGAGGTTTTCCAAAACCGTCATGTTCGGGAAAAGCTGGCGGGCCTCCGGCACCTGCACAAGACCCAGCCCGACTATCTCCTCGGGACTTTTCCCGTGTATGGGAGCGCCGGAGAATAGAATTTCCCCTTCGGTTGCCCGGTGCAGGCCGCTTATCGTCCGAAGCAGGGTGCTCTTGCCCGCCCCATTCGACCCGATGAGCGCAACTATCTCCCCCTCCTCCAGGTGAAAGCTCACCCGGCGAAGCACCTGCATCGAATCATACCCGGCGGAAACACCCTTTACCCTAAGCACACAAAACCCCATTCACCACGGAGATCGGGGAGCAATGTAGGGTGGGCACGTCTTTTTGTGCCCACCCTACATTGCTCCAATCAAAGCGGAGGTTGCAGAGAAAAGCATTGCTCTCAAATTGATAATCGCCTAAATCCCCTGCTCTCATATTCAGCTAACCCTTTATCTTCTCAGCGCTCTCCGCGGTGAGTCGCCCTTTCCTGGATCCCAGGTACGCTGCTATCACGAGCGGGTTTTTTCTGATCTCCGAGGGCGTGCCGGAGGCGATCAGGCGGCCCTGCTGGAGAACGTATATCCTGTCGGCGAGGCGCATTACCATGTTCATATCGTGTTCGACGAGCACCACCCCCATGCCCCTGTTGCGAAGCGCTTCGATATGGCGCATCAAAAACTCGCCTTCTCTTGGGTTTAGCCCGCCGGCGGGCTCGTCAAGCAGGAGCACCCGTGGGGAGAGGGCGAGCGCGCGGGCGATCTCCAGTATCTTCTGTTCGACAAGGCTTAGCCTGCGAACGGAATGCAAGGCGGGCTTCGCCAGCCCGAAACTTTCCAGAAGCTCCAGGGCCTGGATTTTGAGCCCTTCTTCCTCGCATCTTTCGGCAGGGGTGCGAAGGCACGCGGAAATAAAGCCGCAGCGTCCGTTTTTGTGATAGCCGAGCAGGAGGTTGTCCAAAACCGAGAGACTGCCGAATACCTGCACCGATTGAAAGGTGCGGCCGATGCCGGCGGCGGCTACCCTGTGCGGGGGCAGCCCGGAAAGCCGGAGCCCGTCAAGCTCGATTGTTCCGCGGCCTGGCTCGATAAGACCCGAGATGAGGTTCAGGACGGTTGTCTTTCCCGCCCCGTTCGGCCCGATTAGAGCCACTATCTCGCCCGGTTGCACCTGGATTGCGACATCGGAAAGCGCCTGAAGTCCTCCGAAGGAGAGGGAGATGCCGTCGAGCTTCAGCAAAGGGCCGTTGGTCGAGCGGAGTTCGCGGCGCGGTAATGGAGCATCCGACTCCGGGGCCGGAGGCTGAAATCCACGACCTTCTCCTTTTGCCGAATTGGCGGAGGAAGATTCGCACGGCCGCCGCGCAATCCATCCCGCGAGCTTGGATGCGGTGGAGGTCACAAACGTTGCAATGGCCGGGAAAAGGCCGTTTGGACATCCGACGAGCACCGCCATAAGGATGAGGCCGTAGAGAAGCACCTGCAAATCCTCAAGCTGGTGCAGAAGCTCCGGAATCGAGGTAAGCAGCGCCGTTCCCGCAAGTCCCCCCCACAGGCTTCCCATGCCGCCGACCGCAACCATGGTTACAATCTGTACCGAATAGAAGATGTCGAAGGTCTTTGGGCTGATAAAAGTCACGTAATGAGCGTAGCAAAACCCGGCAAATCCTGCATAAACGGCGCTCAGCACGAAGGTAGCCACCTTGTAGCCGTAGGTGGGAATAGCCAATGTTTTTGCGGTGAGTTCCTTTTCGTGAATGGCCGCCAGTGCACGTCCCACCCGAGACCCTGTGAGGTTTAGCGTAAGCGTGAAAAGAACTATGAAAGAACTCCAGATGAAATAATAGAACTGCCTGTCGGTTGCGATGATCCACGGCCCAAGGCGCAGCTTGGGGATTCCCGGAAACCCGGATGGGCCGCCCGTAATGCTTTCCATCTGTCCGAGAACTATGCAGATAATGATGTTGAACCCAAGGGTCGCCATGACCAGGTAGTGGCCTTCGAGCCGCAAAGTGGGCAGGGCGAGCAGAAAGGATGTCAGGGCGACAAGCGCCAGAGCGATGACCAGGGATGCAAACAGGGGCAGATGATAGGTGGTGCTCGAAATGGCCGATATGTAGGCGCCCAGGCCGTAGAAAGCGGCGTGTCCAAGCGAGACCTGCCCGGTCGATCCGATGAGGAGGTTCAGCCCGAGCACTACTATGGCGTTCAGTGCGAGGATGTTGAAAAAGAAGTAGAAGTAGTCGTTTCGGAAAAAGGCGGGCAGGACCATGACCGCGGCGGTGAATGCGATAAGCGCCTTCCAGTTCGACGGCACGAAGGCTATCCGCGTGGTATTTCGGTCCTCTTTGCGCTCGATTTCGGTCATTTCTTAAAGCCGCCTCACGTGAACGTTTCCGAAAAGGCCCGCCGGGCGCACGAAAAGTATTGCCAGCAAGAGCAGGAAAGCGATCGCGTCCTTGTAGGCCGATGAAATGAGGCCCGCCCCGAGCGATTCCATCAACCCAAGCACTATCCCGCCTAAAACCGCCCCGGGAACGCTTCCATACCCGCCCAGGATTGCCGCGGAAAATCCCTTGAGGCCGAGCATCAGCCCGCCGTCGTAGCTCATGCTGGTAATCGGCGTGACAAGTATTCCCGCAAGCGCTCCGAGTGAGCCGCTAACAGCGAATGCAAGCGCAGTCAGCCGGTTTGCCGATATGCCGATGAGCGCCGCGCCGAAGCGGTTGTCGGATACCGCCCGCATTGCTTTGCCCACAAGTGTTCTATGAAAGAAGAAATAGAGGAGCGCCAGCACCAGGACGGAAAAGCCCATTATCCACAGCGATTGCGGCAAAACGGCGGCATCGAGGAAAATGTAGGGCGAATCACCCCCGATAGAGGGAAATATCCGGGCCCCCTTGCCCCAGAGCATCATGCTCGCTCCGCGCAAAGAGATCGAGGCCCCGATGGTAATCATTACCAGGGTGAGTATATCGCGGTTTTTCGACCGTCGGATCGGTCCCTGTTCGAGCGCCATTCCGACAGCGGCAACCAGCAGTATCGAGATGGGAAATGCAATCGGGATGGGAATTTGCAGCCCGTTATGAAGCCAGATGACAATCATTGCGCCCAGCATCACGAACTCGCCCTGGGCAAAGTTCACCAGCCCCGTCGCGTTCTGGATGAGGCAATAGCCGAGCGCGATGAGAGCGTAGATACTGCCGTTGGTTATGCCGGCAACGAGCAGGTGAGGAATGAGGCTCCAGGACATCTTCCGCCCGCGCCTTCAGCGCTGCCGCGCGTGATCGGCCGCGGCCCCGCATCCCGCGCGCAATGCATTGAGCGAAGCGTCGAGCCGCTTGCCGCCGTAGCCCTTAAGGGCAAATTCTATCCGCTCCGGCTCGCAGAAAAGCTTTCCGGACGCAACGGCAAAGCCGAGAAGCACCATGTTGGCTGAAACCGGGGAGGAAAGGGATTCAGCAAGCGCCGTCGCATCGATGCTTAGCGCGCTCGGGAGCTTTTCCGTGCTGTTGACAAACGCAAAGCCTTCCGCCGCCAGGTAGTGCCCATGCACAGGCATGGCCTCGGGATGAAGCGCCAGTAAAATATCCGCCTTGCCCGGCCGGATGAGCGGACTTACAAGCATCTGTTCGCCGTCCCTTCGGGCAACCTTGAGGTGGCTGATGACGTTTCCGCCCCTCTGTGCCATGCCGTGCGTCTCCGAAATAAGCACGGAGAACCCCATGTCGAGCGCCGCATCCGCCAGCACCCTGGTTACGAATAGCACCCCTTGCCCGCCCAAGCCGCTTATTATGATCCGCTGAATGCCGTTCATTATATTCTCCCAAGTGGATTTATCAGCTTAGCTATAGGATGGGCACGGATCTATCGCGCTCACCTTTTGCATCATCGGAACGCACGTTGGTGGGCACGGCAAACCTGTGCCCACCCTACACGTCGCATCGCATCATATCCTATGAATATTGTGGGAACAAGGGTTTGAATCATCACGCATTAATCGTGATCGGTTTTTGCAATAAGCTGTGCCGGTGGGTATCGAAACGGTGCACTTTTCGATGAAATTAAGTTGACAAAAGATGGTGCATTTTATAATGCTCATAATACGTATTGAAATGTGAATTCGGGAGGTTACCCAATGCAGAATGCCTGTGCAGATGATACTATCGAGATCATGACGTTCAAGTCAGGTAAATTCATCCTGAGTTCAAAGTGCAATTTCGACGAGATCATGCCGCTCGTCGTAGAATCTTCGGTTCTTTATCGGGCGACAGGGGACTTGCCAATCCTTCCCAGAATCGCCTCACGTTTGGACGAAGACTTGATCATGAGGTCGATTCACGGAACGGTTGCAATAGAAGGAAACCCATTGGCCGAGGAGCAGGTAGAAAGCATATTGGCAGGGAAGGAACGCCCCATCCAAAGCAGCAGGGCCGTAACTGAAATTCTGAATTTGAAAACTGCTTACGACGAGCTGCTGAAGGTATCACCAAAGAACGAGCCATTAGTCCTGACACAGCCCTACATTAAAGAAGTCCACCGCACGATAACCAAGGAAACTGAGTATAAGAGGAACGAACCAGGGGTCTACAGAGACCACCGGGTTGAAGTTGGTGATCTAGCTCACGGCGGCAAGTATGTGCCACCGAAAATACGAGTGGATATTGAAAAGATATTGGACCAGTTTGAGATTTGGATCAATAAGGATGAGTTGATCAACATGAGCCCATTTCTAAGGGCTGCAATTGCACACTATTACCTGGCTGCCATACATCCCTTTGGCGATGGGAATGGGAGGACAGCGAGGTTCATTGAAGCATCGATATTGTCCCATTCTGGATACAAGTATGTGCCAAAAATGCTATCCAATTATTACTATAAAAACGTCGATGACTACTACACAGCCTTTCGTCAAGTAGAAAAGAACAAAGACAATGACATAACTCCCTTTGTTCATTTCGTGCTCAGAGGCGTAATAAGCTCACTAGATGAAATAAAGTCACGTATAACCTCTCAAATAAGAATCCTGGCCATTAGAGACTTTATAAAATTCCTTAGAGATGAAGGCAAAATCTCACGCAGGCAGTTTGACCTGCTAGAAATCATGGCAGAGAACCCAAAGCCCTTCAATAGAAGGGAGCTTATTTCTTCTCCTTCTTTCGGCCTTCTCTACAGAAAGCTCAGTGAGGATACTTTGAAGCGAGACCTCAAAAAGCTTCTGGAGCTTGAGATATTGATCAGAGAAGATAACTCCTATAGGCTCAATTTTTATGTACTAGGCTAGCAGCATTCGACCGGATTCTACCAGTACTGAAATTCCATCGTAAGGTCTATCGCCCGTGCCGAGTGGGTTAGCGCGCCGCTGCTGATGAAATGGACGCCGGTTTCGGCAACGGATCTGATGGTCTGAAGGGTTATTCCTCCGGAGGCTTCCAGGACGACCCGCCCCCCCGCGGCTATGACGGCCGCGCGAAGCATCTCGGTTGAAAAATTGTCGAGCAGGACGATATCGGCCCCGGCCTGGATCGCCTCTTCGAGCCCATCGAGGTTCTCTACCTCGATCTCGATTTTGAGCATGTGGGGGGATCCGGAACGCGCCCGGCACACCGCTTCACGAATACCCCCCGCAGCAGCGATATGGTTGTCCTTGATCAGTATTCCGTCAAATAGGCCGAAGCGGTGGTTTCCGCCACCCCCATGCCTCACGGCCTCTTTTTCGAAAATGCGCAGCAGCGGCGTCGTCTTTCTGGTATCGAGCAGCCTTGCGCCGGTTCCGGCGATAGCGTCAGCCATTGTCCGCGTAAGCGTTGCGATGCCGCAGAGGCGCTGGATGAAATTGAGCGCGGTTCGCTCGCCGGTAAGAATCGAGCGGGCCGATCCACTCAGCCTGAATGCCGGAACATCAGGCTCGATGCGATCCCCGTCGGCGAAAAAAGTTTCCACCAGGACCTCGGGATCGAGCAGCCCGAATACCCTTCGAAAGAGACGAGAGCCTGAAAGGACAAACGGCTCGCGTCCGAAAACAGTGGCAACGGCGGTCTTATCGGGCGCAACGGTACAAATCGTTGTTACATCCCCGTTTCCGATATCTTCCTGCAACGCCCGGCGGAGCAGGTTGTCCGTCTGATCGATCGTTCTATTCTCCGACATTTTCTTGCATTCCACGTATTGGAAATACTTGCAAAACACGAGATATGCGTAGGGTGGGCACAGTCTTA
>DBMO01000002.1 GCA_002298995.1 Desulfarculales bacterium UBA696
CGTCTACCCCGGTCAGAACCCGCTTCAATTTGTTTAGATTGTCGTAGCAGTACTGTACCTTCTGACCATCGGGATAGATAATCCAGGAAAGATTTCCGGCGGCATCGTAGTGATAGCTTGACGCAAAGTTTTGGGCATCGGTATATCCGGTGATCCTTCCCTCGAAATCATAACCGAACCCGGCGTTATGTTCTGCTTGGCTATCAACTACATGGTCGAGCCGGCCTAGCTGTGTGTCATAATGGTAAGTAACTGTTCGAGGATCCGGGTAGGTGATACCTGCTAGTTTTCCGGTCGCAGTGAAGGTGTAGGTGACCTGGTGATTATTCCGGTCGGTTACGACTTGCTGCAAAGTCGCGGGATTGTACTCAATCTTGGTTTGAATGGTAGGTGAGCCAGTGCTTAGCGGGTCTGTGATAGTTGTGCGATACACCTTTGCGGCCGCATCCCATCGGGCTGGTGACAAACGCCTGCAGGCCCGCAGTTTAGTTTTCCACGATATGCGAATTAAGCAGCAGCCAGTGGACAGCGCGGAACCCTGGCGACAACCCTGAATTGTCCTCTTTGCCTTTTCAAGCTTGTCCCCCATCCAAGTTCCTCCATTCCTCAAATTCCTAAAATCCCTTAAATCCCCTAAAGAAGCGTTTGGGAAGTGCCGATCTATTCATTGTTCGCGGAGAGCCGCGCAGATTCTTGTCGCAGCTATTCTGAATTTTCAGGGGAAGAGATTTTGGACACCAATCTAGCCGAAAAAGAAGAGATCCTGAAGTTGATGGGTGGGAAGCAGTCCTCCGAAGAGAATAAAGGGGGCAGCACCCAGAGAAACGAGCAAATAGGTGAGCTGTACCGAATTTTGATGCAGGAAGGGCTGATCACCCCGGATCAGCTAAAGCACGCGATGAGGGTCCATTCGAAGCTGACCGGCCACGCCACGCTTCTCCAGGTGCTCAAAGACCTCAAGCTGCTTACCCCCGAGCAACTGCAATCCACGCTCGAGGCACATCGCCTTAATCTCAAGATCGGTGCTCTTCTTGTCGAACTCGGCCACATAACAAAAGGTGAGTTGGAATCAGCGATCAGCAAGCAGAGGGACTCTGACGTCAAAAAAAGCCTGGGGGAAATCCTCATCGAAGGCAGCTTTATCGAGGAACGCAAACTGCTCGAAGTTCTTTCCTTTCAGCTTGGTCTGCCTTTTTATCCTATCGAAGTCACGAAACTGAATAAAACGCTGCTGAGAAGAGCGCCCGCCAAGTGGTATGCGCTCCACCAGTTTATCCCGGTATCGGTTGAGGATGGCAAGGTCACGGTGGTCTTCACCGACCCCCTGAATCGCGATAACGTCGAAGTGGCGCAGAAAACTTTCGGTAAAATCATACCGGCCCTGTGTTCCAAGGGTGACTTCCGCGAGGTAATCGCGGCGCTGGAACGCGACGCTTCAGCTGCCAAGAGCGCCGAACCAGACGAGAAGTCGGTGGTCAGCATAGTGAACTCTCTCATAGAGGAGGCGGAAAAGAGCAACACGAGCGATATCCACATCGAACCGATGCGCGACAAACTCAGGGTTAGATTCCGAATCGATGGGGTCCTGGTACATCATAAGGACCTGCCGATTGAGATGGGGCCGCCGCTTTCGAGCCGCCTCAAGATAATGTCGCGGGCCGATATCGCCGAAAGAAGAAGACACCAGGGGGGCAGGATTTTATTCGAAAACAGCAGGAGCGGCTCGACGCTCGACCTGCGAGTCTCCTTTTATGTAACTGTCTGGGGAGAAAAAGTTGTCCTTCGGTTGCTGAACCCCAAGGGACAGGTGCTCGATCTCAAGGAAATCGGGATGTTTCCGAAAATGATGGAAAAATTCCGTCTGGATACCCTAGATATCCCAAACGGCGTCATCCTGATAACCGGTCCGACCGGTTCGGGAAAGACAACAACCCTTTACAGCGCCGTGCATCATCTGGAAAATATCAATACCTGCATCGTAACGGTCGAAGATCCGGTTGAATACCTGCTGGACGGTATAGCGCAATGTTCGATAGACCCAAAGATCAACCTGACATTCGAGGAAAGCCTTCGCCACGTCGTGAGGCAGGACCCCGATGTGATTGTCATAGGTGAGATCCGCGACCAATTTTCGGCCGAGACCTGCATTCAGGCCTCCCTCACGGGTCACAAAGTCCTCAGCACCTTCCATACTGAAGACAGTATCGGAGCGCTGATACGGCTTATCAATATGAACATCGAGCCCTTCATGATAGCATCGACAGTTGCGGGCGTAGTCGCGCAGAGGCTTCTAAGGAAGGTTTGCCCGAAGTGCGCCGAGAGCTACACGCCCCAACCCGCCGAACTCTACCGGCTGGGCTACTCGCCCTCGGATGTAAAGGGGGCCAAATTCATGGTGGGGCGCGGGTGCTCGGTTTGCCGCTTCACCGGCTACAAGGGCCGCCTCGGGGCCTTTGAGCTGCTTGTCCTCAATGAGCAGGTCAAGGACGCTGTTTTGAGCAAGAAGACAACTTACGAGATCAGAAAAATAAGTATGGAATCCTCCGGTCTGGTCACCCTGATTGAAGACGGAATCATGAAAGCCGTAACCGGCTTGACTTCCATTCATGAGGTCTTCAGGTCCCTGCCCCGCGTTGGCAAACCCAGGCCAATCCCCGAACTCAAACGCCTTTTGGGTGCTGAACAATGAGCCATGAAAAAAACGGTAGATCTTTGCTGGAAATAGTCAGGGAGTACGCCACATCGGAGCAGCTGAGCCTGCCTGTATTCCCCGGAGTAGCCGTGGAACTGCAACAGATTATGTCGGAAGACGAATTGCCGCCAATCGACCAGGTGGCGAAGATAATCAGCAAGGACCAGGCTCTTGCAAGCCAGGTCCTCAAGCTGTCGAATTCCGCCTTTTTCTCGGGCCTCAACAAGGTCCGAACCATCAGAGACGCTCTGATGCGCCTGGGAATAAACCAGGTATTCAACTGCCTGGTCGTGAGCAGCCAGCGCAGTCTTTATTCTTCGAGGGACGTCGTTATCGACAAGTACCTCAAGGAATTGTGGAAACACGCCCTGGCAACCGCAATCGGGACGAAATGGCTCCTCAAGAAAACGGGCTATCCCGATTTGGGAGACGAGGGCTTCCTTGCCGGGCTGCTGCACGATATCGGGAAACTGCTGCTGCTTCGGGTAATAGAACACCTGAAGCAGGATAATGCCGAACTGGATCTCTCCGAGGTGTTCATCTCGGAAATTCTCGAATCAATGCACGTCGAACAGGGATACAATCTGATGGAAGAGTGGTGCATTCCTCTAAACTATTGCATTGTCGCCCGTGACCATCACCTCGAGGAGTTCGATCCAAGTGACGTATTATTGCTGGCGGTAAGGGTCGTGAACCAGGTTTGCAGAAAGGTGGGGTTGAGCCTTAAGCCGGAAAACCACATTGTCCCGGCGACCCTGCCCGAAGCCCATGCGCTTGGCGTAAAGGAAATCATGCTGGCGGAACTCGAAATCGCACTGGAAGACGCTGCGGAACTCGAGCTGGCTATATAAATTCGAAGTTGTGTTTAGATCGTATTGGATTTAAACTGCGTTGTCGATTCGTTCCGAGGTTAATTCTGTTGCCCGTTTCCATTTGCTTTTTCATGCTCCCGAAGGATGATTGCTAATGTTCTTCATCGGCAGGAAGCGATTTTATTTTGCCCGGTTATCAGCTCCGATAGTCGCCGGATTCGGGTGCTTACTCGTGCTAAAGATAGCTGCCTATCTGTTCCCTCAGGGGTTTGCCGCTCACGCCATCTTCGATGCGGCTGCATTTTCAACCATAGCCTTGTTTGCAGCCGGACTATCTATGTATCTATGGGGAAGATTGCTGGTTCTTTGCGGCATAATCAATGACGATGAAGGTAGTGGGCATCCTTATTCAAGGCCCTGGGAAAAGCATCATGGCTGAACATCCAGATTCAGCCTCAAGAAGTTATTGAGCGAGGGTGGGCACCTTTGGGTACCCACCCTCTTTTATTTCAGGCAGACGTTGGAGAGACTCGATAGCATTCGGCACTGCAACACCGCGGGAAGCTCGGTTGTGCCTGTCCTTAGTGCTTGAACGCCCTCTGCCCCGTCAGCACCATCGTCACGCCGGCTTCGTTGCAGGCCTCGATTACCTCCCAATCCCTCATCGATCCTCCGGGCTGGACCACGGCTGATACGCCCTGACGAAGTCCCACGTCCACGCCGTCCCTGAACGGGAAGAACGCATCCGATACCATTGCCGATCCGATGAGGCCGGCTTTTGCCTCTCGGGTCAGAGCATCTATTTCATCCTTTTGGTCCTTGGGGCGCTCGCCCTTTTCCACCGCCAGTTCGAGTTCCTTGTAGGACATCCGGTAACGGTCGAAACAGAGGGTGTCGGCGTATTTTTGATAGGCCTTGTAGACGGCGATCTCGGCGACTCCGACGCGGTCCTGCTCACCGGTACCGATTCCTACCGTGCACTCATCCTTGATATAGAGCACCGAGTTCGACGTCACGCCCTGCTCGACGAACCATCCAAAAAGCAGGTCGGCCATCTCGCTTTGGGTCGGCTCGCGGTTGATTTTATAAGTCCTGCCCTGGTGGGTGGTTTCGGCAAGTTTAAGGTCCTGCGGCCCTTTCACCTTGTTCAGCGGCGACTGCTGCAGTATCAATCCGCCATCTATCAGGGACTTGAAATCGACGAAGCGCTGATCGGCATACTCGGCAAGGCGGTCGATGCGCGACACCTGGATTATCCGGAGGTTGGCCCTCCTTTTGAGGGCATCCAGGCTGCCTTCTTCGAAATCGGGCGCGGCAACCACTTCGAGGTAGTTTTCTGAAATCAGTTCGGCGGCCTCTTTATCCACCGGACGGTTCAGTACGAGGCAGCCGCCGAATGCGGCGATTCGGTCGGCACGGTTTGCGCGGTTGTAGGCTTCGGCAAGCGTCCGACCGTGAGCGGCCCCGCAGGGATTATTATGCTTGAGAATGGCCGCCGCCGGCTTTCCCATGAGGAACTTTAAAATGTTGAGCCCGTTGTCCAGATCCGTCAGGTTGGTTTTTCCTGGATGCTTGCCTTCCTGGAGCATATCGGTTTCCGTGATCGCGCTTACCAGGCCCTTTCCCGGATCTATGAAGCGGCAGCCGCCAAGAAGGAGGTTTCCTCCCACCAACTCATAAAGGGCGGCCTCCTGACCGGGATTTTCACCGTAGCGGAGTCCTTTTTCGATCAGCTCACCCGTTTTTTCGTCGGGAAACTTCCAGGATCTTTTCTTGTACAACATTTCCCGGTCGCCGAAACTGATTCGCATCGAGTCCGGAAAGTGGTCTTCCATAACGGTTCGGTACATTTTCTTGAGATCTTCGGCCATATATCCTCCCATGAAATTGTTTTCGGAAAAATGTATTTGTAGAACAGCGTCGGTTCCGAAATCAAATAAAACTTGCGGCATCCCTGAATTGGATAAATAATCTCTTTCTTCTCCACGGCCGAACGAGGCCGCAAGCCATGCACTGAAAGGAGCACGAAGTGAAGGATTTTCGTGGACTTGCATCCGCAACCCTTATCGGCAGCATGCCTCACAGGGACAGACAAAGGGCAATCGAACTCATCCTGCGTGCTGTTCCGGATATCCCGGTCTGGCCCCAGCTGCCGGCCTACTCCGCCGAACAGATGATGGTGCAATATGCGGAAGGCATGCCCGGCCTGGTACGCGAGGACGACAAGGTGTTTGCCGGAACCGATAGCCCGGGATTCGACGATGAGACGTATTCCTTCTACGAAGAGTACCTCGAGGTAGAAGAAGGTACAAAAGCTGTCGGGAATTCCCGTTTCAAGATGGGGCCCGAAACCGGGGCTACATTCGATCTGTTTCTCGATACGCTTGCCGAAGCAGCGAAAAGCACTAAATTCCGTGCCGTAAAGGGTCAGGTAGTCGGACCCTTCACGCTCCTTTCGGGCATGAAGGACCAGGACGGCCGCGCTCTTTTGTTCGACGAGCGCTACGCCGATATCGGGCCGAAGCTTCTTGCCTGCAAGGCCAGGTGGCAGATCGAAAAACTGAAGGCTTTTGGCGCCCCGGTCATAATTTTTCTGGACGAGCCAGGCTTGGCGGGTTTTGGATCATCGGCCTTTATCACGGTAACGGCTGAACAGGTACGGGACCTATTTTCCGAAGTCGTGGCCGCCATTCACTCGGCTGGAGCGCTTGCCGGAATCCATGTGTGCGCGAACACCGACTGGCTGCTGGGATTCCAGTCAGATTTCGACATCATCAACTTCGATGCCTACACCTACTTTGACAGGTTCGTGATTTACCGCAAAGCCTGCCTGGATTTCCTGAAACGGGGAGGAAATCTCGCATGGGGAATCGTTCCCACAACGGACGTCGAATCGATAATCGCTGAAACCCCCGAGAAGCTCGCAGCCAAGTTGGCCGCCCAGGTGAACGAGCTTGCCTCGGAAGATATGCCGGCCGAAAAGATTATCTCCCAGTCAATTATTACACCGAGCTGCGGGTGCGGCAGCATGTCCGAAAGCGCCGCCGAAAGGGTGCTTGAACTGGTAAGCGCCACCAGCCGGATAGTAGCGGGAAAATGAGCGGCAAGAAATCGGTTTAAGGAATTTAGGGTGAGCACATTATTCATGTGCCCACCCCAAGATCCTGCGTTACTTAGGGCTTATCCTTAAATAAAACCAATTGCAGGGTGGGCACGATAAAACTGTGTCCACCCCTCAAAACTCACGGTTTTGGGGCGGTCCAAATTGTTTACGGATAGGCTCTTAATGCCTTATTGTACCGCCGCCTCTTTTTCCGCCTTTTCTATCCAGTAGGGATGTACAAGGTCCTCGAAGACCGAGAGCGCGCACTCGGTGCCCTGCCCCATTGCGGTCACGATCTGCTTGAAGCCGCCTTCCACATCACCAGCGGAATAGATGCCGGGGATGTTTGTGTGATGATGCGCATCGTGCTTGAGGAAACCGTCCGGGGTCAGCTCGAGGCCGATTTTTTTGGCCAGATCCACCGACGGCTCATATCCGATTGCGACAAAAACCCCGTCAACCGCCATGGAAGAAACGGCGCCTGTTTTATTGTTTTTCAAAACGACCTCGGTTACCCTCTCTTTTCCTTTAATCTCGACCACTTCAGTGTTGTATAATAGGGGGATGTTGTTTGTTTCGAAATTCTTTACAAGGTGCTCCTGGGCTCTCAGGGTATCCCTCCTGTGAACCAGGGTAGCGTCAACTTCGATGTTGCTGAGATAGATTGCTTCGGTTGCCGCGCTGTTGCCGCCACCGACCACTACCACCTTCTTGCCTTTGAAAAGCATGCCGTCGCAAGTTGCGCAGTAGCTCACTCCTCTGCCCATGAAAAGGGCTTCTCCGGGGACGTTGAGCATCTTGTATTTGGCGCCCGTGGCCAGTATCACCGCTTTGGTGAGAAACTTCCTCCTGCTCGTAAACACTTCGATCATTCCGTCGGGGCGAATGTCCACAACCTCTTCACCCTGGAAGATCTGAACGTATTCGAGAGCGTGGCTGACCAGAATATCCACCAGCGTTTTACCGGGGACTCGAGTGAACCCGGGGTAGTTTTCCACGATAGGCGTCAACGCCACCTGCCCGCCAAGAGGCCCGCGCTCTATTACCGCGGTCTTCAGCCCGCTTCGCACGGCGTATATTCCGGCAGCCAGCCCCGCCGGCCCGCCCCCGACTATCACCACGTCGTTTTCGATCACCTCGGCGTCGGTTTCAGGGATGAAGATCGTCTGCTGCTCGAGCTTTTCGAGTGACAGCACGAAAAGTTCCTCGGACTGCGCGCCGTAGGCGATAAGCACCTCGTTTGCAAACGTCTGGGGCACGCTGAATGCCGAATAGCGGCTCGCCATCTCGGGGTTCGACTGGATGTCGATCAATTCGACGGAAACCAGGTCGGGCCTTTCCACTGTGGCCTTGACCGCATTTATCGCCTGATCGGGGCAGTAGGGGCAGGTCGGGCTTACGAAGACCTTGACCTCTCGTTTGGAATCCAGCCTCTTCAAAATCTTCTCGGAATGCGGACTAAGGTTGCCGGTTCGATAGCCCAAAAGCAAAATAATCCCTACCAGCGTCCGGCCTTCCTCGCCGTAGGGTACCCCCATGTAGCGGATCGCGTAGTGCTCGGGATCGAAAAGCAGGGTCGGAGAGGTCGTAACGTCCAACGTCTTGGCTTCCGACGAATCCAGGCTGAATTCCCTGACCTCGATTTTCCCGGAGATCCTGTTGAAAGCGCGCAGCAAATCCCTTGCCGCCTGGTTGAGCACGTCGTTTTCGCCATCCTTTGTGAACAGTAGAATGGGGACCTTGTTCGGCAGCGAGTCGAAAGCCGCCCTCAGGTTAGCCTCGATATCCCTTCCCAGAAACGGTTCCTGCTGCTCGTCTTTTTTCGTCTCAGCCATTTGTTTTTTTGCCTTAAGTGGGTGAAATACAAAAGAAACTCTTCCCAGCCTGGAGACTAAGATAAGAAAGCACGGCACGATTTGCCAGAGTGGACCTGATTTTTACAGCCGGGGCAGGCCGATTGGTTTGTTACGGGGAATATATTTGACCGGTAGGCTGTCAAACGAAGCCAAACAACTCCAGCCTGTTGGGTTTCGCTCGGTTCAGATTATTAACCCGCTCAACCCAACCTAAACTGGATTCCTCTTTCGCCCGGATTTACCTGACATCACCCCCCACTCGCCGCTTTTTTCTTTTCCTTATGACAGGCGGTACACGAGGTCGGCGACGGTTTTGCCAAGCCCATTGTCTTGTGGCATTTCAGGCAAAGCTGGTGGAAAGCGGCCTGGAGACCAAGGCGGTTTGGCTGTCTTGGGTCGTATGGCTTGCCGTGGCAGGTGCCGCAGGGCGGGGGCTGCTTGGAAACCGGGGTCTTATGATGGCAGCCCAGGCACATCGTGCCGGTGTCGCTGTGAAAGTATTCCGCCAGCTGACTGTCCTTCATGCCGTTGATGAGCGACAGAATAATCTTGCGGTGCGGCATTTCGGCCGGCTCATACTTTTCGGTTGCTCCCTTTATTTGCACCTTTTCCGGTATTTCCTCCGGTGGGAAAATACCGGGGCTCATATTCCGGCCTTTGAGCAGATTTTCGGCAACTTCCATTTTCCGGCTCTGGGGCGTTAACGCGCCCTTGCCGGGGGGGAGGGCCTTATCAGGGATCTGAACATGGCAAAGGCGGCATGCGGCGAATGGCCGGGCTGTCTTTTCCATATGGTTATGGCAGCCGGCGCAGGCAGGCACTACCTGTCTTTCGGCATGGCATCCCACGCAGCTGTGGCTGCTTGTCTTTAAGTGCATCGATTCTTCGAGACGCACAAACGAGCTTTCCTTCGATCCGGCGGGCGTGTGGCATTTTCCACAGGCCTCCATCGAGGTGTGGTGGCATGAACGGCAGGAATCGTTGTACTTTTCATGAGCCCTGTGGTCGAAGGGCACCGGACCCATCGAAGGTGGAGGTAGGGGGTTTTTGGGGTCGCTGCCGGGATCGGGCAGAATTAACGTCGCATCGGGTTGCTGGCGCTTTAACCTGGCATCCTTTCCCGGAAGGTTTGCGAGCTTTTCCTTATTCCTTTTCTCGATTGCGGCGAGCGCCTCGGGGCCGTGACACCCTTCGCACCTGTAGGGCCCGGTCTCCCTGGATCCCTTGCCTACAAGCTCGACGTGGCAGTTCACACACAGCACGTGCGATGCCTGCCTCAGGCTTTTGACGTTATTTTTCTGCTTGTCCTGGTGGCAGTAGCGGCAGGTGCCTTCCTTGCCCTTTTCGTAGTATATCTTCCCTGACTGCCTGTCATACTCGTGATGGCACCGGCCGCAGTTGTCCTTCTGGTCGGCCCCCGGAACAATTTCTTTCGATTCCGCGTGCCGATAATGGAGCACCTTATTCAAGGCGATGTCCATAACCGAGGAACTCTTCCTGGGATCGTCATTATGGCATGAGCGGCACTGGGTATCCGGAGGGCCGGACTTCTTTCCCGCCGCGGCCATCTGATTGTGGCAACCGGAGCATGCGGCATGATATATTTGCTTTATTTCTTCGGGTTTGGCGGCGCTTTTGGCCTTGAAGACCGTTGAAACCTTCTCGTTTTCAACCAGGTGGCAGGTTTTGCAACCCTTCTTTTCCCTGTCAAGGGCGTCGGTGTGCTTGTCGTGCAAAAACGCCACGGGCGGCTTTTCCAGCCGGCCGAAGGCAGCCATCGTATCAATCATTATCAGGTCAGGCTCTCCCGTGGAGGTCCCGGTTCGATCATCGCTTCCACCGGCTCGGATGGAGAGGACCGATGTTGCTGCACATACCAGCAAAATGACGGCCAACTTACGAAATTCCATCTTCCTCTCCATGGAATGCAATCCCTTGGTTTTCTCACCAATGAACGCGAGAACCCCTAACCCTTCCTGACATGGCACCCGCCGCATGTTGTCGCTCCGCCCGGCTTACCCTGTGAGCGAAGATATTCGTGGCACCCTTTGCACTGATAGTGGAATGCGTCTCTTAGCGATAAGTTATCACGGTTTGACTCAGGGCCATGGCATGTGCCGCAGGCCTGCCCTTCTCCTCCCCTGTTGTTCATATAAGCGTCAAAGTCGTGGTGGCACTGCAGGCAATCAACTTTACCGATGTGCTGTTCATGGTTGAAACTAACGGGCGGCCTCTGGTGGTTCCCGATTTCAGCGTGATTCAGAACTATGATCTGTTCCTGCGAGCAAACAGGGACGGCAAAAGCCACGAACAGCAATAACGTCGAAGACATCACAGTTTTTAGACGCAAAAGGATCTCCGTTCAAATACCTCTTCTGATTAGCTATCCAACCCAATTCCGGTCCAGGCCCGCCGCGTCAGCACTTCAAGGCCCATTAAACCGCGGGCAAGGAAAAAAAGACATGCCTGCCCCGGTTTGCTGAAAGGAATGGCCACCAGAAGCAACTCGGCGCTGAAGACGTGCAAAATCAGCATCAACATATACGGACCGATCTGGTGGTACGCGAGATATCCGGTAACGAAGGGAAGAGCTGTAATCAATGAAATCAGATAGTCGCGAGCCGAGGTCACACGGCGTAACCCCGGCTGGATAATTCTTTGCAGGAGAAGGAATATACCCGAAATGAAAAAAACAAGCGTTATGGTGTCGCTTACCGATTCGGGAAATACGAAGAGGCTGATTCCCAGGTACTCCTGGAGCAGGAAATTGTGTGCCACCAGGAAGAGCGGAGCGGCAAACAGGCAGAGGTGATAAACGGAGACGGCGGCAACAAACACCGGCTGAGACCGGAAAGATAAATCCCCCGGCTGCATGGGAAAGTAAACGACGGGACCCGAACCGGTTATCGGGTCTCCATTATTTGGGGGAGCCCCGCCTCTCCCCCTGGCCAAACCGTAGAGGTAAGCCAGCTTCAATGCCAGGCTCGCGAGGCAAAAGCCGAAGGAGGCCCACGCGGCCGGTCCGGCAAGGAAGTCGTATATCTCGATCATCTGATTAGCGCGCCCCCGAAGATGGTTTCGAGTCTCATATCAGGAAATCAGAAATCAATCACTTCCACCACCAACGGCGGATAATTATCATAAAAGCCTTAACCAGAGAAGCACACAGGCCATTTCATCCGGTGCGGTCACGGAAATTTTTGAGCATCGATGGATACCCATTGAGCATTTCTTATCATGCTATAATATGCTATTGGGGTGCCTCGAAGCTCCATTCGTCCTCACTCAGCTGCCGGACCCGGAAAGACCGTGCTGCTACGGGAAGGTTAAGGGGGCGAGGATTGGATTTGCCGGGAATCGGATGACCTGAAATTTAAGGCCTCAGGCTGGAGATTTAAACATATCCTTGCGTTAACCTTCAAGGATTTAGTTCGATTTCGGGCCGCCCGGGGCAAAATGCTTTCGAGCGGGCTTCTAAAATCCCGCGACGTTGATATTTGATATTCACAAACTAAATGCTGGAGCACTCAATGAAGAGCTACTGGCCGGACGAGTACCTTAAAAAGAAAACGACCGCGCCCAAAGCAATCGAGCAGATTAAGTCCGGCCAACGGATATTCATAAGCACTGCGTGCGGGGAGCCTCAGCACCTGCTGACCGAGCTTGCCGAACAGGCCGGCAGATTTAGCGACCTTGAAATAATCAGGCTTCAGAGCCTCGAGACTGAGCCGATCAGCCTGATCGCGGACGAATCGCCCGCCCACAACTTCACTATCAGGTCATTTTACTCCGGATCGACCGTACCCGAAGCGCTCTTGAAAACCAGGCGCTTTTCCATTCCGGTCAATCTCTCCCACGTGCCGCACCTGTTCCAGATGCGCCAGGTCCCGATCCATGTAGCCATGGTGCAGGTATCGCCCCCGGATGATTTCGGCTGGATGAGCCTCGGGGTCTCGGTTGACATTACACTGTCGGCCGCCCTGTCCGCCGACATGGTTATCGCGCAGGTAAACCCGAGAATGCCGCGGGTACTCGGACACAGCTTTCTTCATGTAAACGATGTGGACCTCCTGGTTGAATACGAGGAGGACCTGATCACAATCGCCGAACCGCCCCGGGCCGATATTGCCAGGATAATCGCGCGGCACGTCTCGAAGCTGATCGACGACGGCTCGACGATCCAACTGGGGATTGGCGAGCTGCCCCAGGCAGCCTTCGAAGCGCTTGCCGACAAAATGGACCTCGGGATTCACACCCAGGTGCTTACCGACGGGACAATGGAACTGGTAGAGCAGGGCGTGGTAACGAACCGCAAGAAGGGCTTGAATGATGGGAAAATCGTTGCAAGCTCGGCCATCGGATCGAAGGAATTATACGAATTTATCCACGATAATCCCTCGATCGAGTTCCATCCCTCAGACTACGTGAACAACCCCCTGATCATTGCCGCACACAACAGGATGGTCTCGTTAAACGAGGTGTCGTGTATGGACCTGACCGGTCAGGTGGCGGTGGATGCACGGCCCGAAAACTACTACTCCGGCGTAACCGGAATGCTCGATTTCATAAGGGGCTCCTCGATGGCCCCGCACGGCAAGTCCATTTTGATCATACCCTCGACCAACATCGAAAAAAAGACGAGCAGGATAGTGCCGGTGCTCGACAATCACATGGCCGTCGTGGTTCCGCGAAGCGACGTCTACTACGTGGTGAGTGAATACGGGGTGGTAAACCTTTTCGGTAAGAGTCTCGAGGAGCGGGCCATAGCAATGATCAGCCTGGCCCACCCCGACTTCAGGGAGGAGCTGTTCGCCGCCGCCCTCGAAGAGGGCCTGATCGGCGAAGGGCGAAACCTGAGGGAATCGCTCCATGCCGTCTATCCATTAAAGATCGAGAAAAAGATTACCATCGACGGCACCGAGGTAATGATTCGCCCGATAAAGCCCGTTGATGAAAGACGACTCCAGGAGCACTTCTACAACCTCAACCAGCAGGATGTGGTAAAGCGCTTCCTCTACAGGAAAATGTCCTTCGTCCGAGACGACGTCGCCTCGATGTACGAGATCGATTACGTAAAAGAGATGACTATCGTTGCCGTAATCGGCGAGTTCGGCTTCGGCCGGATAATTGCCGTGGGCGGTTATGTTCTGGACACCGAATCGAATATTGCCGAAATGGCTTTTTCGGTATCCAGGGACTGGCAGGGCAAGGGACTCTCCAAGATCATCATGAAAAAACTTGCGGATGCGGCCTGCGAAAACGGCATCACCGGCCTTATGGCCTACACGGCCTTAAACAACTCTCCAATGGTAAAACTTTTCAAGTCACTCCCCTACAAAGTGACGATAGAACACGAGCAGGACATGCTGCTGATGCATTGCAGGTTCGATGAAGAGCGGGGGGAATAAAATTTAGGAATTCCTAAATCCCTAAATTTGCATCTCAAAGGAGGACAAAATGGCGGTCAGCCCACTGGCGGGGAAGCCCGCTCCACCGGCAATGCTGGTGAACGTGGCGAAGCTGGTTACAGCGTATTACTCTCAACACCCCGACCCGGCTGAAAAAAGTCAGCTCGTTGAATTCGGCACATCCGGCCACAGGGGATCTTCTCTTAGAAACAGCTTCAATGAAGACCACATTCTCGCAATCACGACGGCTATTTGCGAATACCGGCGCATGAACGGCATCTCCGGGCCTCTTTTTATCGGCAAGGATACTCACGCTCTGTCCGAGCCAAGTTTTGCCACGGCCCTGGAAGTCTTTGCGGCAAACGGAGTGGATGTTTTCGTTCAATCCGACTGGGGATATACACCTACCCCGGTGATATCGCACGCGATCCTGGTGCATAACAGAAAAAATCCGGGAGCACCCGCCGATGGTATTGTAATAACGCCGTCCCATAACCCGCCCGAAGACGGCGGGATAAAGTACAACCCTCCAAATGGGGGTCCGGCCGATACGCATATTACCTCCTGGATCGAAAACCGCGCAAACGACCTCCTTCGCGAAAACCTTCGCGCCGTAAAACGCATCCCATTCGAAAAAGCGGTGAAAAGCGGCTTTGTCCGCACCCATGACTATATCGCATCGTATGTGGACGAACTGGATCAGGTAATCGACGTAGAGGCGATAAGGTCGGCGGGCCTGCGAGTGGGCGCAGACCCGATGGGCGGATCGTCCCTGCCCTACTGGGAGCCGATTGCCGAGCGCCACCGCCTCTCCATCACGGTGGTTAACGACCTGGTGGACCCCACGTTCGGCTTCATGACGGTTGATAAAGACGGCAAAATCCGGATGGACTGCTCTTCGCCTTATGCCATGGCAAGGCTTATCGGACTCAAGGACAAGTTCGACGTGGCATTCGGAAACGACCCGGACTGCGACAGGCACGGAATCGTTACGCGCAGCTCCGGGCTTATGAACCCCAATCATTACCTTTGCGCGGCCGTCTGGTACCTGTTTCGGAACCGGCCCGGATGGAGAGAGGACGCCGGGGTAGGCAAGACGCTGGTAAGCACTGCCATGCTGGACCGAATAGCGGCAAGCCTTGGGCGCGGGCTCTTCGAGGTGCCGGTCGGCTTCAAGTGGTTCGTTGACGGCCTTCTGGACGGTTCCTATGCTTTCGGCGGCGAGGAAAGCGCCGGGGCATCATTTCTCAGGATGGATGGGAGCCCATGGTCCACCGACAAAGATGGGATAATCCTCGATCTTCTTGCGGCCGAGATCACCGCGAAGACCGGGAAAGACCCCGGCGAGCTTTATTCAGAACTCACCGGAAAATTCGGAAATCCGGTGTATGAAAGAATAGATGCGCCTGCAACCCACGCCCAGAAAGCAGTGCTTAAAAATCTCTCGCCCGAGATGATTCGGGCATCGACTCTTGCCGGCGAAAATATTATCGGGAGGCTTGGCCAAGCGCCCGCAAACGGGGCGCCCATCGGCGGCATCAAGGTGGTAGCCGAAAACGGCTGGTTTGCCGCCCGCCCTTCCGGCACAGAAGAGATCTACAAGATATACACCGAAAGCTTCAAGGGCCCGGATCACCTTCGCAAAATCCAGGAAGAGGCCCGCGAAATCGTAAGTGATGCATTTAAACAGGCGGGGCAGTGAAGCGGCGCGGGATACCGGCCGGCAATCACAAATGCTCTGCACCGCCGGAGAGGCACAGGAGCTGGGACCTCAGGTTTTTTCTATTTCCCCTTAGACCAAGCTTTTTTCTGATATTTGACCTGTGTGTTTCCATGTTTTTTTCTGACAGGCTGAGGACCTGGGCTGTTTCATCAGTAGTTTTGCCATCCTTTATGAATACGGCGACCTCCATCCCACGAGGGGCTATGCTACGGGGAAATCTGGCTGAACCTCGCATTGGGACTCGATATATTAACCGCAAAAGCCCCTTCCCGGTATGGGATAGGGGCTTTTGCGGGATTTATTCGCCTTTGAACTTTTCTTCTGGGACCGGCAGCTGGTTAGTCTTTCAGCCTCCAAACGAGAGGTGATAGGCTATGGAGTCGAGCTTGATGGTAAAATCCACGTTTTCGACATGGCAGCAATCGGGCACCTGTATCTGAACGGGCGCAAAATTCAATATCCCGTTTATGCCCGCCAAAACCAGCGAATTGGCAACGCTTTGCGCATCGTTTGCCGGTGTTGCGATAATCCCCACGTGAACATCGCGCTCCCTAACAACGTCTTCCAGCTCACTTATGTGATTAATTATTAGCCCGTTGGGCAGCCGTTTTCCGACTTTTGACTGGTCGGCATCGAAGGCGGCCGTGAAGACGTAGCCGTGCTTGATGAAGTTGCCGTGACGGACCAGGGCAGATCCGAGATTGCCGAGTCCGACCATTGCCAGGTTCCAGGGGCGGTTCAATCCGAGGATATCCTTGATTTGGTTTACCAGGTCATTTACCCGGTAACCGACTCCGCGGACACCGAACTCACCGAAATAGGCCAAGTCTTTTCGAATCTGGGCGGGATTCACTCCGCACTGCTTGGCCAGACGCTCGGACGAGATCACCTCCACGTCTTCTTCGAGCAACTCCTGGAGAGTGCGCATGTAGATGGAAAGCCTGACTATAGTGGCCATGGGGATTTTGGCGAATTTCATGGTCTGACCCCTTTGAATGTCTGAAACTTAAAACACCTAAACTTCGAACCGGGTAAGGGTCCGGCTATTTATGTGATTATATTCACACTTCCCGCGCGAAAAAAGGCCCGGCGCTTGTTTTTTCCCCTTTGGGCAAACAAAGGGCAAGCGGTCTAAGCCGCTTGCCCTTTGTAACCAAAAAATCTGCGAAAGAACTTTTACTTCGCCAGACCCACAAATGTGCTTATCGGGCCTGAGATCGGGTTGGCGTAGATCAGAATCAGCGAAACAACCAGAGCGTAGATCGACAGAGATTCGATCATGGCAAGACCGATCAGCATGGTAACGGTAACTTTACCGGAGGCCTCGGGGTTGCGGGCGATACCTTCAACTGCGCCTCTAACAGCCATGCCCTGGCCGATACCGCATCCGAAAGCGGCAATGGCTATTCCGAAACCGGCGGCCATGGCGGAGTAGACGAAGAAGGAAACTGCCGTGCTTTTAGGATCGCCATCAGCGGCGAAAGCGGCACAGGACAGACCGAGAACCATCAGCGTGGTCAAAAGACCTACTTTTTTCATGAACCAAACCCTCCTTTGGTATAAGTGAATTTAAAGAACGTATATGCGAACGCGGCCTTCCCAAACCCCGTTATCGCCTAGATCAGTGAGCGTGCTCGATTGCCCCGGCAAAATACATCATCGAAAGCAGGCAGAAGATGAACGCCTGGATAAAGCCGGTGAAAAGTCCCAGGAACATCATCGGCAGAGGCGCCAGGTAGAGGCCTGCCAGGAAGAAAAGGATTCCGAGAACCAGTTCCTCGCCGAATACGTTTCCGAAAAGACGGATGGAGAGGCTGAGCACCCTCGCGATGTGTCCGATTAATTCGATGGGCATGATCAGCGGCGTGAGCCACCAGACGGGACCCATAAAATGCTTGACGTACTTTACCCCATGGAACTTCACACCCAGTACATGCGTCATGACGACGACTATCAGCGCACAGGCAAGGGTGGTATTTATGTTTGCGGTCGGGGAGAAAAATCCGGGAATCATCCCGAGATAGTTGCTGACAAGTATGAAAAACCCGAGGCTTGCAATCAGCGGGAACATGAACCGGCCCTCTTCACCGGTAATTCCGATCATGAAATCCTCGATCCCGGTGAGGACCATTTCGAAGAAGTTCTGCCCGCCGGTCGGGACCAGCTTTATGCTTCTGGCCGCCAAGGCGCTGAGCCCCACAAGTACCAGGATCGCGACCCAGGTATAGGTTACGTGAGGTTGGAGCAGGGCATCGGTGAAGCTGTGAAGTTGCCCGGCCGCCGGTACATGGATCCCCAGCTTCGCGAGAAGAAGGTTAATGAAAAGAATAGGATGCTCCATAACTTAACTTTCTCCCTTTTTTACCGCCATCAAGATCAGTTCAAATCCGCCAACCAGCACGATACCCAAAACCATGACGGAGAGGCCGAACAGGAATGGGATCGGATCGGCCCACCCGTAGTATAAGACTACGAATACTATGAAAAAAATCGCGATGAAGCGCGCATAGTAAGATGCGAATAGCCCCGCCTTGCCGGGGAGCCTGCCCGGCCTGAAAGCGCGCCGGAGCTGCCACTTGAGGAGCTGAAAACTTGTGATCGATATTGCGCCACCAAGCAGGACGCTTACGGCCATGCGTATCGAAAACAGCGTGGCCGCGCCCAGTGTGGCAAGGAAGAGCAAAGACCCCGAAACCCACTCGATGCGGCGCAGGAGCGTCTCGGTATCGGAAATCTCTCTCACTCCTTCTTTGGGCCTTTCTCCTCTTCCTGCTGCTGTCTCGCGAACCGGTAATAGTTCCGCGCACCGGCAAAAATCCCAAGGATCAGGAAAAGAAATGTAAGGATCGGCCGGGTGCCGAACTTCGAATCCAGATATACCCCCATGAGGATCCCTACAAAGGGGGCCAGCGCAACCTGAAAGCCGATTGTGCTTGCCGCCACGGACTGCATTAGGGTTTTTTTATCCTCTTTTTTCATAATCTTTTCGTGTAAATGTTCACGTGCGTACCTACCACACAAGAACTATTTGAGTCAAACCTTTTCTAGCTTGACGGGGCGCTCTTTTGCCGCACAATGCCCAATGATGCAAAAGCGGCTTCGATGGTCCGGTCAAGGTCATCCTTGCCGTGCGCGGTGCTTACGAAGAAGGCCTCGAATTGAGACGGGGCAAGGTAGACGCCCCTATCCAGCATCTCCTGGAAAAAGACCGCGTAGGCGGCTGCATCGGCCTTGACGGCGCTTTCGTAATCCGTAACCGGGTCCTTTGTGAAGAAACCGCATCCCAAGGAGCCGATTTTGTTGATGGTTACGGCTACACCCGCAGCTCTGGACGCCTCCTCGAAACCGTTGCAAAGGTATGTGTTTTTTTTCGCGATCTCCTCGTGGATGCCTTCCTCGCAAAGCGCATTCAGCATCGCAAGACCCGCGCTCATTGCCAACGGGTTTCCGGAAAGCGTTCCAGCCTGGTACACATCGCCCGCCGGCGACACCCTTTCCATTATCTCTTTCTTCCCGCCATAGGCGCCAACAGGGAGTCCTCCGCCGATGATCTTTCCAAGGCAGGTCAGGTCGGGCATAATGTTAAAGTATTGCTGCGCGCCCCCGGGCGCCAGTCGAAAGCCTGTAATAACCTCGTCGAAAATGAGAAGGGCGCCGGCATCACTGCAGATTTTTCGAAGCCCTTCGAGAAATCCCGGCGCAGGCAGCACGACACCCATGTTTGCCGCAACCGGTTCGACGATTATCGCCGCGACTTCTCCGCCCGCTTTTTCCATCAACTGTCTAACGGCCCCGAGGTCGTTATACGGCAGCGAAACGGTGTGGGCTGTCGCTTCCTCGGGGATTCCCGGAGTGCCGGGAATTCCGAATGTGATTACCCCCGATCCCGACTTTACAAGCAGCGCATCCCCGTGCCCATGATAGCAGCCATTGAACTTGACGATCTTCTTTCGCCCGGTGTATCCGCGCGCGAGCCGAATTGCGCTCATCGTCGCCTCGGTGCCGGAATTTACCATCCGCACCATCTCGATCGAGGGCACCATCTCGACGACCTTGCGGGCCATCTCAACCTCGACCCGAGTTGGAATGCCGTAGCTCGTACCCCTGTCGGCAGCCTCCTTGATTGCGGCAACGACCCCCGGATGCGAATGCCCCAGGATTAGCGGACCCCAGGACCCAACGTAGTCTATATAGGAGTTGCCGTCCTCATCGATTATCCGGCACCCCGCGGCCTTCTTGATAAAAAGCGGATCGGTCTTTACCGCCCTTCCAGACCTTACGGGACTGTTCACCCCTCCCGGCATCAACCGGCTCGCTTCCCGGAAAAGCATACTTGATGTATCGCGGTTCATTTGCTCGTACTCCTGATTATTCGATTTAAGACCTTTTATTTTCTGCCTTTATGATCCGTAACCATTTAGGGTGAGTACTGGTTTGTCGCGCTAACCCTAAATGGTTCTCGGTTGTGGCAAGGCCTCCCGACCTTGCCGGCCGCGCAGTTATCTTTGGGGAGAGGCAAAACCGCTTCTGCACCTCGCCTCCGGCTATTATTCCGTTTCCATCATTGTTATTTCGTACTGTTCGAGGTGCATTCGCGTGTCGGCTTTTACTTCGATGCGCGCGTGCATCTTTTCCTCGACCCTTTCCAGTGGAGGACGCTCCTCGTCGCAAAAACGGCCGGCCACCTCGGGGTGAGCCAGAACAAGGATGTCTTTTCCGAAAAACTCCTTTCTCTGGCGGTCCAGGTCCCTGAGGATTTCATAGCATACCGTCTGCTTCGATTTCAGAAGTCCTTCGCCCTCGCAGTAGAAGCAGGGCTCGCAGAGCACCTGCCCGATGCTCTCCTTGGTCCGCTTTCTCGTCATCTCGATGAGGCCCAGTTCCGACATGTGCAGGATGTTGGATTTTCCCTTATCCTTGTGCATCGCGTCCCGCAGGGCGTTCCAGACCTTTTCCCGGTTGGCTTCCTTTTCCATGTCAATGAAATCGATGATTATTATCCCGCCTATATTTCGCAGCCGCAGCTGGAAGGCGATTTCCTTGACCGCTTCGAGGTTGGTTTTGAGTATCGTTTCTTCGAGGGTCCTCTTGCCGACGTATCTTCCGGTGTTGACATCGATTGCCGTTAGCGCTTCGGTTGCCTCGATTACGATGTATCCGCCCGATTTCAGCCAAATCTTTTTTGTAAGGGCCCGCTGGATCTCCATCTCGATGCCGTAGGCGTCGAAGATCGGCTCGTCTCCCTCGTAGAGTTCCACTGCGTTTTTGAGCGATGGCATGAACGTTTCGCTAAAATTCAGAATCTTATGGTATTCGGCCTCGGAATCGATTACCAGGCGATCCACTTCCTTGGTGAAAAGGTCGCGCGCCGCTCGCAGGGTTATATCGAGTTCCTGGTAGATAAGCGAAGGCACGGGTGCGTTTTCGCTCCGGCGCTGGATGCTTTCCCAGAGTTTCATCACGAAATCGACCTCCGAGTTGAGCTTTTCCCGCTCTGCGCCTTCGGCCGCGGTGCGCACGATGAAACCGTGGCGGTTTTGCTTGATTTCGCACATGATTTCACGTAGCCGCTTTCTTTCGTCCTCGTCTTCGATCCTTCGCGAAACGCCCACGTGGTCCATCGTGGGCATGAAAACCAGGTTCCTTCCAGGCAGAGTGATATGAGTGGTTATCCGGGCGCCTTTGCTCCCGATCGGCTCCTTGGCGACCTGCACCAGTATGTCCTGCCCCTCCTGGAGCCTGTCTTCGATCGGGACATCCGAGTAGCTGCGGCGAAAGCTGACCGCTTCATCGTATCCGTCATTCTCTGCCGGTTCGACCTCTTCTTCGCCCTCATCCTCCTCTTCCCTCTCGCAGGAAGAGAGCAGCAACTGCTCGATCTCGTCCACCGGGTGATGAATATCACTTACGTAGAGGAAGGCCGCCTTTTCCAGATCGATATCCACGAAGGCCGCCTGCATCCCGGGAAGGACACGCACAACTCGTCCCTTGTAGATGTTTCCGGCTATCCCCCGGTCTGAGCTGCGCTCGACGTAGAGTTCGGCCACCTGGCCGTTTTCCACCAGGGCCACCCTCGTCTCAAAAGGGGTGCTATTTATAATTAGCTCTGCGGACATCCTCTCTCCCTTCCCGGTTGGTCGCAGGGTATGCCGCCAACTTGCAGACCAGGCAATCATCGAGGTCTCCAGCATGTTCACCGGCCAGAAGCTGCAATATCGCCATCGGCCTGAAACATAACAGCGGGGTCTCGAAGACTTCCATTTCAAGGCAATTCTCGCCGTCCTTCCGCATATCGAGCAGGATATCGCGAAGATCGGCCCTGGCCTCCCCTTTTTTGGTCTTCTTTGTGAGTACGGCGCTTTCGGATTTCTGCCAATTGTGTAGAAGACTTTTAACCATGTAGGGGCTGAGCCTCGATATACGGTAAGTTACGCGGGTGGGTAGGCCCGACGGCGGACGCCGCTCCAGTCGCTTAACGTCGCTCACCCTGATGATGCCGCCGAAATGACGGTTTAAAAGGTCTTTCATCATCGCGGTATCAACAACTTTTTCCAAAGTAATGTACGCATCGGCAATTATCGTTTCCATGCCAAGGGGCAAGGCTTCGCCGAACGAAATCTTTATATGGGGATGGAACCCGCTGCTGAAAGCCGCCGGAAGCCGTGCCCGCCGCACTGCGCGATCGAAGGCCGCGGCAATTTCAAGCTGCCCGAAAAACCGAGCTCGATCGAGCTTGGAGTAGATGACGCGGTAGAGGAACCCACCTTCGCCGGACCCGGTTGTCCTAACCACGCTGGACCGGGCCGGCTGAGCCTTTACAGCATCAAGGGCAGGAACGGGTGATTTGTGCAAAACAGGAGAAATTCCACTTTCATCGCAAACGCCGCACCCCGTGCACTCACCGGACCGGCAGTCGGGGGTGAACTTCTCTTCTTTTGACTTCCGGTATTCCAGCAGCAGGTATTCGCGAGATACCCCGGCAGATATGTGGTCCCAGGGCAGGATTTCATCGAATCCGCGCTCGCGTTCGGCGTAAAATTTCGCATCGAGGCCCGTTTCGGCAAGCGCCCGGTACCAGGTATCTTCATTGAAGCAGTCTGTCCAGCCGTCGAACCGAGCCCCAAGCTCCCAGGCGCGCCGCAGCGCGGCGCCGAGCCTCCTGTCGCCCCTGGCAAAAACCGCCTCGAAAACGCTGTGGCCAACCGAGTTCCACTTCAGCTTCATTCCGGGCCTTCGCAGCCGTTCCTTAAAGTCGCCCAGGATGTCCGACATCCCTTCCCTCGACAGCTGCGGGGCCCATTGAAACGGCGTCTGGGCCTTGGGGACGAAGGTCGAGACTGAAACGTTAACCGCGCCCTTGCTCTTCTTGCCCTTCTCCCAGACCTTGTAGCACAGGTCCACCAGGGCGTCCCGGTCTTCGGCCGTCTCACCTGGAAGACCGGTCATGAAGTAGAGTTTCAGGACTCGCCAGCCAAGGCCGAAAGCAGTCTCGGCCGCCGAGAGCAGGTCATCGTCGCAAATGCCCTTGTTTATGACGCGCCTAAGCCGTTCGCTTCCAGCTTCCGGAGCCAGTGTAAATCCGGTTTTGCGTACCTTCTTGACGTGCTCCATAAGCTCCGGGGTTAGTGTCCCGACGCGCATCGACGGAAGCGATACCGCAACCTTGCTTGGTTCGAGTTCCCTCACCAAAGCTCCCAGAAGCTGCTGTATCCCGCAATAATCACCGGTGCTGAACGAGAGCAGCGCAACGTCCTCGAACCCGCTCGACGCCAGCGCCCGTTTTGCGGCATCGAATACGTATTCCGGATTGCGTTCCCGCACCGGCCTGTAGATGAAGCTCGCCTGGCAAAAACGGCATCCGCGCGTGCATCCGCGCGCGATTTCAAGGCTAAGGCGGTTATGGACTATATCGATCAGCGGCACCAGTGGGTTTTCGGGAATCGGACTTACCTTATCAAGATCGGATATGAGCCGCTTTACAACACCCGTGTAGTCGGAATAGCGCGGAACGACCGCGGAAATTCTCCCGTCCTCGAAGTATCGCACATCGAAAAAAGAGGGCACGTAGATTCCGGGAATTTTTGAAATTTCTCGAAGAAAATCCTCCCTGCTCCTGCTCCGCGCCGCTTTCCATTGCCGGTGCGCCTCGATTATCCGCGGCATTACCTCCTCGGCCTCGCCTATCACGAAAAAATCGAAAAATTCGGCCAGCGGCTCGGGGTTAAAGGCGCACGGGCCGCCCCCGACAACGAAAGGATCGCTTATCGTGCGCTCGGAAGCGGCGAAAGGAACGGACGAGAGATCGAGAATAGTCAGAATATTCGAGTAGCTAAGCTCGTACTGCAGGCTGAACCCAAGAAAATCAAAGTCCCGAAGCGGCTGCCCGCTCTCGATGCCCCTAAGCGGCTCGTTTAGCCCGCGCAGCTTTTCCTCGTAATCGGGCCAGGGCGAGTATGCCCTATCCGCCATAACCCCGTCGGTCCTGTTCAGTTGATGATAGAGCAGCTGCAGGCCAAGGTGGCTGAGACCGATTTCATAGACGTCGGGAAAGACAAGTGCAAACCGGACCCCGGCATCGTCAAAGCTCTTATCGTAGGCATTCAGTTCCAGGCCGATATAGCGGCCAGGCTTCTCAATGCCGTTTAGATGCTTATCGAACATTATCAGAAGAAATCCCTTCACGCGGACCGAAGTCCCCCACTGCTGGGCGGGACCTCCAAACCGCGAATTTCTAACGAAGAATTTGGTTTCGAAGCCCGGCATCGGGCGGGAAGAAGTAAACGAAACCGGTCAATTTTCAATCTTTATTTATACTTACCCGATGCGAGCAGAGTCAACAGAAAAGGGCGTGCGCATCATTGCCGGTGCAGAACGAGGTGTTCAAACCGGATCATCTGCTAGAATCAAGAACGATAACGGAGTCATCTCTTAAAAACTTTACACAGAGCCGTTCTGCAGAGGGTTGGGGTAAATTATGCTTGCAATATCAGCCTGGCCGTGCTATCGGTTTCGTCTGTTTTTAGCCGGGCCGTGTCTTTTCGGCCGCACAGCTTCGAGAATAAGGACAGCAAGGGATTACAGAATACCTATTTGCGGACATTCCAAGGAGGATAGAACATGAAGGTTTTCGTGGGTGGTGTTGCCGCAGCTTTTCTCGGTTTTTTGGGAATAATCATCTGGTATGACGCCGTTTTCAGATTCATCGGGGGCGCCATTCCCCTTATCCTGCTGATGGGCGGGCTCATGGCCGCATACCTGGGCTATGACGAAGTCAAAGAAAAACTGCCGTTCCCCAAAAACAGGGAAACCACGGAACCCACTGCCGGCAACGATACACGGCTCAAAGAAGAAGCCGAAAGGTACAAGCAGGAAGTTGAAAGACTCAAAGCCGAACTGGAAAAGACCAAGACGAGCTAAGAAAAGCTCATCTCGATCAATATCAAATAAAAAAGCCGCCCAAAACCGGGCGGCTTTTTTATTTGCCTGCTGTCAAACGAAACTTGGAAGCTGCTGTCCGAAGCAGAATCCAGGTGAAAATGGAGGGGGTTTGAAGGAAGCTCCCCTCCCATCAAGGTAGGGGAATTCGTTTCGAACTCCTCTCGGCGGCAGCATCTCAATAGTGAACCACATCAAAGTCTCGCGGGGTATATTTAGAGGGCTTGAGAAATTACCTGCCCTTTAAAAACTCGCCCAAAACATCGGTGTTCTTGTTCCTGACAACCAGGTCGAATATCTGGTCCTTCACTTTGCGCGGGAGCAGTTCGATGCTGCCGGTTGTGGCGGAGTCGTATTTCGCGCCGGGGTAGTTTTCGAGCAGTTTGTCTTTTTGTGCATCGTCGGCGTAAACATGAATGACTTTAAGCCCCGCCATTACTTCCTTGGTCAGGTGCGCGAGACCGGCCTCATTGAGCTTGGCGAACCGCTCTTCGTTAACCCAGACATTTATCGGATATTTTCCGAACATATTCAGCTCCTTGGTCTTTTCTTTACCTCTTTGCGGCGGATTGCTGCCGCAGGGGAGGAATAGAGAAAACGGGGGTCCTTTTCTCCAGGTACTCATCGGTTACGAAAGGCGAGCCGAAACCGTATTTTTCTGCACATTCCATAACCAGATCGAAGACTTCGGGGCGAAAAATCAGCCGGGGAGGTTTTACCCCGTCATCCACGATGCTTCTTATGAGGCTTCCGCTGAACTTCTGCCATTCGTCCCTGTGGTTGCAAAGGCCTTCGGATGTAACTTCGCCGCAATGCGGGCAGTAGAGCCAATTCATCGAATAGACCGGGGTAATGTCGATCTCGTCCTGGACGGTTGCGAGCAGGTTGTGGGCGTCGTAGGGACCGTAATAGGTGCCCACGCCCGCGTGGTCGCGGCCGAACATATGATGGGTGAGGCCCAGGTTGGTTCTGAGGATGGCATGGAAAACAGCCTCCCTTGGGCCTGCGTATCTCATATCCCAGAAGGTTAGCGAAGTGAGATGGTTGTGGTCGCCGAAATAGCCGGCTTTTCTCAGCTCGTCCTGGGTCAGGATAATCGCTTCGTCGATGTAGTCGCCCTTTCGCTTCTCACCTATTATTGCATTTACCAGCACGCCCACCAGGGGCCTGTCTATGGGAAGCTCCCCGTAAGTCTGGGACCACGCGCCCTTCATTAGCCATTCATGGCCCGTGTGGGGGACATTCCTTGTCTGGTGGGCAACAATTCGCTTCCAGCCCCTCTCCTCGAATTTTTCGCGCATCTCGAGCGGCGTGATAAAGTACGGGCCGAAAGGCTCGTTTATTACCGGCCGGCTGACCAGCGTTATTTTTCCACCCATGAATTTTTCCGCGTACCTGTAGGTGCGGGCGCAGCCGGGATGTTTCTCATCGGTGGTCCCGTAGATGGACTGCGCCATTTCCTTTTTGTCACTGGAAAAAATATCTTCTATCTCGAAAAGGGCCATCGGGTTGCCTTCGTAGGTCAGCACGACGGAGGACCCGGCTTTGATGCCGTACCTGGCGATATCGGCATCCGATATGTCGAAGACGATCGGGATGCTCCACACAGTGCCGTTTGCCAGTCTCATTTCCTTAACCACCGAGTCGACGTCGGCCCGATTCATGAAACCTTCGAGCGGGCAAAAAAACCCGTAGCAGATACCAATGATTTCGTTTGCTATCTGGCTTCGAACGGGGACTTGGGGCAGTCCCTGGACAGCCGGGGCTGCTTCGGCAAAATCTAGAATTCTTTCAACTATCGGTTTTCCACCATGCCCAGTAGTGCTCATAATATTCGAGTCTCCTTAACGCCGTTTTTTGCTGAATGGCCTACAATATCAGACTGTGCTCAAAAAGGCATGGCCTAAGAGCCTCACGCACCCCGCGTTGCCCCCAAAAAAATAAATTGGATACCGTTTTTTCGCAATTATCCCGCACTTGTGTTAGAATTCCTGCCCAACCTGGTATAAATTCAACCGTCCGGTTTTCCTTAAATCGATTTTTGTTACCCTTGAAAAGGGCTTGTCCGCCTGATGGAAAATATCTGGCAGTCCGCCACGGGGCGCAGAATAGCTATTATACTTATCCTTTCAGCGCTACTTGTGGCTTACGGAACAGTTGGTTATATGGTTCTTCAGGGCTTCACCTTTATAGAAGCCCTCTATATGACCATCATCACCCTTTCAACTGTCGGTTTTACGGAAGTCCGGCAGCTGGATAATACCGGGCGCATCTTCACCATCATCCTGATTATGATGGGTGTAAGTTTCGTCGCGTTCACCCTGGCCTACTTCAGCCAGATACTTCTTGACGGCAATCTGCTGGAAGCGTACCGGAGGCGCAGATTGAAAAAGCAGCTCGATCAGCTCGAAAATCACTACATTGTATGCGGCTACGGACAAATGGGCCAGATTATCGTCCAGGAACTACAAAGATATAAAATCCCGCTGGTGGTCATAGAAAGCGACGAAGCCGTCTTGATGCGCCTGAGGGAGAAAAGGATTCTTAACCTCAACGGAGACGCAACGGATGAGGACAACCTGATCGATGTGGGGATCATGCGTGCAAAAGGCCTGATATCGGTTGTTAATAAGGATTCGGAAAATGTATTCATCGTTTTGACGGCCCGCGACCTCAACAAGGACCTCCTGATATTTGCCCGCGCAAGCACGGCAGGTTCGGAGAAAAGACTCTCGAAGGCCGGCGCCGACCGCATCGTTTCTCCTTATGCCATTGGGGCAATCCGCATAGCGCACAACATTGTCCGGCCCACTGTCACGGATTTTCTCGAGCTTGCCCTCTCCGGCGAGGGAATGGAACTCAGCATGGAGGAGATTTGCATTCCCCCTGAATCCAGGCTGGTCAATATGGAGCTCAAGGATTCCGGAATTCGAGGGAAGTATAATCTTATCATCATGGCGATAAAGCGCAGCGACGGCAGCATGATTTTTAATCCCGCCCCGCATGAGGTCTTCAATGCAAAGGACATTGTGATTGCCATAGGCCCGGTACAAAACCTGACCCTGTTCGCCGAGGACCTGGGAGCGAATGGGTCCCCGGCTCTTCAGGGGTGCGGGGAGTGAGATCAGGCCGGAATTTCTTTGACAGAGCGGCTTCCATCCCCTATAAGATAAAAGCTCAATTATAACCGTAGCCGATACCGGCACCTAACCCCCGGCCCCAGTTTCCCGCTCTTTTTGCTCCGCTTTTTCAGGATTTTCGACCGGCAGCACCCCCGGAGCATGCAACCCCGCTGTTCTCCGGCCGGCATTCAGACGGAGGTAAACGATGCAGCACCAGGCAGTTATTGTAAGCGCGGTGAGAACGCCAATAGGAACTTTCAGCAAATCGCTAAAAGACGTTTCGGCTATCGACCTGGGAGTAACGGCGCTGGTCGAGGCAATGCGCCGCATCAGCCTCGACCCCGCACTGGTGGATGAGGTTATCCTCGGAAACGTTCTGCAAGCTGGACTCGGTCAAAACCCGGCGCGCCAGGTCGGCATACATGCCGGACTTCCCCGCGAGGTCCCCGCCTTTACGATAAACAAGGTATGCGCATCCGGCCTCAAGAGCGTGTGTCTCGCCGCCCAGTCAATTGCGGCGGGCGACAGCGACGTGATAATCGCCGGAGGCATGGAGAACATGAGCCGCGTCCCCTATGGTCTCAAGGGCGCCCGCTGGGGGCAGAGGATGGGAGACGGGGTGCTGCTCGATCTCATGGTCTACGACGGCTTGCATGACATATTTAATGACTACCACATGGGGATAACGGCCGAAAACGTGGCTGAAAAATTCCAGGTGACCAGGCGCGACCAGGACGAACTGGCCGCGGCAAGCCAGCAGAAGGCGGAAGCGGCAATAAAGAGCGGCCGATTCAAGGATGAGATAGTCCCCGTCAAAGTCCCTCAGCCAAGGAAAGATCCCCTGATCTTCGACACAGACGAGCACCCGCGGTTCGGCACGACCGTCGAGGCGCTGTCCAAGCTCAAGCCGGCTTTCAGGCCCGATGGGACTGTCACGGCGGGGAATGCATCAGGAATTAACGACGGCGCGGCAATCCTGATAGTCATGTCGGAGAAAAAAGCAGCAAAACTCGGGATCAAACCGATGGCCTACATCCGCGGATATGCATCGAGCGGGGTTGACCCTGCGATAATGGGTATCGGACCGGTTCGCGCGAGCCGCAAGGCCCTTGCGAAAGCCGGCTGGACGCCCCAGGAACTCGACCTTGTCGAGGCAAACGAGGCATTCGCCGCCCAGGCCGTTGCGGTGAACCGGGAAATGGGATGGGACCTCTCCAAGGTAAATGTAAACGGCGGGGCAGTGGCGCTCGGACACCCCATTGGAGCATCCGGCGCTCGGATTTTGACCACGCTGCTCTACGAAATGAAAAAACGTGATGCCAAAAAAGGCATCGCAACCCTTTGCATAGGCGGGGGCCAGGGAACGGCCGTCGTGGTGCAGAGGGCCTGAAGAAGGTTCTAACACTATAAGCTGACTCTGGCGCGCGATCTTCCAGTCTCATATCAAACACGTGCTCTTCCAGCCTCGATTCTACTTCCGGTAAAAAGCGCGCGCGGGACCGGACTCAGCAAGTGTCCGCGGAACCGCGGTTCTCCGGGGCGATCTTCAGCCGCAGATCACCTTTCCGGGGGATCTGGTCTCCTTGTACTTTTTCGATTCAACAACTTTGATCACCGAACCCCTTGATTCCCATTTGGGCTGAATTATCTGCATTCCACGGCCTTGCGGGAATGACGGAGTGAGAGTGCATCGATTCGGAGGGATGCGAACATGATCTATTCAAACATTCTTTTCGAGGTCCAGGAGGGGGTTGGAATCCTCACATTCAACCGGCCCAAGGCATTAAATGCACTAAACAGCGAGACGCTGGATGAACTTGAGGATGTGGTAAAGCGCGCACATTGCGACGATGCCGTCCGCGTGCTGGTGCTCACCGGCGCGGGTGACAGGGCTTTCGTGGCCGGGGCCGACATTACAGGATTTCCCGCGATGAATGGCCTCCAGGCCAGGCTCTTCGCGGAACGGGGGCAGGGAATCTTTTTCGATATCGAGAATTTGCCAAAGCCGGCAATCGCCTGCGTGAACGGCTTTGCGCTTGGCGGCGGCTGCGAGCTCGCAATGTCGTGCGATTTCATCTATGCATCGGACAAGGCAAAATTTGGACAGCCCGAGGTTAACCTGGGACTGATACCCGGATTTGGCGGGACCCAAAGGCTTATGCGCCTGATCGGCCGCGCGAAGGCCAAGGAACTCTGCATGACCGGAGAGATAATAGACGCTCAGCAGGCAAAGGAACTCGGCCTGGCTGCCAAAGTCTTTCCGGCCGACCAGCTCATCGAAGAGACGATGAAGGTTGCGCGGGCCCTCGCCACCAAGTCTCCCGGGGTGCTCCGGTCGGTCAAAAAAGTTGTCGATGCCGGAGCCGATATTGATTTACGAAACGGATGCGCACTGGAGGCCGAATCTTTTGGAGTTTGTTTTGGCACCGAGGATATGCGCGAGGGGGTTTCCGCTTTTCTGGAAAAGCGCAAGCCCGAGTTCAAGGGAAGCCTCACACGATAAACCGCACTCTTTCAACTACGAGGGGAAAAAATGAATTTCGAGCTCACCGATGAACAAAAAATGATTCAGGACATGGCCCGTAAATTCGCCGAAAGGGAAATAAAGCCTGTTGCGGCCGAGCTGGATAAAACTCACGCCCACCCGAAAGAAATCTGTCAGAAAATGGGCGAGCTTGGGCTCATGGGAGTTACCATTCCGGAACAATACGGCGGAGCGGGCATGGATTACATCTCCTATGCCCTGTCCATGATCGAAATATCGAAGGCATGCGCTTCCTGCGGCGTAATCATGAGCGTTTGCAACAGTCTCTATAATTTCCCCGTCTACGCCTACGGCACCGAGGAGCAGAAGCAAAAATTCCTAAGGCCGGTCGCAAGCGGCGAAGTGCTTGGCTGCTACGGCCTGACCGAAGCGGGCGCAGGCTCCGACCCCGCAAAGATGCTCACGACCGCTGTCCTCGACGGCGATGAATGGATAATTAACGGAACCAAGCGCTTCATCACCAACGGCAACGTCGCCGACTATTGCGTCTTGGCCGCTATAACGGATAAGGCGGCGGGCTACAAGGGAATAAGCTCCTTTGTAATCGACTTCCCCAACACGCCGGGTTTTCGCGTGGGCAAGGTCGAGGAGAAGCTTGGCATAAACGCCTCGGGAACAGCCGAGCTGGTTTTCGAGGATGCTCGAATTCCGAAAGGCAACCTTCTTGGGAAACCCGGCGAAGGTTTCAAGCAGATGCTTACAACCCTCGACGGCGGCCGGATCGGCATCGCCTCGCAGGCCCTTGGCATAGGCAGGGCAGTCCTCGAAGAATCCATCGAGTACAGCAAGACCCGCGAACAGTTCAACCAGCCTATTTCGAGCTTCCAGGCAATCCAGTGGAAACTCTCCGATATGGCCACCCAGCTTGACGCGGCAGAGCTTTTGATCCTGCGGGCGGCATGGCTCGAAGACAACAAGAAGCCTTACGAAAAAGAGTCCGCCATGGCAAAGCTTCTCGCATCGGACGTCGCCATGCAGGCGGCAATCGAAGGCGTGCAGGTCCTGGGCGGGTACGGCTACTGCAAGGAATACCCGATGGAGCGCCATATGCGTGACGCCAAGATCACCCAGATCTACGAAGGCACAAACGAAATCATGCGCCTGGTAATCGCGAGGAACCTTTTGAAGCAAAGATAGGCCGAACTGTAGCAGGATAGGCCGCGCACGAATCCGCAAAAATCGCACAGCCCCGGCCGGGGGTTCTCCCCCGGTGCGGGGCTGTTTCGTCTCGTGTATTCCAAGGTTGGGTTGAGCGGTGAAATGGCAAATTGCCGCGAACTCCGACGGTGGAGCGACACCCAACATTCGGAACCCAAACACTTGTTGTTGGACATGAGAGGAATTACAAGGGGTTAAACGGACGCAAAGGCCGTTGCAAGATCGCTGTCGATTACGTAGATGCCGACCTCTTTTGCTCCCTGTTCGGTGTATCCGTACTTGGAGGTAAGGTTCTTTATTAGCATTGAGACGTCTTCGCGTATGCGTTTATCGTAGGATTTAAAGCTCTCGGTTGCGTAGTCCTTTACGGCGTTTCGGAAATTGTCGTTTTTGAGGAATGGATCGAGTACGTTTTCTTTGAGATTATGGATATATCGTTGGTGGAATGATTCGTAGAGCTGTGTTTCGCTTATTGATTTCCCATCGAGCAGCATTTCCTGCGTGAGTGTCCTGGATGCGTACTGGTTCTGGATTTCCTTTCTGAAGGCCACGCGCTGGCCTTTCAGGGCGTTTGCCCCAAGGACCCTGCGCTCCACGGCCTCGAAGAAATCCTCAGTTATTTCAAGTTCATCTCCGGTAAACGAACACTTCTGTGTCTGACCGGTATCGAAGTTGACCGCAAACAGATAATTTTGAATCTCGCGGGAGATGTTCTCCTCATTGTAATAGTAAAGCGATTCCTTTACCTCCTGGAGGACCGTGTAGTTGTAGAGGCGAACAAGGGAATCCAGGAAGCCCCAGGGTATCGGCCCTCCCCCGTTTCCTCCCTGTTTGCTGAAAAAGCTGTAGACCATCTCCATCGTTATCGGCTTACCCTTTTTTGCGTAGGCCGAGTAGAACTCATTGAATATCTTGATTGAATCTCTTCCCGTGATGCCTTTGTCGCCTTCCCACTCGGATTCGGCGATTATTCTGCGCCGCTTTTTGGCGGTGAAGTTTTTTCTGTCTTCCTCCGCCAGCCACGAAGGGATAAAACCGGTGTATATGTCCATCTTGAGCAGCAGGAGGTTCTTGTCGCAATAGCGGCTGTACTTCTCCCCTTCGGGTATCCACTCGGCCATGCCTTCCGAGCGCGGATTAAGCCTGGACGAGATTATGACTTTCGCGAAATTTTCCAGCACCCTGGGAAGGAAGTACTTCGATATCTGGTTTCCGAAGGTATTCCTGTAGATTTTTACCTCGGTATTATAATCCAGGATATACGGTATCTTGATGTAGGTGATGCGGTCGGCGAACGACTGGGTGTCGGCGATATTTGCACGGTCCTCGGGGTTCATTACAGCGAGGAAGAGCGAATTGACGTTTTCTTCGATGTCCTCCACCTTGTGGACGCCTTCGCTTATTATGCCGTGGAGATTCGAAAAACGCTCCTTGTTGTATGCCTTTATATCCATGAGGGCATATATGCCGTTGTTCGTATTGGCATATCTCGAATAGAAGTATTTTACCCTGTTGCTGTCCCGTACAATCTCGTTAAGCTGGTTTTGCAGCAGACTATTTGTCATGACGCCGGTCTTGGACACCCTGTCTCCGGGATTGAACACGCTTATGCCGGCCCCAAGCCTGCGGTTGAAGATATATCTTCGCGCAAAGATCATCTCGAAGACCCTGGACGGGGAATCGAGCATATCGAGCAGGGTCTGGTATAAAGACTGGCAGATGGTGCACGGGCTGTCCTTGAATAACCATTCGTACTGCTTGTGCGAGAAGAGCTTGTGCTTGAATTCCTCGTTGGTTATCAATTCATCGAGGAATTCCTTGCGGTAAGCCTTTGGGATCAGCAGTACGGGATTATCATGGCTCGGGCAGGGAACTTCGAGGAAGTCCTTGGCGCTCTGCACGGAGCTGTCCCGGGGCACCTCGGATACAAAAGAACCCGTCAGGCCCTGGAGCTGACTCAACAGGCGCTGATCTGGGCCCTGCCACGCTCCAAGAATATTCCTGTTCAGCCGCCAAAGCGTCTCGTAGCTCGCCCCCTCATCCGTTTTGGCGTACTGCTCGAATTTCATCAGGACATTATTGAGGAAGGTGCTCTTGCCGCACCCGTGCGGTCCTTCGAAGATGTAGATCCTGTTTTGCCTAAGCCCGCGCCTAAAGGGCGAAATGTGCGCTATAAGCCTGTTGGCGAAAAGCCTGTCACCGAAGAACGGATGATCGGCGCCCTCCTCGAACAGTTTGCTGCAATCGTAATAGACATAATTGATCGATTCGGGATCGTCGGGATATTCGTTAACCCCTTCGCCGATGTAGCAATAAATCATATCGTGAAACATCTGGAAGATGTTCCGGAAGACCAGGTTGGGCGAGCTTGCCGCAAGGTCCATGTATTCGGAAAAAGGAAGCGGCGGGCGCTGCTCCCTTTCCTTTATTTTCTGATAGAGAATGTTAACTGCATTTTCCTGGGTCCCCATGACATCCTCCATCACAGGAAAGCCTTCGATAGCTGCCTGTCTTTCATGGTATAAACTACCCTGTGCCAGGAGGGTTCCCTTTCGGGCGGCAGGGTATAGCCGTTATCCTGCATCGATTCTTGCGGGTCCTCGATCAATTCGGAGGTTTCGAGTTTGACCGGACCGCCCCAAAGGTACTCGATTCCCAGCATGGTATTCTGGATGAATTCGTTTACCAGCGGCTTTCCCTCGAACTGGTGGTCAAGGTACAGGCAGCCGTCTTTGGTCGCGTCGATCTCGATAAAGGGCGGATGGTACAGGCTGTCGAGCAGCATCTGCCTGTACTCGCCGGCATCCCTGCTCTTTATGTAGTATTCCCAGGTCATCCGCTGAGGGTTCAGCCTCCGGCCGGTTACGAACAGCTTGTGCTTGTCCACGAAGTCCTGGTCTATAAAAGTTTTGATAAACAGGAAGTCATCGAAATCCTCCCTGATTTTGAATACATAGTCCGTACCGAGGCCTGTCTTCCCGTCGAAATTCCGCCGCTTCTGCTCGTTTTGGATCCTCTGAAATTCGGTGGAAATCTTCCCCTTGTCCGCCATCTCCTCGATGTGGTCGAAAAGACGCATTCCAAGAGCGTAAGGATTTATGCCGATCCTTGGCAAAGCGGTTACCATGGCGTTCACGCGGGCGAATGGGACCTCGTTGCCATCGATCCTGTCGTCCTTCAGGAAGAGTTTTTCGTGCCAGTAGCTGGCCCATCCTTCATTGAGGATTTTGGTCCGTATCTGGGGCTGGAAGAAAAGGGAGGTCTTCCGAACGATCTGCAGGATCGATTTCATCCACCGGTTCTCTTCCTTCCCCAGGAAGGAGGAATTGTCCCGGATAAACTGCAGAAGGTCCCCGGATCTTTTGTGCCCGCCACTTTTGTGTCTTCCGAAAAGCGCCTCGAACTCCGGGTACTTTTTAGCGACGTCTGAGAAGAAGGCATTTTCGGCAATCGAGCCGAAGTGCCGCACCGCTTCGTTGTAGCGATCAATTTCCTTGAGATATTCGGTTATGCTGACCCGTCGGATCGATTGCAGGAAAATATCGAAGTAAAAATCGATCTTTCCGGAGGCTTTTATCTCGATCGGCTGGTTTATAGTTGAGAGTTCGCCGTGAAAACCGACCAGGTTGTCCACGCCTCGGCTGAACTCGATAACATAATCGACCCAGCGCCCTCTCTCTGAGCGGAGCATGGCTATGGTGCTCTTATCCGAGAGGGCCTGTCCCGCGAAATCTTCATCCCAGGTGTGCTTGAAACACATATTGTTCTGGAAAAAATCTATGTGGGCAAGCACGTGGTAGAAGATCATCACGTTCAGCCAGTCCGGATTGTTGTCGTTGTAGAAAGAGATGGCCGGACGCGTGTTGATAACCGTTTCATAAGGATTACTGGGATAGAGTTCGTAGCGGCCTTTTTCCTTTAGCACCTCGACGTCATGCACCCAGTAATCGTAGAGGGTCGGGATCATGTACTTGGGCGTCAGTTCGAGCAGGTCCTGGTTGGTGACGATATATTCGAGCGACTCGTCCTGAAAGCGCAACCCTGCATCCCGCGCCCTTTCCTTGCACCCTTCCATGATCTTTTTGGTATGTTGGTCGATCAGTTCCATCGCCGCCGTCCCGTGTTGTCAAAGCCGCCGCTCATGAAAGCAGCATCTTTATTCCTTCTATCAGGCGCACTTCGGTTGCGTTCTCACCCACGCTGTCCATGCGGATGCCCTTGGGGAATTCGTCCAACAGGCGCGAATTGAGTATGTATCTTTCAACAGATGTTGACTGGTCGGTGGTCCTCCCGGCGATGGTGATTCCGATCCTGTTTGCGAAAGTGAGGATCTTGTTGATCTCCGGAATGGTCTCCCGCCCGTCGTTGTCCCAATCGTCGCCGTCGGTGCCGTGGAATACGTATATGTTGTAGTCCCGCGCCAGGTTTCCGGCCTCGACTATCTCGTTTACCAGGCGGTAAGCGGACCCGACCTTCGTCCCTCCAGCAACCGACTGGTTGTAATAGGTATAAAAATCGGGGACTTCTTTTGCAGCAGTGTCGTGCAAAATGAACCGGGTCTCGACCTGCTTTTCGTACTGGAAAAGGAGCCAGCTATAGATCAAAACGTGCTGGGTGACGACTACGTCGGTAGGCCTTCCCATCATGGAACCGGAATAATCCCTGAGAAAAAAGACCATCGCCTGCGATTCGTAATCCTTCTCCTTCGACAGTATTCTGTATACCTGGTCCTGAGGCGATACCAGCAGATTGGCTGGATCGATGTCCTCGGGATCGAGTATTTTTTCCAGGGAGATGTTCGTCTCGATGATTTTGCGAAGGGTCGCCTTCTTGTCGAGGAGCTGTCCGCGCCCCTTGTGCCTGTCGGTAAGATCATAGGTGTAGCGGGTAAGAGAGCGCTTCTTGCCCTTGCTCTTGAGGTTTGGCAACTCGAATTTTTCGCCAAGGACCTTTCCCAGGTCATAGGCGCTCGACTCCATCTCGTGCTCGCCGCCTTCGCCCTGGCCGGCCCCTCCGGCCCCGGAGCCGCCTTCCCCGCCGTTAACCGGCTCTTCGCCGATTACCTCGCCTTCCTTGCCCTCTCCTGTTCCACCCGACTGGCCTCCGCCGCCCGGCTCCGTGCTCCGGACATCGTGTATGAACTTCTCCTCGACTGTCGTCGGAACCAGGATGATTTTGCCCTTGTCTCCGCGGCCGGGCTTGACCAGCCTGCCTACGCGAATCTTCCGGGGAAAGCCGTCTTTTTCGCGCAGCTTGTCCCGTTCGAGCAACTCGTCAATTGCCCTCAGGCTGTGTACGTATGTGCCTCCAGAATCCGATGTTCCCTGGAGAAAAACCAGATCGCCGCTGCCGTAGATGGCTCGCATATTGGAAAGGACCGACGTCAAAGACAAACCGTCTCCGGCCCCTCGTTCCTCGGGCAGCGAGTGGACAAGCCCGGAATTCTCCTCGGCTTGCCTTGCGCTGATTTCGTTTTCATTTTGGACCGGTGTATCTTTTTGCATGACCGGCACTCTGCTTGTTCTTCGCAACAGCTTCGGCTTGCATGATGCGGTTGCAAAAGGTCCTGGTTATCGTGGAACGGTGGGCACGGTGAGGCTGTGCCCAACCTACATTTCGTCCGTCTTCCGTCTAGTTTTCGTCGCTCTTCGTACAGAAGTATTCGACGGTTTTCTGGGCGCAGGTGAGGCAGTAGCCCAGCTTATTCAGCATGGCGTCGACGATGCGCTCGTAGAGCTTCTGATTCTCCTCGTTGGTGCGGTTGGCGAGGGCGCCGATGAGGCTTCCCGCTCCCGCGATGTCCGATTTCAGGCGAACGTCGGTTACGGCTTTGACCAGTTCGAGATTGTCCATGAAATCGTATTCACGGTCGGTAGACATCTTCTGGCCGTAGATCTTTCGAATCGAAGTCCTGAACGATTCCCTCTGTTCATGCGTCTTGAGGCCGAGCCGGTCTTCGACGCTCTGGATATAGCGCTCGTCTATTTTCAGCGCCTTGAGTTCTCCGGTCTGTGGATTTTTGTACTTCCACATCTTGTCCGCGCCCAGGTTTTCGGCGTCTATCCCGATTATCATGTTGACGTAGTTCATTACGTCCTTTCGGATGGCATGCGGCTCATCCATGTAGGCGTTGAACATTTCCGTCATGATTCTTTCCCTGTAGAGGCCCTTGGCAATTTTTAGATCATCGAGGTATTTAGCCCTGTCGTTCGCCTCGGGAACATAGTCGAGCACTACGCGGCCAAGGGATTTAAAGATATCGTAGGCAAACATGCACTGGCCTTCGTTTGTTTCCGATGTTTCCATCAGCAACTGGACGGCCCTGCCGAGGTTTCTCTGGCCAAGCCCTTTCTGGCCGAATCTTTTCGTAATGTCGGGCTCGTGGTTTAGCATGTCTATCACTTCGGCAAGGGTCTTTATGCTCTTCTCCCCCGCCACTTCGCCCGCGGCAAGCTTCATCATTTCAATCGAGGTAAGCTTTTCCGACTTCGGAAACCTCGTAAGGACCACGGCCACCGAGGCTGCATAGTTGAGATTGGGGTCCTGGTGGAGGTGCTCCTTGGTGAGAGTGGTCTTTGACTCGCTTCCGATCGAATAGGAGGTCAATTGTTCCTGGAGCCTGTAATCGGTATTGTGGGCCACGTAACAGATCCTGCACCGATCCACTATCGGAGCCTCTTCCTTTTCCGCAAGGAATCTGTTGAATTCCGAGTTGTTGCTCGTGGCGATGATCAAAGTGTCAATGGGCCACCGGAAACCGTCAATTTCTATGTTCCGGTTCTGGATCACGCCAAGATAGACCTGCACGAGGTCTTTTTTATTCTTGAAAATCTCGTCGCTGAAATGAATCCCGCCGCCTGCAACCCGCGCCAGAGCGCCTCTTCTGAGATCGAACCGGTAAGGGTTGTTCGCGTCGCTTATGTGCAGAAGCCGTTGAATGGATTCCTCGCCGATCAGGTCAACCGCCGACGAAGTGATCTTATCCTTGGCCGAATATTTTCCGGTAAGCGTCCCCATGCTTTCGCTTAGCGGGACCGGAACGACCTCGATAAAATCGAGCATCTTTTTCAGGTCCGCCTGGCAGTAGTTCCTGATATCATTTAGTATGTAATCGCTGCAGGCGCCAAGCGGCCGATAACTCTGATAGAGCTTGTCGATCTGCTTGTCGGAAAAACCGCCCAGTTCGGCCAGCGTTTCCTTGTTCTTTTCTTTTGACTGCAGCAGGTTCATGGCCAGTATGGTTGGGTCCTCGAAGGTTTGCGACTGGATGCATTTGATCCTGCCGTAGTTACCCAATTGGTCGAGATTTTTAAAATTATAGGTGTATCGATTATTTTCCGGCCGGGCGATGAATTCCCTGTACAACGCGCAGAGGTAATCGACGAAAAAGGTCTTGCCGTTCCCCGGCTCCCCTACCAGCACGTAGGCCATTTCCCTGGAGGAGCCCCCTTCCGCAGCGTCTTTAACGAACGATACAAAGCTGTTCACCTCGTCGTACATGCCGATGACGTGCTTGGAGGCGGTCCGGAATATCTTGAAATCATAGGTGCTCTTGCCGTTGACCAGGACCTTTTCGATCGCGGCATGTTCGCTCAGGATCATGCGGGCAACAGCCTGATATGCGTTCTCGAAATGTCTCGCCCCCTCTTTGACGAGGCGGAGATGTTGCTCGATGCTCTTTGCATTTGTTTCCATCTTGTAACTCCAAAAAAGGGGGTCCAACGCAGCAGGGGATCTATTCCCCTTTGGAGATGTATTCAAGCTTTGTGCCACTACGGACCGGGCCATACTATGGGGACCCCGGCAACGATTGTGCTGGTGCAAGGCCGAACTCAGCCGGTCGCTCCACGGCGGAGGATTGTAGCTAAAAAGATTCAGGTGTCAATTTAGACTGGGGAATGTCAGCAAACAGACACGGAAAGGATAATCCCACACGGGTTGAAAGGAAAGAGGATGGCACCTGATAATTGTGCTCGGTGAGGGATACATTATTGTTTAAGCCAGGTTTTTTTGCAGCTTCCGCAAAATCCGATAATTTCACGCCAATGAGAATAAACGCCCAAATGGCAGGCTGCAAAGCCTGCCCCACGGGATTTTCTTTTGAAGTATCTAAAAATCCCAGAAGCTTGCCGCCACTTTGTCGTCTATAGATTCGGCCAGCTTGAGCACGAGCGACAATGAGGCCAGGTAGTCGGACAGATGGATTATTGTGTTGTGGGTATGGGCGTAGCGGACGGGTACCGCAAGAACCAACGAGGGGACCCCCGCGCCGTGAAGGTGGATCGGGCCGGCGTCGGTCCCGCCTTTTCTGCGGACGGCCAGTTGGTATGGAATGCCGTTTTTTTCGGCGGTGTCGACGGCAAAATCGACGAGTTTGCGGTTCATGATAGCCGAAGGGTCCATCATCCTGATCTGGACACCGCCGCCTAGGATGCACTGCCGCTCGTCCTCGCCGGTACCGGGCATATCGTCCGCGGGAGATCCCTCGGAGATGATGGCTATATCGGGATTTACGTGAAACGCCGCGGTCTTCGCCCCGCGGGTCCCTACTTCCTCCTGGACGGTCCCCACGGCGAATATGGAATTCGGGTGCGGGATCGCCCCGAGCGCTTTAGCCGCCTGGATCGCCACACCCAGTCCGGCGCGGTCGTCAAAGGCTTTCGAGACCAACAGGTCGGGGTTTTTCATGCGAATGAAAGGGCTGTCCGGCACGACCGTGTCCCCGATACGGATTCCAAAGGCAGCGGCTTCCTTGGGACTTGCCGCCCCCACGTCGATGAACATATCCTCGATTTTAAGAAGCTTATCGCGCTCGGATTCGGAGAGAAAATGAGGCGGTTTTGCACCGATCACACCCGGTATCTCGGACCCGTCTCGCGTCAGGACCCGGACCCTTTTTGCAGGGAGCACGTGCGCCCACCAGCCGCCAAGGGTGGTGAACTTCAGCAGACCGCCGGCGGTTATCGCCTGGACCATCAGGGCGACCTCATCCATGTGAGCGGCAATCATAATGCGCGGAGAAGCCGACGTGCCCTTCTTTTCATAAATCAGATCGCCCGCCCTGTCGCTCGCGACCCCTTCGCCCAACTCGTCTCGAAAGACGCGGCGCACCCCACTCTCGAATCCAGGCGCCCCGTGGGCGTTCGATAATTTTCCGAGAAGCTCGGCGGCATCCTCTTTTGTCCGGTTATCCATTCTCCACCTTTCTTTGCGGTTTCTTCGGGAACTCTCGGAACATGTAAGCTTCTATTAATTTCTGCATTCGCACATATCAATACCCCGCGCGACTCATTCACATCATGTAGGTAGGCACGATTGGGCCTTGTTGCCCAAAAGGGAATTCGTTCTATTATCAGGCATTTTCCTGCCTTCCACAATTGTGGAAATACCTGCTGGCTATGGCAAGGTCTCCCGACACGGTTATGGCAAGGTCTCCGACCTTGCCGTGCGCATCGACCGAAGGTCTCAAAAAATATCCCTGCCACACAGTTTGCCCGCTCCACGGGATCGAAAGGATTGGAGAGCTTCGGTCGAGAGCGCGACGCGGTCGGGAGGGGCTGTTGCCCAAACCGGATTTGGATTCACGTCCGGGACGGTATCGAAAATCGTCATTCCCTCGGCGCTTCCGGGCGGGAAGGACGACTGTTAGGCTCACGCCTGCCTATTCACTTAGCAGTTTTAAAAAAAAGGCTATTTGGGCAACAGCCTGGGGAGACCGCGCCACAACCCTTTGTGGAACCTGCTTCTGTCCGAAACCGGCAACCTCGGAAGCCGACCGGCAACTACTTATAAGCGGCAAGCCTCTACGGCGTTGCTTCCCGCACAAAATAGCGGTCCAGAACGCTCTCGGAGATTTGGGAGACGAGTTTTACCAGCAGGAAAACAACCACGAGCGAGAGGACAATTCTCCCCCAGAGTATTCCCGAGGTGTGGCCGCCGAGGAACATTATCAGCAGGGTGTCCTCGATTATGCTGTGACAGACCCCCATCAGGGAGAGGCAAAAAAGGACGTCACGCTTGTCGGTTCGCCCGGAAATCGCCTCCTCGATGATCAGCCCTCCGCCGTAGGCAATCCCCATGGTCATTCCGATAATGGTGATGGTCGTTGCGGACGGACCAATGCCCAGCAGTCTCAGGACGGGATTCAGGAACCGGATCATGATACCGGTTATGCCGATCCGGGCAAGTATTTTCATGAGCAGCAGGAGGGCAAGAATGACGAAGAAAATGAAAGTCAGGTCCCGGAGCTGTCCCACCGCCCACTGGAGAAGTGAGCCGTCCGCGGCGGGGGGGACCCAGAAATTGCGGTGCGGCCCCTGCAGCCAGCCGCCCAGTTGGTAGATGTGAAAAAGTACCCATCCGAAAAGAAAAGCGCACACCATGCGGTAGACGAGCATGAAACGCATGCGCACGCCCGCTTTCTGGGTAATTCGAAGCTCGATTGGCATATTGTGGGCAACCAGCATCATGAGGCCCAGAACGGTGGTCTGGGCCACCGTAATCGGCTCGTGGGGCGCGAGGGTAAAGAATACCAAAACCCCTCCGTAGATATTGGCAATGATCGTTGTGGCCCACACCAGGCCCATGCTCCCCGGGAGCCCCACCAGGTGCATTACGGGGGAGAGCGCGGCGGCGAGGTAGTTGATGCCTCCGATCTCCTGGAGCACCTTCACCGCGATTATGACCGGGATCATTATCTTGAAGAGGCGCCAGCTTATCACAAAGGCTTCACCAAGAAGCTTTTTCACAAAATCAACCGCCGGCATTTCCATGGATCTATAAATCTTCTACTCGTAGGAGATCAAGATTACGGATAAAACTGCGAGGGCCATTCCGGTCATTTGCACGAAGTTGAGCTTTTCGCGGAAGAAGATGAAGGCGAGAGCAAGTGTCACCACCGGATAAAGCGCTGTAAGCGGGGCTATTATCGAGACCTTGCCGGACCGGATGGCCAGCATGAAAAAAAGCAAGCCCAGGTACCCGACAACTCCCGTCAGGACAGAGGGTACAATGCCTCTGATATCGATTCCCAGTTCAGGGCGCATGACCAGGAAGACGGCCAGCCCGGTCAGTATTCCCCCAATCACCTGGTAAATAAAAGCGCTTTTGGGATCTGCCCAGGTGACCGCAAATCTGGGCAAAAACGCCCACACGCCCCAGGCGAGAATCGACAGCATGGAATAGAAAGTCCACTCTTTCATGTCTGATTTTCCCAGAACAGATTAATCCGCGGGGTAGGTCTTCGAGGCCATCTTTCCCCCCACCGCAGCCGATGGCGGTAGAGAGTAGCCGGGATATCCGCGCTGCGTCAATTTGATTTTCAGAAAAAAAATCCCGGGTATAAAACCCGGGATAATCGTCTACGATTCGTAAGGCAGGTAAAACGAATTTCAGATTCCGCCGCTCAGGTTGTTAGATCCCCTCGCGGGAATACCGGCGCCGCTCTACGCGGACCGCATCAAACGACGCTCGCGGCGCTGAATGCGCTTTATGGCTTTCTTCTTCTTGATTCGCCTGCGCTCTCCCTTGGAGAGGTAATAATTATGGCGTCTCAGAACGGGCTGTACGTTTTTCTGAAAATCCTTGCGGAGCTTGCGTATCTTTTTCTCTATACTCTCTTTTGGTTCCGCATCCGTACTCACCAAATACTCACCTGCCTTTCAGGAAAGCCTCCAACGGAGGCCAAAAATGACCGGCCCGGCTTTGCGCCGGGCCAGAATCTTTGAACTCTATAACAAAGCACTCGGCAAATCAAGCCGATATTAGGGTTTTCCGTGAATTGCAGTCGCTAAACGAAAGAAAAACGGATTGATCCATAACTGGACTAACATATAATAGGAACAAACAGGCTGTACGCGCCTTTTCTGAAAAGAAAGGGGCCCTCATAGCTGCAAGGACTCGCTCGGCTATGCCTGCGAGGCCAAGTCGTAGTGCGAAAAGTGCATTGTGAAGGTCGCCCTCCCCTGGGTCGAGGAGCGCAGCGAGGTCGAATAGCCGAACATCCTCGACAGCGGCACCACTGCGTCGATTACTTGGATCGCCTTGCGCGCGACAATATTTTCCACGCGCCCTTTCCTCATATTGATCTCTCCGAGCACCTCGCCAAGGAATTCTTCCGGGGTCAGGATTTCGACAGACATGTAGGGTTCGAGCAATATTGGACCTGCCTTGTCAAAACCGTTGCGGAACGCCATCGATGCCGCCACGCGGAAGGCAAGCTCGCTCGAGACGTTCTCATGGAAGGTCCCCCCGAAAACATCCACGCCGATATCGACTACCGGGTAGCCCGAAATAGTTCCGCTGCTGAAAGCGTCCTGTATCCCCTGCAGGATAGCCGGGAAAAAGGACTCTGGAATGGATTCGTCCCGGATCTTATTTAAAACCTGGTTGCCCAGACCGCGCTCGCGCGGTGAAATGAAAAGATCCACACCTGCAAAGTGCCTGGCGCCTCCGATTTCCCGGTCGAAAACGGCGCCCCCCTCTGCTTCTCCGGTAATGCTCTCCCGGTACACCACCTGGGGTTTTCCGGCCCTCACCCTGACATTGTAGTCGCGATCTAGCCTGCTCAAAACTATCTCCAGGTGCAACTCGCCCATGCCGCTTACGATTATCTGCCCGGTGTCGGCATTTTCAAAGTAGCGGAAGGTGGGGTCTTCCTCGGAGAGTTTCGAGAGGCTGTCCAGGAGCTTTTCCTGGTCGGGGCGCGTCTGAGCCTCTACCGATATCGAGATGACCGGCTCATAGACTTCAACGGGCTCCAAGAGCAGCGGTTTTGCCGGATCGCACAGCGAATCGCCGGTGGTGGCCGTTTTAAGCCCCATTATTGCCACGAGTTCCCCGGCCCCCGCGGTCTCAACCCTCTCGCGCTTGTTCGCGTGCATCTGAAATATGCGCGAAACCTTCTCGCGAGATTGCTTCGATACATTCAGGACGTCAGCCCCAACCCGCATTACTCCCGAGTAGATACGGGCATACGTGAGTTTTCGCCCCTGGTCCATGACAATTTTGAAAGCAAGGGAGGCAAGCGGTTCCGCATCGGAGCTTAAGCGCTGCTCGACCTCTTTGGTCTGGGGATTAATCCCCTCGATTGGGGGCACATCCAGCGGCGAGGGCAGAAAATCGACGATGGAGTCGAGTAGCGGCTGAATTCCCTTGTTCTTGAGCGCGCTCCCGCACAGGACGGGAACGGCCTTGAGATCTAACGTCAGCTTTCGGATCACCGGAATGAGATCGGCCCCGGTAATTTCATCGCCTTCCAGGTAGCGCTCCATCAGCGAATCGTCGAACTCGCCGAGCTTAGCCACCAGGTTTTCACGGGCCTCAACGGCTGCCGGCAGCAACTCCGGATCGATATCCCCTGTTTCGAACTCGGCGCCGAGCGTTTCATCTAGCCAGGTGATCTGCTGCATCCCGAGAAGGTCTATAACACCCCTGAAATCCGATTCCGCGCCCAGCGGCAACTGCACCGGCAGTGGTATTGTTCTGAATTTTTCCTCGATTTGCCTCACAGTTGAGTCGAAATCGGCTCCGACTCGGTCCATCTTGTTCACAAACGCGATCTTTGGCACGTGATACCTGTCGGCCTGATGCCAGACCGTCTCGGACTGAGGCTCGACGCCATCGACGCCGGAAAATACCGCAATCGCGCCGTCCAGGACGCGCAGAGATCGCTCGACCTCGATTGTAAAGTCAACGTGGCCGGGGGTGTCGATAAGGTGAATTTCGTGGCCGCGCCAGAGGCAGGCAGTGACGGCCGAGGTAATGGTTATCCCGCGCTCCTGCTCCTGCTCCATCCAGTCCATAACGGCAGTTCCGTCATGGACCTCACCCATCCTGTGGGACCGGCCGGTATAGAAGAGGACCCGCTCGGTGACGGTTGTCTTTCCGGCGTCGATGTGGGCTATTATCCCGATATTTCTGTAAAGTTTTAGACGCTTCGCGTCGGCCATGATGTTGCACTTTCCCCGCTCGGGCTTCCTGTTCGTCCTTCGTAACCGGTTGCGCTCTCCACTGGAGAATTTTTATGTTTCAGCCCAGAACCGTAAGGAGTGGTCAGCGTCCGCCAAAATTCAATTTAGATTGCTGGAGTTAAGCTTTGAAGTTTAAGGCAAGAAGCCGGGTTCTGTCAATAAGGGCGCCTTGAGGCCCGGAAATTGGAGCTTGCAATCGGGCGAGCGGGAAAGTGCAGCGCAGCGCAGCGGAGGATGTCCTTGGCTGCCGACTTTTCGCTGGAATAGCATAGACTTACAGATAATAAGCGAAAAATGGCGCTTGATCGCGATTCGCTGCAATCGGATGAGATAAGACAACATCACTATCCTAAACCAACCAGTTCCAACCAAGGCCGTGCAAGCTCCCCCGTTTTGTCCGAATCCAGGAATATGTTTCCGGATACATACTTCAGGACGGATTTTTCGGATGATTTTCCGGGATAATCCGGGCTAACCACGGATTATCCCGGTTTACCCGGTTTGCCTTTTCTTCGAGGGCTCTGTTATAAAGGCGCATCCTAAAACTCTTGCGGGTATCCGTGAGGGCCGTAGGTTTTCTTTGAAATAGTGAGGAGAACCAGTATGGCGCCTGATTCAAGCCTCCTCAGGCACCATCGGGGACCGGTGTCCGTCCGCGCGAATTTCACTTTTGCGGGTGGCGCACTGGCTTTTCTTTCCCTGCTGCTTTTCGTGTTCATTGCTCAGGCAGCAGCCGAGAGGATCGAATTTCCGGGAGCTTTGGCGGCGGTTTCGCCGTCTCCGGAAGGCATCAAGAAGGAAGCTCAGGTTTTGCCTGTTTCCTTGCCTTCCACCGGGGACGCTCTCACGGGGAAACCCCTGGTGCTTTGGAGAAACAGAATCCAGATACCCATCGATGAACCACTCATCCAAAAGTACATCCGCTTCTATCGTGGGGAGGGCAGAAAGACCTTTTCAGATGCCATGTTAAGGGCAGAAAAGTGTATTCCCCAGATGACAGAAATTCTTGAAAGTTACGGCGTGCCCGCGGAACTGGTAGCAATAGTATTCGTCGAGAGCCGGTTCGTAAGGCATGCTTCGTACAGGGGAGCGGGTGGTTATTGGCAGATGTTGGCGCCCACAGCCAGGGTTTTGGGTCTCAGGGTCGACCGTTGGGTCGACGAAAGACTGGACCCGATAAAATCCACGAAGGCGGCCGCCAAATACCTGAAACTATTGAATGAAAGGCATGGATCATGGCCGTTGGCCCTTGCCGCTTATAACTGCGGCGGGAGGTCAATCTCATGCGCGGCAAAGTCTGGCCGCGGTGAGGAATGGGAGCTTTACGGGCGGAACCGCTTGCCCGCGCGTTCCAGGGTGTATGTTTCAAAAGTTCTGGCCGCGATGCATCTCATCAGCGGGCCGGAAGAGTATGGTTTTGAGAGTCCCAACTACTGCAAGTCTAAGGACTTCGACCCCGTCCTGGTAAGATCGGCAATAAAGCTCGATGAAATAGCCAGGTGGATCGATGTTCCCGTTAGTCAACTCCAGGACCTCAATCCCTCTCTGCGCTTGGACACGATGCCTCCCAATTCCGGATACGCACTGCGTTTGCCTGCGGGAACAAGAGAAAAATTTCATCTCGCCTATGATGAGCACTCCCGAAGGTAAACCATTAACGAACCGATGGCGCCTCATGGACAAAAGCTCCGCAAAATGAAGTACGGACCGCATGAGCATTAGGATGTTGGCTGCAGAGCTCTACCGGGTCATCAGGGAAATCGAAAAGCTGGAAGCTGCAGCAAGAGCTTCGATACCCGGCACGCCTGTGACAGAAGAGCGGGAAAGAAAGCTGAGAGAGGCGATAGCCGAGCGCGACCGCCTCCGCAAGATGCTGGAAGGGGCAAAGGAAACTTAGCCGCCCCGACCGCGAAAACTGCTCGGGCAAGCATCTGAGAGCCGCTGAAACAAAAAGAAGGCCTTCCTCCCTCTGGAAGGCCTTCTTCTTTTATGTACCGGCGCATCGGATCCGGGGCAAAAACAAGGGGCTCCAAGCCCGAGCTGAATTCATTGACAGCGAACCAGGCTAGAGATTCCATGCCTGCGCCGGCTTCATTATAATTGACAATCCCCCTTATCGAAATGTATCGTCCATCCTTGTGAAATATTTTGGAAAAAGTCGGCAATGAGAATGTGCCACCCGACTGTGCTTATCCCGGCTTTTTTACCGGCAGGGAGTGCCCAAAATGGAACATTGGAGATCGCCAACCCCATTTGAGCGTTTGGTTGTTCACCGGGTGCTTCATCTGGCGCTAGTTGTGGCCGCGTTCTTCTTGTTTGCGGGAGCGCAGACCGCCGCCGCCGAGAATGTGGAAAAGCCTCTGCCCGATAAAAGCGGCTACAATCTTTTCAACCCTACCCCGAGCAATATGATGCGCGAACTCTCCCCGGATCGGCCGGATAAGACTGAAAGTCCCTACACGGTTGATGCCGGGCATTTCCAGGTTGAAATGAGTTTTGTGGAATTTACAAGAAATCAGTCGAACGGCATACGCACCGATACCTGGAACGTCGCCCCAGCCAATTTCAAGGCAGGTCTGTTCAATAATGCCGACCTCCAATTTGTCTTCAACAATTACCTTAATGTCCGCACCGAGGATCGGAGTGCCGGGACAACATCAACCCAATCCGGATTCGGCGATTTCACCACGCGGCTAAAAATCAATCTATGGGGAAACGATGGCGGGCAGACCGCTTTCGCCATCCTGCCTTTCGTCAAGTTCCCGACCAACACCGACCATCTCGGCAACAATTCAGTCGAGGGCGGAGTTATTTTCCCATTGACCGTGAAACTTCCGGGCGACTGGGAGATGGGGATGGAGAGCGCGGTCGGTTTCCTGCGGAGCGCGGATACCGACGGCTACCACTCCGAATTCATCAACGCGGTGACGTTAGCCCATGAAATCTTCGGAAAATTGGGAGGCTACATCGAGTTTTTCAGCAGCGTCAGCACCGAGCGCGGATCGGATTGGGTTGGAACGGTTGATGTCGGGCTCAATTACAAGCTGACGGTAAACATCCAACTCGACTGCGGCGCGAATGTGGGTGTCACGCCCTCCGCAAACGATGTCAACCCTTTTGCCGGGATGACTTTAAGATTCTGAGCCGATGGGTAGAGCCTTTACTGTCGACTAAACAATATCGTTGATTGATGTCATTACGGTAAGGCTCGCTAAGAGTAAAGCTGCCAGGATAGATCTGAATACCCGGGCCGCCATGAATTTTGGTTCTTGCATGGGGAATTGGCTCTTCCCAGACCACCATGGCATCACATCGAAATCCCTTACGCTTGTTTGGGATGTCAAGAAGGCCTATACTTGGGCATTCGAGCCGCGGTTTCACTGCAAAGGATTGGCCATGCGATTCCTAATCCGATCAAACTGTTTTCTCTCGGCAACTCCATCTAGACCATCCGTTGTCATCCTTCTCTTTTTTAGCCTCATGTTGACGGCCTTGCTTTCGGCCCCAGCCCATGGTGAATTGATCAAGATCGGAGGGACCGGGTCCGCGCTGGCAACCATGCGAATCATGGCCGAGGAGTTTTTGAAGGCGAACGAGGGCGACAATGTGGTGGTTCTTCCAAGCCTGGGAAGCGGAGGGGGCATCAAAGCCGTGCTGGATGGGGCAATTGACATAGGTCTAAGCACCCGCTCCCTGGTCAACGAAGAGCGCGCGCAAGGAGTTGCCGAAACCACGTATGGGAAAACGCCTTTTGTATTTGCGGTTTACCAGGAAAACATGACGACCGGTTTTACTACAAGTAACTTGGTGGACATTTATTCGGGCAAAACGCAGACATGGCCTGACGGCATGCTGATCCGGCTGATTATGCGGTCGGAGAGGGAAAAAGACACGGTCGTGTTGAAATCGATATCGCCTGAAATGAAACAAGCCGTTGAATCCGCGCTGTCGCGTAAAGGGATGATATTCACTACCACCGATCAGGAAACCGCCGATAAGATCATCGAAGTCCCAGGGGTCCTGAGCACGGCAACTCTTGCATTAATCATCTCGGAGAAGCGACCGATCCGAGCCCTCGCTTTAGACGGGGCAAAGCCTACCACGGAAGCAATCGTTGACGGGAGCTATCCGTTATCAATAACATTTCGGTTTGTAACCAAAAAAGAGCCTTCTCAATTGGCCCGGAGGTTCATCGATTTTGTGCATTCCGAAATTGGCCGGTCCATCCTACTAAGAAACGGCACTGTTGCGGAGAAGAACTGAGCCATGCAGAGAACCACGGAGCGCGGCACTGCCATAATTGTTTGGATCTCGTGGATTATTGCATTGGTGGTGACATTGTCATTCCCATCAATTTACTTCGCCATCTCCTATGGATATCAGGTGGCGGCATTGGAAGCCGAAGTCGAGATTAATTCGCTGATCGTCACCAGGTTGATCAACCTTAATCCTTTGCTCTGGCGCTATGAAGAGGTCAGGCTTTCCGACGTCCTCGAGCGCCAACCCCAAAGAGGGGGCAAGGAGCTGAGAGTCATAGTCGACAACTCGGGAGCGGTGGTGTTTGCCGGCCGGGAGACCCTTGATTCCCCAATTTTGACTCTGTCCGAGGAACTTTTCGATTCCGGAAAGTCCGTGGGGAAGATTTCGATAAGCCGCTCTCTGCGTCCGTTGCTTGCTCAAACCGGTGTGGTTGCACTGCTTGGATTGACGTTAGGGTTTGCAATTTTGTTTGGAATCCGCCTTTTTCCTCTCAGGGCTCTACGCCGGGCCCTCGATTCGCTGTATACCGAAAAGGAGCAGCTCGCCGTTACTCTGCAAAGCATCGGCGACGGGGTCATCACGACTGACTCGCACGGCAGGGTAGTGCTCATGAATGGGCAGGCTGAGATCCTCACGGGCTATACTCAACGAGAAGCATTGAACAGGCCCATCACGGAGGTTTTCAGAACCAACCTCGAAATAACGGGCGCCCCCGGTGAAGATTGCGTGGAGAAGGCCCTCCTGCTTGGAGAAAAAGTCGAATTTACGGAAGACACTGTTTTGGTGGCCAAAGGCGGCACGGAAAGAATCATCTCTGAAAGCGCTTCCCCGATTCGGGATCAACAGAATCGGATTACAGGGGTGGTACTCGCATTTCGGGATATAACTGAAAAACACAAAATGCAATCCGAGCTGTTAAAAGCTCAGAAGATCGAGTCTATCGGGGTACTCGCAGGCAGCATAGCACACGATTTCAACAATATTCTTACTGCCATAGTGGGTAACATCACCATGGTTAAGGCCTGGATAAACCCAAATGACAGAATCCATGACCGGTTGACCAAAGTGGAACAGAGCGCCCTGCGCGCCGAAGGTCTGACCCGACAGCTTCTGACCTTCTCGAAGGGCGGCGCACCGCGGAAAACCACGTTTGCAATCGAGCGCCTGCTAAAAGACTCGATCAGCCTGGTGCTCAGGGAATCGAGCATCGCCTGTGAATATGACCTTCCCGACGATCTTTGGCCCGTGGAAGCCGACGAGACCCAATTGAGCCAGGTGATCAATAATCTGGCGATCAATGCTCAACAAGCAATGCCGAATGGAGGCAAGATTTTCTTTTCCTGCCGGAACATGGACCTTGGCGCCGAAGGATCACCGGCACTTAATCCCGGCCGGTATGTGAAAATATCCGTTGAAGACCAAGGGGTTGGGATACCAAAGGCGGACATCGAGAAGATTTTCGATCCGTATTACAGCACAAAAGAGCGGGGGCTCGGGCTCGGGCTTACCAGCACTTATTCGATATTGAAGAAGCATGGCGGCCACATTGAGGTAGCCTCGGAGATCGGAGCCGGAACAACTTTTCACCTCTATATCCCGGCTGGACATGAAATGATCGTCGCCCGAAATGAAGAGCAGCGAACTCCCTCTTTTGGAAAGGGAAGAATCCTGATCATGGACGACGAAGAAATAATACTGGATGTTTTGGAGGCAATGCTGACGAATTTTGGGTACGAAGTCGCGTGCGCCAAACACGGGGCCGAAGCAATAGAAATATACAAAATAGCTCTTGGCGCAGGCTGCCCGTTTCAGGCGGTCATAATGGATTTAACGATACCAGGGGGCATGGGTGGCAAGGACGCGATAGAGAAACTGCTCGAAATTGATCCTGATGCGAAAGCTATTGTATCGAGCGGTTACTCTATTGATCCGGTCATGGCCAACTACAAGAACTTCGGTTTCAAAGGTGTAGTGGCCAAACCCTACAAAGCCTCTGAAATGGGCACGGTTCTGCGCGACGTAATTAAAGAATGAGCCGTTGGTCCGTTGGGTATCGGTTCAAATCAGCCCGGTCGCAAAGGGGTTTTCAGAGACTCCATGGGCCACCCGCGGCAGTTTTGATTCCCAAATCTGCCCAGCCATCAGTGTTACTAGCAGGCACCCTACCAGCCCCCCCCCCACACTCATCAATTTTGAGCTTGTAAGGCGGCCACGACCGGCAGTCAATCTCAGGGCCTCCACTCCTCGACCACGGGGTTTGCGAGCACGCCTATTTTTTCTATTTCGACCTCGACCATATCGCCATGCCCGAGCCTGCCGACGCCGCTGGGGGTGCCCGTTGCGATTATGTCCCCGGGCAGGAGAGTGAAGTTCTTCGAGATAAATGAAATTGTTTCCGCGACCGGAAAGATCATGAGGGCCGTGCTGGAGTCCTGGACTGTCTTGCCGTTGAGGCGGCATTGGATTCGAAGCCCCTGAGGATCGCCCAACTCTTCGGCAAGCACGATTCGGGGGCCGACCGGACCGAATGTATCAAGGGATTTTCCCCGAAACCACCCCGCGCGGTCTCCGGTCTGGAGATTGCGCTGGCTGACATCGTTTATGCAGGTATAGCCGAAAACGTGATCAAGCGCCTTTTCCGGGGAGAGGTTCCTGCACGTTTTGCCGATTATCACCGCGAGTTCGGCCTCATAATCGGTGCGAAGGTCCTCGAACTTGTAGTCGAGGAGGAATTTGGGAATAACGATGGGCTCCCCCGGCCCGATGAGCACATTGGGCGTTTTGGGGAACAGGATCGGCTCCTCCGGCACCTCGTCGGTAAAGCCCCTTACCTTGACGGAATGACTCTCCGCTATATGGCTTCGGTAGTTTAGCCCCAGCGCGATTATCTTGCTCGGGTTCAAGCTGAATGATTCCGTTCTGTTAAGTATGGGTAACGTGACCATGGCAACTGACCTTCTTTAGCTGAGTTCAATCAATTTCCGCATATAACGATACGAAAGAATGCTCGGAAATGTAGTGCACCCACCCTACGCGAAGAACTCGATCCCCCATCCTGTATCGCGAATCCCCTGGACAAAACTTAAATGGCCGCCGTAAATGCCGGCGGCCATTTCAATACAGGAATTTTACTCTTCATTATTCCTTTTCAGGCGGCGCAACCGGCATCGACATCTTCTGATATCCTTCCGGAAGTTCGAATAGCGAGTCGGCAATTGGTCCTTCTTTTATATTCTTGTACTCCATTGTGACTTCGGCATCTTCGACCTTTATGGGGAAAGGAAATTGCTTGGAAATCCAGAAGATAGTCTTTTCTCCATCCTCCATGCTCTCGTATTTCTTGCAGGGAAGCCCCGAGACGGTCTCCTCGCCCAGCAGCTTTGCTTTCTTTTCCTTTTCCGCGGTCCAGTCCTCGAAGGTCTTGTCCTCGGATTGATAGGGCATTTCCATGTATATCTTCTCGTCGGGCGTGATCATCCAGGTAAGCTTCTTGTCCGGGCGGATTATCATAATCTGGGTCTCGCCCTCTTCGGTGGTTTCCTGCCTGACCTTTTCGTCTTTCACGAAGATTTTACCGGTAAGGGCCTCATCACCCTTGGGCTGTATCACCATGTCGGCCGCGAATTCCACTGCCATGGCGGGCCCTGTGGAGAAGGCGAAAAGAGCAAATGCAAACATGAGGACCACGGCAAGCTTGTTTTTCATTGCATTACCTCACTGGGCATTGTTAATTGAGAACGGCTTTTACGAAGCGTATTTGGCCGGGAGAGAATTTGGCAAGTTTTCTGGACTGAATCTCAATTTCTACTCGGGGCCCAACGGTGGGGAGATTATATTACTAACCTGGACGTGTCAATACCGCTCGAAGTGGACAAAATGGTTAATCAGGGGCGGGTTCCAAAGGGTCGAAATGGACGATAAAGATTTTCCTTTCCTGGCGGAAAAGGGAGATGGGACGCTCATATCGGTACACGTTCAACCCAAGGCTGCAAAAAATGAATTTTGCGGCCTTTTCCAGGGCAGGTTGAAGGTGCGCGTCTGTGCCCCTCCGGTAGAGGGCGAAGCAAACAGGCAGTGCATTATATTGCTCGCCCAGGTACTTGGAATTTCCAAATCCGAAATCTCTTTGGCCAGAGGCGCCCAGTCCAGGCAAAAGACTTTCCTTGTCTCCAAGCCCGTGGATTTTGTCCGGGAGAAATTGGAAAAAGCCGGCCTGGCGGCCTGATGAGGCTGTCCCGCCTTATATTTTTTTTGTAAATCGAGGCCCACTCTGCTACAAGTATTCATTGACCCCGCTCACGCTCATTCGGTTACCTGTTCACGCTGATCGGACTCAAGACCGCCATTTCGTCGAAAGCCGGTACCCAGTTTTCTTGAACTAAACCATGGTTCTAACCACTGGTTCGGGCGCTCTGCGCCTGTTCGCCGTTAGAGATTTCTCCCGTCTGCCGGAACGGATTTCGATTGAACACCAAAAAGCCGTATCTTCGCCGGCTTGCCGCTTACTCTTGGCCAGCCTGATATAAAGGGTCATTTTCGTTCACCAGGCCGGCCCGGCACTTCTATTGTTCTTTCCCATGGTTTTTAATAAAGATTCAGCGCGATTAGCGCCAATACCATCATGCAGGAGGCCGAAATGCGAGAGGCTGTAATTGTTAGCGCCGTCCGAACACCGCTGGGAAGCTTCAACGGGTCGCTCAGTACTATAAGTGCCACGAAACTGGGCGGAATAGTCATAGAGGAAGCTGTCAGGCGTGCAGGCATCGGCAAGGACCAGGTAAACGAAGTGATCATGGGAATGGTGCTCCCGTGCGGATACGGCCAGAACCCCGCCAAGCAGGCGGCAATTAAGGCCGGAATGCCCTGGGATGTCGAATGCTTCACCATAAACAAGGTCTGCGGTTCAGGTCTCAAAGCTGTCATGCTGGCGGCTCAGGCGGTGCAGGCCGGAGACGCTGACATAGTGGTTGCGGGCGGAATGGAAAACATGAGCGCCGCCCCCTACTACCTCGAAAAGGCGCGGTCCGGGTACCGGATGGGTGATGGGGTCCTGCACGACCACATGGTTCATGACGGGCTGTGGGACATTGTAAACGATTTCCACATGGGGATATCCAACGAGCTTTGCAGCGAGAGGTACAACGTTTCCCGCGAGGACCAGGACAAATACGCCGCCGAGTCCTACAGGCGCACGCTCAACTCGATCGCCGAGGGCAAATACCGCGATGAAATCATACCGGTCGAACTCCCGGCACGAAAAGGCGAGAAGGTGGTGTTCAGCGTTGACGAGTGCCCGAGGGAAACCTCATACGAGGCCATGTCGAAGATGAGACCCGCTTTCAAGGAAGGCGGCGTTACGACCGCCGGCAACGCATCGGTGATAAGCGACGGCGCGGCCGCGGTGGTGGTCATGTCCAGGGAAAAGGCGGTCGAGCTTGGCTGCAAGGTGATGGGCGCCATTGGGGCACAGGCATCAAGCGGCATCGACATGAAATATGTTCTGGTGGCGCCGATCTGGGCCATCCCCAAGGTCGCCAAAAAAGGGGGCCTGAACCTTGACGACATAGATATTTTCGAAGTAAACGAGGCTTTCAGCGGCTCTACCGTTGCCGTCATAAAGGAGCTGGGCCTTGATACATCGAAAGTTAACGTAACCGGCGGAAGCGTCTCGCTGGGGCATCCCATCGGCGCCAGCGGCTGCCGGCTTCTCGTTACCATGCTGCATGAGATGATTCGAAGCAACAAGAAGACCGGCCTCACCACCCTTTGCCTCGGCGGCGGGGAAGCGGTCGCGATGATAGTTAAAAGGTAGGCAGCCGCAAGAGAGGCAATAGAGATTCTTCGTTATTGTACTAGCCGATTTATTGGATTCAGTTATCGAATAAAGAGGAGGTATACCGCATGGAAATAAAGACATTCGGAGTGATTGGCGCCGGCCAGATGGGGAGCGGCATTGCCCAGGTGGCGGCAATGAGCGGCCTCAATGTAATCATGAACGACATTAAGGAAGAATTTGTCGAGCGCGGCCTGAAAAGCATCACGGGCATCCTGTCAAAGAACGTTGATAAGGGCAAGATGACGGCCGATCAGAAAAATGCCATCCTTGGAAGGCTCAAGTTGAGCACCAGCCTCAAGGATCTGGCGGCGGCCGATTTCGTGGTCGAGGCTGCAAGCGAGAACGAGAATATAAAATTCGGGATCTTCCGGGAACTCGAATCGATCTGTGCCCCGGAAGTGATCCTTGCGAGCAACACCTCATCGATTCCCATCGGCCGCATAGCCGCTCAAACGAAGCGTCCCCCGAAAGTCATCGGCATGCACTTCATGAACCCCGTCCCGGTGATGAAGCTCGTAGAAATAATCCGCGGCATAGCAACATCGGATGAGACCTTTCAGACGACTTGGGACCTTTCCGTAAAATTCGACAAAACACCGGCGCTTTCAAACGATTACCCCGGCTTTATAGCAAACCGAATCCTCATGCCGATGATCAACGAGGCCGTCTACGCTCTTTACCATGGGGTTGGGACGCGCGAGGACATCGACACCGTGATGAAGCTTGGCATGAACCACCCGATGGGGCCGCTTACACTGGCCGACCTGATCGGACTCGATACCTGCCTTGCAATAATGGAGACCCTCTACAGCGGCTTTTGCGATTCCAAGTACCGCCCCTGCCCGCTTCTGCGCAGGTACGTCGAGGCTGGTTGGCTGGGGCGCAAAACAGGCCGCGGTTTTTACGAGTATCAATAAAGACCCGAAAGGATCTGCAAAATGGATTTCGAACTAAGCGAAGAGCTAAGAATCATTCAAGACATGGCGGCCAAGTTCGCCAAGCACGAACTCGAACCTGTTGCTGCCGAACTAGACAGGACGAAAGACCGCAACCTCCTTAAGCAGAACCTGAAAAAACTTGCCGAACTCGGTTTCATGGGCCTCAACATCGACCCTGAATACGGAGGGACCGGGGCCGGCACAATGGCCTTTTCGGTCGTGATGACGGAACTCGGCCGCGCGTGTGCCGCAACCGCTGTTACCACCTCGGTCAACAACATGGTCGCCGAAGTTATTCAGGCGGTCGGCTCCGAGGAGCTAAAGAAAAAGTACATCCCGCCGATTTGCGACGGGACCTATCCGGCCGGCAGCTTCGGCCTGACCGAGACATGCGCGGGATCCGACCCCGCCGCCATGCGCACATCCGCCGTCCTGGACGGAGATCACTACGTCCTGAACGGCAGCAAGATATTCATATCCAGTGCTGAGTACGCGGGCGTTTTCGTCATCTGGGCCGTTACCGACAAGGACGCCAGGAAAGGAAAGGGGATCAGCGCCTTCCTGGTGGAGCCTTCTTTTCCGGGTTTTATTATCGGAAAAGATGAAGTGAAAATGGGCCAGAAGGCTTCGTGTACCAATGAACTGGTCTTCGAGGACTGCAAAGTTCCCAAGGAAAACATGCTGGGCAAGCTTAACGACGGATTCAGGATCGCCGTGGCCGAACTCGCCGGCGGACGGATCGGGATAGGGTCGATGGCGCTTGGCATCGGCCTTGCCGCAATGGATTACGCCACCAAATACACGAAGGAAAGGGTCCAGTTCGATCAACCCCTATCCTCGCAGCAGGCTATCCAGTGGATGATCGCTGACAACTACACCCGCCTCGAGGCCGCAAGGCTGCTCCTTCTTCGGGCCGCGCACCTCAAGGACCAGGGCAAGTATTACGCAAAAGAGGCCTCGATGGCCAAGCTCTATGCGACCGAATCGGCCAACAAGGCCTGCTACGACGCCATCCAGATGCTCGGCGGATACGGCTACACCAATGACTTCCCCATCGAGCGCTTTGCGAGGGACGTCCGCATAACCACCATCTACGAAGGAACAAGCGAAATCCAGCGAATCATCATCGCACGCGAATTGCTAAAGTAGGCGGAAACGAAAAACACCAAACGCTGCATCGCGGGCGAAGACCGAAATAAAGTGGGGTGCGCACGGCAAAACCGTGCCCACCCCACAACCTTTTAGAGAGCAATTAGCGGGTCTAACACACCGGGGTTATGCAGACGAAGCTATACCATGGATAGGGTGAAAATTATCAGAGGGCGCATTGAGTGACGGGGCAGGCCGGGAAAGTCGCGGGACAACCCAAACCGCATGTGCGGAAACGTCGCGCAGTGGCTGCAAGCGAAATCGAGTCTGAGGCGATATGGGTGATGCCGGGTATCGCTGCTCGAAGGAAGCGATCTGAGCCATGATGCGGAGGTGTCGGTCGATAGCCTGCCCCGGTTGTAACTCAGGAAGACACATCCGCACCTGAATGTCAAGGAATAATAAAAGGCCGAATGGCAAAAAACGCCATCGGCCTGATTTAATTAAAAAACCTCGGAAAAAAAACTGTGTGTATTTAACACCGGACTAACAGAACCCGCCAGTTAGCCGAGATCCGGTTCTGCCGGGCTTCCCTCTAGATTTCCGATAAACCCTCTCCCGGCGCGATGGTCAGCCCTGGCTTGGAATGCTCTTTCTCCCATTTGCCGTCGTTGCAGACCATGTCTTCGCCAAACATGGGAAGAGCTGCCCCGTGCGAGTAACACTTGCCTTCGTAAACGCAATCTTTTCTCATCGGGATACCTCCAATTTGGATCGATAAGTATCTTCCTTAATTAAGCACTGCTCGTGCCTATCTCCAGTGAGCATTCCCGATGCCGCAAAAACATCAAATTCTAAGAATGGAACAGATTGGGTTAGGGCTAAAACCGGTTACTTGCTGGAAGTGGCCATGTGGGGGCAGGACCTCCGTTTCTGAGGTCTCAGGAGGAGCTTCTATCGGGGCCGGGCATTTGCGAGTCGTAAAAAGAGAGTGGGCACGTCGGAAAACCGTGCCCACTCTGCTGCCGTACTTGATTATAGGGATTTATTTTTTGGGACTGAGTGATAGCACCCGGCCAAAAATCATCAGGAATTCTTGAGTTTTTTCACCTCTTCGGTAAGTGCCGGGACAAAAGTAAAGAGGTCCTCGATTATCCCGTAGTCGGCCTTGGTGAAAATCGGAGCATCGGCATCCTTGTTAACCGCAACAATGTATTTCGAATAGCCCATGCCGGCAAGATGCTGAATGGCCCCGGAGATTCCCACGGCAATGTAGAGGTTGGGGTTTACAACCTTTCCCGTCTGCCCCACCTGGTCCGAGTGCGGGCGCCAGCCGGAATCCACCGCTGCGCGCGAGGCGCCAACGGCTGCGCCCAGCTGTCCCGCCAGATCTTCGAGCATGGCGTAATTGGCGGCATCTTTCATTCCCCGGCCACCGGAGACGATTATCTCGGCCTCGGTGAGTTCGACCTTTCCGGAGGTATCGAGTTCGTATTTCAGGACGCTCGCCCGTGGTTTTGGTATAGGGGCGCTGGCAGCCTCGATTTCGGCCTTCCTGCTTTCATCGAGGAGCTGGGTCTGCATTATGTTGGGACGAATCGAGAGCAGCGGTGGGACCCCATCCGCCCACTCACACCAGGCGAAGCATTTGCCCGAAAACATGGGCCACTTTGCCTTGATCTTGCCGTCGTCGCCCACAACAACTTCGATCACGTCCTGGAGGAGCGTAACATTCATGCGTGCGCCAAGGCGCGCCCCGAGGTCCCTGCCGTCAACCGATGCCGGAAGCAATACGGCGGCTGGATCGAGCTGTTTCAGTACTTCAGCGATAACCGGTACGAATACGCCGGCAAGGTAGTATTCAAGGGCAGGATCGTCGACCACGTAGACCTTATCGACCCCATATTTGCCAAGGTCGGGAGCCTTTGCGGAAATGCCCGAACCCAGAGCAACCGCCACAAGCCCCGTCCCCAGGGCATCAGCTATCCTTCTCCCCTCGCTCGCGACCTCATGGGTAACGCGGCGAAAGTCTCCGTTACGATATTCCGTGATTATGCAAACATTCTTTGCCATTGGAACGACTCCTCTCTCAGATGACTCTGGCTTCTTCGCGAAGCAGCTTTACAAGCTCCCTTGCCTTGCCGGAAGTATCCAGCCCTCCGTCGATTATCTTGCCGGCCTTGCGCTGAGGCGGCAATTCGAGCGAGGTAATCCGGATTCTCGCCTTATCGGGAGAGAAGTCGGCGGGATCGAGACCCAGGTCCGTGAGCTTCTTCACGGCGAGAGGTTTCTTCTTGGCCTTCATAATACCGGGCAAAGATGCATAGCGCGGATTCCAGACCGCGTGAGAGCCGCCGAAGGTGACCAGAACGGGCAGAGGCGCCTTCAGCGTGACCTTGCCGCCCTCGATGGGCCGCTCTATTGTAATATCCTTCCCGTCCGATTCCATTGAAATGGCGAGCGCGAAGTGGGGCCATCCGAGCATCTCGGCAAGTATTGCGCCCCGCTGGCCCTGGTCGTAGTCAACCGTTCGGGACCCTATGAAGATGATGTCGGGATTCTTCTCTTTCGCGGCGGCTACAAGTGCCCTGGTTACCCGCAGGAAATCGGCGTCTCTCATTTGAGGATCGTCGATCAGTACTGCGTCGTCTGCTCCCATTGCAAGCGCGGTCCTCAGCGCCTCGACAACTCTCTGCGCACCGAAACTGATGACGGTTACCGTTCCGCCGTGTTTTTCCTTGAGGCGCAGGGCTGCCTCGATGGCGAATTCGTCGTAGGGGTTAATTATCCATTTGATGTCCGAAGTGACTATGCGTTTGTTGTCCGGCGCCAGCCGAATAACTGTCTCGGTATCCGGCGTTTGCTTGATTATGACGACAATGTTCACTGCGTCCTCCTTCCGTTCGCAATCGATACGGATTCTAGAGAATAATGGTGGGGAGATGGAATTACTGCTGTTGTTTCTCCTAAGGGCCTTAAACTAATGATTTTCTGCCGCCCAGGCAGAAATACCGGTTCGGTTTCCATTGGAAACTTTTCTGAAAAAGTCTGGGACTCGGCGCCTGCTTCAGAATGAATATCCAAATTAGCCGAAATGAATTCGATTGCTGCCCTTCAGTTCGTGGGCTCAAGAAGAACGCTTATATTTGACAACGAGTACGAGGAAATCCAGAACGCGGGCAATCGCCAACTATTAACATACTCTCGGATGCTGCTCAAGATGAAAAAAGTACAAGCCTGCTATAATTAGACAGTAGCGGGCGTTTTTCCAGCCGAGGAACCCGCGACCTTCCGCGTAGGCAGATACAACTCCACCGTCTTCTCATCAAAAGCAGGACCATTAGTGATGCCCGGGCGGGAAAATCCAGGAACTGACTACGCTCAGGAGTTGCCAGGCTTGCAGGCCGGACAGTATCCCTGTAGGACAACCTGTTGCCTGACTACTTGAAAACCATGGTTTTCCGGAATCGCGATCCTCTGTTCACCGACCATCCCGTCGGCGTCCTGGATCGATTGGCAATCAAGGCATACCAGGTGATGGTGAGACCCCATCTTGGCGTCGTAGCGGGCTACTTCAGTAACCGGGCTCACCTTCTGGATCAATTCGACCTCATAGAATTTCTCGAGGGTCTTGTATACCGTTCCAAGCGAAATCATTGGGAAGCGCTTCTTTACCTGCTGATAAATGGTTTCGGCGCTTGGGTGATCCTTCGTAAAATAGAGGGCCTGGTAGATAGCCAGCCTTTGGTAGGTTACCTGTAAGCCGTGGTCGCGTAGAGTAGCAATGAAATCCTTATCGTTTTTCCCCTCCATTTACTCTTTCCTCTTCTTGGGCGTTCGGATCAATTTGAGAGAGCGATTAGCAGAATAATACTAACCTATCTTATACACAAACAAGAAATTGCGCAAGGTTAATCTTTTGATAATGTGTATTTTTTAAGCAGCACTGTCCACATTGGATGCCTGTTCGCGAAATCTCTTGAGATATACTAGTAAAACCGAAATTGCCGCCGGGGTAATTCCAGGTATCCTTGACGCCTGCCCAAGCGATAGAGGGCGAACTTCATCCAGTTTCTGCCGTACTTCATTTGAAAGGCCGGGCACGCGGGCATAAGGAAAATCGGCAGGGATAAGCATCCCCTCCATTTGCCTGAACTTAACGACCTCGGCCTCCTGCCGCCTTAAATACCCCTCGTACTTGCACTCGATTTCCACCTGCTCCTTCGTGCGCTCCGATAGGGCAAGCGAGGGCGAATCAAGCTGCTCGATATCTACGTAAGAAAGTTCGGGACGCTTTAGCAGTTTGTCCAGCGAAGCCGGTTCTTCTAGCGGGTTCGAGCCTTTCCTGACAAGGATCTCATTGGCCTGGGCGGAGGGGCGCACAAACGTCCTGCGCAGCCGCTCTATCTCGGCCCCGACAGCCTCTCTGCGATCAACAAGTTCACGGTGGACCGCGCCGGAATGCAGGCCAAGTTCGTAGCCCTTTTCAAGCAGCCGCAGATCCGCGTTATCCTCCCTCAGGAGCAGCCTGTACTCGGAGCGGGAAGTAAATATGCGATACGGCTCATTGGTGCCTTTAGTAACCAGATCATCTATCATTACTGCTATATAGGCTACCGAGCGATCCAATATAAAAGGTTTTCGCTTCTGCACCTTTAGCGCGGCGTTTATGCCAGCCCAAAGCCCCTGCGCGGCCGCCTCCTCGTAGCCCGAGGTGCCGTTTATCTGACCGGCAAAGAAAAGTCCTTCGACCGGTTTGGTTTCAAGTGTCGGATATAACTGGGTGGGTTGAACGAAATCGTATTCAATCGCATAGGCCGGGCGCATGACCTCGGCGCACTCTAGACCCGGGACCGAATGAACAAGCTGGAGTTGAACTTCCGCTGGAAGCGAATTCCCCGTCCCGCTCGCGTACACCTCTTCGGTATCGAGCCCCTCGGGCTCGAGTATTATCTGGTGGAAGTCCTTGTGGGGGAATTTTATCACCTTGTCTTCAAGCGAGGGACAGTAGCGGGCGGAAACACCCTGGATGCTGCCGTTGTAGAGCGGTGAAAGGCTTATGTTGCAGCGGATGAGATCATGCGTGCGCTCGCTCGTTCGCCCGATATGACACGAAACCTGGGGGAGCTCAATCCTGTCTGTAAACAGTGAAAAGGGCCTGGGGTTGGGATCTCCCGGCTGCTCCTTGAAGAGCGAAAAATCGATGCTGCGCCTCTGGATTCTCGCAGGGGTGCCTGTCTTCATCCTCCCGAGAACGAACCCGAGGCTGTTTAGCTGGTCGGCAAGGGCATTTGACGGAAATTCCCCCGCCCTGCCGGATTGGATCCTGCACTTGCCGATATGGATAAGTCCGTGAAGAAACGTGCCGGTTGCCAGCACCACCGAGGGAGCTTCATGGAACATGCCGTGCTGGTCGAGAATGCCTGTTACCCTGCCGTCCTCAACCAGGAGCGATTCAACCATGGCCTGCTTGAGTTCGAGGTTGGGCTGAAGCTCCATCCGGTGTTTCATTGCCGTGCGGTAGCGCACCTTGTCGTTTTGGGTGCGGGTGCCGCGAACCGCCGGGCCCTTTTTTGTATTGAGGCACCTGAACTGGATAGCGGTCAGGTCGGATACCCTGCCCATCTCACCGCCAAGAGCGTCGATCTCGCGGACCAAATTGCCCTTGCCGATCCCGCCGATAGAGGGCGAGCACGGCATGTGGGCCACCGTATCCAGGTAGATCGAAAGAACAAGGGTCCTGCAGCCAAGCCGCGCCGATGCCAGGGCGGCCTCACAACCCGCATGCCCCGCCCCCACAATTATTACGTCGTATTTTCCCGCCATATCCGAACCAAAATGATATAGAATCCATGCTGCGGCCCAAACGGTATTTCGGTTTATCGGCGCTTTTCAGCAGCCTTTGTTTGGGAACGGCTATCATAAATAGCTTACTATTGTCTACGGCACAATAGCTGGTTTAAATTAGGAAATAATGAATCTAACCCTTGAGCCCCAACCGCGAAGATAAATCGGAAAAGCATCTTCACTATAGGGCCAATATTACAGACAATTCCGAATGCAAGATAGTAAAAAGTCGCGGATTGGACCGATTTTAAAGCACATGTCCGACAAACTATACAACGACTACAATTCATACTTGCGCAGGCTATTCGGCTGCCGCGTTCAGAAGATTACCCTGGACGCTGGCCTTACCTGCCCCAACCGGGACGGAACGCTGGGACGCGGCGGCTGTATATACTGTAACGAAAAAGGTTCCGGGACAGGCGCCGGCCTCAATGCGGGAATCACCGCCCAACTCTCCGCGGCAAAAGAAAGGCTTTCCAAACGATACGGCGCGAAAAAGTTCATAGCCTATTTCCAATCCTTTTCAAACACTTATGCACCGCTTGAGCGGCTATCCGCCCTGTACGCCGAGGCCCTGGCCGACCCCGATGTCGTGGGCCTGAGCATCGGCACGCGCCCCGATTGTGTTTCCGATGAAGTGTTGGACCACCTGTCCGGGCTTTCGAAAACTCATCTTATCTGGATGGAATACGGACTTCAGTCTTCAAGCGACAAGACCCTGGACCTGATCGGCAGAGGGCACCGGGCGGCATCTTTCGCCGATGCTGCCGCACGCACCCGGGCAAGGAATATCTCTGTTTGCGCCCATGTTATCCTGGGGCTTCCGGGAGAAGGCATGGAGGAAATGCTTGGGACGGCCCGGTTCATTGCCCGTTGCGGCATCCAGGGAGTAAAGATCCATCTCCTTTACGTGATCAAGGGCACCAGGCTCGATGAGCTTTACCGGTCGGGCGCCTACAGGTGTCTGCAATGTGAAGAATATGCCGCCGCGGCCGGCGAGTTCCTGGCCCTGCTCCCCCCGGAGATGATAATTCAAAGACTAACCAGCGATCCTCACCCGGAAGAACTGGCCGCCCCTCGTTGGGCGCTCGAAAAACAGAAAAACCTTGAAGCAATAGAAACATACATGAGGGAAAAAGGATTGTTTCAGGGGAAGAATTACGGGAGAATCGAGAGAAATAAATAATTCATAACGGAATGCCTGACGTGGGAGAGGGATTATGAAATCGTGCGGAGCGCTCTCTGTCAAACTCTTATCACTAGCTTTAGGCGTTATGGTTCTTGCAGGTTGTTCGTTAAATCCCTCCATTCCCGCCGATACCAGGGCCAGAATGCGAAGCGTTGCCGTCATTTCCATGCTTGGAGATGAGATTCACTGGAAATTAATCGGCACTACCGTATTTACAAATAAAGACAGTTATTATCCGGTTTCATGGAACATTGATGAACTCATCAGGGACTCAATAGTCGAGAAGCTGAATCAAAGCGGCCATGAGTGCTTGGCTGTAAAAGCCAGTCTAGACAAATTTTACGGGTCCACCATCGAGTACGATTCACAGTACCGGGCGTACGAACCGTTTAAATTGGACCGCGTTACTCCGCAATTGCAAGCGGTATTGAAGGTACGCCAGGTGGATGCCTTCGTCCTCGTAACGAGGCGAATGGAAAGTGATGTTCAGTCAGGTCTTCCCCTTCGCGGCTACTGTGTTTACAAACGCTCATTTCTCGGATTGCCTGCTTACGTGAAGCTGTCGACGGCGGCATCACTGGTGGTTATCGACGCCCGAACATTGAACGTTACGGAAAAACGATTTCATTTATCGCAGGATATCGAGCGGAGCCTCTGGAAAGACGATTTCACCCAACTATCTGAAAGTGAGAACAGACAGATCGAAAGCATTCTTAAGACCAGTCTGAAGTGCAAGGTACTAGAGGCAATGTCGGAAGTCGGAATCTGAGACCGCTACAATCGGAAAGCCAACTTAAGCCGAATCCACTATTATGCGGGACTGGTTAAATGGGATATTAAAGGACGCCGCCGTCAAGGTCTTCCTGGCACGTACAACCCACCTGGTCCTGGTCTTTATACTGGTCTTTTACGGCGCCGACATAATAACCATTTTCAGAGGCACGCCCCGCGCCGTGAATTTTGTCTGGGAGGAAAATATTCCTTTCCTGCCGGCATTCTATTTAATTTACTACAGCGTATTTATCCTATACCTCCTGATCGCGGTCATTCTCCATAAGTCACCGGACGATATCCGGTTTCTAACCCGAAGGATGATGGTATGTATAGCTTTGGCAGGTATTGCATTTATCATTTTTCCAGTCAAAAGCGGCTACCTTCCCCTCCCTGAATGTGAGGTTAACTGGATTACAAAAATTACATGGGTGGTGGCCGGACGGTATAACATGCTGCCATCTCTTCACGTTGCCCTGACCATCATTATAATAAAGGGAATGTGGATAAGACTCCGGCCTTGGCTGAAGGGCCTGATGCTAGCATGGGGGGCCGCACTTGTTGTCTCGACATTGTTTACTCACCAGCATCACATTCTGGACGTATTGACAGGCGTAATCCTGGCTTTTTCTATAGGCCTGTTTGTAAAGGGTGGAGACAAAGCGAAGAGTATTTGATTACCGATGATATATATTGATACGGAAACTCACCTCGCGACCTCGATCATATCGTCAATGAATGCTTTCCACTGCCCCGAGGTGTGCTTTGAGAGTTCGGCAAATTGTACCCCGAGATAGCTGCAATCACCTGTTTTCTCAACATTTCTTATCCAGCCCGGAAGACGGACCGCTTCATTTCTTCCCGGCAGAGGAGCGCTTATCTGGATTGGCTTATCCTTTTCGATGCACGACGATATATCCGTCCCATCGTCCTTGATGCTGATCCTGCATCCCTTGTAGCTTACATCCGCCAATACGCACCGGCTCGTTTTCTCTTCAACTTCGATTTCCGCCGGCAGAAAGCACTCCAGCCTTAGTTCGCAGCGAAGGTTGAGTTTTTCAACCTGATTGGGGTATCTGCACACTACAAGGGGCGGTTCGTAAACCGTCTCCCAGACCGTTCCCTTGAAACCGTAGGCCTCACCCGCATATATATATCGCACGATAAGGGGCATGCCGGGGCGGAGCTTCCCTATCCTGCTGGAATCGCACAGCCTCAAAATCAAATATTGGTTGAGTTCCATTCCAACCAGAAGGGACCTCATTTTTTTTGCCAGGGGCTCGAACTGCACAAGTATCGGGGTGCCTATTCCAGCCTTGATCTCCTTGTCCCAATCACCTTGGGAGGCGCTCGGCTTTTTCTGAATGAAATTAGTAAACTCGGTTAGCAGTTGCTCATCGAAGGACCCGAGCATTTCGGTTTTCATAAGGGCAAGGGAGTCTTGAGGCGAGATAGCCTTTTTGTAGGTTCTGTGAGAGGTCAGGGCATCAAATACATCGACAATATGGGCAACCCTTGCATAGAGCGGTATACCGTCGCCTGAAAGCCCGTCGGGATAACCCGACCCATCGGCGGCTTCATGATGATAGAGGACTATGTAGAGCTGGTCTTTGGAGAGACAATCCGCTTTTTTGAGTTGCTGGTAGCCCGCGACCGGATGCTGTCTGATTATGTCCAACTCCTTCAGATTCAGCTTTCCGGGTTTGTTCAGAATATCCTCATTGATTAGATGTTTTCCGAAGTCATGAAAAAGGCTGCCAATACCGAAATCCTCTATTTCCGGTTTATTCCAGCCAAGAAAATTACAGAAGAACATTCCGAGAGTAGCCACCTGGGCACAATGGCTGAAGGTGTAGTAGTCCCTTGAAAATAGATTGAGCAGGCTTGCGGCATTGGTTTCCACGCTGGTAATATGGTCGACAAAATCTTCGATGATCGATATTCCAAGAAGAATACTCGAATCGCTCAGGTTCTCCCGGAAGACCCTTTGGACCAGAGCTTCCAGGCTGTCATAGAGGAATTGGGTCTTCTTCTCACCTATTTCTCCTTTGGATTTGATGGCCTCTCGCATTTGGGATGTCAGATATTTCAGAAATTCTGTTTCATCCTGGGGCTCGATATACAACAGATCGACGTTTTCGTTGCTAAACGTGCGCTCATTTTCTTCGGTGTAGATTTCACCCTTGTTAAGTACTTTATCGGGCCGGATTTCCTCTTCTGATTCAAAAAGCGAGGGGAAGTAGAAATCACAAGGCAGCGTAGCGCCCTTGAAAAGGGAGCGGACCTTTACCGGGACAAATCCGGGCAAGTCCGCATCAGGACTAAAATAACAATCAGCCTCAATTTGGAGGGTTCCCACCTGGCATACCTTTCATAATGGACTGGTTCACAAAGGGGGTTGGTCGTATCAAGTCAGCTTCAAGGCCGGCTATGCGGCTTCGATCAGAGCTAAATGATGTCCTCCATCGTTCCGGTAATCCAGGCTCACGTGCACATCTTGGTTGATCCGGATCAAATGAGAATGAGAGAATACATCATACTATCGGCAGAAAATGTCCAAACTTATAATAATTTCCGAACGGAGGACGGAAAATAGAGAGACTGAACAAGCAGGTGCAAGAAAGAGGCACGTCTTCCGTGCCCTTCCCCCGTCAACCGTCTTCCGACTGGACATGGAGGCGATGGTGATGTAAAGGTTGGCAGTTCCGCCTTGATGCGGGGTACAATTAGGGGTTGTTATCGCATTCATGAAATCGCATGAAAACAGGGGTTTGGCAATGAGAGGAAGGATGGAGTCATTACGGCTTGGGGGGATTTTTGCGTTGGCATGTCTACTTGCGGCAAGCTATGGTTGCGCTTCTTTTCAGTTGAATGATACGACCAAGTCATCGGAGTCAGCCAGGTCCTCGGAAAAGCAGGTGCTGCCGGCGATACATCCGGTCTCATCTTTTCCCCTCCAGGCCCCCTACTTCCCGGCGCCCAGTAATATCGATCTTTGCGGCGAGCCGGTTCCCCTTCATATCCAGGAAGTTTACGAGCGATTTGACAAGGAATTCACCCTTATCGTCTACAACCACGCCCAGGTTTACCTCTGGCTAAAGCGCATGGAGCGCTGGTTCCCGATGATCGAGGAACGCCTGCGGCAAATGAATTTGCCCGACGATCTGAAATGGGTGGCAATAGTCGAAAGCGACCTGGTCTCCAACGTCTGTTCCCCGAAGGGCGCGGCCGGACCGTGGCAGTTCATGCCGAGCACCGGCTCGGCCTACGGGCTCGAACAGAAGGGTTCTGTTGACAAGCGATACGATTTCGAGCGCTCAACCGACAGTGCTTTTCTATATCTTAACGACCTCTACAGGAAGTACAAGAACTGGGCGCTGGCAATAGCGTCTTACAACTGTGGCGAAAAGCGGATACTTGACTGTTCGAGCTCCCAAGGCACCCGAGATTATTACCACATGAAACTCCCCCAGGAAACCGAGCGATACGTGATGCGAATTCTCGCCATCAAAGCGGTGCTGGGAAATCCCAACCAGTACGGCTACGATCTGCCCAAGGGCTGGGGGTACCAGAAATTAGATCTCGACAAAGTGACGGTATCCCTTTCGCGGCCGCTTTCCATCGCTGCGGCCGCAAACACCGCGGGCATCACTTATCGCGAGTTCAAGAGACTAAACCCGGTTTTCCGTTCGGAGGATATCCCGGCCGGAAGACAGGAGATTAAATTACCGACCGGTTACGGCAAGGTCTTTGAAGCAAATTTCAAGGGCAACGTGTCTGAGCAGTCAGCCCCGGCAGCGGCCCCGGCTGTCCAGAAAGAAGAACCCGCGCTGGAGCCGGAGCCGGTAAAGGCTACGCCTGTAAAGGCACAGAGCGCAAAAGCCCAGCCGGTAAAAGCCCAGGTTCATACGGTCAAAAAGGGTGATACCCTGTCGGGCATAGCGCGCCAGTACGATGTCGAAGTCCAGTCGCTTAAAGCCGCCAACAAACTCAAATCCAGCGAGCTCTCGCCCGGCCAGAAGTTACGGATTCCGTAGGACTGAGTCTCAAGGGTGGTCGTGTAGGCTGGGTTGAGCGGTAAAACGGGCTCGAAGCTGCACACTGGCACAGAGAAAGCGCAACCCAACACCCCGGCGGCCGAATAACCGGGGCGTTGGGTTTCGCTACTTTTGGAAACTTGCAACTAATCTCCATTTTACCGCTCTACCCAACCACAAAACTCCAAACCCCCATCCGCAACTCGAAGCGAAATTAAGTTTGCCAGGTCTGGTTGATGTGCGTTATTAAGATTGAACAGCATCGCCGATATGCCCATGTCCCGGACTGCACTGCTGATTTACTCCTCCAGCTAGCACTCTTTGCGAATCAAGCCCATTCACGCTGACGGCGAACAATTATAATCCCGTCGGCTTTTTAGCTTTTAGGAAAAGCGATGAGAACAACGGGCCTTCTTTACGACGAAAGATTTCTTCTGCACAAAACCGGGCCGGACCATCCGGAGTGTCCGGATCGGCTGGTGGTCATCTATCGCGGACTCGACGAGGGGGGCTTTCTACAGAAGCTCATTCGAATACCCGCCACGCCCGCAAAGATGAAATGGATCGAGAAGGTACACTCCCCCCGCCATGTGTTCAGGGTCGAGGAGGCTTCCCTGCTCGATATGGGCGAACTCGGCAGCCCCGACAACCAGCTCAGCCCGGAGACCTTCGATACCGCGGTGCTGGCTGTGGGGGGGATTCTAAACACCGTGGACTACGTTATGGAGGGCAGGGTCGAAAACGCTTTTTGCGCCGTAAGACCTCCCGGTCACCACGCTGAGCCCAACAAGGCGCTCGGCTTCTGCTACTTCAATAATGTCGCAATAGCTGCAAGGTACCTGCAGGCCGAGTGGAAAATCGACCGAATCGGTATTATAGATTTCGATGTCCACCACGGTAACGGGACGCAGTTGATTTTCGAAAGTGATCCGGGCGTTTTCTACTACTCTATTCACGAACATCCATCTTTCGCATACCCCGGCACGGGCACCGAGTTCGAGAAGGGATCGGGACCCGGCTTCGGGACCACAATTAACTCGACGATGCTCCCCGGGGAAGGTGATGAGGAGTTCAAGAGAAAGATCAAGAAGGACCTGCTTCCCGCCATCGAGCACTTCCGGCCGGAAGTGGTACTCGTGTCGGCCGGCTTTGACGGCCATGTCGACGACGATATGTCCGGAATCAGACTTTCGACCCAATGTTTTTCATGGATCGGCCAAAAAATCGTTGATATCGCCGAGCGGCACTCGAACAGGCGCCTTATTTCGATACTCGAAGGGGGTTATTGCCTGAAAATCCTGCCGGAACTGGTCCGGAATCATGTTGGGATACTCCTTGGTGAATAGCTGACAAGCGGGATTACCTATCTTGGAGGGGATGTATGTTCATAAATAAGTCCATGACCAAAAACGTCATAACGATAGGCCCGGATGCAGGAATAGAAGAGGCTCGAAATCTCATGGAGAAAAACGGCATAAGGCATCTGCCGGTCGTCCTTGAGAATTTCAAGCTCGTGGGGATCGTCACCGACCGGGACATCCGGAGCGCCGAGCCGTCATGCGTATTGCCGGAAGCGGAAATAAAGGCGGAACTGGAGCGAATTTCAAGACTCAAGGTCAAAGACATAATGACCCCGGATCCGGTAAGCATTTCACCGGCCAACACGCTCGGGGATGCCCTCGTACTTATGAAGAAAATCAAAGTGGGGGCCTTTCCCGTTGTTGACCAGGAAGGAAAGCTCAAGGGAATCATTTCGATACGCGATCTCATGCGCGCCTTCATAAACGTGCTCGGGCTGGAAGAACCGGGCGCGCTGCTCGGTATAATTGTCGAGAACAGGGTGGGACAAATGAAAAAAATCGTGGATGCCATTTCCGAGGAGGGCGTCTCCTTCGGAAGCATCCTCGTAGCCAAGCACTCGGACGAGGACAAAAGGCTCGTTTTCCCCTACCTTCTCACGAGCAACGTGGCCCGCGTCAAAAGAAAGCTCAAGGATTCAGGTTTCGATCTGCTCGACCCGATGGAATGGACGCTGGACCAGTTGCCGAAGAGATAAGGCGGGGCGGGGGTTGAAGTTCTTAGACGTTTCTTGTTGTGGTGTGGTCTCCTCGGCTGTTGCCCAAACCAGATTTGGATTCACGTCCGGGACGGTATCGAAAATCGTCATTCCCGCGGCGCTTCTGAATCCAGCGGCTTTAAACCCAAAGTTGTTGACCTGCCGAAGCAAAGACACTGGATTCCCGCCCAGAAGCGCCGCGGGAATGACGTTGTTAGGCTCGCGCCTGCCTATCCACTTAGCAGTTTCAAAAAAAGGCTATTTGGGCAACAGCCTCTCCTGACCGCACCATGCTCCCGACCGAAGGTCTCCAAGTCTTTCAGTATTGACGTGCGCCGAAAACCCATCGCTTTTCCTGCAATGGCCCCGCTGAACCTGAGCAGCTCGGGTCGGATTCGATAACCAATAGTGGCTGGGATATCCCTGGAGACCTTCGGTCGATGCGACCGGCAGGGTCGGGAGACCTTGCCGGAACTCGGAACTCGGAACTCGGAAAATACCTGACAAAACAACCAGCACGACGAAAAGCAAAAAAAGCGAAACTCAACTCCGGTGCCGGAATGTTGGGTTTCGCTTTTTGAAGATCCACCTTTGGGATTGGGTTGAATCAGCGTTCACCCCAACCCACATGGGCCGATGCGCCTGGAGCATCGGTTAGCGGATAGAATAACCGTTTAACAAAGTATATCGTTGTATATCTTCCCAGCCCCTGCCCTCTCGGGAATCTACCTGTTCATGGAAGCCAGAAAATCGGCGTTGTTCTTGGTCCCCTGCATCTTGTCGAGCAGAAACTCCATTGCGTCGATCGGGTTGAGCGGCGAGAGGAGTTTTCGCAAAATCCAGATGCGGTTGAGGTCTTCGGGCGTGATGAGCAGCTCTTCTTTTCGGGTGCCCGACTTGTTGATGTCGATTGCCGGGAATATTCTGCGGTCGGCAAGCTTGCGGTCGAGCACGATTTCCATGTTGCCGGTACCCTTGAATTCTTCAAAGATGACTTCGTCCATGCGGCTACCGGTATCGATGAGAGCCGTTGCGATTATGGTAAGGCTCCCGCCCTGCTCGACGTTTCGCGCGGCGCCGAAGAAGCGCTTGGGGCGGTGCAGGGCGTTCGAATCGAGACCGCCGGAAAGGATCTTCCCACTTGGCGGGACAACGCTGTTGTAGGCGCGGGCAAGGCGCGTGATGCTGTCGAGCAGAATCACCACGTCTTTTTTGTGCTCCACCAGGCGCTTTGCCTTTTCACTCACCATTTCCGCCACCTGAACGTGGCGCTGCGGGGGCTCGTCGAATGTCGAACTCACCACCTCGGCCCTGACGTTTCGCTGCATATCCGTTACTTCTTCGGGCCGTTCGTCGATCAGGAGCACGATAAGGTAACATTCCTTGTGATTGATCGAAATGGCATTGGCGATATTTTGCAGCAGCATCGTCTTGCCGGTCCGGGGCTGGGCGACTATGAGGCCGCGCTGGCCGAAACCGATCGGGGTCAGCAGGTCCATAACCCGTGTCGAGAGATTGTCGCCAACCGTCTCCAGCTTTACCCTGCGATCGGGATAGAGCGGCGTGAGGTTGTCGAAAAGGATTTTATCCCGCGCGATCTCCGGGTCTTCATAGTTTACCGCTTCGACCTTCAGCAGCGCGAAATAGCGTTCGTTGTCCTTGGGCGGGCGGATCTGGCCCGAGATGCTGTCGCCCGTGCGAAGGTTAAAACGGCGAATCTGGGAAGGCGACACATAGATGTCGTCTGGTCCGGGCAGGTAATTGTAGTTTTGGCTCCGCAAAAACCCGAAGCCGTCGGGCAGGATTTCCAGCACCCCTTCCCCGTATATCAGGCCGCTCATTTCGGCCTGTGCCTGCAGGAGCGCAAATATCAGCTCCTGCTTGCGCATCGAACTGGCGCCATCGATATTGTATGCTTTCGCGATGGTGAGCAGTTCGCGGATGTTCTTATTCTTGAGCTCGACCAGGTTCATTTCGTTGCGCTGGTCGCGCGTGTATTCACGTTGCGTGCTTTCCTGGGCTTGAGATACGTCGGCCATAAAATTTTCTCCGTGCAGTGTTTTATTTTGGAATCGGGTTTTCCCGGTTAGGGTTTTCGAAGCAGTTTTCTCAGATATACATAGTGCTTTTCATCAGGTTTTCGAGGAAGTGGAATCGCCGGAGGCAGCATCCGGCCGACGAGTCGAACAATTCGAAGCCTTGCCCGAGGGGCTGGAATTAAAAAGGCAGGTTCACTCTCCTTTTCGGGCGCACCCAAGCATGCCGGAAAGCTATAGCCTTTGTCAATAACCAATTTTATCAGAGCAGAGAGGCAAAAATTGGACGTGGCTGCCAGGAAGACGCTTGGATCATCCAATACCAATTATAATACTAGAACCCCACTTTAGTCCAGAACCCCGGACCTCTATCTCCCTTGGCGCATTCTTTTTCACACTTCGCGTAAATTTTCTGGAGGTCTTTACCGTATCCGAGATCGGCTATCGCCTGCGGATACTTCTGAATTATGGTATCCAGGCGCCCCTTGGCGGATTCGTACTCGCCTATGATGTAGTAAAATTTCGCGACTTCAAATTCGTGAGAAACTATCCGTTTCTTACACTCCACGAGCTGTTTTTCGGATTTTTTTGCATACTCTGATTTCGGAAAATTCTGAACCACCTTCAGAAATGACTGAATGGCGATATTTGTCTCTTCCGGGTCGCGGTCAACCGTACTGAAGGCGAGGAAATGACTCATCCCGATCTGGTAGAGTACGTAAGGGACCACTTCGTTTCTGGGATGCAGGCGCACGAATTCCTCATATGCGATCGAGGCTTCGCTGTACTTGTTATCGTGGAAATAGGCGTCTCCGAGCTTCAGATCGGCAAGGACCGCATATTTGCTGTAGGGATAGTGCTCTTTCAATTTCTTGAAATCTTCCACCGCGTCGCCATAGTCTTTTTTCTGCAATTTCTGACTACCCTCGACCGCGAGCTGTTCGGCGGTTTTGTCGATTGTCTGGCCACCCTTCCCGAAAAGGTCGCCGAAATAAAAATCCAGAAAATTTACGCCGCTGCAGCCATTCAGAATAAAAATGGTTGCGATGAGAAGCAGCAAACGGGACGGACGGATATCGCGGATGGACCGGGTACTCAAGCACTTCATAAAAAACCTCGAATCCTGATTATTCATTTCCGGCGGCCGGCTCTCGTTTGCCGGCTCCACCTATTCAGCACCGGAGCAGATTGCCTCACTCGCTGAAATGTTCCTCCAGGTAGTGAGTTGCATTAAATGCGGCGGTTGCGCCATCGCCAACCGATGTGACGATCTGGCGAAGCTGCTTGCATCTTATATCTCCCGCGGCGAAAACACCCGGAACGGAGGTTGCCATTTCCTGATCTGTCAGAATGAAGCCCTGGGAATCACATTGGATTTCGGAAGGCACGAAGCCCGAGTTTGGCTTGATTCCCACGAAGACGAAGACGCCGGTCACCGGCAACTCGGCTTCCTCGGAACTCCTCCTGTCCCGAAGCAGGAGCCCCCGCACCCCCTCCGGACCGCCTTTTATTTCCTCTACCACGTTGCATAGAATAAATGAAATTTTTTCATTCTGGAAGGCTTTTTCTTGTATGACCGGAGTTGCCCGGAGCCTTTCCCTTCTGTGGACCACGTGGACCTTCGCGGCAAATTTCGTAAGATAGAGGGCCTCTTCCACCGCCGTGTCCCCTCCTCCGACCACTGCTACTTCCTGGTTTCGGAAAAAGGGCGCATCGCACACCGCGCAGTATGAAACCCCCCGGCCGGTAAGCTCGATTTCACCTCTCGCGCCCAGCCTGTTGGGCGAGGCCCCCGAAGCGATTACTATCGTCCTTGCGTTTATTTCACCGTTCGAGAGGATGATTTTCTTTATCTTACCACCCAGATCAAGTCCCAGGACCTCGGCATTGCGGGTCTGAAGACCGAATCTCAATGCCTGGGCGCTGATCAGTTCCGCAAGCCCGAAGGCCCCAACGCCTTCCGGGAAGCCAGGATAGTTGTCCACCCTCTCGTAGGTGAGCAATTGGCCCCCGAACCCCATCTGTTCGAGCAAGAGCACATCGATTCGCGAACGGGCGGCATAGAGGCCGGCTGTTAATCCAGCCGGCCCCCCGCCGATTATCACCATGTCATGGACTTTGTTTTCTGTCATAAATCGAGGAAACTTCCGGAGGGAAATCGATTCAGGCCCCGCTCGGCCCGGGAATCTTTAAAGGGTGGAAATATCAGAGAAGCGATTAACCCAGGACCTTATCGATTGCCGCGGTTATCTGGGACTTCGCCACCGCGCCGGTGATCTGCTCGCTGACTTCGCCGCCCTTGAAAATTATCAGGGTCGGGATAGCGCGGATTCCATATTTGCCGGGAGTTTTCGGGTTATCGTCAACATTGCACTTGGCAATCTTGAGTTTTTTCCCATACTCGTTGGAAAGCTCTTCCACCACCGGGGCAATAGCGCGGCACGGCCCGCACCAGGGCGCCCAGAAATCGACCAGAACGGGCAGGTCCGACTTAATTACTACCTGTTCGAAACTGCTGTCCGTTACTTCGGTTATGTTGCCAGCCATCAGGTTAGCTCCTCTCGTATGAGCCTTGGGCAGGTCCCCACCCGGGACCGCACCGGTTCGAAGAAATGATCTGTTTTTATAAAACAATCTTTCCGATATTGTCAAATTGCAATCCAATCACATGCAATCTAATCAAGGAATGGGCGGTGGGTAGTCCGGCGGCGGTTTTTTTAAGAAGGCGGGATCGGGCGCTCTAACGCATACCGCATCAGGAGCGCAACTTGTGCCTTGCAACAATCCTTTGTTTCAAATATGACCACGTAAAACAACGGGTGCGCGGGAAAAGAACTCTAAACCGGCGGCATCTCTGTGCGGAGCAACAGCGGAGGCATGGCAATGGGCAAAAGATATGTGCATGGATACGATCAAAAAGAGAGCATGCGGCTACGGGACCAGGCATCGACCCTGGTCGAACTGCTGCACTCGGATACCGCCTATCCGGCCGGGAGCCGCGTACTCGAAGCGGGATGCGGTACCGGCGCGCAGACACTTACGCTTGCGGCAAACAGCCCCGGCGCATTGATAACGTCGGTCGATATTTCCGAACTATCCCTTGCCGAGGCAAAAAGGCGGATTGAAGAGGCCGGGATCTCGAACGTGGATTTCCACCAGGGGGACCTCTTTAACCTGCCATTCTCGCTCGGCTTTTTCGATCATCTTTTCATCTGCTTCGTGCTCGAACATATTTCCCGGCCCTGTGAGGCCCTGATCGAACTAAAAAAGCTGCTGAGGCCGGGCGGCACGATAACGGTAATCGAAGGCGACCACGGCTCCGCCTTTTTCCACCCTGACAGCGAAGCGGCTCACCGGGCTATTCAGTGCCAGGTCGAGCTTCAAAAAAAATCCGGCGGAAATGCCATGATTGGAAGGGAGCTTTATCCGCTACTCATGGAGGCCGGTTTTTCCTCGATCAGGGTCTCGCCCCGCATGGTCTACGTGGATGCCTCCAGGCCGGGTTACGTCGACGGCTTCATAAAGAAGACCTTTACGGCAATGATAGAAGGAGTACGCGAACCTGCCCTGGGGAACGGAATGATCGGGCCGGATTTGTTCGACCAGGGAATCCGTGATCTTTACAGAACGTCGGAACCAGACGGCGTTTTTTGCTACACCTTTTTCAAGGCATTCGGTCTGAAAGGTTGAAAGCCCCGCACGAAACAAACCCACTATACCGGGATTATCTTGCATCATCTGGTCACTGCGCGAGATAATCATTTACTGGGCCTGTCAGCTTCTCTTTTTCGCACAAGAAAGCAGCATGACCGCAATCGCTATCCAGTTCCATCATTTTTGCGCCAATCAGGGGCGCAAATGATCGGGACGGCTCCGGATTTAAAATGTGGTCCTGCCGCGACACAATGACCAGGGGCTTTGCTCGAACAGCCGCTGCGGCCTGCTCCGGGGACCCTCCGTAGGCGCGATAGATGTCGTGGGCAATAATCGCCTTGAGCTGCCATTCCCAATCGGTTGCATCGAATCTTTCGTAGGCTTTCTGGATGCCTGCCAGATACCCCGGAAACTCCTCCGGGCTTGTATGCGAGACCATGTAGGCCGGGGTATGAAGGGCGAGCGAGTGAATGGCTGATACGGTCTTCATCGCCTGGCCTGCATCGCCACAGCCGGCGCCAGTCTCGAGTGCCATGATTTCGGCCTGCAGAAGAAGCAGGTCGCTCGAAGCCAGGCGCGGGGTGCCCACGATAGAGACAACCTTTTTCATGAACTCCGGGTATGAAACCATCCATTCAAAAGCATGCATGCCTCCCATCGAGATGCCGGCGACGGCGTTAATCCCGTTCAGGCGCAGTTCGCGGGTGAGTAAAAGATATTCGACGTAAACCATGTCGCGGATCGAAAATTCCGGGAATTTCCGGCCGGGCTGCTCTTTGCTGTTGGAAGGCGATGAGGAGACACCATTTCCGAGGCATTCGACCGCAATGACATAAAACCGGGTGGTGTCGATGAGTTTTCCCGGTCCGATCATCCCCGTATCTATCAAATCCTGTGTGGTCCCGACAAACCAGGTTGGAAACAGCACTGCGTTCGAGTTCTCCGAATTGGGGCTCCCAAAAGTCCGGTAACCAATCCGGCAATCCTTTAGGACCTTGCCGCTTTCCAGGCGGAGATCACCCAGTTCGGCAAATTTAATGGAATCGTTGCCATGGACCGTCGCTGCCAAGATAAACAAAATGAAGAAGAGCATCGAATGCGCTGCCTGTTTCATCGCTACGTGTCCTTTCCTGCCTGGTTGCGCTAACTCCACCTGTTACCATGACCTGCCCCGACCTTCAATTCCACGGTTCTGGAGCAACATTGGGGTCGGTTCTACGTCATATTTGATTGGCAACTTACGGGAAAAAGCAGTATAGATACACTCTAAAAGAAGTCGAGGTATAGTTTCGGATTTAATTAATCCATACGGTTGCCGGCCTATACAACCAGGTCAAAAGATTCAGGCGCGATCCGCAAAGTTCGGTGGTCCCAACCGAGCCCCCCAAGTTTTCTCGAAATCCGATCTTACAAAACAGAAACCAATACCTGGAGCCCGAGGTTTAAGGTCTCATGGCAAGAGTATTGATCATCGATGACGATTTGCTGGTTTGTGAAATGCTCTCCAACATCATTCAGTCCATGGGGCACTCGGTGACCTGTTCCCACAGGTTGAAAAACGGCCTGCGCGAAGCTGAAGGCAAAATATTCGACCTGGTTTTGCTCGATGTCGGACTTCCTGACGGAAACGGCCTCGATGCAATTCCCCGGATTCAGGAGGCCGAGCCCGCGCCGCCGATAATCATCATCACCGCAACTGGCGACCGGAACGGGGCGGAACTGGCAATCCGCAAGGGCGCCTGGGACTATATCGAAAAGCCGGCTTCGGTGCATGATATGACGCTGCCCATCATGCGCGCCCTCCAGTACCGGCATGAGCGGAAGGTGGAGAGCCCGGCGGCGCCAAAGGTCCTCAGTCTCGACGGCATCGTCGGAAACTGCCCCAAGATGAAGAGCTGCTTCGAGCTTGTCGCCCAGGCCTCAAACAGTGACATAAACGTTCTCATCACTGGTGAGACCGGCACGGGCAAGGAACTTTTCGCCTCCGCCATCCACAACAACGGCTTGCGGGCAAAAAAGCCGTTTGTCGTTGTCGACTGCTCCGCCCTGCCAGAGACGCTTGTCGAAAGTATATTGTTCGGCCATGACAAGGGAGCATTTACAGGGGCGGAAAAAACCCGTGAGGGTTTGATAAAGCAGGCCGACGGCGGCACTCTTTTCCTCGATGAGGTTGGAGAGTTGCCTCTCACGATCCAGAAAGCATTCCTGCGCGTACTCCAGGAGCACCGATTCCGACCGGTGGGAAAGAGCACCGAGATTGCCAGCGATTTCCGGCTGATTGCCGCAACCAACCGCAACCTCCAGGAGATGGTTCAGGAAGGCACATTCCGCAGTGACTTCCTATTCAGGCTGAGATCATTAGTAATAGAGTTGCCGCCCCTGAGGGACCGTGTAGAAGACATCGGCGATATTGCAAAGCACTACGTTGCAAAGCTTTGTGACCGCTACGGGATAGGAATGAAGGGGTTTTCCCCCAATTTCGTCGGGTCCCTCTGCGCTTACGGGTGGCCCGGTAATGTGAGGGAGTTGCTGCATGCGCTCGAAAGGGCCATTGCCGCGGCTTTCCACGAGCCGACCCTTTTTCCTCAACACCTGCCCGAACATATCAGGATCGACCTGGTCAAGCATTCGATAAAACCTACGAACTCATCCCGTAAAAAAACGGATACGGTGTCTGACCTCCCGAGAGCTTTTCCCTCATTTAGAGACCATCGCGATAATACCGATCTTGCGTACTTCACGGAGCTGATCTCTCTTACGAAGGGGAATATGAAAGAGGCCTGCCGGATATCCGGGCTTTCCCGATCCCGCCTCTACGATCTTTTGAAGCATCACCGGATAGTGTACTCCGCCCCGACACAGTCCTGAGCCCGGCGTTTCGGTCCGCCAATGTCCTTTTTCCAGGACAGGCCGTCCGATTTTCAGGAATCAAGTCCTGAAAAATGGACAATCATGCATGTTTCGCGCTCCTCCACTCTACTCATAAGATACTGAGAATACTAGTTAATTTTGACACATGAAGCCTTGGCATGTTTGTTGCCCTTTTACTCCTGTTGAAGGAAGCAACAGATATGGAACTAATTTTCTACTGCGCCGATCAAAGTGATTACAGCTCAGAGCTGTTAAAAAAGATCAGCGTTCTTGTTCCATTTAGAAGCCTAATAAAATGCCTGAACTTTAAAACGCTCAAGTGTTCTTTGCTAAAACCGGAATACGATCTTTTTGCCGCAATACTGGTAATCTCGAGCCGGCAAGACCTGCTGGATGTTCAATCCATCTCGGATTTGCTGCTCACGATCCGAGTCATCCTGATCATTCCAGACTGGGGGCAGGAGGACATCCTGAGAGGACATTCACTACGGCCGAAGCTTCTAACCTCGCCAGGCAGGAATTCAAACGATGTTATAGCCGTCCTGCAAAAGATGCTGAGGAATGAGGAAAAATGACAAAGAGAGGCTGGATATCGATCTCGCACTGAAAGCCTCATGAGCTGAAATCGCTGAGAAGTTACCTAAATAAAATCACAGCGCGGATCTACCCCATTAATTTCTCTGGTCACGAAAGGGTCGGAAATGAAGAGCATGAAGTTGAGTGCGAAAATTACAGGGGGGTTCCTTATTGTCTCTTCAATTGCCTTGCTTGTCGGCTACATAGGCATCACCAGAATCAATACTATAAGCGAAGCCGATCTCGCCATGTATGAACTTAACACCAAACCTCTGGAATACATGGGAGATGTAGGTACCCAATTTCAGAAAATGCGCGGATTCATCAAAGATATTTTCATAGCGAAGTTTGTACTAGGCAAAGAGGCAAATGATTCTCTTGAGAAGATAAAAGCATCCGATAAAGAAGTGTGGGAGGCCCTGGATAAATTCGAGAGATCTGTAAGGTCCGAGGAGGTGCGCAGGGAATATGAATCTCTCAAATCATCGCTGGCCCAGTACTATCCCGTCCGGGACAAGGTCGTCAGTCTCGCCATCGAGGGGAAAAAAGAGGAAGCGATGACAATGCTTCTCGGAGAAGGAGCCAAGGTCGCCCGGCAGGCTGATGAGGCTATCAAAAATCTTTTCGCGATGAAAACAGGCCAGGCAAGGGATAGCTCCAAAAACAACATGTCCATAGCTCACGGCGCCGTCGTCTTTACGTGGATATCAGCCGGTAGCGGGACTTTGCTGGCCCTTTTCCTCGGTTTCTATCTTGCAATGTCCATAACGAAGCCCATCAATCGTGTGGTGGAAGGCTTATCCGAGGCATCAGGGCAGGTCGCGTCCGCATCGCTCCAGGTAGCAGGAGCCAGCCAGCAACTTGCAGAAGGGACATCGGAGCAGGCGGCCTCTATCGAGGAGACATCGGCGTCCCTTGAGGAGATGGCTTCGATGACAAGACAAAATGCCGCGCATGCAATCGAGGCAAATAATTTAATGTCGCAAACCAGCTTGGTAGTCTCCAAAGCTAATGATTCCATGGGCGAGCTTACCGCCTCGATGGCAGAAATTTCCAGGGCAAGCGAGGAAACTTCAAAAATCATCAAAACCATCGACGAAATCGCTTTCCAGACTAACCTCCTGGCCCTCAATGCCGCTGTCGAAGCCGCCCGGGCAGGCGAGGCCGGGGCGGGGTTTGCGGTTGTCGCCGACGAGGTTAGAAACCTTGCGATGCGGGCAGCCGAGGCGGCAAAAAATACCGCGGACCTCATTGAAGGCACCGTCAAGAAGATAAAAGACGGCTCCGAAATAGTCGAAAAGACCAGCACTGACTTCACCCAGGTATCCGCCAGCGCGGCAAAGATGAGCGAGTTGGTCAGTGAAATATCCGCGGCATCCAACGAGCAGTCGCAGGGCATAGAGCAGATCAGCAAGGCCATAACCGAAATGGATAAAGTAGTGCAGCAAAATGCCGCAAACGCGGAAGAGTCCGCTTCAGCTTCCGAGGAAATGAACGGACAGGCCGGACACCTCAAAAACTTTGTTGAAGAACTTGTGATTATTGTGGGCGGAACAACGAATGGTGCTGCTGGAAGCAAGAATGGCAGCCCTTTGGCCCTAATCTCTGCAAACCGGCAAGCCGGGCCAATTCCAGTCATGCGGCTGCCGGCATGAGAGCCGGGAAGATTTCGCTGAGATGGTGAGCCGGCATTTTAGAGAGGAAGAATGGATGTATTGCAGGTTGGGTAAAACGATGGACTCCCCCAGTCCAGAGTGTATCTCCATTCACCACTCAATCTGCTAGTTCCGTTTGGGCGGCAAGCTCGGTTGTGGCAAGGTCTCCCGGCCTTGCGAACCGCATTGACCGAAGGTCCACGGGGAAGTCCCAACCACTTGTGGAGGTGTAGAATCTACCTGCGCTGCTCAGTATCAACAAGGCAGGCTGAAGACCTTCGGTCGAGACCATGGCGGGGCGACGAGGGGCTGTTGCCCAACCGGAAAATTCCATCAATCTTTAGTTGGCGAAGGTGAAGAGGATAAGGGGTGGGCAGGAATGCGGGGGTGCGAGGGAACCGGTTCCCCCGCTCTTTTCAGCTCTAAAAGCTTCATCTTGCACGCAATTTCCCATGCCTCTCTGCGACACCCGCGAAGCTGATTGGGACCCCGAGGCATCATTCGGGCGATAACATCAATTAGATTTTTTATCTGGGCAATACTCCCAAGAGACCGCGCCACAACGGGGTCCCGGCAAAATCTCCCGGCCTTGCCAACTGCCGGCGCCACAAACTGGGGTGACAGCTCGCAAAGTTGCGCGAGATTTGATTCGCCTTCTAAATTCACGATGTTGGTGATAAAAGTATATGCCACGATCTTAGGTCCAGGGACCATAAGGCTCGTATCCACAGCCTGGCATTTACCCCGAATCACGGTCCTTAAGCTGCCTGGTTTTGCTCTGGCCCTTTTATGACGAGGCCTCCCCCTTGAGAAGAGTTCAACCTTAGTTTCAACTCCCAGGAAAGTTTCAGGCATACTTCACTTCAGGTCTATTTGTGTTCTTTTAATTCCTTTCATATTTGCCCGACCAGGTCATTCGAGGTCTGCAATGTCGAGAGAGGGAAAGTAACATGCCCGTCATGCGAATCATAAACTCGTGGCCCATACGCAAGAAGTTGCTGACATTGTTGTTGTTGATATTCCTTCCCGCCTCCGCGCTTACCATCCTATCCAGTTTGGATCACCGCAACGATGCTATCCTGGAGGCGAAAAGGAATGCTTTGATGCTGGTAGAGAGCCTTGCTGCCCAGCAGGAGCAGGTTGCCATCGGGGCAATTCAGATGTTGCGCACTCTTGCCCAGTTTCGCATGGTGCAAAAGCTCGATGCCAGTTCGTGCGATGAACTTTTCCGCGAGCTCAACAATCGAAACCCTTCCTACTCCACCATTGCCGCGGCCACCCCGGACGGCAGGATGTTTGCCGGTTCGGCGCCGTTCACTTCCGAAGGCGCCGATCTTTCCCACCAGAAGCAGGTAATGAATGCAATACGGACGCTGGACTTCTCTACCGGGGAATCGATCCTGGGCAAGGTAGGCAAGGTCCAATCCCTCAACTACATTTATCCCGTTGTTGATAACCGAAAAAATTTTGTTGCGGTCGTTATGGCGGGATTCAGGCTGGATGAATTCGCCCGCTTTGTAGAGAAGGTGAAACTACCGCAAGGTTCCGCACTGACTATTCTGGATCCCGATGGAGTACGCCTGTACCGTGTCCCTGATAATGATGCTGCCGCGCCAGGCACGCCGGTTGCCAGCGAAGTCCTGGAATTCATGTCCGGTGATTCCCATAGTGGAATTTTCGAGCGGATTGGTGCGGATGGAATAAGTCGTATCTACGCATTCAAGAGAATGCACCTTCCCAAGAATTCGCACCCCTATCTGTATATGACCATTGGTCTTCCGAAAGATAAAATTCTCAACGACGCAAATACTGAAATGCTGCTCACCCTGGCGATCCTTTGGATTACGGCCCTTTCGGCAATGTTTGCCGCGTGGCTTTTCGGTAATTTCCTTTTTGTGGGCCCGATCAACAAACTGGTTAACGCAGCTTGGCTGTTCGGAAATGAAGGTTTGGGAACGCGAACGGGCCTGCCCCATACCGCCGATGAAATCGGTCAGCTTGCCAGGTCATTTGACGAAATGGTCGAACTCCTCGAGACGAAGAATGTCGAACGTGAACGAGTCCAGGTTGAACTCCGGAAGGCCAACGAGGAACTGGACGCCAAAGTGGCGGAAAGGACCTCGGAACTGGCATCGGCTAATGACAAGTTAAAGGCGGAGGTCTCGGAGCGCGGGAAGATAGAAGACGCGCTTCATGCATCCCTGACATACGTTCAAAATGAAAAATCCAGAACAGAGTCCATTATCGCCGGCCTCAGCGACGGGCTGACCATACTGGATAGGAATTTCAAGATAACTTATCAGAACGAAATCTCTAAGATCACCATGGGTAGTCACACTGAAAAACACTGTTACCTGGCATTTCACGGTCTGAATAAACCCTGCGAGGGATGTCTGGCGGCACTGTGCTTTTCCGATGGAGAAATCCATGGCAAAGAGGTGAGCACAAATAATGATGGAAAGGTCATTTACCTCGAAATCGCCGTCTCGCCCCTGAGGAATGCAACCGGGGAAATAGTGGGAGCTATCGAACTCGCCAGAGACATCACTTTGCGAAAACGCGCGGAATTTGCATTGAAACAAAGTGAGGCCAAGTACAGAACGCTCTTTGAAAGTGCCACTTCAGCCATCCTTTTGCTCAGCGACAACGTGTTCATCGACGGTAATGAAGCGGCTCAGAAGATGTTTGGCTGCACGAGAGAAGAGCTTATCGGCAGCCAACCTTTCGATTTTTCGCCGCCTTTCCAGCCTGAAGGAAAACCTTCCCGCGAAGAAGGCGAAAAGCGACTGGCGGATGTTCTTGCGGGACACCCTCAGTCATTTGACTGGCAACACCGCCGCAGTGATGGAACGTGTTTCGATGCGGAAGTGATTTTGAATCGGATTAAAATCGATAGTGAACCCCTCATACTCGCAATTGTATGGGACCTCACAGCCAGAAAACAATCTGAACGGGCGCTGCAGGAATCGGCATTGTTCCAGCAACAGCTGATCGATGCTTTACCGCTGCCTGTCTTCTATAAGGATTTGGATTGCCGGTATCTCGGCTGCAACAAGGCGTTCGAAACCTTCACGAGAAAGGGCAAGGAAGAGATCATCGGCAAGTCCTCCTTTGAAATTGCACCCCTTGAGTTGGCGACCGCCTACTATGAGAAAGACATTGCCCTTCTCGAAAACCCTGGCGTCCAGGTTTATGAATCATTTTCCAGGGATGCCGATGAGCGCCTTCTGGACGTGGTTTTCCATAAAGCCACTTTTTCAAATGCTGACGGATCCGTCAGAGGCCTGATCGGGGCAGTCCTGGACATGACCGGCCGAAAGCGGGCCGAAGAGGAACTGAAAGAGAGCGAGCGACTGCTTCACAGCATCATCCAGGGCTACCCGATTGCCGCTTTCGTGATCGGCAAGGACCATCAGGTGATCTACTGGAATAAGGCCCTGGAAGAAATGAGCCAAATAAAGGCCGCTGAGGTGGCGGGCACAAAGGGGCATTGGAGAGCCTTTTATGGTACGGCGGCACTTTGCATGGCCGACCTGCTCGTAGATGAGGCCACCCCGGAGGCGATCTCGAATCGCTACGAGGGAAAATCCCGCAAGTCCGCCTTTCTTGAAGATGCTTACGAAGGAATCGACTTCTTTGTGGAAGTCGGAGGGGGAAAGTGGCTTCATTTCACCGCGGCGCCCATCAGAAATTCCCAGGGAAGCATTATCGGCGCTATCGAGACGGTCGAAGATATTACCGAGCGCAAAATGGCCGAAGAAGCCCTGAAGGAATCCCGTCAGCTGCTCTCGGACATGATCGACTTCTTGCCCGATGCGACGTTTGTTATCGACCGGAATGGGGAGGTCATAGCATGGAACCGGGCTATCGAAGAAATGACCGGCATTAGGTCGGCCGATATGCTGGGAAAAGGCAACCATGAATATGCCCTGCCCTTTTACGGAGAGAGGCGAGCGCTTCTGATCGACCTTGTTTTTGAATCCGGACAAGAAATCGAACATCAGTATGAGGCGGTTGCAAGAACAGACAGGGGAGTCGCCGGTGAAGCCTATATGCCGGCTTCCGGAGGGGGAGTGTATCTTCTGGGCAAGGCGAGTGCCCTGTTCGATTCCAAAGGCAATGTGGTCGGAGCGATAGAGTCAATTCGCGACATCACCGAGCGAAAACTCATGGAAAAGACTGTTGCCGAGGCCGAAGCTAAATACAGGGGGATATTCGAGAACGCGTTGATGGGAATTTTTCAAACGACCCCGGAAGGGCGCTTCATAAACCTCAATAAGGCTCATGCGCGAATCCTCGGCTACGATTCACCGGAAGAGGTAATTAAAGCGGTAAGCGACATATCCCGGCAGCTATTTGTCAAACCCGAGCAGCGTCAAGAGATGCTCCGCCTCATCGAAGAGCACGGGATGGTCCACGAGTTCGAGGCTCAATTTTTCAAAAAGAACAAAAGCACCGTATGGATCACTCTCAATGTACGCGCTGTTCGTGACAGGAACGGCAATATCAGCCACCTGGAGGGCATTGCACAGGACATAACAGAGCGAAAATATCTCCAGGCCCAGCTCAACCAGGCGCAAAAGATCGAGGCGATCGGGACGCTGGCGGGCGGGATTGCACATGACTTCAACAATATCCTTGCGCCGATCATCGGATACTCCGAGATTACACTTGGCTCGGTCTCCAAGGATAGCCGCATCCATCATAACCTTGCACAAATTTTACTCTCCGCGAATCGCGCCAGGGAACTAGTCAAACAGATCCTAACCTTCAGCCACGGGACAGAGCAGGAATGCAAGCCGGTTAAAGTCAGCATTCTCGTCAAGGAAACTCTCAAGCTGCTTAGATCTTCACTTCCATCCACCATAGTAATCCATCAGGACCTCGATGATTATGCAATGGACAGCACCGTTATGGCCGACCCCACTCAGATTCACCGTGTTCTGATGAACCTGTGCACCAACTCCGCTCATGCCATGCGCGAAAAAGGCGGCATGCTGTCCGTAACGCTTGCAAATGCGGATATCGAATCAGGCGCCCACCTTGGGCTTTTGGACCTGGGACCCGGAGCTTACCTCAAACTCACTGTTGCCGATACGGGCCACGGGATGAATGAAGAGGTCAAAAAGCGCGTGTTCGATCCCTACTTCACCACTAAAGGCCCTTCTGAAGGAACCGGTCTGGGCTTGGCTGTGGTTTACGGAATAATCAAGAATCTGTCCGGGGGGATAGCGGTGTCCAGCGAACCGGCCGCAGGAACTACTTTCGATATCTATTTCCCCAGGACCGAAGTGTTCCAGGCGTCAGTATCCGAAATGCCGGAATCCTTGCCTACAGGAGAGGGTCATATTCTGTTGGTGGATGATGAAAAGCCAATTGTCGATATGATGGGAGATATGCTTGTAAACCTGGGCTACGAGGTGGCGCGGAGATATAGCGGTTCGGATGCGCTCGAGGCTTTTCAGGCACACCCCGAAAGATTCGATCTCGTAATAACCGACCTTACGATGCCTCACATTACCGGCATCGATCTGGCAAGAGAAATTCAAAAGGTCCGCGCGGATTTGCCCATAATTCTCTGCACGGGTTTTAGTGAAGGGGTGGATGAAGATAGAACGAAGAAGCTTGGCATCAGCGGCTTCTTAATGAAGCCCGTAGCCATGCGCGATATGGCCGACTCAGTCAGCAAAATCCTGGTGGAGAAAAAAAACATGGCTTCTTATCAGCGTCAAAGAAATGAGGTTATTTGAGCTGGGAACTGATGCCGGGTTGCGCTCGCCGAGCGCGCGGATTCGCGCCATGGGCGCGCACCAGCGGAAATACGGGGGTGCGGGGAAACAGCTCCCCCCGCTATTCTTAGCTATAAAAGTTTCATCTTGTACGCCGGTATCAAGCCGTTTGGCGGCAAAATTCCATTCAGCGCTCGACCCGGCCTGACTAACCAAATAACACCATCAAATTGCGGGCACGATTGAAATCCGTCCTCACCTGGATCTGGGCTGGGCTGGCTCTAATCTTTTTTCTTCAAGTCAGCATCGATCACCGCCTTGAATTTTTCGTATGCGGGACCTCCTATGAAAAGATCCCCGTTGATCAAAAACGAGGGGGTCCTGTCCACCCCGACTTCAGAGGCGGCCTTGACCATCTTTTCCACCATTTCCTTGTGCTTGTCTTTGTCGAGACAGCCGCGGAAGGTATCCGTGGAAAGCCCGAGTTCCCTGGCGTACTGCACCAGGCTGTCGGTGTCGAGCTTCTCCCTGGTGAAAGCAAGGTCCTGGTACTCCCAGAACTTGCCCTGGTCACCCGCGCAATGGGCCGCCTCGGCAGCCTTTTGGGCAAATTTATGCCGTCTCAAGGGATAGTCCATGAAAACCCAGCGTATCTGGTTTCCGTAGGTCTTCTTGACCTTTTGTACCGTTTCATGGGTCCCACGGCAGGCGGGGCACTCATAATCCGAGAACTCGATTACGGTAACCGCGGCGTCCGCCGGGCCCTGTGAGGGGGCTCCGTTCGTATCGACCTTTAATTTTGCCGGCTGCGGGACCTGAAGATATACTTTGAGGCCGTATTTCGGACCAAGGGCGTGGGCATACGCGTTTATGGCCTGGACCCTTTTCTGCTGTTCCAGGAAGGACCTCACACGTGGCCTCAATTCTTCGGGCGGGCCCTGGTATTCTCTCAGGCGTTCCTGGTTATCCTGTATGGACTTGTCTATTTCCTGCTCGGTCGGGGAAAACTTGGCGAAAGGAAAGTTTTCTTCCAGAAATTGCTCGGGGGACTGTCCCTTTTCTTTTGATTCCTTCTGCAAAACGTACTCGATAAGCAGTTGATCGAGCTTTTCGGTCTTTAAACGGTAGACCTCCTTTTTCAGGTCCAAAAGCCGGGAGCCGACCATCACTTCGAGCCTCTGGTCCGTTATCACCTCATCGCCGATCCTGGCGGCGACGCCGCTTTCCGCGCCCCCTTCACCCTTTAGGGCAGTGGATGCGAAGAGTTTGTTCTCGTAGGGAATCCAGGCAGTCCCGATCATAACGAATAGCAGGGCAAGGGCCAGCTGCTGCCAAAAGAGTTTTTTCCTGAAAGCAAGGGCCAGCAGGATTACAACGATTGCTGCATTAACTATGCAAAACATGCAGGGTGCTCCCATACGAACCATGATCCAGACGAGGGCGGCTTCCACTCCGAAGGCCGGCGCCGCGATCCATGGCGTCAAATTGCTGTTGAATAAAGCCGTGAATGCCACAGCCCCCCAGAAAAGCGCCCCCCAAAACCAAACAGGGGCGTAAAGGAGGCTGATTTCGGCGGTATCCCTGCATGCCGATGTACACAAGGACTTAAGGAAAGAAATGTGCTCGGCGGCCCCTGCCAGCAGAGAGACCAATAATCCGGCTATACCCACAATGAGCAGAAGAAGGCTTCTCTGGCGATGGTCGGACATGAACGGTTTCCCTCTTTCTTCCTGTTTATAAAATCAACTCCCCGGAGCTAACCAGATCCAGGGAGAAATGCTTTACGAAAATACTATATCGGATTTTTGGTTTTCTTCGTGAATCCCTTAATTACTTTTTGCTCTTGATGGGTGATTCCTTCTTATTGCTCTCGAGCTGCTTGAGGGCCGCGGTTATCTCCTCGATTTTGGCCGGGGAGTCCAATATGCTGGCCTTCGCCTTCTTGTAGTGCATTATGGCAAGATTCCAATTCAGCATATGTTCGTAATAGCGGCCGAGGTAGTAGTGGGCCATCCCGATGCGATTTACCTGCCCCAGCAGCACACCAAGCTGGTAGTCCACCCCGGGGAACATCGCCGAGAGTTCCTCGATATTCATCAGGTGGTCGATGGCTTCATCTTTTTGCCCCGTTTCCTGGAGTACAACGGCCAGTCTATAGTGCACTATGGAGGCGGAAGGGTCGAGAACGAGCGCGGATTCGAATGTCTTCCTCGCCTCCTGCAGCCTTCCCAGCCGGTAGTATATGTCTCCAAGCGAACTGAGCACGAACGGGGACTGTGTCTGACGGGCGGCCTCCAGAAGCAGGCGCAGGGCTTCGGCCATATTGCCCTGGCGGGCGTGGAAACGGCCCATTCCGAATATAGCCGCTTTGTCGCCTTTTTCCATGCCCGACCGGAACTTTTCGAATGCTTTGGCCTGGTCGGTGTGATCGGCTATAAGTGCAGCCTGGAGTAGCGGGAAATCACCCACCGTGTCCCGTTGCTTTTTAGGCGATGACTTGTCTTTCGCCATATCGTCCAGGTATAGGACGCGCTCGCCCAAGTTGGGATGAGTCGAGAGATAGCTTGGCACGTTCGACGATCCAGTCCACTTGATCTGATCCATTTTGTGCATGATCGTGGCCATGTCTTTTGGATCATACCCGGCAGCGCAGAGGTACCTGAAGCCCAGCTGGTCGGCTTCCATTTCATGAGCGCGGCTGTAAGCCAGCATCGCTGACTGGGATACCGCCATGCTGCCTGCCGCCACCGCGGGTCCAGCCCCTCCCCCCAGGAAGATCGCCCCGATCATCCCCGCTACGGCCGCCACGCTGAATATCTTGGCTTCATCGAGGGTCCTGTGAATATGCCGGGCCTGGATGTGCGCGAGTTCATGGGCGAAAATACTGGCAAGCTGGCCTTCATTCGACATCATTTCAATCAGGCCACGGTATATGAAGATATACCCGCCAGGGATCGCAAATGCATTTGGTACAGATTGATCCACCACGAAAAATTGATATTGGTAAGTGGTCGGTCCGACCTCTTTTACAATCCGGTTCCCCACACCGCGGATATATGTGAGAACATCGCCGTCCTCGACTAGAGGCATTTTTCTTCTGATGATCTCAAGGACCTGGCGTCCTACCTGCTTTTCGTCGCTGAGGCTCAGAGCGCTTGCCGTACCGCTCGGAATCACCGCCGCCAGCGCAATAAAAAGCGTGGTAAAAACCGCGGTAGTTTTGATCCTGTTGCGGGAGAAAACAGGTAAGAGCATCCCTTCGATTACCTCGATTCCCTCTTTTCGAGATCTTCGTCCGGCCCATCCTCCGGGTCCACCCTCGATGCTTGGGACCACAGGCTTTCCAGATCGTAGAAAGAGCGCACCGGTTCGTAAAAAATGTGGATAATTATGTCCCCGTAGTCCATCAAGACCCAGTGGCCCTCGCGTTTGCCTTCCACACCCAGAGGCCTTACCCCGGTTTCCCTGAGGGCACTCTCGACATTTTCGGCTATGCTCTGAACCTGCCGGCTCGACTTTCCGCTGCAAATGATAAAATAATCGGCAAAGGAGGAAAACCCCGAAACGTCAAGAACCAGCAGGTCGAGTGCCTTAAACCGCAACGCCTCGCGCGCAAAGGCAATTGCCCTGTTCTCTCTCTTCGTCAACTTCTCGGTCTTTTTCCCGTTGCCGCCATTTGTCCCCGCCACCTTTGTCGGGTCAGCCATTCTTTCGGTTTCTCCCTTAATTCCTCCCACCGCCTCTGTAAAGTTCCCCGTCAAGAATATAACTCTCTGCTTCCGGGGGAACCAGATAGCGTATGGACCGCCCCTGGGCGGCAAGTTTTCGGATCCTGGTGCTCGAAATATCCAACCGCGTGTTTCGAAGATAATAAACCGTGAACATCTCGGGGTGGATGAAACTCCCCGTTTCCGGGTCCATTCTGAAGTCGGCCGAAATGCGCCGGGTGAGATAATCCTCTACGTCGGCCTCGCCGAACCCCGGCCTTCTTAAAATTACCATCCTGGCAAGATGGAAAATTTCCCTGAACTTGTACCAGGTATCAACCTCCAGAAAAGCGTCAAGGCCTATGAGAAAAAACAGCTCTGAGCCAGGGAACTCCTCGTTCAATCCGCGCAGGGAATTCACCGTGTACGATTTTCCGGCAAACCCGCGCTCGATTTCCGAAATCCCGAATCGCGGATTTTTGGAGATCGAGAGTTGGAGAATCCTCAACCGGTGCTCGAATGCCGACAATTCACATCCCGGCTTATGAGGAGGATCGGCCGACGGAACGAAAAGGACCCTGTCCAGATCGAGCAGATCGATTGCTTCTTCGGCTGCCCTCAAGTGCCCAAGGTGCACGGGATCGAATGTTCCCCCCAGTATCCCAAGCCGTCGCTTCATCCCCTTTTCGGCCCCCGCTCCATTTCCCATATCCTTTGGCTGTTTCTCAGCTCCGAAGCTGGCCGTTTCCAAAAGCAATAAACTTGGTGGTGGTGAGTTCCTCGATTCCCATGGGTCCGAACGCATGCAGGCGCGAGGTCGAGATGCCGATCTCCGCGCCGAGGCCCAACTGAAACCCGTCATTGAAGCGGGTGGAAGCATTCACCAGCACCAGGGAAGACTGTACTTCCTGGATGAACCGGTGCGCCCTCTCGAAGTTTTCGGTGATGATGGCCTCGGTGTGCATCGAACCATACCGCGTTATGTGCCGGATGGCCTCATCCATGTCGGGAACCACGCGGACCGCAAGTATCAGGTCCAGGTATTCCGCGTACCAGTCCTCCTCAGTCGCCGCGACGCACTCCGGGATAATTGCGCGCGTTTTTTCGCACCCCCGGATCTCGACTCCCACCGAGCGCAACTGCCGCGCCGCCACAGGCAGAAAATCCGGCGCTATTTTCTCGTGCACCAGCAGAGTCTCCATCGCGTTGCAGGTTGCCGGCCGCTGCGCCTTTGCATTAAGACATATATCGACGCCCATTTTGATGTCTGCATCAGAGTCCACAAAGATGTGGCAAACTCCCTTGTAATGCTTCAAAACGGGCATCCGGGCATTTTGGGCTACAAACCTTATAAGATCCTCCCCACCCCGGGGTATCATTACATCAACGTATTCTTCGAGGCTAAGCAAATCGAGCACCGCCTGGCGATCGGTCGTCTCGACGAACTGTACGGCATCCTCGGGAAGACCCGCTTCTTTGAGCGATTCGCGAAGGATTGCCGCAAGACGGCTGTTCGAGTGAAACGCTTCCGACCCGCCGCGCAGAATCACTGCATTGCCCGCCTTTATGCAAAGTGCCGCCGCGTCGACAGTGACATTTGGCCGGGATTCGTAGACAATTCCGATAACGCCAAGGGGGATTCGCATTTTCCCAACGCGCAGCCCGTTTGGACGGGTCCACATCCGCGTGACCTCGCCCACGGGGTCGGGAAGAAGGGCCACTTCCCGAAGCCCGCTAACCATCTCGTCAAGTACCTTTTCGCTGATGGTCAGCCGCTCGACCTTCGCTTTGCCCAGCCCTTTGGCAGCCGCGTCATCGAGGTCCCCGCGGTTTGCCTCATATATTGACCGGCTCTCGCGCTCGATTGCCGCGGCCATTTTCTCCAGGGCCTCCCGCTTGCGGTTTGTATCGGCCTTTGCCATAAGGTGGGCGGCTTCACGGGCTTTTTTGCCCATCTCGATTATCTTTTCCCGCATAACTTCCTCCATCATCAGCCTTCGGGGAGAACCACCTCGGCGGTCAGTACGAAGTTATCCCGGTGGATGACCTCGTCAGAGTGCTTGTACCCGATCAGACCCTCTATTTCTTCGCTGTGCCGGCCCTTTATCGCATCTATTTCGGTCGATTTATAGTTGGTAAGGCCGACCCCGATTACATTCCCATGATTGTCGATGCAGCGCACCGGCGCCCCAACGCCGAAACTGCCCCTCACCTTGCGGATGCCGATCGGCAGAAGCGATGTGCCGCGCTTCAAAAGGGCTGTAACCGCCCCTTCATCCAGGGTTAGATCTCCCGCCGGTTTGGGCAGGCTTGCCAGCCAGACTTTCTTCCCCTGGTAGGCGCGCTCCCTCGGGAGAAAAAGGGTCCCGAGCGGTTCGCCCGCAAACAGGCGCAAAATTATATCCCGCTCGCGCCCGGGGGCGATAACCATCGGAATTCCCGAGGCCAGGCATTTTTTTGCCGCGTTGACCTTGCTCAGCATCCCGCCCGTTCCGACCACTCCAGAGGTAGGCGCCGCGCAGGCAACCACCTTCGCATCCACCCTGGGCACCAGCGAAATGAGGCGTGCAGTTGGGTTGAGGCGTGGATCGCAGTCATAGAGGCCCTCGGTGTCGGTGAGGTTAATCACCAGATCGGCCCCTACAAGGCCCGCGATTGCCGCCGAAAGCTGATCGTTGTCTCCGAATTTTATCTCATCGACTACCACGGTGTCATTTTCGTTAATGATCGGCAGAATTCCCCACGAGAGCAGCGTTTCCAGCGCATTTCTCGCATTGAGATACCGGTGCCGGTGAGCAAGGTCCTCACTGGTCAAGAGCACCTGGGCCACGAGCAGGTCGTATTTGTCGAATGCCGCTTCCCAGGCTTCCATCAAAACACCCTGACCCACCGCTGCCGTGGCCTGCTTTTGGGGAATTGTCCGCGGCCGCTCGCCAAGGCCGATCTTTCGCACACCCGATGCAACGGCCCCCGAGGAAACGACCAGCACGTCCAGTCCCGAATTGCGCTGGCGCAGTTCCGCGATCTGATCGCTCAGGCGGTGGACCATTACTCGGTTAAGACCCTTGGGCCCCGTCAGCACCGCGCTGCCCACTTTTATCAGCACGCGCCTGCAACGGCCGAAAACATCTATTTGATGCCGGGCATCTTGCAAACTGTCCATTGATTCCTTAAAAATGAGTTAGAGGTTTATTAATCGGCAAATCTCTTGCCCAATGTTCACCATTTCAAAAATTCCGCCGCCGGGAACAATTGATAAAGCCTGTGTTGGAGCCCGAGAGCGGGATCGGTTCCGCGTAAGTATCACTCAATCGCGCTAAGCCGAGGATATGACTCTCTATCATATTCTCAAAAGCTGATTTTTACAATGCGCTGCCCGGCAAAATCAGTCCACTGGTTTTGGCAGGGGCGGGCCCGCAAATCACTGCGGTCAATTTGCCTTTTTTTGCCGTAAATTCCAACAGTTATTTTTCCAGCCGAGACAAGTGCATGAACCTGCCGGTCGATACAGCCGTCGAGAGACTCCCATGGGGCCTGAAGACGCAATCGAAGAAAGCCGGGACGACGCTTTCGCTTTTGCTTTTCACCACTTCCATCGTGGTTGCGGCAGCCGCCTTAAACCTGGTCGTTTTTTTTCTGGACTATTACTACACCCCCGAGGGCACCTGGCGTGCTTACCTCCAGGTCATTTGCAGTTTTGTGGCAGTTGGGGCTTCACTTTTCTCCCTGGCTGGCTACAGATCTTTTCTAAATGCGATGGATGGGGAGAAGGAGCAGACCGAGGCTGACATTGGAGATCGACTCTTGAAAAACATATTGCTCCACAGCGAGGAAATCCGACAAATCCGTGCTCGCCTGGAGGAGGTCGAAGAGACTGAGAGGAAGCGGTTTGCTGCCGAGTTGCACGACGATGTCGGCCAAAACCTCACCGCGCTCAGCCTCAATCTAAACGCGATATTGCCCCGGCTTTCGGTCCAGGGTGAGATCCAAGCCCGCCTGAATGATTCGCTGAAACTTCTCGAAGATACGACCGCCCGCATCAGGGGAGTTATGGCCGACCTGCGTCCGCCAGGTCTCGATGAATACGGCCTGAACGGGGCCATTTCCTGGTTTTCCGAGCAATTCAGAAGACGTACCGGCATAAGGCTTGACGCGATTGTAGACGTCAAAGGTCCGCGCCCCTCCCCCGCCGTTGAAAGGGCTTTTTTCCGCATCGCCCAGGAGGCGCTCAATAATGTCGCCCGCCACTCCGGGGCGCGGAATGCTTCACTGGTGCTGGACGGATCCGGGGACAACCCGCGGATGCTGATCTCCGATGATGGACGCGGCTTCGACATCGAAAAAGTCGGCAAAAACAGCGAGGCCCGATGGGGATTGGAGATAATGCGGGAACGCGCGGAAATGATGGGTGCATCCTTGAAAATTGAATCGAAGGAAGGCGCTGGGACGCGCGTCTCAGTGGAGTGGTCCCATGAAAGAGAAAGCGATTAAGGTTTTCCTGGTCGACGATCATGCGGTGGTTCGTGACGGGCTGCGCCTGCTGCTCGAGTCGGAAGGCGACATGGAGGTCCTTGGAGATGCCGCCAACGGGCGTGAAGCCGTTCAAAAGGTATCCATGCTCAAGCCCGATGTGGTCATAATGGATATCGCAATGCCTGAGTTGAACGGCATCGATGCTATCCAGCAGATAAAGAAGCGGCAGTCCTCCGTTCAGATCCTGGTGCTATCAATGCATTCGAGCCCCGAGCATGTCTTTAGGGCTTTCAGGGCCGGCGCCCATGGTTATCTGCTAAAGGAATCGGCTGGAAGAGAACTGAAAGATGCCGTTCGCGCGGTTAGCGGCGGCCTGCATTACATCAGCAACACCATCGCAGACATAATGGCCGGCAGCCACATCCAGCGGCAAAGCGGCCACGCCGGCCCCCTGGACCGCCTCAGCATGCGCGAGCGGGAGGTTCTTCAGTTGGTCGTCGAAGGACACTCCAGCTCCGAGATCGCGGAATATCTGGATATTTCGGTTAAAACCGTGGAAACCTACCGCAACCGCCTCATGCAAAAGCTTGCAATATCGGACATCCCCGGCCTGGTAAAGTTCGCAATATCGAGCGGGCTTGTGGTTCTTGAATAGAATTGAGAGATTTAGGAATTTAGGAATTTCGGAAATTAGAGAACGGGGGACTTGGGATACTCCTCATTTTCAATCCCTGAAATCCTCAATTCCTAAATTCCTTCCCCCCGACGTAAAATCCTGCTATTTCAGCTAAAATGTGAAATGGATAATTTACTGCTGTAATGCAGGAGAAGATTACGGGGCTGGTGGGCGTCAGGGAATGATTCGGATAGAAAATCTCACTAAAAAGTACAACCGCACCGAAGCACTCAAGGGCGTAAGCCTTCACGTGCCCGCGGGAGAGCTTTTCGCTTATTTGGGTCCAAATGGCTCGGGCAAGACCACTACTATCAAAATCCTCACTGGTCTTGCGGTTCCCACCTCCGGGGAGGCATGGCTCCACGGATACCATATCGGAAGGCAGAGTATCGAGGCCAAGCGGCAGTGCGGCTTGGTCCCGCAGAACATCAATCTCGATAACGAATTAACCGTTTACGAAAACCTCGATCTCCATGGAAAACTTTTCCAGATGCCCAAACGGGAGCGTGCCGCCAAAATAGCGGAGCTTCTCGAATACGTCGATGCCGCGGACAGGAAAGACAGTCCGGCAAAGCACCTCTCGGGCGGGCTGCGGCGAAGAATCATGATTGCGCGGGCGCTTATGCACTCGCCCAAAATTCTTTTCCTCGACGAGCCCACGGCGGGCCTGGACCCGGCGATCCGCCGGCGCATCTGGTCGCTTGTAAAAAAGATCCAGCAAGGCGGAGCGACGATTTTTCTCACCACCCATTACATAGAGGAGGCGGAATTTCTGGCAGACCGCGTGGCCTTCCTGGACGAGGGGAAAATAGTGGCGCTCGATATGCCGCAAAATCTCATGGACAGGCTGGGTGCCTGGGCGCTCGACAGGATCGAGAACGGCGCGATGCAAACGCGCTATTTTAGGGACCGGGACGAAGCCAACAGATCCATCGGGGGGCAGGATGACAGCTTCTCGGTTCGCCGCGTGAACCTCGAGGACGTCTTTATTTCCTTTACCGGCAAGAAGGTTCAGCCATGAGCGGCATGCTGGCGATCTATTATCGCGAAATCCTCATCCTCAGGAAGAAGTTTTTCCGCCAAATCGCCTCGATGGCGGTCAGTCCCCTGCTCTACCTTGTCGCTTTTGGCCTGGGCATGGGCCGTGACGTGCGGGTGGGCGGCCATGCCTATCTTGAATTCCTTATACCAGGCCTGGTTGCCATGAGCAGCATGGTGCAGGCGTTTGCCATCGCAAGCGAAATTAATATTGCGCGCTTTTACTGGCACATTTTCGAGGAATTTCAGGCGGCGCCAATAAGGAATATTGCATACGTTACGGGAGAAGTCCTGGCAGGTATCACGCGGGCGCTTTTTTCCACCTTAATCATCCTGGTTATTGGTTTTTTTTCAGGAGTAACGCTAGCTTACAACTTTCAATTCTGGCTTGCCGTCCTGCTGAACAGCTTCGTTTTCGCATCGCTTGCCGTCGGGCTGGCAATGCTGGTTAAATCCCACTCGGACCAGGCCCTGCTCAGCAATTTTTTTATTACTCCGATGGCTTTCCTTGGAGGGACCTTCTTCCCGGTGGACAAAATGCCGGATTGGGCGAGAACCATTCTGCACTTTCTTCCCCTGACCCACGCATCGAGTGCTATTCGGGCAGCGGCATTCAACGAGCCTGCCGATCCTTTCTCGTATCTGCTGCTGGCCGGGCTTGGGGTAGCCCTGTTCGTCCTGGCTTTCCAGTGCGTAAACCGGGCAAGGGAGTAGGCGATAAACCCTGGTGGTGGGGTGCTCTTATCGAGGGCGTATCAGACCTTCAACAGCCTTTTCCAGAAGACCAGCACGCCGTCTTTTCCAAAGGCGGCCTGAACGAGTTCCCAGCCCTCCCTGCCGCCTTCATTGAGAATCGATTCCATCTTCTTTATCTGGTCGGATGCTATCACCTCCAGATCGCATCTGCCTTCCTGAGAACAAAAATAGACTATCTCCCGGAATGCTTCGGCCGGATGGCTGGTGACCCGATATTCAAAAAGTTCCATTTTGCTCTCCTGAAGGTTTCCGGAAAAATCCGCCCAACCCACTCCTAAAGTCCGCACGGGACAGTTATGGCCCCGGCTCATGTAAACCCCGCACCGGCGGTGCACGAGTAACAATGATCGGATACAGCTATCCTGGAGCCGTGCCGGGGAGGCGAGTCCATCTCCTCTATTTTAACTGGCAGGCCGCCGATTGGAACCCCGGCAGCCAGGTTGAAATCACAGTCGTAAAGAAAGCCATCCCACGAGACTGTCACGAGACCGCGGCACATTACTCCCTGCAGTGCTCGGAGGTTGAACGCGCCTGCAAGGAGGGCCATATATCGGGCCAGCACGCCCGTTTGCTCGAGGTTCTTTCTAAACCGTCCCAGAGGCACATTGGCAAAGCTGAACAAGCGGTTGAAGCTGATTCCCCACCCTTGGACAAGACCCGAGCGCAGCTTCGCCTCGAATGCCTGCTGGTCCCCGGGAAGCTCGGGGCCAACGGGATTGTGCACCAAGTCGAGTGTAAGACCCGACCCGCATTTTCCGTAGCCCAGCTCGTTTAACTTTTGCAAAGAGGCGATGCTTGCATCAAGCACTCCGCTGCCCCGCTGCCGCTCCATCTCAGCCGGGTTGGTCGAGGGGAAAGAGGCCGTTACGGCTATCCTGAATTTTTTTAGCAGCCCGGCAATGCGGAAACCGGCGGGTGAATTCAAAGCGGTAAGATTGGAGCGGAATGTGATCAGGCGTGCTGTCCCGGAAAGTCCGCTTAGCAGGTGCTCGATATTGGGATTGAGTTCCGGAGCCCCGCCCGTTATATCGACGGCCTTGAAGCCGGCCCTTTTAACATAGGCGATCACCTCGTCCATGACCTCGACGCCCATGATCTCCCGGCGCTGGGGACCAGCTTCGAGGTGACAATGGCCGCATGTCTGGTTGCACAAAAAACCCGTATTTACCTGAATTATTTGGGTATGATCGCGGGTAAGCTCAAGTCCCTTTCCAGCAAGCATGGCTGAAAACGGCTCGACTGGGCTGATGAAACAATCCGACTCCATTTCTGGTTCCTTGACCAAGTTATAACAGCACGTTAGAGTTTTTCTTGATAAAGAAGACCCGGTCAGTATATCAGGGGACTGCATTTACCGGGACAGGATAACATTATTTTCCGGTCTAGCATCTGTGTTTTGCAATAGTTGATATCGATTTTGCCTATACTGGCCGATGTTCGAAACACCTTTGAGCCGAGCGAAACCCAACGATTCCGGTTCCAGGACGTTGGGTTTCGCTTCTTCTTCATCCATGCGCGGATTTGAGATCATCCACGCTCAATCCAGTCTTGTACAAAATCCAACCCAGCCTATCAACGTATGGTCCTCAAAATTCCACGGTGCTTCAGGGCAGGAGCCAGTACGGGTAGGCTCGCCTGGACCATTCGCTGTAGTGGTAGCGCACCTGGAGTGTGTTGTAGGCTTCCTTGAGATGCCCGGGCTGGTGGGTGCTCTTGTATGAGGCCACGCCCTTCAAGAAGACGGCTTCGGGCGCCGAGCTGCTGTAAGCGTATTCGGAGATTACCTGTTCCAGGTTCTCCAGGGCTTCCTTGAACCGGTCCTGATTGAAACAGCCCTTTCCGATCCCCAGCATCAGCGATGGTATAAGCTCGACCGGGGGAAGGTAGCCAAGCACCCGGTGGTGCTCTTTTCCTCCGGCGTCGATAAGGAGCAGACTGGGAGTCCACTTGATGCCGTAGTCGGCCGCGTAGGGCTGGGCGTTGTGGGGCAGTTGAAGCGGTATCACTTTGTTTTGCAAAAAATCAATTACCTTTGGATTGGGATACGTAGCCGCATCCATCGTTTTGCAGCCAATTCAATCGGGGTTGAAAAAGTCGAGGAAAACGAATTTCCCTTCCGATTTTGCCCGCGATAATGCCTGGCTGAAGTCTTTGACCCATTCGATTTTATCAGGCATTGTTATCCTCCTTTTGGGGTAATGATGGGCCTGTCTTGTGATAAGCAACCAAGACAGAAGGGAGCCGATTGAGCCAAAATAAGGCTCATGCGGGGCAATTCAAGCCGCGGTTTGGAGTTGAGCCTCAAGGGTTGAAAAATCGGGGTCCCGGCACTAGAATTTTAGTGCTCCCGTGCCCGATAATGACAAAAACTTTGCCAATCACCTTTGACTTGTGTTTCTGATTGGGATATCTGACTATGTGAAGAGTTTTGCACATAATCCGGGTGGAGTTCGCCTCCGAGTTTTCCTTCGAGATCTGATTAAGTAACTGTTAAAAGCCGCTGTAGCTCTTTTTGAAGTCCTGGGGCGGACGCGTAACTTTGAGGAAGCTTCTGCCGCGCGGGATGTCGCGCCGCGCAGAGTGCTTTTGGAGCGCGTCCCGCTTACACTATGAATGCGCAACATCTCACCCGGAGAACAAATCCAAATCTTTTCCGTCATTTTCTGTATTCAGGCATAAACACAAATTTAAAAAGAGGATGATCTCATGTACTCATACCTTACGCCCAGCGAATTTTTTCTGGTAAGAATCCTATTCCTGGCTGCCTTTGTCTGGGTGCTCTACCTTTTTGCCACGAGGGTTCAATTCCTGGTTCAGGCATTGCAACTCGGCGTTCCAGATCCCAAACCCCGGACAGACGATCCCCCCAGCAGAGTTCAGGCCCTGCTCACATACGTCTTCGGGCAAAGGCGCGTTATAATGTTTCCGGGGGGCTTCGGGCATTTTGTGATTTTCTGGGGCTTTCTTACGATTTCCCTGGTGACCCTGGAGTTCATTCTCAACGGGTTGATCCCGCAAATCTCCTTCTGGGCAATACCGGGGTTTGCCCTCATCGGACTTTTCGTTGACATTATAAGTCTGGCGGTAATAGTGGCCATCGTGATTTCCCTTTACCGCCGCTTTGTCCTAAAGCCTATCAGGCTGCAAGGGCCGCTTTCCGGACATGTTGACGCAATAATAGTTCTAAGCCTAATCTCCACTCTCATCATCAGTTACTTTTTCATGACGGCGATGAGGGTGTCGGCCGGGGAAATGAGCGCTTTCTGGGCGCCTGTTTCAAGCGTATTCAGGGGTTTGCTGCCGGCGGTAAAGGAAGGAGAAGTAACGGGAATGGCCAAGGCCGTTTTCGGCTTCCTCTGGCTGGTTCATTTATCAGCTCTCCTTTTCTTTCTTTACTACATTCCGCGCTCCAAGCACCTTCACCTCCTCGGCGCGATCCCTAACATTTATCTTCGCGACTTCGGCCCCACCGGCATAATCAACAAGATGGATCTCGAAGACGAAGAGGCTGAATCCTTCGGTGTAAACGCAGTAGAGCAGTTTACCTGGAAGCAGTTGCTCGACACTTATGCCTGCACGGAATGCGGCCGCTGCCAGGAACAGTGCCCGGCCTACAATACCGGCAAGGAACTCAGTCCCAAGGGCCTGGTTCACGATCTCAAGGAACACCTTTTCGAGCGCGCGCCGGTTCTCATAGCAGAAGGCAAATTGACTCCCGAAAAGCTCGATGAGATGAAAGAAAAATATGAAATCCTCAACAAAGAGCTGATCGGCGGCGTTTTCAGCGAGAATCTGCTCTGGGCCTGCACAACGTGCCAGGCCTGCCAGACCGTGTGCCCGGTCTGGATCGAACACGTGCAGCTTATCATCGATATGAGGCGCTATCTTGTTCTCACCGAGGCCAAGATGAGCTCCGAGGTCCAACTCGCCATGCGCAACATGGAAAAGAACTCGAACCCGTGGGGCATGGGGCAGCATCTGCGGGGCGAGTGGGCCGACGGTCTCGACATTCCGACCATGGCCGAAAAGGAAGGCGCCGAGTATCTGCTCTACGTCGGCTGCTCCGCCTCGCTCGACCAGGAAAACAGGAGCATCGCGGTAGCCACCGCTAAGATCCTGAAGGCCGCGGGAGTTGACTTCGCCATCCTCGGCCAGGAAGAAATGTGCTGCGGCGAGACGGCCCGGCGACTCGGAAATGAATACCTCTCCGCCGCGATGATGGAGGGCAACGTCGAGCTATTCAATGCTTACGGCGTGAAGAAGATCATCACCGTTTGCCCGCACTGTTTCAATACCACGAAGAACGAGTACGGACAGTTCGGCGGCGAATACCGGGTTTACCATCACACAGAGTTCATCAAGCAGTTGATAGATGACGGCAAAATCAAGCTGAACAAGAAGGTAAACCTTGGCAATCTCGTATGGCACGACTCCTGTTATCTCGGCAGGTACAACTACATCTACGAGCAACCCCGCGACCTGATTCAGAAAGCGACCGGCAGAGCGCCTATCGAAATGAGCAAGCACCATCAGCTCAGCTTCTGCTGCGGCGCCGGCGGAGGCGGAATGTGGATGGAGGAAACCGAGGGCGAGCGCATAAACGTTGCGCGCTCGAGGCAAGCCATAGAGGCCGGCGCGGACACAATCTGCACCGCCTGCCCCTTCTGCCGCTCGATGCTGATGGATGGGACAAAGAACCTCAACAAGGAAAACATCAAAATCGTCGATATAAGCCAGGTTGTACTCAGCGCCATCGAAGATTGATGGATTAGCGAAAAGACGCGGTTCGGGCCGGGGGTGGGCATCGAAATGAAAAAATTCGGCGCCCGAATCCTGAGCCCAATTTGAAGGCAAATAAAGAAAGCGAAACCCAACACTCCAGCCCCGGAGTGTTGGGTTTCGCTCGTTTCAAGGGCGCCTCAAGTACGTGGGACAGCCTTTCCAGCCCGCCGGTTACGGTCTTCTGGGCGGCGTGGGCCCCGGGGGTCGCGGTCCGTGATGGCCGCTGTTATGGTGGCGGTAGTAGTGGCCCCTGTAATCGACGCGGCCGTAATAGCCACCGTAATAGGCCGGGCTGTAATAGCCCCCGGAATATACCGGCGCCGGCCCGTAGTAGGCAGGACCATATGCAGGACCATAATATGCGGGTCCGTGGTAAGCCGATCCATAGTAGGGCGGCGGGGCATAGTAATAGCCGGGCACGACGAGCGCGGTTGCGGCTGATGCCGCGGCACCGACCACTCCAGCAGCAGCTATAAATGGAATGGCCAGAGGGTTGAAATAGCAGCATTCCTGGGCTTCCGCCCTGGTAGCGGGCAAAGCCCACGGCAGGAAAAAGCCGACCATTAAAACCGCCAGAAGTTTCGCTTTCATATCAGTTCCTCTTGGTTCCGGTTGGGTTAGCCTCCAGTTAGTCCATTCGATATACTCTGAATAGACTTTTGTGCTCTTAAAATCGTCTACCTTGTTTTCTCTCTTTTCTACTTTTCTTCAAGGGCATAAAAAGACCGATTGCGCGGGCGGACTACATAGAATAAATTCGAAAAGATACGCAAAACAGCGCCAGATTACGTGAACTCTGCTTATGCAACCGATCCGGGGCTGGATTTTGCGATTAGAGGACTGCCCTGAAACGGGGTTCGATTCGCAATGAATTGCACACAGTGCGTTGGTGAAAAATGGAAACGGTCAAAGTATTTCTGAGTGATGAGCGGGCAGGGAACGTAATTTGCCAAAAGTGCGGAAACGCCAAGCCGATTAAGTTCCAAACTAATGAAATACCCCGCGCAGCTTCGGCCAAGTGCAAGTGCGGCAATGTTTTCACAATAACTTTCGAGAAGAGACAATACTATCGAAAGCAGGTCGGTATGACCGCCAAATGTCTGTTTCCCGGCGATGCAGTAGAAACTCTGGTCAAATTGATAGACGTTTCCCAGGGCGGATTGTGCTTTGTGAAGCCGGTGGGCAAGTCGCCGGAACCGGATGAAATAGTTAAAATTTCCTTCGAGCTGGAGGGCAGAGCCATCCATGGTGTCGCCAAAATATGCAACGTCAGGGGCGACCGTGTCGGCGCCAACTTTACGAGCATGGACGAACACAGCAGGAAAGTTCTGGGATTCTTTCTAATGCCGTGAAAAGTGAATTGTCTGCCGGACAGTCTCCAATTTTAGACCACCTCTTTTGTCCTCTCTAACGCAAGCCTCGATTCTTCGATTAATTTGTTTAATTCTTTGGATACATTATCCCAGTCCGCGCTCGATTCTTTCAGCACTTTCAAAATGAGTCCGGCTTTCTGGATATTTGTACGCAGACCATCTCTGCAATGTAGTTATTTCAGAGACTTATCGCATCAGGGGCTCGGGCTTGATCGGGCACGGATACGCTTTACTCGCAAGACTTGCCTGCGGGGCGGGCTTTTCAGCCCGCGGGCGGGTGTGCCTTCTATCCTTTTGGTTTTTTCTTAAAATTATTTGCGTGAGGGTTGTTTTTGGCAGCGACTTTTTTGACCGCCACTGTTTTGCCGAGATGTTGTTTTCCTGGGGACTTGGCGGATTTTGTCGATTTTTTAAGTTTTTCCTGCTTAACCGCGTTTCCGGCGCTGACGTGGGTAGATTTCACCGCTGCCTTCCGCGACTTGGCCAGACCTTTTCCCGTCTTTGCGGCCGCCGTGGATTTTGCGGCGAGCTTCTCCTCTTTGGCTGACCTTGGAAGAGAGGCGGCCTGTTTATTTGCTTTGAGGGCCGCTAAACGGGTAAGCCTTGCTTTGTGCCTGTTTCCGTGGAATCCGGCAGCGGCTGTTCCGGCGGTTTTAGCCGTGGCGGCCTCGATTTCAGATGAGGAATCAGATCCCATGGCAAATTTCACATCCGCATGGGGCGCGCCGCATTCGCGAAAACCTGCCTCAATGAGTTTCTCGGTCTCGGTAAGTCTGATCCCGGGTGTGCGAGCGCCCATGACAACGGCAAGAATGCGTGTCCCTCCGCGCTTCGCGGTAGCCGAAATATTGTAGCCCGATGCGCAGACGAAGCCCGTTTTCAGGCCGTCCACACCGGGACACCTGCCGAGGAGCCGATTCGCGTTATGATGCGAACTCCTGCCATAGCTATACGCCTGCAGTGAATGAATGCCGAGAGATTCAGGGAATCGGTGAAGATAAACTGTAGAGAGTCTTGCTATATCACGGGCGGTGGTTAGCTGGCCTGCCGCGGGCAGGCCGTTTGGCGTGAAAAACCGCGTTTTGGTCATCCCCAATTCGCGGGCCTTTGCGTTCATCTTGGCTACGAACCGGTCCACGCTGCCGCTTATGTGCTCGGCGGCCGCCACGCAGGCGTCGTTGCCGGACACGACCGCCATGCCCTTTATCAGCTCTTCGAGCGGCACCCTGGCGCCTGCTTTGAGCCCCATCCTGGACCCGCCGGTGGATGCAGCGCGCCGGCTGACTTCCACTTTGTCGGAAAGGTGAACCTGCCCTTCCTTTATTGCATCGAAGACCAGGTAGAGTGATAAAATCTTCGTAATAGACGCGGGCGCAATAGGCAGATCGGCATTTTGCTCGAAAAGAACATTCCCGCTCTCCATGTCGATAACGATAGCTGATTGCGCGTTTATTCGATTGGCTGTTTTGGCGTGTGAAAATTGAGGAGCGAGGACAACGGAGGACAGGAAGAAGAAGAACAACACGAGATGCTGCTTGCGCTGCATGCAATCACCCCCTCTTTGAGTACCCGGTCAGTACCGAAAATGGACTGCTTATCGTCAAAGCGGCCAACCAGCGCCGATCAGCTCAGTTTCTCAAGGAAATCCGAGGCATGTGTATCTATGGAGACTGAAGCGCTTTTTGTCAACAAAATTATTCGGTTTTTCTTATCGGATTATCGGCCCCACCTCCGCCAGAACAAATCTTTGCAAAAAGGGACGGTCTTTTGTATAACCTTCGGCGTCAATTGGGAAAATTTCAGCCAGAGGGGACCTCAACTATGTTCGGCCGCATGATGGACTTCCTTTCCAGAGACATGGCTATGGATCTCGGGACAGCCAATACCCTTATTTACGTGAAGGGCAAGGGAATAGTCCTGGACGAGCCTTCGATGGTGGTCATAGAGAAAGGGTCGGGCAAAGTTGTGGCGATCGGTCGTGAAGCAAAGAGTCTGGCCGGACGGCACAGCAGGGGACTTGAAATCCTGCGGCCTCTCCGGGACGGCGTCATTCACGACTTTGAAACAGCTTCCTTCATGGTGCGCTCCTTTTTGGGAAAAGTATTCAGACGCCTTCCTCTCTCCAGGCCCAAACTGGTTGTGGCGGTACCTGCCGGGATTACGTCGGTCGAGAAGCGGGCCGTTATCGAAGCCGCCGAAATGGCGGGCGCCGGAAAAGTGTTTTTGATAGAGGAGCCAATGGCCGCGGCAATCGGTTCGGGGCTCCCCGTCGATCAAGCCGAGGGCCAGATGGTGGTGGATATCGGGGGCGGGACTACCGAGGTGGCGATCATCTCGAAGTTTGCCGTATCTTGCAGCGAATCGCTCCGGGTCGCCGGCGATGAGGCAAACGAAGCTATATGTCAGCACATTCGCCAGGCGCACGGGATGGCTGTAAGTGAAATGATGGCCGAAGTTATAAAGATGAAAATAGGATCGGCGGTGCCGCTGAAAAAGACGCTTGAAATAAAGCTCCGGGGCAAGGACCTGGCAACCGGCATGCCCAAAATAGTGAGCATCACGGACTCCGACATCCGGGCTGCGATCAGGGAGCCGACCCGGGCAATCATTGAGGCTGTAAGGCGCGTTCTCGAAAAGGCTTCACCCGATCTTGCGGCAGACGTTTCCGAAAACGGCATCTGGCTTGCCGGAGGCGGCGCGTTGCTTAAAGGTTTGAGACTTATGATCCACCAGGCAACGGGCCTGCAAGTCTACCGGTCCGAAGACCCCCTCCGCGCGGTCATTCGCGGAGCAGGCTCCGTCACCGAGCATTTCGATTATTACCGCGATGTTTTCATGAATTAACCCGGTCTGTACAAAATCAGGCAGGTTGGATTGATGGTGAAGGGCGCAAAGTCCAAAGGCTGTAGGGTTGGCACGGTCTTATCGTGCCCACACTACATTCTACGACACCCTCCTAAAGCCTTGGTCTACGAGATTTCCGCGGGCTTGTTAGCCCTGTCATCCACTTTAAGGACACGGCTTATTTCCGAAGCCATCACGCGAAGGGACAACGGTTTCATGAGAAAGCCTTTTATTCCGTTCTCCTTTGCCTTTTTCGCATCGATGGTCTCACTGAACCCGGTACAAAGAATAATCGGTATGTCGCTTCTAATTTTAAAGGCCTCCCTGGCAAATTCATCCCCCCTCATGTGAGGCATGGTCTGGTCGGTAATTATAAGGTCAAAGCCGTTGGGATCTTCGCGGAAGCAATCGAGCGCTTCCAAACTGCCGTACTTTAGCGTTGCACGATAGCCAAGATGTTCAACCATTTCCCCCTGCAATTCCACTACGGTCGCCTCGTCATCCACCAGCAGAATATGGCCCTTGCCGGCAGGCAGGTTCTGATCGGCGTACTCGGTGGTCTCGACGGGCAGTTCGGCGATCGGCAAGAGAATTTCAAATATTGCCCCCTGATCGGGTTTACTGGCAACATGTATGTCGCCCCCAAGGCTCTTCACAATCCCATAGACAACCGAGAGGCCGAGTCCAGTGCCCTCGCCGGCCGGCTTTGTAGTGAAGTAGGGCTCGAAAATGCGGTTCTGAATTTCCTCCTCTATTCCATGCCCAGTATCGGATACGACCAGCTTGAAGTAGGTTCCCGGCCCCAGATCGGTCGAGGCGCCACTGTCAGCGCCGATTTCATGCCTGCTCATCGCCACGCCCAGAATCCCGCCTTTTTCCTTCATGGCGTACGCCGCATTGGTGCACAGGTTTATCATGATCTGATGGATTCGTGTCGGGCTGGCCAGCACCTTGAGGGATGCCGCATCGGGGCCGATCCGGCGCCGGATCTCAATTGTTGACGGGATCGAGGACCGGAGAAAATTCAGCGCTTCTTTTATTATCAGGCTGACCTGTACGGGTTTGAGTTCCTGCTCGCCCTTGCGGCTGAATGCAAGTATCTGGGATACCAGGTCTTTTGCCCGTATGCTCGACTTGAGCACCTGTTCGATTTTCCTGTGCAGGCTGTCTCCTTTTTTCAGTTCCTGGAGACACATCTCGCAGTAGCCTATTATCGGGGTAAGTATATTGTTGAAGTCGTGGGCTATCCCGCCCGCAAGCACCCCGATTGCTTCCATTTTCTGTGCCTGCCCAAGCTGCTCTTCGAGTCTTTTTCTGGCCTCGTCGGCGTTCTTTTGCTCGGTAACGTCCCGAAAAGTTAGAACGGCGCCTATGATTTCACCCCCCTCGACAATAGGGGTGCTGGTAAAAATGACAGGAAAGGTGCTGCCGTCCTTTCTGGTCATCATCCCATCACTGATCCTGCACCTGGAACCACGGGAAAGCGTCATGGAAATCGTGCATTCCGACGGTGGAAAGGAAACGCAATCGGAGCTGGCGTAATAGATGAGCCGGTTTACATCTTCGCCTATTATTTCATCGGCCTCGAAACCAAGCATCTCGGCGGAAGCGGGATTCATGAAAATACAGTGTCCTTCGCTGTCCATTCCGATAATACCGTCGCCGGCGGCATCCAGGATCAGGCGGTTGCGCCGGTTCATTCGCTCGATCTGGGCTTCCGCCGCCTTGCGCTCGGTGATGTCGGTAACGATACCCATTACGCCGATGACCTCGCCGCGAGTATCGAAATGAGGGCCATAGTCGGCGATCATCCACGCCTCTTTGCCGGTACCCGGCAGACTGTAGCAAATGTCTCCGGACCGGCAGTGCTCACCGGCAAGCGCTTTTTTGAGCAGTGTTTCCTGCTCTTTTATGGGAGGAAAGACATCGAGAGCGTTCCTGCCCACCACGCACACGGCGGACAAGCCCGTCATCTCCTCCATGGACTTGCTCCAGAGAACGTAATCGAGGTTTACGTCAAATACGAGAATTCCGTTCCTGGCGCTGGATATTATTTCCTGGTTGAACCGGTTGAGATTTCTAAGTTTTTCCTCTGCCTGCTTCTGCCTGGTTATCTCCCGCTGGACACCCCAGGCCCGAACGAGCCGGCTATCTTCTATTACCCCGATAAGACTGCTCGAAAGGCAGATCTCTTCGCCGTTTATTTTCCGGCGGTACGATTCAGCTTCCACGAGCCTATAGCCGGATCTTATAAAGCCTCTCAAATACTCGATGCTTTGCGGGTCTGAGCGGGGCAGAAATTCGGAGATCCTCGACCCGACAATGTCCGCAACCCTGTCGAAGCCGTAAATCCGGGTCATCTCCTCGCTGCACTCCGCCAGATAGGCGGACGCATAGATTCGCCCGATGATTTCCTCATCGGGAAGCGAAATCGAGACGGGTTTTTCGAGTTCGATCCGAAAAATCCCCTCCGAGCTATTCGCAACAAAGGCCCTGTACCTTGACTCGCTCTCCCTGAGAGCCGTTTCGGCCTTCTTGCGCCGAGTCACATCCCGGGCCGTGAGCAGCATGACACTTTCGCCCCCGATGACGGCTGCACGCAGATTTACTTCTGCCCACAACAGGTGCCCCATCCTGTTCCTGATTTCCCATTCAAAAACCTGCGGCCCTTCTTTTCCAGCTTTTAGTAGCCATCTGAGGGCCTCTTTTTCCGTGTAAGGTGCAAAACCGGAACTCAGCTGAGCTGCCCTCAAGCCCCTTAGCTGTTGCCTTCCATAGCCCGAGAGTTCGCAGCCGCGCTTATTAACATCCAAAATCAGGCCGGTCGAAGGGTGGAGAACCAAAATGGCATCGTTCACGGAATCGAAGATGGTCCTAAACCGGTGCTCACTTTCCAGTAGAGCTTCGCGGGACCGCCTTTGATCGTCTTCTTTTGACTCCAGCGATTCCGCCATCTGGTCGAACGCCGCCGCCAGTTCGCCGAATTCCCCCTCTTCATGGGGCAGCCCCGTCCTTACACCGAGATTTCCGGCCCTGAGCTGTTTGGTGGCATCAGTTAGAGACCTCACATTTGGCATTATGAACAGGTGACTTCCAATAGCCATTCCGAAAAAAGTGAGCAGAAGAACCAGAAAGTGGCCTCCAACCCAGAAAAGCAGGTCGTTTTGCACCGACAGCGGCATTCCCATGCTAAGAAAGATGCTTCCTGTGCCCTGGTTCCGATGGAGGTCGGCAAATGCGTATATCCGCTCGACCCCATCAATGCCGGTACTCGTGGCCAGGCCGTTTCTTCTCTCGCGCATGGTGCGCATTATGGGTATATCGGGAGCGCTCATCTCGACGTACTTCAAACCCTCGGGAAATCGGGCGAGAATGGTGCCGCCATTATCCCGGACGGTGAGCACCCAACCTTCGGGCAAACCCAGAGAGACTGCAAGTTCCTGAAACCAGTTCAAATCGAGTTCGGCAATCAATATTGCCTTCAATTCCCCGTCACTGCCGTTCACCGGATAAGCTATTTCAAGGCTTGGATTGTGGCTCATCCCCCCGATTCGATACTCTCCCACGGTAAACTCGCGGGTATCCAGCAAACGCTTGTACCATAACCGGCCTGTAATGCTCTCCTGATTAGCCCCGGGCAGGTTCCCGGATATCCTGTTGCCCTCGGGGTTCGCAATGGAGACGTTAATCAGATACGGGAACCGGCATTTGAATTCCTGAAAAAGAGTGTCGCAGGATGTTGCATCAATCTCGGCAACAGCTGGAAGGTTAGACAGAAAAGCAAGAAACTGGCGGGTGTTGTCGATTATCTGAAAGTATTCGAATTCGGCCATGCGCACAAGCCGCATGGCCTCCTGCTGGTATGTTTCCCTGGTGGATTTGTACTGGCTGAAGATGTTGAGCCCGCCGAAGACCATGGCGGGCAGGATCGCAATGCACAAAGATGCTATTAAGCGCGAGCGGAGATTCCTTGGGAGCAGGAGCCGCATGAGTATCTCTCCGTTATAATCCGCTACTCAAGTTCTTATTCAAATTCGCAAAAGCACACCGACATAAGCCAGATCGGAAAAGGAGGGACATTCATGCCCCGTTGCGCATCATAAAATAATGACAACTTAGACCGGATCGAGTCACACGGCATGAGTGGCGATCGCCCCTGTGTTGAAAGCCTCAATGGGATAATCGAAAAAAGAATCGGAAAAGATTATATAATTTTCCGATATTTTGGACAGGATTTAAATGAATCCACGCCCCATCAGTCTTCGCAGGGATGCCGGGTACCTTGCGACTATCTTTTCAACGTATTACCGTCCTATCCCGAATGATCGGGAAGTCATTATCGAAGGATGCCAAATCCTATCGCTTTTCGGTTCCTAAAACAAGCAAATTGGTCTACCCTCTCCGTGCATGGCTAACGCGCTGGATTGTCGGTGGCCCCGGCGAACGGATTCAAGAAAATAAACGGCTGCGCCGATTGTATTGTTTGGAAGCTATCCTTTTGCAATCTCCATAATAAATTATTTTGAGGGGTCATGAAGAATCATGTTGTGCTTTCAGGATCGTTTATGGTCGGCGCCAAAAAGCCCGAAATTTTTCAGGCCTTTTTGGGAAGTTGTGTCGGCATAACCCTTTGCGACCGCGAATCGGGAATTGGCGGTCTCATACACCTTCTTTTGCCCGAGCCGCCCAGCATCGATGCTTCGTGGAAGCCCGAGGTGAGCGCAACTACCGGCCTGCCCGCATTTATCAAGGCGTTGATCTCCCTTGGCGCAAGGAAGAAGAGGCTGGAAGCGTGCATTGCAGGAGGAGCGCTGATCGATCCACTTTCAAAAACGGACCTGATCCTCGATATAGGCGGGCGAACCTCCGAGATAGCCCAGAAGATACTCGATTCCGAGGGCATCCGCATAACTCAGAGAGAAATTGGCGGCTACTTTTCCTGCCGCCTGAGCTTGAATATGGAAACCCTGGAGAGTTCCATTGATCCGATTTCCATCCCTGCACCGCCCACCGACGGGATAGTCTTCACCCCTCCGGGTCCAGAACAGTTGGACAAGGCGATAACCAATCTTTTGCCTATCCCGCAGGTTGCGCTGAAAATCATTCGCATGATCGACAACGATTCATTCAGTTTCAGGGACATCGCAAAGGAGATCCTTCAGGACCAGGTATTGAGCGCAAGGATTTTGAAGCTCTGCAACTCGGTCTGGGTACACTCGGCACTAAGGGTAAACTCGGTGGAAAAAGCCCTGCTGCGGATCGGGGAAAAGAGCCTCTTCCCGATTGCACTGGCCGTTTCCATGGAGAATTTCATAACTTACACGAACTACGGTTATTCTCTTTGTAAGGGAGGGCTGTTCAATCACTCCGTTTATACCGCCAACGTCAGCCGGAAGATGGCTGAAATAACCGGAAAGGCAGCCGCCGATCTGGCGTACACCGCCGGACTGCTTCACGACATAGGCAAGGTTGTACTGGACCAGTACATGAACCGGGCATATCCCCTCTTCTACAGGACGCTTCGCCAAACCGACGGGGACCTCAAAGCGGCCGAAAAGCAGTTTTTTGGGATATCGCATACGGATGCGGGCCATCGGCTCGCCCAGCAGTGGGACCTGCCCGATTCGATCTCGCAAGCCATACTCAACCACCACTGCCCGGAGGCAGCCGCGAGCCACCGCGATCTCGTCCATCTGGTCCATATCGCTGATTACACCGGCTACCGTTTCATGGTTGGCCATGACCTCGAAAAAATGAACGGCTCAGGCCTCGAAAAAAGCCTGAAGGCGATAGATTTCGATTCAGGCCAATTTTCAATTCTGCTTACCACTCCACAGTTCTCCCATTTCAGCGCCACGGCTTGAGATCACTCCTGCAAAAGCCCGGCAAAACAGCCGAAATACTGGAATCGGCCAATCCACATCCCCCAAAAACATTGCAAAAAGAACCTTCTATTCCACGACAGATCACCACCCGACAATGAAGTACAGCCCATCCCCATCCTTGATCCCTGAGAAGATTTCAAAAATCTATTTCCGGCGGGGCAGCCGGTGGGAAATGATTATAGTAAAGTGATGAAGCTTTGAACGGAGGAACTTCGATGACAATCAGGGGGTTTGATGCAATAAGCGCCGCAAAAAGGCTGGAGCTTCCGCTCGGCAAGTACAGTGCGGAGGCCAGCCGTGGCTTCAGGCTCGATCTCTCGGTTGAAGAAGCTGACAAGCTGGCTACAATCGATGAGAACCTCATTTTTCTCGAACTTGACATAAGCAGGCTGACAATGGAGGAGCTTGTGACCCTTTCAGTTGCCCTCGGCGGTGAACCCGGGCAGTCCTTTGCCAAGCTGAGGGATAGGTTCGAATCCGAAGGCGATGATGACAGGGCGGCAGTTTTTGACGCCATGCGCGCAAGGTGGTTGGAACTTAAGGCACGGTCGCATTGAAAAATTGTTTCAAAACTCGCCGGGTCGTTGTAAATTCTCTGGAACTCTAAACAATATTGAACTTTCGGTTCTTTGGAACACTGTTCCCGGTTTTTGTCCCGCAAAACGCTGCGGGACATTTATTGCTATCTCGTCTTGCGGTTACACTTGGGCTTGAATCTTTCGGTCATTTCCTTTTCGAAAGGCGATCATGAAAAAGACACGAGTCCTCATCGTGGACGATCACCAGGTGGTTATAAGCGGCATCCGAGGAGTTCTGGGGGAGTTCCCCGAGTTTGAAGTGGTTGGTGAAGCCTCCAATGGGCGAGACGCTGTAAGACTGGCAAAAGAACTCGATGCCGAGATCGTCATCATGGACGTTTCCATGCCCGATCTGAACGGTATAGACGCGACCTTCCAACTCAAGAAGAAAAATCCCCGTGCACGTGTAATCATCTTCACCATGTATTCAGATAAGGAATATCTGATGGATTTGATAAGGGCCGGCATCTCAGCTTACGTCCTTAAAGAAGAGCCCATCTCGGACCTCATTTTTGCCCTGAAGGCGGTAAAATCCGGCGGGACCTACTTCAGCACTATATCCCCGCAGGTACTCCTGGAACAGATGGGCAGGTTCGAACGCGGCGCTTCGTCAAACATCGGCTTCAGAAATTTGAGCCCCCGCCAGCGAGAAGTCTTACAACTCCTGGCCGAAGGAAACAACGTCAAGGACATCGCAACCAAGCTAGACCTCAGCCCCAAAACAGTAGAATCCCACAAATACAGCATCATGGCCAAACTAAACGCCCACAACCTCGCAGACCTGACCAAGATAGCGATCAAACACAAGCTTATAACCCCGTAGAAAGAAATTAAGGAACCGAGGGATTTAGGGATTTATGAATTCGGGAATTTACGAAAGATGAGCGCAGAATATGGCTGGAACTGAGAAATAGTCCCACAACTTCTCAATCCCTTAAATTCCTCAATCGTTAATCCCTTAAATCCCTCGTTCGCTCCTTGCCAAAAGCCTTCGGCCGATGAAGAATATTGAGAGCCAGAGGAGGAGGGTTGCGGCGCCGACCAGGGCCGCCAAGGCTGGGGCCAGATAGGCGTGCAGTCCGGTGATGGAGGCCGCAATGATGCCCAGGGCCGCGTGCACTTCCTCGGGGAGGGCTGGTGCTCCGGCCTTGAGGAAGGGAGAAATCCGCTCCGCCATCCCCGCGAGGATCTTTCCCGACATGAAGTATATGAGGCCCGCCAGGACGGAATTGAAGAAAAAGCATACCATGAATGACTGAATGGCCCAGGTCCGGTTGATTTTCATTGACACCCCGCTATTTATTCCTTGCTCCATCCCGGTTGAGGTTTCGCCGGATTTGTTCGGCCACCAGCAGGACCCTAGATTCCAGGTCCTTTCCTATGCATCCTTTCTGGGAGAGAATTCCCAGTTTTTCGCGGTCTATTATGAAGGCTTCTTCACCTGCCCTGCGGATCACGTCCACCTCCAGGTCCACGTATCGTGCTCCGTAAGGATATAGCTCCACGGGAGTGTTGATATTGAAGTACTCGCCGATCAGAAGGTTTTCTTTTGAAAAGTAGCTGTGTTTCACGTACCAGACGCCCTCCCTGATCTCGGTCACTCCGTAGTCGCCCTTGCGAATCACCAGGTTGAGGCCGTCGTAGCGGCCCTGGGTAAAGGTGCGGCCGAAGACTATTCGACTGTCGCTAATCGTTTGGAGAGCACCTTTCCTGGCGCGCATTGATTTTCCGGACGGACGGATGTGTTCGAGCCGTGCAACTCCCTCTTTTTCGAGGGGCAGAATAATCGCCTCCCTAAGAATGTTGCGCTCCAATTCTGCCTTAGCCGAAGGGCGCTTTGCAAGCTCGCTTTCAGCCGCTTCCAGCATTTCGGAATTTATGATCTTCAGCCTGTGGTGATTTTTAAGCGTGGGGATAACCGCCGCGCGAATTTCGTCCAGTTTTTCCTTGGAAGCCCCCGGCAGTTCGATGCCGGCGACCATTAGAGGGTCGTTATCCTCTGTTGGCCCAAATTTGACCAGGACCGAATCGAAGAGCGCCTGCCGCAGCACGCCAAGAACCTGGGTTATCTGTTCGCCGTTGCCTTTAAGGTCGATTCCCTGGAGGTCCTCTCGATCCACGATCAGGATATCGTAAGGTCCCTGAGGGAATTGCACCGCAAAACGCTCGCTCACCCTTGGCGAGGGGTCCGCGACCTCGAATCCGGAATCGATGGCGAGTTTAGTGAGCGCAGTGCTGTAAATACCTCGAATTTTTAGACGCGGCTGCATCCGGCTCTCCTTGGCCTGATTTTATCTTCCGAAAAAACCGATCCCGTTTATCGTGATCATATTGCCCCTAACTTCGACGCCCGCCCCCAGGATCTTCTCGATAAGCCAGATATTCGAGCGAACGTGATCGGTTATACCCGGCGCAAGATACCTGCTCCGCCCGGCGGCAAGTCCCGCATAAAGGACAATCTGATCGGCCGCGAACCTGTCGACGGTCGCGCCCGATGCAAGATCTTCGAACAAGGCCGAAACAGCGTGCTCGGCAATCGACTCCGAACTTCGGCCCCTCTTCCCGGCCATATCGGAGCCGAGTATGCATCCGGTGTGGGTTTCGGCCCGCAAAAAAAGCGCCGCGCCCTGCTGGATCGCCGAGTTGTCTTCGATTATCTCCATTTCGGCCCTGTAGCCCATGGCGGCAATCAACGCCGAGCATCTGTCCGCCATTCGGCCGGCAACGTGGCCGGCTTCGAGATGGGAGGCAAGCGAAATGCCTCGGATCTTTGCCATCTCACCTGCTTCGGTCCTGTCAAGGGGCCTCAGCGCGGACCTGAGCGGCTTTACAGAGACGCTCAACTCCCCCGCGCCCCGTGGCACATAACCGGGACGTATAATGTTCAGCTCGGCGGCGGCGCCCATCGGCGCGATGAGCGGTAAAAGAACGTCACGCATGTGAAAGGCCGTGGGGGCGAAATCCTGGAAAAGGCCCCCGCGAATCGTTAGAAGCGACGGAGCGGCGGCGAAAAGGGCGATCGGAGTCAGGGCAAACGCCATCATCGTAGCCGACCCGGCGGTACCTATATCCCAGGTGCGAGATCCACCCTCGAAGGGAAATTCTCCAGGATAGTAGTAGATCTCCCTCGAGCCGACCGAATCTCCTTCCAGCCGTCCGCCGCAAAGCGACGCACAGGCCCTGACTGCCTGGAGGTGCTGAGGACGAAGTCCGGCTTTCTCCCGCGCAGCCCGGATACGGACCATGTGCAGCGGCTCCCCCGTTAGAGTACACAGCGCAACTGCAAACCTGACCAGGGTGCCGCTTCCCGATTTTTCAGCCCCATCGATTTCGATCAAGAGCTTTCCCCGGTTCCTTTATTCCGGCAACCTTTTGACGAGCCAGGCATCGGATAAGTACTCTTCCTGCATCTATTAAGCATTGGATACCAGATGAAAAAGGTTTTGCGGCCCCTAATTTCTACCGTGCCGTGGGCTTTTGACTATCTCAATACGATAACTATATTCTCTCCATACCTGAACCCCCAAGAGGAGGCATTGATGACACCTAGAATAAGGGCAGCATTATTATCGGGGATGTTACTTGTCCTGACCTCGGCTTTTATCGTCCACGCCCAGGATATCCCCAGAATAAGCAAGGAAGAACTGAAGGCCGAACTCGGGAACCCCTACCTGATATTGCTTGATGTCCGAATCGATAAAGATTGGGACCCGAGCGAGACGAAGATCAAGAGCGCGCTGAGGGAGGACCCGCTAAAGGTCGAGGAGTGGATAGGCAAGTACCCGAAGGACAAAAAAATCGTTCTCTACTGTGCCTGACCCACTGAAGCCACGAGCGCCCGTGTGGCGCACAAGTTGATCTCCGCAGGCTACAAAAACGTCTATGCACTCAAAGGTGGCTGGCACGAGTGGGAGAATAACAAGTTTCCGGTGGACAAAAAGTAGCGCCGAGCGAAAATCCTTTACTGTTCGTCTTCTTCGGATTCTCCGGATCTCTTTCTCCGATTTTGACGGGCGACGGCGAAGACATAATAGAGGAGCAGAATGGGAAAGGTTACATACATCCCTTCGAATGACCCCATGTATAGACTTATCGTCCCGTAGACGATCAGCAGCGAGACTATTACTATCTGTATGATCACGGCAATCTTTGGGGCCATGTCCCGCCTTCCGAACCGGCAGCGAGTTCCCTGCCGGTTCTTTTTTGAAAACAAATGGATCTGTAGAAAAGTATAAGCTCCGCGGCACGGAGAAGGTGAGTCCGTGATGCCGAAATCGTGCTCTAAAAGGCATTATTTAAGATTTTCGGAGCATGTGGGGCAGGCCTTTCCAGCGCGAATCCCCGCTTCCCTTGGGCAACAGCCCCTAAGCCGCCCCCGGATATGCTTGCATGCCCCCAAATAAGTAAAGCCCGCTTTTGGCGGGCTTTCAATACTACCTTGGGACTTCGTAAGGCCTCGAAGGCATCTTTGTTGGCCTGCAGAACGAAACCGAGTGGGCATTCGCTGCAACCGGGCCGATTAATATCCCCAAAGGGGCCTGAATGTCAAATAGTTTTTGTCACTTTTTTCATTGTCGTTGCCTGTAAAGGTGATTTCATGTTGGCTAATCCGGGAGGAGGCGTTATTTTCAGTCCGACTTCAATGTTGAAGTGGGCGGTGTGATACAGGGAGTTCTGATGCACTGGCTCTGGAAATTATCGGGGAGGAGTAAAAAGTGGCGGAGGATCGCAAAGTAGAGGCAGTGGAGAAATACCTGAAGGAGGAATTCGATTCGGCCGCCATCGAAAGGGGCATCGATTCCGGGCGAAACGCTCTGGTTTTCAAAATAAAGAACGCTAACCGGTTCGCCTCGGCGGTGATTACCAACGAGTTTCTGGAAAAAAACGCCGCCGATGAAATTCCCGGCATCCTGCGCGCTTACCTGCTTGCCGAACACCTCAGGGAGTGTGATTTCCCCATTGTGGTAACCAGGACAGGACTGACGTACTGAGCTAAACAGGCCGCTGGATTTACCTGCTCAGGCGCAATCCCTGTTCGAGCGTCCATATTTCAGAACTCGGCGAATTACCGCCATTGCAGGCGCACCAGACCCTACGCGAACCGAAAAGCACACCAAAAAGCCCAGGCCACATAAAAGAATCAGATCATTTGCGCACATATCTCACCCATATTCCATTTAGAAAGTGATTGAGAGCAACCGTTCTCATCCGCCCGACCTGCCTGGACACCTCGGGAATGTTTCCTCGGAAGAGGTTTGGTTGTTAATCGGCTTTTTTTCCGGGAACGATTAGCCAATTGCCGGCCGGGTCTTTTTATATTTCCCGCGACCGCTGTTTTATGCGACACGGTGAAGAGTTTATGTTAAGAAACCGCTGGTATTCGACTAACAGGCTGATCGCCAAGGGAAAAATGGTGGTGAAAATGATGACAAGGCAGGAACGGCTTGAAATATTCAATCAGGTAGACATTTATCCGGTCACCTGTGAACGCCTCTCGAACGGCAGGTCCGATATCGAGGTGCTCCGGGGCGTGATCGCAGGGGGAGCAAAGATAATACAGCTCAGGGAAAAAGATCTGAGCGAGAGGGATTTCTACTTGCTCGCCAAAAAATTTCGCGAGCTTACCGCAAGTGCCGGCATGCTGCTGATCGTTAATGACCGCGTCGATATCGCCCTTGCCGTCGGCGCCGACGGCGTCCACCTTGGGCAGGATGATTTTCCCGTGCCGGCTGCGAGGAAAATCGCGCCCGATCTTATCATGGGCGCATCCTCCCACGACCTCGAAGAGGCCCTTCGCGCCCAGGGAGAAGGGGCGGACTATGTTAACATCGGTCCGATCTTTCCGACGGAGACCAAATCGGGCATCGAGCACTTCCTCGGCCCCGAGGCGATCTCCCGGATCGCTCCCAGGCTGCAAATCCCCTTTAGCGTAATGGGCGGGATCAAAAGGTCTAACATGGCGGAGGTGCTCTCGGCTGGAGCGCGAAAGATAGCGGTGGTAACCGCAATCACCCAGGCCTCCGACATAGCGGAGGCAGTCAGGTCCCTGCGGGCCGAAATCAGAAGCTTCGGCTAACTTTGCCTACCCGCAATTCCGTTTTATTACAATCGATTATCCCGATTGACAGTCTCCTTTTTATGCTGTAAGGCATGGCTGTCAAACAGTATCCGCAAGGGCGGCCGGCACCGGCCCGCCCAGATAATCTTCGGGTTCGGAAAACAATGGGAGAGATATATGCGGAAGATGGCCCTTTTCTCAGTGCTGATCCTAATTTCGGCATTTGCTCTTGCGCTTCCGGCCTGGAGCGCCGACACGATCAAAATCGGTTTTAACATACCGCTTACGGGAGATATTCCCAAGGTGGGTGAGGCATCGAAGTACGCAGCGGAAATACGGCTGGCCGAGATCAACGATGCCGGAGGCCTCAAAGTAGGCGATAAGGCTTACAAGCTCGAATTCGTCTATGAAGACAACGAATCCAAGGCCGAATCCGCAACGGCCACCGCCCTCAAGCTCATTACCCAGAATCAGGTGCTCGCCATAATCGGCCCTCAGTCGAGCAAGCAGGCCATTCCGGCGGGCGAAGTCTGCAACGCCAACAAGACACCTATGATTTCCCCCTGGTCGACCAATCCAAAAACCACCGAGAACAGGCCTTATGTGTTCCGCGCCTGTTTTCTCGATCCTTTCCAGGGACCGGTTATCGCGAAGTTTGCATCCGGGGAATTCGGCGCTAAAAAGGCGGCCGTACTATATGACATCGCGAGCGACTACCCCAAGGGCCTTGCGGAATTCTTTAAAGAAGCCTTCGAGAAGGCAAACGGACCCGGCTCCGTTGTGGCTTTCGAGACCTTCACCACCAAAGATAAGGACTTCAGCGCGCAGCTTACCAAGATAACCAAATCCGGGGCCGATGTTTTGTTCACCCCGCAATACTACGATGAGGTCCCCCTGATCGTTAAACAATCCAGGGAACTTGGCTGGAAGGGTCCGATCCTTGGAAGCGACTCCTGGGGTTCGGCGGAGCTGATGAACCTGTGCGGCGATGCCTGCAAGGGGCTCTACTTCAGCACCCATTACGCGGCCGCTGGAGCCAAGGGAGCGACGAAGGAATTTATCGACAAATATCAGGCAAAGTACGGCTATGTCCCCGATGATGTTGCGGCGCTTACCTGGGACGCCATAAACCTTCTTTGCATGGCGGTACAGAATACCGGCGGACTTTCGGGCAACATCGCCAAGGATCGCGATGCGGTAAAGGACAAGCTCACCCAAGTTAAGGATTTCGACGGCATCACCGGTAAGATGACCTTCAGCCCGGGCGGAAACCCGTCCAAGTGCGCCGTTATAGTGAAGATCAGCGACAAGGGCGAATTCGAGTTCTATAAGTCAGTTTGCCCGTGATGAGCCGAGCGCTCTGTTTTTGGCAATAGTGGCCAGAAAGGCGGGAAGCGATTCCCGCCTTTCTTTATGAGGCGCGCGCTGAACCGATGTTCTTTTCGGTTTGTTTTTTCGGCCGCATTTGTTAAACCCATTTTCACCAGAGCAAGAACACTTTCCGGGGAATTAATTCATTGTTTTTAGAGACTTTTCTACAGAACCTGCTAAATGCGCTCCAATGGGGAAGCTTTTACGCTCTGATCGCCCTTGGTTACACAATGGTCTACGGGGTGCTTCTCCTTATAAACTTCGCCCACGGCGACATTTTCATGGTCGGAGCCTATGTCGCCTTCTTCATCGCGACCCTCCTGCTCGGACAATATTCTTCGCCCTTTCTTCCGCCCGTATTGGTCTTTGCCATTACAGTGGTTGCAACAATGGTGATTACCTCCGGGGTGGGGGTGGCAATCGAGCGCATTGCCTACAGGCCGCTTCGACGTAAAGGAGCTTCACGCCTCTACGTCGTTATAACCGCCCTCATGTGCGGGCTCATCCTGGAAAACGGCAATCTCGCACTCCTGGGCGCAAGCCGCCGCAATTTCCCCGAGATGCTCTCGAAAACCGCCTACAACATAGGCGGGGTCAACTTCACCAATGTAAAACTGTTGGTGATACTTACTACCATCGCGGTCTTCATCCTGCTTGAGACAATTGTTCGCAAAACCAGGCTCGGCATGGCGATGCGGGCCATTTCCTATGACCGTATGGCCGTGCCCCTCATGGGAATACCGGTGGATACGGTAATTGTTTTTACATTTATACTGGGATCGTCGATGGCGGCTCTGGCAGGGGTGCTTTTCGCAACCGCCTACCCGGTGCTCGAACCCTATATGGGCGCGCTGGTCGGCTGGAAAGCCTTTATTGCCGCTGTTTTAGGCGGGATTGGAGAAATCCGCGGCGCTTTCGCCGGCGGTTTTCTGCTCGGATTTATCGAGATTTTCGTCGCGGCACTCTTTCCGTCAACGCTCCGGGACCTTATCGCGTTCAGCATTCTCCTGGTATTCCTGAGCATCAAGCCCACCGGAATATTCGGGGTCTCCCGGGCTACAAAGATTTAGGCATTTTCTTCTATGCGCCGTAATATTCCCATCCTGGGATATGCAATACTATGCGTTCTGGGCGTTGTTTTGGCAAAGGCCGACGTCCTCGATCTGTACATGCAGATAATTTTGATGTTTATCGGCATAAACGTCATCCTGTCCACTTCGCTAAACCTCGTAAACGGGTATATGGGCGAGTTCTCGGTCGGACACGCCGGGTTTATGGCGGTCGGCGCATACATTACCTCGGTGCTCAACATATTGCTGTTTACGAACAGTTCGGTTTTCGGCCCGCCGGTACTCTCGCCATCCTCCGCGCTGATACTTTTCCCACTCACCCTCCTTGCCGGCGGAGTCGGTGCGGCACTGGCAGGGCTTCTCGTAGCTGTACCGTCTTTCAGAACGCGCGGCGATTACCTCGCAATAATTACCCTGGCCGTAAACTACATCGTAAAGAGTTCCATCGAAAACATGCAGGTGATCGGCGGAGCCCGCGGCTTCATGGGAATGAGCAACGTTATCAATTCCATGAAGGAAGTGGTGGATCTACCCTGGACACTGATCTGGGTCTTTATATCGGCCGGATTGACGGTCGTCATACTTCAAAAATTCGTCAGCTCGACTTACGGCAAGGGGATAATCGCCCTCCGGGACGATGAAATCGCAGCCGAGATAATGAGCGTCAACACCCAGCGCATGAAAGTCGTGGCCTTCATGCTCTCATCGGGTCTTGCCGGTATTGCCGGCGGCCTCTTTGCGCACGTGCTCGGATATATTAACCCAGGCACTTTTACGATCATGAAATCCACCGAGGTTCTCGTGATGGTCTACCTCGGCGGAATGGGATCGCTCAGCGGATCGGTGCTGAGCGCAATCGGGCTCACGATTGTGCTCGAAGCCTTCCGCCCGCTCCAGGTCTATAAATGGGTCATCGTGCCGCTCCTGCTGATCCTTCTCATGCTGTTTCGCCCCGAAGGCATAATGGGCCATCGCGAGCTTACCGACGTCTTCCCGAGGCTTCGACAGTTGCTGGGGCTGAAACCTAAGCTGAGCGAATAAGTTCTATTCACCGCGGAGAGCGCAGAGGGCGTGGAGATTACTTCAGCAATCGGAACCTAGAAGACTCAGGCAAATGGCTATTCTCGAAATAAGCGAACTCACTCATTTTTTCGGCGGCCTTCGAGCGGTCTACGATCTCAACATGACGCTTGAAGGCGGTGAACTGATGGGTCTTATCGGTCCCAACGGTGCGGGCAAGACCACCGTGTTCAATCTGGTGAGCGGTTTTTACCGCCCGAGCGAGGGCGACGTTAAATTCCGCGGCAAAAGCATTGTGGGGCTCAGGCCGCACCAGGTTACCGCTCTGGGCATGGCCCGCACCTTCCAGAACATAAGGTTATGGAACAGCCTGACCGTCTTCGACAATCTTTGCGTCAGCCAGCACCATCTGCTCGGCTACGGATTTTTGAACTCGGTGCTCCGGACCCGGAAATTCCATGAAAGCGAGCGCAAAGTCAGGAAAACCGCCGAGGAGATCATAGATTTGCTGGGGATCCGGCATTATGCCCTGGAACTTCCAAAAAACCTTCCCTACGGCCTCCAGCGGCGGGTCGAGATCGGCCGGGCACTCTGTTTGCGCCCGAAGCTGCTCATGCTCGACGAACCGGCCGCCGGAATGAATCCGGGCGAAGTCGACCAGCTCATAAAGCTTATCCGCTGGATTCGAGACGAGTTCAAGCTAACGATCTGGCTGATCGAGCACCACATGCGGGTCGTCATGAACGTGTGCGAGCGTATGAAGGTGATCGATTTCGGCGAGGAAATCGCTGAAGGGACCCCTTCCGAAATTCAACAGAACCGGCGGGTCATTCAGGCTTACCTGGGAGAAGAAGAACCACTACATGCTCACGGTAGCTGATCTTCACGTAAAGTACGGCAATATCGAGGCCCTGCACGGGATATCACTGAGTGTGGAGGAGGGCGAAATAGTTGCGCTTCTCGGCGCGAACGGCGCAGGCAAGTCCACAACCCTCATGAGCATCATGCGCCTAGCTCCTCCCGAGGGGCCCGTGGTGACCAAAGGCGCCATCTCCTATAACGGCGCCGACCTCCTGCCCATACCTGCCCACAACGTTATCGCAAAGCACGGCATAGGGCTTGTCCCCGAGGGCAGGCACATATTCGGAAACCTCACGGTTTTTGAAAACCTCAAGCTCGCCACATTTGCCCGAAATGACAAGGAGCGCATCGGACAGGACTACGAGCGGGTCTTCTCGCTTTTCCCCCGCCTTGCGGACCGTAGGACCCAGAGGGGAGACCTGCTTAGCGGAGGCGAACAGCAGATGCTCGCAATCGGCCGGGCCTTCATGAGCGGAGTTAAATTCATTTTGCTGGACGAACCCTCGATGGGCCTCTCGCCTCTTCTGATGCTCGAACTTTTCAGGGTGCTTAAAAGTATAAACGAGAGCGGCACGACCATAATGGTTGTCGAGCAGAACGCTCGCCTGGCTTTGCAATACGCCAATCGTGCTTATGTTCTCGAAGCCGGCAAAATCGTTTTAGAAGGCAAAGCCGAAGACCTGGCGACAAACCCAGAGATCCGCAGGGCGTACCTGGGATAATGTGGGTTTAGGGTTGTGGGTTGGGAGTTGCTGCTGGTTGTCGGTTGGTCTCCCGACCGTGCCACCAACGCCGGACCGAAGGTCTCCCTAGAAGTGCATTATCAAATTCGGAGACCTTCGGTCGGACGCATTAGAAGGTCTCCCAGGACTTCGTAATCAAAAACAGGAGACCTTCGGTCGGACTCATGACGCGGTCGGGAGACCGCGCCATAACCTGGAGACCGCGCCATAACCGGAGGACCGGAACGCGTAACCCACAACCATTAACCCACAACTTATAACCCGTAATTCGCGCCAAACTCGCAACCTGCAACCCGCAAAATTTTTCAAGGGGCTGATATGACCACACTGAATATTCTTGTTTGCGACGGACTGGATGAAGGCGGGCTGGAGCTGTTCAGGGCTGCGCCGGGGGTGCGGGTGGATGTTCCCGATCAGCTCGGGGCCGTGGAAATAAAGAAGATCCTGCCCGAATACGACGCCATGATCGTTCGAAGCCGCACCAAGGTCAACGGGGACATGATCGAGAATGCTCCTCGGCTGAAGGTTATCGGCCGGGCGGGCACCGGAGTTGACAATATCGAGGTGGAACCGGCGAGCGCCCGTGGCATACTGGTAATGAACACGCCGGGAGCAAATGCCATGGCGGCGGCCGAACACACCATCGCAATGATGTTGTCCCTGGCGCGCCATATCCCGCAGGCCACCCAATCGATGAGGCAGGGTCTCTGGGAAAAGAAAAAGTTCGTGGGCACGGAACTCTACCACCAGACCCTGGGTGTAATCGGCCTCGGCAAGATCGGTGCGATTGTTGCGGACAGGGCGCTCGCGATGAAAATGGAAGTGCTCGCTTTCGATCCCCACATCGTGCCGGAAATGGCCGCGGTAATCGGCGCTGAATACGTGCCCCTGGACCAGTTGCTTGCGAGGTCGGATTTTATCACTTTGCATACGCCGCTAAATGAAGAGACACGGCACGTAATCGGCCGGGAATCACTTGCGAAAACGAAGAAGGGGGTGCGGATAATCAATTGCGCGAGGGGAGGCCTGATAGACGAGCCGGCGCTTCGAGAAGCTCTCGTAAGCGGGCAGGTCGCGGGGGCGGCCCTGGACGTTTTCGAGAAGGAACCGCCCGCCGAAAACCCCCTGCTTGGGCTGGAAAATGTGATCTTCACGCCACATCTTGGGGCATCGAGTCTCCAGGCCCAGGAAAACGTTTCACGCGCAATCGCTTCCCAGATTCTCGATTACCTTCAGCGCGGCCTTATCCGCAATGCCGTGAACTTCCCATCCATCAGCATGAAGGATTACGAAAGAGTCCGCCCCTATCTCGTCCTAGCCGAGCGCCTCGGCCATCTCCAGGGGCAGCTCTGCAGTCCCGTCAAAAAGCTCGAAATTACTTACAGCGGCCCCGACATGCAGGATATACCGATCCAGCCCCTGACCCAGACAGTGATAAAGGGACTGCTCGACCCGGTCATGGCCGAAAAGGTAAACCTCATCAATGCCCCACTGATCCTCAAACAGCGGCAGATCGAACTTACCGCTTCAACCACGTCGGAATCGAAGGGTTATACCGGGGAAATAGCAGTCAAGGTGACGGGCAAAAAAGAGGTTTATTCGGCCGCCGGTACCGTCATCCAGGGACAGGTGCGACTCGTGAGGCTAAACGATTACCGGCTGGAAGCCGAACTGGAAGGCATCAATCTCATCATCCAGAACCTCGACAAGCCCGGCATGATTGGCTTTATCGGCACCACTCTTGGGAACTTCAATGTAAATATCGCCAACATGCACCTCAGCCGCACCCCGGAGCACGACAGCGCGGTCGCCATCGTGCGTCTGGACAATGAAGCCCCAAACGACGCAATAGAAGTCCTGCGCGCCCATCCGGGGATAGTTTTCGTTAAGCAGGTGAAATTGTAAGCATACCCGCTCGCGTCATTCCCGCCGCGCCAGTTTTTTCAACGCCTCCATGTCTTCCACGGTAAAGTCTGGCCGGCGGCAGGCAAAAAAGCTGTTGTTGTGGTAGAGCGGCTCGGATTGGATATCATACGGGCTGAGGGCAGCCGCCTGCGCCCACATGGCCGTGCCGGGAATCGGCGAATACTCGGCTATTCGGGGGCGAACCCCCGCTTTTTTGACGGTTTCTATCCCTTCGGCAACCTCTTCAGGCTTCTGCCCCGGAAGTCCGCAGAGCAGGTAAACTCCTATATCGTCGCTTTCGAAGCCGGCGGCCAGCAGATTTTCAACTCCCCTGAAAAACATTTCCAGGTCCACTTTACCGCCCCACTCGCGGTTTTTGGCATCTGTGGCGGTTTCGAGCCCGAGGCGGATCGTCCTGAATCCGGATGCGCTAAGCAGGTCGCACCACTCTCGGGAAAGCGCCCGTATATGGAGCGCATTGGGGACGTGAAAACGGAGTTTCGGACCTTCGCGAGCAATCCGCTCAAGTGCCGGTTTAAGGCCGCGCTCGGTGTCGATTAGCAGGGCATCGTCGTAGAAGGCGAAATCTGTCACGCCGAACAGCTCATGGGCGCGTATGATTTCCGAATAGATTCTTTCGGCGCTCGCCCGCTTGAGTTCGGGCTGAAGCTTTACCGACGCGCAGTAAGGGCAGCGATAAGGACAGCCCACCCCGGTTAAGATCGGCGCGTAATCCAACTTTTGCGCCAACTCCAGCGCAGGTGGCGGAAACAGCCTTAAATCCGCCCATGAGGGTCCATTCTTAAGAAAGAAACCGGTATGTTCAGCAATCAGGCCGGGCAGTTCCGGCAAAGTTCCGGTGAAAACCATGTCGGCCCCGATCGTCCGCGTTGCATGCTCGGGACAAAGTTTTGCGTATATCCCCCCCAGCCAGACCGGCACCAAGGGAAGTTCTTCGCGGATAATCTCCAATGATTCGCGCACGCCCGGATACCAGTAGGTCATGGAAGATGTTACCCAGACAAGGTCCGGCATTACTGATTCGCGAAGCTTTTTCCGGAAGCTCACGGGATGGATTCCGTGTCTGTAGTAAAAACGCCGCGAGCCTGAATAGGCATCAGGCTTGGGGATGCTCATTCTGGGATATTTGCCGGTCCCGAATCTTTTCGGCGCTCCGCGCAAAATTTCGGGGTGAGCATTTGTAAACGTGTCATGCCGATCGAGGCAGTCTATGAACTCAACCCCACAGCCACCCTCCTTCAGAAGCGAAGCGAGGATAAGCAGCCCCATTGGCTTTGCCCACAAATCATGCGCGGCAAAATCGGTGATCCAGGGATTAACCAGCAGTATCAGGGGCGCTTTGGCCATGGTTGTGCCCGCAAAATGGGAGAAAGGCTTGCCAAACTCAAACAATCTCCTATATATCCCGCCTTGCGACAGCTGGTCAAATGCGGTTGTTTGGGGTGTGGTGTGTGTTGTTTGGGGCGTGTTGTTTGGGAGTGGTTGTTGGTTGTGTGGTTAGCGAACATAGTTAATCAGTTGTGGCACGGTCTCCCGACCGTGCCGCCCAGGCCGGACCGAAGGTCTCCCAAGAATTTATAATCAAAAGCGGAGACCTTCGGTCGGGCGCATGACGCGGTCGGGAGACCGCGCCATAACCAAAACCCACAACCCACAACCCACAACTCGGAACCGGAACCCGACCCGCAATGTAAAATGGAGGTGTCGATGAGGGCCGTAGTCCAGCGTGTGTCGGAGGCGAAGGTTACCGTGGGCGGTGAGGAGACCGCGCGCATCGGAAAGGGGTTGCTGGTCCTCCTGGGCGTTGGGGCTGGGGACACGGCGGAAGATGCGCGCTATCTGGCCGAAAAAACGGTATACCTCAGGGTATTTCCCGATGAGTCCGATAAAATGAACCTCTCGGTCCTCGACCTCGGAGCAGGAATCATCGTAGTCTCGCAGTTTACGCTCTACGGCGACTGCCGCAAAGGAAGAAGGCCATCCTATGCGGGAGCGGCGCCGCCCGATGCCGCCAAAGAGCTTTATGAAACCTATGTTAAAGAGCTTCTTAAGTTCGTTCCCAAGGTAGGCACCGGAAGATTTCAGGAAATGATGGAAGTCTATCTGGTAAACGATGGGCCGGTAACCCTGCTGCTGGACAGCAAAAAATCCTTTTAGTTTCGCCTTCTTGGCTGAGAGGATTCGATGGTCGGGTTGGGCGGGAGCGAAACCCGACTGCTCGAATGCCCGATAGTTCTAAAGTACCCAGATCCTGTTTGTTTCCTGCCACTTGCCGTCTTTGCAAACCATGCATGTCGTGGGTAGGCATATCATTTGGTCGGGACCTATTTCTTGCCCCCCGAGGTTACATCTTTCGTTTTCCCTGGTGCTCATATTTTTCTCCAAAGTATATTGCTCCTCTCGATCAAGATCGTTGACCGGAGTTATCTAGCTTAAGCTAAGATAGTAATCATCCGCCGAATTCGTGTTATATTTCGTCGAGACAATGAAAAAACATATCTCCAATTTCTATGAGACAATCTATCGAGCCAATGCCGGCAAAAAGCATCCGGTCCTTACCGGGAAGCACCTTGCCACGGAACTCGGCTATCCCGGGCGAGCGCTGGAGTCAATCCCAGCCGAACTCTGGGACGATTTTCTCCCCTGCGGGAATCCTCTTCCCTATCTGGACCCTGCCCGCGGCGACCTGCTTTTGAACCTGGGCTGCGGGGCAGGAGTGGACTCGCTCGCGTTGATGCTGGACAAATCCACCGGATTCAGAGCCGTTAACCTCGACATTGTTTTCCATGTGCTCTCGAAGACATCGAAAACGGCGCAGGCGCCCACCCCTGCTTCGATGCCCGACCGGGTCTGTGCTGACGCAGAGGCCCTGCCCTTTGTTCGAGAATGCTTTAAATGGGTAATCCTAAACGGGGTGCTTAACCTGTTTTCCGATAAATCGAGGTTAATCTCGGAAATTTCACGGGTGGTCGCTTCGGGCGGCATGGTTGCAGGGGCAGACCTTTGCCGAACGGCCCCCCTGCCGGCCTATTTCATGGATGAGCCGGACGCATGGGCCTGGTGCATGAGTGGAGCGCTTACCGAAGAGGAGCTTACGGCCTCTTTTGCATCGGCGGGGTTCGAGAGGTCAGCGTTCGAGCCGCAAAAACTGGACGAATTCTTTGACAGGGCGGTCTTTGTTTTTGAGAAGAAGTGACGGGGCCAGCCGCGAACTTTGGGGACGCACGAACATAATAAACATAGTATGGGCGCGGATGTAGGTTGGGTTGAGCGATGAATGAGTTTAATTTTATGCGCGAGATAGAAAGAGCGAAACCCAACACTCCGGCGCCGGAATGTTGGGTTTCGCTCCGTTCAAGGCGTTCGCGGAATATTCAATTTCACCGCTTTACCCAACCTACAAATACGTTATCCCAATTTTTCGTTACGGCACTGCCTGGAAGATCGGGATGACGATGACCACGGAGTTCAAACTGAAGCCTCAGTCAACCCGTTCCTTGACCATCTCGATTGCCTTTGCCGGGCATTCCTCGGCGCAGATGCCGCAACCCTTGCAGTAATCATAGTCGATTTCAACAGGTATAGACCTCTTTACGATCCCTTCCGGACAGTACATCCAGCAAAGATGGCAGGCATGTTTTCCCGATTTGGACGGGATACACTTCTTTAGGTCTATTTCCGGCCTGGATGAGCGCCAGTCTCCGGTTTTCCCCGCCTCGCTCTTGCAAAGTACCGAACGCGGGCAGGTAAAAGGATCGTCGTGAGCAGATTTTGAAGCCATCAAGCATTCCTTTTGGTTTAGCTTGTATCAGTGTAGATGAAATTTATGCAACCTCAGGCGCACTTGACCCCGGGGGCGGAGACAAGGGTTGCCTCATAAGCATACCTGGCCCCGAGGACGTTTTTCTCGCCGGCTTCACCCTTGAAATGATTTCTCAGCGCCTTTTCAATGCTCTCCATGCCGATGAGTCCCGTAGCCTTGGCAAATCCGCCCAGAACGGCGGTATTGAAAAGCACGGTCCCGGACACCATGAGTCCGGCCTGCGTTGCGCACCGGGTCGCATCGGTCGTTGCGACCCTCACGGGGGCGGCAAGCTTTATGGCTTCGGGGGGCTTGGTGCTGTTTATGAGCACAAGCCCGTCCGGTTCGATCCCGGCAACCACGTTTACCACCCGCAGGATGCTCTCATCCAACACCACCACAATGGCCGGTTTCTGGACGAGCACGAAAGTTCTTATCGGTTCGCGCGCGAAACGGTTTGTCGCAATTACCGGAGCGCCTCGCCGCTCGGCACCGAAAAACGGCGCGGCGGTAACGCCCTTATAGCCGTCATAAAAAGCCGCCTCGGCAGCTATCTCGGCGGCCGTTACGGCCCCCTGTCCACCGCGGCCGTGCCATCTCACCTCGATGTATTTCCTGTCCATCTAACCGGCATCCTCGCTCGAAAATGGGTGGGGAAAAATCCTCTCATTCGGGAACTGCTTCCCGGCAATGACTAATAGCCTTTTAGCGGCTCTCAGTCAATATCGCTATTGATTAGAGAATTTAGGAATTGAGGATTTAGGAATTACAGGAATTTAGCGATTGGAGGATTGAGCAATTCGAAAGGTAGTCGATTCCTTAACTCGACGAATCAAGGATGACGGTGTCTTCTCAAATCCCTAAATTCCTTAAATCCCTTAAATTCCCAAATTCCTAATTCCTGTTTGACAATTAAATTGCCGAACGATAAGATTTTATTCGACAGCCGTTAGGGGTGCCTGGGATGACCGGGCTGAGAAGAAACCCTTAAAACCTGATCTGGACAATACCAGCGTAGGGAAATGGCTTGTGAGAAAGAATCAGCTTTCTTCCAACCGTTTCCCCGACCGGGAAGCGGTTTTTTGTTTGGGCAATGGAAAGCCCAACCTGCGACCCTGCAATGTGGGTCCTTGTTTTAATATCAACACGGCGTTTTTCGAGAAAGGTGTGAAATGAAACAGGACAAGCCTCTGATAATCGCCGGCCGGGCCTTTAGCTCGCGCCTCCTTATGGGGACCGGGAAATTCTCATCTCCGGAAGCCATGATAAAATCGATCGAGGCTTCGGGCGCTGAAATCGTCACGGTGGCCCTCAGGCGAGTCGAGTTGGAAAACCCTCATGACAGCATCCTTAGCGCAATCGATACGAGCAAATACCTGCTGCTGCCAAATACTTCCGGCGCGAGAGACGCCGAGGAAGCCGTACGGCTTGCAAGGCTCGCGCGCGCCGCGGGCTGCGAACCCTGGATCAAGCTCGAAGTGACCCCGGACCCGCAATATCTTCTGCCCGATCCGGTTGAAACCCTGAAAGCGGCTGAAATCCTTGTCAAAGATGGTTTCATCGTCCTGCCTTACATGAATGCCGACCCGATACTGGCCAAACGGCTCGAAGAGGTCGGAGTGGCAACTGTAATGCCTCTTGGATCTCATATCGGCTCGAACCGGGGCATCCGAACGCGTGATGCAATCCAGATTATCATCGAGAAGGCAACCGTCCCTGTCGTTGTGGACGCCGGCCTCGGTGTCCCGTCACATGCCGCTGAAGCACTCGAAATGGGGGCTGACGCCGTTCTCGTCAATACGGCGATAGCTGTCGCGGGAGATCCCGTTGCCATGGCAGCGGCGTTTAAAAAGGGTGTCGAAGCCGGAAGAGAGGCATTCCTCGCCGGCATCGGCAGGACCCTCAAAACCGCCGAGGCATCGAGTCCCCTTACAGGATTTTTGAGCTAGGGCGTCCCTGAAAAACCCTTTCACGAGTATTAGGTCAGGCTCCCAGCCTGACCTCCGGATGAAAAATATGAGTTTTTACGACGAGCTAAAGCAAATCAGCTGGAATGAGATCGAAAACGAAATCCAGAATCGCGGCGAGGCGGATGTCGATGCCGCTCTCAAGGCCCCGGCCGTCGATTTCGACAACTTCCTGAGCCTCCTTTCTCCGGCCGCCGAATCCCGGCTCGAAGCCATGGCGAGGCGGGCGCATCTTCTGACCCAGCAGCGATTCGGGAAGACAATTTCCCTCTTTGCGCCGCTTTATCTGTCCAATGTTTGTGTGAACAGGTGCGCCTATTGCGGGTTCAATGCCGGCAATCCGGTGAATCGACTGACTCTCACCCCGGAACAGATCCAGGCCGAAGGCGAGTTTATCGCCAAAATGGGATTCCGCCACATTTTGCTTGTATCAGGCGAGGCCCCGAAGGTGGTGCCCGTTGAATATTTTACCAAAGCCGCCGACCTGCTCAGACCTTCCTTTCCCTCGATTTCGGTCGAGATTTATCCAATGAGCACCGATTCATACCGGGAGCTTATAGCCCACGGCGTTGACGGCCTGACTGTATTCCAGGAAACCTATAACGAGCGGCTCTACCCGGAATTCCACCTCGGTGGTAAAAAGCGCGACTTCCAATGGAGACTCGAAACCCCTGATCGCGGCGGGGAGGCGGGTTTCAGGAGAATCGGCCTCGGAGCGCTCCTCGGCCTGTGCGACTGGCGCGTGGAGGGCTTCTTCATGGGCATGCACAGCAGGTACCTGATGAGAAAATTCTGGAAATCCCAGGTCTCGATCTCCTTCCCGCGACTGAGGCCCGCAGCCGGAGCATTCGAGCCCCTGCACCCGGTCTCCGACCTGCACTTCGTACAGCTCCTTACAGCGCTCAGGCTTTTTTTGCCCGACGTCGGCTTTACTCTCTCGACTAGGGAAACACCCGAATTTCGCAATCACATGATCCCGCTCGGCGTCACATCGATGAGCGCCGGATCGAAGACGGATCCCGGCGGATACACCATGAGCGACGGCGAAAACGGCGGCGCGGAAGCCCAGTTCGAGGTAGCGGATCATCGAAGCCCCGAGCTGGTGGCTGAAATTATCCGGGAAAAGGGCTACGAACCGGTTTGGAAGGATTGGGACGAGGCTTTTCTCGCCTGATAGCCATTTTTTTCAAAATAGTTGCATAGCAGATTGATTCGACTGGAATAGCCGATGGAAATCAAAATAAACGGTGAGGACCGAACATACACGGGGACGCCCAACCTGGGTGAACTCCTGCGCCATCTTGGCATAAACCCGAAAACGGTTGCAGTCGAGCGCAATCTCAGAATTCTTTCGCGAAACGAAATTGCAGCGGAACCTGTCGAGCCGGGCGATGCATTCGAGATAATCCGGCTGGTTGGCGGGGGCTGAGAAGCGGATTTAATATTTGAGGAATTTTAGGGATTTGAGGAATTTTAGGGATTTGAGAAATTAAAGAACCAGGATGATTCGAGGCCCTCTTGGTCCCTAAATACTACTCTGCCAGTCTTTTTGATTCCTCACAGGGAACCAAAATTCCTAAATCTCTGAGATTCTTTCTGTAATCCCTAAAATTCCTAAATTCCCTAAATTCTTAATCAGGCGTACAGCCCTTTTATGTTGCGGTGCAGCTCCATGGTTTTTTCCATGCGGGCGCGGTCGCGATCCATTCCGATTATTTCGAGTTCCCGGTGCAGCTCCGCAAGTCCCGGCGAGTCGTAGCTCTGGCCGGCCCGGTGAGCCTGTATCAATGTCCAGTAGATTTCGATCATCCGGCCGATCATTTCCGCTGAGTACTCCCTGCCCTGGACCTTTAGGGTGTGAATCCCCACATCCATATAATCCCAGAGTTCCTTGCCCGAGATTACAAAAGCAATGTTGGGGCGGGCTTTTATGCGGGAGTTGATCTCTTCGATTTCACTCGGCGGATGTGAGCGCTGGCGGAGTACTTTGGTCCTCTGCTCGTCGGTCAGAAGGCAGAGCCTGAAGCAGGAGCCGCTGCGGTCAGGGGAACCCTCGTATTCGACTATCTCGTTCCCGTCCTCGTCTTTGTGGGTACTTACGATATAGCTGTCGCTGATAAGCTCGTGGAAGACACAGTTTCCCACACCGCCAACGCACCTGTTGCCATGCACCAGGATCTCGGTGGCCAGGCCGAGCTTGTCGGCCGAAGCTTTGAATCGGGCGAGTTTTTCAACCGAATCGATTTCGGTGCTGGCTACGATCTGGGTTGCGCCGCACTCCTTGTAGGTAGCCATCTCATCGGGTGTCTGAATGTTGCACCCAACGCTTGCGTGGATCACAAGTCCGGGGAAATTCTCTTTTACCAGCCGCATGATCCCCGGAGTTTTAACGATCACTCCCTCGGCCCCCCAGGAAGCGTACTTCCCGATCTTCGACATGAGGACCATCCACTTTTCCGCTGGGACCTCCGCGTTCAGCGCGACTCTGACCTTGCCGTTCATGCGCCCGGCGATCTCGATCGCTTCCCTGATTTGGGAATCTTCAAGTTCCCAGGCACATTTCCGCCGGCTGAAGCCCTTGGAGCCGACATAAACCGCATCAGCCCCCGAGGCGAATACTTTTTCCACCATTTCCAGGCTGCCGCCCGGAGCTAAAAGTTCGTTCATTTTCCTCCCCCTGCGACCCGATCAGCAAGCATCAACGGCCACGGCATAGAATCAGGGGACCGCGGCCCGGCTTCCGTCCAATATCAAATCGAACTAGAGGTAAAACCGTCTAATTATACGGGCTTTCCGGAGAATTTATCAACTAAAATCCAATACCACATCCGACTCAAAAGTTTAAAGAACTTTTCGCACACCGATGAATTCAACCTAAATTACGCGGGTGACAAACCTTCCTCGCGGCGGTATCCTGCCCTGGACCATCAATTTGAAAGACGCGCCTTGCTGAACTTCTTTTCCACAATATCGGAGATCCTGAAGCCGATCGGCTCTTCTCTGATCGACCTCTGTTTCCCAAGAATTTGTGCCGGATGCGAGAAAATCAACGTCCGGGCAGAGGGATTCTGGTGCGCCGCCTGCCTCGATCAACTTGCCCGCATAAATTCTCCCATCTGCCCTCTTTGCGGCAGACCTTTCCAGGATGCCCCGGATTCTTCGGACCATTTCTGCAGTGAATGCCTTCGCTCAGTTTTCCATTTCAATAGTGCTAGGTCCGCAGTGGCACATTCCGGAATTGTACGGGACAGGATTCACCAGTTCAAGTTCGGAAGACGTCTGGAATGGGTCCCGCCGCTTGTCGAACTGCTCCAAACCACTTATGAGACATGGGGAATCAGTCCCCCCGGCCTGATCATCCCGGTCCCGCTTCACCTGAATCGTCTCAAAGAGCGAGGCTTCAACCAGTCAGCCCTTCTGGCAAAGGAACTAGCCCGAAGGCTCGATTTGCAGGTTTCATACGAAATACTCGTCAGGAAAAAATGGACCGAGCCTCAAACGCGCCTCAACCGCGCCCAAAGACTGAAAAACGTTAGGGGCGCATTCGATGCCACCGGCAGGGAAAGCGTCCGGGACGTAAAAATCTTACTCATCGATGACGTATTCACAACCGGAGAAACCCTTAGCGAATGCGCCCGAACACTCAAGAAAAAAGGCGCATCCGAAGTCCACGCCCTGACGGTTACGCGAGCGCTGCCGGATTGATCATCGCGGACTCAAAATAATCATTGATGTCTTCAAATCAAAGTTATGGCCAAGCGCGATTTAAAATGCGGGAGGGAGCTTGCGTGATGCTGCCGGCGCATGAATGCGGGCGAAAGAAAACTTAGGGACTGTGTAAGGCAATTACTTAGGTAGGCCGGGCTCTTTTGTTGCCTTATTTCAACTTATCCCGTGCTAGTGGGGCAAAAGCTGGGGAAATGAATGGAAAGACGGTGTAGGGATAAAATATCGTGGGTTTATTCATGTGTTCATCCCTTTTTGCCTCAGTTAGCAACAGTGTACTATGAACGTCCCTACCGAAGGTCTTTAAGCAGCCGCTGATACTCTTTGGATCCCATAAGGATGCGTCGTGCAGCATCCCGGAGCTTGTCCACCTCCTCGGGTTTCAGCGCGAAAGAGGTGGGAAGCTGTTTGAAGTAATGGCGTTCGGCGTCATCATCAAGAGCGTCGAACTTTACCTCCACCAGATAGAACTCAATGTCGCCACAGGAACCCGGCTCCGTGGAAATGCGTTTTGAACCGCACCGCCCCCTGCGGATCTCGTCGGCCCAACGAGGGAAACTCTCGCTCAGGAGCGCCACCGTCTCCCTGTTGTAGCGTTCGATGGCTATGGAGGAGTATGAATCAAGCATGGCGGCCAGGGGTGGTACTTTTTCGTAGCGATCCCATCTGTCGTTGATTTCGGTCTCGGCATTGACCACTAAGAAGACGATTTTGTGTACGTTTTCTCTCCCGGCGTATTTCATCGTGGTCCATAGATCGCCCAGGAGTGTGACACGCTCGAGGGCGGCCCGAAGGCCCAGGTTATCGGCAACTCCTCCATCTACAAGGTGGATATAGGGCTTTTTCTTGGAATCCAGAAAAGGCAACATATTGTTGGCAAGATCCAGACGGCGGGATGCGACATCCCTGGGCGGTTGCATGGCCTGTGCAATCTCCGGGGGCATATGAAACCCACACTCGCCGGCGTGGTTGCGAACAGTAATGGGACTAAACACTATGGGCACCGCCGATGACGCCGCACACGCACGGGCCACGGGAAAGGTGGAGAGGTCCGAACAGATCGCATCGAACACATCCTGAATAAAGGAGAAGCGAGTCCCATGAACCATGTCTGTTGCGTTGATGACAATCATCGGCGCTTTCCTGGCGAGTAGATCAGCAAAGGTCTTTCCTTCGAAGACATACTTGTTGTAGTAGTCAGCCGCGAGGTCGCTGCGATCATAGTATGGGGAGAAGAGCTTTCCCCAGTTGATGGGGTTAAAGAGGGTGGCACGGGTGAGGTCGCCCTGAATGTTCTTTTTCAGGAACCGTGCCTCGAAGTCCTCGAACATTCGGTCCCTGAAGAGGCCATAATAAGCCGCTGTAAAACTCCCGCCGGAAACACCGGAGATCCAGTCCACCTCGTCCAGCAGGCACCTGCTGCGGCCGCGGATGGAGACCGTGGTATCGCGCAACGCTTCAAGGACCCCGTAGGAAAAGGCGGCGGCTCGGGTCCCCCCACCGGAAAAAGTGAGCAGAAGCAGTAACTGGTCGTCTTTTTCAGGATCCGCGAGGTTTCTGCCGCGATAACCCGCCTGAGGGTCGGCACGACCCAAGGGTTGGTTGACTGGGTAATGGGCGCAGCCTGCTGCCACGGCGAGAAAGATAATTCCAAAGATCCAGGGCAGGAAACGGGTGCGAATCCAAAGTTGAACGCATATAGATGCAGCCTTAGCAACAATCCAAATCATTCCAGACCTCCTAATGCAGCTTTCGCACCTCTTTGAACATCGGAAAAGTACCGCCGGCTTGAACCAGGAGACAGCGGCTCAGGCGCAAGACCCGGCAGTTTCGAGGGACGCACGATCGGCATCCTTTTTTCATTCTTTTATCTCTCCTTCATAGAGGTGCGTATTATCTACTCCCCCATCTAGCTTGATGCCCCACGCACGGAAGACCAGTCGGCGAAGAAGGTGCTTCTTGTCCTTTCGGGCCGCTTGGTCAGCTTTGTTGATTGCCGTGGCATAGCTGTCAGGCTCCTTCTCCATCTCGACCTCCAGGCGGCGAGTTTCCCCGTTGAGGACGATGCTGTACTTGCCAAGGTAGTAGAGCAGATACATGGCAAAAAGGTTGTGGTAGTCTTCGTAACTACCCTGGTTCTCCATGTAGTCAAGGGAGAGCACGGAAGGAAAGCGGTTGGGTAGATCCTTGTACATCTTGCCGCTTCCTTCCAATGGATCAATGTAAGTCGAGCCGACCCATTTCTTGTACAGCACCACATCGAAGGTGCAGTTGCGCGCGGCAAGGATTTTAATGAGCTGTACGGCCATTTCCGTGGGGAGGTTGGCCTTGGTGGCTGAAATGAAGTTGAGTCGAGACCATAAGCTCGTCCCCTTGACCCGCAAATTGTCGATACCGGCGCCGTACTTGAACGCAAGGCCGACGGCCTTGGCGCAGTTTAGATCCATGTACCCGTAGACAATGGGAGAATGGTGGTAATAGGTACTCTGTTTTCGGGCATGAAAATCCGAATTGAGTTGGTTAAAGAAAGCCCTTAGACCATCTTTCATGTTTTGCCGTACTCCGCTGATGCGAATGCCGATAATTGACCGTTTGTAGATCTCGCCCATATCAAGACCAAAAGAAGCATCAATACCCAGAGACGAGGATGTCTTGAAGAGGTACTCGGTCTTGGGGACCATGACGATCAGGTTCTTGTTGTAATAGCCCTTCCCGTGTCTGGGATCGAGATCGGCGTAGAAATTGGCCGAGTAGACCACATCGTCATGCGGTGCCTGGTCCCGAATGGCCAGGGCAAGATGCCCCGCGGAGCCGCCCTTGGAAGTTCCGAAGCTTAGGAGGAGTTCAAGATCGTATGGGTGCTGCCTCAAAAGCTCGTTGATCTCGCCAATATTCTCGATGTCCGGGCCATCCTTGTGGCCGAACGGTTCTGCGCCGCATACCCGAGCTACTGCCAGGTTAAGCACGCAGAGCATGAGAATCAGGACAGTACGAATTAACATCGGCCTGTGACTCCACGGCAATGCCTGTCTGGAGGTACCCACCGCGATATGGTCTAAAAGCTCGTTGTCGCCATCGCCTTGTAATCGTTAGATTGCCACGGGGATTTATAAAAGTAACATGCTGTAGGTAACGGTAACATGGAGAACTCGGACAATAGAGGATGACGTTCAGGAAGGGTGAAAATGAGCTTACCCCTTAGTATGTGCGGTTATGCGCTCGCCCGCAATTCCATCCATCACCCTGCCATGGTAAAAACTCTCCTTCGTGATATCCCGGCTGCCAAGCCATGGCATCGCGCAACTGGAAGTCCAGGGCAGCGCCTGTCCCATGGGGCTAGCTCCTTGCACCCTCCGGGGTTTCGCTCCGGTCTTCGGGGGTGGATGGAGGGACGTGGGGGGGGAGTTCGAGGTAGATTAGCTGGGTGTTGTCCTCGTAGGAGAGTATCTCGGCATAGCGGCCCCAGGTGACAGCGGAGTCGAGCTGGCGTTCGGCTTCCTCGGGCGGGAATTCCAGTTCGAGGGCGGTCTGCACGACGTCCCATTTGAGCTGGTGGTTGTCGGTGGCTTTGAGCATGGCGGTAAGCCATTTAAATATCGGTAGGCGCCTTATTCTGGTTGCGAAGATTTCTTTTCTGGCCTGAATGCTTGCTTCGGCGAAGGTTTCTCCAAGCGGCCTGAGAGTTATGTCGCCCTGCGCGATTGTGGCGAATCCGAGAAGCTCGGCGGCGTCGATCAGCCGCAGGAGGTGATCCGAATTGACTTTGAGCTCTTCGGCCAGCCGGTAGATGTCCATCCGGTCGTTTGGCATCTTGTCGAGGTATTCGAGCAAACCGGCAAGGTCGTTGAGGTTTATGTAAGGCAGGGCTCGGGTGCGACCCGGCTCGCCGGGGGCGGTTCCCAGTTCGAGGTACTCCGGCTGGGTCTGCCCGGCAAGAAGGGCGTAGACCCGGTCCACGACTTCGAGAAATTTGGGGTCCTTTCGCATGCGGGGCTGAGGCAGAGGCACCCTAAGGTCCGCGACTACCCGGCCGGGGTCCTTTTCCATGACAATTATGCGGTCGGCCATGAAGATGGCCTCTTCGATATTGTGCGTGACCATGAGTATTGCGCGGGTGGGGATGCGGCCCCCGAGCCAGAGTTCGAGAAGCTCGCCGCGCAGCGCGTCGGCGCTCAGAACATCAAGGGCGGAAAAGGGCTCATCGAGGCACAGGAGTTCCGGGTCGATTGCCATCGCGCGGGCGAAACCCACTTTCTGGCGCATCCCGCCGGAGAGTTCCCTCGGGTAGGCGGTCTCGAAACCATCGAGTCCTACCCGGTCGAGCAGGTCGAGCGCCCTTGCAACGCTCACCCTAGGGGGCACTCCCCTGGCCTTCAGTGCCACCTCGACGTTTTCCTGAACCGTCAGCCACGGGAAAAGGGCGAAGGTCTGGAAGACGATTGCAGCGTTGGGATTTATTCCCTGGAGCGGCACGCCCCTGTAGAGCACCCTCCCCTCGGTCGCCTTCTGGAGACCGGTGATGACCCGCAAAAGCGTGCTCTTTCCGCACCCGGACGGCCCGAGGAGCACTATGAACTCGCCCTCCTCGATGGTGATATTGATGTTTTGCACCGCGGTGAACTGCTTCTGGCCGGTCCCGTAGACCTGGCTGACGTTCTTGAGTTTTAGAAGGGAAACATCGGCCATTTCGAGCTACTCCATCCGAAATCTTTCCTGGGCAACGCGGTAGAGACGCCGCCAGATAAGGCGATTAATCAGCACAACGGTTACAACCATCACCAGGGTTGAAGCAAGGAGAAGGGGATAGTCGCCCGAGGCGGTCGCGCGGGCAATCGTCGACCCGATCCCGGTCGTATAAACGGTCTTTCCCGCAAAATCGACGTACTCGGCGACGATGCTGGCATTCCAGGCCCCGCCGCCGGCGGCTATCGCACCCGTAACTATGTATGGGAATAGAGCGGGAAGGATCAGAATCCGCCACCTGTTCCATGTGCCCAACCGAAGAAGCGTGGCGGTAAATTTGAGGTCCTGTGGAATTGCGCTCGCGCCGGCAATGATATTGAAGAGCAGGTACCACTGGGTGCCGAGGAGCATCAGGAAAACGGCGATGAGGCTCAGCCCCCCCGGCATGTCAAGCATGAAGAGCAGGATGACCGGAAAAAGAGCGGTAGCCGGAATCGATGCGGCGATCTGAACGACCGGTTGCAGGAGGGTAGCCAGGCGAGGGTTGGTGCCTATGGCAACTCCCAGCGGCAGGGTCCAGGCAAGCGCTATAATCAGGGCAAATGCGACGCGAAGAAATGTTGCCCCTATTCCCATGGCGATCTGCCACCAATGTGCCGCGGAAACCCCCACGAGCATCATGACAGCCTGGTAGACCCCATACGCGAGAGGCGGGGCCGCCAAAGCCAATATTGTGAACATCAACCAGGGCCGCCCTTCTTTTTCCTGCTCACCCTGGTGCTTTGGGGGAAAATACCTCAAAAAGAATGCGTCGAGTTTCTGGCTCAAAGGATTGAAAGCGTGATCATCGAGCCAGGAGATCAGCCGTGAGTTCAGCCAGGCGTCGTAGAACCATGATGTACGAGGCGCCTCGGATTCGACCATCTCAAGTTTGAACCTTTCCGACCACGCCAGAAGCGGCCTCCATACCAGTTGATCAAGGGCCGTTATAACGAGGACTAGTACCGCAATACCCCAGACGATCGCTCGGATGTCCCCTTCGCTTGCGGCCTCGTGAAGATACGCGCCCAGCCCGGGGAGCCGGAAATCACGGCTGCCGACCGTAAAGATCTCGGCGGCCATTAGAAAAAACCATCCGCCCGCCCAGCTCATTATGCTGTTCCACAGAAGGCCTATTGCCGCAAACGGGAGGTGAAGGAGCTTGAAGCGGAGCCATCCGTTGAAGTTATAGATGGAGCTTGCTTCACCCAGTTCGTTCGGTATGGTGATAAGGGCCTGGTACCATGCGAAAGTGAGATTCCACGCTTGACTCGTAAAAATCAGGATTATCGAGGCAAGTTCGGCGGCGATCTTGCCCGGAAGTATGCTGCTTAGGCTCAATACAACCATCGGAAGAAAGGAGAGGATCGGTATGCTTTGCAAAATGTCAAGAAGCGGCAGAAGCACCCTGCGCGCGTACCTGTTCCGCACCATCGAGTAGCCGTAGACGATGGTGAAAATGATCGAAAGAAAATATGCGGCGGTCATCCTCGCAACTGAGTAGCCCGCATACCAGGGCAGCGCGGAGGGCGAGAGCGAAATCTGCGGCCCCTGGATTGTAGCCGGGGCGTGAAAGGCTAGACGTGTGCCGTACCAGATGACCCCCGCAAGGCCCACCAGGACGATCCCGTCTCCCCAGGTAAAAGAAAATGGGGTCTGATCGATTTTAAATAAAAAAGACGGTCTCTTCATGACCCCTCAGAGTGGGCAGGCCGGATAGCCCGCAAAATTAATATCTTTGAAACCAAACACTTCTACCTTAATTGGTCCGGGCTAGCAACACAGGTCTTTCCCATGCAATCGCAGGGTCAAGGAAATCTTCGGCAACCTGGCTTCCGGAATCTTTTCCCGACCAGTGCCTCAACCAAAATAGTCTTTAAATACAGCAAGATAAAATATCTCGACGCGATTGACAACGATACCCCATTTGCTATACTGGAATGCAAGGGGCAAAATCCGGGTGGCTTTTACGGTGGAGCATGATGAGAAAGAAATAGGTTGAAACAGGACGAGCAGAAGGAAGTATCCTGTTTCGACGACGCCCGATTCCTGCTATACTCAGCTCCCGGCCGTATTCTGCTAGACCCTCGCGGTGAAGTGAGATCCCGCCCAAAAAATCCTTTCAAAGGGAGAGATCCTTTGCGCCAGACGAAATTCATTTTCATTACCGGTGGAGTTTTATCATCGCTCGGAAAAGGTCTCGCGGCCGCTTCCATAGGCGCCCTTATGGAGAGCAGAGGCCTCCGTGTAACACTCCAGAAACTCGATCCCTACATCAATGTGGATCCCGGTACGATGAATCCTTTCCAGCACGGCGAGGTATTCGTAACCGACGACGGGGCCGAAACCGACCTGGACCTCGGGCATTACGAGCGGTTTACGCATGCCAGGCTGGGCAAGAAGAACAATTTCACCTCGGGTAGCGTTTATTATTCGGTGATAATGAAGGAGAGGCGCGGGGAGTACCTGGGCGGCACCGTACAGGTAATTCCGCATATCACCGACGAGATAAAGTCCTGCATCCGCGGATCAAGCGACAGCCTTGACATAGCAATCGTGGAAATAGGCGGCACGGTGGGAGACATCGAGAGTCTCCCCTTCCTCGAGGCGATCCGGCAGTTTCGAAATGACGTCGGACGCGAAAACGCCATGTTCGTTCACGTAACGCTTGTCCCGTACCTGCCGACTTCAGGCGAGGTAAAAACCAAACCGACCCAGCACAGCGTAAAGGAGTTGCGCGGTATCGGTATCCAGCCCGATATTCTGCTCTGCCGCACGGAAAAACAGCTCTCGGCCGAAATAAAGGCTAAAATTGCCCACTTCTGCAATGTGGACAAAGACGGGGTAATCACGGCCAAGGACGTCGACTGCATATATGAAGTCCCCCTGCTCTTCCACGCCGAAGGGCTCGATGAGAAGATAGTAAAGCTTCTCAATATCTGGACCCGTGCGCCGGTCCTCGACGACTGGGAAGATCTCGTGCGCCGCATGAAAAACCCTTTGTATAGCGCGCGCATTGCAATTGTCGGTAAGTACATCGACCTGAAGGAGTCCTACAAAAGCCTTAATGAGGCGCTCGTACACGGGGCCGCGACCCACAATGTCAAGCTTCAGCTCGACTACGTCGATTCCGAAGATGTGGAAAAAGAAGGCGGTGAAGCCCTGCTCGAAGACGCCGACGGAGTTCTGGTTCCGGGCGGGTTCGGGCAGCGCGGGGTCGAGGGGAAGATCAAGGCCATCCGCTACGCTCGCGAAAACAAGATTCCGTTTCTCGGAATATGTCTCGGGATGCAGCTTGCCACGGTCGAATTTGCCCGCAATGTAGCCGGCCTGGATGAGGCGCACAGCATGGAATTCGACGCCCACACGCCCCATCCGGTCATCTACCTCATGCGCGAGTGGTTCGATTATAAAAACAATACCGTGATACGCCGTGACGAAAACTTCGAATACGGCGGCACCATGCGCCTTGGTGCCTATCCGTGCGCGCTGGAGCCCGAAAGTTTCGCCTTCAGCGCATACCAGTTGCCTGAAATTTCGGAGCGGCACCGGCACCGCTACGAGTTCAACAACAAATACAGGGAGATACTCGCGGAGCACGGGCTCCGGTTTACAGGCCTCTCCCCTGACCGCAACCTTGTCGAGGTGATCGAGCTTCCGGACCATCCGTGGTTTTTGGGCTGCCAGTTTCATCCCGAGTTCAAGTCACGGCCGATGGAACCCCACCCGATTTTTGCTGCCTTCGCTGGAAAAGCACTGGAGGAAGCAGCGCGGAAAAACCCCGAAATTGTTCCGAAGTGCGCGCCTCTGGGGGGCTAATGTGGACGGATTCAGCACGTTGGGCCAGACTATTGGGCGGGACCGCTTTTTTTTGATCGGCGGCCCCTGCGTTATCGAAAGCGAAGAAATCGCATTCGAGGTAGCTTCTTTCCTGAAAGAGACCTGCGCCCGCCTTCAGATTCCATTCATTTTCAAAAGCTCTTATGACAAGGCAAACCGCACCTCGGTCGCATCGTATCGCGGACCCGGCCTGGAGTGCGGCCTGGCGGTCCTCTCGCGCATCCGCGAAAAGCTCCAGGTGCCGGTTTTGACCGACGTTCATTCGCCCTGCGAGGTCGAGCCGGTCAGCAGGGTAGTCGATATCCTGCAAATCCCGGCCTTTCTTTCCCGCCAGACCGATTTGCTGGTAGCCGCCGGGCTAACCGGTAAACCCGTTAATTTGAAAAAAGCCCAGTTTCTGTCGCCCGAAGATATGCTGCAGGTTGTGGAGAAGGTGCGAAAGACCGGGAACGAAAACATCCTGGTGACCGAGCGCGGCGCACAGTTCGGCTATAACAACCTCGTTGTGGATATGCGCTCGATTCCGATCCTGTCGGAGTTCGGTTTCCCTGTCGTCTTTGACGCCACCCACAGCGTACAGCTCCCCGGTGCTCAAGGGACCAGTTCGGGGGGCGAGCGCCGCTATGTCTCGACCCTTGCCTGCGCAGCGGTTGCCGCCGGGGCTCACGGCGTCTTTATAGAGGCCCACCCCAAACCCGATCACGCCCTGTGCGACGGCCCCAATTCGCTCTACCTGTCGGAAACTCCGGGGCTTCTCGAAAGGCTTCTCGAAATATACCAAGTAGTTCAAAAGGGCCGTCTGGCCGGCGAGGGCGATTCATGTCTTTTGAGGAGATGAGCCGCGAGTTGCGCGACCGGGTCTCGAAGGTCCGGTTGATGATCTTTGATGTAGACGGCGTCCTTACCGAAGGAAGAGTCATTTACCTGGATAACGGCACCGAGATTAAGGAGTTCGATGTACAGGACGGACACGGCATAAAGCTTTTGCAGCGTGCGGGGATCGAAGTAGCCCTCATATCAGGCCGCGCATGCCCAGCCGTGGAACACCGCGCCGCCGGCCTGGGTATAGAGCGGGTCTACCAAGGCATCAAGCAAAAAGTCGAAGTCTACCTCCAACTTCTTGCCGATACAGGGCTCAAAGAGCACGAAACCGGCTACATGGGAGACGACCTGATCGACATCCCGGTAATGCGCCGGGCAGGTTTTTCAGTGGCGGTGCCCAACGCCTCCCCTCACGTTTTCCCGTACGCTCACTATGTAACGAAGGCGAGCGGCGGGCGCGGCGCGGCAAGGGAAATCTGCGAAATGATCCTTAAGGCCAGAGATCTCTGGGACACAGTAACCTACCGTTATTTCTCCGATACAAACTGATTAGGGCACTGATGCGGCCCTTATGGCCGCTTACGAAACAAACAAAATAAAGAGGATATGCACGCGCGACCACAAAGACTTCAACGTGTACAGTCAGAGGCACGTGAGGAGGTTGGAGTTGATTCCGTCGGAGCTAAGAAAGTAGCGCTTTTTCTGCTATCCGCAAAATCCCACAATCCCTGAATTTCTAAATCCCTAAATCCCCGAATTCCTCAATCTTGAATAGTCATTGTCTTCCCGCCCCTTTCCGATATAAATAGGAAATTCCAAAAAAGGGGGGGGGAACGCATGTATTCAGCCGTTGCAGGGGATGGTTGCATGGAAAACGGGCAAAAGTGGAAGGGGATCATACTTGCGGGAGGCTCCGGCACCCGCCTCTATCCAATAACCAAGGCCATCAGCAAACAACTTCTGCCAATCTATGACAAGCCGATGATCTATTATCCCCTTTCGGTCCTGCTCCTGGCCGGGATAAAGGATATCCTCATAATCTCGACCCCCCACGATCTTCCAAAGTTCAAGGTCCTGCTGGAAGACGGCAGCCAATGGGGAGTGCGGTTTTCGTACATGGAGCAGGAGTATCCGGCGGGTCTGGCCCACGCTTTTATTCTCGGCAAGGAATTTATCGGCGGGGACAAGGTTTGTCTGATCCTTGGCGACAATATCTTCTACGGGCACGGATTTCAGCAGATCCTCGCCAGGTCGGCCAGGTTGGAATCGGGCGGGCTTGTTTTCGGCTACTATGTTAAGGACCCGGAACGCTACGGGGTGGTTGAATTCGATAAGACCGGCAAGGTACTCGGGATAGAGGAAAAACCGGCCCGTCCAAAGTCGAGCTACGCGGTTCCGGGCCTTTATTTTTTCGATAACCGTGTCACCGAAATAGCCTCGGGCCTGAAACCATCGGCACGAGGGGAGCTCGAAATCGCTGATGTAATAAATACCTATCTCGGGTTGAGCGAGCTTAGGGTAGAATTACTGGGGCGCGGGTTTGCCTGGCTTGATACCGGGACGCACGACTCGCTGCTCGAAGCCTGCACTTTCGTCGAAACGATCGAGAAGCGCCAGGGTCTCAAGGTTGCTTGTATCGAGGAAATTGCCTATCGGATGGGCTACATTGATAAGTATCAGTTGAAAAAGCTGGCGGAGCCTTTAATGAAAAATGCCTACGGCCAATACCTGGTGCAATTGCTCGAGCCGGATGCTTACGAAGCGCCGGCCCTCGGGCTGTGATTGCGCTCATCACCAGCAGCTCTAAATTCCCAGCTTCAGCAGGATTGTTCCAGTCGCAAACCCCGCCGGAGATTGTTTTCCCATCACGCGGAGCAAAGTCGATGAAAGTTTCAGTTCGCATTCTTGTTGCGTGCCTTTTATTCGTTGCGACCGCTTGCGGCGAATCGCCCCAGGTGAAAAAAGCTCGCCATTTTCAAACTGGAGATAAGCTCTTCGAGCAGAAGCAATACAAGGAAGCGGCAGTCGAGTTCGCCAATGTACTCAAGCTGGATGCGAACGATAAGGATGCTTTCGGACGGCTTGCGCAGGTGTATTCGGCAATGGGAGACCCCACGGCCCAGCTAACTTCCATGCTGAATGCAAAGGGCATCGATCCCGGGGATTTAGATTTGAGGTTAAGAATAGCCAGGCTGCAGCTTACGTTGGAAAGGACCGCGGATAGCCGCGAGGAACTGGAGTTCGTTCTCGGAAAAGATCCTCGGAACTTGGAAGCACTGGTTCTACTGTCGGATTCCGCCAGAACTCAGGAGGAGGTCAACGATGCGATCACGCGCCTTACCGCTGCCGGCCCACCTGCCGGAAATCCTAAGCAGTCGGTGGCCCTGGGCCAGTCGTACCTGAAAAAAGGCGATTTCGCTAAAGCCGAGAGTTCCTTCTACGATGCCCTGACAGGCGAATCGAATTTGATGGAAGCCCACATGGGCCTTGGCGACCTTGCCGCGATCAGGAAGGATTTCCGGCAGGCCGAACAGGAATACAAGGCAGCAGCCGACCTGGTGCCCGAAGTCTCCTTGGTGCATGTCAGGCTTGCCGATTTTTATATCTACATGGGCAGGCCGGCGCAGGCCAGACAAGTTCTGGAAGACGCGCTCCAGAGGTCACCCGATTTCCTCCCCGCCATGTACAGATTGGCCCGAATAGATCTTCGGGAAGGCAACCTGGAGGGATGCTCGAAAACAGTCGATAAAATTCTTCGGAAAGCCCCGGCGGACCTCGACGCCAAGACGCTGCAAGCCCAGGTCCTTCTTTCCCGAAAGGAGCCGGCTGAAGCGGAAAAGATCCTCCAGGAAATCACGAGTGCACGCCCTGACCTTCCGATTCCCAACTTCCTGATGGGTTTGACCGCAATGGGCAAATGGGACCTCGCAGCCGCAAGGACCTTTTTAGAAAAAGCGCTGGATCAGGACCCGCAGATGATTGATGCCGCGCTGCGCCTGGCGGAAGTAAACGTAAGGATGGGCTTCAACGATGCCGCCACCGAATTGCTGAATAAATTGCTCGACAGGGACCGCGGAAACCTGGACGCCATTTTCCTCCTGTCTGAGTCGGCGAGGACTGGCGAGGAGGCAAAGTCTGCAATAAAGCGCCTTGAGCCGCTTCAGTTCCAGTACGGTAGCGATTCCCGGTTCAATCTCGCCCTGGCCTCGCTCTACTTCAAGGATAACAGCATCAACAAGGCCGAAGAGGTCCTGAAGCGCATGCTGATGGGAGAACCGGAATCCGCTCAGGCACACCTGCTCATGGCCCAGTTGCTGCTCAGGAAGAACGATACAGCAGGGGCCGAGAAAGAATTCTTGAATGCTGCCGGGAAGGCGCCATCGCCATCCGGGGCACAGATCATGCTGGCCGAGTTCTATTACGGTCAGAAGAGGACCGATGAGGCCAGGAAGATCCTTTCGGACCTCCTTGCCAATTCGCCCGACTTTTTCCCGGCATCTTTCGCGCTGGCAAGGATCTCATTTGAGGAGCGGAATTTCGCGGAAGCGCAAATACTGGTTGAAGCCGTTTTGAAAAAGAATCCCGCTCATGCGGATGCCTTTATTTTGAGGGGGCAGACAAATCTTGCCGAAAACAAGGCGGCTGAAGCCCTCCTTGATTTTAGCGAAGCATTGAAGCTAAATCCCCTTGCAGTGAATGCCCTCTATCTTGCCGGTCTGGCCCAAATCCAGTCCGGCGATATGGCCGGAGCTGAAAAATCTTTCAACGAGGCCATCAGGCTTCAGCCCGGCTTTCTCGAACCCAGAATAAGGCTGGCCGAAATTGAGGTCACTTCCGGGGCTTTCCAGGCCGCAATAGAAAACCTCGAATTCCTGATGGGAAAAGGATTGAAGGAGCCTTCCCTCAACCTGCTCCTGGGAACCGCATACCTGGGAGGGAACTCTCCGGCGAAAGCTGAGCCTTTCCTGCTAAAATACTCCCAGGCAAATCCCGGCGATCTGCGGGGCAAGTATCTGCTTTGCCTCTCTGACCGGGTGCAGGGGAAAAAGGGCGAAGCGACAGGCTGTTTCGAGGAGGTGCTCAAAGCCTCCCCGGATTCCATTGAACCCTTGGCCCAACTGGTCTCTATCGACGTTTCCGACGGGAAAAAAGACCTGGCCCTGGAAAGGGTCTTGAAACAGATCGAAGTTTCCCCATCAAGATCGGCAGCGAACCGGCAGCAGGAAGGCAATAAACAGCTGGCAGGCCTGTATCAGCTTTTGGGCAGGGTGCACTCCGCTCGAAACGAATCCGATCAGGCGGAAAACGCCTACCTAAAGGCGCTTGATAACGACCCAGGCTCGGTGCAAGACATGATTGAGTTGGTCCAGGTATATATCGTCTCAAAGCAATTCGATAAAGCAGCGGCAAGAATCCAGGAGGCTATCTCCAACCACTCCGCGAATGTATCGGTTCTGATGCTTGCCGGTACCTTTTACCAGCAAATCGATGACTTCTCCAAAGCCCGCGACGCTTACGAGGCGCTGCTTGCGGTAAGACCCGACTTTGCCCCGGCCGCCAATAACCTCGCATATCTTTACAGTGAGGTGTTGGGTGATATCGAAAAAGCCACCCGCCTTGCCCATACGGCCCGCAAGGGCGCCCCCGAAGACCCCAATGTCGCCGATACCCTGGGATGGGTCCTCTACAGGCAAGGAAACTTTCAATCCGCGCTCAACCTCATCGAGGAAAGCGCGGCCAAAGTTCCCGACAACGCCGAGGTGCAGTTCCATCTTGGAATGACCCACTACCGGCTCGGCAACTCGGATGAGGCGAAGAAAGCGCTGAACCGGGCGCTAAATATACAGCCCGATTTCAGCGGCGCGGCGGAAGCCAAAAAAGCACTCGAAGAAATGCAGTAAATGATTTAGGAATTGAGAGATACAGGGGGAGCAATGAACGACCGGCCCAGGTTTTTTTATCCCGTGCAGGTTCGGTACGTGGAAACGGACATGCAGGGGCATGTGTTTTTCGGTAATTATTTCACGTACTTCGACGTTGGGCTCATCGAGTATTTGAAAGCTGTCGGGTATTCCTATAATGACTTTATCGAAGCCGGGTTGGATTTCTTTTACGTAGCAACCGATTGCCAATACCAGGGACGGGCTTTTTTCGACGACAGCCTGCATGTTCATACTCGCATAAACAAGATGGGCAATACCAGCTTCACCTTTGAATTTGCCGTTTTCGAAGAAACGGAAGATCGCCCGATCTGCACGGGGCACATCGTCGCGGTCACGGTAGATCTGAAAACAAGGGCAAAGGTCCCGGTTCCGGAAAAATTCAGGAAAGCTGTTTCGGATTTTGAAAGCCGGGGAGAATGATCCCAATCCGTCAGCAATTCGGATTGCTGCAAACCGGCCAAAAGGATAATATCTCACCGTTTGGCTGAATGAGTTTTAGCCATCTGCTTGCGGGAATGGCGCTTTGCCCGGTTATTTCGCGTTGCGGCGCTGTTTTGCTATGTTTTGCGAACTGTTCAACCCCGAGGGATTCATGTCGGATAAGGTATTTCCCCTTTTGCCGGAGCCGATCCGGATTTTTATTTCAGCGGTCGTGGCTGTCTTCATTCTTTTCACACCTTCCTGCTCGCAGGATTCATCCGCCAAGGGGCGGTCCCAGTCCAAGCCGGAAGTTCCTGTAACGGTTTCCACGGCGGTCCGGAAAGACGTTCCACTACAGATTAAGGCAATTGGAAAAGTACAGGCATACTCGACTGTTACCGTTAAGGCGCAGGTCCCGGGAGAGCTTCTCTCGGTTCATTTCAGGGAGGGACAGGATGTGAAGAAGGGCGACCTTCTTTTCACGATAGACCCACGCCCCTTTGAGGCACAGTTGAAGCAGGTGGAAGCCAATCTTGCCAGGGATCGCGCACAGCTTGCAAACGCAAGAAAACAGACCGAACGCTACGGCACGGTCGTAAGCAAAGGATATGTTTCGCAGGACCAGTACGACAGCATATCCGCCAATGCTTCCGCGCTCGATGCAACTGTGCGCGCCGGTGAGGCCGCGGTTGAAAACGCAAAGCTCTCGCTCAAATACTGCTACATCCGCGTTCCTGTCGACGGGTGCGCGGGCGAGATAAAAGTTCACGCAGGCAACGTCGTAAAAGCAAACGACGAAGCCCTGCCCCTGGTAACAATCAACCAGGTCAGCCCAATTTTCGTCACCTTTTCCGTCCCGGAGCAAAACCTTCCCGAAATAAAGAAGCATAAGGGGGAAGGGAAACTGGAAGTCTTCGCTTCCGTTCCTGGGACCGAAAATGAGCTTGTCAGCGGCGAGCTTACCTTTGTGGACAATGCAGTCGATTTTTCGACGGGCACCATTCAGCTCAAGGCACAATTTTCCAACAAGGACAGATCGCTGTGGCCCGGACAGTTCACGAATGTGAGCCTCACCCTGGAGCAGCAGAAAGGGGTCGTGCTCGTCCCGTTCGAGGCCGTGCAGGCAGGCCAGCACGCCCAGTATATATTTGTCGTAAAACCCGATAATACGGTCGAGTATCGCGTAGTGTCGCCAGGCAGGACCATCGGGCCGGACGTAATAATCGAAAAGGGGGTAACCCCCGGCGAGACCATCGTAACCGACGGCCAGTTCCAGCTCGCGGACGGCTCCAGGATAAAGGTGGTGGAGAAGGGCAGTCAAACCGAGTGATCCCGCGCGACTGGTATTTTGAATGAATCTTCCGGAACTTTTCATAAAAAGGCCCGTCATGACAACCCTTGTCATGATGGCAATTCTCCTGTTCGGCTTTATCGGATATCGGGAACTTCCGGTCAGTGAACTTCCTAACGTGGACTATCCCACGATCGAAGTAACCGCGAACCTGCCCGGATCGAGTCCCGAAACGATGGCCGCATCCATTGCGACGCCCCTCGAAAGAGAGTTTTCGACTATCGCGGGCCTGGACTCGATGACTTCCTACAGCGCGCAGGGAGTTACGAGGATAACGCTCCAGTTCAATCTGGAGCGCAACATTGACGGCGCCGCCCAGGATATTCAGACGGCAATATCGAAGTCACAGCGTTTGCTCCCGGCCGATATGCCCACACCTCCCTATTTCCGCAAGGTTAATCCGGCCGACCAGCCCGTTCTCTACCTTGCCCTCAGCTCGCCTATTCTTCCCCTCTCCACCGTGGATGAATACGCCCAGACTCTTTTGGCGCAGCGTATCTCGATGATAAGCGGGGTGGCGCAGGTCCAGGTATTCGGATCGCAAAAATTCGCCGTCCGCGTTCGGGTAAACCCCGATTCGCTACGCTCGATGGGGATTGGAATAGATGAAGTCGAGGCCGCCGTCTCGAAAGCCAATGTCAATCTGCCGACAGGGACGTTGTACGGCAGCAACAGGGCTTTCACAATCCAGGCTTCCGGGCAGCTCACCAAGGCCGCCGCTTACCGCGGCCAGATCGTTGCCTACAGGAACGGCTCGCCTGTCAGGCTACAGGACCTCGGGAGCGTGGTCGACAGCGTTGAAAACGACAAAATTGCCGCCTGGTACAGCACGCATGAGCGGAGCACCCGAGCTATAACCCTCGCCGTTCAGCGCCAGCCCGGCACGAATACGGTCGAAGTTGTCGAATCGATGAAGCAGCTTCTCCCCTATTTTCGCGCTCAGATGCCCGAATCAATTAATCTCGATATTCTATATGACCGCTCGGAGACCATCCGCGACTCCATACAGGACGTGAAGTTTACCCTCTATCTCAGCATCGCCCTGGTCGTCCTGGTGATTTTCCTGTTCCTGCGAAACGTTTCCGCGACGATCATCCCCAGCCTGGCCCTTCCGATGTCGATAATCGGGACCTTTGCGGTAATGCAGCCGCTGGGCTTCAGCCTCGATAATCTCTCGCTTATGGCCCTTACACTGTGCGTCGGATTCGTCGTTGATGACGCCATAGTCATGCTCGAAAACATTTTCCGGCACATGGAAATGGGAAAGAGCAGGCTTCAGGCCGCTCTGGACGGATCACGGGAAATCGGCTTCACAATCATTTCAATGACCCTGTCGCTTGCAGCCGTTTTTATTCCGCTTCTTTTCATGGGCGGAATTCTCGGAAGGCTATTCAGGGAATTCGCTGTAACGATAGGTGTGGCAATCCTGGTTTCAGGCTTCGTTTCGCTGACGCTCTCGCCAATGCTTTGCAGCCGGTTTCTCGTAAGTAACGGACATAACAGAAACGGCCGTGCCGGGAGGATTTTCAATATCTCCGAGCGCGCTTTCCAAGGTATGCTGCGCTTCTATGAGTGGACACTTCGCCGGGCGCTAAAGCATCACCGCTTTGTTTTTGCCCTGTCGCTAATCCTTATTCTTGTCACCGTATTCCTCTTCTATATCGTCCCCAAAGATTTCATACCGGGGCAGGACACCAGCCAGATATCGGCGGCTACGGAAGCCGCCCAGGGCATATCGTTTGATGCCATGGTGCAGCGCCAGAAGGCGGCAATCGAGGTAGTGCGCGACGACCCCGCGATCGAGGGCTTCATGGCCGCGGCGGGCGCAACCGGAATGAGCCCGACCGGCAACACCGGGCGCATGTTCATTCATCTGAAAAACCCTAAAGATCGAGAAGGCGTGGTCGAGGTCATTCAGCGGCTTCGGCAGAAGGTTGCCGAAATACCGGGTCTCACCGTTGTAATGCAAAATCCGCCCGTGATTCAGATAGGCGGCCGGGTCTCTAAGGGACAATACCAATACACGCTCCAGGGCACGGACGTTAAGGACCTCTACCAGTACGCCCCGATTCTCGAATCAAAACTGAAAGCCCTGGATAAGTTGCAGGACGTTACGACAGACCTCAAGATCTCAAATCCCGAGGTGATGGTTAACATCGACCGCGACAAGGCGAACGCCCTCGGCATCTCGGCCGAACAGGTGGAGAACGCGCTCTACAGCGCCTACGGTTCCCGCCAGGTTTCAACCATCTATACCCCGACTAATCAGTACCAGGTCATCATGGAGGTCGAACGTGACTTTCAGACCGCACCATCTTCTCTTTCATCTCTCTACATCCGCTCGGCCGGCGGCAAACTGGTGCCCTGTGACAGCATTGCGACCCTGACACAGCGAGTAGGCCCGCTAACCGTAAACCACACCGGCCAGTTCGCCTCGGTTACCATCTCTTTTAACCTCACTCCTGGCGTAGCGCTTGGCGATGCGGTATCGCAAATACAGAAGGTAACGGGCGAGATGCGGCTGCCATCGACCCTTTCGGCCAACTTCCAGGGTACCGCACAGCAGTTCCAGTCCTCCATGAAGGGGCTGTGGGTGCTGCTCGTGCTGGCAGTTCTGGTCATCTACATGGTGCTTGGAATCCTCTACGAGAGTTTCATCCACCCGCTGACCATACTCTCCGGTTTGCCCTCGGCCGGCGTGGGAGCGCTTCTCACGCTGCTGATTTTCCGGGTTGACCTTAGCATCTACGCATTCGTCGGGATTATCATGCTGGTCGGAATCGTCAAGAAGAACGCAATCATGATGATCGACTTCGCTCTCGGAGCGCAGAGGTCCGAGGGGAAGTCCCCCTCGGAAGCCATTTTCGAAGGGTGCCTCCTGCGGTTCCGGCCTATAATGATGACAACAATGGCCGCGCTCATGGGGACGCTGCCGATTGCGCTCGGTATCGGGGCGGGCGCCGAGGCGCGCCGGCCTCTGGGCCTCGCCGTTGTCGGGGGCCTTGTGCTCTCGCAGATTCTTACCCTGTACATAACCCCGGTTGTCTACATCTACATGGAATCTTTCGTCCAGTGGCTGCGGAGATTATCCCGCACTTCGCCCAAAGAGACTGCCCTGTCCCCCGAGGGCGAGGCGGAGCAAACCCGGCCGACAGTAGCGGCTAAGTAGCCGATCGAGGAGCGCTAATGGCAAACGGGCATCAACTTCGGATCGAAGCCGGCGGAATCAGCCTCGCTGCTGCCGTGCACCTGCCCCCCAATACCCCCGCCCCCGTGATCATATGCTGCCATGGGCTTCTCAGCTACAAAGACAGCCCCAAGTATCTCGAAATCGGCAAACAGATGAGCGACGCTGGTTTTTGCGTCCTGAGATTCGATTTTTCAGGATGCGGCCAAAGCGCTCAGAGACAGGACAGCCTCATTGGCGCAAGAAAGAGGGACCTGGAATATGCCATGGCGTTTGCACGCACCCAGCCCTGGTCGGATGGGCGGGTCGGCCTGCTCGGATCGAGCCTTGGCGGGTTCCTCTCCGTTCTTGCCGCCGAGGAAAACCCTGAGTCGACAGGCGCGGTCGTTTCCTGGGCAGCGCCCTTTGACCTTTCCAGGCTCGACCGCGCTGAAGCGGGCATGGACGAGCTTGCCCGGCTTTTCCCCGGCGGCCTTCGCCTTGGAGAGCCTAAAAGCCTCAATCATATCGGAGCGGCCAAACGGGTGCTCCTGGTCCACGGACGCCAGGACGAAGTTGTTCCCTGGAAAGCCTCAATCGAGATCTACCGCCGAATCAAAGACCCCAAGGAACTGGTCGTGATGCGCAACGCCGACCATCGATTCATGGATGACTCCCTTCGGCAGTCCGCCATCAAGCTCAGCCTTGACTGGTTTTCGCGTTATCTGTGATTACCGATATCTGTGATTACCGATATCCGGGACTAAAGATAGCCTCACGTTGGGGCACCTCGTTGGGGCACGGTCTCCTGGGGCTGTTGCCCAAATGGAAAGTTCCGCCAATCTATATGTTAGCGAGGGTATGAGGGTAGAAGGGGTGGCCCGGATTCATATCCTGGCTACCCACTGATTGCAACCGCGAGGCGTCATTCGACGATAACTCGACATTTTCGAAATATCTTATTTGGGCAACAGGCCGTCCCGACCGTGCTCCTGGGCTCCCCTTAACCTGCTTACATTATCATCTTCGAAAGGGAGGAATATGTCAGCGACAGCAAAATTGAAATGCTTTGGACGATATTCACCCTTATGGTCATGCTTGGGTCTTCTCCTGGTCCTGCTCCTGTTCTGCCCGGCATTTGCGGCCCCAGCGGGCCAAACCGGCGTAAAAATTACCATCCTTCACCTAAATGATACACACGGCCACATTGCTCCCTTCGTAAACAAAAGCTCTGGCGACCGGCCGGTGAGCGGCGCAGCCTTTTTTTCGCAAATGATAAAACTGGAGCGGGCGGCAAATCCCGGCGGGGCCCTGCTGCTTTCGGCCGGCGACATGTTTCAGGGGACCCCTGAATCAAACCTTTTTCACGGCCGCTCGGTCATCGAGATAATGAATTACCTCAAATTCGACGCCATGGCGCTTGGGAACCATGAATTCGACTGGGGACAGGGCGTTTTGCGAGAAATTATCGCTTCATCTGGTTTTCCGGTGCTTTCGGCGAACTTAACCGCCACGGACGGAAAATACTTCGACACTGTCAAGCCATGGATACTCCTAAAGAGGAAAAACATCCCAATTGGCATCATCGGGCTAACCACTCCTGAAGCCCAATACACCACCAAGCCCGGAAACCTCGCGGGTCTTGCGATTGCGAACCCGGAATCCATACTCCCCCCGCTGATAGCGGAGCTTCGCGCAAAGGGAGCGGCTCTCGTTGTCGTGCTCTCGCATCTGGGGCTCGACGATGACCGGAAACTTGCATCGGCGGTTCCAGGAATTGACGTTATCGTCGGCGGCCACAGCCACACCGCGGTACACAACCCGGTAATCGAGTCCGGCACAATAATCCTCCAGGCAGGCTGCTACGGGGAGTATCTCGGCGTGCTCGACCTGTATTTCGATCCAGCCGGCAAGAAGATTTTGAACTACACCCACAAGAATGAGCTCAAGCTCGTCAGCGCCGGCCCAAAAGCAAAATCCGACCCCGAGGCCGCAGAGATCGCCGAAAAGTACGAATCAAAGGTGAGGGGCGAATTTTCCAGAGTGGCGGGCAATGCCTCCGTGGACATGGTCAGGCAGGCGCGTGGGGAATCCAATATTGGCGATCTCATAGCCGATGCAATGCGCGAGGCCACCGGAGCGCAACTTGCCTTTCAAAACGGCGGCGGCATCCGGGGAGATCTACTCCAGGGCCCCATTACCCTTGAGGCGATCTACACAGTCCTGCCCTTCGACAATGTACTGGTTTCGATGGATCTTACCGGGGAGCAGGTCAAAAACCTCCTCGAACACGGGATTGATACTGAAAAATTACTACAGGTTTCCGGGTTGAACGTTGAGTATGATCCCGCCGGACCTGAAGGTTCGAAGGTTGTCGCGATAAACATTGACGGAAAGCCGTTCGATCCGGCCGCTATCTATCGCGTGACCACCAACGACTTCCTGTCAGCCGGCGGAGACCGATTCACCGACTTCACCCACGGCCACAACGCCGTGATCGGCCCGGACCTTCGGGATGCCGTTTCCGACTACATTAAAAAACACTCGCCCATAGAAACCACCACCCAGGGCAGGATAGCCTTCAAAAAGCAGGAAGGACCTTCTGGAAAATAGGATGGAGGTATTCGTAAACGGCAACAAGGTCCAAATCTACCGCGGCATGAAGGTAAAGCACGCCCTGATCGCCTTCGACCAAGCCCTATACACGGCTGCGGTTGAGGGCAAAATCGGCGTTGAGGACGAAAACGGCTTCGCGCTGGGGCTGGACGGGGGGTTGTCGGAAGGAGCGAAGATTTTTACCCGGACACTTCCACAGGGGTCATGACCCGCGTCTCAGGTCCTTGTAACCATAGCCTTCGTCAAACTCGATTCTGCCTTCAAGATCCAGCAGGTTAAGCGGACGCCTGTTCTCAACCAATTCTTTTAAAGCAAGGTGAATGAGTTCCTTCTCTGTTTTGGCGCCTGATACTCTAAGCCCTTCTCGCACCAGTTCGTCATCAATTTCGATGTTGAGTTTCATGGAAATTCTCCTGGAACTACAAATATTCACTTTAAAAATTTATCGCTACCGTGAGCCAGCTAATTCCCGCAAAACTCCCTGAAAATCCCTCGCACCTCCCGCCTCAGTCGCAGCAGGTCCTGCCAGGTCTCAACTGATCGGTGCTCTTGACCGGGCGGCCATAAGCCGAAAGATTTCATGGCCTCGAACTGGGAAGGCTCGATCTTTCCGGAGGCTGTATTGCTGTGAAGACGCAGCCGGTGGTCCAAAGCTCGCATCGCGGCGAATGCGGCCTCAATTTGCGACTCCTTTCCCTTGATTTGCGGAATGTTTTTGAGAAATTCCGAAACCGCGCGCCTCACCGAGCGGGATGTCGACGTACGGTGCAGGCGGCCGGCGACGAGCAGGTTTCCCTGGACCAGGAATTCAATATCCGCGAGTCCTCCCAGCCCCAGCTTCAGGTCGATCTCCCCGGCGCTCTCCTGGCCCCTCTCCTTTTCCATCCTTTCCCGCAGGTGGCAAATCCGGGGCCAGACCTCGTCTTCGCTCCTGGGCGAATAGCAGATCTGCTCCCCCTTTTCCTCAACCCAGCGGCCCAGTGATTGGTCTCCGGCTATCCGCCTCGCGCGCAAGAGGGCCTGGATCTCCCAGATGTCTGCCTGCTTTGTGTAGTAGTCGAGCCACGATTTTTTAGTAACTACCAGTGGCCCGTAATTTCCGGTGGGGCGCAGGCGGGCATCGACGGCATAGCCGGGGCCGTCCTGGAGAGGAGTGTTGAGCATGTTCATGAAGCGCTGTATCAGCCTTACCAGGTGAGCCGGGATCTGCTCTTCGTCCGTTCCGGCTTCGGGTTCATAGACGAATACCAGATCGAGGTCCGAGAGGTAGCTCATTTCTTCGCTGCCCAGCTTGCCCATCCCGATGATTGAAACCGGCAGATCCGGCCCGAGGCCGAGGTTGAGGCGCACCGCTTCGAGTGTATTTTTGATTACGAAATCGGCAAGGATCGTCAACTCGGCTTCGAGTGCGGTAAAATTAATTTCGCCTCCAAGGTCCGCCAGGATGAGTTGGAGCATGCGTTCATTTTTTAGGCGCCTGCTCCATTCCAGTTTTTGCTCGTAGTCATGCGCCCTTTCCATGAGGCGGGATGCGACCGGCTCCCATTCGCCTGCCGTCGAAAAGCCTCCTTGCCCCACTGCGATCCCCTCGACGAGTCCCGGATTGTGCGCAAGAAGGCTAAAGCAATGCTCGCTGGACGCAACAGCGCGGCAAAGCGGCGCGACCCAGGGCTTTACCGACCCGAACACCTTCATGAGGCCAGGTCTTCGGACCACGCTGGAGAAGTAGTTATCCAGCCTCAGGAGCATCTTTTTACGAAATTCCGGCTCCGCGGACTCGGCCAGGGCTTCCGGCGCGCCCAAAATCTCTTTGCAAACGGGACCGGGAAGGGCTTTCAGGGTCTGACGAAGCCTCGACAACGCCCCCTTCGGAAAGAATTCGGCGGCCTTTCCGGGCGCGCTCTCGCCTGCCGTGTGTCCGCTCTCCAAATCTTCCGCCGAGGTTTCCTGGAAAAGTTCCTTGAAATGTCCATGGGTGAGCAGGCAGTGCTCTTCAAGTGCCCTTAGAAATGCCTTCTCATCGTCTCCAAAACCCATTGCCAGGACCAACCGCTGCCTGGCATCCTCGGATTGCGGAAGCTTCTGGGTCTGGCGGTTCTGATCGAGCTGAATGTAGTGCTCGACGTTCCGCAGGAAGATGTAGGACTCTTTCAACTCCCGAACCGTCTGCTCCGGGAAAAGTCCCAGAGCTTCGAGCCGCTCCAGGCAGCGCAGGGTGTTAGGCTCATCGAGTTCCGGGTGCCGGCCTCCATAGATTAGCTGCATGGACTGGGCGAGAAACTCTATTTCCCTTATCCCGCCTATGCCAAGCTTGACGTCGAATTGCTTTGAGTCCGGCACGAAGCGAACCGCCTCTGCCAGGATCTTGTTGCGCATGGCCATTAGCTCGCTAATGGCCTGGAAATCGAGAAATCTTCGGAAAACAAAGGGCCTCACCTCCCGCAGGAACACGTTTCCGGCCGAGCGGTCTCCTGCCACCGGCCTGCACTTGAGAAGCATCTGCCGCTCCCAGGCAACCCCGTGGAGCTGGTAGTGCTCGATGGCCGCGCCCATCGAGGGTACCAGAATTCCGTCCTTTCCCTGCGGACGCAGGCGAAAATCGATCTGGAATACGCGGTCTCCCTCGAACCTGTCCGAGATCAACCTGGAAAGACAATGGGCGATCCGGCTGACCAGAATCCTGCCGCGGCCGAGGTCCTCGTCTTCAAGGTTTGTCTGGAGAAAAATAAGGTCGATGTCGGATACATAGTTGAGTTCATGTCCCCCAAGTTTCCCAAGCCCCAGAACCACCAGGAAAAGCTCGTCTTTCATCTTTTCCCAATCCCTGGCGCCTTCACCAAATGGAAGCCAGTCGGGATGCGAGGAAAGTGTGTTTAGCCCGATTTGCAAGGCCACGGATGCAAGGTCGCTTAGCTGCCCGGTGGTTTCGGCCAAGTCGGCCATACCGAGCAGGTCCCTTGCCCCGATCCTGAGGAAGTGGCGCTGTTTGAAGCGCCGGAAAATTGATAGCAGGTCGTTAAAAGAGGTCGCCAAACCGGCTGATTGCTGCAAATCGGAATATAGCCCCATCAGGGGATATTTCTTCTTGATCTGCCACTCGCCGAAAAGCCAGGAGGCGTATTCGGGATTATTTCGCAGAATAATGTCGAGGTATTGTGAACATCGCCGCACGTGTTCGATTTCGGTCATGAAAGCCGCTCGTTTGTTTGATTTGTCTAAAGTCACTATTGCATGCCGGTACAAGTTTAGCATAGTATTACACCCGTCAAAAAGGCCGGGAAGCAGCAAACGCCAAAATACAAATTCACCTCCAAAAATTAACGATGGACCAAGGTCTATCGTATCCTGGATTCCTTGCGACCCTTGGGTCGCATGGGCAAGGTGAACTCGTGCATGGCATACAAGATATGAGCACAACCGTCATAATCCCAGCGCGTTACGCTTCGACACGGCTGCCGGGCAAACCTCTTGCGCAGATTGGCGGAAAGCCCATGATCCAGCTCGTTTACGAGCGTGCCGTGGGCTGCGGGCTTGTGCGGAAGGTGGTGGTGGCCACGGACGATAGGCGGATCTGTCAGGCGGTGGAATCATTCGGGGGCAGTTGCGTTCTAACCCGGCCCGACCACGCCAGCGGAACGGACAGGCTTGACGAGGCGTCAGACCTGCTGGGACTTTCCGACGAGGACCTCGTCGTAAACGTCCAGGGGGATGAACCGCTCTTTGACCCCGCGATGGTCGATGTGCTGGTGCGCGAGGCAACATCTTCGGGTTTGGAGATGGCAACCCTGGCTTATCCGAGTTCGAACCATGAGCAATACCTGGACCCCAACTGCGTGAAAGTGGTAACCGACGGGAGGGGCAAGGCGCTATACTTTTCACGGTCTCCCATCCCATTTTTTCGGGACGCTGGAAACGAAAAACGCACTTTTCTCAAGCACCTTGGATTCTATGCGTACAGGCGCGGTTTTCTTAGGCGGTTTACAAGCCTGCCTCCCGGAGAACTGGAATCCATCGAGAAACTCGAACAGCTGCGGGCGATCGAGAACGGCTTTCCCATTGCCGTCGCACTCTCTCCGGCCGATTCGCATTCGGTGGATACGTCCGAAGACCTGGAAAAGGTGCGGGAAATGGTTGCAAGGGAAGAGTGCGCCTGAGTCGATTAAGGTTTCCAATAAATCCCTGACCCGTTACAATTGAATGTTTAGAACCGCTGTTGTCCGGCAGGCTGGAAAGCCTGCCCCACTGAGTTCTTCGGGCAGGCTTGAAAGCACGCCCCACATTAATTGAGATGCCGAAAAATCTCAGCCGAAACTGCAAGGACTTTTTATGATCCTCCCCTGGGACCGACCCAAGGCCATCCTGCTGCTCGAGGACGGCACGGTTTTTAAAGGTTTTACATTTGCCGGCCGGGGCCGCGCGCTGGGTGAAGTCGTATTCAACACTTCCATGACCGGGTACCAGGAGGTCCTGACCGACCCGTCCTACAAGGGACAGATAGTGGCCATGACCTACCCGCTGACGGGCACCTACGGGATCAATCCCGAGGACATGGAATCGGCGGCGGTGCAGGTAGAGGGTTTCATCGTAAAAGAATATCAGCCTTTCCACAGCAATTGGCGAAGCGACCGCTCGCTTGCCGATTTTTTAAATGAATACGGCAAAATAGGAATTGAAGGCATAGACACGCGCGCCCTTACCCGCCACTTGCGAGTGGTGGGCGCCATGCGCGGAATCATAGCAACGGATACCCATGACGTTGGCGAATTGATGGACCAGGTCCAGGCGTATCCTGGCCTTGAAGGAATCGACCTGGTCAGGCACGTTAGCTGTAAGAAGCCTTACCGTTGGGCTGAAGGCAGGAGGATCGAATTAGAGGCGCCCGAGTGGATGCCCGGCGCCGCCGGCTACAAGGTCGCGGCCCTTGATTGCGGGATCAAATACAATATTTTGCGGGAATTGGAGAAGGCTGGGTGCCAGGTGATGGTCTTTCCGGCGCATACAACCGCCGAGCGGATTCTTGCCTGCGACCCCGACGGCATTTTTCTATCCAACGGCCCGGGTGATCCGTCCGCTGTTCATTACGTCATTGAAACGGTTCGCGCTCTTTTCGGTAAAAAGCCCATTTTCGGCATTTGCCTCGGGCACCAGATGATGGGCCTCGCCATGGGCGGGACCACCTTCAAACTCAAGTTCGGACACCGCGGGGCCAATCAGCCGGTTAAGGACCTTACCACCGGAAAGATAGAAATAACCTCACAGAACCACGGCTTCTGCGTCGATCCCGAATCCGTTTCGCGCCTTCCCGTGCGCCTCACGCACTTCAACCTCAACGATAATACGCTCGAAGGAATGGAGCATTTGAAAGTGCCGGCTTTCTGCGTCCAGTATCATCCGGAGGCTTCTCCCGGACCGCATGACGCCTCTTACCTTTTCGGCCGGTTCAAACAGCTCATGGACCGATGCTCCACCTCTCCCGCGCGCTCGAAATAGCCGCTTTCATCAGACTGTGAATTCAGGGGAAACGAGTTCATGCCCAAACGCACAGATATAAAGAAGATCCTGATTATCGGCTCGGGACCGATAATAATCAGCCAGGCCTGCGAGTTCGACTACTCGGGGACCCAGGCGTGCAAGGCGCTTCGCGAAGAGGGGTTCGAGGTAGTCCTGGTCAACAGCAACCCGGCGACGATCATGACCGACCCGGAAACGGCGCAGAGCACCTACATCGAACCGATAACGCCGGAAGCGGTTGCAAAGATAATAAGGCGCGAACGCCCTGATGCCCTGCTCCCTACCCTGGGGGGCCAGACGGCGCTAAACGTTGCTGTAAAGGTGGCAGAGAGCGGAGTGCTGGAAGAATACGGCGTCGAGATGATCGGAGCGACTGCCGAGGTAATCAGGAAAGCGGAGGACCGCGAGCTTTTCCGTGACGCAATGGCAAACATCGGGCTGCGGGTGCCCGAGAGCGTTATCGTAACCGATCTTGCGGAAGCCGAAAAATTTGCCCAGAAAATGGGCTACCCGGTAATCGTTCGCCCTTCTTTTACCTTGGGCGGCACGGGAGGCGGGGTTGCCTACAACCGCGAAGAGCTTCTGGACCAGACGCAGCGCGGAATAGATGCAAGTTTCATCAACTCGGTGATGCTGGAAGAATCCGTCCTTGGCTGGAAGGAATTCGAACTCGAGGTGATGCGCGACTTCATGGATAACGTCGTTATCATCTGCTCGATCGAGAATATGGACGCAATGGGGGTCCATACCGGGGATTCGATAACGGTGGCGCCCGCCCAAACCCTGACTGACCGCGAATACCAGACGATGCGCGACGCATCCATTGCAATTCTTCGGGAGATCGGGGTCGAAACAGGCGGCTCGAACGTGCAGTTCGCGATCAACCCGAAAAACGGCGACATGGTTGTCATCGAGATGAACCCGCGTGTTTCGCGCTCATCGGCCCTGGCGTCCAAGGCGACCGGGTTCCCTATTGCAAAGATCGCCGCGAAGCTCGCCGTCGGCTATTCGCTCGATGAAATATCAAACGATATCACACGCGAGACCAAGGCATCCTTTGAGCCTACCATCGATTACTGCGTGACCAAGGTGCCCCGGTTCACCTTCGAAAAATTCCCTCGCACCGAGGACATATTATCGACTTCGATGAAGTCGGTTGGCGAAACGATGGCCATCGGCCGCACCTTCAAGGAATCACTACACAAGGCGATCCGTTCGCTCGAGATCGGATGCTGGGGCTTTTGCGACCCGCCCACGGGGGCCGATGCGGAATATGTCGAGCAGCTAAAGCAAAAAATCCGCCGCCCCAATTCCATGCGCCTCTTCCAGATAGGCGAGGCCATGAAGCTAGGCGTCTCCATAGAAGAGATACACGACATCACTTACATCGATCCATGGTTTTTGCACCATATCCGAGAGATTATCGATATGGAGTCGGCCATTGTCGAAGCGGCGCGCGGGAATGGCTTCCTTGATAACCCGGATCGGCTCAGAGTGGCTAAATCGTATGGTTTTTCGGACCGGCGTCTTGCAAGTTTGACCGGTACCGACGAGGAAACCGTTCGCCAAAAGCGCCTCTCGAATGGAATCAAACCCGTTTACAAGCTGGTTGACACCTGTGCCGCCGAGTTCGAAGCTTATACCCCTTACTACTACTCGACCTACGAAACCGAGGATGAAGCAAGGCCCACCGATTTGCCGAAAGTGGCGATTCTTGGCGGGGGCCCGAACAGGATAGGCCAGGGCATCGAGTTCGATTACTGCTGCGTACACGCCTCCTTTTCGCTCAGGGAGGAAAAGCACGAATCGATCATGATAAACTCGAACCCGGAGACCGTATCTACCGACTACGACACATCAGACAAGCTCTATTTCGAACCCCTGACACGCGAAGACGTGCTCCACATACTCGATACCGAAAAGCCCAAGGGCATAATCGTCCAGTTCGGAGGTCAGACGCCCCTGAACCTGGCCGTGCCGCTCGAAAAGGCGGGTGTAAAAATACTTGGCACCTCACCGGATGCAATAGACCGGGCCGAGGACAGGAAACGTTTCCAGCAACTCCTCAATAAGCTCGGCCTGAGGCAACCCGATAATTCAACGGCGTTTACCATCGAGGAGGCAATCGAGGCCGCCGAGCGAATCGGCTACCCCGTCGTGGTCCGTCCGTCATACGTTCTGGGCGGGCGCGCCATGGAAATAGTCTATGACCGTGAGCGGCTGATACACTTCATGGGTTCGGCCGTGCACGTCTCTCCGGGCCATCCGATACTCATAGACAAATTCCTCGAAGACGCCATAGAACTGGACGTGGATGCGATAAGCGACGGCAGGATAACGGTAATTGGCGGCATCATGGAGCACATCGAAGAAGCCGGGATTCACTCCGGCGATTCCGCTTGCGTATTGCCGCCGATCAGCGTCTCGAAGGAAATCCAGGAAGAGGTAAAAAGGCAGACCAAGCTTCTTTCCGCCGAACTCGGGGTGGTAGGGCTGATGAATATCCAGTACGCAATCCAGGGCGGCGAGATTTTCATTCTGGAAGTAAACCCGAGGGCGTCAAGGACCGTTCCGTTCGTGAGCAAGGCAATCGGACGCCCGCTTGCGAAGCTCGCCACCAAGGTAATGCTCGGCAAGAGCCTCGTGGAACTCGGCTTCGAGAAGGAAATCGAGCCCAAACATATTTCAGTAAAAGAGGCGGTTTTTCCGTTCTCACGCTTTCCCAACGTCGATACCCTGCTCGGCCCGGAGATGAAATCGACCGGAGAGGTAATGGGAATCGGCGAAAACTTTGGCATAGCCTTCGCCAAGGCCCAGGCAGCGGCGGGCTATGAACTTCCAAGGAGCGGCACGGTATTTGTCAGCGTCCATGACGGCGATAAGCAAAAAGCCCTGGAAGTGGCAAAGATGTACATAGATCTTGGGTTCAACATAATTGCCACAAGCGGCACCGCCAATTTTTTAAAAAAGAACGGCCTGAATGCCGATCTGGTCTACAAACTCAAGGAAGGAAGGCCGCACGTGGTGGACAAAATAAAGAGCGGCGAGATACAATTGGTTGTAAACACCACGCTCGGTAAGAAGACGACTTCGGATTCTTACGATATCAGGCGAACGACGTTGATGTACAACATCCCGTACGCCACGACGCTTGCGGGCGCAAAGGCCATCGCGGAAGCGGTCGCGGCGCTTCAGGGATGCGATTGGGACGTAAAGAGCCTCCAGGAGTACCACCGGGGGATCTAGCACGGATCGTTTAAGGCACTGCAGGTTGGGTCGAGCGCCGGCTAACCCGAAATGCTTTGCCTTTGGTTTTTAGCACTGTTGGGATTCGGCGCTCAACCCAACCCACAAGAAAACTCAAGAACCCCGCTCCCGAGGGCAGGCTTCAAAGCCTGCCACAGTTGCTCCACCTGGTTATGAGGGGGGATGGAGACGGGCTGATGCCTGGTTGCAAAAAAATGATGACTCCCAATATACCGACTGGTCCCATCTTCGTTCCAAGACGGAAGGAAGAATGTGGAATATTCGGGGTTTACGGCCACCCCGACGCCGCAAAGCTGACCTACTTCGGCCTTTACGCTCTCCAGCATCGAGGCCAGGAAAGCGCCGGGATAGCCGTGGGCGACGGCTCCCAGATCCAAAATTTCAAGCACATGGGCCTGGTAAACGAGGTCTTCAAGGAAGAAACCCTCAAAGCCCTCAAGGGTTTCGTTTCTGTCGGCCATGTCCGCTACTCGACAACAGGCTCATCGCTTCTGGCAAACGCCCAGCCCTTCCTGGTTTTTCACGGCAACGACTACTACGCCATCGGCCACAACGGCAACATCGTCAATGCGGTGGAACTGCGCCAGGAACTTGAATCGCAGGGCGCGATTTTCCGCTCGACGATGGACACTGAAATATTCATGCATCTTATGGCCAAGAACCTGACCTCCGGCCTGGAAGAGGCCCTGGTTACGGCCCTGCGGCAGGTGCAGGGGGCATATTCGCTTGTCATGTGCACCAAGGACAAGCTTATCGGCGTGCGGGACCCGAACGGCTTTCGGCCCCTTTGTCTCGGGCAGCTTAACGACAGCTATATTCTGGCATCGGAGACCTGCGCCCTGGACCTCGTCGAAGCCACTTACATCCGGGATGTCGAACCCGGTGAAGTGCTCATAATAGACGAGAACGGGCTGCATTCGGTGTTCCCCTTCGAAAAGCGGCGCCCGTCGCACTGCATATTCGAATTTATCTACTTCGCAAGACCCGACAGCAATATTTTCAACCAGAACGTTTACCTGTTCAGGAAGAACCTTGGCCACCTGCTGGCAAAAGAAAACTCCTCGATCACGGCAGATTTTGTCATGCCTTTTCCCGATTCGGGAAATTACGCCGCCCTGGGTTTTGCCGAGGAGTCCCGGATTCCCCTCGAGATGGGGGTGATACGAAATCATTACGTGGGCCGCACCTTTATTCAGCCGAGCCAGGCGATGCGAGATTTTGCGGTTCGAGTGAAACTAAACCCCGTTCGAGAGCTTATCGGCGGCAAACGGGTCATCATCGTCGAGGATTCGATAATCCGCGGCACGACTACCCGCACCAGGATAAACGCGCTAAGGCAGGCGGGGGCAAAAGAAGTGCACATGGTCGTAAGCTGTCCGCCGCACCGGTACCCGTGCCCATATGGGATCGATTTTTCGACCAAGGGCGAACTGGTCGCCGCCTCTAATTCCGTGGAAGAGATACGCGATTTTATAGGCCTTGATTCGCTCAATTACCTGAGCCTTGACGGACTCCTGGAGGGAGCGGGGGCAACGCGCGAGGATCATCCATTCTGCCTTGCCTGTTTCGACGGTAACTATCCCGTCCAGTTTGAAAAAGTTCAAAAGCACTGTTTCGAGGAAAAAACGAAAAGGACGGGAGCATGCGGATAGAGCCCATCCGCTTTGCGCCTGGTTGCCCCGCGCGCGTACCGGAATTAGTATCCTTCCATGTATAGTCAGCTTATCTATTTTGTTATCGTACTTTTCCTCTTCGGCTTCCAGCCACCGGGCAAAGCGGTCCCCGTATCGTACGCGGATGCCTCCTACATCCTGGTCGCGTTCCTGGCCTTTGCCTTTTACTGCCAGGCATCATTTCAAAGAATCGAGAAACAGGCATCCCGCGGGATGCTCCTGTCGGCTGTGAGTCAGACCTATCATATTACCCTGACCCGCTTCCACATACTCTCCATCGCCTGGATTTTTTTCTACATATACGTCTTCAATATCAAAGCCTTCCTGCACTTCATCCCGGGGTTCGACACCCTGGCGACCGTCTCCGGGCTGACAGGCATTTTCATATACATGATTCACATGTGCATCATCTGGCACTACAGCTATTCGTCCTATAAAATTGTCCATTCAACTCGGGTCGGCCGCGCGGAATTCATCCGCGCAAACCTCTCATTTTCAACCGTACTGCTGATCCCCTGGCTCATAATCTCGATTGTCACGGACCTGTTCCTGTTTCTCAAAGTGCCCGTCATGTCCTCCGAGCTGGGGCAGACCGCGGTGGTATCGCTGGCGCTTGTTGTCTTTGTGCTTTTCGGGCCGTGGCTGATGGTCCGCCTGTGGCACTGCGAACCACTTCCACACAACGAGGTGCTGGAAGAGCTTGAAAAATTTTGCGACCAGCAGGGTTTCCGGGTTGGCGGATTTTTGCTCTGGCCTCTCTTCGGGGGAGAAATGCTGACCGCGGGGGTGGTCGGGATATTGCCTCGCGTTCGCTACATTCTTATTACTTCAGGCTTGCTAAAGATCCTGGAGTTGGATGAATTGAAGGCGGTTGTGGCCCATGAAATGGGCCATGTTCGCAAAAAGCATCTTCTATTGTTCGTCGCTCTTTTCATCCTTTTCATGCTGCTGATCTACAATGTGAGCGATCTTCTTCTGCTGCTGGTGCTTTCGAATCGGACCGTGCTTCACTGGACGCTCAACCCCGAAGTCGGCCCATATTTGAGTTCTTTCCTTGAGAGCGTTCCACCCCTGGTTCTGATGGTGCTTTTTTTCCGGTTTGTTTTCGGGTTCTTCCTGCGCAACAGCGAACGGCAAGCAGATATCTACGCGCTCCAAACACTGGGGACGCCCCTGACCCTGGTATCTTCATTCGAGAAGATAGCCAGCCACAGCGGCAAGGTTATAGACCTTCCAAACTGGCACCACTACAGCCTTCGTCAAAGAATAGATTTTATTTTCGCGGCGTCGGGGAACCCCCGGCTTATACGGAAGCACGACAGGAAGCTCTACGGCGCTTCCCTAGCCTTCCTGCTCGTTTTTTGCGCCATATTTCTCACCGGCATGGGAGCAACGAAAAGCCGCATTGCTGTAAATTGGCGCGCTGAAATCCAGCTGGGACTGCTGGAGCGTGAGATATCCGAGCATCCGGAGAACCCTGAACTGCTAGGGGCATACGGCGGGCTTCTCTACGAAAAGGGGCGCTACTCCGAGGCCGAATCAGTCCTCAACGCCGCACTGTCGATGGCCCCGGAAAATGCGGGCATTCTCAACAATCTCGCATGGCTCTACGCCACCACGCCCGAGCCTTACAGAAACCCGTCCGAAGCCCTGGAATTGGCTGAGAAGGCGGCCGGGATAAACCCCGAGGCCCATGTTTTGGATACTCTGGCGGAAGCCTACTATATAAATGAAATGTACGCGGAGGCCGTTGAGGCAATAGACCAGGCAATTGCCAAAGGCGGGCCCGAAAAGTCCCATTATATCAAGCAGAAAGAAAAGTTCGAACTTGCTCTTAGAGGCAGGATCTAGAAAAGCGCGGGTAAAAACCTGGTCCACCACACCCGCGAAGTGGGGCCGTAAGTCTTCCCTTTTAGCTCTCCCCTTCTATTCCCCTGCTATTCCCCTTCCTCGAGCACTTCCTTCAATTTCTGCACCCCGGCCTCGAGTTCAGAGAAAAGGTCCACGGAAAGCGTCACGCCCTTCTTGGACGGATGAAAATCTCCGTCGTCTCCTTTGTAGAAGATGCGAATGTCCACGTACTGCTTTCCTTTAAAATAAGTTATAGAGGATCTGACTTCCTCCAGAGGGTTTTTGGGGAAAGAGTGCACTGTCTGCGGTTCTTTTGCCATACTAAATCCTTGCTTCCAAGTTTTAATAGTCTCGCCGCCGCGATATGCCGATCGCAAAGCCGGCTACCAGAGCCGCTGCACCGGGTCATGCCCAGGTGAGGGTTCAGCCTCGATCCATACGACTTCAACAAAAGCTATGCAAATACTCTTAATATGCCCGCCGGTCAAGGCTCGCAGTGCGAGGGCCCTTCATGCCCCCGGCAGAATTGCCTTGCTTTGGCCTAAGTTAAACATCAAGGCGCAACTGAACAGGACTTTAATTAAAATAGCCGCCCTTTTAAAACAGGCATTGGTCAGGGTCAACGGCTCGTTGCCGGAAGCCGATTTCGCAACTATCTTAGTTTTATAGGTTTTAGGTAATTTGCTTATTTAATTTAATGATCCGGATTGATGGACCTCCTGGGTCCCGTCAATCACAGGAGATGATAATATGGCAACAGAATCTGATGTTCAGTACAGAAACGTAAACGAATTGCGCGACAACGTCGGATGGTACATCGGGATGGGGGGCGGATTGATGGTCCTGGGCATCCTGGCTATCCTCGCTCCGTTCGTGGCTACGTTCGCGATTGAATTCGTGATCGGCATACTGTTCGTTATAGGCGGCATCATGCTCTTCTATAATGCGATCCGCTGGCGTAGATCATCGAGCGGGCGTGTCACCAGTATCATGATCAGCCTCGTTTATCTGGCAGTCGGCGCGCTGCTGCTTGCATACCCCCTGCGTGGGGTGATCACTTTGACTTTCCTCCTCGCTTTGTTCTTCCTTGCTACCGGTATATTCAAAGTGGTCCAGTCATTCGAGATGCGGCCCGCTAACTGGTGGGGATGGGCGCTCGCAAGCGGTATACTTTCACTAGTGCTCGGTGTGCTCTTGTTTCTGGGTATGCCCTGGACGGCACTCTGGGCTGTGGGCCTGATTGTTGGAATTGACCTGCTTTTCACCGGCTGGTCGATGATAATGGTATCCTTGGCGATCCGAGGCAGTGTAGAGCGAGGCGAGGTCATCTGTATCTGGGGGACATGCTACTCGACATAGACGACGTGCGGTATTGTGCTTAAATCAGGCGTCACATTTGCAAGCCCGCCGGGTTAGATGTTCCGGTGGGCTTTTTTCGGTTGAAACGGGTTTGTTTGCTGCACAACTGCCTGGACCACATTATTCCTTCGAGGCCTTACCCGGCTTTTGCCGCAACAGACCGGGCCGCAGGTTCGGCTTCGCCGAGCCCATCTTCGGGGACATCTGAAATTTGAATCAACTCGGTGGCGCTCAGTTCGCGGGTTACTTTCTCGATGGGCTCGACCAAGTCCAGGTCGGGGCCGCCGGATGCACCTAATTCCTTGAATTTTCGTGCCGTTACCAGAACCCTGCTCTCAAGCGTTCCGGCCGCCTTGTTATAGGATTCGACTGCCCGGTTCAGGCCCTTGCAAAGGTCCGAAAAATGTCCCGCAAGCACTCGAATTCTGTCGTAGAGCGTTTTTCCAAGTTCGCTTATGGCCGTTGCGTTTTCCGCGATAAGCTCCTGTTTCCAGCCATAGGCAACCGCCCGCAGCAGGGCGATGAGGGTCGTGGGGGTGGCAAGTATCACCCGCCGCTCGACCCCGAACTCGATTAGCGTTGGGTCCTGCTCCAGGGCCGCACTGAAGAAGGTTTCGCCGGGCAGAAAGAGCACGGCGAATTCAGGCGCCGGCCTAAACTGGTCCCAGTAAGCCTTCGAGCCTAACTGGACAAGGTGTACGCGAATCTGGCGGGCATGTTCGCGCAGTTTTTCGACCCGCAGTTCCTCGGTTTTTGCTTCGAGTGCTTCGAGGTAGGCCTGGAGCGGAGCTTTCGAATCGACCACCACGTTCTTTTCATTGGGCAGCTTAATGATCATGTCCGGCCTGAGGCGTCCGGACTCCCCGGAGGCGCTTTCCTGCTGTGAAAAATCGCAGTACTCGACCATTCCCGCTATTTCCACCACGCGCTTTAGCTGGATTTCGCCCCAACGGCCGCGAACGGTTGGCGCCCGGAGCGCCTGAACCAGGTTGGTGGTTTCACGGTTCAGGCGATCCTGGGTTTGTGTAATATTCTTGAGCTGCTCGGTCAGGCTGACGTAGGCCGTCGTTCGCGCCTTCTCGATGAGGTTGATCTTCTCGTCAACCTTGTCCAGCGATTCCCTGAGCGGTTTTACGAGATCGCCGATGGCTTTCTGGCGCGATTCCAAATCGGTTTTTGCGCCCTCCTGGAACCGTTCAAGCGTTGTCCGGGCAAGATCGAGAAAGGATTGGCTGTTGGTTTTCAGGGCATCGGCCGAAAGCGCCTTAAAAGCATCCGAGAGCCGCGCCTGGGCTTCATTTAGCAGCGAGAGTTTTTCCGTCGCGAGCTTTTGTTCCTCTACAAGCCGGGTTTCCAGCTCCGATAGCCTTGCAAGCAGGGCTGAATTCCTTTCGCGAAGCCCATGGGTCTCAACTTCTCGCGCTTTTAGCACCGAATCCAGCTCCGGGATCCGGGAATTCTTCTCCTCCGCGGCAGCCCTTCTCTCGGATTCGATAAGAAATTTCTCGTTCAGGCGAGTGAGTTCTCCGGTTGCCTTGCAGCATGCCTCGTCGAGCCCCCTTATCTGGTCTTCGCGGGCGGAGAGGCGCTCGACAAGGGTGGATATCTGCCGCTCCAGTTCTGCTCTTTCGCGTTCGGCGGCGCGCTTTATCGCCGGTACAGCCAAAGCGAACACCAGCGTTGCACCCGCCACCAGGGCGGCCACAATGGCCAAAATAAAAACGACCTGTGAAATATCCATTTATTAAGCTCCGAAAAGGTTTAAGCCAAGCCGTCGATGTGTAGTATCCTTTTGATTCTTATAGTGTCAAACAAATTGAAGCACCCGATTAGAGGATAATCTCGCCCGGCATGGAGACCGGCCCCACTGAACCTTACCTCCGATTGCTTGACCCGCCGCCACCCCTTGGCTATCTTCCCCATAAGCGATAAATTTCAATTACCTGATGACGGAGGACATCATGGCACAAAGCCATGCGGCGGGTGAAAATCAGGATCAGGAGATGACGGCCATTCTCGGAGGCAGAACTATCGCGGTAGTTGGGCTATCCGCGAAGGAGGAGACCGCCAGCAATAGGGTTGCCAAGTATCTAATCGATAAGGGGTACCGGGTTATTCCGGTCAATCCAAAATATAAGGAAGTGCTCGGCCAAAAAAGCTACCCGGACCTGAAATCAATCCCGGTACATATAGACGTGGTGGATATATTTAGACAGCTCGATGCTATCTCGGCCACCGTTGATGCGGCAATCGACATTAAAGCCGGGGCTGTATGGATGCAGCTGAACCTTATAGACGAAGAGGCTGCCGCCCGCGCCCGCAAGGCCGGCCTGCGGGTGGTGATGGACAAATGCATTAAAGTCGAGCATAATCGGCTATGTAGATAGAATTAAGGAATCCCTAAATTATCGGAGCCGGCATGATCCAAAACATCTCCGAATCGCTTAGAAAACAGCGCGAGATTATTCTTGAAGAGTGCGGCGAGCAGGCCATGGAGCGCAATACCAGCCTTCTCGAAATCGGCATAATCTCGCTCTATAACCGGCTTGCAAACCGGCTCATCGGCAAGTCCGAAGACTTCCGGGCGGGCAGGGCTATATTTGCCCTTGGTGCATTCGGGCGCGGTATCTCCGGGCCGATGCAGCCGGTCCCAATTTTGTGCATTCGTTCAGATGATTCATCCCTGGATGACGCGTGGCTCGATGAGATAACTTCCCCTCTTCGTGATGCCGGCTGGAAAATCGAGGCCGTTCAGGCCACGATTCAGCAGGTCGCGGAAATGGCCGAAAAGGACCCGGTCCTTCTTTTTAACCTCCTTGATCTGCGCTACATTTCCGGGAACCGCGCACTCGCGGAACAGCTCGACAAGGCCGTCAGGGCCTACGTTGAAGGGCATGGGACACCGCTGCTCCACTCGATCTACGGCTCAGTTAAATCTCGGGGGAAAGTGCTCGATACGGACCAAGGCTGGCTGGAGCCGGACATCGAGCAGCACCCCGGAGGCTTGGCCGATATCGGCGCCATTCGGGCCGGCTGCCGGATCTCCTCCAATATCAGAAGTCTCGAAGACGCTATATTCCGTGGATATCTCGCTCGCCAGGATGTCGATTACCTGCTCCAGGCCGAAAAATCCTTCAGCCGATACCTGATGCTGCTGCGGGCCGAGTCCGGGGGCCAGGGGAGGGCACTGCTTTTCCGTGACCAGGAGACCCTGGCGGGAAGGCTCGGGTATCTCGAGAGATCGGGTTTTCTGCCCGTGGAGATATTCATGCAGCATGTCCACCAGCTCTTCCACGGAGTATCGGCGATATCTCGAGAGTTCTGGGAAAAGCTGATCGAGATGTGCACGTCGCAACAGGATGAGGGCGCAACGGTCATCGAGGAGGGCATCTCCGAGCAGTCGGGAAAGATCCACATCCAGACCGAGCGCTATCCGGCCAGTGCGGGACACCTCGTGCATCTTTTCGCCGTGTCGGCCGAGCGGAGCGTGGGGCTGGCAAACGTTACGCGGCAGTGGATTTCGCACAACAGGAACGTGCTGGACGCCGCGTCCGGTGACCTCTCCGTGAAACATGAGCTATTTGAGCTTCTGAGGGCCGATTCCACTGACATTCAGGTTCTGAGGCGCTTCTACGACAGCGGCCTACTCGCAGCGATCATCCCTGAGCTTGCCCCGGTCCATGCGCTCGTTCAGCATGACTCGTTCCACCTCTACCCCGTCCACGAACATCACCTGCGTACCTGCTCCGAGCTGAAAAAACTCCTCGCAGGCCAGTATTTTGGCCGGGAACCCGAACTTTCGCGCATCGGCTCGGCAGTGGGCGACCCCACCATTTTACTGCTAGCGGGCCTTCTGCACGACCTTGGAAAAAGCTCCGGCAGCAAACATGCTCTAAGAGGCGGCGAAATGATGCCGGCCGTTTCAAAACGGCTCGGCCTAACGCCCGCGGAAGCTCAAACCGTCCAGTTCCTGGTCGCGCAGCACCTCCTGCTCGCAGACAACGCCTCGATGCGCGACCTCGCCGACCATGACATGATCGCCAACTGCGCAACTGTGATCGGCAAGAGAGAATTTCTCGACCTGCTGGTCCTGCTCACATTCGCCGACTTGCAGGCGACCGGACCCCACGGGCGCGAAAAATGGCGCGACACCCCGGTCATGCCGCTCTACCACAGCATATTGAATGTGCTCGAAAAGGGGGAACCCAGCTCACGGATCATTGCGGAGAGGATAGCCGGAGTGAGGAGCCGGGTGGAGGAGCGGGTCTCGGACATTATGGCGCCCGAGGAGCTTGAATCATACTTCTCCGGGCTTGCTCCGAGGTACCTGATTTCTCTATCACCCGAGGAAATAGTTCGCCACCTGAGCCTTGTGCGGCGGCTACGGGAATCGGGCGAAGAGTTTATATGGGAGGCTGACTCAGGAAGGCAGAACGCGGAAATTACCATCATGAGCTGGGACAAACCCGGCCTGCTCGCCCGCTCTGCCGGACTTCTCACGCTTCACGGCCTCAATATCATGAGTGCCCAGGTCTTCACGATGAATGATGAGATTGCCCTGCTCATCTTCCAGTGCCGGCTTCCCGAAAAACTGGGTGAGGCGATGGACTGGGACGCGGTGCGAAACGATATGGACCGCCTGCTCAAGGGAAAGCTGGCGCTCGATTACCGGATTGCCGCACACTCGGCGCGCGCGGCGCGGCCCCGTAGGACCCTCAGGTCTCATTCGAGCCAGATAGTTATCGACAACGATTCTTCGGGGGTCTACACCATCCTTGAAGTCTATACTCTGGACCGGAAGGGGCTTCTCTATACCATCAGCAGGACGCTTCACGAACTTCAGATCCGGATCTACGTCGCCAAAATCTCAACCAAAAACGACCAGGTAGCCGACGTTTTCTACGTGCGAACCGATAAGCGAGAAAAAGTGACCGACCTCGAACAAATCGCTGAGATTAAGAAAGCTCTCCGCTTCTGCCTGGACGACACAGCGGAGTGGGATTAGGGATTCTAGAATTTAGGAATTGAGGGACCTAGAAATTGAGCCACACCCTTGATTCTTTTATCTTCTACTTCATCAATTCCTAAATTCCCTAAATTCCTAATCCAAATCACCGATTCCGCAGCACCACCAGGTAGGATACTATTGCATCGAGTTCTCCCCCGCTTACCTGATCATCGGAAATTCTTGGCATTGCGCCTATCCCGTGCCGCACCTGGAACTGGATGGCAAATCCCGGTGCGGGTTTATCGTTGAGGGCAGGTGCAAGGCCGGCTTCTCCTCCGGGGTGGCACTGATTGCAGTGCCACATGTAGAGCCGTTCCCCCACCGAGGCCTCTTCGGATTCTATTTTCAATGGTCCCGAGATCGGCTCGTTTTTTCTGGCCGCTCCACACCCGGTCTGAAGTGCCAGCAGGAGTACAACGAGCGCCAAGAGCATGTAATTGGGCTTCATTTTAGACTCCTCAAAAAACTGTGGTAGGCTGCCTTATGGTTTCACGGCGGGCTTTCGGGTTACGCGCCACACTACGCCGGTCCCATGCCGCGGGACGGCTCCAAGCTTGCCGTAGTTAACTACTCCGAAATCCACCACGTAAAGCGAAGTCCCACTCGGGTCAAACCTAGCCGCGACCGGGCGTTCAAGCCCTCCTGTTCCAAGCCAGGAAGCCGGACCGTTAGCCATGCCCTTATTAACCGCAAAATCATGAATCACGCCGGTTTCAACATTGACCCTGTAAATTTTGTATCCAACTGGAGAGAGGACCTTTCCAGCGTCGGGGGTGTTGCCAAAAGCGGCGACGAAGGCCTGTCCGAAGTGGCCGAAATCGGGATTTCGCGAAAAATCAAATCCTGCAATTGAGGCATGGACACCGAGGACCGCGGCTGGACGGGGCGGGACGCGGGCGGGATGTTCGGCCAGCAAGATCCTGGGTGTGCTTTTTCCCGGCGGCGTATACCGCTCGCCAAAATCTAATCGATTTGGTCCGTGAAAATCAGGCCAGCCGTACCACCTTCCCGGCTCGACCTCCCACAACAGGTCGCCGGCTCCGAATACCGGGCGGCTGCCGCGCATTTCGAACTGGTTTTCCGTCACAAATAGCCGACCGGCGGGCGAAAAGGCCATTCCGAAAGGATTTCTGAAACCCCAGGCAACGAGTTCGGCCTTTCCACCACCCGGCCAGATCCGCAGCACCGATCCGCTGCAGGGCATCCGCCCGTCGATCACCTGCCCTTTCCTCGTCTTTTCGCCAAACGGGGAGAAGGCGCCGGTTTGCACCTCGCCCCCGGCTCCCGGCGCCAGAAAGTTTTCCGTCGAGTAGTTCTCGCCGGCAAGTACAACATCCTGGCAGGGGATATCGTGCTGATCAGGAAATTTGCCAAGCCAACCGGATTTATAATTATCTGCACCAACTATCCCGGAATTCGTGTAGGTGCCGACAGTGAAGTATATAAATCCGTCCGGCCCGGCCACCGGGCCGTTGGTGTGGTGATCGCCCCGGCTGGGGAGATCACTTATCAGGGGAGTTATCGACCCATTCCTCTCGATCCGGAGTATGCGCCCTCCCCCGACTTCACCGCCCTCGGCTACATAGAAGGAACCTCGATGGAAAATCACCCCGGTCCAGGGGCCGTTTTCAGCGCCGGAGGCAACCGTGGTGAGATCACCGTCCCCGGAAACGTTGACGAGACGGGGGGCAGCCGACATTTCCCCCTTGGAATAGCCGGCCTCGGTTACATAAATTTCACCCGATTCGTCGAAGGCAATTCCTGTCGGGCAGGTAAGTCCCAGAGCCACTGCTTCTATCCTGTAGCCTTCGGTAAGGGCCACGTCCCCGGGATTTACATGCCGCACCGGACTGGTAGGGCCGATCTCCCCTCCCATCCTGTGTCCACTTATCTGGTAGCATGCAGACAGGGCAATCGGGAGCAAGATCAGAACCCAAATTTTTGCATGGTTCCATCTCATTGCATTCTCCTAAGAACTAAGCCCTGATTCCATTTGCTGAGACGATTGGTTGAGCGGAATAAATCTGGTCGGCCGACTCGAATCCGTGGCGTGAAAATTGGATTGTTGCCGACAGAAAGCATAGAAGAATCTAATTCCGGTGAGTCTTGGGATCAAGTGCGTCAAGTTGATCTTGGCGGCCAACAACAAGTATTACTAATATTTTTTCCGTCATGTAAAGTAGTACTTATCTCATCCCATTTTTCCCTTCTAAGCTCTCTAAAAATCATTTGAAATTATTAAGTGTTTCTCTTATAGAGATAGTACTTTAAGCAGTCGCACTAATTATGGCCGCGGAATTAATCAGGGGCCGTTCTCTCGTAGTTGCCGGCGACCTTACCGGTCCCGCTCAATCACCTCAAGGCCCTTAAGTCGTATCCGGAAGCGTTTTCGCTCCCGAATCAAAGCACAAAAGCAGCAAAGTTCAAACCCTAAATTCCAGGAGCAGTACCATGAATCTATCGACCCCGAATTCAAATGATGCCACCCTGACCTTTAACCGCTCGAAATCCGTCGTCCCGACGAGCGGTCTTTGCTCCAGATGTATTGACGGCTGCCGCGGAAACTGCGAAGTCTTCCGGGCAACTTTCAGGGGCCGCGAGGTAATCTATCCCGGACCCTTCGGAGAGGTAACGGCAGGAGGGGACAAGAACTACCCGGTGGATTATTCCCACCTGAACATCCAGGGCTACGCGATGGGCGCATCGGGCCTGCCGGCAGGCATTGAGGCAGGGCCGGATTCGGCGATTTTCCCGGCGGTAAGCACCGAGACCGAATATGGATGGGACATAAAGGTGAAGATGAAAGCCCCCATTTTCACCGGTGCCCTGGGTTCGACCGAGATCGCCCGCAAGAATTGGGAGCATTTCGCGGTCGGTGCAGCTATCAGCGGGGTTACGCTCGTTTGCGGCGAGAATGTTTGCGGAATAGACCCCGGGCTTCAACTGGGCAGGGACAACAAAATCCAGAAATCCCCCGAGATGGACCGCAGGATCGACATCTACAGGCGCTATCACACCGGCTACGGTGAACTGCTGGTCCAGATGAACGTGGAGGACACGAGGCTTGGGGTTGCAGAGTACGTGATCGACAAGCACGGTCTCGAGACGATAGAACTCAAATGGGGCCAAGGGGCCAAGTGCATAGGCGGCGAGATCAAGGTAAACAGCATCGAGCGCGCAATCGAGCTTCAGAGGCGCGGCTATATAGTAACGCCCGATCCGTCTGACCCGGTCATCCAGGCAGCCTACAAGGATGGGGCGATTAAGGAATTCGAGCGCCACAGCAGGCTCGGATTTGTAAGCGAAGATGGATTCATGGCCGAGGTCGAGCGCCTCAGAAAGCTCGGCTTTAAGAGAATCACCCTCAAGACCGGCGCCTACGGCCTCCGCGAGCTTGCAATGGCAATCAAGTGGGGCTCAATGGCCAAAATTGATCTTCTTACCATCGACGGAGCCCCGGGCGGAACGGGCATGAGCCCCTGGAGGATGATGGAGGAATGGGGAGTTCCGAGCATCTACCTGCACTCGGCCGCCCAGGAGTTCTGCATGAAGTTGGCCGAACGCGGCGAAAGGGCCCCGGATATCGCTTTTGCCGGAGGCTTTTCCAGCGAGGACGGCGTATTCAAGGCGTTGGCCCTTGGCGCGCCCTTCGTAAAGGCGGTCTGCATGGGAAGAGCTTTAATGATCCCCGGCATGGTCGGCAAGAATATAGCCGATTGGATGTCGAAAAACGACCTGCCCAAAACAGTCAGCCAGTACGGTTCATCAGTCGAGGAAATATTTATAAACTATGAGGCCGTTAAATCGCAGCTCGGCAATGGAAGCGCCGCTGAACTGCCGCTCGGCGCACTCGGCATCTACAGCTACGCGGACAAGCTCAAGGTGGGATTGCAGCAGATCATGGCCGGTGCTCGCCGCTTCAACATCGGAACCATCTCCCGCTCGGACCTGATGTCGCTTACCGACGAATGCACCAGGGTAACCAAAATACCCTACGTAATGGACGCCTACAGGGCCGAAGCCGAAGCAATTCTCAACGGCTACGGCCTCAACGGGCGCTCGGAGGAAAAGCCGGTCATAGCGAGTATCGCCCGCGCGAGATAGCAGCATGGAATAATTTGGTGGATTGATTTTTAGTGATACAAAACAAACATGGGGCAGGCTGAAAAGCCTGCCCCATGTTTGTTTGTGATCTCGAAGGGAAATCAATTCCTTATTTTTATCCACAAAAGCCTTGCAGCTTCGGAGCCGGTGCTTTTCCACTGGCTGGGGTTGCTCGATTCGAGAAGGACTACATCGCCGGGCCGCACTGTAAGGACTTCGCTTCCGATTCTCATCTGAAGCTCCCCCGAGACGAGGTAGCCTATCTCTTCCCCCTTGTGGGTGAAGAAATGCGACGGAAGGGTCTGATCGGCCGGGATCTCTATCAGATATGGTTCCCCTTTCGGGTTCAGGTCGGCAGGGACAAGCAGCTTGGCATAGATCGAGCCTTCGGGAAAGGCGGTGATTTTAGTCTCCATTGCCTCCGAAGCGGGGAAAACCACCCGTTTTCGGACCCGCGAGGTTTCCTGGAAAAATGAGCTAATATCAACCGATAGTATCTCCGCGATCTTCAGCAGAGCTGGAATGGACGGATAGATGAGGTTGCTTTCGATCTGAGAAATATTGCTCGGCGTTACGCCAATCATCCTGGCAAGCTCGGTCTGCGAAAGGCCGCACTTGGTGCGAAGCTCCTTTAGCCTCATCCCAAGGTCGATGCCGGCGCCGGCCCGCTTTTCCTCGTCGAAGAAGATCCCGGAGTCCTTGATCCAGTATGTGTATGGGCGATTTAGGCCTTCCATGCTCCGCTTTTCGGCCTTGATGACCGACAGAGAAGTGGTGCCGCGCCTCACCACGAGTTCTACTACCACCTGGGCTATCTGGTTTATCTGAGCCCTTGCGCGCTGGGAGTGCGCGGTTTTTTCCATTATCCAGTAGGCAATCGTGTTGAGTTCGTAGAGCCGGGGGCACGCATGTGTGTAGAACCGCACGATGCTGTCCTCGCCGCCCCATAGTTCCTGCATGCCGGTAAGGCTTTCGAAAACGAATCTAACGTCCTCGGTTTTGCCAGTATGGCAACTGTAGAGGACATCCATCAAAGCGTCCATCCTCTGCGGTTCCGAGACTTTTCGAACCTGGCATTTGAGCTGGGGTGCAATTTCTTCGTAGAACTTGACGAATATGGGAGAGTTACCACCCTTACCCGATGAGAAGCAGTCCAGGATAACAAGCAACGGATTGTCGGCAAGCGGCCCGAGTTTGTCGACCAGGTTGCGGGGAGACCGGTCAAAGCTGACATAGACGAGCGGCTTTTTCTCGGCCATGGAGATTTCCATGAACTTGAGGCAGAAAGCCGCCGCAAGGCTTCCGGACTCATCCTGCCAGACTACGTTGTCTCCGATATAGAGGCCCTCAAGGATTCGATCCAGCCGGGGAACTCCAGAAGTTATGCGACGATTTAGCGCCATGTGGGTAGCCTCAAATTTGTGGGGGGAGCGGTTAGGATCAAGCAAGCTTGAGAGAGGCCCAAGGCTGCTCTTGATGCACGGCGTCCAAAGTAACTGCCAATGTAAGACGGCTTTATCCCGCGCGCCTTCGGAGGTAATGTTCCCGTGGCCTTTCCCATCTATGCAGTTACTTAAGGCGCATAGCTAAATACAACAAAATGGGGTGATTATAAACTGAAACAGCCCCTGTATAAAATACCGGTTGATGTCTTTCCCGCGCAATCGATGTTTTCAAAACAGCTGTTTTAATCTTGGCAAAGTAACGTATTTAGTCCGGGAGTTCAAGGGCTTGGAAAATGAGGGAAATAACGATTAATAAGGGCATGTGTGTACTGTATTATTACCCGCCGCATTAAGGGGCAGCATGACATGAAATGTAAAATTTTGTTAAGTTCCGGCGCCGTTTCCCTTCTGCCTAAGTTCGAGCGCCCAGCGGATAAGGTCCCGGGCTTCCATGGGATAGCCCGATTCATGCATAAGGCGCGCCTCATCTTCGAGATGCCCCGCAATCTCACTTGGTTCGGGATTGCTGCTCGATATGACCTTCCTCGACCTGTTGTAGATCTCTTCAGCCATTCGCCGACCCCCGCAAAAACACATTTAATAAGTGTTATCCGTAACTTACCTGGCAGAATCACGGGACGTGGGAAATAGCCTCTCCGCGCCCCGGCTTATTGAGGCTAAATATAAATCATACTGGATTAGTACGTCAATTTTTTATTGTGACTATTAAATACTCGCTGTCGCCACGGAAAGAAATGACGGCGCAGCAGGTCTTTGAAGCGGTAATTAGCTTATTTTATAGGAAATCTCGTTTTTGGGAGGCAAAAACAATGCATCTTGGCAGGATTGCGAAAACAGGGTTGTTCCTGGCGGCAGTGTTGCTTATCGCCGGCTGTGTCGGCACCTACGGTTATGACTACGACTACGGGTATTATGGCCAAGGCCATCCCTACTACGATTATGGCTACTATAACAGACCCTACGAAACACCTTTTGCTTTCGGCTCCGTCGCTCCACACAGGGATTTTGATTACGGCCGGTTTCGCCGCGGTGACCGGGACTGGGACCGGCACCGGTGGCCAGGCTAGAGGCAGGAGTTGAGGGGAAAGGCGCTTCAGGGGCCAAGAGCATTAGCACGGCTGAGCGATTGATGCCATGGAGGGTGGAATGCAGGAAGACGGGCACTCACTTTGTAGCTGAATCCCACTAAGATACTCGTCCGTTTTATACATGCTCCGAGCCTTCCAGGACCCGTTCGAACAAGGACCCGACGCCCATCCCGTGGGCGGGAGAAAAGTGCACCCGCTATCACTAGAAATGGAGACATTCGCCGTTTTTCTTCAGCCACTTTCTCCGCTCGGCGTAGTCGGGGATGAATGATGCCACAAGCTTCCAGTATTCCGGCGAATGGTTTTGATGAACCAGGTGGCAGAATTCGTGGACTATCAGGTAATCGAGAACGGGTTCGGGCGCCATTATAATGTTCCAGGCCAAGCTGACCGTGCCGCGATTCGAGCAGCTTCCCCACCTGCTCCGCAAACCCTTTATTGTAAGGGTGCGGGGGGATACACCGATTTGGCCGGCATAGTGCAAACCCCGCTCTTTTATCTTGACAAGTGCCTGGCCGGTATACCACCTGACCAGAAATCCCCTCACCTCCTGGCCGGGAAGGCTGGTTGGGCTGTCTGACGGAAGGCAGACAACGATGCTGCTGTTTTCCTGGTAGACCCCGGACCTGCGGGAAGCCGGCTCCACTTTGAGCGTGTATTCAGTTCCCAGCAGGAGCAACTTCTCTCCGGTAACGAAGCGTCTTTCGGGGGAGTTTTTTGCCTCTTTCAGGTTGATTTCAATTCTCTTATGAATCCAATCCTGTTTTTCCTCGACAAAGCGCACTATCTCCTTTTTCGACACCCGCTCCGGCGCTGCCACAATGATCCTGTTGTCCGGATATATGCAGATCGAGAGCGTCTTTCTGCGGGAACTTTTCCTGATCTGAAAATCGAAATCGATCATTTCCAATCCTTGGACGAAACGCGTTATAATCTATCCGGTTGGGGATACTAGCCGTTTTGCAGTTGCGTTTAAAGCCCCTTGGGGTGTATTTCGGCAATTCCGGTTCGAATCCGGCTCCCGCCCCCAAGTATAACGAGCACTTAAAAGATTCTGGCTAAATTGTTTCGCTTAGAGTATTATTTTCCGCGAAATCGTTTCCATCCTGGTTAACCTGTCATCTTCCGTTCATTTGAGCGGCAGACAGAGCCGGAAAAAACAATCCCTGTATACAGGAGATTTCTGAGGCCTTTTTTTGCCCCGGAAAGGGAAGGCATGTCTTCTTATTTGTACCAGACAGATCCGGAAATAGCCGAAGTCATTCAGGAAGAAGAAAAACGCCAGAAAGGCAGGCTTGAACTCATTGCTTCGGAAAACTTCGTTAGCCCCGCGGTGCGTGAGGCACAGGGGTCCGTCCTGACAAACAAGTACGCCGAGGGGTACCCCGGAAAAAGATATTACGGCGGGTGCGAATTTGTGGACGTGGCGGAAAAACTTGCTCAGGAGCGGGCAAGAAAACTCTTCCACGCCGATTATGTGAATGTTCAGCCCCATTCCGGGTCGCAGGCCAATATGGCCGTGCTCTTCAGCGTGCTCCAGCCCGGAGACCTCATACTGGGCATGGACCTGAGGCAGGGCGGACATCTTACTCATGGAAGCCCGGTAAGCTTTTCGGGGCGGTTGTTTCGGGTCGTGTCCTACGGCGTAAGGCGTGATACCGAGGAAATCGACTACGACGAATTGGAATCGATAGCTCTCGAATACCGGCCAAAGCTCATCATAGCGGGGGCGAGCGCCTATCCGCGAATCATCCACTTCGAGCGTTTCCGCCAGATCGCAAAAAAGATAAGCGCGTACCTGCTGGTGGACATGGCCCACATTGCGGGGCTGGTCAGTGCCGGGTTGCACCCCAATCCCGTCCCGATCGCGGATTTCGTGACATCGACCACTCACAAGACGCTGCGGGGACCCCGGGGCGGCATGATCCTGTCCCACGCATCGTATAGCAAAACGCTCGACAGCCAAATATTTCCTGGAATACAGGGCGGTCCTTTGATGCACGTCATCGCCGCCAAGGCGGTGGCCTTCCAGGAGGCGCTCCAGCCCAACTTCAAGGAGTACCAGGAAAGGACTGTGGCTAACAGCAAGCGTCTGGCCGGGGAACTATCCTCGCGGGGATACAGGCTGGTATCAGGCGGCACCGACAACCACCTCCTACTGGTAGACTTGCGATCGCGAGGAATTACCGGGAAGATAGCCGAACAGACCCTGGACCTTGCCGGAATAACTGTAAACAAAAACGCCATTCCCTTCGACCCCGAGAAGCCCAGCATTACGAGCGGCATCAGGATTGGAACGCCGGCGGTTACGACCCGCGGCATGAGGCCGGAGGACATGGTAACCATAGCGTCATTTATTAACCGGGCCCTCCAATCCGCACAAAATGAGGCGGCCCTGGCCGGGCTGAGGGCGGAAGTGGCCGAGTTCTGCTCGGGATTTTCACTATATGTATGATCCCATGGGCTAGTCCGAACCGGCCGTGGTTTTCGACCCGGCAAACCGGTATAATAAGGGGTGGCAAGATGCCGCCCCTGTTTTTTAGGAACATCGATGAGCGCCCAAAATAAAAGCATCACCGACCAGGACCGCATCTTCATGAGAAAGGCCCTGCGCCTTGCGGCCCGGGGGGCCGGGAAGACCAGCCCCAACCCGCTCGTGGGGGCAGTTCTGGCAAAGGGGGGCGCCGTTATCGGGCAGGGCTTCCACGAGGTGCTCGGCGGCGCTCACGCCGAGGTGAACGCGATAGCCGATGCAGGCGGCATGGCACGAGGAGCCACCTTGTACGTTACCCTCGAGCCGTGCAACCATCACGGGCTTACCCCTCCCTGCACCAAAGCCGTTTTGGAGGCCGGAGTTTCTCGCGTGGTCTGCGGAATGACGGACCCCAATCCGGACGTCGCGGGAGGCGGGACGGCACATCTGGAGCGACTCGGGGTAGAAGTGGCGAGCGGCGTTCTCGAGAAGGAATGCCGTGCGCTAAACCAGCCCTTCATAAAATATGTTACAACCCATCTGCCATACGTCAGGCTAAAGGCCGCCGCAACCCTCGACGGCTATATCGCGGGGTCCACGGGGGATTCGAAGTGGATCACAAACGAGCGCTCGCGTAGATTCGGCCATCAATTGAGGTCCCTGTCCGATGCCGTGCTGGTGGGATCGGGAACGCTCATGGCCGACGATCCGCTCCTTACCGCCCGCCTTCGCGGCGCATGCCGGCAGCCGGTAAGGATAGTGCTGGACTCGGACCTCAAGGTCCCGCTTCAAAGCCGCCTGGTATTGTCCGCTAAAGAAAGTCCCGTCTGGGTGGTCTGCGCCGATTCCGCACCGTCCGGGCACGAGGCCGCGCTTATCGACGCCGGTGTAAGCGTTATCAGGGCGGCGGGTGGACAGTCCGGGCTAGATCTTCGCCAGGTACTGGAAGAACTCGGAAAAAGGCGCATATCGAGTCTTCTTGCCGAAGGCGGCGGGAAAGTGCTCGGATCTTTTATCGACGAAGCTCTTGCCGATGAATTCTACTTTTTCTACGCGCCCAGGATCCTCGCCGGCGGTGTCGGAATGGTCAGCGGAAGGTCGAGGCAAAAAATCGCCGATTCGGTGCCGGTTTTCGGCATAAAGACCAGAAACATTGACGGCGACCTGCTGGTTTCGGGAAGATTTCGCGAAGAGCTTTACTGATCGGAGGAAGGCGTGTTTACCGGGCTTATCGAGGGAACGGGTACCCTGCTGCGGATCGAGCGCCGCGGCCCTGATGCCGCAATGGTCATACAGGCGGGCTTCGAGGCGGAAGCATTCGTTCTGGGGGAGAGCATATCGGTTGACGGAGCGTGCCTGACCGTAACCTCCTCATCGGGCCGGGTTTTTACGGCGGACGTTTCGGTCGAAACCCTTGCGAGAACCACCTTGGGGCGCAAGGCATCGGGGGGCCGCCTCAATCTTGAAAAAGCCCTCCGGTTGGGCGACCGACTGGGAGGCCATCTTGTAACGGGACACGTTGACGGCATGGCCGCATTTAAGGACCGCCGGCCCGAGGGCCGCTCAGTGCGCCTTTTCTTCGACGCCCCGCCGGAGATAATGCGCCATGTTGTCGAGAAAGGCTCGATTGCCGTAAACGGCATCAGCCTGACGGTCAACGGAGTTTCGGAAAGCGGATTCGATGTAAATATCGTTCCCCATACGGTGTCACAGACAACCATCGGCGACCTCAGGCCGGGCGAGGCAGTAAACATCGAAACCGATCTCATCGGTAAATACGTCGAAAAAATGGTCCGTGCCTGGAGTTCCAGTACCGAAAAAGGACAGGCTGGGGACAGGATAGATATTGATTTTCTTAAAAAACACGGGTTTACTTAGAATCGCTAATTTTGCGAAGGGACTAACCATCCAGTTTTGAATGGCGAATTTTTGCATTGCTAATCGGATGTAGAGTGGGCAAGGTTCTTTATCTTTCCAACCTCCGCGCCCGCTTGGAATACTCGTTGCGGTGGGCGGGATAAAACCCACTGCTCACCCTACATGCTTTTGATCACTATCCCCGGAAGGTGAAATTGTCCGTTCGGGAGCATTTCACAGTAGGTCAATTTTAAAGGGCCGTTCTTCAGAAGGAGAAATCCGAAATGCCTGTGTCAACCATCCCCGAAGCCATAGATGATATCCGCCGGGGGAAAATGGTCATACTAGTGGACGACGAAGACCGCGAAAATGAAGGTGATCTGTGCATGGCAGCCGAGAAGGTTACCCCGGAGGCCATAAATTTCATGGCCCGCTTCGGAAGGGGCCTGATATGCCTGTCTCTTTCACCGGAAATGGTTGACCGGCTCGATCTTCCGATGATGGTCTCCAAGAACAAGTCCCCCTTTCAGACCGCCTTTACTGTTTCCATCGAAGCGCGAAGGGGGGTCACCACGGGGATCAGCGCGGCCGACAGGGCGCGGACCATTGTTACGGCAATCGCCGACGGCGTGAAGCCTGATGATATTGTCAGCCCCGGCCACATCTTTCCCCTCAGGGCCAAAAAGGGCGGCGTCCTGGTGAGGACCGGCCAGACCGAGGGTTCGGTGGACCTGGCAAGGCTTGCCGGAATGAAACCGGCCGGCGTCATCTGCGAGGTCATGAACGAAGACGGGACAATGTCCCGCATGCCCGACCTCGAGAAATTTGCCGAAGAGCACGGGGTCAAGATCGTTACCGTTGCCGACCTCATCAACTACAGGATGCAAAATGAACTGTTCGTGCACCGGGCGGCCGTGGCCAATCTTCCAACTTCGGCGGGCGGCGATTTCCGGGTGATTGCGTACACGAACGATATCGACGAGCACTGCCACCTTGCGCTGGTGAAGGGCGAAATAAAGGCTAACGAGGAAGTCCTTGTGCGGGTACACTCGGAGTGCCTCACCGGAGACATCTTCGGCTCGCTAAGGTGCGACTGCGGCACCCAGCTTCGCGCGGCAATGGCCCAGATAGCTCGCGAGGGAACGGGCGTCATTCTCTACATGCGCAACCATGAAGGTCGCGGAATAGGAATTGTCAACAAAATCAAAGCCTACGCTTTGCAGGAGCAGGGCTATGATACCGTCGAGGCAAACGAAGCCCTTGGATTTGAAGCCGATTTGCGCGATTATGGAATCGGGGCCCAGATGCTGGTGGACCTCGGCGTCCATAAAATGCGGCTCATGACAAACAACCCGACAAAGATCGTCGGTTTGCAAGGCTACGGGATCACGGTCACGGCCAGGGTACCACTGGAAGTGCCGCCAAACGAGTGCAATATAAATTACCTGAGCACCAAGTGTGCGAAAATGGGACACATTCTGAACTGCATAACCGCGGAGGGCAAGGGAGAATGAAAGTTTTCGAAGGAAAACTGCTGGCCAAGGACCTCAAGTTCGGGATTATCGTCAGCCGCTTTAACGATTTCATAGGCGAAAGGCTCCTGGGCGGGGCGCTCGATGCCCTGAAAAGAAGCGGCGCGGACGAGGAAAACGTCGAAGTATACAAAGTCCCGGGCGCGTTCGAGATCCCCCTGCTGGCAAAAAAAGCCGCACAAAGCGGCAAATATAACGCGGTTATTTGCCTCGGGGCGGTAATCAGGGGGTCAACTCCCCATTTCGACTATGTGGCATCCGAAGTGTCGAAAGGAATCGCCAACGCGGCCCTCGAGGCCGGTGTGCCGATCACTTTCGGAGTCCTTACGACGGATACCATCGAGCAGGCGATCGAGAGGGCCGGAACGAAGTCGGGCAACAAGGGCTGGGACGCGGCGATTGCGGCAATCGAAATGGCCAACCTTATCGGGCAGCTGTAGACTCGACGCAGTATCTTGTTTTGTGGGCCGGCATCGCGAGGTTTTTCGCACGGCGCCAAGGGCCCGAGCCCATCCCGCCTCACACCGGCACATATCGGTGCGGTTTAGCCTGGCGGGCTGTAAAGCGCCTCGCGAGCCGGCAATTTAGCGCGGGCAAGAAGTTTCAAAACAACCAGACCCCTGGCTTTGCCGGGACGGCGAATGGGTTGGAAATACATATTAATTCCGGGAAACATACCAGTGAGGCATCTTAAAAGGTGATCAGGACGCCTTCCTTTGCCGGATTAGTGTAACGCACCAGCGGGCATTACTTGCCTGAATTGACAACTTGAAAAGATTGGGACCTCATTAGTGCGAGGCCTTATTCTCAATTTCGAGGTGAATTTCCCAAATGGGTCAGCGGCGACAGTCCAGAGAGATAGCGCTTCAGATGCTATACCAGATGGAGATGACGGGTCTGCCTCCAAGCGAGGTATTCGAGCTATTCTACCAGCTTGCATCGGATAACCACAATGACGAGGAGCGGGAGATTCCCCTGCAGGTGCGCCCATTTGCCGAAAGGCTCATAACAGGGGTCTATGCGCACCGCGATCAGGTGGACAAGATGATTGTCGAGGCATCCGAGAATTGGCGCCTCGAAAGAATGTCGATAATCGACAGAAATATACTGCGAATAGCAGTCTTCGAGATGCTCTACTGCCTGGAAATCCCTCCAAAGGTATCCATAAACGAGGCGATCGATCTAGGGAAAACCTTCGGAAACCCTGATTCCGGCGCATTCATAAACGGAATACTCGATCACCTCCTCCCCGAAGCAAACAAGTTCCGCGAAGAACGGGGGTAGTCACCTCATACGGCTTTATCTGTTCTTTCCGTTATGTTATCAATATAGCTGCATAAATTAGAAGATAAGCTCCAGCACCCCTGGGGAGCTGTGTATCAGCGGGCACATTAGAATATAGCAGGAGGTTTATTTGGGTTACGCCGTAGCACTTGGAGGAAAAGGCGGGACCGGCAAGACTACCGTATCGGGGCTTCTAATCCGGTATATGCTCAGGCATGGGATGAAGCCCGTGCTGGCAATCGATGCCGATTCCAATTCAAATCTGAACGATGTTCTTGGGGTATCACTGGATGGGACCCTGTCGGATGCCCGTGAGGAGATGAAAACGAGCGTCCCGGTGGGGATGACCAAGGACATCTTTATGGAAATGAAGATGGAGCAGGCCCTGGTCGAGGGAGAGGGTTTCGATCTGGTCGCCATGGGCCGCCCCGAGGGAGCCGGCTGCTACTGCGCCGCTAATAACCTGCTCAGCAGCCTGATCGACCGGCTCCTTAAAAACTACGAATATATAGTTATCGACAACGAGGCCGGGATGGAGCATTTCAGCCGGCTTACCCAGAAAGATATTGACCTGCTGGTGCTGGTGTCCGATCCCAGCAGGCGAGGCCTTGACGCGGCGTGCCGAATATCGGAACTGGTGGGCGCGCTGCCTATCCGGGTCGTCCAGACCGTGCTCATTATAAACCAGGTCCGGGAAATGCCCGATGCCTGGCCCGAACAGGTTATTCGGACTTTCGGGGAAAGGATTGCCCTTCTTCCCGCCGACCCCGTGCTGGCAAAATTCGACCTCGAAGGGAAACCGACGATCACGCTTCCCGACACTTCCGATGTTGTCGTTGCGGCCGATAAATTGTTTGACCGCTTGTTCGAAAAAAAATAATCTAGCTCGGATTTCCTCGGCGAACCCGATATTTCCCTTTGAGATATAAGCCGGGATTGGAGTTCCCGTTCACTCCAAGCCGCCAGGGCGGTAATGGAGAGCCATTTTTTCTAAAAGGAGATTAGTTTATGTTCCCTGTTAGACGAGCACTTCTGAGCGTGACCGACAAGACCGGCCTGGTGGAATTCGGCAAGGGACTGCAGGAGATGGGAGTACGGATGCTATCCACCGGGGGCACTGCAAAAGCGCTTCGCGAGGGTGGAATAGATATCACGGAAGTCTCCGATTACACTGGATTTCCCGAAATGCTTGACGGCAGGGTTAAGACCCTCCACCCGAAGATTCACGGCGGGATTCTAGGAATACGCGACAACCCCGTACACGCATCGACCATGGAAAAGCACGGGATCGAGCCCATCGACATGGTTGTGGTAAACCTGTACGCATTCGCCAAAACCGTTGCCCGTCCTGGATGCACCCTCGATGATGCAATAGAGAATATCGACATCGGCGGACCGACACTTATCAGGGCCTCCGCGAAAAACAACAAGTTCGTCGCGGTAGTGACCGACCCGGCCGATTATATGGATATTTTAAAGGAGCTGCGGGAACTCAAAGCAAATATTTCTCGCAAAACCAGCCTTCGGCTCGCCTGTAAGGCGTTCTGCTCGACCAGCGATTATGACTCGAATATTTGCGAATACCTGACCAAGGTTACCGCGAAATAATGTAGGGTGGGCACGGGTCCTATCGTGCCCACCGAGCGTGTCGACACCAAATCGGTGGGCACGATAAACTTGTGCCCACCCACACAATTACGCACCCACCTTAGGTAAATTTAGAAGCAACAACAGGAGCGAGAGCACACTTGATGAAAGTACTTGTGGTTGGGACCGGCGGCAGAGATCATGCGATTGCGTGGAAATTTACCCAGAGCCCGCGCGTAAAGCAGGTCTTCGTCGCCCATGGAAACGCCGGGATAGGCGAAACGGCGGCCTGCGTAAACCTCAGGACGATAGAGGAGATGGCCGATTTTGCGGAAAAAGAGCGGATTGACCTCACTTTCGTCGGCCCCGAGAAGCCGCTTTCAGCGGGAATCGTTGACCTTTTCGAGTCACGCGGCCTGTCCATAATCGGTCCGAACAGGAAGGCCAGCAGGCTCGAATCGAGCAAGTGCGACGCCAAGGTGATGCTTCGCGAACTGGGCATACCGGTCCCTGAGTTCGAGAATTTCTCCGATCCCGCCAGGGCGCTGGACTACGTTAGGAGCATCGGCCACCAGGTGGTGGTTAAAGCTGACGGCCTTGCGGCCGGCAAGGGATCGCTTGTCTGCGATTCGGTAAAGGATGCCGAAGATGCCGTCCGCTCCATAATGGAAGAACGTATCTTCGGGGATGCAGGCGAGCGCGTTGACATAGAAAAAAGGCTCTACGGGCGCGAGCTTTCCTTTTTCTGCTTCACTGACGGCTACACCGTTGTACCGATGGTCGCTGCCCAGGACTACAAAAGGGCTCGGGAAAACGACGAAGGCAAAAACACCGGCGGAATGGGATCTTATTCGCCCCACCCCTGGCTTACCGATTCCCTGATTAAGACCATTATGGGCCGTGTGGCGGAACCCCTCATAGCAGGAGTTCGCGAAAAATACGGTATTCTATATAAGGGAATTTTGTACCTCGGACTTATGCTTGTCGGCGAAGGCGACGACATTACGCCCTACGTTCTGGAAATAAACATCAGGTTGGGAGACCCTGAAGCGCAAGTTATCCTGCCCCGCCTTCGGACCGACCTGGTGGATGTGAGCGAGGCCATTATCCAGGGAAAACTAGCGGGCATCCAGCCGGAGTGGGACCCCGCCTACCGGCTTTGCCTGATAGCGGTGAGCGGCCCGATGAAAGGGAAAAAAGGCTGGTACAAAGGCTATCCGGACCGCTACAAAATCGGAGTGCCCATTGAGGGAATTGACGCAATCGACCGGGACTGCCTCGTTTTTCATTCCGGCACCGAGCGCGATGCAGCCGGCCGCCTGATTACCACCGGCGGGAGGGTGCTCTGCGTCGTGAGTTCGGGAAGTTCTCTTGGCGAGGCACGGGAAACCGCCCTCTCCCAGATTGAGAAGGTCCGATTCGAGGGTATTTACTACCGGAAGGATATCGGCCTGGAGTAGCCGGAAGGACTCCAACCTTCGTGGGGCAGGCTTTCCAACCTGCCGGTACACTTCCGCTCATGGAGATTAGCTTTGGCTGTAAAAGCACTGGTAATGACAGGTTTCGGCCTCAACTGCGATATGGAGACGGCTTATGCCCTGGGGGTTGCGGGGGCGAATGCCGAGAGGGTGCACCTCAATACCCTTATCTCGGGAGATAGGCAACTCTCCGAGTACCGCATATTCGTTATTGGGGGAGGTTTTTCCTGGGGCGATGACCACGGGGCCGGCGTAATAATGGCAATGCGCCTGAAACATCGCCTGCGGGAAGAAATCTCGAGCTTCGTGGAAGGCGGCGGAATCGTTATCGGAATCTGCAATGGCTTCCAGGTGCTGGTAAACCTTGGGCTGCTGCCCGGCTTCGAGGTCGGGGAAATGAAGCGCGAGGTTGCCCTTATCGCAAATGACTGCGGAAACTTTCGCGACCAGTGGGTCTATCTCTCCGCCAATACCGAGTCGCATTGCATCCTTACACGGGGAATCATGGATATCGAGCTGCCGGTCCGCCACGGCGAGGGCAAGTTTTTCGCCGAATCCGACGTATTGGAGAGGATCGAGAGCGGAGCACAGGTGATTCTCAGGTATGCCAGACCGGATGGAAGCCCGGCTAATGGAGAATTCCCGCTAAATCCCAATGGATCGGTTATGGACATTGCGGGCATTTGCGACGTCACCGGCAGGGTCGCCGGACTCATGCCGCATCCGGAAGCCTTCAACCATTTCACCAACCACCCGGAATGGACCTGGCTGAGAGAAAAATACAGGCGTGAAGGGAGAGAAATTCCCGAAGAAGGCCAGGGAATCCGCATCTTTCGAAATGCGGTGGAGTATTTTAATTGAACGCCGAATTACTCCTGAATCGCTCGCCCAAATGATTGGCTGCCCATGACCGACATGCCCAAAAAACTGCGCCTTGCCGTGCTTGCATCAGGTGGCGGCACCAATTTACAGTCGATGATCGACCGCTCCGCCGATGGGTCGATTACCGCTGAAATTGCGGTTGTCCTTAGCGACCGGCCCGACTCCCCTGCTTTGGAGCGGGCCGAAAAGGCCGGAATCCCCGCTTTTTGCGTGAATTATAAATCCTACATGAGCCTGGAGATAACCGAGGAGGTCCTGGGCGACCTGCCCATCAGCCTTGAAGAACTGGACAGCAAACAGCAGATACTCAAAGCGCCTGACTCTTTGCAGCGCCTGAAGCGCCTTGCCAGGCTGATGCTCGCCGAACGCGAGCTAACCGACATAATCGACCGGTTCCGCCCGGACTATGTTTGTCTGGCCGGTTTCATGCGCCTTGTGACGCCTTACTTCATCGGGCATTTCAACTCTTCGGGCGGTCATAGGATAATAAATATTCACCCCGCCCTGCTCCCGAGCTTTCCCGGCACCCGCGGATATGAGGATACCTTTGTTTACGGCTGCAAGTGGGGCGGCATTACCATCCATTTTGTCGATGAGGGGGAAGACACCGGCCCAATCATCGCCCAGGCTGTCTATCCAATCCTTCCGAACGACAAGGTTGAGCAGGTGCGCGCGCGTGGCTTGCGCCTGGAATACGAGATGTACGCCCAGGTCATAAACTGGCTTGCCGGCGACAATATCAAATTAGAAGCCCTGCCTTCCGGCCGACTGCATGTCCTGGTATCGGATCCCCGCTACGCGGATATTTTGCAATCCTGGGTTCAAATCAGCTTTGCGCAGCCCAATTCCTAAATTCCTCAAGCCTTCAGGTGTGGTATGTATGATCATGTTTATGGTAAATGAGCGACCGCTCACCATGTCCATTCCCTTAATGGCAGAGGTCTGATACGTGCGTGCAATGATTCTGGCGGCCGGACTGGGGACAAGGCTTCATCCGCTTACGGATGTCCGTCCCAAGGTGATGATCCCGGTCATGGGAACCTCCATTCTCGATTTCTGGGTCGAGCGGCTCCACCGCGGCAAGTTCGAGGCGGCGATCCTCAACGCATATCATTTAAAAGAAAAATTGGTCGAGGAAATATCCGAAAAGCCAAGGCCGATCCCGGTTGAGGTCCATATTGAACCGGTATTGCTGGGAACGGGAGGGGGTATCAGGACCGCTCTCGAACCGCTCGGCGATGAGCCTCTCGCCGTTGTAAACGGCGACATCGTCTGCGATGCCCCGATTGGCAAGCTTTATTCCGAGCACCTCGAATCGGGCGTCGAGGTGAGTTTGCTTCTTCATGACTGGCCGGAGTTCAACAATGTGGCGGTTGACCGCGATGGAGCGGTGCTCGGATTCGGGAAAGAGGCCCGTCAAATCCGTGCCGGCGGGAATGGGGCCCGGATGCTCGCCTTCACCGGAATTCATTTTATAAATCCTCAGGCGCTTCGCGAATACACCCCGGGGGTACCTTATAACATAATCGACATTTACCGGCGGCTAATCTCTCGCGGTTCCCAGCCCAGGGCGCTTTTCTCACCCGGCCTTTTCTGGCGCGAAATGGGCTCTATCGAGAGCTACACCAGGCTTACGGCTGAACTCGGAGGAATGGCCGCGGAGACTCTTTCCCCAATCGAGACGGGACGGCGAGCCTGGATTCATCCCGATGCCGAGATTTCCCCAGGCGTAGTGCTGAATGGGTCAGTGGTCGTGGGAAAAGGAACCAGGGTTTTGGACGGTGCACACCTTGAAGACGTCATTGTTTGGGAGAATGCGACCATCGAGCCGGGCAGCCGCCTGAAGCGCTGCATCGTGGCCGACTCAACTGTCGTTTCGGGCCCCCACTGCGACGAAGTGCTGGTACCGGGGCGCAAATGATTGTCGAGCCGGCATACAAGGACTCAATTAATTGCCTGGCGGAAGTTGCTCGTGCATTTGCTGCCGCCCAGCCCTGCTCACATTTTCCGACGCAATCAAACACCAGCCCAAAAACAACGGTCATGCCGCTTTTCGGCGATGGATCGGACAGGAAGTTTTTCCGGATCTTTTGCGGAAATACCACGTTCATCGCACTGATCTCGCCAAGAAAAAATGCGGAAGGAATAGACGAGAACGATTCGTACATGAATATTGGCCGCCATCTACACGCAAGGGGAATCCCGGTGCCACGAATTCTTTTTGCAAACGCGGTGCTGGGATGCTTTCTGCTCGAAGACGCGGGCGATCTCCACCTCCAGCGATTTGCCCTGAAAACGCCTCAGAGCCTGGAGAAAATCTACCGGCGCGTTCTCCTGATGCTTGCATCCCTTCACAGGAAGGCACCGGAGGGTTTTTCGCCCGATTTCTGCTTTGATACACCCCTCTACGATGCTCAATTCATTTTTGAACGCGAACTCGAATACTTTAGAAAATATTTTCTAAACGGCTTTTTGCGGTTGGAAACAGGCCCCGAAAAGCTTCGGCCGGAATTTGAAAAACTTGCCGAGGCCGCGGAATGCCGGCGGATGCGGTTTGTTTTTCATCGCGATTTTCAGAGCCGAAACATAATGGTTTCGAAAAACCGCCTCTGGCTTATAGACTTCCAGGGAATGCGGTTTGGACCTCCCGCCTACGACCTCGCCTCACTCCTGGTGGATCCTTATGTTAAGATTCCGGGCGAGATCCAGGATAGGCTCACCAGGTTTTACTGGTCGGCCGCGGAGAGGTTCCTGGAGTGCTCGCGAAGCGAGTTTATGAGAAACTACACGGCTGTACGACTTTGCAGGAATTTGCAGATTTTGGGAGCATTCGGTTTCCTCGGCTTGGTGAAAGGAAAAAAGCAGTTTCTGGACTATATACCAGGTGCTTTCAGGCAACTGCGGGGCTGGCTTTTGCGGAATTGCGGCAGGCGATATCCCGAACTGGAAAGGGTTGTTGCCTCAGCTGGCCTAATGCTTAAAATCTGATGACATCGCAGCTCTAATCTGCTAGTATAGCGATTTGCCTTGGCCTGTTCATTTTGAATTCGAATCCGGCCCTTTCCGGCCGGGTTTTTAATTTTGCCCAACAGGAGACATATATGGCTTCCAAGACTCAAAAGACCGAAAAGATCCGGGACAGAAAATCTGCTCCCAATAAGGCCAACCGGAAAAGCGAGCAGCAGCGGTTGCGCACCACCATTGACACCATTGTAAAGCTGGAAAAAGAAAACCGCAAATAGCCCTCGAAGCTTTCCCCAACAAATAAGAACACCGGCCCCCGCCGACTTTTACGCAGATTTTTTGCCGGTCAGCGGGGTCCCGGTGTTTTTTTATCCTATCCTTTTGCCAAATAGCTCATGAAAGACAAATAGCGTTCAAAACATTGCACCGCTCTTTGATTATATTGGTGTTTACACCAGGCGGTTTTAGCCGCGCCAGATGATTACCATGAAATAATGGCTTCACACCTGAGAAGGAGCTGATACGGAATGAGTGCGAATACTGTTTCGGGCGGCACATCAAAGGATGTGGTTCGAGTTGCGGCAACAAGTGATGTACATTGCAAGCGCGGTTCCACAGGCGCACTCAGACCGCTGTTTATCGAAATTGCGGAACAGGCGGATATACTGCTGCTTTGCGGGGACCTTACTCACTTCGGGCTGATAGATGAAATAAGTGTATTCCTGGATGATGCTGCCCCCGCTCTGAAAAAGATCCCGGTACTGTCGGTTTTGGGAAATCATGATTTCGAAGCCGGCAAGCAGGATGAGATACGAAAAGTGCTCACCGAGGCCGGCGTATTGATGCTGGATGGAAACGACCAGGAGGTCCTGGGCATCGGCTTTACCGGAGTAAAAGGGTTCGGCGGCGGGTTCGGCGACAGGTCTCTTCAACCCTGGGGGGAAAAGACGATAAAGAATTTTGTCAAGGAGGCGGTGGACGAAGCCAACAAACTGGAAACCGGGCTCAACAAGCTCGACCCCGGCCCCCGGATGGTGCTGCTGCACTATGCGCCGATCTCGGGCACGGTAATTGGAGAGCCGCCTGAAATTTTTCCGTTCCTTGGATCGAGCCGACTCGAGGAGCCCTTAAACCGCCACGCAGTGACTGCCGCCTTCCACGGTCACGCCCATAAGGGACAGTGGCAGGGCAGAACGGGCGCGGACGTGCCCGTGTACAACGTTTCAGTCTCGGTACTCAGGACGCATTTTCCGGCACGGCGTCCTTACATAATCGTCGAGGTGCCCGTTGAGTGATTGAGCGCCCGATCTTCTCTCGTTGAGCACGGGCTGCAAGAAATATCGTAATTCGGCAACAGAGGTTTTGCGCAATGGAAAATCCAATTGTTTTGCAGAAATCCCGCTGCGACCTGAGGAAGGATTTCTATGCGCGCGCGCTCGAAATAATGAACGGCTCCGGGATACCTTACCTGGTTGGAGGAGCATACGCCCTGCAGCACCTGACCGGCATATACCGGGATACCAAGGACTTGGATATTTTCATCCGAAACGAAGATAGCAGCCGCACGATAGAACTCCTTGCCTCGGCGGGATTCGAGACCTCGATAGCATTTCCGCATTGGCTGGCCAAGGCCGAGTGCGAAGGCCACCTCGTCGATATAATCTTCAACTCCGGCAACGCCATAAGCGAAGTGGACGACAAGTGGTTCGAATTCGCTGATGAGGGAGAAGTATTCGGGGTTCCGGTGAAATTTACACCCCCCGAGGAGATGATTTGGTCGAAGGGGTTCATAATGGAGCGGGAGCGCTTCGACGGGGCCGATGTAAATCATATACTTCTTGCCTGCGCCCGCAGGCTCGACTGGAATCGCCTTCTGGATCGATTCGGCCCCAACTGGCGCATTTTGCTCACCCATCTTGTCCTTTTCGGCTTCGCATACCCTTCGGAGCGCGACCGGATTCTCGAATCGGTAATGCGCGAACTGATGTCCCGCCTTGAAAAAGAGCTGAATAACCACGACGAGGAAAGAATCTGCAGGGGGACCCTGATTTCAAGGGCCCAGTACAAGATTGACGTGGAAGAAAGAGGATTCAAGGACCCCAGACTCCTGCCGACGGGAAAACTGACAAAGACACAGGTTCGAAAATGGGATAACGGGGCATCTGTGGACGGCATCTATAGGAGGATACATTAAATCTTCCGCCGATCAGCCCAACACAGATTTGAAGCCGGAAAAGTTCGTCGCGGCAAAAGAGTTGGAGACCTTCGGTCGAGAGCATGACGTGGTCGGGAGACCACGCCATAACGTGGCCTGCCCGCAAGCCGACGACGCCATTTAAAGAACTGATACCTTCCCGGATCACTCAACGCGATCCAAGATCAACTTTTTCTTTAAAGCTCAATGCGAGTTGCCGCGCGATGAGAGGGGCATTGCCCCCTGCCCTGTTGTTGATGAGGACGTTTATTTCCTTGCCCTGATTTATTGCGTCCAGCATCAGGTCGGCTGACTGGTGCACCATGCCGGGCTGGAACATCTGCTCGATGATCCTGTCGAAAGGAAATGCCATTGCATAAGCGTCCTCGTAGCGGGTGCCAAGAGGGGTCATGAGGCGGATGAGCGCCTGGTTTCCCGCTCCGATGAACCTGCCGCGGGATTTGGCGAGCTGTTGCTCCAAACCCGGAAGCCAGGTCCAATGCGAGAGCACCTGACCCACTCCGTGCCTTTCGAGCACATCGAGCACGGGTCTGCAAAGAAAGGCCTCCGTTCTCAGTTCAACGTGATATCTATTGTCTTCTGGAAGGCCCGCGAAGAAGCTGTCCAGCTTTCCGGCAAAATCCACGGGCGCTACGCGCTCGGCCTGGCGCTGGTACTCCTGCTCGAAAATCAGCCCCTTGAGTTTGTCTCCAAGCAGGTTGCAGGCGGGGCGATAGAACTGACGGGCAAATGCGTCGGAATCGAGGTAATTTTCATTTTCGACATATTCTTTCCCGCGCCACACCCGTCTTGCGAAAAACATCCGCGGAGCTTTGAGAAAAACGCGGTCAGCCGGTCCCATGTACCGGGAATACTCCGCGAGTGTCCTTGCGCAAGGCGTTGGCGCTCCCTTGTCCAGCAGAGGCGCATAGAAGGTGTAGTCTATTTCGAGGACGCTGAAATGCTGAAAATATTCCCGAAGGCTGTCTATGGGCAGCACCTCTTCCCGAAAGCTGTTTTTGCCCACCCTGTTGGCGCGGGCCGTTATTCTTCCGCCGTACAGCTCCTCGGTATAGATCTGCCCGAGCCAGCCCTTGTAGCGGTCGCTTGCGGTCCCAAGGCAAACGGAAGGGTGCAGCCCCCTGAAAAAGAATCTTTCGGGATCGAACTTTTCCTGATTGTCCATGCGGGCAGTCGGCCTGTGGTTAATGATTCGGCAGGACCAGCCTGAAAGTAACGCCCCCCTCGGGATTATCGAGGATTTCGACCCGGCCCTGATGTGCCTCGGCGATTTTCTTTACTATCGGAAGCCCGAGGCCGGTACCTTCCTTCTTGGTGGTGAAAAACGGAGCGAAAATGTCTTTGCGCTGCTCGGCTGGAATGCCGCAGCCGCAGTCTTTGACTTCAACGATAAGGCTCCGTCCTTTTTTGCGCGATTCAAGCCTTACCGGACGGCCGTTCGGCGTTGCTTCGATTGCATTGGTGACCAGGTTCAGGATTGCCTGTTTTACTCTCGCTCCATCCATCAGGACAGGTTCAGTTGGTCCGTCGAATTCGATAAGCAGCTCAATTTCTCTCTTTTCCGCAATCGGTCTTGCGATTTCCAGAGTGTCAAGCATTATGCCGTAAATGTCCTCCGGGGTCTTTTGCAAATCGAGCGGTTTGGAAAAATCAAGCATATTGCCCACCATTCTTTCGAGTCGCCGGGTCTCCTTCATGATTATTCCCATCTTTTCCCAATCCGGGTTATCCTTCGGCATATGACTCCGGACAAGATTTGCAAATCCTCCGATTGCAACCAGCGGCGTCTTCATATCGTGGGCGACGCTCGAAAGGGCCCTGCCCACTCCGGCCATGGCCTCGGATTCCCTGAGCATCTTTGCGGAATGGGCTCGAACAATGAGCTTCCACATTCCATCCATTAGAAGGGTTAGCTGCCTCACATCCGATTGGTCGTAATCCTCGGATTTGTTCGCCACGATTGCAAGAGCAACAATCCGGTCGCCATCGAAAACGGGAATGCTGAGGAGGCGGCGCAGGGGAGCACCGCCGCAGGGGAGTGCATTTCCAACCGATTCCAGCAGACCGGGTTCGTTTATTGCCACTGGCTTGCGCTGCCGTACCGCGTCGGCCCAGATTCCTGACTGGGCTATGTTATAGCGGGCCGGCGCTTCAGGCAGACCGCATTCGGGTATGTGTTCTGTCCAGGTATGGAGGTGGAGTATCTTTTCGTCCTCGTCGAGAAATCCTATCAGGCCAATAGTGCTGCTGGTTAGCCTGACCTGCTGCTCCAGCACGTAGTCGGCAACCTCTTCCTCCGAGGACCAACTCATCTGGCTCAGTTCGAGAAGAGCTTCCAGGCGAATTTCATTCAGTCGCAATGCCGTTTCAGCCCTTTGGCGCTCCTGGATCTCGGACCTCAGTGCGGCATTCATCCTGGCAAGCTCCTCGGTTCTTTGCCGCACCCGGATTTCAAGCTCGTCATGAGCCCTCAAAAGGTCCTCTTCCATCCTCTTCCGGTCGGATATGTCCAGTATGTATTCTATTATCCTGGTAACTTCGCCATCGTCGTTCATGATCGGATAACCGTGAATCTCGACGTGGCGGGGAGCACCGCTCCTGTCGAAATGAATATGTTCGGTTATCAGCGGCTTTTTCGTTCTCTTGATCTCTTCAAGAGGGCAGAAATGCTCGTTGCCGCTGCAGGGCCGGCCTTCCTTGTGGAAGAGTGCGTAGCATTTTGTGTCAATAGGAAGCTTATCGGGGGACGCGGCCGAATTGGCCATTACGATGCTGTAGTCTTTGGCATCGAGGACATAGAATGGGTGAGAAAGCGACTCTATAATTGTTTTGAGAAAGTTGTTCTGCCTTATCAGCTGTTCCTCGGCCTTTTTCCTTAGTGTTATATCGCGAGCCGTTCCGATCAGGCCGGTTATGGTGCCGTTGTCGTGGAGCGGGACGGTGCTGAACTCCAGGACCTTAATTTCGCCCGATTTGGTGCGCACCCGGACTTCCGCGCGCGGCAGCACCTCGCCTCTTAAGATTCTAGTCCTGCGCTCATCAAGGAGCGGAAGATCGTCTGGATGAATCATGGGGGCATAATCTTTTCCAATCCATTCATCCGCGCTCCATCCCGTCACTTCCTCGAATGAGGGGTTAAGCGAGATGATCTTACCTTCGAGATCCACCGTGTAGACGATATCCAGTGAGCTTTCCACCAAGGTCCGGTACTTTTCCCGGCTTCGCCTGAGACTGGCCCCTTCGAGTTCGAGGACCTCCTCCCTGAGCCTACTATTCTGTTCAAGAAGGTCGATCACCGCTTCCAGCGTTGGACCTTTCGGCTCCTGACCGCGTGCTTCGGATTCCTGAGCTATATCTTTCCCCATTATCCCATGTCCGTCAGCCCCTGCGAGACCTTCAGAGTCCGAGCTTCCGCAAGGAAGACCCGGCATGAAGTTGGTTAAGCAGAGTTAGTCAATCCGATTATTAGATGAATCAATTGCCCGCTTCCGTAATTTCGAAAAACTCGCGGTAGCAATTCCGGCAGATCGTAAATAATGCGATTTAAACACTATGAAGATAGACACGTAGATCAAGGCTAGCAATCGGATTGCACGCGATATTGCAGTATTCTGTCCATAATACTCATTCTCCAATGCCTCAATCTCTGAATTTGCAAATTCAACAACACCTGAGTTGCGCCTGAATTGTTGTAATCCAGGCTTTATGATGCAATATTGCAGGAGCACAAAAGCGCCGATTGCCTTTAACCGCAAAGGGCCCGGCCCCGGGCCGGCCTGATTGGGGGAATACAAGATGGACCAGACTGAACAATTGTTGAAGAGCCTGTCCGAAGCGCACGGCGTCCCCGGATATGAGAATGAAGTGCGAGCACTCGTTCGCGGCCTGGTGCAGCCGTTCGGGCAAATCGATCAGGACCGCGTGGGAAGCATTGTTTGCCGCAGCGGGCAAAATGGTCCACGGGTCATGCTGGCCGCGCACCTGGACGAAATTGGTTTCATGGTGACCCACATAACCGATGGGGGCTTTCTCAAGTTTCTGCCCCTCGGGGGATGGATAGACCAGGTAATCCTGGGACAGCGGGTCCTGGTCAAGACCCACAAGGGTGATTTGCCGGGTGTTATCGGGGCGAAGCCGCCCCACGTAATGCCGCAGGAGCAGCGCAAAAAAGTGGTGGAAATGAAAGACATGTATATCGACATCGGGGCGGTCTCGAAAGCGCAGGTCGAAGAAGCCGGGGTGCGCCTCGGTGATCCGGCAGTGCCCGATGCCCCGTTCCGCTCCCTTATGGGCGGCAAAATTTATATGGGAAAGGCATTCGACGACAGGGTTGGCCTGGCGCTCATGATAGACGCCATGCGCCACTTTTCGAAGGCGCCGCACCAGAATGTACTCTACGGCGTTGGGACGGTTATGGAGGAGGTCGGGCTGCGGGGCGCTAAAACTGCTGCTGAACTGGTAAATCCTGATGTTGCCATCATTTTGGAATCTGAGATCTGCGGAGACGTTCCTGGCATCGAACCCCACGAATCGAATGTAAAACTCGGCGAAGGGCCTTCGCTTGTGCTGCTCGAAGCGAGGATGATTCCAAATCTCAAACTGAGGGACCTCGTAGTTGAAACGGCGGCCCGGATGGCAATCCCGCTCCAATATTCCGCATGGCTGGGCGGCTCTACTGACGGCGGCCAAATACACCAGCACCGGATCGGGGTGCCCTCGACCGTCATCGGGATCCCGGCAAGGCACATACACAGCCACAGCGGGTTTATAAGCAGGGAAGATTACGACCGGGCTCTAAAGCTTGTCCTGGCCCTGATTGAAAAACTGGACGATGCCACCGTTGCGGGACTTTCCGAATAGCCGGATTGGGGCGAATTTAATCGAGCCTAGAAATGCGTGCCCGCAGATTTATATGAAATTGGGGGACAAATTGCGTAAATTCGGCGCCTTACCTCGGTCCAATATCAAAGGCCGCCGGGGACCCACAGGTAATAAAGGCCGCTTTGTAGCGGGGGAATCGCCTCCGAAAGGCCGATATCCATAAGGTTGATTGCCAGGCCGTCCAGCTTTGGGGCGGAGGCGTTGTAGATATTATCGTCGTGGTATTCGTAGCGGCGGTAGATTACAACCTTGGCATCTTCGGGCAACCCCGACATCTTCGCGATCTCGCGCACCGCATCGTCAAGGTAGCCGATCCGATCGATAAGCCCCAACCGCAGCGCCTCATCGGCGTCGAATATCTGCCCGGATGAAATCAGCGGCCTCGTCTCTTCGCTTAGCTTCCGCCTATCCGCGGCAAGGGTGATGAACTTGTCGGCAAGATCATGTATGAGTTTTTGCATCAGTTGGCGCTCTTCGGGCGTAGCTACGCGAAAGGGCGATCCCATGTCTTTTCTCTGCCCGGATTTGTCCACTTCTATATCTACGCCTATTTTGCCCAGAAGCCCCTTTACGTTGGGCCTGAGGAAAATAACGCCTATCGATCCCGTTATCGTCGTGGGGTGAGCCATTATGAAGTCCGAGGAAAGGGCCGTGTAGTAGCCGCCGGATGCCGCAACGCCCATCATTATCGCAATAACTTTGGCGCCGCTGCATTTTTTGTAATTCATTATCTCGTGATAGAGAATATCGCTGGCGGTAACCGTACCTCCCGGGGAGTCTATCTTGAGTATTACCCCCTTGATTTTTTTGTCCTTTTCCGCCTTCTTCAGCTGAGATGCAACCTCCTGGACAACACCGGCCTTCTTTGCCAAAAAATACCCTGTCGGACCGTCCGAGATAAACCCCTTGATCGGGATGACGAGGATCTTCTCGTCGCCTTTTCCCTGGAGCGTATACTCTTCGAGAGGCTCGGTCCTGCTGGGAAACAGGGTAATTTTGGGCTTGATGCAGCCGGCCGCCGCCAGCAGGCAGACGGCTATAAGTACCACTCGGATTGAACGGGCCATTTGAAATCCTGTAGAAGTGGGTACGACTTAAGGGATTTCGAAAACTCAGCGCGCTGCCGGCGATTGCCCATACTGGCGCTCGATCCACTTGAAATATTCACCGCTCTTGATGGAATCGACCCAGTCGCTGTTTTGAAGGTACCATTCCACGGTTTTTCGCAATCCGGACTCGAAAGTCTGACCGGGTCGCCATCCCAGCTCGTTTTCGATCTTCGAGCAGTCGATTGCATAGCGCCAGTCGTGGCCGGGGCGGTCCTTGACGAAAGTGATAAGCCCCGAATGAGGCTTGTTGGGTGAATCCGGAAAGATTTGGTCCAGGCATTCGCAAAGTGTTTTTACGATATCGATATTAGCCTTTTCGCAGCGCCCGCCAATATTGTAAGTCTCGCCGACCTGCCCTTTTTCGAGCACCAGGGAGACGGCTTCGCAGTGGTCCTCGACATAGAGCCAGTCGCGGATGTTCGAGCCGTCGCCGTAAACCGGCAGTGGTTTTCCTTCCAGTGCATTCAGAATTATCAAAGGAATAAGCTTTTCCGGAAACTGCCGTGGACCGTAATTGTTCGAGCAATTGGTCGTAAGCGTTGGCAGGCCGTATGTGTGGTTGTAGGCCCTGACAAGATGGTCGCTCGAAGCCTTCGACGCAGCGTAGGGGCTGTTTGGCGCGAACGGCGTCGTTTCGGTAAATGGAGGGTCCGTGGGGCCGAGGGTCCCATAGACTTCATCGGTCGAAACATGCAGGAAACGGAAGTCCCGTCGCTCGTCGGCCCCGAGCTGTCCCCAATACAGGCGGGCCTCTTCGAGTAAATGAAATGTGCCGACAACGTTGGTTTGAATAAAAGTTCCGGGTGAGTCTATGGACCTGTCGACGTGCGTTTCAGCTGCAAAATTGACCACTGCGCCCGGATGAAATTCATCGAAAATGGACCTCAAAAGGGCCCGGTCCGTTATACTGCCGGTGATTAGCCTGTAATGCGGATCGTCAGCCAGGCTTTCAAGATTTTTAAGGTTTGATGCATAAGTGAGGCAGTCCAGGTTGGCAACTTCAGCCCCCTTGTCTTTTCTCTGCATCAAAACGAAATTGCTGCCGATAAAACCCGCGCCGCCGGTTACCAGAATTCTTTTCATGAGATCCACTCTTCAAAGCGTGTGAAAGATGTGATAGCACCCAATTGTCCACATTTACACCGAGTTATGTCCTAAAGCAAGCTGGTGGATGCAAGGTTTTGGGATTTATGAGATTTCTGGATTTAAGGGAATTGAGGGCTCACTGAGCAAAGCCGCCGGATTCCCGCCCAGAAGCGCCGCGGGGATGACGTTATTAGGCGCTCATCCGCGGTTGTGGCAGTGTCTCCCGGCGGTTGTGGCAAGGTCTCCCGACCTTGCCGGCCGCACCGACCGAAGGTCTCCAAGGATTTCCCGGCAATTTGGATCACAAAACCAAGTCGATGCCTTGCCTCAAACCCATAATTTGATTCTAACCCAGCCTATCTTATTGTATTTAGGGAAGAAAGACAGCGCAGACCGTCACGGAACCTTTTCCGTCAATGTCCGTGAGGCTTTACCGTGATCCATTGATGGAGAAATGGAGAAAGAGATGGCAAATCCGCAAATCCTGGTTTCCCACACCCTTGACCCCGAACTGCGCAAGGTTTTGCTGAAGGCCCTGCCCGCCGGATCGAACGTGCAGTTTCTTACCGATATCGAGGCAGGTGAGCGAAAAGAGGTGCTCAGCAGGGCCGAGGTGGTCATATCGTGGAACCCGGTTAAAGAATTCGATTCGAAGGAATTCAGCCTGTTCAAAAATCTGCGGCATTTTCAGCTGCTTACCGCCGGAGCGGACCATCTTCCTTTCCGGTTGCTGCCCGAACATGTGCTGATCGCGTCCAATGCCGGAGCTTTTGCCGCTCCCATGGCCGAACATGCACTCGGAATGGCGCTGGCGCTTGCAAAACGGCTTTGCGTAAACAACATCAAGCTGGCCCACGGCGAATTCGACCAGGAAACCAGGAACCGGATGATTCGGGGCCTCACACTTGGCGTTCTGGGATACGGGGGAATCGGCAAGGCGGCGGCAAGCCTTATGAGTACCTTCGAAGTTAAAATCCTCGCGGTAAACAGGAGCGGCCGCACGGCAGATCAGGTCGAGTTTGCCGGAACACTCGACGACCTCGAATACGTGCTCAAGAATTCAGATATTCTCCTTTTAGCCATGCCGCTTACCAAAACTACAAAAGGCCTTCTCGGCGCCCGCGAACTATCGCTCATGAAATCCGATGCGATACTGGTAAACGTCGCGCGCGGGGCAATAATTGACGAAGGCGCACTCTACCGCCACCTTGTCGAAAACCCGGAGTTCATGGCCGGCATCGACACCTGGTGGATCGAGCCGGCCATGGACGGGGAATTCAAGGTGCTCTATCCCTTTTTCGACCTGCCGAATTTTCTCGGATCGCCCCACAACTCGGCCATTGTGCCAGGAATTATGAAAGAGGTGGTAAGGATGGCTGGAGAAAACGTGGCCCGTTTCCTGAGGGGAGAAAAGATAGCCGGGGAAGTCCGGCGGGAGGATTATATCGAGGATTGAATCAAAAGCGCGGCGGGGCAGGCTTTCCAGCCTGCCCAACGTTCTGCCTCACATCTCGCTAATTCTGCATCTATATTCGCCTGCGCTAATCGAGGATCTCCTGCGATTTAGCCCTGTCCAGCTGTCCGATTATGACTTGGGCTTTTCCTTTTCCTGGAACTCCTTCATTTTCTGAAAAACACTGTTAGAAAACTTTCCAGTTGCGCCCACCATTGCTTTCTGAATGCCGGCCAGGCTCGTGCGGGTGAATTTTTTTCCGGGAGCGGAGGCTTCGAAATCGATCAGCTGTTGCAGTTCCTGATCTGAGAGGGACCGGTAAGTGCAGAGTATCCTGGAGAGAAGTTCCGGGCGCAGGGTGCCTTCAAGCATTGTGCGGTTCTTCTCGGCGGCTTCGCTAAGTTCGGATAAGGGCTTTTGCTGCTCGGGGGGCACGAAAAGGGCATTATATGCCACCGCTGTGGCGAGTTGCATGCCAATTATCATCGATGCGGTCGCTTCGGTAAGGCTGGTGGTTCTTTCATAATCGAGCGCCAGCTTCATTCTGGCTTCGGGCGGCGGGTTCTTGTCCACCTCCGCGATAAAAGCCTGGATCTCCCGTTCGAGTTCGGGCTTGGAGGACTCTATGTCGAGTTGAGTCGATTTCTGGCCCGTGGGCGAGTCCAGCCATGCAATCACGGTGCGGATTTCATCGGGTGCAAGATTTGCCTCGTATTCCCCAAGCACGATATCCTTGAGTGAATCGACGGAATAGGATTTCGCCATAAGGTCTCGGACCGCCTCTATTAGCTGATCCGGGGCGCGCTCGGAAGCAGCCGTTTCCTTTACGCTCTTATCGAAATCATCGATCATCGATGGCGCTATGTAGAGCAGTTGTTCCCTGAGTCCGGACTTCCGGTAAAGCTCGTCGATGTTGGCGCTTGCGGCAAACGCGGCGCCGGCGAGGAATAAAAAGGATAACAGCACCGGGAAAAAGAGTCTTGTACGAGCGCTGGATCGGTGTAATCTCATGTTGCCCCTCGTTTTTTGATTTTAATACCGGCGAGGTGAGCACCCGCTTCATTTGCCCACCTTCATTGGAATTACAAAAAACAGTGGGCACATAAAACCCGTGCCCACCCTTGCAAAAGCATAAGAAACCTAATCCCGGATCGCCCAACCCGCAACCCGCAACTACATTTTGTACTTGCTGAAGTCGGAAGGATCGAGCTTGTCGAGCATATCCCCCCAGTTTTCCTTGTTATTCTCGTCGAAGGCCGGCTTGGCATCTTCGGATTTGAGGTATTTCGTGATGACCTCGTCTTTGACGAAGATCGGGGCATTCATACGAAGGGCGATCGCAATGGCGTCGCTCGGACGCGAGTCGATAGTGCTAAGCCTTTCGCCGTCACGAATATAGATAAGTGCGTAATAAGTATTATTTTTCAGGTCGCAGACCTCTATTTTCTCCACCTTTACCTCCAGGTGGTCGAAAAGGCTGCGGATGAGGTCGTGTGTCATCGGGCGGGGGAACTGGATGCTTTCGAGCTCGGTTGCGATGGCGGTGGCTTCGAGCAGCCCGATCCAGATCGGCAGGGTGGTTTCGTCCTTTAGGCCCTTCAGGACCAAAATGGGCGTATTCGAATGCGGATCCATTACCAGCCCGGTCACTTTCATCTGTTTGAACATGGCTTGCTCCTCCACCAGCCCCGACGGGAGGCTAACAGGGTTTGGGAAAAGTAAGTACTTTACGGTTTAAGATATTCGTTTCCGGGCAGGCTGAATCATCAACCCATCCCATAATATCACCTTTCAGGGAATGAGAATACGCTCCCGTGATTTCGACCCGCTGAATCTTTCCGCAAAGGTCAGACGGCGCATCGAAGTTTACTATCCGATTATGCGTTGTGCGGCCGCTCATCTGTCCGTTTGATGCCTTGCTCGCACCTTCGACCAGCACCTCCCGAACCAGGCCGATTTCCGCAAGGTTCTTTTGCTGAGTTACTTCCGCCTGATATGCCTGCAGCTCGATTAGCCGCTGAAGCCCGATCTTCGGATCGACCTTGTCGGCGAATCCGGCCGCTTGGGTGCCGGGGCGGTCCGAGTACCGGAACGAGAACAGATTATCGAAACGGACTCTTTCCAGCAGGTCCATCGTCTTGCGAAAATCTTCGCCGGTTTCGCCCGGAAACCCGACAATAACGTCCGAGGTAAGGGCAATATCGGGGCAGATCGAGCGCAGCCGCTCCACCTTGGCCATATAGTCGGATGCCGTATAACGCCGTCTCATTCGGGCAAGAACGGCGTCCGATCCGGACTGCACCGGCAGGTGCAAGTGCTTGCAAAGCTTGTCCACTCCGGCGAAGCAGCCCATCAGATCATCTGTCAGGTCCTTCGGGTGCGAGGTGGTGAACCTGATTCGCAGTATGCCGGTATTCTCGGCTATGCGGCGGATCAGCCCGGCAAAAGTTATCCTATCCGAAAGCCCGCTTCCATATGAATTCACATTCTGGCCGAGCAGGAGCACTTCTCTGACCCCGGATGCTTCGAGACATTCGATTTCGTGCAAAATATCGGCAACAGGCCTGCTCCGCTCGGGGCCGCGTACGTACGGCACAATGCAGTAGGTGCAAAAATTGTTGCAGCCCTGCATGACGGTTACCGGGGCCGTGAGATCACCGCTGCCAAACATTTCGCGGCCGCCTTCATCCGGCTCCGGCGGGTTTTCTTCCGGCATGCATACTGAGCGCACGCCTTCCAGTTCGATTTTTTCAAGGACTTGGGCAATCGATCCAACGCCCCGCGTTCCCACTACTGCGTCAAGGTGGTCGAAGCGGTTGAGGAGCTTTTCTCCAAGCTGCTGGGCAACGCAGCCGGCGGCAACGATCTTGAGATGGGGTTTCCGCTCCTTTAGCCTGCGAAGAGCGCCAATGAACGAGAGCACCTTCTGCTCGGCCTTCTCGCGAACCGAACAGGTGTTCAGAAATATAAGATCGGCCTCTTCAATGTCAGCAACCGGCTCGTATCCCAAAGGCGCTAGTAGGCGCCGCACCCGGAGCGAGTCGTATTCGTTCATCTGGCAACCGAAGGTACGGATATAGAGATGGAGAGGCTTTGGCCTATCTCCAAGGGGCATCGACATGCAATCTGCTCACCTGTTACTAATCGGAGGCCTTTTGACCACCGGTCTCTTTGCGATTGATTTCAGCAAGACGCAGCATCATTGCCATCATGATCCGCCTCGCAGCATCGGGGTGGTCGCGGATAAGCATATCCAGATCGTCAAGGCTGTAGATTTCGAGCACACTCTCGCCTATGCTCACAACCGTTGACTGCCGCGGCACTTCGAAAAGACCGGTCAAGAATCCGAAAAACTCACCTGGCTTGTCGATGCGGCCTACCTGCGTTTCGCCCATCCTAACCTCTAATCCGCCCTGAGTCGAGACCAGCCTGTAAATTTCCGTCTCTCGCGAGTCCGGGCCAATCACTATCTCCTGGTCGCTGTAAAACCTCACAGGCCCTTCATCGAGACTTTGTGTATGATCGATGACCGCTTGCGTGGTTTGCGAAAGTTGCTGAAGCATTGAGTTTAGAATGCTCCAGACCATTCGCGGACTCTCGTGGGTAAAATGGTCGAGTGCTTCTGGGCCGTATTTGGCGATCCTGGATTTTTCGAGCGCGACAACCGAATAGTCGGGAGGACTCTTAAGAATGATGCTCTCCAGCCCGAAAATATCCTGTTCGCTGAGTACCCGGATCTTCTTGCCGTAATGAGCCAAGCGGACACGGCCGCTTAGGATCACCTGGAAAAATGGGGATTCCTCGCCTTGAGTGAGGATTACATCTCCCTGGTTGTACTCATTGACCTCGGTGGCCTGGCTGGGGTCCCGCTGCATCCGGCCAGGCATTTCTCCAGCATTTTCCATACAACCGGTCCCTTCTGGGGAAGTAGTCACACTAAGGGAGTATTACTCCGGAAAAGCGCGAGCAAAATCCGAATCTAAAGGGATTATTCGGAGCTTTTCCGTGTACCATTAGAATTTTTAGTCAATGCACCGAGCTATTGCAAGGAAATAGAAGGACGATTCTCAGGATGCGGGTGGACCTTCCCAGGGCTGGATCAGGTTGTGGGTGATTCCAAGCTGGTCGAGTATACGGGCGACTATAAAATCGGCGATATCCTCAATCGAGCCGGGTTTGTTGTAAAAGCCCGGCATGGCGGGAAGGATTATTGCCCCAGCCTCGGATGCTCGAAGCATATTCCCGAGGTGGATGCGGTTAAGAGGGGTCTCTCGGGGTACGAGCACCAGAGGGCGGCGTTCTTTAAGGCAGACGTCCGCAGCCCTGTGGATAAGGTTTTGTGAAAGCCCGGCGGCTATTGCCCCCAAAGTTCCCATCGTGCATGGGACCACCACCATGCCAGCGCTCGGAAAAGACCCGCTGGCAAATGGCGCGGTGAAATCCGACACATCCCACATAACAACACCCGGCGGGATGTCCCGGGACAGTGCCTGCCCGATTTCCAGCTCATAAACGAGTTTGCCCGCCTCGGAGGCAACAATACATACGTCGAATCGCTCAGATGGTATCGCGGACAGGAGGCGCCTGGCATAAATCGCACCGCTGGCGCCGGTTATGGCTATTATGAGGTTTTGTTTCAATTGAGATCCAACCCCTGTTCATTCCCTGCTTGGATGATTCATGCAACCGATGCCAGGCGCCGGTAGATTTCAAGCCCGGGGACCCTGTCCAGCTCGCCGATCCGGAATAGATAGGAATAAAACCTCGACAGTCCGGCCTGCTCTTTTTCGTCGAGGTCGAATTGCAGGCAACGGTAATATTCGCGCAGCTCGCCCATATCCAGCACGCCGGCGCCCGAGGCCGCTTCGCAGATGCGCTCGACGTTCGCGCAGCCCCACCTTTTCGAGGCCAGCAAGGCGTCGATTGCCTCGCCGATCCTACCGTTTTTCTCCTCGATCGCCCTCTTGCGCACCACCCAGAGCGCGAAAACGAACGGAAGCCCCGTCCATTTATACCACTCGGAGCCAAGGTCTATAACCTCGGGATAAATTCCGCTTTGCCTCAGCCTGAGGGCCTCGTCGCCTATGGCCAGGAAGGCGTCGGGGTAGTTGCCGGCTGCGGCAAGCTCGGAGAAAGAACCAGCTTCGAAAACTGGATCGATATTGAAGCGCATGCCGGCGAGCACCTTCAGGAGCCCAACCGATGTATGCGACTGGGAACTTACCAGTATCCGCCGCCCCGTGAGCTGTTCCACCGGGTATTTGCTTAGCAGCAGCACGCTTTTTACTTCACCGTAAGAGCAGATCGACATTTCGGGCACGATATAGTAGAGGCTTGACCGCCTCGCATATTCGATTGATGAGACCGGGCTTATGTCAAGCGCCCCCTGCGCCACAAGGCCGTTCAGAAATGAGGGCACGCCCGGAATGATGGTAAATGGATGGGAGACAATTCCGCTCTCGAGCGGGAAATAGACCGGCAGCACGTTGAGGTATCCGATTCTTCCGAGATTCAGCTTTTCGCCTGGGCATTCACCCATTTCCATGCTCCTTTTTCACCAGATCTTATGAGAGCTTCAGAAAGATTCGACTCCTTCAGCGGGGAATCGAGCGAAACAACCAGCAGGTCAGATTTAAGACCGGGTTTCAGGGCGCCAAAATCCTCATGCCGCCCAAGCGCCTTTGCGGGTGCCGCCGTAATCATTGGGACAAGGGCATCGGGGCGGATTCCGGGATATTGATCGAGAACGAAACCGGCTTCGGCAAAAAGGTCGAGATCCGTGTTGCTTGCCGGGCTGTCCGTACCAATGCAGGCCGGGATACCGCACGAGAGCGCCTTTTCGATATCAGGGCGCCCCACGCTCATATTTCTGTTGCTCCTTGGACAAAAGCAAATGGAACACTTTCCGCGGGCGGCAATTTCGCGGTCGAAGTCGTCAAGATGGACCGCGTGCACAAGAATCGTCAGGTGATCGAGGACCCCGAGGCTGTCGAGATACCTTACCGGGGAGGTTCGCGGAGGCGTCCATTTCGGGTCCCACCGACCGAGTTTTTCGAGCAATTCGCGGCAAAATCCCGTTCCGCTTTGCAGGAACTCCATCTCCTCGATATGCTCCGCCGTATGGATGCTGAAAGGCAGCGCGCGCAGGCGGCTAATTTCCTTGGCCCCGGCAATTACCGCCGCGGATACGGAATAGGCGGAATGGGCAACGGTGGAATATCGGCCGCCGTTGTTCATGTCTATCCCGGCAGGCATTGCGGCGCCAACCGATCCGCGGTTGAAGCCAAGAAGTTCGAGAAATGTCACCCTTTCGGGGTAGCTGGAGGGTGCCGGCGAGCATGCAAGTGCGCCGTTGGTGATGTCCCCATAGAGTGCTGTCCCCGTATCATGCATTTCCTTGTGGCCGCGTAGTGCCGCTTCTTCCGCGGCTTCCGGCCCGATTTCGGCCCTCATGGGGAAAAACGCCGCGACCCAGTCGGCAAATCCGTTGCGGGGAAAGGTTATAGAGCCTTTAAAAGCATAGAGCTCAAGGTGGGTATGGGCGTTTACCAGGGCCGGCATGATGGCCGCACTGCCGTGGTCCGCGATCCGGGTGCCGGCTGGAAGATCGGCCTTTAGCCCGGGAAAAGCTCCAGCCGCCAGAATGCGGCCGTCTTTTACGAGCACCGCCCCGTTCGCAACCGGGGCCGAAAGCACCGGAACGATCCACGCTGCCCTATGCAGGACGGGGATCGAAGGGATTTGAGGAAGCACTTTTTCCAAACTCACCTCTGTTTTATCCCTGGTCCACCCACTTGTAAGCCATTGTCCTCTGGCGCGGCTCGAAGCCGGCCGATTCTATTATCCGGCGTATCTCATCGATTGAGAGCCTGAAGTTCACACCGGCGGCGGCAACCACGTTTTCCTCGATCATTGTCGAGCCGAAATCGTTTGCACCGAAAAAGAGCGCCAATTGGGCCACTTTAGGTCCCATCGTGACCCATGAAGCCTGTATGTTGTCGAAGTTGTCCAGGACTATCCTAGATACCGCAAGAAGCCGGAGATAGGATACGGTCGTTTCCGGCTCCCTCGTAATGGCGGTGTTTTGCGGCTGGAATGCCCAGGGGATGAAGGCCGTGAAACCACCGGTCCGGTCCTGCAGGTCGCGCAGGGCAAAAAGGTGCTCGATCCTGTGGCGCGGCTCCTCTTCATGACCGAACATCATGGTGGCCGTCGTTCGAAGCCCCTGGTTATGGGCCTCCTCCATTACCGCCAGCCACTCGCCGGCGGAACATTTTCGCGGGGATACGCGCTCCCGCACACAGTCCACCAGTATTTCCGCCCCTCCTCCAGGTATCGAAGCGAGACCGGCGGCCCTGAGGCGCGAGACCACCTCGCTAGTCGATATGCCCTCCAGGCGCGCAAAATGCACGATTTCAGGCGGAGAAAAAGAGTGGACGTGTATCGGGAAGCTCGATTTTATGAACCTCAGCATATCTTCGTAATACGAGAGCCGCAGGTCGGGATGGTGCCCACCCTGCATCAGGATCTGGGTGCCTCCGAGGCTGAGGGTTTCTTCGATCTTGGAGGCGAGTTCGGTTTTGCCCAGAAGATAGCATTCGGGGTGTCCCGGCGGCCGGAAGAACGCGCAGAATCGGCAGCCGCAAACGCATACGTTCGAATAATTGATATTGCGGTCGACCACATAGCTTACCACCGGCTCGGGGTGCTTTTGAGTCCTTGCCGAGTGGGCCATTCGCCCGAGTTCATGGAAATCGGCGTTATTGTAAAGGTCCCACGCATTATCGAAATCAAGCCGTCCGTTTCCGCTCATGAGCACCTGCCCCGGCCGTTTTCTTTTATGCTGTTGAAAAGACTGTCACGCTCGACCGGCTCGAATCCGGCATCCACGATGATCCGCTCTATTTCCCTTCGGGTAAGGCCCTGTTCCGACTGGGCCCCGGCCATGTGTCCGATCTTTTCCTCGACAACCGTCCCGTCGAAATCGTCTGCCCCGTAGTAGAGGGCTGCCTGGGCGACCTTTACGGTCAGCATCACCCAATAGGCTTTGATATGGGCAATGTTGTCCAACATCAGCCGGCTGAGGGCGATGGTCTTGAGGTCCTCGATACCGGTCGTTGGAGAAAGGTTACTCAGCTCCGTGTTGGCGGGCTGGAAGGGAAGGGGAATAAAGCAGACGAATCCGCCGGTCCTGTCCTGCAATTCGCGAAGCGCGGCCATGTGCTCCAGCCGCTCCCTTTGGGTTTCCAGATGCCCGTAAAGCATGGTTGCGTTGGTGCGAATCCCGAGTTCATGGGCCTGGCGCACCACGTCGAGCCAGCCCTGCCCGTCCAGCTTTTCCGGGCACAACATCTCGCGGATGCGCCCGCTGAAAACTTCCGCCCCACCGCCCGGAAGCATGTCCAGTCCGGCGGCTTTCAAGCGCGACATCACCTCGCCAACAGTGATCGATTCCTTTTTTGCAAAATGCGCGATCTCGACAGCGGTAAAGGCCTTGAGAAAAGCTTTTGGCTGAATTGTGCGGATTTTCTTCAGCAAATCCTCGAAAAAAGAAAGCGGAAGGTCGGGATGGCAGCCGCCTACGATATGAACCTCCGTGAGGCCGTTTTTCTGCGCGGCTACTTTTTCGAGAATCTCGGACTCGGAGAGCTCAAACGCCAGCGGGTCGCCTTTTTTCCTGCTGAAAGCGCAGAAACGGCAGCCGTTTACGCAAACATTTGAATAGTTTATGTGCCGGTTTACAACGAAGTAGGCCGACTTGCCGTGGAGTCTCGTCCTGACCGAATGCGCCAGGAGGCCCAGGGCATGTATGTCCCGGCAGGCAAAAAGCCTTTCCCCGTCGGCGAGGCTCAATCGCTGGCCCGCCGCAACTTTCTCGCGAATTTCACCCAGGCCGAGTTGCCTGAAGTACCCCGGATCAAGCATTTCCGGTGCTCCCCCCTGCCGCGCGTCCCAAAACGGCCGCACCGCTCTGCTCCCCCCCGGCTCCCATCCCTGCCCTGAGGAGATCGATCAAACCATCCACCCTGCGCTCGACTTCGGAATCCTCGGCCTGGTAAATCCCGGCGCCCGCATCGAGAAACGGCACGCAGTAAGCCTGCAGAAACCTGTCCATTAGCGAGTCGAGCATGAAAACAGCCACCTCGGGATCGATATCGGCCCTCAGTTCGCCGCGGATTATTCCCGCGTCGACGATGGGACGCAGATATTCCGCGGAAAAAAGGTGTACCTGCTGCAAAAATTCGGCGCGCAGGGGAAAATCTTCCTGAAAAATCATCTTTAGATAGATGCGATAAACCCTCGGATGGCGCCTGATAAAACGTATTCCAGCCAGCGTGCTTTGGCGGATACGCTCGAAAAAGTTTGCATCCGAGGTCTCGCGCTTAACCTGCCGCAGCGATTGGCGCACAAGCTCAACCGCATAGTTGAATATGACCTGGAACAGGCCCTCTTTGCTGCCAAAATACTGAAACAGCGAACCCTTCGCGATGCCGATCCGCTCGACCATTCGGTTGACGCTCGCCTGCCGGAAACCGTGCAGCGAGAACTCGTCTATCGCCGTGTCGAGTATCTTGCTCTTCTTTGATTCTTCCAACTTGTTGAAGATGTCGCGAGGGACCATCGACTACCTTTCGAACATTGCTCGGTACGGTTCACCGCAGGGATGACCGGGTGGTCACTGACCAGGTGGTCATTATAGGCAAACAGGTTCGCTTGTCAAATCTGAAAAGGGGCTGGACAAGGGTTCAAGGCAAATTGTTTTTGCGGGGGACTGATGGGGCAAAACCCCATTAACTTAATGAGGGAGTCTATTCCTCGTGTTCGAAAAAGACGTATTCTTTATCGCATCGAGGGCATCTCAACAAGACGCTGCTCTGCCGGTCATGCTGCACCTCTATCCTGGCGCCGCAGCTATCGCAACGACGGCGCAACAGCACTCCTCTGAGTCTGGGAAGCGGTTCCGCATGCTCTTTCAATGAATGAAGCCTAACGGCGCGATCTTTATGCTTCGCGCCCAAACGAAGAATCGCCGTGACATAATTCGGAGTATCCGGGCCCATGGCCCAAAGGTCTATTTTTGGTATTATGACCTTTTATTTTAAAAAAGTAAGGCAGGATCTAAAGACTGTCTCGTCAGTGAACGAAAAGGATTACGGGATTGATGCCAGGTTGCATCTAGGTCTAATTTTGGTAGGTAAGCCGCACAGGCGATGCGTTTTCGCTTCGCTCCACCCATCCCAGGCCGCTTTAATGTTGCGGGATGGGTGGAGCGAAGCGAAATCCATCACTCCCTACATGCAAAAACCCATTACCGCGTGCAACGGTAGACGGGGGGCGACGCTGTTTCTTATTTCCGGGCAACCTTAGGTAAGATAAGCCTTGATGGCCTTGCGGGCTTTCATGAATTCCTTCAACTCGCGCGCCGCGCTGTCGCGGCCGCGCTCAAGGACCTTTATACAGGATTCAAGCTCATCTTGGAGCTCCACTATCCTTTGAACCAGGTCCGGTTCTTGCGCGGTTGAATTACCGGCGGTTTTTGTGTCCGCGGCCTCCATAGCCTTTGGCAGCACCAGCTTGAGGTCTTCGAACCGTTCACCGCATGCATTTGAAAGGGCCGCGATATCCACGGTCGGATCGCTTTCCGATGTGGCAAGCTGCTGAACGTATTTTTGTAATTGGCCCATGATTCCCGTTGCTTTCCCGGTTGAATCGGTGGATGCGCATTCTGCCATTTTTCAAATCCCTTGCGGAGAGGGTCCGGAGTACTAGACGGATGCCTGCCAATTTCGCGACTGTACGGGAGATACGGCTGAAACGCTTTGGGGCGGATTCAGCTTGATCTCTTCCCATGCTTCCTTTAATTGAGCGAGGATCTTTATGAGGTGGTGGTAAATAGAGGTGTCCTGGCGACTGTTGATGCCGATCAGCTGCCTCAGAATAAAATTGTAGAGCCTATTGAGGTTGCGGGCGATGTCCCCGCCCCTCTCGTAATCCAGCCCCACCAGAAGTTCCGTGATAATGTCCTGAGCGTGTCTGATCTTCTGGTAAGCCTCATCCATCAATCCGTTCTTGTGCAGAGATTCGGCTTCCCCAAGGTCGCGAATGGCGGCATCGTAGCAGAGAATGACGAGTTGGAGTGGCTCAGCGGTTTCTACCGCCGTCTTCTGGTAAGTGTTCACTGCGTAATTGTGCACCATTTCACCTCTCCTAGAAAGATCGAGTTAAAAGTCCCCACTTCTGATTATTTAAACTGTTGGCTCAGATAGGATGCCATTGACTGAACCTTTGTTACAGCAGCATCCATTGCCTCGAACTGCTTCTGCAACTGGGCCATTTTCTGGTCGATCTGATCCTGAGTGTTCGTTATCTTGGAATTCACCGAGTCGATCACGCTCTGCGAGGCATTCTGCTGGAGCGTCAACTGACCATTCGATGCATCGGTCATGCTATAGATTGCGCTATCGATAAGGCTTGCTATACCGCGGCTGAGAGTAAAGCTGGTGGTGTCGGATGCGCTTGTGCCGGTATACGTGACTGCCAGTCCGTTGGCGCCGCTGGCGGAGTTGCTGAGCGAGAGCACATTCCCGTTTACGGTTGCGGCAAATCCATCTATCGTACCCGCCAGCGGAGGCTGGGTAATGTTGATGGCATAGGTGCCGGCGACCGTCGCGCGACCTGAGTAGGAAAATTGAAAGCTGCTGTTGGTGCCGGCGCCGGAGTCGGAAAGCAGGTTTACGACGTCGTTGAAATTGGTTGAGAGTGCAGATTCGAAAGTGGTCGAATCGAGCGTGTATTTGCCGTCGGAGCCGATTTGAACGCCTATTTGCGACAGGTAGCTGTAAGTGCCGTTACCAACTTTTTGCTGTATTAAATTCTGGAGTTGCACCTTTATTGCTTTTAGCGAGTTGTTGCCGAAGAGCGGCCCTCCAGCCTTCTTTGTGGCCGAGTCGTAGGTCATCTGGGTGTTAACGAAACCGACCGCATCGTTTAAGGCAGTCAGCATCGCGTTGACTTTATCTTCGATGCCTTTGTTGTCTCGATCGACATTAACAGTTACCGTCGTGTCCGAGTCCTCACCCAAAAGTTTCAGCGTAACACCGGGAATAGCTGTTGTAACAGTGTTGGTGGAACTCGTCATGGCAACGCCATCGATTGAGAAAGAAGCGTCCTGGCCTTGCTGAACGACATATTTGCTGACCGCACCCACGGTTCCGAAGGTACCGAAATCAAGTTTACCGGCGTTTGCGCCCATCAGGGTGGTTTGAAGCGACACCGACAGCTGACTGGTTCCGGTATCGTTGTCAACTACCTGGATTTTGCCGTCCGAGCTAATAGACGCGGTTACATTCCCGAATAAATTCTGTATTTGCGTCAGGAGGTCGCCTACCGTCGTGGCGCCGTCAATGGAAAGATCCGTTGCCGCAACCGTCGCGCCGCCATGCGTCATGCCCGAGATGGTGATCTTGTCTCCGGCTGTATTCGCCAAATAACCGTATATGTCACTGATTTTAGTGGCTGAAGTAATTGCGGCCGACCCGTCGGTTGTGTTGCCCACACTTGATTTTACACCGACTATATCGCCGCGGCTGCCCTGGACCACTCCCAAAGCCTGGAGGACGTTGTTCTGGTCCGTCCAGCTGTTCATCCCCTCAATTTGGAGATAATTTTGGTCGCCTTTGGCATTTGAGACCACTTTTGCGTTTACACCGGCAAGGCTCAGGTCGCTTGCGATTTTGGTGAGACTGTTGGAAAGGTCAATATTTACAGTCTTCCCATCGATTACCACGTCCCCGGAAAGTGCCTGGCTCGATATCCCGAGCAAAGTTTCCACCGCCGTGGAAGCGCTCGAAAAAACATCGCTTTGTGCACCGCCCGTAACCGAGTGCCTTACCTCCGTACCCGAGGCGTTGAAGCCCAGGCCGGCAGCCCCGAGAATATCGCTGGAAGAGCCGTTTTGCAGGCTTATGCCCGCTGCGCCTTCCGTGCCACTCGTCAGCACGAGCCGGAACGAAGTGGGCGACTCCTGCAGTATGCTCGATGTGACGTTCGAGGGCGAGGTCCCGGTATTTACGGTGTTTATTTTCGTGCTCAGGTCCTGCAGCGTGTCCGCGGATGAGATCGATACCGCTTTCCCGTTTACCAGGATTGTGCCCGAGATATTGAGGGCGGTGGTTTTTGAAGTAAAAGATCCCGAGCCGAGCTTTTGCACCTGGGCCCTGTTATTCACTATTAGTTGGTATGTGCCTTTGGCGGCCGAGGAAGATGCGGTGGCCGAAAGAAGGCTGTCGGCCGAAACCGTCGAGGACGAGGCAAGCGAAGTGCTGAAAAGACTAAACGCGCCGGCGTTCTTCAGATCGGAAGATGCGGTCTGCAGCGAAGTCAGCTTGGTCCCGAAGGTATTCCAGGCCGAAAGCTTGTTGCTGGCCGACGTTTTCTGATTTGTGAGGAGGGCAATCCGATTGTTTTCGACCTCGCGATACTTATCAAGTATGCTTTGCCAGTCGATCCCGCTTCCCAGCCCACTGACGTTGAAAGCCATTGCCACCTCCATGTTAACTGTTCCAGACAACTCAAATATCGTCTTTTGGCGCCGAAACCTTTAGGGATTTTTGGTCGGAGGGGCTTTAGCCAGAGTGTGGAAGGAAAAGGCGAGAGCCTGTGCGTGGTTGGTGTATAGGACTAAATATTGGGTTTACATATATCCCATAACATATCTTTACGTATCGACACTGCTATGGCGCGGTCTCCCCGGCATGTTGCCCAAATGGAAGTTCCTTCAGTGTCTAGTTAGTGAAGGTAAAGAGTATAGAAGGGGTGGCCCGGATTCATATCCGGGCGAAGCGCAAGAAGTGTGGTCACCACATCCGGTTCCGTCTCGATTTCCGCCGCCGCGGAGCTTCTTGTGCTCGCGCACCCGGATATGAATCCGGACCACCCACTGATTGTAACCCCTAGGATTTGGGCAACAGCCCGGGGAGACCTTGCCGACCGATTTACATACTACGTCCGGGCTGCTTTTGCAGGGGCGAGAGAGTATACGCTTCACCCTCTCGTCTCTTTTACAATTGACCTCATCTCGCGTGATTTATTAGACTGTGGGACATGCGAAAAACACTCTTCATGTATTTACTGCGGGAGCAGGCGGGAACTGTGGTGTTGTGCCTTGCCGGGGTTAGCTTTGTCCTGATAACCGGACAGCTTTTCCAGGTAATGCGCATATTGATTGCCTCTTCGTGCTCGCTGAGCGACGTGGGCCAGGTTATTGCCTTCGCGATGCCAAAGCTCACTCTATATTCGGCTCCCATGGCGGTCATGCTGGGAGTAATGCTTGCCTTCGGGCGCTTGAACGGGGACAACGAACTGGTGGCGCTAAGGGCCGCCGGCACCGGATTTTTCTCCTTCCTGCCGCCGGTGCTATGCATTCTCATGGTTATGACCACACTCGCGTTCGCGAACTCGATTTTTATAATGCCGTTCACAAACGACGCCCTGGACATCAAGCTGCGCTCTCTTGGCCGCACGTCCATTCCGGTGCTCCTTAAGGAGGGCGTATTTATATCGTCTGTTCCGAAGCTGGTCTTTTTTTTCAAAACGGTTGACCACTCGGAACTAACCATGAAAGGTGTCTTCATCCAGGATCAACGGCAGCCGCAGGAAAAAGTTACAATAGCCGCGGAGAGCGCCGAGCTGATTATCCCACCCGATACAAAGACCATCACCTTCCGTATAAACAACGGGATCATTTCAAGGACGGCGGAGAGCCTCAATGACGCACAGGTGGTATCGTTCAAAAACTATGATTTTACGCTGCTTATGGATGAACTGCTGGGCAGGGTCACCAAGGAAGTAAAAAGAAGAAAGGACATGACGCTGGCGGAATTGAACCAGCAAATCGTGAACGCCAAGGATGCGTGGAACAGGCAGTTCTATGGCGTCGAATTCCACGAAAGGCTCGCCTTTCCGGCAGCCTGCCTGTTGCTGGGTCTGCTCGGACCGCCCCTGGGCGCTCTTTTTCGGCAAAACCGCATAACGGGTGCGACAATCGGTGTGGGAATATTCTTGTCACACTACATCATCCATTCCGCGGGGACGAGTCTTTGCGAAAACGGCATGCTCTCGCCCTTCGTTGCCGTCTGGCTCCCGAACATGCTTGGTTTTGCACTGGCCGTCCACCTCTGGACCAAGATGCATACGGAAAAGCCATTTACGCTGATTATGAAGCTCGAACCGCTAATCGAGAGAATCCTCACGAAAATGGGCGTGCGCAACAGGCGAACGGCATGAAGATAATACCCCGTTACATGCTTCGGCACTTCATTCCGGTTTTCAGCCTTTCGATAGTAGCGTTCACCATTCTTTACCTCGCGGTCGATTTTTTCGAGCGCATCGATCCCATGCTTTCCCAGAAACTGCCATGGCAGGAAATCTATGCATATTTCCTCAGCAAAATTCCGATGATCCTTACCCAGGGGATTCCAACCGCCTCGCTCCTTGCCGCCCTGATTACGCTCGGGATTCTCAAGCGAAACCGGGAGCTGATCGCAATGGAAACGGCCGGGATAAACCCGCTCAATTACGTGGCGCCCATAATCGCCGCGTCACTTATCCTTTCGGCCCTGCACTTCGGGGTGAGCGAATTTCTGGCGCGCCCCCTCAACCAGAGACTTGAAAATATTTGGGACGTAAAAGTCAGGCAGCAAAAACCCGCACCGTGGTTGAACCCAGAAAATCTTTGGTATCGCGAGGAACACACGATTTACCAGGTAAGACTTTTCGATCGTCAGAAAAAGACGATGGAAAAAGCTTCCATTTTTTTCCTGGATCCCCAGTTTCGGCTAACCCAGAGGATTGACGCCCTGCGAATTATCTGGACCGAAAACGGCTGGATAGCTGAGAGAGGCCTCATCGTTACTTTTGGAAATTCCACGACTGAAAACCAGGAGCAGTGGTTCGAGCGCAGGCCGGTCGATTTGAACGTCTCCCCGGAGGATTTCTCCGGCCGTGAAAAACTGCCCGAGGACCTGGGCTGGATCGAGCTGTATCAGTACGTGGAAAGAATAGAGCAGGAAGGATTTACCTCGACGCCATACCGTGTTGACCTGCACCAAAGGCTGGCCGGGCCATTGGCCACGTTTATCCTGGCGCTTCTTGGAATCGCGGTGGCGCTAAGACAGGGGCTTCACGGCGAGATAGCCGCATCGGTTGGGATCTCGCTGGGAGTTGCCTTCGCATTCCTGACAATATCGAGCATGGGAAGCTCCCTCGCATCCTCCGGCGTGCTTCCGCCCTTCCTGGGCGTGTGGGCGGGAAACATTCTCTTTTTCGCCTTGATATGCTTCAACTGGATAAGACGACATGCGTAGGCGGTTTCGGGTTGCATTCTTTAGTGTTGCTGTAGTTGCAGCCTGCGTCGTCAGCTACTTTTTTCTGGACCTGCCCATCGCGTTGTTTTTTGCTTCAGCAGACGGCCCGTTAAAAGAGTTTTTCGCCGCAATAACCTACCTTGGGGAATCCACCGCCTACCTTATAATCTCGGGAATCGCCGCCATCTGGTACAGACTGGCGGTCAAAAGACCTCTTTTTTCCAATATGGCTCTGTTCGTTTTTGTATCCATCGCGGCATCCGGCACGTTGAACGCCCTCATCAAGTATGTTTTCGGGAGAGGCCGGCCGGGCATTCTCGCGGACCACGGCATTTACGGCTTTGATTTTTTTTCTGCCGGCTACGACTATTCATCTTTCCCCTCCGGGCATGCCAATACAATTGCCGCGCTGCTGACGGCCCTCTATTTAATTTTCCCGCGCCGTGGATACATTTACGTCCTCGCGGCAATACTTCCGGTAATGAGCAGGGTTGTAATAGGCGCTCACTTCCTGAGTGACATCATTTTCGGGTCATACCTGGGGGTAGTTACGACAATGCTACTGGAGCAAATTTTCGAGAAAAACGGGATGTTGCTTTCGGAAAGGCGGGAGCCTGCTCCATGCGGCCCGAAATAACCCAGGAGCCAACCTAAAGCCTCGGCGGGCCATGTAGGGGTGGTCACTGTTATTTTGTGCCCACCGATTCCCTGCGTCACACAGTGTTGGACACGCGAAACCCTTGTCAACCCTATGTTTTTGAGAGCGTCTGGAGCGTTGCGCCTTCTTCGGATGCTTTGGCCAATCGCTCGTAGAAATCCAGCGTCTCCTTGAACCTGCTGCTGTACCCTGCCCCGCAAAGATGAATCCATTTGTCGTCTATAACATCAATCGGGCGGAGAGCCCCAAGGAGGGGGTCCTCTACCTGGGCCAGGCGCCAGGTGCCGAACCTCAGGCGCCACCTGTCATGGTTCCTGTAGAGGGGCAGCCAGTTGCGTCCCCCGGTATCGAGGCCTATCGAAAAGTCGTTCAGAAAATTGAGCGGGAGTTGCCCCACGGCGGCAAAATCATAGGCGCAGTATCCGGCCCAAAGCGACCAGGCCCATTCGGAGTCATTGGGCAGGCCGTAGAAGGGCTGGTCCAGCAAAGAGCTGCCTAGATCGATTTTTTCCATGGGGATAAGGTCGTGGTCGATGAAAGTGAAGGTCTTCGGTTTTATGGCCCGCACCACGTTGTGGAATATATAGGTCATCGCCATGCCGTGGGACCGGTTAGGATGTTTCGTTGGGCTTGGAGGAAGGCCCAGGTAGGGTACGCCCCGGTCGCGGCAGACTTTCTCAATCTCGACCCGCGCGGATGCTCTACGGGAATTGTCAAATACCAACAAGGTTCCGTTAAGATGCCGGGCCGCCATCCGTATCTGCCACTCAATCGCCCAGGGCTGCTCGAAGGCGGCGACAAGACCGATATTTTCGCCCTTTAAGTGCTCCGTATCTTCAATGAACCTGTCTAGGGATTTCGGCTTCCATTTGCAAAAGCCGAATTGAAGCGCATCGTTGCAAACGTCTATGAGAAAATGGTCCAGGGGCTTGAGCCTGAACCATTCCCGCCTCGAATAATCATTCAGTTTCCGCACGCACGAGCCCCGTAATCAGGTTGAAGGAAATGATCCACGATGTTTAAACCAACAAATGACAAGAGGCAAGCTGGAAAGCCTGCCTCACATAAGTCGATTGCGGAGTTCCTTTAGCCCATGCATTCCGGGGTGCAGACTGGTATCAGGCCTGTCCCTTTCCCGCCCCACCCATGATCGTGGTTCCAGGAGGAGGCACAAAGACCCTCCGGCCCAATTCCTGGTCGATTAACAGTAGGCCCCCGCCGTCATTTCCGACAAGCTTTAATTTCTGCACTACGGCATCGGCGCTGGTTTCCTCCTCGACCTGTTCGGCAATGAACCATTGGAGTAAATTGGCGGTGGCATGGTCCTTATGTTCAATCGCGATATCCACCAGGTTGTTTATGAGGCCGGTCACCTTGACTTCATGCGCGTAGACTGCTTCGAAGGCCGCAAGCGGCGATGCCCAGGATGTCTCGGGGCCATCGATTTTGGTCAGCTTGACCTGCTCCCCGCGCTCGCTTATGAAGTTGAAAAACTTCATCGCATGCGTCATTTCCTCAAGTGCCTGCACTTCCATCCACGTGGCAAATCCCTCAAGGTTGATCTTCTTGAAATACGAACACATGGACAAGTAAAGATAGGATGAGTAAAGCTCCGCGTTTACCTGCTCATTCAGTGCATTTTTGATGGCATCTTTTAGCATGGTCTCTCCTCCTAAGCGGTACAACTTTAAGGTGCTCGTCCGATAATGTCCACCAAAGGAATAACCGTAAACTCCGTAGCGGCATCTTTCAAGGGAATAGGCAAATCTAACGCTGAAACCGCTCATGTCAATTTACCCGGTGCACCATTGCGTCCCGTAATTGACTCAATCGCAGAAAGTACCTAATTAAACGGAAGGAAGCCAAAGAGAAAGTAGGCTGCCGATGAGGCGGCCCCATGCATTCAAACAATTCGTATCCGACGCATGGCGAAGGTTCAGCGGGAAATACTGCTTGAACCTCGCCGCCGAGATTGGCTTCTGGTCCTTTTACTCGATCTTCCCTTTTCCGACCTTCGTTGCCGCCATCTCCAGCTTTCCGCCCTTTGCGCGGGACCCCGAAAAACTGCTCTCCGAGGCGGATCGGCCCATATCGGGCTGATGATTGGCGGCATCGTAAATGTCGAACTGAAGCTCCGCAAAGGGCACGAGGACAATTACCGAGGGCGGAAGATTTCAGAATAAAAACTGCCGACGGTTTCTTCAAAAACAATTTTGTGGTATGTCTCCGTTGGAATTTAGGGAGTTAGAAAATCAGGAATTTTGACATTATAGGGGAAATACCAAAGTTGGTGGATTTGCATCAATTCCTAAATTCCCAAATTTTCAAATCAACTTAAGGATCTCTATGCCCGGTCCAATGTTTGCCCGTACCGGAACCGGACTTTCGCTAGCAAGGTCTTTCGGTATAAAGCTGTTTGCCGCAATTTTCGCCTTTTTACTTCTCTGGGCCATACTGGGCCTCGTTTTAAAACTGAGGTTCGTCCCCATACCACGGTACGAAAAGGAGTGGTCCATAGCCATATTCACTGGCGACGGCCCATTCGAACTTGCTGCCCCACCCAATTTAAAAAATCCCGTCCTTGTAACCTCCGACGTAACCGATACTGAATCCAAGGTTGTCGCGGACCCTTTCATGGTCAGGAGAGGGTCGGAATGGTTCATGTTCTTCGAGGTCCTCAACCGGAACACCGAAGTGGGCAACATTGCATACGCGGTTAGCCAGGACGGGCTTTCGTGGAAATACGGGAAGATCGTACTGAAAGAGCCCTTTCACCTCTCTTATCCATACGTTTTCGAATGGCAGAACGAGTATTACATGATTCCGGAAAGCGGGGATGCCCAGTCGATACGCCTCTATAAGGCAGTGGATTTTCCGCTTAAATGGGTGCACGTTTGCGACTTGGCCAGGGGGGCGAGGTTCGTGGACAACTCAGTTGTGCGCCATAACGAGAAATGGTGGCTTTTTACCCAGACCGGCGACTTCCGGGATGGAATCCTTCGGCTCTTTTACTCCGATAATCTAGAAGGTCCATGGAAAGAGCATCCGAAAAGCCCGGTGGTCAAAAACGAGCCTCACGTTGCCAGGGGCGGAGGGCGGATAATCTCACACGAAGGCAAGCTTTTCAGGCTGGCCCAGGACGATTATCCCGATTACGGCTTGCAGGTCTGGCCAATCGAGATAGAGGAACTTACCACCGAAGGTTACTCGGAAAGAAAGTTTGCAAATAAGCCGGTTGTCCAGGCAGGGTCGCAATGGTGGAACAGCGAGGGCATGCACACGGTCGATCCACACCAGGTAGGTGAAAACCGCTGGATAGCCTGCGTTGACGGCTATCGCTGGCGCTGGTTGCTCGACTACAACCGTTAGGAGCGGGTATCCATCGTCTGCTATGACATGCTCCGGTTTTGGAATCGCTCCTCTTACCTCTGGTTTCGGCACGGTCTCATCGGCCTGTTGCCCAAATCAGTTGCGTGGTTCACATACCCAACAGTATCGAAAATCGTCATTCCCGCGGCGCTTCTGGGCGGGAATGACGTTAATATTCCCATGACCTCGGATTATGTTTAGCAGCTATCAAAACAAGTAATTTGGGCAACAGCGCCCCATGACCGCGCCGGGCACGGTCGGGAGGCCGTGCCACAACCAGGTGGGCCCAAGACCATGCCACAACCGGCGCAGAATCATCCCGAGGAATTCCGGGCAATGAACATCATGGAAATTACCTCCGCGACTGGAACCAGCGGGGCCGCCGTCCACTGCCTCATGCTGGTGCGGGAATTGTCTCGGCGGGGCCATAACGTGACCCTGGTCTGCCGGCCAGATTCATGGATCAGCCGTGAGGTGGTAAATGATTCCATAAATTTGGTGACATCCGATCTGCACCGATTCCCAACCCACGAACTTCGCCGTATTGCCGGGATTGTCAGGGAGCATGGAATTCACGCCGTCCATACCCACATGAGCCGCGCCCACTTTTTTGGAGTTCTACTCAAGCTGTTCTGGGGGGTAAAATGTGTTGCAACTGCCCACAGCTGCCATTTCCAGCCGCACTGGATGCTAAATGACCGCGTAATTGCCGTTTCGGAGTACACGAGGCGGTATCACAGATTCTTCAACCTGGTTCCAAAAAACCGCATTCATGTAATTCACAATTTTATCGACTGCGGAAGATTTTCCGGGCACTCCTCCCATTTGCGCCGGAGGGTTCGCGAATCCTTCGGGTTCGATGACTCAGCGCTGCTCATCGGGGTAATCGGGAACGTTTCCGAAAAGAAGGGGATGACCCATCTTGTCAGATCGATGAAGCAGATTGTGGCCGAAGTTCCCGAAGCATTCCTGCTTGTGGTGGGAAACGGTCAAGCACAGTATTTCGATGCTCTCAAGTCGGAAGCCGCCGGTTTGGGAATTGGCGAGCATATAATCTGGGCCGGGCACCGCTCGGATGTCCCCGATCTTCTGTGCGCGCTGGATCTGCTCGCCTCGGCCTCACTTTCCGAGAATTTTCCGGTATCCATGATAGAGGCAATGGCTGCGGGCCTTCCCATCGTGGCGACGGCCGTTGGTGGTGTGCCGGAGTGTGTTGTGGAAGGCGAAACAGGCCTGCTGGTCAGGCCCGGCAGGAGCGATGCACTGGCAGCGGCGATCGTTTCTCTGCTTAAAGACCGGGAACTAAGAAAAAAGATCGGTGAGACCGGGCGCAGGAGAGCGTTTGAGAATTTCTCCCCCGATGCCCAACTGCCTCTAATCGAAGAAGTATTGCGGCTTGCAGCAGAAGTATGACCAGGATGAGAAGCACCCTCAACGGGCTGAAAAAACCCAGGTCATGGTTACTTTCAATTCAAAGGTGTTGTTACTGGAGCAAGTCAGATGTTCGTCGATTCAAAGGGAACCGAAGAGAGGAAAACCGCTCTCGATGCATTCGTTAAGCTGACCCGCGCCGCCGAATCGGTTCTTGCACGCCTGCAAAAGCACTTGGCGGAAAGAGGAATCACCGGGTCGCAGTTTAACGTGCTCGAGATGATCCATCACCTTGGGCCTCTTCCCCAGGGACGGATCGGCCGCAAGATGCTGAGAAGCGGCGGCAACATGACCCTGGTGGTCGATAACCTCGAAAAGCGGGGTCTGGTCGTCCGCATACGTGACGAAAGGGACAGGCGATCCTATATTATTGACCTTACGCCGGCGGGCAAGGAATTCATAGCAGGGCTCTTTCCCTTCTATGCAGACAAAATCGAGGAGGAGATGGGGGTCCTCACCGGACCTGAACTCGAACAGCTCGCAGCGCTTTGCAAGAAGATCGGCAAACAGAAGAGAGTGTTGCCCCGCCAAGCCTGAAAAGGCGCCTTAAACTCGAGGTTAAATATGAAAATACTCGTGGTCTATTATTCCCTATACGGACATATCTGGAAGATGTCGGAAGCGGCCGCGGAAGGCGCTCGCGAAGTTGAAGGCGCGGAGGTGACGGTGCGCCGAGTCGCCGAGACGCTTCCCCCGGAGGTGATCAAGTTGATGGGGGCGGTCGATTCCCAGAGGGCTCAGAGCCACATTCCAGTGGTTACCCTCGATGAGATGGCCGAAGCCGACGCGGTAATTTTCGGGACCCCGACACGGTTCGGGAATATGTGCGGTCAGATGCGCCAGTTCCTCGATTCAACCGGTCAGCTCTGGGTGAAGGGATCTTTGGTGGGAAAAGTGGGCAGCGTAATTACATCGACCGGGACCCAACACGGTGGTCAGGAATCGACGATCCTAAGCTTTCATATCACTTTGCTGCACCAGGGGATGATAATTGTAGGACTGCCCTATACATTCCAGGGCCAGTCGAGGGTGGACGAAATCACCGGAGGTTCCCCCTACGGCGCTTCGACGATAGCCGGCCCCAGAGGGGAGCGGCTTCCAAGCGAGAACGAACTGGCAGCCGCCCGTTTTCAGGGCCGCCACGTGGCGGAAATAGCATCGAAGCTGTCCCGGAAATAACCCGGCGCGATTGCAATCCACGCCGTCGCGGGACGGGCGAGTTTAACCCGCGCAGCCCTGGATTCAGGATCAGGCAGGACTCCGTAAAGGCCGCCCAAAGCCGGTAGTGTCCCCTTCAATCAAGCTGGTCCATGACCTGCCAGTTGCCAGACCATCCCAATCAAGGCTCCCGCCGGAACGAGATAGTGGATAGGAATACGGAATTTCATTGCCAGAGCAAAAAAGACGACAGCCAGGGCGGCGGCAAAATAATCGAATACCCCTTGGGCCGGAAACAGGATCTTTTGTCCGAAGAAAACCGCCAAATTTACGATAACGCCCACAACTGCCGCCGCGACACCAACGAGGGCAGCCTGTATCCGATGATTTCCCGAAAGCAGTTCGATGTATGGAGCCCCCAGAAAGATGAAGAAAAAACATGGAAGGAAGGTCATATAGGTGGCTATAAGCGCACCGAGAGTAGCATAAAAGAGCGGGTGGAAATTACCGTGCATATTCCACGCAGCGATGAAACCGATGTACTGCGTGACCATGATGAGCGGCCCCGGAGTTGACTCTGCAAGCCCAAGCCCCTGAACCATCTGATGCGCATCCAGCCATCCGTGGTGATTTACAGCCATATCCGCAATATAGGTCAAAACAGCATAGGCCCCCCCAAATGTTACGAAAGCCGCCTTGGAAAAGAGAATCGCCTCCTGCACCAGTACGTCCAGCGGCCCTTTCCACACCCACAATGCAGCGACAGGTATCCCCCAAAGGAGGAAAAAGGTGACGAGCAGCTTCAGATTGCGCCATATCGAAGGTCGGCTGTTTTGATTTTGAGAGTTTCCCTGGATCTCCGTATCCGTACAGGTATCGTGGCCGATCTTACAGGACGCAAAGATATGAGGCCAAGACCGCTCCAATATAGTCCCGCTCAACGCGGCAGTACCTATGACATAAGGGAAAGGGACATCAAAGAAATGAAGCGCCACAAAGGCTGCACCGGCATAAACGGCAAGCCCCCAATGGCAGAGGGTTTTCTTTCCAATACGCAAGACCGCTGAAGCAACGATTGCAGTAACGACCGGCTGAACCCCGTAGAGGAGTCCGCGGATAGCAATGACATCGGAAGATGCTACCACCATCCAACTCAAGGCAAGCAATACGAAAATCGAGGGTATTACAAAAAAGCTTCCCGCAACAATGCCCCCGAGAATTCCGTGGAGACGCCAACCGATGTATATGGCGAGTTGCTGCGCTTCGGGGCCGGGAAGAATCATGCAGAAGTTGAGTGCCCTCACAAACTGGCTCTGGGATACCCAGCCCTTTCGATCAACAAGCTCGTGCTGCATCATTGCAATCTGCCCGGCAGGCCCCCCAAAATTGATAAACCCGAGCTTCACCCAGAACTTCAAAGCTTCTTTGAATCGAATGCCGGCGGGAACAGTTATTGCCTCGGTTTTCATTCGCCATCTCTTTCTAACCATATCACTTAGAATAGGAACTGGATGCCGAGATAGGAGAGAAACTGCGCTTCCTCAACACCGGAATTGAAGATGCTTCTTCCCGCCGAAAGCAGCAGCACATAATGGTCGGAAAGTTTGTACCGGGTGCCGAGATTGAACACCAGATCATGCGATTTGAAATCTTTTTGACTCGTTCCAAAGACTTCTCCAACGAGTTCGATTTTCTCAGATAATGCGTAGCTCGCAGCAAGCCCATAGAGCCATTCATCTTCCAGTTTTTCTTTAAAAATGTAGCCCAGTTCCAAGTTCACTCCAAACGGACCGCACATCTTTGCCAACTGGACCGGCAAAAGGTACTGCATCCCTTTATCCGTAAGGCCCCGGTCCGCGGAAGACGATTCGGGATTCTCGAATTCAATCTGTGGAAAAATCGAAGCGGAGAGCCCCCGGTCTTTGTCATCGAAAAATCGCCATTTCGCACCCGCGATTGAATTGCCCAGCCCGTTTTTGGTATCTCCGCCATTCTCGTGGAGCTGAATCCAAGGCACTTCGAGAGTCAATTGAATACGGTCGGTCAGCCCGTAATTCATGTCGAGGTCCGGCGTTTGACAACGGGTTTCCGCCTCACGCTTCTCGACAATGAAACCGACATTGATTTCCCAATGGCCGACATCTGGGGTGCCGGTGTCGCTGGTAAGAAGAGGAGGCCCGCCCAAGGCAGAGAACGGGCTCACAATAAGGATCAAAAAAGCGATGGCTATACGTCTCATCAGGTTCTTACTTTACTGCAAGTTGAAGGTCGGCCTTATTTATTTCCGTCTGATCGGCGGTGAATGTGCGCTCGTTGTAGCGATTCAAATCGTAGATGAGCCTTGCCTTGACTGTGTAGTTTCCTTTCTTCACATCAGGCGTCCAATTGAGTATCCGGTCCTCTCCCGCGCGAACGGTTGTTTCATGAGGTCCTTGTGCATCTGCCTGCGTGGCCGATAGGGCATCAGGGCGTTTCTTGTCCTCTTCCAGAAAAGCCTTGTCATCGGGACGGGGTCCGTACCAGGGTGCAAACATCCATTCGCGGCTCGACACTTTCTTGCCTTTGGCATCCTCGACATCGACCATGAGATAGATGCCTCTCCTGTTAGATCCCGTGGGTACGGAATGACCAGCCCCGATATTGATAACGTGCAGTTCAACGTCCGCCTTATCCTTGTTGGGCTGAACGAGCACGAGACCCAGAGCGCTGCTCAAGCGTTGAGGTGAGTGCCCTCCCGTCCATAAATGCCTGGCAACGGCTCTAACCGGAACATCGAAGTCTTCCGCCGTTTTTCGAAGCGTTCGCGGCATGTGGCAGTCCTGACACTGCTGGTGACCAAGTCCCGGCTTATTGAAATCTTCTCGCCATTCCAGGAATGTCTGGGTCTGCTTGCCAACGACTCGTGCTCCCAGGCTATGGCAGTAGGCGCACATGGCCGCAGTCTGGAGCTTGGGCTCGGGAACTGTTTCATGGGGGAGATCGGCAACGTCGGCGACATTATAAGGCCCGCGAATTTTCCCATCTGGCGTAAGGTGACAACTGGAGCAGGTCATCCCCCCTGCTTCCTGCTCCGGTGGGCGAGGTTTAGGCTTTGCCGTTTCCAGGTTTTCTACGTCAGGGATCTCGAAGGACTGAGGATAATGACAGACATTGCATGACCGCCCGCTTTCTTCGATATCGCGAGCATGAATGGGAAAAGGGTCCAGTCCGGCCAGAGAATGAGCCGTGCCGCCGGTCGAGACGTTGGCGGGAAGCGTCAGCAGTTTGTCCTTGGCGGATTGGTAGACAATTCCCTTGTAGTTTAGATCACCGCCAAAGCCCATGGCGTATTCACGATAAATAGCGACGTGGCATGCCCCGCATTCCGCTGAAGACGTGGCCGTGCCCATGGTTTTAGTATCAGAAGCTTTCGGCTTTTCTTGGGTGTCAGCCCCATTTAGAGTCGCTGCCGCTGCGAGTATTGCCATAAAGACTATGAATAGAAAGCTCTTTTTGCTCATCTGCTGCCTCCTGTTAGTTGCCGAAAAACATTTGGAAAGTTCATTGCTGCTCTTTTCTGTCAGGGAAAACTGCTGCATGAAAATGTCAACAAACTAATGTCCTATACTGAATAATCAATGAATTAAGGATAGCTCTAAGCCCTGACGGTTTTGCTCCATGCGGCGGTTTGAACTGAAAGTTCTCCGAAATGAGTGACCGAATCGGCTTTGTCCATAGCCCACGTATCCTTCAAGTAACTCGGGCCCCGAGCAGGTTGAACAATGGAGCACCGATCATTTCCGAGGGGCAGGATGACGTCGTTTATTGTGTCCAGGGAGGCTCGGTGAGTAAGCCGAGCCGAACAATTGCTGGCAAAGAAAATCAGGGTTAGCTTGATTGAAGGTGGGATAGATACTTGGAAAGAATCGGGAGGGGAGTTCCAGGGTAAAGATTAACCTGAACCGCTCTTCTCTCAGCTTCGAAGGATTCTATGGCAATGCTGAAAAGAATTTCCGTCATCTTAAGCGTAATGCTTTTCTTTGCAACGGCAGCACAGGCCGCCACGCAAGTGTGGAACTTCGATGCCGACAATGTGGGGGGAATTGCAAAAAGTTTTAGTAACGAATCCGGGGAATGGAAGGTGATGGCCGACCCCACTGCTCCCTCTCAACCGAATGTGCTCGCACAACTGGCCAAGAGTTCCGGCTCGGCCTTCAATCTTACCCTCCTGGCCAGTGATAATTATGAGGACCTTGATATATCCGTAGCGATGAAGGCAGTCTCTGGCCGCGAGGACCGTGGAGGCGGGCTTGTGTGGCGGGCAAGAGATGCCAAGAACTACTATATCGTCCGTTATAACCCTCTGGAAGACAATTACCGGCTCTATAAGGTTGAGGACGGCAAAAGAGAGCAGCTCCAGAACGCTGATATAAAGCATAGTGAAGGCTGGCATAATATGCGTGTAATTATGAAGGAGGATCGGATCGAATGCTTCTATGACGGCAAGAAGTATATTGAGGCTGCCGATGCCACCTTCAATGGACCAGGAAAGGTCGGGATCTGGACCAAAGCTGATGCTCAGAGCTATTTCGATGATTTTACCGTAACGAGTGGCCAGTAGAAGATGAGGTGCTCACGGAGTTTTTTCGTGTTCTTCAACCAGAAGGCCATTCCCGGCACACAAAAGTCGCTCTTACTCGGGATCTGAGAAAGGCGGCTTTTGTGGTAATATGGGCATGTTGGCAATGCCGAAGACAGTCTTCGGGCTTGCATGTTTTAAGTTTTTGATTTTATAGGATAAACCCCACGACAAAATGAGACAAGAACTGCTAAATGCTTGATTTCAGAGGATTTAATAGGGGAGAAAAAACAGGGGGCCATTAGCTAACATATTGCAATTATTAGATTTGACTATCTGAGCCCCGAAGGCCGGACTCACGCCTCGCATTGATTTTATTAGCTTTTTAGGACTGCCTGTCTGAATCGATGTTACTGAGCGCTCTGGAGCGCTACTGAGTGATCAAACCTTGTCGCACGTTCGAGGCTCACGGTTTTCCGGTAGTATGGGAACCATGAAAGTAAATTGCTTCTCAACTGCCTTTTTTACAGTCGCGAGGTTCAAATGTTGCGATTTCTCCTTGCGTAATTCGCGAATCGCGAATAAAGAATACTCGTGATGCTAAAACCACAAGACATACTCATTTTGATGAAGCTCGTGGCACTAGGGGGAGCCGAGTGGTCGTATTCTTCCCTGGGGCTGGAGCTTTCCATGAGCCCCTCCGAAGTCCACTCAGGAATCAAACGGGCAGTGGCGGCACGCCTTTTTGATGAACATCGACGAAGGCCGGTCAAAAAAGCGCTTGAGGAGTTCCTGATTCACGGAATTAAATATGCGTTCCCCCCTTCCAGGGGCGGACTAACGCGTGGAATGCCCACCAGCTTTTCAGGGCCGCCTTTAAGAGACCTGATTGTCTCCTCCGATCAGCTCCCCCCGGTATGGCCTGATCCCGAGGGAGAGGAACAAGGGTATGAGTTCTCTCCACTTTATAAGTCTGTCCCGAAAGCCGCGGCCAGGGACTATAAGCTCTATGAACTCCTGGTGTTGGTGGATGCCATCAGGGACAGTCGCTCCAGAGAAAGAGAAATCGCCGTCAACGAGATCAGAGCGAGACTGCAATAGATGAAAACCAAGAGCAGCGCAACGTTGGAGATGGTGAAGGTCGTTGCCGGAGGGCTCGGAAGCCTCAAGGAAAGAGTGGTGTTCCTTGGCGGTGCCGCCACGTCTCTTCTCATAACGGACCCGGCTCTGCCCCATATCCGGACGACGTTCGATGTAGATGTGATTGTGGAAGTGTTATCCAGGATGGATTATTACCGGTTGGAGGACGCTCTGCGAAAACTGGGGTTCACGCAGAATATCGATAGCGACCACCCGGTGTGCCGCTGGGCCTTTCATGATGTGATCATTGACATAATGCCCACCGATGCAAAGATCCTCGGCTTCTCAAACAGGTGGTACGTGCAGGCCATCAGGCATTCGGAGATAGTCAGAGTCGATGACGACCTGGAAATACGATTGGTAACAGCTCCGTTCTTTTTGGCCACAAAGATCGAGGCGTTCTTCGGACGTGGAAAGAGCGACTTTTTGAGCAGTCACGATATTGAGGACATAATTTCTATCATTAATGGGCGAAAGGAACTCATCGGAGAGGTTTCACGATCATCTCCAGAATTGAGGTCTTTTTTGTCTGCGACGTTTAAAGCCTTTCTCGCGACGGAGGCATTCCTGGAATCCATTCCCGGGCATCTGTTGCCCGACCCTGCCAATCAGGCACGTTATGGGATCGTTTTGGACCGGATTACCCAAATTGCCTGACGCTGTCACTTCAACAGAGCTTCGGAAATATAAGCGAATACCAATACTATGAATTCCTTGCCTTCGACCGGCCTCTCAACCCAATCAGAGATGGCCGAACCGCGCAGGCTCTCAACACGCGCGGAAATAACCTCCACACGATTCCGGAATGAGTACAACTGGGGTGACTTCAAAGGGCCCCCCGACAGGATGATAGAAAAGTACTTCGACGCACACGTCTATTTCGCGGATTGGGAAACCTATCGCCTGATGTTGAGGATTCCCAGGGAGTCAATCGACGAGGAGATGCTCATCGCTTACGTTATCGACGAAATTTAATGGGATAAGTTGCACGACAGGCATGGGGCAAGGACTGCTATGTATCTGATTTCATAGGATTTATTTTAAGGGGAGAAAACGAGAGGAAATTAGCTAACATATTGCAATTATAAGATTTGACTATCTGAGTGCCGAAGGCCGGACTCGAACCGGCACGGGTCTCCCCACCACCCCCTCAAGATGGCGTGTCTACCAAGTTCCACCACTTCGGCAGCAAAATGCATTATAGAACAACTTCTCCGGGTTTGGCAACCTTCAAGGTGAGGCGAGGAGTGGTAAAAAGGAGGTGTTGGGTCATTTTCCAGGTGAATCATCGAATCCGATTTGGAATGCGACATTCGATTTCCATGCAGATAGAAGCCTTGGCCGGCAGGGTTTTGGCGGACTGCCGCGGGACGCTCTCAAGATGGGAATTTGAGACCAGGGAGAGAAGAGGAGAAAATGGCTTATCCTGGATAGACTCTTTGCCGATTACCGCTATGGACGGATATGGATTTGCGTGCCTGTCAGAGCAATATTGAACAGTTCTTCCATGTCGCTCTTGTAGAGTGCAATGCCTCCTTCAGTCCAGTCGCGCTGGGCCCCACCCGCGTGGATCATCAGTTGGCCGCCGAGTTTGGTATGTGATGGAGGATCGGCCTTGCGCTCGTAGGCGACGAGGATTTCCTTGAACTCCGTTGGGGATAGTAGTCCTGCAAAAAAAGCTCTTTCCGCGTGTCTTCTCAACGGGTAATTAAGGCTGAGGGCTTTTCCGAAGCGGGCCACCGGGTCTTTGCGGCATATCAGAAAGTCGCCTTCAGGGGTCTTCCCGTCGGTGTCGTATTCCTTGTCGCCCGACGGATGCGAACCCAGTCCCACCGGGTAATCCCGAACCAGGACATTTGACTGGATGACGTAGAGACGCCTCTTTTCCTTGTAGATGTAGACTTCAGGAGTAACGATTTCGGATACGGGGGTGAGGTAGTCTATTCTGACGGGATCTTTTTGCTGCGCGGACTGGCGGAGGGCGGCTTCCGCAGTGAGTTTTTTTTCCTCAGCCTTGCGTGATTCGAGGCCACTGGCGGGCTTTTGCATGGAACATGCCGCAATCAGCAACAAAATCAGCCCGATGGAAGTCCCAAGCATGGGTCTTCCAATCCGAATAAGACACTCCATCCGACTCCCCCCCCTTGAACAATTCCCCCCGGAATGCCACCGAACTTCACATTGGGTAATACTACACTTTCACCTCCCCCCCCTGCAACCCAAAAAGATCAGGAGCGGTCAAAAGGGGTGGATATCTCGACAATTCGAGGGCTTATAAAGATTAGAAGCTCGTTCCTGTCAGTCTCGGACTCCTCTGCCCTGAAAAGCCGCCCGAGAAGCGGTACCTGGCTCAAGCCCGGAGTGGAGGACTTTATAAGGGTGTCGCGGTTGCGGATTATTCCTCCAATGACGATTATGTTGCCGTCTTCGACCAGCAGCTCGGTAGAAATTTTTCGGGTGTCGATTCCTGGCTGTCCCTGAGCGCCGATAACCGTCGCAGAAGGTTCATCCTGTTTGGCTTCGATTGACATTCTGATTTTTCGGTCAGGCGTAATGTGCGGTGTGACCTGGAGTTCAAGGACGGCGTCCTTGAACTCCGTGCCGGTAATGCCCGAAGCCGTGTCGCCTACCTTGAGGTAGGGGATCTGGACACCCTGGGATATGACGGCTTTTACATTATTCAGCGTGAGCACGCGCGGCGCGGCCATTATACGCAGCTCGTTGGCCGTTTCGAGCGCTTGAATGGTCAGGTCGACGCTAAGCAGCGTTTTTCCAAAAAGCTGCGAGATGTTGCCGGTAAAGAAGTCGGCGGTGGGCGGACCGTTTATTGCAAAATTTTGGACAACCGTTGCGTTGGTCGGGTTTGTGGCCGAAAAACCGAGCTTCATCCCGAGGTTCTTTTTAACATCATTTCTGAGGCTTACAATACGCGCTTCGATAAGCACCTGCGACAGTGCCCGGTCGAGTACGGAAACCAGGTGGCGAGCGTTGGCGATCCTTCCCGGAAAGTCGGTGTAGATGATCATCCCCGTACGAGCATCATAGCCCACCATACCCTGTTTACTCTTGAATTTTTCTTCAATCATATTAGAGATATCTGCAGCCTTTGCGAAGCTGACGTAGAGATATATGGTTGAAAGCTCTCCCTGGTCTCTGTTCGCCTCAGCCAAGGCCTGCTTAGCCCTGAGTTCGTCGGTTTTCAGCCTCGCTTCCTCGCGGAACTTTGTCCGAGTTGCGACCCGGATGACGGAATTCTTCTCTTCCTTGTCCAGATCATTCATGGAGAGCACCATATCCAGGACTTGATCCCAGGGCACCTGCTCGACCTTCAAGGTGACCCTGCCCGTTACGTCCGGCTCGATAACGATGTTGCTTCCGGTAAGCTCGGAAATGAGCCGCAGGACATTTCGCAGATCGGCATCCACCAAGTCGAGACTGATCGGTTTTCCCGTGTAAACCTTTTCCCGAACATCGACCCCTTCGGCTCCCCCCGCCTGCAGGGCGGTCGCGCCAGGCAAGGTCGACTTGTTCTTGCCGTCATTTACCGGGCTCTTTGAGGATCTTACAGCTCCGGCGGCATGAGCATGCCCCATGCTGAATGCGCATGAGAGCAGGATTAAAGCCGCCGCGAGTACGAAAGAATGACTCACGTCCCAGAAAATCCGATGTTTTCGCATGTTGCAGCCCCCCCAGTTGATCTCTTTCCTCCCTCAAACCACCGGCCATGCAATGGAACCGCCTGGCCGCTATTTCTTTTTCGCGGGCGCAGGAGGTCCTGGCCCCTTCTTCACGATCGGTGTTTCCAGAAATCTGTAAGTATTCATAGTGCATTGCACCTGAAGCAATTGCTTGTCAGCCTGCCGGCTGAGTGTTAGCGACTCAACCCGCAGGATCCTGTTCAGCTTGCTTACGCTGTCCAAAAAAACGCCCAGATCATTGTATGTCCCCAGCAGATCGATCCGGATGGGAATCGCCGCATAAAACTCCTGGGGCACCTCTGACTGAGGCTGGAATAGAATATTCTCCAATCCGACCTGGGAGCCAAGTCGCGAAATATTCTCCAGAAGGGCAGGGATTTCCTTTTGGTCCGGAAGGAAGGTCATCAGTTCCGCTAGTTCCTCCTCGGCTTGAGCCAAATCCTTTTCGAGCTGCCCCACTTTGGCCGCGGCGGCCTTAAGGGAAACGAGCTTCTGCTCCTGCTGGGCAAGATCGCTCTTCAGGCGGGCGGTCGTGTCCATCTGGTCCTGGTATTTCAAGAAGTAAAAAGCGGCCGCGAGCAATACGAAAGTGGCCACAAAGAGCATCACTTTCTGGTTTGAAGGCAGGCCCGTCATCTTTTCATGGACAACAGAGAAAGAAGGAATCGGAATTTTTTTCATTGGCTTACATCTTTTATTTTCTTTTTGACTTCGGAAAAGGGAAAGAAACGATACGAAATCTGGAACTCCCTAAGTTTCTTGCTTTGCTTTTCGACCTGTCGTGATTGCACCAGGTTTATGCTGCCTTTTTCGCCGTAGGGAGAAGCCTCGAGATTGCGCATGAATTCGACAATTGCCTCATTACTCTGCGCCACTCCGTCGAGGACCATCGAGCCCGGCTTAAGGTTGAGTTTTTCGAACCACATCTTCTCAGGAGGCACCTGTAGGGCGAGAAGGGCCAAGACCCGAACAGCATTATCGCGGTCCTTCTTGAGATCCTTTATCAGCACACGCTTCTTGTCCACCATTTCTTTCTTCTCGGTAAGGTCCTTGAGCGCCTGTTCGTACCGTGCATACTTGGACACCTCACTCTTCACTCCCTGGAGTTTCACGTTGAGGGAGTTAATTTCATTTGCACCCTTGATCCACAACAGGGCAATGATGGCAAGCATGAGGCCGATACTCAGAAAATAGGCCGAGACAAACTGCCTGGCCAGTTCCTGCTTCCTCTTTACCCGTACCGGAAGTAGATTTATCTGAATCATTTCTCTTTAGTCTTTCTTAGAGCCAGTCCAAGCGAAATCGCCATCTGAGGACCGATGTAGTCGATATACGCGGGGTCAAACTGGTTCGAGTCGTACTGGGTCCGCGAGATGGGATTGAAAATCTCTACGGGAACATCCATGTTTTCCTGGAAAACCTTATCGAGACCCGGAATGCGGGATGAGCCGCCGCTGATGTAGAGCGCCTTGATCCTCTTGTCCGGATAGTTGTTATAGTAAAAGTCCACGGCCCGGCTGTACTCGTTTAACCAGCCCCTTACCGTGGAAACGAAGATTTCCTCTATTTCCCTTGCCGGATAGTTTTCGACCGATTCACCCAGCTTGACGTTTTCCGCCTCTTCGTCGGTAATCTTGAAGTGGTCCCTTATCGTGTCGGTTATCTGGTTGCCGCCTATGGAAATGCCTCGTGTAAAGATGGGCGTTCCCTTACAGGTAATGTTCATTACGGCCTTGCTCGCACCGATGTCGAGCAGGGCGATACTTTCTTCATCCTGTCCATGCGTGGCTTCGAACGCATTGCCGAGTGCGAAGAAATCAACATCGACCACATAAGGCTCGAACCCCGAAAGCTTCAAAAGGTTGTTATAGTCGCCAACGGATTCCTTTTTTGCCGCGACCAGGAGTACCTCCATAAAATTGGCGCGGTCCTTCACAACATCAAGCACCTGATAATCTATGTCCACCTCTTCGACGTTGTAAGGAATATACTGGCCCAGTTCGGCTTGCATCCTGGCCTCAAGCTCTTCTTCGGTCATCGTGGGAAGCTCGATTTTCTTTATCATCACGTCGTATCCGGAGATGCAGATCGCGGCGGGTTTCTTGTGAACCTTCAAGTGAGTAGTCAACTGCCGGACGGCGCTCGCGACGATCTCGGGCTTGACCACCCGACCTTCCACCAAGACATCCTTGGGCATGGGCACAATTCCCATGCTGATGAGCTTAGGCCTGGCATCGCCAGAGCGCACCTGCACCATCTTGATGCTGTGGGTGCCTATGTCCAGCCCTATTAGATTTTCTGTTCTCGAGATTAGCGACATAATAAAAACTGTCTCCAAATTTTCAATTAATTATTGACTTCTCACGGTTTTCATCAATTTACCATCATCGCTTGAAACCTTGCAAGAAACTTATTACACTAACTGCTTATGCCAAATTCATTCGGGTGAGAGGAGTTTAAATTGAAATTCGCTACTGAAACGCCAAACGAAAAAATCAGGCAAAAAAGCCTTGTCCGGGAATACGGCGAGGCGATGATAATCGCCATCCTCCTGGCCCTTTTCATTCGAGCCTTCGTTGTCCAGGCATTCAAAATCCCGTCCGGATCCATGAAGCCGACCCTTTTGATCGGCGATCATATATTGGTAAACAAATTCATTTATGGGATAAAGATCCCGATCATTAACAAAGAAGTAGTTCACATCGGCGATCCGAAAAGGTTCGACGTTGTCGTTTTCCAGTACCCGGTCGACCCGTCCAAAGATTTTATCAAAAGGGTCATAGGGTTACCAGGGGATACGGTGCAAATTAAAGATAAAAAAGTGTACGTTAACGACCATCCCCTGGATGAACCTTACGCGGTGTTTTCAACCAATACCGTCCTGCCCGCCGGCGTCAGCCCCAGGGACAATATGGGGCCGCTGGTTGTCCCTCCAAATTCCATCTTCGTCATGGGCGACAATCGCGATGAGAGCTACGACAGCCGCTTCTGGAAATTTGTGGACCTGAACGACCTCAAAGGCGAAGCCTTTATCATCTACTGGTCGTGGAACCAAGACGGCGAAATTGGCGCCACAACTTCGTCCTCCGAGGGCTATGTCCGCTGGAACAGGATCGGCAAGCTGCTCGAATAACCCTCGCCGATGCGGCCCTGACGCCGGTTTAGTGGGTACCGGCTGTTTCCTCTACCCCATTTTGTCAAATAACCGCCGCTTATGCCGCAACCGGGACAAAATCCCGAGAGGATGCGGGAGCTAATCTGCGTAGAGCCGACACTGCTCGCGTTGCAGCTCGTACTCGGCCAGGCCGCCACTCCATTCCGACTCGAGGATATCCAGGTCTTCTCCCGCCTCGATTCGGCGCCGCACCGGGCCGCTTCCGATAAGAATGTCTATGGGAAGCTTCTCCCATTCGTATTCGTAAGGCGGATCAAGCCACCGAAACTCTTCCGGATGTTCCGCTAGAAGGGCCTGGATAATGGCCAGGCCCGTCCTGTAGGGTTTGAACCCTTTCTTGTCCGTAATATGCACTTGGAACCCGAAGCAGGGCTCCCCTTTATACTTGTCGAAAGCCGGCTCGAAGACCACCGGCCTTAAAACCGCCCCGCGCATTGCGGACTTTTCAAGCCTGTCGAATACCCGCGCCTGATCAATCCACGGTGCGCCGAAGATCTGGAAGGGGATGGTTGTGCCGCGTCCCTCGCTCACGTTTGTTCCCTCCAGGAGAACCATGCCGGGATAGAGCAGCGAGGTCTCCCAGGTGGGCATGTTGGGCGATGGAAAAATCCAGTGAAGGCCGAGATCGCCATAAAAGCGGCTTCGCCTCCAGCCGCGCATGCCGATCACCTCGAGGTCGCAATCCATACAGGCCTCGGATCGGATCAAGCCGGCAAATTCGCCTGGTGTCAACCCATGTCGCATTGGGACCTTGTACCTTCCAACAAAGGAGCGGAACTCCACATCGGGCAGGTTTCCTTCAATTTCCGTACCAGTAATTGGGTTGGGCCTGTCCAGGACAACCACTTTTACCCCGGCGAGCGCGGCGGCCTCCATGCACAGTCCCATCGTTGTCGTATAGGTGTAGACGCGGGTACCCACATCCTGCAGATCGATGATTAGAATATCAATCATGTCAAGGGCTTCCGCGGGAGGCACGCGGGTCTCCGCGTAAAGGCTCACGACTGGTATCCGAAGGGCCTCATCGCGACCGTCCGCCGACTCGATCATGTTCGCCTGTTTTTCGGAATAGAAGCCGTGCTGAGGAGAAAAAAGGCAGGACAAACGCCCCCCGGAAGCGATTATCAGCTCTCTTACATGCCTTAGCGAACCGGAAACCGAGGCCTGGTTCGACAAAAGCCCGAGCCGTGCCGAGCGCAGCCACTGAGGGGGAGAATCTATCAAACGCTCGCATCCAAGAAGGAATGAATCTTCTGACATCTTATTGTCCAAGTTTAGCTTGTGCATGAATTCGATTACAAGCCTACATCCAATGGCTTAAGATTTCAATGCTCCGATCCGGCGCTGATGCGGTCCCACTATTACGAATTCGTATCCCAAAGCTCAAAAACCGAACTGCCAGGCCGAATCGTTAAAAACGTCAGGCCGAGCCGCCATCTTCTATTATGTGGGACAGGCTCTCCAGTCTGCCGAAAAATCCCGGGCTCAGGCGACGAAATTTTGACAAAAAGCGACCGGGGTGTCAGGATTTTATTGACCCTTTCCGCCGAGTTCGCCAAAATCCGAGCCGATTTGTCCGTTCCGGGGGAAGTTATCGGAAAAACAAGACCTCCCCTGATGAAATGCACGGATAATAACCCTGCGCTGTAAAAACAGAAAGGAATTTCCAGGTCCATGCCTCTGCCCCTTAAGGAAATTTGCTCGATTGTAGGAAAAAAGCACCTCTCCACGGCCCCCGAGGACCTCCACTGCTACAGCTTCGATGCCAGCAAAATGCAGTTTCGCCCCGAAGCTGTGGCCTTTCCGGGTAGCGCGGCCGAAATCTCCGAGATTGTGAAGCTCGCAAACCGGGAACGGTTTGCGCTCTATCCAAGGGGATCCGGTTCGGGAATGGTGGGGGCGTGCCTTGCCAGGGACGGCGGTCTGGTGGTCGTTACAAACCGTCTGAACAGAATAATCGAAATCGACGCGGACAACATGGTGGCGGTTGTCGAACCGGGGGTCGTGACGGGAGACTTCCAGAAAGCGTCGGCCAAAGTGGGGCTTCTATACCCCCCGGACCCCGCGAGCCTTCCCTTCTCGACCATGGGCGGAAACGTTGCCATGTGCTCGGGGGGCCCAAGAGCAGTAAAATACGGCGTAACCCGCGACTACATTCTGGGACTCGAGGTGGTGCTTCCAACCGGAGATATCGTTCGCACCGGGACCCGAACAATGAAGGGAGTAGTTGGCTACGATCTCACAAGGCTCATGACCGGCTCCGAAGGCACACTCGGGATATTCACCTCGATCACGGTCCGCCTAGTGCCCGCGCCCGAATCCGTGCGCACGCTTACCGCCGTCTTTCCGAAAATCGACGATGCCGCCCGAGCCGTTGCCGAAATACTCAAAAACCGCATCATACCCTCGACCATGGAGTTAATGGACCAGGCAACCATCCAGGCCGTCGAAAATTACCTGCATGCCGGCCTGCCCGCCGATGCAGAGGCCATAATGCTTATCGAAGTTGACGGGCCCGACATTGTGCTTGACGGCCAACTGGAAAAAATCGGGCAAATCTGCCAAAGCTGCGGCGCATCCAGGATTGATGCCGCCCGCACCGAACCCGAACGGGAAAAGCTCTGGCAGGCCAGAAGGTCCATATCGCCCGCCCTTGGCCGGATCAAGCCGGGAAAAATCAACGAAGACGTCACCGTCCCGCGCTCAAAAATCCCCGCGCTCGTTCGCGCAATAAGGGACTTGGCCGACAAATACAACCTCATTATCGTCTGCTTCGGCCATGCCGGGGACGGCAACATCCACACCAACATAATGCTCGACAGAAAAAACCCCGACGAGGCAAAACGCGCGGCAAAAGCGGTGGAGGAGCTTTTCAAAATAGTTCTGGACCTACATGGCACCCTGTCCGGCGAGCACGGCATCGGCATCGCCAAATCCCCCTTTATCGAGATGGAAGTCGGCCCCGGCGGCCTGGAGGCCATGCGCCGCATAAAACAGGCCCTCGACCCGCTAAATATCATGAACCCCGGAAAGATGTTCGTGCCGGACAGGAGTTTTTTGGAGGGGGATTTTGGATAACGGGATAGTTGCCCACATTTTGACCATACAGATGAAAACTCAAAAACCGGACAAATTGCTCTTTGCTCTATAATAAATTGTTCAGTTATCGAATCCCACAAAAGTATAAAAAAGGCAGAGCCATCGCTGACCCTGCCTTCCGCTTCACAATATGCGACTGTTAACTAAGATCCAAGCTTCTTTCTAACTGAAACGAGACCGACCAGACCGGAACCTATAAGTAACAAGGTGCAGGGTTCAGGAACTTGAGCACCACTCGCTCGGCCGAGGGTAACGTTATCTATAGCCGGTCCACTGCCAATTCCTTGTGCGGATGCAATAGAAAAACCTGTAAAATACTCACCTGTACCGGCGGTAAATCCATAAAAATTAGGAGACAAGCTCGCGTTTGGCACGCTAAGGCCAGGGAAGGTGTAGCCCGCCAGATTCGTAGTTACGGTGAAGGTCATTTGGGAGTCAGCACCAATATACCCCAAGTCCAAAGCAAACATGTTGAAATGGGTACTGGTGTCGATATTGGCAGTAAGAGGACTCCAGAAATCGTAAACCAAAACATTACTGATGGGAAGATAGAAGGTTGTCGGCCCAGCAATGAGATTCTTACCCGATGTATATGTTACACCGTGACTGGTCCACGGGTCGCCCGGATAGGTAAAACCACTGCCGAAATCTTCGAATCCGTAATTGTAATCAATAGTTCCTTGTGCATTAAACGCGGTTCGCAGGTTGTAGGTTGTTAGGTTCGCTGACGCCGGCGCCTGAATGCCAAGGCCCAAGATTCCGCAAATAGCAAGCAAAAACAATAACTTTTTCATTATCTCTCTTTTTGATTTTGAGTTAATGGAAAAGAAAAGGTCAGTGCCATATGGTTTTCAACTAGCAAACAATACCGAATCGAACAACTCATGTAGCTGGGTGCAAACTTTGTTCCAGTGGCCTTTTTTATACAGCAGCAGTTCGTGCCTAACGCATAAGTCAGCGATATAATTGCTGTAGGTTGCAGCTCATGTCACCAATCTGAGTGGGTGTCTATGGATAATCCGTAGCAGGGAATTGTAAATAAAACCGACAAGGGTTAACAGAAATGCTAGGGCACCCTGTTTAAATAACATGATTACAATAGCTTACCCAAATAACTCGACTGCAAAAAAATTTTACAGTCAAAACTGTTAAGCGAGGGGCTAAGGCAGGCAACGAGAAACTGGACAAAACGGCAGAAGTGGCCAGGCAGATTATCCTCCCACGGGGTTTGTGCCGGCGCGGCTTTTCAGGCTGGAGGGATTGTCTCGAACCACAGGCTGCCCAGGTCGATTTCTACTTCGTTGAACGGTTCCGCCCTTACTTTGTCGTTATCGGCGTGGGTCTCCAGGAGCATCCATTTGCCTGATTCGAGTTTATAAACATCGAGCGTCCTGTTTGCTGGATCGATAAGCCAGAAGTATCCCACCCCGTACCGGGCATAGACAGGCATCTTTTTAGTTTTATCGATGCGAACGGTATTTGGTGAGATTATTTCGCAAACCCAGTCAGGGCAAACAGAAACCCAGTTTGTTTCTTCAGCGATGGGGAATCGTTCGTTTCGCCACCCTACCAGATCGGGAACAATTATATTGTCGCCCAGCCTTACTTCCAGCTTGTAGAGAATAATCCAGCCTCCGGGACCATTCTCGCCTAATTCGTAAGGAGCTATGAGCTTTGCGCTTAAAATTGTGGAGGCGCGGGCGTGTTCCCGTGATTGCCAGGGAGTTGTTACCAGCTTGCCGTCTATGATCTGTCCGACCATGTTGTCAGGAAGGTTGTACAAATCGTCATAGGTGGCTATCTTCTTTGCCGACTCGGACATTTTGCCTCCTTTCGCGGCCCAGGACATTTCTGGATGCTGGCGTGACCGTTCAGATTATGGCGTTTTATGCACATGGAATCAAACAGATTCGATTTGTCCGATTTTTGATTAGAGACTTGCAGCGGCGGGCAGGAACGGTGGCCACGATAAAACCCTGTGTCCACCCTACAAGATCTTCATTCCTCCACGAAGGGGGGGGTTATTTGGAAAATCAATCCGTTGAAAATGTAAGATGGAACCTTGGCGACCTTTATGCCGGGCCGGACGCTCCGGAGATCGCGGCCGATGGACTGTGGTGCCGCGAGAGGGCCGGGAAGTTTTCCCGCTACCGCGGAAAGGTTGGCGGGCTGGGCGCGCCCGATCTGCTGGATGCCGTGAGGTCTCTCGAAGATCTGAACGAGCGGGCGCAAAAGCTGCTTGCCTATTCTTACCTCTATTTTTCCACCCGGACCCAGGACCCGGCGGCGAGCGGACTTTTTCAGGCCCAGAAGGAACTCTACAGCGGGTTGCAGCGGGACACGCTTTTTTTCGAACTTGAATGGACCAAGATCGATGAGGACCGGGCTCTGGCGCTTGCATCCGATCCAGCCCTTTCTAAATACCGGCATCATCTGATGTCGATCAGGCGGTATGGGCCGCACCTTCTCAGCGAGCCCGAGGAGCGCATTCTGGCTGAAAAAGAGCCGGCCGGGGCATCCGCCTGGAGTGCTCTGTTCGACAAGATGCTCAGCCGGCTGGAATTCGGCCCGAATAAAAGGACCGAATCGGAGGTCCTATCCGAGTTATATCATCCCGAGCGCGAGGTCCGGCGAAAGGCCGCGGTAGAGCTTACCGAAGGACTCGAATCGTTGCTGCCCCCGCTTACCCATATTTTCAACACAATACTGCTCGATAAATCTATCGACGACCGGCTGCGAAAGTATCCGAACTGGATAAGCTCCCGGAACCTTGACAACGAGGCCGATGACGGGATGGTCGAGGCCCTCGTGTCGGCGGTTTCGTCTCGCTATGACATTGTCGAGCGCTACTACGCGTTGAAGCGCCGGGTCCTGGGCTACGACGACCTCTTTGATTACGACCGGTACGCGCCTTTGCCCGGTCTTTCGCAGGAGAAATATTCCTGGGAAGAGGCCAGGGAGACGGTCCTTTCGGCTTACGGGGCTTTCTCGCCCAAAATGGCGGGGATAGCGTCACTGTTTTTCGAAAAGGGGTGGATCCACGCTCCAGTTCGCCCCGGAAAACGAAGCGGCGCCTTTTCACATTCAGTGGTCCCGTCTGCCCACCCCTACGTTTTGCTGAATTTTACCGGCAAGCAGCGCGACGTCATGACCCTTGCCCACGAACTCGGGCACGGAGTTCACCAGTACCTGGCAAGAGAGCAAGGCCTTTTCAACTCCGAGACCCCACTCACTACCGCTGAAAGCGCATCGGTTTTCGGCGAAATGCTCGTTTTTCGACACATCCTCGGCAAAATGGAAGACCCCGCACAGAGGCGGGCATTTCTTTGCTCTAAAATTGAAGATATTATCGCGACGGTATTTCGCCAGGTCTCGATGAACCGTTTCGAGGAGGCTGTCCACAATGCGCGGCGCACGAGGGGCGAACTGGACCCGGAATTTATCTCGAATGCCTGGATGGATACGCAGCGCGCGATGTTTGGCGATTCAATGCGCCTTCTTGATCACTACCGCATCTGGTGGTCCTATATCCCACACTTCGTGCACTCGCCCGGCTACGTCTACGCCTATGCGTTCGGGGAACTGCTGGTGCTTGCGCTCTACGATAAGTACATGCGCGAGAAAGATGGTTTTGAGCCGATGTACCTCGAATTTCTCGCATCGGGGGGAAAGGACAAACCAGGCGAGCTTCTGCGACCCTTTGGGATCGATTTGTCAGACCCAGGGTTCTGGGACCGCGGATTATCGATAATCGACGGCCTGCTCCACGAGGCCGAGGGGGAAACAAATGCTTGATCTGAAAAGAAAAGCGGTTTTCAGAAAGACGAAGATTGTCTGCACCATTGGTCCTCGGACGAATTCGCCCGAAATGATGGCAGAGTTGATCGAAACGGGGATGGACATTGCCCGCCTCAATTTTTCCCACGGCACCCAGGAAGAGCATCGCCAGACTATAAGGATGATGCGCTCCGTTTCCGCCCAGGCCGGCAAGGAAATCGGGATACTCCAGGACCTCAGCGGCCCCAAAATCCGCCTGGGAATCCTCAAGGAAGGCAAGGTGATGCTGCATCATGGGGACCGCGTGGTTCTCTTTCCCGGAGAAAAGTCAGGTGATGAAAGGATACCCGTTAACTATCCGGGGCTTGCGCTAGACGTCGAGGTTGGAAACATTATCTTGCTGGCCGACGGCACGGTTCAGTTAAATGTGGTTGAAAAAAGCGGCGAAAATATCATTTGCAGGGTGAGCGTCGGAGGGGTGATAGCGTCCCACAAGGGAGTCAATCTGCCGCTAAGCCGCTTAAGCGTCAAGGCCTTTACCGAAAAAGACCGCTCGGACCTCGCTGTTGGGCTTGAAGAAAAGGTGGACTTCGTTGCGCTCTCGTTTGTGCGAAGCGCCGACGATCTTTCGGAGATACGGGAAATACTCGGAAAAATCGACCACGCGCCCATGCTTATCGCGAAAATCGAAAAGCCTCAGGCGGTCGAGAACTTCGAACAGATACTAACCGTGGTCGATGGGGTAATGGTTGCAAGAGGCGACCTCGGGGTCGAAATGCCGCTCGATGAGGTGCCGATCATTCAGAAAAAAATCATCCGCATGTCACGGCAGGCCGGAAAACCCGTCATTACGGCGACCCAGATGCTGACCTCAATGCTGGAAAACCCGAGACCCACCCGGGCGGAGGCGACCGACGTCGCCAACGCCATCCTGGACGGCACCGACGCCCTGATGCTCTCGGACGAGACCACCATCGGAAATTTTCCGATTAACGCTGTCGCCACCCTGGACCGCATAGCCGGGACCACCGAGCCCTATATCGACGAACGCGCATTCCTCGATGAGGAAGTCTCCGGATTTTTGCAAACGGTGCCGGCCGCGATCAGCCGCGCCGCCTGCGGACTAGCCCTCGATATCGGGGCTTCCGCAATTGTGGCCTCTTCCTCCTCCGGGAATACGGCAAGGCTTATCGCAAGATACCGGCCGTCGGTGCCCATAATATCTTTGACGGATCACGTCCAGACCCTGCGCCAGTTGACGCTCTCCTGGGGCGTGTCGCCACACCTGGTAAGCGCCTTCGTGGATACCGACCAGATGTTTGCATCCGCCAGGAACTGGGCCATTCAGAGCCGGATGGCCATGCCCGGTGACTGCCTGGTAATTACCGCCGGCGTCCCCGTCGGGGTTTCCGGTACGACCAATCTGCTCAAGGTGATGGAAATTCAGAATCATGAATAATTAGTCGCCAAAGTTTGAGCCTGCCATCGTCCAGGATAAAAGATGGTCTTGGGGCGGGCCTTCGAGCCTGCCGCATTCCTACATTTGGCTTGTGGAAAAAGGAGAATGTAAATTATACTTACGCCCGCGCCGGTCAAGGCGGAGTTGCAGGCAGGCTGGAAAGCCCGCCCAACCAGTCCTGTTAGAGTAATGTTGTTGGAGGAAGAAGTTTGGGAGCGCGGGAAGCCATTATCTGGGGTAAGATCCAGACCTACGGACGTCTGATCAAGTTCAGCCATACCATATTCGCCCTGCCGTTTGCGCTGGGGGCGGTTTTACTTGCCAACCGGCAGCATTCCGTAACCCCCCGCACACTTCTCATAATCCTGATTGCAATGGCTTCCGCGAGGTCGGCGGCAATGGGTTTCAACCGATTCGCCGACTATCGCTACGACCGCCTGAACCCCCGTACGGCAGGGCGGCCCAACATCACGGGGATGGTGGATAACGGCTCGGTACTGGCTTTTGTCCTGATCTCCGCGGCTGTTTTCATCCTGTGCGCCGCCTTTCTCGGCAGGACATGCCTCATTTTGTCGTTTCCGGTGCTTGGAGTGCTCTTTTTTTACTCGTTTACCAAGCGTTTTACTTCCATGTCCCACCTCTTTCTTGGCTTTGCCATAGGGTTGGCGCCAGCCGGGGCATGGGTCGCCGTCGCGGGCTATCTCGATTCCCGGATACTGCTCCTGTCGCTTGCCCTTATGACCTATATAGCCGGGTTCGACATTCTCTACGCGTGCCAGGATATCGAATTCGACCGGGGCCAGCGGCTTTTCTCGATCCCCGCCTGCATGGGTGTTCGCAGCGCGCTGCGGGTTTCAATCGCCCTCCACGCAGTGACTTTTATTTGCCTGCTTTCGGTACATTTCGCATTCGGGTTGGGCAACATCTATCTCTTTTTCCTTGCGGTAATAAGCGCCCTTCTGATAGCAGAGCACAGGCTGGTGCGCCCGGACTGCCTCGAGAATATCAATATCGCATTTTTCCACGTAAACAGCGCGATTTCCATTCTGCTGTTCCTCGGAATACTCGCCGGGACCTATAATCTTTGAAACTTTCCCACTTCGGGCATCACTATAAAATGAAAAACGCATATCAAAATCTGGGTGAATTCATATCCGACCTCGAACGGGCCGGCGAACTGTTACGCATTAAAGCGCCGGTGTCCAGGGACCTGGAAATAACGCACATAACCGATCTTGCATCGAAGGCCCCGTCGGGCGGCAAGGCCCTTCTTTTCGAAAATGTTCGTGAATCGCGGTTTCCGGTACTCACAAACGCATTCGGCAGCGAGCGCCGCGTCTGCATGGCCCTTGGGACCGATTCACTGGATAGCCTCGCCGAACGGCTCGACAAATTCGTAAAGATAGAGCCGCCAAAATCTTTCGGGCAGCTGATAAAAATGCTCCCGATGGGGGTCGATCTCCTGCGGTTTTTTCCTCGAAAGGTCAGCAGCGCTCCCTGCCGGGAGGTTGTTTATCGTGGGGACGCAGTGGATTTGTCGATGCTCCCGGTGCTAAAATGCTGGCCCCAGGATGGCGGCCCTTTCGTGACCCTTCCGGTTGTATTTACGAAGAGCTTGGAGACGGGAAGGCGAAACGCCGGCATGTACCGCCTCCAGATCTTCGACCGCAACACCACGGGGATGCACTGGCACATACACAAAGACGGCTCCCACTATTTCCAGGAATACCGGCGGGCAGGCAAGCGCATGCCGGTTGCGGTCGCCATTGGAAGCGATCCCGCCGCGACCTACGCCGCAACCGCCCCTCTGCCGCGCGGGATAGACGAAATGATGCTCGCCGGCTTTATCCGCAGAAAGCCCGTCCAGATGACACGCTGCCTCACTGTCGATCTCGAGGTCCCGGCCGAGGCCGAATTCGTACTCGAAGGGTATGTCGATCCGGAAGAGTTGCGAGTCGAAGGACCTTTCGGCGATCACACGGGCTACTATTCGCTAATCGGCGAGTACCCGGTCTTCCACGTTACGGCGATAACCCACCGCAAGGACCCGGTCTATTCGGCAACAATTGTCGGACGTCCGCCCATGGAGGACTGCTGGCTTGCAAAGGCAACCGAGCGGATTTTCCTTCCATTGCTGGGCGCTGTTCTTCCCGAGGTAAAAGATTTCTGGATGCCCTGGGAAGGTGTGTTTCACAATATCGTGGTCGTGGCTATCGATAAGGAATATCCCGGGCACGCCCGGAGGATAATGAGCGCCCTTTGGGGGCAGGGGCAGATGAGTTTTTCAAAGGCACTGGTGTTGGTCGACAGCAATGTAAATCTGGGGTCCCCAAGGGATGTGCTTTCCACGATTCTCAACGAAATGGACCTTGAAAGCGATATTTTCATCAGCGAAGGCGTCCTGGACGTTCTCGATCACAGCGCTCCCGAACCGCTTTTCGGGGCCAAGATAGGCCTTGACGCAACCCGCAGAAGACCTGACGAAAAGGAGCGCGTCCATGCCGGAGCGGCCCGTGGGGACATGCCTATCCCGGATGAGAAAACCACCTCGAAACTGATCTCATCCACATCAAAGCTGCTCGTCTCTTCCCACGCCCCTCCCCTGCCGGTCCGGAACCGCGTGCTGCTGCTCAATTTCGCAAGGGATGGGAAAACCCCCGGCCGAAGAGTGCTGGAAAAAATTCTCTCAAAAGGCGGATTGGAAGCATTTTCGATTTTCGTGCTCGTCGACCCGGCAATCGATTTGAAGGACTACTCGCTGGTGCTCTGGAAGATATTCAACAACGTCGATCCCGCGCGGGACATCATCAAGCGCAACGGCAGAATAGCAGTTGATGCAACCAAAAAAGGCCCCGAAGACGGTCATGCCCGCGAGTGGCCCGACGACATAGAGATGGACCCGCAAATCGTTCGCCAGGTTCAAAGACGCGCGAAGGAGCTGGGGATAGAAGCTTTTCTTTAATGAGGAATTTCCGGCGGATTAGCCATGCTCTTTAATTCTTACGAGTTCATATTCCTTTTTCTGCCGATCACGCTTTTTGCGTTCTTTTTTCTGTCACGATTAAAATTTCTAAAGCTCGCAACATTTGTCCTCGTGGCTGCCTCTCTGGTTTTTTATTCCTACTGGGATTACAGGTATATACCACTGCTGATCGGGTCTATACTGTTTAACTACAAGATTGGCAAAATGATCGAGAATTCGCCCAGGCAATGGCTTTTGGTCATTGGCCTGACTGTGAATATAGGACTTCTTTCGTTTTTTAAATATACCTGTTTCTTTCTATACTCATGCAACTCTCTCCTGAGTACATCTTTACCCATTCCAGAGATCGTTATGCCGATAGGCATATCCTTTTTCACCTTCACCCAGATCGCCTATCTCGTGGATGCCTACAGGGGAGAGACCAAGGGATACGACCTCCTTTCGTACAGCCTTTTTGTCACCTTCTTCCCCCACCTGATCGCCGGACCTATTCTGTACCATAAGGATATGATCCCTCAATTCCGGAGCACCAGCCACTTTACATTCTCCCACGAAAACATGGCTCGTGGACTCGTGCTCTTCGGACTTGGACTCTTCAAGAAGGTGTTGATAGCCGATAAACTCTCCGTGCTGGCAGGGCCGGTCTTCGACAGGCCGGAAGTGGCGACTTTTCTTGATGCGTGGGGTGGAGCCCTCGCCTATACTTTCCAGCTCTACTTTGATTTTTCAGGCTATACCGATATGGCCCTTGGGATCGGGCTGATGTTGAACGTATCTCTGCCCATTAACTTCAACTCTCCGTATCGTGCCACATCTATTATCGATTTTTGGAAAAGATGGCATATAACCTTGTCCACCTTTCTCAAAAAGTACCTCTATATTCCACTGGGCGGCAATCGATGCGGTGAGGCGAGAAAAACCTTCAATGTAATGGTTACGATGCTGCTTGGCGGCCTCTGGCATGGCGCGGGATGGACCTTCGTTATCTGGGGAGGTCTTCACGGCGTTTATGTGCTGATAAATCACGGCTGGAGGAAGCTCGATATTCCCATGCCCCTGATTCTCGGGCGGACCCTCACATTTATTGCGGTTGTTTTTGCCTGGGTATTTTTCAGGGCGCAATCGGTATCTGACGCGATTGTGCTCGTAAGAGCGATGTTCGGGGGCAACGGCTTTGTCCTGCCTCAGCAAAACGCTCACTTTCTGCGATTTTTTGGCGGCTTGGGCATCGAGTTTGCCAACGTGCAAAAAGTTGCCACACTCGAAAAGATTGCGCTTCTTTTGGGCCTGTACCTGATTGTCCTGCATATCAAGGAGAACCAGGATATGCTTGGCTACCTTCGTCCCAGATGGTGGACGGCGGTCGGGGCCGGTATTTTTGTCGCAGTCACCATCTTATCCATAAATAAAGTAACTGAATTCTTGTATTTCCAATTTTGAGAGAAAATGGGCTACCAAAAATTCAACATTATATTTTTTTCAACGCTTCTCGCCGCACTTTGCATTTGCGGAATAATAAACTACGTGCTCGATCCCTACACTATTTTCCACGAAGATTTCAGGGATCTGACCAGAGAACCCAACGGCCACTTCATAAAAATGAAGTACCTCGTCAAGAATCCATCCCGCTACGATTCCTTTTTGTTTGGATCCTCGCGCGTAGGGCACATAGATACCGAAAAAATACCGGGGGGAAGGTTTTATAACGTTTATTACTCGGAGGGGCTTCCGGCTGAGTTTCTGAGCAATATCAACATACTTTTGGATAGTGGCGTTCCAGTCAAAAATGTACTGATCGGTCTGGATGAGTTCTCCTATAAGATCGACCCTGAATCTCACAATGACACAGGGCTGCGTCAGCCGTACGGAACGACCATGCAGAATTTCCGGTTTTACTGCAGGTATCTTTTTCATCTGCCCAGCACCGCGGCTTTGAAGGATAGACTCAAAGGTTCCCCGATTGGGATCGTCTATGACTTCCATAAAACCGGACTTCCGCTTCACATGCAAGTAGACGAGAAGATCGAAAAAGACAGAGAATCGCATACAGGCGCCCAGGGGTTTCAAATTCCCCTGCTCCATTACGAAGGGAACAGGATTGCACAAACCATAGCCGATATCGAAAAAATCAAGCACCTATGCGATTCCAGGGGAATCAAGCTGATCCTGTTCATAAATCCGATCCATAAAACAGCCTTGCTTCATTCCGACCTATCGCAGTTTGAAGAATTCAAGCGGAAGCTGGCATCGGTTAGCGGGTTTTTCGATTTTAGCGGCTGCAATTCGATAACCACGGACAACTACTACTACTATGAGACGACTCACTACCGCTACCTGGTAGGTGACCTGATGATCCAGCGAATGTTCGACAGGGACGCCGCGGCTGTGCCGTCCGATTTCGGGATTTTCGTTACGAAAACCGATATCGAAGAGCACCTCAAAAACCTCAGGGCGAAAATCGACTCCGAATGTTGTTCCTGAACCCGCAAGTCTAAAGGCCCAGGCCATCCCCGGACAATCAAACGCAGCTTGCCGGGGCAGCATCCACCCTAGGCCGCTGCCCTCGTGAGCGCTTCGAGCAGTTCCTCAAGGCCCCACGCGCCGTCGTAGCGAACGCCGTTAATGAAAAAAGTCGGCGTGCCGTTGACACCGGTCCTCACCCCGCTGCTGAAGTCCTCCCGTATGCGCCCCGAGTAAGCGCCGGCGAGAATTTCCGCCATGACGCGATCCGCATCCAGACCCAGTACTGCGGCATAGCCCGCGAGGTCTTCGTCCTCGAGAGCATCCTGGTTCTGAAACAAGATGTCATACATCTCCCAGAATTTCCCGTGGGCGCCGGCAGCCTCGGCGGCCTCCCCGGCATGCTCGGCGTGAAGGTGGACAGTGGTTATCGGGAAATGTCGATAAGCAAAGCACAAACTATTGCCCAACTCACGCTGAATTGCCTTGACCACGGGATATGCCTGGCCGCAGAAGGGGCATTCAAAATCACCGTATTCGACAAGCTTAATAGGGGCCTCGATTGGCCCCATGATATGGTCGCGTCGAGCGTCCGGAAAAGCGAGCAGTTTTTTCGGACTTTTGAAGCCGAATGTTCTAATCATTTTATGCCGCCCTTCTCTCCCGAAGTTCTTCAAGGGCGGAAATAATTCCCGCGGCTCCAGGATTTACGCCTATTGGCGAAACGTGGCTCCAGTAAATTATGCGATCCGAGTCGATCACAAATAATGCCCGCTCGCTGACACCGTCGCCGTCACGGTACACACCATAAAGGCGGGCCACTGCTCCCTTTGGTTCGAAATCGGCAAGGAGCGGGAAATGCAGTTTGCGGTCTCCGGCAAAAGCAGCGTGGCACCATACGCCGTCAACCGAAATTCCTATGAGTGCCGCGCCAAGTCGCTGAAACTCCGGCAAGATTTCGTTATAGAGCGTCATCTGGTCACCGCAAACAGGGCTCCAATCGGCAGGGTAGAAGGCTAGTATTACGGGCTGACCACGGAATTCACTCAATCTGAGCCATTGGTCGGGGGTGCTTCTAAGGCTAAAATCCGGGGCCTCGTCGCCACGCGTGAGCACCGCGCGAAGACCTTTCGGGTACATTTTTTCGTATATCTTGTGCTTGTTCATCTCGCTTTACCTCGTTGCTTTATATTATTTATTTTGCGCCAATCATGCTGACATTTCGAGGCGAAAAACCATAAGCACAGCAGTTCGGCCGAGACGTCGAATTCCCACTCAATGCACCGACAACATTAAATAAAGTGTAAGCACATCTCACCTGCCCCGCCATTACCCGAAACCGATGGCGACTGCCGCTCGGGATTGGCGAGCACAAAAAATGTTGAAAGGAAGCGGGGCTTGTGGTAGGAAATTCAGGTGGCAAGTGAAAGTTTGCTCATGGAACTCAAATTCATTCAGGAGTTGTTCTCATGAACTGGGCATGGTGTTTTGGCATGATAGTGCTTTCGGGAGTACCGGCGATTGTTGGAGGCGGCATCACTTTTGGACTGACGAACAGCTGGTCTGCTGTAATCGGCTGGGAAGCCATATTGTTTTGCCTCGTCGTAACCGCGATCACCAAGGGACTCAAGAATTCCAAGGTTGATGTGGCCAAGGCGGAAGCGGCGCACGCCGTGGTGCACTAAATGGTGAAGTAATGGATTGCAAGCAAGAACAGAACAGGAAGAAGTGCACTTGCAGCTACAGCGGCTGTTCGAGAACGGGTATGTGCTGTGAGTGCATCCAGTACCACCTGAAAGCCCGGCAACTGCCCGGATGCTGTTTTCCTCCCGACGCCGAGAGGACTTACGACCGGTCTTTCGAGCATTTTGCACGTCTGGTTTCTTCGAATAAGGTCTAATACAGGTCTGGTGTTTCTTTCGAAAACACCAGACCTTTGTCTTTTGAGCACCCTGCCTGAGTTAGCCTAAAAGCCGCTCCAGAGGCCACCCCAAGGTCCGCCACAATTATGCCGGAATCGTTTACAAAGGTGACGGTAGGATTTGGAACCCATTCGCCATGCGGGCGAACCTTCGCCGTGCACCACCCCCCTCGTGCCCGGAAATCTCCAGGCAGGCAAGTCTACTAGACCAAAATCGTCCTGATCCTGTGCAGCATCCGAATCTGTTCGCCGGTGAATTCCAGCTCCGGTCTTTGAGTGAAAATGTTTTCCACTTCACCGAGGACCTCTTTCATGCGCTGCAGCTCTTCAGGCCGGCTCAGCAGAGATGGCAGTGTAGCCAGCGCCCGTTCGGGCTCCAGGGAGACGATTACCTCCTGCTCCGAGCTTATCCTGCGCAATTCTTCTTCGGAGAGCCCTGACAATGCGCTGCCCGAGTTCATGACCTCATCGGTTGCTTCCAGGCTGAGAAGTGGAATATGGTGGGATTGGCTGCCGATAAGCGCGCCAATGCGGGCTACGGCCTGCGGATAGCCGCCCTTTTCTATTTTGGCAAGCGCCTCCCTGACAAGCGGGAGAGTTCTCGGATTGATTTTCCTCTCCATCTCTTCGTAGACTTCCGGCTCGACTACCCTAAGAGCTATCATGCTGCCGTATAGCTGAAAAAACAGGACTTCGGACATCAAGTCGTGGGTGTCCCGATAATAATCGAGTGCCGCGGATATGCAGTCCGACATTGCCTTTTCCATTTTACAAAATGGATTGTCCGGCGAAGCCGCAACACGCGCCTTTCTGACGGCCGAAGCAGCCGCGGGGAGCGGCCACATCAGCGGATTTTCCTTAGTGCTAAAGGCCCACCTCTGCCAGCGGAGCGGATGATATTTTCTGCCAAGCCGTGCTAATTCCTCGTTTACCGCCGCGCGGATAAAAGGACGGCAAAAAAGCGAATAGGCTTTTTCATTCAGGATCGAGACCTCCGCCACCGCCTCAAAGGCCATCTCGTCGCGCCTGTCGTAAGTGGGGCCGAATTTAACATCCTCAAGCCTTTTCTCCTCGAATGCCACCACGTACTCCGAACCGCCGTTCCCATCCGGCTTCTCGGTTATCTCCATCTCATAGAGCCCGGGCCGAAGCGTTTGAATGTGGTCGAGCACTTTCACAATCTGCGAGTGCTCTTTTTTTGCTACCATGCCGGATACGAAAATTCCCAGGTGGCCGATGCTCTTGTGCATCAATCCGACAATGACCTGGCCGTTTGCCTTGATCTCCTCGGTGCTTCCGTACACGTCGGCAATCCAGTAGAAAGCCTGCTGTGGCGGGGTAATATTGTCGCCCATTGAAGCGAAGACGATGATCGGAGATTTAATGGATTTGATGTCGAGTGCCTGTCGCGTGCAGCTCCTTAACTCACCTCGTTCCAGCTTGTTTCCGATGAACAGGTTATCGACTATCCATCGTATTTCCTGTTCATTCATCAAAAAGAATCCTCCCCACCACTTCTCAAATTCCAGGAACCGATCGGGTTCGGTATCGATATTGGCAAAGAGGTGGTAGTACTTTTCCCAGAATGTGTTGGCCGGGTTGAGGTTTTCGAAATTCTGCACCAGGTGCGCACCGTCGAACTTGCCGTTGCCGAGGTCGCTTGCCAGCAGAGCCCCCCAGCTTCCGCCATGAAGACCCCCGGAGTAGCGCATCGGGTTCTGATTATCTTTGCCGCCCCAATAGGACATAGGCGCGCCGTTGATCACAACCGGGCCGGTGATGTCGGGCTGGGATGCCGCCAGAAGCATCACCGCCCATCCTCCCTGGCAGTTGCCGTAGATGACGGGCTTTTTGCTCTTCGGGTGCCTTCTGACCACTTCCCGCACAAATCTTGCCTCGGCCGCGCATACGTCAAGCAAGGTCTGCCCCGGTTGAGGATCAGGGAAAAACATCACGAAGTAAACCGGATGACCGGCTTCCAGGGCAACACCAATCTCGGAATCCGCTTTGAACCCGCCTATGCCGGGGCCGTGGCCCGCGCGCGGGTCGACGATTACGTAGGGCCGCTTGGTGTCGTCCGTAACCACGCCTTCAGGAGGCTTAATCTTGACAATAGCGTAATTTACAGGGCGTTTGAAACGACGGCCGTCCTCGATCATCTCCCACTGATAATACAACACCGGAGGCTCTCCGGCGCGCTCATGCTCGAGGAAAATGTCGCCTCGCCGCCGCATGGTGTCCCAGAACAGGACAGATCGCTGGAACGAATCGCTCAGATAAGAATGCAGAAATTGCCAGGGATTCGCAAAAGCTTCGGCAGCGGCCCCGGAATTTCCAAGCATCGCTTCCCGGTACTTATCCAGAAAGTTGCGCTGGGCCTCCAGGGTCCCTTTGGAAAAGCGTTCAAAAATGGTGTTCGCCAATTCCAGGAAGTCACTCGCGCGTTGAGATTGGGTCTCCACTTGCAACTCCTTTGAAATATCGGACATTCGTTTTGTGGATAACTGCGAATCTGCGCCGGGCACGATCGATCCGGATTAACACGTAGTTTCTGAATGGTTCCAGGAAATTACCGTCCAGGGTGTGCGGTATTTTGGTCAGTGTAGCCAAACGAATAGCTTTGTCAAAAGAAAAGGATTTCGGCACAAATGAGATAAGCTTCTTCAGGTAGTTCTTCAACATATTCGCACTGGAATTCTGGTTTGACCGCCTGCCGTTTCCCTGTCCGGGGTGGACATGAAGATCGGCAAGTCTTAAGAAATTTCCACTAGAGCTAAGAAATTCCAAGAAAATTCAAAGGGGAGGATAAAAGATGAGAGTTGGATTTATCGGCCTTGGGCGCATGGGGAGCGGCATGGCTGCAAACCTGATAAAAGCGGGACATGAAGTAACTGTCTACAATCGCACGCCTGGCAAGATGCAGCCTCTGGTCGAGCTGGGCGCCAGGGCCGCCGGCAGCATGGCCGAGGCCTGCCGAGGAGATGCCGCAATCACCATGCTGGCGGACGACGCGGCCCTTGAAAGCATCTCGTTTGGAAATGGTGGCCTAATAGAAAGCCTCGGCAGGGACGCAATCCATATCTCCATGAGCACGATAAGCGTCGATTTATCTGAAAAGCTCGCGGCGGCCCACGGGAAAGCCGGCCAGCGATTCGTAAGCGCACCGGTATTCGGGCGGCCGGATGCCGCGGCGGCTGCCAAGCTGTTTGTAGTCGCCGGTGGCCCGTCGGATGTCGTAGCCGCATGCATGCCTCTTTTCGAGGCAATGGGGCAAAAAACCTTTCACCTAAGCGAGCATCCCCCGGACGCAAACCTGATAAAGCTTAGCGGGAATTTCCTGATTGCATCGGTGATAGAGTCGCTGGGTGAGGCCATTGCGCTCATTGGCAAGGCAGGGATCGATAGAGGGAAATTTATCGATCTGCTTACATCAACTCTTTTCAGTGCCCCGGTCTATAAAACTTACGGCGGGCTGATAGCGGATAAGCAATTCGACAAAGGAGGATTTTCCGCCCCCCTTGGCCTCAAGGATATCCGCCTGGCCCTTTTGGCAGCAGAAAAACTTCGCGTACCCATGCCAGTGGCGAGCCTCCTGCGCGACCGACTAATCACCCTGATTGCAACCGGCGGTGAAAAACTCGACTGGTCCGCAATCGCGCTGCTCGCCGCAAAAGATGCAGGGGAAGTGGACGGGCACTAAGCTGGGCATTTTAGAGGTGAGATCAAAATGATATAAGAATCATTGTAAGCCGTCAGGGCTGGACCGCGGGCATTAGCGCTTTTGGAGGCAAGCCAAAATGGTGCTCTCATTTATTCATGCATTGCGCCGGGAGGAAATTCCAGTAAGCGTGCGCCATGTTCTGGAATTCTATGAGGCCTTGCGAAAGGGGCTTGCGCCCGACCTGGACGGGCTTTTTCTGCTCTCACGGCTGATTTTTATAAAAAGGATTGAGCACTACGACGCATTCGAGCGCGTGTTTGCATCTTTTTTCATGGGAAAGGACTTTCGCCTGATTGCCGCCGACTTGGAGGAGGCGCTTTTTTCAAAACCCTTCGAGCTGTGGCTTCGCGAAGAAATTGCAAAGGGCACCTTTACCATTGAGGAACTTCGTGAATTTGGAACGGACGAACTGTTGCGGCGGTTTTGGGAAACACTTGCCAAGCAACGCGACAGGCACAGGCACGGGCGCACCTGGATAGGAACGGGCGGGACCTCTCCTTTCGGCCATGGAGGCCGCGAGGGGGGTGGTATCAGAGTCAATGGCGAGAGTATCCACGGCACCGCCCAGAAGGTGATCGCCGCCAGAAACTACCTGAATTACAGCTCGAAATCCACAATGGCTCGCGATAACTTGCGCCAGGTGCTTGCGTCTCTCAGGAACTTTCAGCCGGCCGGGCCGGAAACCGAACTCGATATAGACGAAACAATCTCCCGCACCGCCAAAAACGGCGGCGAAATAGATTTGGTTTTCACCAGGGAGAAGCGAGACCGCCTGAAGTTGATAGTGTTGCTCGATAACGGCGGGTACTCGATGGGACCCTACGTTGAACTCGTGAAAACGGTTTTCGAAAAGATCCGGGAACAGTTCAAGGAACTGGAGTACTTCTATTTTCACAACTGCATTTACGGGACAGTCTACAGCGACCTGCCAAGGACCCGCCCCGTGCAGTGGGAAGACTTTACGGCCCGCGGGCGCGACACCCGTCTCATCATAATCGGAGACGCCAACATGGCCCCTGCCGAACTGATGGCCGCGAGCGGCTCCCTCTATTTTGTAAGCGAGGAGCGAAAATCCGGCCTGGAGTGGCTAAGGGATCTGAGGGCTGCGTTTCCGGCAAGCGTATGGCTAAACCCCATTCCCAGGGAGCGCTGGGACAGGGAAAGCATCAGCATAGACCGGATCGGCAGGATCTTCCCGATGGAAGACCTGACCCTTGCCGGAATAAAGAACGCCGTTGAGCGGTTGAACATACTGGGGCAGGCAGTGAGGGCGTAATGATGTCCGCTTAGATTCTCTCGAGATCCTTGAGCGATTCGACCACAAGCACCGATGTTCCCGAATCGGCCCATTGGAAAAGAGATTCGGCTTTTTCGACCGGCAGGATAACGCAGCCGTGTGAGCAGCGGGCGCCGAAGACGTTTCCGGCGTGGATGTAGACGGTTTCGTAGATCCGCAGTGAGAAGGGCATCCAGGCGGGTTTGCCGAATTCGTTCGGATAGGAGCGTGAAACGTGGTCAGGGTCTTTTTCCTGGACGCGGTAGAAGCCGGGCTTGGTGTCCTGGCCCATGTTGCCGATGCAGGCCTGGCTGTCGCCCGCAAGGACGCCGGATTCATACCACCCGATAAATGGAATGTCTTTCACGACGAGGATGAATTTAGGTGAGCGCTGGGCCGTGCCGAGCCGCGGCGGGATGGGCGTCCAGTTCATGAATGCCCGGAAATCAGAGGGGACCTTCAGCTTGCGCCCTTTTCGGATATCCTCGCGGATATAGTACTGCTCCTTGGTGTTAAGGCGCGAGAGGATTTCGCGGCAGGTATTCACATCGAGGTCGGGATTGGCCCTCTCGATCTGGAGAAGCTCGTCCTCGGATATGACACGCTCGGTCCATGATGGATACGAGTCGTAAGGCCCGGCAAAAAGAAGGCCTGTTGTACAGGCGCTCCAGAGCAGGGCCGCGCATAGAGCTGTTCTGAATGCTAATCTCATGATTACAAATCTAATATCGTGCTTCCGGTCAAACCCTTAAGGAGCCTTAACGGGAAAGAGAGCCGGAATATTTCAGAAGGTGCTTTATGCCAATGTAGGGTGGACACAGGCATTATCGTGCCCACCCTACACATCCCGTCCAGCATCCGTCTAAAGTCCCAATTCCTGGTTAATCAGTACGATTTTGATTCTGCCCTTTGGATATGACTTTTCGGTAATCGTCCAAGTGTTGCAGATGCGGTCGGGGCTGCGGCAGTCCTCGCAGAATCCGGTCTTTACGCAGGGCGTTTTCTTATCGAGCCGCATGGCATTGGTCGGCGCCGAGTAGTTCTTGATCCTCAGCATGGCGTCTTCGATGTCGGGGACGATCTTGTTTCTTCCAACCAGGATCACAACGTTTTTGGGGCCGAATCCGATTGCGCCGGTCCTGTTGCCGGTCATGTCGAGGTTCACGAGCTTGCCGGTTTCGGTTACGGCATTCGTGCCGGTGACAAAGAAGTCAGCCAGCAGGGAGCGCCGCCTGCGTTCGTACATTTCTGCCGGCGGGACCCCTTTTTCGAAGGTATCGAGTATCTCGACTCCGGGATGTTTCTTGAGGGCTTCATAGACACCGGTTTGCACAACCGTCATGGATCCTCCCCAGGACAGGCTGTGGGCATCGGTCTTGGGAAGGATCTCCTCCAAGACTATCCTTTTGGCGGCCTGTGCGTCGGCCGCGATATGTACTTCAAAGTTGTTGGATTCCAGGATTTCCTTGAGACTTTCAAGGCGAAGCGACCAGAAATTTTCGATTGGCTTGTCCATTTTTTCATACTCCCGTGCATTTAATCAAAACAACAGCGCTCACGGATCGGACATCTTCCTCATGAGCAGCTTTCTATGTTCCATCTCCTGCTCCCGAATCAGTGCGAGGGTGGAAAGAGCCCCGGGATCGGTGATCAGCTGAGCTATGAATTCATAGAAAAGAATCGAGTCCTCCTCGAATTCCACCGCCGCCTTCAGGATCTCTTTTTCATCCGTGATGGAGCTGACCTTGAGCTCATCAAGAGTAAAGGCATGGCGTCCCATGGCGGCTCGCAGGGCGGCCCCGCTTGCCCCGGAAATAATATCCCGGCCCTTCCTGTTTTGGCACAGCCGATCTTTGACCTCCTGAAACTGTTGCCGGTGCAGGACCTCCTGATCGGCCAGCCAGTCGAGAAGATCTTTTAACTCACTTCGTACGGCCCCGCCAAGGGCGCTCCTGTAATAATTCTCGCCGTTCACTTCAATCTGTATCGCAAGATCTAAAATCTCGGAGGCCGTAAACATTTGTAATCCCTTGATTTGCCGCATCAATCGCGGAGTTGCGGGGCGATGCGGCCCGTGAGGCGCGCTTTCCAGCTCGCCGCTTCGTGCTGTCCAAGCAGAATCATTACCCCCTCAAGCCACTACAGAAAACCTGGCCGCCGCTCCCGCGGCAAAAACCAACCCACGGTTCGCGATTGTAATTGAGGCAACCTGTCGCTGTATAGCCTTTATTAACGGGTAGCCCGAGGGTACTTCCTTGACTTTATATCCTGGATGTGACCGGAGCAGAAGAGGACTTGGCGGCTTTGCGTCTTCTTTCTTCCTGAAACTTGACCAAATTTTCAGGCAGTCCGCGCTTTTTGGCGGCTCGGCTTCTCGTGCGGGAGAGCGATTTTGCAGAAAGAGACTGCCTCATTGTGAATCCCCATTTCTTCTTGTAGTCGCGCGGGGTGAGTCCGTGAGAGCCGATGTGCTTTCTTGTGAGCTGCTTCATTTCTATCCCGCATTCGAGGCATACTATTTTACTCTCGCGAATCGAATCTTTCGGGTCCAGGAACTCGGGCTTTTTAGCAGCGGATTTCTGAGCCACAACTATTTCAGGCTCCAGCAATTCATCTTGCGCTTCAGCATTTTGCATTCGCCGCAAAACAAGAAAAGTATTCGTGAGACTTTGTTCGATTTCTTCAGAAGAAATCCTACCGACAGACGCCTGAGCCTTCACAATAGCAGCGGCAATTTCAAGCAGTCTTTTCGCCATCTTTTACGCTCCTTTGGATGAGAACTGAAACTATAGGGAATAGAAACTCGTCTAGAGCTACCAATTGCGCCATATCTGGTCTGGAGGTACAATCCGCAAATCATGCTGGAGAATTTACAACATTCAAAGTCTGACATGGCGAGAGGCGAATATAAAAGCAAAATCGATTCTAATGCAAGTAAAATAAAGTTTACTCTCAGTTTTTGTAATCTTCAGATATGCAAGGCTATTCAAGATGTTCGTTATAGGGCGATTTGGAATGAGAACCAGATCTTCCGATCTAATTCAACAATTGTTCAGGAAGACGATTTCTTCTGCTGAACCGTTTTTTGATAGCGCGTGTTTTTTCGCGTTGAGGATTTGGATAGGAAATATGCCCGCGGAAGGCAAGTCTAAGCACGGTCCTATGCAGGACTGAGTCAAAAAATGACATTCGAGCCGGGAAAATATTGAGACGGGTTTTCCAGCCTGCCCCACATGCCGCTGAAGTTCTTAGGCCAAAGCTTTTTAAGGACCGGGCATCAAATCGAATTACCGCAACCGCGCGAAAGATCGCGGATAGCTTCTTATGCAAAATGCCGTAATGTTGAGGCCTATTCGGGCCCCTCGAACATGAAAAACCTTACTATTTGAGGCTCCGGCTGGTTCTGGGGCGAGAATGGCCGCATCTCCTCTTCATAATCGCGCAGAACGGGAGTTAGATATGCCGCCGCCTGCTCCCTTTTTTGCTGATCGGCAATTACCCGATATACCCAGTCCATCACCGTCCGGTCCATCTCGGGGGGCTGGATCAGAGGAAATATCGATTCCCATTCGGCGGCGGGCAGAGGTTCGGGGACATGCTTTCCGCTGTAGAGGAACCGGGCCGCGGCGGTAAGGACCAGGACTCCCACGGTTACATCCTCTGTGGACGTGATCTGGCCCTGCGACCAGAGTCGGGGCTGAATGCCCCCCTCCGCGCCGAGAGCAGTGTAGAGAAGTCCTGCCGCTGCGATTACGTCCACTATCCGGGTAGCCGTGGCAAGGTCCTTCGGGGACCGGAAAAAATCCTCGGCCGGTGGCGCTTCCCTATCACCTTCCGGATTGCGTCCCAGCAGTTTCGGGGTCCTTGCCAGCAACAATTCGGCGGCTTCGAACCATTCCTCGTCCAAGCACTTTGTACCAGAGGGGCATTGGGCGATCCAGCCCGATTTTACAAGCGCCCGCAGGCGTCCCGCTACTTTGGCTATCTCAGAGTGTGCGATCCTGAAGAGGTGTTCAGCGTAAAGATTTTCGACAGCTCTTCCGGCTTCTTCAATTTTGCCGCCCGAGACGATTTCGAGCCCTAGGTTGACGTATGCCGCGGCTTTTTCGACGGCGCGGCGCATTGCCTCACCCGATTCGGTCGAGACTTGGTCGGCAACTATGACCTTGCTTGAAAGCGCCGCAAGTTCGAATTGCAGCATATCGACCAAATCGCTTCGGTCCAACTCGCCCAGCACCCTGCCCAGCAAGTCAGACTCGGGAACCAGTGCGAGAGCGAATGATGGCGCGACCTGCTCCTCGGGGTGTGTGCTCAGCTTCGGTGTCAATTCTCCACGATTGATATTTCGGTAAATTTCCAGCGCGTCGTAGTAGTCCGGGATGGCTTTTTCGGAAAGGCGCGCCTGGTGGAACTGGTTGGCCAGTTCCTCGATTTCAACCGCCGGAGCGGAAATCACGTGGTTCATCAGTTCTTTATAGAAACTGTAATTTGCCTCGAAAATCAGGGTGAGAACGTGCAGAATCAGTTCGTCGTATTGGGGATATCGCGATTCCCAGAAAAAATAATCGTCGATAGTCCGCTCGGGCAAACTCTGCTTTGATTCCACAAGATCGATGTCTTCTGGAGCGACTTCCACGGTGATCCATTTTTTGAAAATTAGAATAAGCAATTCGAAATCTGCATGGTAGATCCATTCGAGAAGCTTCGGATCGCTTGCCCTGGAGAGCCGATCAAGCCATCTGAGCGCCTTTGCCGGCTCTACCTCATCTTTTTTCCACCACTCGAGATCGAAAAGATGGTCCACCTGCTCGCGGTTGGCAAGTGCAAGCAAGGGCAGAGCATCGTCAGGGCCGATCTCCTGCATGGTAAAGAAAAAATCCGTCGCATCCATTGCAGTTGCAACTGCTTCGGCATCCGGGCGGTCCAGGATAACTTCCAGGCGTCTTTTGGCCGGCAGGTTCATTAGCTCGCGGGCGAGTTGCGCGGCCGGAAGCCGCGCCAGCCTTTTGTCATTAAGATTCAGAATATCCGCAGGCATCTAATAAATTCCTTTTTCGCGCAAAAAATACTATATTCGCCCCGATAATGCGGCTCCGTGTTTCGAATTTACTCTAAACTCATACCTCGGTTGCCGCAAGGCAGGAGTGAACAGATGATATACACGGTCACGCTAAATCCCGCACTCGACAGAACGATCGAAATCGACAAGCTGGTCGATGAAGATACCATCCGTATCATTAAAGAGACTTTCTATGCCGGTGGCAAGGGCATTGACGTATCGCGGATGATAAAAGAACTCGGGGGGCGAAGCGTTGCCCTGGGATACGTCGGCGGCTTCGATGGATTAAAGCTCGAAGGACTTCTTATCAATGCTGGGGTAGTGAGCGATTTTACCCGGATTTCAGGCGAAACCAGGACGAACATAATCATAAGCGAGCTTTCAACAGGGCGCGAGTTCGTAATCAGCGCCGCGGGCCCCGAGATCAACGCTGCCGAGGTAAGTTCGTTCTACCAGCACCTGCTTGGGCTAAGGGATATGGATTACCTCGTGGTGAGCGGCAGTCTGCCTCGGGGAGTGACTCCAAACTTCTACGGCCAGATTATCCTCGCGGGGAAGAAGACCAAGGCTTTCGTGCTTCTGGATACCGACGGGCGAACGATGAGGGAGTCAATCGAGTATGTCCCGACCTTCATCAAGCCCAACCGATTCGAGCTGTCGCGCCTGGTGGGCCGGGACCTTGAATCCGAGGCTGAGATTATTGGCGCGTGCAACGAAGTGCACCAAATGGGTATCGAGATAGTGCTGGTTTCGAGGGGCAAGGAAGGATTGATCCTTTCTCTTCGAGATCGAAAGCTCAAGTGCACGGCGCCACCGGTGGAAGTTGCGAGCACCGTCGGGGCTGGTGATTCCTCGGTAGGCGGCTTTATCCTTGCCCATTCGCGGGGCGAGCCCCTCGAAGAGTGCCTTCGCCTAGCCTGCGCCGCCGGGACAGCGACGGTTATGAGTCCCGGAACCGAGTTGGGAAGCAGGGAACAAGTCGAAAAGCTTCTCCCGCTGGTTGAAATAACCGAACTTTAGTTCCGGATGTTGGTGCGCAGTTGCCTGGCTTGTAGATCCATTTCGGCTAACCACGGCTGCGTAACAGGATAAATTAACGGAATTCAGAGCCTTTTCCGATTTATGCATAACATGGCTCAAAAACGCTCCGGTGACCTCGATGCACTCGGTGGGCGGCGGACTTATCTTGAGTGATGCATATTCCAGCCCTGCTCAGTAATTTGCGGACTGGAATCGCGGGCCGGCATGCCTGAATAGGCATGGGATTTGCCCGGGGCAACTGGTAACAGATCAAACGGAGGAGAGGTCATGAAGAAATTTTTAATGCTGTTGGCCGCGGTCGCAATGATTTCCGCCTCAGTCCCCGCTTTCGCAGAGGAAATGCTCCCGCCCGACCCGAACCGCCTTGGCGATTTCGGCTCCGAGTACGTGGGTGAGAGAATTCTGGTCGATGTTTTCTTTGTGCGCCCGTTCGGTCTGGCGGCAATCGCGGTGGGAGCGGCGGGTACGGTGGCGGGCCTGCCCTGGGCTGCATCCAGTTGCAGTACCGAAAGACTCGGCCATGAACTGCTCGAAAGACCGATGTCCTTCACCTTCGAGCGTCCTGTGGGGGATATAGATTTCTAGGCCCCCGGACCTGTTCCATCGAATGCGGGATTCAAAGATTGCACTAACCGGCGGAATTGCCACGGGCAAGAGCACCGTGGCAAATATGCTGCGTGAACTGGGCGCCATCATCATTGATGCGGATGAGCAGGCAAGGCGTGTAGTCGAGCCCGGCGCCGAATCATGGGGTGCGTTGCGCAGCCTGCTCGGGGCGGAATACTTCAATCCTGACGGTACCCTGAAAAGGCGGGAGCTTCGCGAGAGGATCATCAGGGACCCCGGCTGCAAAAAGAAACTTGAAGATGTACTTCACCCCTATATTCTCGGGGCGATGTGGCGCGAGCGGGAAAAGACCAGGGCGCTGCACCCCGGTTCGATCATTGTCCTCGATATTCCCCTTCTCTTCGAAGGTGGCTTTGACAAGGATTTCGATATTGTAATTCTCGTCTATGCCCCACCGCGGGTCCAGGTTGAGAGGCTGGTCAAAAGGGACCGCCTTGACCCCGATGAAGCGCGGCGAACCCTCTCGATTCAATATCCGATCGACTCCAAAAAAACGAATTCCACCTACACAATCGACAACTCAGGCGACATGGATTCTACACGGGAGCAGGTCCAGCAGCTCTGGAGCGAGCTGATCAAAGGGCAGGCAAGGTAGTCCCGCTGGACCTTTTGCTGCTGTATAACAAGGCAAATCTGCCGATGCAGCCCATCCTACCCTGTCCGCAGGTCAAGCACTCCACGGATTGCTTCGGCCAAGGATTTGACGGAGAAGGGCTTCATTATGAATTTCTTGATGCCCATGGAAATTGCGTCGCTCTCGTCCAGGAGTTCGCTGTAGCCTGTGCAGATAATAATGGGCACGTCGGGGCGGATTTTTAGTGCTTCCCGTGAGAATTCAACCCCGTTTAGCTTGGGCATGGTTGTGTCGGTGATAACCAGGTCGAAGTAGTCGGGGTTTTCACGAAAGAGTCTGAGGGCGTCGATGCTGTCGGTTGTGGCGATTACCCTGTAGCCAAGATCTTCGAGCATGTCCCTGCCCATTTCCACAAGGAGTTCTTCATCATCGATGAAAAGGACCCGTTCGACCCCTCGCGGGAGCGAGCCGGCAAGCTGGGGGGCGGCTTGGACTTCACCTGGCAATCCTGGTAAATACACCGTGAAGACTGCCCCATGTCCGGGCTCGCTTAGGACGGTTACGGCCCCTCCCGATTCACTTATGATCCCATAGACGACGGAGAGCCCCAGGCCGGTGCCCTCCCCCTTTTTCTTGGTCGTGAAAAACGGATCGAAAATGCGGCCGATTATCGCCGGTTCGATTCCTTTTCCATTATCGGTTACCGATATCTTCACATAGGGACCGGGTTCGAGGTCCACCTGCAGGCCCATGTTGGGCACGACCTCGAAATTTTCCACATCGATTTCGATCAGGCCCCCCTTTTCCGGAATGGCGTGGGCGCTGTTGGTGCACAGGTTTATTATGACCTGGTGAATCTGGGTGCGGTCGGCAAGCACCTGGTACAGGTCGGGTGCGCTCGATGCACGAATCTCCAGGGTGGATGGAAGCGTTGCCCGTAGGAGTTTTCGGGCCTCTTCGACAATAGAGCCGATATCGAACGCCTTCTTTTCCTGGCGGTCCGCGCGGCTGAAGGCCAGGATCTGCCCGACGAGGCTCTTGGCCCTGTCACCGGCCTGGAGTACCTGCTCCATGTACCCGATGAGCTTTGGATCGCGCAGCCCCAGCTTTGTCATCTCGGCAAATCCAAGGACGGCAGCCAGGATGTTATTGAAATCATGAGCAATTCCGCCGGCGAGCGTGCCGATTGCTTCCATCTTCTGCGCCTGAAGAAGCCGCGATTCGAGCAGCTTGCGCCCGGTGATATCCTGCGCCGTGCCTTCAAGGTAGCCTATCCCGCCGCTTTCGTCGCGGACAGCGCGGGCATTAATGGAAATCCAGGCAAACGATCCGTTTTTTCGCAGATATTGAAACTCGAATTCGTGAATAACCCCGAATTTCTCGATCCCTCGGACAAGCTCCGGGTAGCGGCTCTCCTCGCTGTTTAACTGCCGGGCAAGGTCCGTTTTGGAGCGCAGCAGATCTTCCACCCCATCATATCCGAGAATCTTGGCAAACGCTTTGTTCGCACTGATCAGGTCCCCGTGCGGAGTGACCTGAAAAATCCCCATGACCGCGTGTTCGAATATGCTCCTGTATTTTTCCTCTGCACGGATTATCGCTTCATGGGCCAGTTTCTGCTCGGTAATATCTCGAATGGATTCTATGGTTCCGACACGGTTTCCGAGAGCATCAAGTAAAGGGGCGGCCATCGCGAATAGGTGCGCTCCCTTGCCGCTGTTTACCATCGGCGCGAAAGTCTCCACGCAGAGCTTGTCACCCTTGCGCTTCGGATCATCCGAGTTGCATTCCCGAGCGGATTCCATGCCGTCGAGAAGATCGACCAGATCGGTTGCCTTCGAGCCGTAAAAAGGAACGGCATGGGAATAATCGTCTTTCCCGATGATCTCGACCTTGCTTATTCCGGTCATTTCCTCCATTGCCCGGTTCCATGCAATAACTTTCCTGTTACTATCGAGCACCAGGATGGCATCGGGCAGGAATTCGATTATATTCTGGAACTGTTGACTGGCGGAGATCAGCGCCTCGTTAGCCGACTGGAGTTCCCGTGTACGCTCCTCGACTCGCTGCTCAAGTTCGCAGAGGACCTTTTTCAGCTCTGCCTCGATGGCAGTGCGGTTTTTGATCTGCTCGGAGAGTTCCCTGTTGATCCTTTCGATCCTGTCGTTTTGGGTGCAAGCGATACAGGCGCCGGCAAGTTTCATGTTCAACCGGTCAACGGCATTGATAATTGATTCTTCGAGCGGTTCGCCCGTTTTGACCAGGAGCAGAAGGCCGAATCCGGGAAGATCCATGAGATAGAAGAAATCCCCTTCCTCGCGGCCACGGATGGGTAGTTCGGCTCGAAAGGCCATGTATTCGGCTTCGGTGGGATCTTCCGGAATTTGCCGAAAAGCGGACTGGCAGGCATTGATGAAGCCTGCATTACGGGGAAGGGAATATACCGGGGTGAATCGAAATGATCCTTCGGGTTCTTCTCTCATTTCGGCCACTATTCCGGCGGAACATCCGAGTTTTTTGATGTAAGTGGAAAGGCCCCATCGCAGCATGCTGACCAGGTCAAGGCTGTTGCCGATAGACATTGCTATCTCATAGAGCATTTGAGCCTGAACTGGTGTATCTCTCATGGGGAATTCCAACCGGAGAAGTTGCTGTTGAGCAAGAGTTTCAGAGTAACTGACCCGCGTTCGGCGATCTCATGCATCGCACGAGCTGCAATGAACGGCGTTACCCTTGAACCTCTAACTGATTCATCGTCGGGGCGGATAATTTAAGATTATGTTTTTTAACATTTTTTGTTCCGCAGTATATCAGACAAAGTGATTCCAAAAAAGAGGATTGGGAATTGAGGAATTTTATGGATTGAGTGACAGGCGGCTAGCCTTGAATACCTCTCTTGACTCCGTTTCAATGCTTCCATCCCTTGCGTCTACCCCTTATTTCTTCCGCCCTCCGACTTCTGTCCTCCGTCCTTCGTTTTCCGTTTCGATGATCCTTTTTCTTAGTTCTTCGGGCATGGGGGCTTTTTGGTTCTTGTTGTAGTCGAACATGACCAGGACACCTTCGCCTTCCGCGGCGATCTTGGAGTGGCGGTGGCTGAAGATTACGTGCTTCATCTTAAAGCGGTCCTCGCCTATCTCGGTCACGTGTACTGCCGATGAAACAACATCGGGGTAGGTCAATGGCAGGCGAAACCTGCAGCTGGTCGTCGACAGGATGGGCCCTATTCCCGTCTCTGCCATGAACTCCAGGCCTCTGATTCTGTCGAAATATGCTATCCTGGCGCTCTCGAAATAGCGAAAATAGACGACGTTATTCACGTGGTTGAAAGAATCCATTTCCCCCCAGGCAACCGGGATTTCTATAATGACCGGAAAATCTTTTAATGCCTCTTTCATTCGCCTTCTCCAAAATTCCTGGTAAACGAGAGACAAGCCAATGGAGCAAGGGTGTGGGGAGGTATTGTCGGAGGAGAATCAAGATTTTTGGCTGCCTTGCATAATGTCTTATTTTCCCTGTAGTACCGGGTTTGGAAGATTTCAATAAAAAAACGAATTATGGAAATATTGCACAAATTGAGAGAAGGGGATGCCGCTTCCTTGATTGATCTGGAAGAAACTAAAAGGCGCCTCGCCGATCACCTGAAAGCGCTCACCGTCACTATCGGCGAGAGGAGCATGTTTTCACCCGAAAAGTTGACGGCCGCGGCGCGCTACATCGAATCCGTCCACAGGCAAAACGGGCTCGATGTTGAGCTGGAACATTATCCCTGTAACGATTTCACGGCTGCCAATGTTGTCGCGCTCTCGAATCCTCCTGGAGACGCCCCCGTGAAACGCTACCTGGTCGGGGCTCACTACGACTGCGTACTCGGCACGGTTGGGGCCGACGACAACGCAAGCTCGGTGGCAGTGCAGCTTGAAACGGCGCGGCAACTCCAAATTTTGCGGAACCGTTTTGAAATTCCGGTTTTTGTAAAATTCGTCTCCTTTGCCCTCGAAGAGTACCCGGCCTACGCCACCATGCGAATGGGCAGCCGGGTGCATGCCACGGGAATGAAGGGAAGGAAGGAGAGGACAGACGGGGTAATCTGCCTGGAAATGGTAGGCTACACCTGCGACATTCCGGGCTGTCAGAGATACCCGTTCCCCCTTTCCCTCATGAACTACCCGAAGCAGGGGAACTATATTTCCATAGTTGGAAATCTCGGGTCGAGAAAACTTGTCCGGGAGCTTGCCGCGGGGTTTGCCAAAAACCCTGTCCTGCCCGTAGTGCCGCTTCTGGTTCCACTTAACGGCTGGGTCATGCCCGCAGTGAGGCTGAGCGACCATGCCCCCTTTTGGAATGAGCGGTTTCGGGCGGTGATGGTGACCGATTCAGCCTTTTTCCGAAATCCGAACTACCACCTGCCGTCCGACACCATGGAAAAGCTGGACTACGATTTTATGGCCCGCCTGGTGGAAAGCCTCCTCATCTTTTTTCTCTCCGCCGCCTGAGGCGGGCAGCGTCGGCAGAATGCAGGGCGGCTACGGTATAATCACAAACACCGGCACTTGGCCGCGAATTATTCAAAAAGACGGCTGGCACCGGTTTTGGCAAAGTCTCCCTGGCGTGTTATCGCCAAATGACGCCTTGGGGTTCTAGGTTGACGAAACTTTCCATTTTGACAACAACCCCTCCCGACTTTGCAAGCCGCATCGAGTAATTTGTGTGAGGGAATTTATACAAGCTGGGAATTAAGACGTCCAAATAGCAAACCCAACACTCCACGGCGTTGGGTTTATTTTTTTGGAAATCTCATTTGAATGCAGTGGGTTTTAAGCGACCTTACTTGTTCTTTCTCCACCGGGTGTGGGTTATTCCGTGCTTTCGGATCATGTAGTTTAGTTTGCGGGGAGTGACGCAAAGTCTTGCGGCGGCGTCCTTTTGAACCCAGTCGCTGATCTCGAGGGCCTCGAGGAGCATCTCTTTTTCACCCGATTCGAGGTCTTTGGGCCTCGCCTGGGTGCTTACTTTTCTTCCCATCCCATAGAGGGTAATCGTCTCGGGACGTATGAAGCGGCCGTCCTCGAGCAGGACCGCCCTTTCAATGGCGTTCGAAAGTTCACGGATATTACCGGGCCAGTGATATGCCCTGAAAAGCGCGACCACTTCCGGTGAAAAACCCTGGAAATGCCTTCCGAGTTCGCGGGAGGTTTTTTGGAGCAGATATTTAGCCAGGGGATCGATGCACTCGGTCCGCTCGCGCAGGGGCGGCAGGTGCACTCGCAAAACGTTTATCCGGTAATAAAGGTCTTCTCTGAAATTCCCGTTCTCGACGCTCGTCTCGAGGTCCCTGTGGGTGGCGGCGATTATCCGTATGTCCGAGCGGATAGTCTGGTTTCCGCCAAGCCTCTCGAAGCATTTGTCCTCGAGCACCCGCAGGAGCTTCGACTGGATTGCGGGTGGAAGCTCACCTATTTCATCCAGGAAGACAGTCCCGCCGTTTGCCTGTTCCATGCGGCCGATGCGCGTCTTGGTTGCACCGGTAAACGAGCCTTTTTCATGACCGAAAAGCTCGCTCTCCAGGAGCGTTTCCGGGATGTTTGCGCAGTTTATCTTTATAAAGGGCTTGGACCGCCTCCGGCTGTTGAAATGGATGGTACCCGAGAGTATGCTTTTTCCGGTGCCGGTTTCACCAGTCATGAGAATGGTTGCTTCGAGGTCGGCAATCCTTTTCAGGGTATTGATGACCTTTTTCATCGTGGGACTTACGGCAATGATTTTGTCGAAATCGTAGGTTATGTCCTGTGTACGCCTCAGGTAGTCGATTTCGTTTTTCATCGAGCGCTGGTCGAGTGCCTGCGAGACGGCCAGGTGCATCCTGTTCGGGAGATAAGGTTTGCTTATGAAGTCGAAAGCCCCGGCCCTGATCGCCTGGACCACCAAGTCGGAACTGTCCCGCTGACTGACCACTATCAGCGGGGTGCTCGGCGACTTCTCCTTCAGCATGCCGATGTTGTCCACCTGGTTTGACTCCAGGCTGGCTACAACCACGTCGAAAGCCTCTTTTTCCAGCCGCTCCGAGGCGTCGTTCAAGGCCAACGAAATATCCAGCCGATGAGGGCTCAATGCCTCGCCCGCCTTTAACTGCCAATCCCGATCGCTTTCGATTAAAAGGATTCTGGCCATATCAGCAAACTTTTCCCATTCTCGATATTACTCCGTCTCCACGGCATGGGCCTAAAATCACCGGAAATTATATCAGAAAGGTCAACTAACCCAAGTACAACTTAGTCCATTTTGCACTAAATACCTAAAATATTGCAATTAGTTTCGTGATTTGGTAAGAATATCCCCCAACAGGGGCTAAAGACAGCCGATTGCCTGATCTCAGCCCTCCCCTCACGCGTTTGGTTGTTACATTGTTGCCTCTTGGAGCTATCTTGCCAGGACGATTTGCCGGCTTATCGGATAATAAGACCTGATGCCTTAACAGGGCGAACATGGGGTTCGGCAAAATGGACGCAATGGAATCTTTTAAAGGCTCCCTGATCCTTATCGTGGACGACGATGAATTTGTCTGCGAAAGCGTCAAAGAGATTCTGGGGTCCTGGGGGCTTTGCGCACAGGGATGCACACAGCCGGAAGATGCCCTTTCCCTTGTTAAGGAGGGAAAATGCGACGTCCTCCTGCTCGATGTATTCCTCTCCGGTGTAAGCGGATTGGACCTGCTCCCGGAAATTCGCAACCTGCGCGATGACATAAAGGTCATCATAATCACAGGGTTTGCGGACAAGGAAATGGCGATAAAGTCCCTCAAGCTGGGGGCCTTCGATTTCATGGAAAAACCCTTCCAAAGCGAGCTTCTTTATCACACAATACTTCGAGCCTTAAAGACACTGGAAAGCGAACGCGAGTCAAAAAGGCTCATAATCGACCTCAAGCAAAGCCGAAGCGAACTGCTCACCCATAAGGAACGGCTCGAAAATTTAAATATTCAGCTTCGCGACACAAACCGGGCGTTATCGATTTTTGCGCAGAATATCGAGCGGGAACGTGAAGAAGTAGAAAAGCGAATCGCGCTCAAACTGCGCAACCTCATAATTCCGATGGTCGAAAGATTGGGCAGGGATAAGGGGCTGGCCCAATACCAGAACCAGCTCGATATGCTTGTCATGCAGATAGAAGATCTCACATCGGGCTTCACGATGGATTCACGAATTGCGGCAGTGCTTTCCTTCACCGAACTCAGGATCGCTTCGCTCATTAAAAATGGTGTTACAACCGAAGAGATATCGAGGCAGTTGCACATTTCCGCCAGCACGGTGCGCACCCACCGCAAGAATATCCGCAAGAAGCTCAAGATAAACAACGTACAGTACAGCCTTAGGAATTTCCTGTGTTCAAAGGCTTAACCCGGATTTCCAACACACCTTCAACAACTTCCGAGAAAATTGACCATGGTTTCATGCTGCGGTATGGCAAAGGAGGTAATCCGGAAGGAGATCCTTGCCCTCGAATCACTTATTGAGCGAATCGGCCCAGAGTTCGAACGAGCAGTTTCCCTGCTGCTGGAAACAAAGGGCAAGGTAATAGCAACCGGGCTTGGGAAGTCGGGAATAGTTGCGAGCAAGATTTCCGCGACATTTTCAAGTACCGGTACGCCCTCAATTTTCATTCACCCCGTCGAGGCCATGCACGGGGACCTCGGGATTGTGCAGCGCGGCGATGCGGGGCTTTTGCTGAGCAACTCGGGCGAGACTACCGAGGTGCTGCAGTTCCTGCAGATATTCAAGCGCTTCGGCCTCAGGACTATCGGAATAGCGGGAAAGCATGGCTCGTCACTTGCCAGGGACTGCGACGTCTTTCTCGACGCGGGGGTTGACGGCGAGGCCTGCCCGCTCAACCTGGCCCCAACGAGCAGCACCACGGTTGCGATGGTGCTGGGTGACGCTCTGGCGGGCTGCCTGGTTTCCCTGAAAGGCTTTTCGCGAGAGGATTTCAGTAGACTACACCCTTCCGGCGCACTCGGACGCCGCCTGCTCCTCAGGGTAAAAGACATAATGCATTGCGGGGAAGACCTCCCCCTGGTCCTGAGCGGCACCTCCATGCGCGATGCCCTTATCGAGCTTACCGGGAAGGGAATGGGTGCGGTAATAGTCGTTTCCAACGAGCGCAGACTGGTCGGGATATTCACCGACGGGGACCTCCGGCGAGCCGTGCAACGCCACGAGCACCTTCTCAGCATCGAGGTCGACGACGTGATGACGGCTAACCCCGTGGTCATAAGCCAGGACAGGATGGCCGCCGAAGCCCTGAACCTCATGGAAAACCGCCCGTCACAGATAGCCGTCCTGCCCGTCATGGACTCGGAAGGAAAAATTGCCGGAATAATACGAATTCACGATCTTATCCAGGCGGGACTGTGAACATTAGAGCAGATTAGGGCTTACTTTGAAAACATGGGCAACTGGCGCAATTCGATGAACTCATCGAAAAAAATAAAAGCGCCATCAACCTTGAAAGAGATATGCCGCTGACTGCGGAGGATTTCGAGGCCATGCGCCAGATTCCAAAGCTCCAGGACAACAGCGACCTTGGCGCATATCTCGATTTTCTGGAGGAAATCGGCGCATTCAAGACAAAGAAAACAGAGGTAAAAATTTATAAAGAACAGTTCAAACTCTGAGGGCATGCCGGAGAGTCTGCCCCTCCAATTTTGTTTCTTCTCGCAGGTCTTGCTAGTTTGAAAGGCGCGGATACGGACATTTAGCTCGAAGCCGGCGTCCCTTTGTCCTTCCTGTAAAAATTAATCAAAAACTCGGTATCCTTTGGCGACAGGTCGAATTGCGTAACCGCCTCGTTTATGAGCTTCTGGACAGGTTTGTCAGGGTCATCGGTCAACTCCGATGAAATCCACTTGATCGCCTTCCTGATAGCGGCCCCTTCGGGCATTACCGTGGCCATGTACTTCCTCCATGGTGTTTTTCGTGCAAGTGTGTAGGGTGGGCACATCGTTTCATCGTGCCCACCGAGTTCCGGTTCGAGCAACGGGGCAGTGGGAACGATGGAACGATGTGCCCACCCTACGGATTCCGTTCGCAAGCTTACTTTTAAGACGTTGCACTCATTTGTAAATATGGGCAATCAGGCATTCGCGCAGCCCATCAGTGCCCGGTGTCGGTAACCCCCGCCTCGGCGAACGTCTTGCACTCGACCAGCACCTTTGCGGATGCCTCGACGATGTTCATTGAAAGCGCGGACCCGGTACCTTCACCAAGACGCATATCGAGACTGAGAATAGGTTTCAGGCCCAGGAGGTCGCACATGGCGATGTGTCCGGGCTCGACGCTCTGGTGCGAAACGAAAAGATAGTCCGCGGCACGCGGAGCTATGCGGCAGGCTATGAGCGCTCCGGCGGTTGCGATCAGGCCGTCGCAGATTATTGGGGCCTTCACGGAGGCAGCCCCGAGCACCGCGCCGGCAAGGGCTGCTATTTCGAAGCCGCCCACCTTGGTTAAAACATCAAGGGCGTCGTTTGGATCTGGTTTATTGACCTTCAAGGCCGTCTCGATTGCCTGGATCTTTATATTCAGACCTTCATCTCCGATGCCCGTGCCTCTTCCGGTAAGCTTTGAAGGCGGCTGTCCGCAAAGGGCGCAAATTATGGCTGTCGAAGGAGTCGTATTGGCAATGCCCATGTCGCCGGTCCCGAAAAGGCCGAAACCTTCCCGTTCGCGGGCATTTCGTACCAGTTCCGCTCCGACCATAAGCCCCTTTATTGCCTGCTCGCGGGTCATGGCCGGACCCTTCGTTATAGATGCCGTCCCGCGTCCTACTTTGCCGTCGATGACTTCCCACTCCGGTGGAATATCGCCCGCAACCCCGCAGTCAACTACCCGCACGCTTGCGCCCGCATGCCTTGCCAGCACGTTTATCGACGCCCAGCCACGGGTAAAGCTATACACCATTTGCGCGGTAACTTCCTGCGGATATGCGCTCACACCTTCCACGGCAATTCCGTGATCCCCGGCCATAACGAAAATGATTTTTTTTGAGAGGTCAGGCTGCAGGGTGCGGCCGATGCCGGCGAGTCTCGCCGCTATTGTCTCGAGGTGTCCAAGGGAGCCGCGGGGACGGATCTGGGAACTTAGCCTCTCGTTCGCCTTTTGCTCCCACTCGGCATCCGCCGGTTCGATGCTGTCCAAAAGCTTATCCAGTTGAACCATTTTCTCATGCACCTTCTTTGCTCATCTCTTAAACATAAAAGTCCTCCCGGCCCTTGATCGCCGGAAGGACGCTATTCAGAAACAATTGGGGAAAATCGAATACTAATGCCCCGTGAGTCCCACCGAACCAGTTGAACAGCAAGCTTTCCAACCTGCACCAACCGGCGCATGCCTTGAATCAGCCAATTCCAAATCTGTTTTCAGGACTTTTTGGAAAGGCGTTTCAGGAGCTTCAGCGCTTTTTCGGTGTCCATGACCGGAATTATTTCCGCCATTCCCAGATCGGACCAGCCGTAGGCGGATGCAGCAAGATGGACCTCATCGTCCGCCTCGAACAGCCGAAAAACCCTGTGGCCGGAAATGTCGAACCACTCCCCTTTCACATCAACCCCGGGTACCTTGACCGCATCCATACCGCGTTCGATAACCAGGTTTCTGTCTTCCGGGGAGTAACTGAATATGCCCATGAAAAGCATGTAATCTCCTTTCCTGTTGCGAGTTTAGGTGAAAGTGCCTTTTGGCCGGCGGCCGATTACATTATAGGGAATAAACGGCCGGCAGCGCAAGACAGAAGACGGGGGACGGGAAACGGAGGACGGAGGGCTCGGTTGCGGCAAGGTCTCCATGAATTCCCTCAGTTGTGGCATGGTCTCCCCGAGCCTGTTGCCCAAAAGCTCAGTTGTGGCATGGTCTCCCGACCTTGCCAGCCGCACCGACCGAAGGTCTCCAAAGATATGCCATCCGCTGTAGAACTTTATTCGACCAGTACTCAAAAATGGAGACCCTTCGGTCGAGACCCTGGCGTGGTCGGGACGGGCTGTTGCCCAAATAGCCTTTTTTTGAAACTGCTAAGTGGATAGGCAGGCGCGAGCCTAACAACGTCATTCCCGCGGTGCTTCTGGGCGGGAATCCAGTGTCTTTGCTTCGGCAGGTCAACAACTTTGGGTTTAAAGCCGCTGGATTCCCGCCAGCAGCACCGCGGGAATGACGATTTTCGAGACCGTCCCGGACGTGAATCCAAATCTGGTTTGGGCAACAGCCCGGGGAGACCTCGCCACGGCAGTAGACACAACCGCGGTCACAACGTTACCGCCACAAACCTCAGGGAATAAATGAGGTGAACGATTTTTATCGCTCCTCTGCCCCGCGCAGGATTGCTTCCATGTTTTCCGCTTCTGACGTGTTGCCCCGTTTGCGGCATCCGGTGGCGTAGATGCGGCATTTTTGGCGAAGGACCTTGAGTGCTGCTGCGGTTTGGACCTCACTCAGCGCCCCCGAACCGAGCAGATTGGAGATAGAGCGGATTCGGTACTTGTCTAATGCGGGAGTAATTGCCGATAGCTGTCCGGGATGCCCTCCACGCTTTATTATGAAGGCCTTTTCGATAAGGCCGAGCGGGTAGCGGGTGCCGATTCGAAGCCATAGGTCGTAGTCCTCGCATGCGGGCATGGACTCGTCGAAGAGGCCTACCTCATCGAACAAAGCACGTCTGATCACAACGGCGGAAGGACTTACCAGGCATCTTTCGAGAAGCAGGTCAAAGCAGTGCCCCTGGGGTTTTTGGTGGTACTTTCGGGGGTTCAGACGCCTGCCGCACCTTACCCAGATCTCCTCGGTCTGGCAAAGCTTCATTCCGGGATTGTCGGAAAAATACCGCATCTGGGCCGAAAGCTTTCCCGGCAGCCATAGATCGTCGGAGTCGAGAAAGGCTATATAGTCTCCGCGGGATTCCGCTATGCCTCGGTTTCGGGCGGCACTGACGCCGGCACACTCCAGCCTGAGATATCTTATTTTCTCGCCAAAACCGGCGATGGCTTCGGCCGTCCCATCGGTCGAGCCGTCGTCGACGACTATCACCTCGTAATCACCGTGGAAATCTTTCTGCCCGAGAACCGAGCGCACCGCCTCGACCACCATCTCCCTGCGGTTGAACGTTGGGATGATGACGCTTGTCATGGTGTGGGTCCGTGGACATGACAGGGGGCGTGGTTGCATTAAGATTGACCTCGAAGGGCAAATGAGATAAAGATGTTTACCGAGTCCGAAGAGGCCGAAAATGAGGGCAAGCGCCCCTAAAATGCCGCCGGTGCCTCATTTTAGCCTTAAGGCTGGAGAATAACAGATTTCCCGGCTCTTTGAAATTACAGGGATACAGGTATTCCCGAATTTAGGGATTTAAAAGGGAAGACGGTGTGAAACCGTCGCGGTCCCGCCGCTGTAAACGGGGACGAAAGCCATAAAGGGCCACTGGCTGCGCTTGAGCGCGTCGGGAAGGCATGGCGATTAGATTGATCCGTGAGCCAGAAAACCTGCCTGATTCCACAGGGGTTCTCGAACAAATCTTTGTTTCGGGGGACGAGGTCTTTCCCTGACAAGAGAGGATCAAGTGAGCTGGGTGCAGTCCTTGAGTTCCCGCCAGACGGGACCAGGGACTTTTTTGTTTTTAAGAAGGTTTAAATCAAGGCGGACGTAGTGATACTAGAATTTCCCAGTAAAAAAGACAACTGCCGCCCCGGACTGGTCGAGGCCGGCAAGAAGATTGAAGACGAAAGTTTCCGTATCATCGATGCAGAAATGGGGGACCACGGCTTTCCCCCCGCTGAATGGCAGGTCGTTCGGCGCGTAATCCACACCACGGGCGATTTCGACTACGCCCAAAGGATGCGGATCAGCAGCGGCGCTATTTTGCGCGGCGCGGAAGCGCTCAAGTCAGGCGCCCGCATATACGCCGATACCCGTATGATTCGTGCGGGCCTTGCTCCATGGCGGCTCGAATGGTTCGGAAACGAGGTGGTTGTTCCCGCCGAGAGTGACGAGACACGGGAGATTGCAGCAAAGACGGGCGTCACCCGCACCCTGGCGGCATTTCGCGGCTGCGGCAGAGGGCTAGCTGGATCGGTGATAGTCATTGGAAACGCTCCCACAGCCCTTCACGAGATCGTGCGGATGATCAGCGATGAAAACATTCGGCCCGCGCTTGTAATTGGGGTCCCCGTCGGCTTCGTACAGGCAGAGGAATCCAAGAACCGACTCTGGCGGCTCGAAAATCAGCCCTCGATTACCGTTCTTGGCAGAAAAGGCGGCAGCACCATTGCCGTTGCAATCGTTCATTCCCTACTTGAGGCAGCTAAGACGGGAAAGTAGTCAACCCGGCCACGGGGATCGGCCGGACTCTCTCCCGCCCGGGAAAACCCGTGGCGGGACCTTGCGCGCAAGGATGATTATGCTTGGCAAATTATATGGAATCGGCGTAGGACCCGGGGACCCTGAACTGCTCACCATCAAAGCGGTTAAAGTCCTCAGGGAGGAAGTCCAGCACGTTTTTGCCGCCTCTTCGAGCAAGAATGACTACAGTCTTGCGCGCTCGATCGTAAACGGGCATTTGCCCGCCGGAACTCCGGTGGATCAGCTCGCCTTCTCCATGTCCAACAATGCCGAAACCCGCGAGGGTGCCTGGCAGACAAACTGCGAATCCATCATCGAAGTAATGCGGCAGGGCAAGAACGCCGCATTCCTGACCCTCGGCGATCCGCTCACCTTCAGCACCTTCATCTACATCATGCGGAAGGTCCGCGCTCAGCTTCCCGAAGCCGCGATCAAGGTTATCCCCGGTATAACTTCTTTCCAGGCCGCCGCCGCCTGCGCCAACGAACCCCTGGCCGAAGGCGACGAAGCCATGACGATCCTCTCAATGGCAAAGGGGGGAAGACGCCTGAAGGAAGCCGCTGAACTTTCCGACAACCTCGTGCTGATGAAGACCTACAAGCGCTTCCCAGAGATTTTGTCACAGATCCGGGAAGAAGGCCTTGATAAGCACTGCTGTTTCGTAAGCCGGTGTGGGTTGGAGGGAGAAATCGTCGAGCGCGATTTCGAAAAACTGGCTGAAATCGGGCAGCCCCATTATCTCTCACTCATGATAATCAAGCGAAACGGGCTGGAGAAATGATCCAAAGAAAATTTAGGAATTAAGGGGATTTGGGAATTGAGGAGTCCAACAAGTGCAGTCCTGAGCTGCCGATCCTTTAAACTCCTAAACTCCTAAATTTTCTTCAATTCCAAGTAATGCAATGAGCGAAGCGGCAGCAGATGAAAGAACAGGCGGTCTCCGGCCTCGGGCGCAGGTATCGGTGTTGCGGATCGCTCTGTGGTCGGGCTTTGTCATTGCAATCGTATTCTCGGCTTTTATCAGCTCCGGTCTGGGCGCCTTCAAAACACCGTATGAATCGATTGTAAAGCTCTGGCTCTCCCCGTTCTTTCCCGATCTTGCCTCCGGGATCGACGACACCGTAAGATACATTGTACTTCACGTAAGACTTGCGAGAATTTGCCTCGCCTTCCTGGTCGGATGCGCCCTGGCGCTTGCCGGGACAGTCTACCAGGGGGTATTGCTAAATCCGCTGGCGGACCCGTTTACCCTCGGGATTTCCACCGGAGCAGCGTTCGGGGCGTCGATCGCCATCCTGCTGGGCTTTGGATCTCTGCATTTTTTCGGGGTAAGCGCCCTCCCCGCGGCCGCGTTTGCGGGTGCGCTTCTCGCGCTCTACCTCGTCTATCTTCTTGGCAGCCAGGAAGGCCGAATCCAGATCGTAACCGTCGTGCTTGCCGGAATAATCGTTTCCACTTTCCTTTCGGCCATGATCAGCCTGATTAAAAGCCTTAACGAAGAATCCGTTTCCACGATAGTTTTCTGGATCATGGGCAGCCTGTCCGGTAAATCCTGGGCACACGTGATGCTGATTTTGCCCTACATAATCGTTGGGGGAGCGGCGATCTGCTGCTTCACGCGAGAACTCGATCTGCTGGGACTTGGGGATATCCAGGCGCAGCAACTCGGGGTGAACGTATCGAGGGTCCGTTTCTGGATGCTCCTTGCGGCCTCGCTGGTTACGGCATCAGCGGTTGCGGTAAGCGGTATAATCGGCTTTGTGGGACTTGTAATCCCCCACCTGGCGCGGCTCGCCATCGGTCCAAGGCACCGGCTGCTGATACCCGCGGCAGCTCTTTGCGGAGGCCTGCTCGTGCTTGTCTCAGACTCGATTGCGAGAACAATTCTGCCCGGCGGCGAAGAAATCCCCGTCGGCGTAGTAACGGCAATTATCGGAGGACCGTTTTTTTGCTTCCTTCTTCTGCGCAGAAAAAAGCAGCTGCACCTGCAATAGAGGTTTCCCGGCTTCGTTGCGGCTACTCTGGAAAAGAAGTGCTGAGTGGGGTTTCCTTTTCGGTGGGAAGCGGCGAATTTATCGGCATCCTGGGGCCGAACGGCGCCGGCAAATCCACCCTCGTGCTGGCTCTTAGCGGGATAGTTCCGGCAAGCGGCGGACGAATCGAAATCCTTGGAACAGGAGTCGAGCGGCTGAGCCTCAGGGAACGGGCGCGGCGCATGGCCGTAATAGCGCAGGAGAGCGATATGCGCTTTCCTTTTTCCTGCCGCGAGGTAGTCGAAATGGGCCGCTATCCGCACAGGCAACGCTGGCGCATGGAAACCCAGGGCGATGCCGAGGCGGTGGAAAAAGCCCTTTCCCTGACCGACACGGCCCGCCTCGGAGAGCGCCCGATTAGCGCGGTGAGCGGCGGCGAGAGGCAGCGCGTCCTGATGGCAAAATCCCTTGCCCAGCAAACTCCAATCATCGTCCTCGATGAGGCAACGTCCGCCATGGACGTCCACCGCAAGCTGCAAATTTTCAAGGTGCTGGACAAGCTAAACCGTGAAGAAAACCTGACGGTGCTTGCCGTCTCGCACGACATAAACCTTGCCGCGCTTTTTTGCCGCAGGATGGTATTCTTAAAGGATGGTCTGATCGAGGCCGACGGCCCGACCGAAGAAGTCCTAACCGAACAGGTCCTCGAAAAGATTTACGAAACCCGCGTCGTGGTCCGGGAAATAGAGGCCGCGCGAAAGAAGCAGGTGTTTTTTTTGCCGTGATAAGGTAGCGGGGGAGCACAGTTCCCCACGATGCAAGAATTTGGTGATGAACATGGTATTTTTACCAAATCGATTAGTGGCGATTCTCTTTGTGCTTTGGCTGACCCTGGCGGGAGCATCCGTCTGCCGCGCGCAATCCCTTGAAATAACCGACGATCTCGGCCGCAAAATTTCCATCGATCGCCACGCCGAGCGAATTATTCCACTCTACGGCGCATTTGCCGAAACGCTATTCTCCATAGGGGCAGCCGACCGGGTTATCGCACGCACGCAAGCAGACAGGTATCCGGCGCAAATCGAGAGGCTTCCATCCGTCGGCACTCACATGAAGCCAAATATCGAGCTTATTCTCGGCCTGAAGCCAGACCTCGTAATAATGAGCTCTTCACGGAGAGACGAGACCCCCGAAATCTCGCGCCTTCTCGACTCGGGAATTCCCGTTGCCATTTTCTCTCCGAAGACCTTCGAGGAGATTTTCTCGGTTACCGAAAGGCTCGGAATCCTTTGCGGGACCAGGGAAAAAGCGCTGGAGCTGAATGAGTCCTTGCGCAAAAGACTCGACGCGGTAAAGGCAAAACTTGACGGGGTCGAGAAAAAGCAGACGGTTTTCTTCGAGATACGCTCTGAGCCGCTCACCGGCGCCGGTCGGGGATCGATCGTGGACGAGATTATCTCTGCCGCGGGGGGCGAAAACGTGCTGACGAAAGAAAAAGGAATAGTAAAATACAGCGTCGAGGCGCTTCTTTTCGATAATCCGGACGCCTACGTGGTCCAGGAAGGTCCCATGAACAAGAGCCCCCTCGATCCGGCAAAACGGTCACACTTCGACCGACTCAAATGCGTCAGAGAGGGCAGAGTAATCAAAGCAGACGAATTAGTCTTTTCGCGTCCCGGCCCCCGCTGCATCGAGGCAGTGGAAACCCTCGCCGCCGCCCTCTACCCTGAGTTTTTTAGAAAATAAAGAGGATCGACCACGAAGGGTACAAAGGGCACGAAAATGGAATCAATGAATCGCATTTCTCAAATATTTCTGACTCTATGGTGGTTTAATTCCAATATACCTTCATGCTCTTCGTGGTAAATTTACAGCCGTTGGCAGGAAAGATTTAATGCCTGAAGAAAAATCAAACCGGGGAAGGAAAAGTGGAAACCTGCGGTGCGGGTTCAGCACGGGAACTGCCGCTGTTGCCGCGGCAATTGCCGCTCTGCGCCACCTTCTTACCGGGAGCGCGCCGGTGGAGGTCGCGGTTAAACTTCCGTCCGGGGATTACTTTACCGTTCCCGTCGCAAAGGGCAGCACCGGAAACGGTTTCGCCAGGGCTTCAGTTATAAAGGATGGAGGGGACGATCCGGATATTACCAATCGGGCCGAGATCGCCGCGAAAGTTGAGCTCGTAGCCAGCCCGGCCGATGGACCGCAAGGTATTTTCCTGGCAGCAGGGAAAGGCGTGGGCATTGTAACCAAGCCCGGACTTCCCGTGCCTCCGGGAGAGCCGGCCATAAACCCCGTTCCGCGCAAAATGTTTGCCGAAAACCTGACCGAGACTCTTTTGATCCTTGGGCCCGACTTCTCCCTCTCAACATCCGACATCCGGTATCCGGCAGCCGGCATCAGTCCACCGGCTTCTGTTTTCCTGCCTTTCGATGGCCCGCTGCCGGATGATTTTTCCGGCAAATCAATCCAGGTAACCATCGAGGTCCCTCGCGGAGAGGAATTGGCGAGGCATACGCTAAATCCGCGACTGGGGATTGTAGGCGGCATTTCCATTCTTGGAACCACAGGGCTTGTTAAACCATTTTCGCATGAGGCCTACGAAGATACCATCTCCTCGGCTCTCTCGGTTGCGGCATCGAACGGGTGTGAAACGGCAATCCTCAGCACGGGGGGCAAGAGCGAGCGCTTCGCGCAGGATTTGCTTACCTGGGAGCCCACGGAGGCTTTTGTGCAGGTGGCGGACTTTTTTGCATTTTCAGTTCGCGAGGCGCGCCGGTTCGGGCTAAAACGAATAGTGCACAGCGTTTTTTTCGGCAAGGCCGTTAAGATGGCTCAGGGGTATGAATACACGCACGCACATAAGGCTTCGCTCGACCTGGAACTTCTTGCCGCGATTGCCAAAGGGCTGGGCCACGACGCCGATTTTGGCAGAGAACTGGCCGGAGCAAACACTGCACGGCACGCGCTGGAGATGATTACCGCGCGGGGTGAAACGCAAATTTTGGGGGCTGTTGCAGAAAAGGCATTGGCGCAGTCGGCCCGATTCGCTGGAGAAGGGGTCAGTCTGAGGATGCTTCTTTTCGACTATGACGGCGACTTGCTATCGGATGTGAGCCTGCAATCATGAAATCGAATTTTCCTGGAATCAAAGCCTGCGACTGGAAACCACCTATCATTGCCGTGATCGGAATGGGCACCTCCCCGGGCGACCTCGGGCCGGCGGTGCGGGAATGGCTCGACAGAGCCGAGACCCTCACCGGCGGCGGCAGGCATCTCGAAATGCTTCCCGAACATCCGGGAGAAAAAATCCCCTTCGGCTTGCCGCTTTCCGAGCAGCTCGACCTTGTGGGCCGCCTTTCGGAAACGCGCCGAACAGCGGTGCTTTCTTCGGGCGATCCGCTCTTTTTTGGAATCGGCAAAAGGCTGATTGAAAAGTTTGGGCTGGAGCGCGTGGTCGTCGTGCCCAATCTTACCAGCCTTCAGGTTCTTTGCGCGAGGACCGGCGTTCCGTGGGGAGACATTGAAACGGTAACCCTGCACGGAAGGGATGAAACCCCCGCCACGACTGCCCGGATTTTCCAAATATTATCCCTGGGCAGGAAGGTAGCGGTTTTTACAGATCCCAGGAACACCCCACAACTGATTGCGCAAAGGCTTGCCGAATCCGGAATCCAGGGCTGTTCCATAATTGTGGGGGAAAACCTCGGAAGCCCATCCGAGCGCATCAGACAATTCCCCATCGCGGATGCCGCAAAGGAGGGCTTCTCCGACCTCAACCTGGTACTTATCCTGCCCCCGGAGCCGCCAAGCGCGTCATCCCCTGAACTGATTGACAAACAGGTATTCGGATTTCCCGAGTCGTGCTTCGAGCGCGACGCCGGACTAATCACAAAAATGGAAATCAGGTCGGTAGCCCTGGCGCTGCTGCGGCTCGGACCCGGCCAGGTGCTCTGGGATATCGGGGCCGGCACCGGCTCGGTTTCAATCGAGGCGGCAAGGCTTACCCGGCTCAAGTGCGCCTGTGCTATCGAGAAAGACTCGGCCCGGTACGAAAAGATGCTCGAAAACATAAAGAATTTTGGTGCATCGACAGTACGTGCGATCCACGGTGGAGCACCGGAGTCTCTCGAAGGACTTCCAGCCCCGGACCGCGTCTTTATCGGCGGGAGCGGAAGGAATCTCCCCGAAATACTGGATGCGGTCAGCGGCCGTCTTCTACCCGGAGGCGGAGTGGTTCAGACAATAGTTATGTTGGAATCGCTCGAAAAGGTGAAGAATTTTTGGATGGGCAGGGAATTCGAAGTCACACTGACCCAACTCCAGGCGAGCCGCTCGGTCCCCCTCGGCAAGGACCTGCGCATGGAGGCCCTGAATCCGGTCTTCATCCTGTCGGCATGGCGGAAATAGAATGTATGGTGGGCACGGTCTTAAGGCGTATTGCCCAATAAGAAATCTCAAAAATCCTAATGTTATCGCCGAATGACGCCTCGGGGTTCCGATCAGTTCTGTAGGTTGGGTTGAGCGGTTAAATAGGTACAATCTACGAGCGGCAGAAGAAAAAAGCGAAACCCAAAGCTCCCGCGGCGGAGTGTTGGGTTTCGCTTCTTTTTATTCATTTCGCGGCGCATTTCGGTTGAGCGCTCAACCCAACCTACATTCCTGCGTTACCTGTGCCGCTCTAAATCTAAAACCCGCAATGCGAAAGCCCGCAACCCTCAGCACACAAGCTGGCCGAATATTTTCTCATACCGCTTGCAGAATCTCTCCCAGTCACACTGGTGTTCCTGGGTCCCGTAGTGTTCGACCGAAAAAGAAGCTATCGTCACGCCAAGCTGGCAGGCAATATCCCAGGGCAGGTCGAGCTTTAAGCCTTTTAGCAGGCCCGCCCTGAAGGCATCTCCGGCGCCGGTCGGGTCAACTACGTTTTCAACCGGGATTGCCGGAATCAGGGTCCTTTCGCCTTTGAGATCCATAATGGCTCCTTCCGGACCCATCGTCGTGATAACCACATCGACCGCATTGTAGAGGTTTTTCATGTTCCACTGGGTCATCTGGAGGAAAAGCGAAAGCTCATAATCATTGGAAATAAAACAAAGAGCCCCTTCCACGGCCGCCCGAAGTTCAGGGCCGGTCCAGATATTGAGGCTCTGGCCGGGATCAAAGATAAAGGGCACTTTCGCCTTCCTGGCATTTTCCGCAAAGTTCGTCATGTCGGTCTTGTTGCCGGGGCCGATTAGGATTATGCTGGAGGAAAAGCCGTCGTCGAGAGGAGGCAGTTCCGCCTCGAAAGCCATTGCGCCGGGGTTGAACGCGGTTATCTGGTTATCATCCAGGTCTGTCGTTATGTAGGCGCCGGCTGTCAGAACGTTCGGCACCTGTTTTATCCAGCGGGTGGAGAGCTGGAGTTCGGCAAGCCGTTTTTCGTACCTGGAGAAGTCCCGCCCACAGGTTGCCACGATAAAGGGCTTCTCCCCGAGAGCGGCAAGACTGTATGCAATGTTTCCGGCTGTGCCGCCGAATTTTTCGACCAGCGAGTCGATGTTGAAGCAAACATTGAGCAGATGGATCTTCTCTGGTAGAATATGATCCGCAAAGTGGCCGGGAAAATTCATTATTCTGTCGTAGGCCAATGAGCCGGATATGAATATGTTCATACTAATTCTCCTTTAGGATTGCTGGACAGAGAATGCCTTATCCTCTATACTAATATCGTTAACCTGGGTAAAGCTCAAAAAGGAATAATATAATGGCGATCCGGTTCAGAGAAAAATTTTTGGTGGTTTGCAGCCTTTGTGCCCTGCTGACGGTAGTTTTTGCCGCTGCCGCATGGTCCGGTCCCCTTAGACTTATCATGAAGGACGGCACATCGATTGAAGTGTCCTACTACTGGTTGGCCGGCGGGGAATATAAATTCGATATTCCCGGTGGAATCGCGGGAGTGCCTGCATCCCAGGTGACCTCCGTTCAGGAATTGGTGGAATCGAAGGAATTTGACCCTGATGCTCTCATGCAAGGCGCGGCGGAAACCACATCCGCCGAGGACCGCAAGCTGATCCAGGACCTGATTTCGTCGAATTCTCCCGGCGCGATGCGCGAAACAGAAACCCCCGAGCATGGATTGGAGCGCTTGAAAAAAGCATCCAGCAAGGAAAACTCTGCCGATAAACCCAAGATCAATGCCAAGAACTATACCATCGTGAAAAGCATCCCTTTCATCAGCGACGAACCGGGCGGCCCGGTACTCGTAATACAGGAACTGCTGAGCAGCAACGTCGATTTAAAAGGCAACGAGTTCACGATTGTTTTGTATGACTCCGACGGCAATGTTTTGTCGCGCAAACCGTGCGAAGTCTATCCTTTGACGCTTGGCCAGAAAGAGCAGAAAAAGCTCCGGGTGAAGTCACGTGTCTACCTGGTAAGGGCCAGCATCACGCCCGATCCCAAGATAAAGCGTTTTGAAATTGCTTCCACCCAGCGTTAAACCGAAGACGGAAGACAACATCGGAGATACCGAGCACAAAAGAGATAAAACAAGAAACAAAGGTAAGAAAAATAATTCCCCTCTTTCTATATGAAGGAGGGGATTTTGTTTATAAGAGGGCGGACCGGGTAAATGCACGGGCAATTTTATCTCCCGTTTTCGTCTCCCGTCTCCTGTTTTACAGATCCTTTGAAATCAGGACTTGGAAGATTGTGCCGCCTTGCTTTCCATTCTCTACCCAGACTTTGCCCTTGTGCAGATCGACAATTTCCTTGACTATGGCCAGGCCCAGGCCGGTACCCTCTACCCCGTTTGCGGTTTCGTGGCGCTGAAAAAGGCTGAAAAGCCTGCCGGCATCTCCTCCCTTGATCCCTATTCCGTCATCGGAAACCTTGAAGTGGTGAAAGTCGGCGGTTTCCGAATAGCAGATCGAAATATTTGCCAGGGCCTCACCGCCATATTTGACGGCGTTGTCGATGAGGTTTCTGAAGATCCGGAGCATGGAGAGCTTGTCGGCCCGTATCGTTATGCCGCCCCGCGGGAGTGTGAGGCAAACCTGTCGAACCCGGAGCCGGGCGGAAAATTCGTCTTCGAGCAGGCGGAAAACCACTTCCATATCGACCCGTTCGAGCCGGAGCGGGGTTTCTTTCGTGGCGATGAATGTATTAATGGCGTCAACCAGAGAGGCAACGTGCTCCGAAGCCTTCATGATCTGGTCGCAGCAGGCTTCACCTTTTTCTCCGAGCAGCGCTCCGTACCTGTTCCGAAGGAGCCTCGCCAACCCGTAAATCCCGATCGACGGACTCTTGAGATCGTGGGCGACCGAATAGGCAAACAGTTTCATCTTCTCGGAACTAGCGCGCAGCTCTTCGGTCATCCGGTTACGCTCCGCGACTTGCATTTTGAGTTCCAGGTTGGCGCGGGCGAGGGCCGCCGTTCTTTCCTCGACCCGTTTTTCCAACTGGTCATGGGCTTTTTGCAGCAGCCCCTCGGCCTCTTTGCGATCCGATATGTCGTGCGTAACGCCGACCAGCCCGGCTACGTTGCCTTCCGAATCGGTGAAAATTCCCTTGGTGACAATGACATCCCGCCTCGTTCCGTCAGCCCAGACAACCTCTGTTTCGTATGCCTTCTCACCCGCCTTCCTGAAAAGCTCCAGGTCATGCTGGTCATACTTGGCCGCGATTTCGTCCGGGAAGAGTTCGAATACGGACCTGCCGACGATTTCCTCCATCCTGCGCCCGATGCGCTGCTCGAAGGCCTTGTTGCACCCGAGGTAATGTCCTTTCGTGTCCTTGTAAAAGATAGGGTTGGGGATCGTATCGATGAGGGTTTGCAAGAAACGAAGCTGGTCCTTCTGAGCCTTGCGGCCGGCACTCTCCACCTGCAAGGACTCCAATTCAGATATCCTGGATCGCAGCCGCGCCAATTCCTCTTCAAGTCGCCGGGACTCCAGGTTCCTGGCCGCCATGATGATCTCCTGAATGGGAAAAATAAAAACCAGTGTAACCTTTCGAAATTTGCACTTCAACTTTAACTGCAAAATCCACCGGGCGGACAGCTTTCAAAGAATTCGCCCTTGGTGTGCGAGACGGGTACAGGCTAAATTTTTACCAATAATTTCATGAAATTGGCAACAAGGGCAATCATGAATTGGAAATATTTCCCTTTATTGTAAAAACTTGAGATTCGGGCTATAAGACCCCCAAAATAGCATTGTTCCGCGGACCAAAAATTCAAACTGAAGACCAATTTTGCCTTTCTGAAAGGAAGTAAATGCGAAGAAACGGCTTCTTCGGCCTGGTGCTGGCGCTTTTTTTCGCTTTCACGATTAATTCCGGAATATCGGATGCTTTCGCGCAAACCCCCGGCAAAAGGATGCGGACCATCACGGGGGCCGAAAAGCGAACCGGATCTCAGCCTGGCGCAAAACGAGGCGGAGCTGATGCGGCGGGACCCGTTCAGGCCACCGACCTCTCGCCCGGCCAGATAAACGCGAGGGCCGCCATTCTCATGGAGGTAACCACCGGGGCGATCCTTTTCGAACAAAATGCGGATGAAGCAATCGAACCGGCTTCTTTTACGAAGATAGCATCCCTTTACCTGATCTGGGAAGCCATCCAGCAGGGCAGGATCCGCTTAAGCGACGAAGTCTGGGTAAGTGAGACCGCATGGCGCACCGGCGGTTCGAAGATGTTTGTCGGACTGGGCACCAGGGTCCCGCTCGAAGAACTCATCAAAGGCATAGCGGCAATATCGGGAAATGACGCCTGCATTGCCGCCGCCGAACACCTTAGCGGGAGCACCGACACCTTCGTCGATGCGATGAACCGTAAAGCCGCCGAACTGGGGATGAACCGCAGCCGGTTCCTCAACCCCCACGGCCTTCCCGCGGACGGACAGATCACCACCGCGCGCGATATGGCAACCCTCGACGTGAGATACATCAAGACCTTCCCGGAAGCGCTAAAGTACCACTCGATGCGGGAGTACACTTACAACAGCATCCTGCAGTACAACCGCAATCACCTGCTGTTGAAAGACCCCAGCGTGGACGGGCTGAAAACCGGCTACATCGCCGCATCGGGATATCATCTCTCGGCCACTTCACAGCGCGACGGGATGCGCCTGGTCGCGGTGGTGATGGGCGCCGTAAATCCGGCCACCCGCGAGCGCGAGGCGATGAAGCTGCTAAACTACGGGTTTAGAAACTTTACCCTCGCGCAGCCCTTCAAGGAGGGCCAGCCGGTCGCCAATGCGAAGGTCCTTAAAGGGCAAAAAGATGAAATCCCCGTTTACCCAAAGGACAAGGCGACTTTTCTGATTCCGCAGAGCCAGAAAAACCTGCTCAAGTGGGAGGTTAAAATCCAGCCCGACCTGACCGCCCCCATCACGGCGCAACAGGAAGTGGGGGAGCTTGTCTTCACCGTTTCGGACCAGCCGAAGCGAACCGTTGCGCTGGTAAGCGGCGAGGACGTTCCCCTTGCCGGAATTTTTAAAAGAGCCTGGCAAAGCATGATTAGTGTTTCTCAGTTCAACTGGCGCTGGATAAGCATCATCCTCGGGATTATCGCGATTATTGCCATAGCGGCTATCGTAATTCCGGGCAGGCGGTCCAAGAGTTATTTCAGGAAGTAGGTCTCCTCCAGCCAGCGCCGGATACCTACCGGCAGAATTAAGTACTGCTAGCGGCAATCCTCTTCCTTGATGGTTAAATGGGGCGTGGATGAGAAATTAGCTCCCCTTTCCAGGCAAGATAAATACAGCAGGGATGAGAAATTAGCACCCCTCCCTTTGCGGGAATTAATGCAGCGGGGACCGGAGATTAGCTCCCCTCCCTTGATGAAATACACCCGGGGGGATCACATACTAGCTCCCATCCCTTGATAAAATACACCAGGGGGATCACAAATTAGCTCCCCTCCCTTGATGGTCTATGGACCGGATACATGG
>DBMO01000003.1 GCA_002298995.1 Desulfarculales bacterium UBA696
GGCGGGAATCCAGCGGCTTTAAACCCGAAGTTGTTGACCTGCCGAAGCAAAGACATCGGATTCCCGCCCAGAAGCGCCGCGGGAATGACGTTTTTAGGCTCACGCCTGCCTATCCACTTAGCTGTTTCAAAAAAAACTATTTGGGCAACAGCCCGAGGAGACCACTCCACAACCCTGAGAGCGTGGCGCGGTCGGGAGACCACTCCACAACCCTGAACTTTGGTCGAAACCGCACCACAACGTTCGCCACAAAGTTCGACACAACGAGCGCAACAACCGCGTGAGCAACAGCCTCTTAGAAATCACTACACCAAAATAGTGAGTTTTCGTTATTGTACCTCAAGGCGATTTCTGGTTAAGTTCCGAATGGTAGTTTCGCCAGTATCAGTTGAAGAATTTTAAGAGGCAAAGACAGCATCTTTATTTGGGAGAGAGGCGGATATGCATTCAGGGCCAATTCATCAAAGATCGATTACAATTAACACCTTTGAACTGGACGATAATACGCTTGTCGTCGAGGGAACCCTTATCGATGACCGGCTATGTAAAAGCTTCATCTATTTGCTGAATGCTTTCGTGGATCCCAAAATTATCCATCATATCACCGTCAGGATGGCGATTTCCCTTCCTTTTCTAACCATTAAGTCGGTTAGTACCGAGATGCATGAAGTCCCACATGAGGCTTGCAGGGGTATCCTGGATATTGGCGAGAAGCTTGTTGGAATTTCACTGCTTAGGAAGTTCAACGAAAACACCCGGGACCTGATAGGCGGCAAGAACGGGTGCCTGCATTTGCACAGCTTGCTTACATCCATGCGAGCCGCCGCCTTCCAGGGAGTTTTTACCTACTACTCCCGCGTGCAGGAAGACGGAAGTCTCAGGAAAATGTACTTCGATGAGTCGCTCCTCGTAAATAGCTGCCACGTCTGGAGCGATTCCGGACCAATGATGGAAGAAATGAAAAATGTGGTGAGGATGGTCGGGATGAAGAAGTGATAGTTTAAGAAAATCAAGGAATCTTGGGAATTTGGGATGCAAAGGGTTTCAGGAATTTAGGGGATTTGAGGTATTTTAAAGGATTCCCAAGAAATTGGGGGATCCTAAACCAGAGACGCATGCCTCACGCCGGAACAAATATCGAAAATCGTCATTCCCGCCCAGAAGCGCCGCGGGAATGACGTCGTTAGGGACTCCCGCATTCCTTTTTAATAGCAGCTTCCAATAAAGTCGCAGCTTAAATCCCACTAATCCCTTAAATCCCCCAGACCCCCCTCTTAAATCCTGTTTCAAGCTTTAAACCTTATAAGAACGTCTCCTGCCTCTACAGCCTGGCCGGCGGTTGCCCGGACTTCGACAATGACACCATCGGTTGGCGATGCCACCCCGCTTTCCATTTTCATCGATTCGAGTATCACAAGGTTCTGGCCGCGGAAGACGCGGTCGCCCTTGCCGGCCAATACCTCCACGACGAGTCCCGGCATGGGGCAGATGAGCACGTTTTCGGGCGGTCTTTCCGTCTTGGCGGGCATGTATTTCAGCACGGCCCATTCTTTGGGCATGTAGACCTCAAAAATACGGGTAATGCCGCTGAATGCGACATGAATGAAGGAATGCTCGTTTCTCATCCGGAACCGGTGCGCCTGTCCGTCGATGATCAACTTAAACCTGCGGCGATAAAATTCGAATTCGGGTGTCACCACGTCATATTTTCGGCCCCCTACATCTATTGTCCATTGGCGCTCACCAGCGGCTCTTTGCAGGGACAGCTCGAAAAGGTCGTCCCCGGAGCGGGCAACATAGGAGTGCGCTCCCCCGTTTTCCCTTCTCACGCCTATCCGGGAGACCATCGGGCGCAGCGACTCGCGCACGGCCACAGTGCGGACATGATAGATGAGCGTGGCGGCGAGGGCGGCCATCTCGACGTTTCGGGGGTCCGGGGAGGTTTTGGTTTTGCACCCGTCGTAGTGTCGATCGATAAAACAGGTGGTCAGGTTTCCCCTGGCATACTCGGGATGGCACAAAACGCTGTTCACAAAATCAATATTGGTGGTAACCCCTTCGATGTGATAGCCGTTAAGGGCTTCTATCAGGTTGCCGCAGGCCTCTTCCCGGTCTTTGCCGTGGCAGATGACCTTGGCCAGCATGGAATCGTAGTAGACGCCGATCCAACTGCCCGCGGTAACTCCGCTGTCCACCCGGACGCATTGACCATGCGGCTCCGCGTAGCGGGTGATCATGCCGGTGGATGGCATAAATCTCCTGGCGGGATCTTCAGCGCATATCCGGGCTTCCATGGCCCAGCCGTTAAAAACCACGCCCGACTGATCGAAGGGAAGGCGCTCTCCGGCGGCGATCCTTAGTTGAAGCTCGACGAGATCAAGGCCGGTAATCTTTTCGGTTACCGGATGCTCGACCTGGAGCCTGGTATTCATTTCGAGAAAATAAAAACTGCCCGTCGCATCCAGCACGAACTCAACGGTTCCCGCATTCACGTAGCCGGCCTTGCGTGCCAGTTCGCAGGCGGCCTCTCCAAGGCTCCGCCTCATATCCTCGGATACCGCCGTGGAAGGGGCTTCTTCGATAATCTTTTGATAGCGCCGCTGGATCGAGCACTCTCTTTCGCCAAGGTGGACTACGTTGCCGTGCGAATCCGCAAGAACCTGGATCTCGACGTGACGCGGGCGCTCGATGTAGCGCTCGATGAAAACCCGGCTGTCGCCGAATGCCTTCTGAGTCTCCTGCCTGCTGGATGCCAGGGCAGCTTCCATTTCCTCAGGCGAATGCACGATGCGCATTCCCTTGCCGCCGCCCCCAGCCGCGGGCTTCAGCAATACGGGGTAGCCAATGCTCTGCGCGGTCGAGATGGCCTCCTCTACATCGCCAAGGGCCGTCACCCGGCCTGGTATTACCGGCACGCCGGCCTTTATGGCCAGTTCCTTCGAGGCGATCTTGTTTCCCATTGCTGCGATCACATCGGCCGGAGGCCCGATAAATTTAAGCCCCGCGGACTCCACGGCCTCGGCAAACTTCGGATTCTCCGATAAAAAACCGTAGCCGGGATGCACGGCGCGGCAGTTGGTGGAAAGCGCCGCGGCGATGATCCTCTCGGTATTCAGATAGGATTCCCGCGCGTGCGGTCCTCCGATATATACCGCTTCATCGGCCAGTTGCCTGTGCAGACTGCGCCTGTCGGCGTCCGAGTAGACCGCAACCGTGCGGATACCCAGCCGCTTGCAGGTGTTGATGATGCGAACGGCGATTTCGCCGCGATTGCAGATAAGTATTTTATCGAACATGCCGGGCCTCACAGAGGAATGTTTCCGTGTTTTCGTTCAGGTCCCTTGCTCTCCTTGCCGTCGAGCACCTGCAGAGTGCGGATCAAACGGTGACGGGTATCGCGCGGGAATATCACGTCGTCTATGTAGCCGCGCTGGGCGGCCAGAAATGGGTTGGCGAAGGTGTTCCTGTATTGGGTCATTTTTTCATTCAGCATCGCTTCCGGGTCCTCCGCGGACTGAATCTCCCTGCGGTGTATGACCTCGGCGGCCCCCTTTGGCCCCATGACCGCGATCTCCGCCGTCGGCCAGGCATAGTTGACGTCGCAGTGGATATGTTTCGAATTCATGACCAGGTAGGCTCCGCCGTACGCCTTGCGCACGATTACCGCAATGCGCGGCACAGTGGCCTCGGTAAAGGCATAAAGGAGCTTCGCGCCGTGACGGATGATTCCGCCGTGTTCCTGGTCGGGACCGGGCATGAATCCGGGCACATCCACGAGGGCGATCAAGGGTATATTGAAGGCGTCGCAAAATCTTACGAACCGCCCTGCCTTGAACGAGGCGTTGGTGTCGAGAACACCTGCCAGCACCGCCGGCTGATTGGCGACAAGCCCGATTGTCTGCCCTCCCAGGCGGCCAAAGCCGCAGACGATGTTGCGGGCAAAGCCGGGCTGGACCTCCATGAATTCGGCCCCATCCAGAATGCTGTAGATGAGGACGTTCATGTCGTAGGTCTGGTTGGGGTTTTCCGGAATGAGATAATCCAGCGCTGGATCGATGCGGTCGGTGGGATCGCGGAGGTCCAGCAGCGGCGCCCTCTGGCGGTTATTGGAAGGCAGGTAGTTGATCAGACGCCGTATATCTCGAAGGCAGAGCACATCGTTTTGGGCAGTGAAATGCGCGACGCCGCTTACCGATCCATGGACGTTGGTTCCGCCCAGGTCCTCCGATGTTATATCCTGGTGGGTGACGGTCTTTACGACGGTTGGACCGGTCACGAACATGTAGGAGGAATCCCGCACCATGAAAACGAAATCGGTTATGGCGGGACTGTAGACGGCCCCGCCGGCGCAAGGCCCCATGATGCAGGAGATCTGGGGAACCACGCCGCTTGCCCTCACGTTGCGGTGAAAGATTTCGCCGTAGGCGGCGAGTGCATCGACGCCTTCCTGAATCCGCGCGCCACCAGAGTCGTTCAGGCCGATGATCGGGTTGCCCACCTTTACCGCCAGGTCCATCACCTTGCAGATCTTCTGGGCATGGGCTTCACCCAGGGACCCGCCGACGACGGTAAAATCCTGGCTGAAAACAAAAACTTCGCGGCCGTCGATGTTTCCGTGGCCTGTGATCACGCCGTCTCCCGGGTAGCTTTTGGCGTCTCCAATTGCGCCCCCCCGGCCAAGCTTCAGCACATCGAACTCTTCGAAACTGCCGTCGTCGAGGAGAAGTTCGATCCTCTCCCGGGCAGTCAGTTTGCCGCCACGGTGCTGGGCATCCCTTTTTTGAGTTCCTCCGGCATCCATGGACTCGGCGCGGAGCTTTTCCAGGGTCTCAATAGTTGTATGGTATTCAGCATCCATCGTTTTCACCTCTGTTGCATTCTATCCAATAGAAAGACCCTGGCATGGATCGGGGTTCGGTGCATTCACCAGCGGCAACGGCGCTCAAATATCGATCCTGAATTTGCCGTTCAGGAAGGGATTTGCAATTCGTTCTCGGCCAATGGTGGAAACAGGCGACGGCCCGTAATGATGGCCCGGGAATACCCGCGTATGGTCGGGCAAGACCAGCAGCTTTTCCTTGATTGAATCCAGCATCCGGGGGCCCGAAGACCTCGGCCCGTCAATCCTTCCAACCGATCCGACGAAAAGTGTGTCGCCGGTAAGACAAATTCCTTGCTCCGGGTGGTAGAGACAAATACCTCCGGGGGTATGTCCTGGGGTATGGAGCACCAGCCATTCGAAATCGCCCACCCTGAGGATGTATCCATCCCTTAGAACTTCATCGGCCGGAGGAGATTTACGGGCGTTGAACATCTCCAGCCAATAGTCCCCGATTTTGTCCAGATACCCGGCCTCCGCTTCGTGTATTTTGATCCGGGCGCCGGTTTTTTCCTGCATTTCCGCATTGCCCATAATGTGGTCGACGTGGCCGTGGGTGTTGATGATTTCGGTTATCTTGAGATTGTTGAGGTCTGCCAGGCCGATCAGCTCATCCACGTCATCCGCCGGATCGACTACTATCGCCTCGCCGGAGCGAAGGTCCCCTATCAAATAGGCAAAGACGGCATGGTGTCCCACTTGCACCTGGCGAAAGAATTGATCGCTCATGATACGTACCCCGAAACTTTCCCGATCTTTTTCAGATAAATCAGGATGCCCTTGACGCTCAGGCGGAAAGAGAAATGCAGTTCGGGATAGTTTTTGAGCTCTTCGTTTTTTTCCAGGAAGAGTTCGAACATTTTTTCGGGATCGGCATCCGGATTTTCAACGGCGATCTCCCGGACGCATTCGCTCCACAGGTCATGTTTCTTTTTCAGGGTTTCGTAGAACCCGTTGAGTTCCTCGGTCGCGCAGGGACCACAGTGGGTGAAACAGATCCGCTTCGGTTCCATTGCTCGTATCGCATCGATGGATTGCTTGGCCGATTCCTTGTCGTAATCGGATGGCGGCGACATCAAAAAATTGGGAAGTCCCTTTAATTTACCGCCCAGGGCATCGCCCGAGAAAAGGGATTGGGATTTAGTGTCGAAATAGACGAGGTGATGCTTGGCATGTCCCGGAGTAGGGTAGACTTCCAGCCGGTTGTCTCCCAGGTCTATTGCGTCCCCTGAACCCACGGTAAGAACCTGCCGCGCGGGAATAGGGACCATCTCACCCTCGGGAGAATGCCCGCTTCCGTATGCTTTTTTTACGCTTTCCATCAATTTGGAGGGATCAATGAGATGCCTGGCCCCTTTCTCATGAACCAGGACCTTTAAGTCTGGATTTTCTTTTGCAATGTATCCGGCGCCGCCCGCGTGATCGAGGTGGACGTGGGTGAGGGCAATAAAATCGATGTCTCGCGGGGTCACGGAGACTCTCCCAAGCCCCTCCAAAAGCTCTGGAGCATTTATGGGATATCCTGACTCTATCAGGATATTTCGGCGGTCCCTGATAAGCCAGCTTGTCGTGAACCCGTCAATATCGAAGAGGGTGATGCGGTCGTCCAGTTTTTCGATATTCATGATGTGCACCGTTAGTGAAAAGTGGGGCAGGACTTTCCAACCTGCCGCCTTTTTGGTCGCCATCAAAAGCTGGGGCAGGCTGGAAAGCCTGCCCCACATTGTATTTCCAGTCTTAAATCCTGGTTGCTTGCCTGAACGGCGCCGGCCTAACCTTTGGACCCCAGTCGAAGCCCCCCGTGGATGAAATAGACATCGCCGCTCAGGGCCTCATTGCGATAAAGCTCGCCAATGAGGGATGCGACTTCTTCGGGTTCGACCAGACGGTTGATCGGGACGTTTTCAATGATCTTGTCGAGGGCCTTCTGGTTCATGCCCTTCACCATCGGCGTTCCCACATATCCCGGCGCCACGGCGACGCAGCGTATCTTATCGGCCAGTCCCCTTCTGAAGAACTCGGCGGTGATAACCTTGGGCATGACCGCCATCGCGGCCTTGGTGGACGAGTAGTTGATCTGTCCGGCCGTACCCAGCGATCCGGTAGATGAAATCAAGCAAATCAGCCCCTTGCAGCTGTTATTGATCATCTTCTCGGCACATTCACGGACCGTCAGGAAAACTCCGGTCAAATTGATATTGACCACGGAACTGAACTGGTCCAGCGACATTTTGCCGGTAACTTTGCCCGTTTCTCGGTCCGGAGACACGAGCAGGCCGTCCCGGATAATGCCTGCGCACGGAACCACGAGGTTCAGGGCGCCGAAACGCTCGATGGCCAGCTGGGCCAGCGCGTCGTTATCCTGCTCTTTTGTGACGTCCATCGCCAGGGTGGCGACCTGGCCGCCCGTGGCCTGAATTTCTTTTTCCACGCGATTTAGTGCATCCCGCGAGACATCCCCCAAGACCACCTTGCCGCCGTTTTTCACCCAATATTTTGCTATGGTTTCACCGATTCCGCTGCCGCCCCCGGTAATGACCGCAACGGAGTCCTGTATATTCAGCATGCTGCTTGCTCCTTAAATGTCTTCTATTGAAAGGTTTTAGGGTGTGCACAGCTGCATCGTGCCCACCCCGCACCTATTGTTTTTGCGGCCACAGCCCCGATTCCTTCAAGGATGACAAGACGAATTGCTGGGCCGTGTTTTGAGGGTCGGCACGCCTGAGCCAGGTATCAAGGACGACCTGGTCGATGTCTTTTTTCTGGACCATGTCCCACAGAATCTTGGCGAACTCGTTTTCGATCCGGGTGTGCAGTTCCTGCCTGAGCTGCCGCTTGCGGCGCTCCTCCAGCCTCAAATTCTCGGTGAGGTGGTCGTAGTGAGACCATATCCCGGCATAGAGATCATCCATGCCCTTGCTTACCGAGGCTGAAGTCAGAAATATCTGCGGATCCCAGTCGCGTTTGCGCAACGACCGCTTGAGCATTCCCCTGATCGAGGTGGAAATGTCCTCGGCGCCCGGCCGATCCGCTTTGTTGACCACGAATATGTCGGCAATTTCCATCAGGCCGGCTTTCATGATCTGGATCGAGTCGCCGGATTCCGGGGTCAGGATGACGAGCACCGTGTCGGTGGCTTCAGCGATGTCCAACTCGGACTGTCCCACGCCAACCGTTTCGATGATGATGATCTGTTTGCCGCAGGCATCGAGGATCCGGGCGGCTTCCTTGCTTGTTCGGGCAAGCCCCCCCATGACCCTTCCGGAACTCATGCTGCGGATAAAAACATCCATCTTCTCGGACTTGACGTTCATCCGGACACGATCTCCGAGCAGCGACCCGCCCGAGAAAGGGCTGGACGGGTCAACCGCGATAACACCGACCGAGAGATTGTTTTTGCAAAACATGCCGATCAATCGGTCAACTGTCGTGCTCTTTCCGGCGCCTGGAGGCCCAGTCACTCCGATATAGTAGGCCCTGCCGGCATGAGGAGCTATTTTCTCCATGATGTAGGGCGCATACTCGTCCCTTCTTTCCACCAAGGAAATCAGCCGGGATATGGAAAGCTTCTCACCCTTAAGCGACCTTTCGATGAGCTCGTCAACCAGTTCTTTCTTCTCGATTTTCATAGGGCACCCGATTCATTAGTGGGTGTTGCCAACCGCCGCGTTTATGCCGTCAATGATTTCCTGCATGGGCGTGTCGGGTAGAAAAACCTTCTGAACGCCGTACTCCTTCTCCAGCCTCTTGGCGTGATCGGGCGGCATTACCCCGCCCATGAATACCTTCACCCGGTCCAGGCCTTTTTCCCTGAGCATGTCCACGACAATCGGACCGAGTGCAAGATGGTTCCCGCTGAGGCTGCTGAGGCCCACCACGTCCGCATCTTCTTCGATAGCGGCCTCCACGATTTCGGTGGGAAACTTGTTGCCGAGATAGACCACGTCCATTCCGGCCTCTTTCATGAACTGCGACACCAGGTAAACGCCCCGCCAGTGAATATCGAGACCCAGCTTGGCCATTACTACTTTGATCTTTCTGTCCATAACTTTCTCCAACCCTAATAAAAGAAGGTTTACAGCAAAGGAAATGACCACAGGCCGAATTCTTCCCGGAACAGTTCCTCGATCTCGCCAAGCGTTGCCAGGTTTCTCACGGCGTCCAGACAGTACGGATAAAGGTTTTCAGTGGTATGGCATTTTTGGCGCAGTATGCTCAATGCCTCTTCCACATTTCGGTCGTTGCGCTCCTTGCGGAGGCGCTCCAGTTTGGCTTTTTGGCGCGAATAGGTTTCCGGGTACTCGAAAACCTGAATGGGCGCGGTTTTCGAATTGTCGGTCTTCATGTAGTTTACGCCGACTATCTTCATCTGGCCGTTTTCGATTTTTTCCTGATACTTATTGTTGTAGCTAACGATTTCGCGATGCAGCCAGCCGCTCTCCACGGCCTGGACCAGCCCGCCGAGGCCCTCGATTTTGCTGATGTAGTCGAATATTCTCTGGACCATCTGGTCGGTGAGGTACTCGACGTAGTAGGAACCCGCCAGCGGGTCAACGGTGCTGCAAACGCCCGTCTCGGTCTGTATGATCTGCTGGGTGCGCAGCGAAACCAGGGCGGCTTCCTCGGTCGGAGCGGAGTAGGCTTCGTCGAAGGAATCGATATGCAGTGACTGGCAGCCGCCAAGCACCGCGGCCAGTCCCTGGATGGCCGACCGGGCGATGTTATTAAGCGGTTCGGTCGCGGGCAGAGTTACACCGGCGGTCTGCACATGGAACCGCATGAGCATCGATTTTGCGTTCTGGGCCCCAAAGCGTTCTTTTGCGACCTTGTACCAGACCTTTCGGCTGGCGCGGCATTTGGCTATTTCTTCGAAGAAGTCATTGTGCAGATCCCAGAAAAAAGACATCCGGGGCGCAAAGTCGTCGAATTTCATTCCTCTTTTTATGAGCTCTTCCGCGGTTGCAATGGCATTGGATATACCGATCGCCACCTCCGCAACGGCGTCTGTCCCGGCTTCTCTTAGATTGTACCCGTTGAAGCTGATCGGATTGAAGCGGGGCACGTTCTTGCAGATCCATTCCACCGTGTCGCACTGCATCCTGAAGGATACCGACGGGGGCAAAATCTCGTAGCCGCTGCCGACGCAGGTTTCCATGATGAAGTCGTTCTGGCAGGTCCCTGCAACCTTGGACAGGGGCGTCCCTCTCTTCTCGGCCACGGCAAAATACATTCCGGGGATAACCAGGCTGGTGCTTGGCAGATGGGTCACTATCGAGGTGCTGACGGTGCCCAGATCGATGTCTTTGAAGAATGCGTCCATATCCCATACGGAATCGACTGCCGCCCCGCATGCGCCAACATTGCCCTCTGCCTCGGGATCATCGGAGTTGTAGCCGCGGATGGTCGGCATATCGAAGAGGATGTTTACACCGGTCGCGCCGTGATCGAGCAGGTAGCAGACCCGCTCGTTGCAATCTTCCGGGGCGCCAAGGCCGGCAAGCTGGCGAACCGTGAAGAGCCTTCCCCTGTACATATTGGGATAGACTCCACGCAGGTACGGGGCATGTCCCGGAAAGCCTATATCTTCGATATAACTGACATTTTCTATATCTGCCGGGGTATAGGCCAGCTTAACGGGAATTCCGGAATGGGTAAAATACTTACCCTCGGTCTGCCGGTCCTCCTCCCGAAGGCTTTTATCAAACCAATCCTTGTATTGATCCTTGATCAATCGGACGTGTTCTTCGCTGAAGAGGCAAACCGGTTCTTTGTTGCCGTCATCTTTCCTGTAAGCCATGTCATTCTCCTTCAGTACTCCAGGGTACGTTTGGGTAAATCCTGAACCCAAAATTGGATGTTATTCATCAAGGCAAAGCGTCCGTTTTGTCTATCTTCAGCAAAAGCGGCGCTGGGATGTCATTTATCTGGGTGTTGCCAGACTCGTGTTACCGTTATTAGAGAGCGCCAACAGGATGGCTTGAACAGGAAGAGAGAAAGAATGGAGTGAACTGAATAGCTTGAACTAATAGCGTGAGCAGGAAAACTTATTTGAGACGTTCAATTTACGACTTATGATTAATCAGAAATGGCCATGGAATACAATGGCTACAAATCACCATTTTGAAATAGTGAGGATTAGCTGTATCTGAATATAGCTAGGGAAAACGGTAAGATATGTGGCAGGCCTATCAGGCGGGATTGGCAATATATCCCTGGTCCATGGCGTAACGAACCAGGTCCGCGGTACGCTTTAGCTTAAGCTTTTTGATGATGTTTGCCCTGTGATTGTTCACGGTGAAAACACTTATGAATAGAAGGGAAGCGATTTCCTTGCTCGATTTCCCCTCGGCGATCAGCTTCAGGACTTCTTTTTCACGGGTAGTGAGAAGCTCCGAGGTCTCCTTTTTCTCGCCGCGATAATACTGAACCAGGTCATCGGTCATCTTTGTGGCAAAACAGGACGAGACGTAGGTCTTGCCTGAGCGAATCGTTTCTATTGCGGCAAAAAGCTCCGACTCCGTGTCTTCTTTCAAAAGATAGCCTTCAACGCCGGCGGAAAGCGCATAGTAGACGTATTCCGCTTTTTTGTGCATGGTCAGGATCAGGATCTTAATGAGCGGATAGAGATTTTTGATCTCCTTGGATGCTTCGATGCCTCTCAAATTCGGCATGGAAATATCGAGAATGACCATGTCAGGAGAGGATTTTTTCAGCAGCTCCAGGAGTTCGAGCCCGTCGCCGGCTTCTCCGATTACCTGCAGGTCACCGTACTCGTCGATGATCTTCTTTATCCCCTGTCTCAGGATTACGTGGTCGTCAGCCAATATGATTTGATAGGAGTTCATTCCGGTCCCTGGCCTCATCGGTTGGAATTTTGAAAACGATATGTGTCCCGCGCCCTTTTTCGCTGTCGATCCTGAGCGTCCCCCCAAGCATCCTGGCGCGCTCATCCAGGGCAGTAAGTCCAAGCGCCCTCTCACTGCCGAGTTTGACAAGAGACTGTCTGACGTCGAACCCTATGCCGTCGTCCTTTATCGACATTGATACCGTACCGTTGCCATGTTTGATGGATATTGATATCCGCTGCGCGCGTGAATGCCTCTCGATGTTGGTGAAGGTTTCCTGGAAGATGCGGTAGATGATAATCTGGTTTTCCTTGGAGAACAGCCTGTCTATGGGGATGATGTCGCAGGATATCTGCATGTTCGAATGGTTGACGAACTCTTTTATGAGCAGGCGAAGAGCGGCATCCAGCCCCAGGTCCTCCAGAATGGAGGGGCTCAAATCGTGGGAAAGACGGCGAACATTTTCGATGATAAGGTCCACATACTTCAGCGTGTTCTGGATATCCTCCCTGAGATCGCCTGGGTCAAGCGGGAGTTTCTTTTTGATGGACCCCAGCTGCAGCTTCAGAACTGTCAATGCCTGGCCCAATTCGTCGTGCAACTCCAGGGAGATTCGCCTTCGCTCTTTCTCCTGGGCCTTGAAAAGATGGGAGGAGAGCAGCCGGAGTTGTTTTCGCGACTCCCTCAGGGCCATCTCGGCGAGCTTGCGCTTGGTATTGTCAATGACAATGCCCTCGAAGTACTTGGGCTTGCCCTCGGAATCCCTGATCACTATCCAGCGATCATACATCCAGCGGTAGGAACCGTCCGGCGTGGCATAGCGGTATTCCACCTCCCCGCTGCCGCCCGCAAGAGATTCCCGTGCAGCTTTTCGCACCACTTCAAGGTCTTCCGGATGAACCCGCAACAGGACACTCTTCGAGGTGATATCCAGCATGGAAGCATTTGTGGAGCCGAATATTTCGATGGCGGTTTTGTTAAAAAATATGAACCGGTGGGCCTCGATGTCGAAGTGGTAAATGCCCTCCTGGAGCCTTTCGGCAAGCTCCTTGAACTCCTTTGGGGTCCATGTTTCCTTTAGGTCGCCTTCCTGATATTCCTTCAACCTGGCTTCGAGGTCTCTGACCTTTTGCTCCAGGTTTTCATAAGCCGGTTGCCTACCCATGCATTTATCCCGTACAGAATGTTTTTATATGCCCTTGAGTAAAGGGGCGGAAAAAGAGGCTCATCGGAGGGCCGGCCCGTGGTGAGTGAATGGAAGGATAAGAGCGGGAGAAAACAGTGCGGCCAAAAGAGGCCCCGGCTGAACCGCCTTGACTCGTAAGCTCAGCAAGTATCGGAACAAAAAAGCACCGAAACCAGCTTAAAAGATACCCCTATTGGGAGGCAAATTCAAGCCGTCGTTCAAAATCAATCTGAAAACCTGAATCGGCTGCGGCCTGCCGAGGGTGGTGGGGCGCCGCGTGAAATCCATCAACGCTTGATCAATTTTCGTTGATCAGGCTTCGGAGCTCAGGTGAAGGTCCAGGGGGTCGGTTGCCCGTGGGATCCCGGTTCCGCCTTGTATGATAATGTTGCGAAGTCCCGCCTCCGCCACGATCTGCCGGGCCTGCTCCATCACCTGTTGGCCGAGAAAGGGCCAGTCTCGCAGGCGAAAAGCCGGTTGGTATTCGATCAGTGTGACGTGCATCTCCGGATCGATTTGCGCAAGGGCCTCTGCGGAATCGTGCAATTCGGCCTTGCTGTGAATGCGGGGATGACAGGGCAGGCTCACGGCCATGAAGACCTTGCTCCGGTAGTGTTCATGTATATATCTTACCGCATTCCACGAATTGCGCAGATAGAGCTGTGCCGTTTCTTCGCAGGCTACTCCACTGATCTTCATAAATGTTTCGAGGCGCAGGGCCTTGAGGTCGGGCGAAATGTCCGTAACCCCGGCCGCTATCAGCGCGTCGATCAGTTCCGGGGTAAGAAGGGAGGCATTGGTGTCCAGTTGTATGCGGGCTTCCGGCGCCGCACCGCGAAGCTGGCGCACCGTTTCGAGGAGCCATGCGGGGTTCAGGGTCGGCTCGCCACCGGATATGCCGATCCAATAATCGTTTTCGAGGTCCAGCTCGAGCGAACTTACCGTTTCTGCCGGACCTCTGGGCTGAGTGCCGGCGGCAAAGGTCAAGTCCCAATTGTGGCACAGGTCGCAACGGTAATTGCACCCATGCACGAAAATCGAGGGGTGAAAATGGGGAGCCGGACGCATGAGGGTGACCTGCCTTACGGGGGCATGCCGCTGCAGGATTTCGGGATCGGTAACGATTTCCATGCCTTCCTGCAGGGAAGTCACGCAGCTGCGCGTCAGCACACCGTTGATGGAAACCGAACAGCTCCAGCATCCGCCGGTACCGCAAAGTGCCTGGGTGCAGCCTTCCGGCCCGTGGGTTTTTGTAGCCTTGCCCAATTGGCACAGGGCGTCGAAGACTGATACCGGACCATCAACGGAACAGGTATTTCCGTCCAGTGTAAACTGGATTGATTTTGCCTCATCGAGACGCGGCTTGAGTTTCCTGGCTCCCTGCGGGCAGCCGATCACACATGAGCCGCACCCTACACAGCCCGATTTTGACGCACAGGCCACATAATCGGAGCAAAAACCGCAGCTGAGGCAGTTGCCATTTCTGGCGGCAACAAAACGGGCAGGTTTCATCTCCAATAGATCCTCACACCGGAGGCACTTTTTGCAAATTTAAAAGTGAAGGTGCTCCAGAAGCGGGCCTCGTCCTCGACGGACACATCTTCCAGCCGGTCGATTCCGAGTTCCTTCAGAAAATCCTCTTTGCTGGGCAGGTTCAACACCAGATCATCAATTCTGGGCAGGGGAAGCCAGTCATAAGGATGCTCGCAATCTATATTCATCCAGACAACATCGCCTTTGGAAACAACGGAGCTGTCGCCGAGGGAAATAAATACCTGTTCCGGAAATTCCGATCGTTTAAAAAACATCATAACGTATCGCCTGATCATGTCCCGGCTCAGGGTGGCTTCGGTGATTTTTTTGTCTACGTAGTTACCCAGAAACGTCAATTTGGCTCTCCTTAGAAAGGGCAGGGGATGGTCTGCTTTCGCAAACATCCCCCGCTGTTAGTTGTTGGTTAGTTATAACGATAACCGTTTATTTGAAGATGTCCATCTTTGGTTCATAGCCGTATTCCTGTTCCGTCAACGGCTCCCAAGCATCGAAAACCGGCATTTCGGGCAGTTTCGCCAGTTCGGGGAACCAGCGCTTGAGGGTCGAGCGGCGGGAATGCTTGCCTCTCATGGGCAGCTCGTGCCACGGAATGTGGGCATACATGAGGGAGTAAACAGGCCCGATGACTGCCTTGTTGACCAACTGCTGGTCCATTATGCAGTTCATGATGACCGGCCCCTTTTTCTCGGCGTAGTTGTATGCTTCCTTCAATGCTTCCTTGAACTTCTCGGAACGGTTGACGAGCATGCCCTTAACATCTCCGTTACCGGCAAAGACATCGGCCAGCTTCTCGAAGTGGTTGTCATAGGACCGCTCCTCGCCCATCATCTTTGCACCCAGCCACTCGCCGCCAACGACATCCTGGTCGCCCAGGATATCCCAGTTCGGTCCGTACCACGGGAACTTCATGCCGGGCATCCAGCCGCAGTTGTTGGTCACGAGGTAAACGATCGGCAGCTTGTACATAATGGCCACATGGATGTCCATGGCGGCATTGAACATGCCCGAGTCGCCCATCAGGGCCAGGAACGGAATCCGCGAGCCGTTTTCCAGGTCGCCGATTGCCGCGCCGATGGCCTGACCGACACCGTGGCCAACGCCCGCCTGGTCGTTGGCGGTAAGGCATGAGGCCGGTCGGGTGAACTGCAGGTAGGGCATTACGAAGTCGCTCATGGTGTATCCGTCGATGGAAACACGCACCGCGCCGCCGTAAAGTTCCTCATTCACCTCACGGATAATCTGCGACATGTATCCGTGATGCATAATGTCCCTGGACTTATAGCGCGGATGGTCCGGACCGTACTTGTAAGCCTTCGCCGCCCTGGCCGAAGTGCCTTCGGACATGGATTTCTTGCAGCGGTCGGCCCATTCCTGGCGTTCTCTGCTGACCTTGTAGCCGTTTTTCTTAATGCAATCGTTCAGCTGCTTTATCACCACCTTAGTGTTTCCAACCAGCGACGCCTTTGTATTGACGTAGGTCCATACATAGTCGTTGCATGGTGCTATCTGAACGCTTTCCGGCCATCCACCCGCATAGCCGTCGAAGAAACCGACTTTCAGTCCCACAGGAATCATCAGATCGAATTCATCGCGAAATCTGGGGAATCCCCTGTGATGAAGCGGATGTTTTTCGCTGATGGCTGCGCGGCCAAGGCGGCGGGTATTGAAAGGAATCTGGGTAAGGTTGACGAACTCTTCGAGTTCCGGTCCGGCCTGATCCCAGGCGGCATAGTCGCCAAGGATGATGAAGGGTTTCTTGGCCTCCATGATGGCCTTTGCGGCTTTTTCGACTGAAGCTGGATCAGCTCCTGAAGAAATGGGGGTCTGGGTTTCTTCCTGCCGCCAATTGGGCATCCAGTCGGCATGCTGCGGGAAGAACGCGCCCCAGTAATGATCGCGGGCTTCATCTTTCATGAATAGACAGTCAACACCGAGTTCGAATGCGACCGGACCCATGGGGGCGGAGGTCGCTATACGGAAACCGCGTGTCAGGAACTGCTTTACCGACCATGGGTAAAATACGCGCTGCGCCCACTTGGTTACATGGGTGAAGAATTCCGCGCAGATGCTTTCCTGGATGGTGTTGTACAGATGGTCGTGTTCCTGTTCGATACCGCCCGCCAGGAAGACGATGGGGGTATTGCTGAGAAACGCCTGCTGCATCGGGCTGAAGGCGTTGCCCGTCCCCGGCCCAACCGTGCCGAAGGCAACCGCCGGTTTCTGAGTCACCTGCGAGTAGGCCTCGGCGGCATACACCGCGTTCTGCTCATGGCCGAAAATGACCAGCTTTATCCCAATGCGGGAAATGGCATCAACAAAATGCCAGATGTGTCCGCCTGGCACGCCCCACGCGATGGTGACTCCGTGCTCTCTCAATACCTCGGCCACGTACTTGCCGGTGGACGGATACAGTTCGCGTTTTCCAAGAGGAACGTCTAATTTCTTTTGGGCCTCTTCATCAAATTCGATTCCGAGTTTCGCCATCTGGTACTCCTATCAATTTGCTGGTTAGTAATGAGCTCGCCCTTAAGAACTGGATGCTGGGCGGAATCTCTGAACAGCCTATTTTTTTCAAATCCAAAAGATTCCTGCACCTCCTTTCCCATCTTTCGAATGATTTGATCCGAGTAAAGAGTCTAAACATTCAAAGACTTCATATTATCGCTGCCTGAAAATGCTAAGCACCCATTTTCGGGGTAAAGCCCGTACCATCAACACGCATGAAACAAAATATTGATACTAAACAGACACAGCAGTCGCCAGGGGGGATCCAAACAAAGTGATTTCAGTGGGGTGGATCAACAGACTAACAAGAGCAGGATAGATTGTGAGTTACCTTTATCTGGAAATTGCTTCTCGAAACAATCGCTAAAACTCACCATTTTGAAATAGCGACAACTAACTAGCACATACGGTTGTAAGTTCGGGTAGTTCCTAATTGCCGCACCCGATGGAACTAGGCTCCCATGTCAAGGGATGCCGAGAATTTCAGGAAAAGGTGCGGAATCAAATGTCAGTATTTCAAAATATCGAAGGCAACGGTCTCGGGTATCGCAAGCAGGGTGATCCCAGTGGGGTGGTTCAACAGGAGAGCTTGAACGGAATAATCTGGTGACTTATCTTCTATCCGGAAATTGCTTAGGGAAACAATCGCTAAAACTCATCATTTTGCGGTAGCGACAACTAACTAGTCATGCCAGGGTAGAAAATCCGCGGTAATGTCCTATCCCCGTACCGGTGCGCCATTGGAACCGGCCTTTTGAGGAAGGAAACCGTTTCGGCAAGGCTCCGGCATCATCGATCAGATTCCGATTGTGGCTTGTTTAAGTCGACCCGGCATGTTATTTGATCCCTGCTATTTCCTTACGCATTCCGGCTCTGATCCGCCAAGCGATTACCTCTATTTCATATTCCTTCCCCTGTTGAAAAACTGTGCGAATCTGACAAGTGCCGTCTCTTTCGGAGTTTGAGAGAAAAGGCACGTAAACTTGTCGGGGCTGGCCGGGAAAGCTACATTTCCTTGTGGAATGGGCAATCGTTGCTGGACCTTGTGCCATCGTGACGCCGGCATAAACATTACAGGTGGCATCGGTTGCTTGACGAACGAAGCGGGCCGCTGGTCCAGGGCAACTCCGATCAGGCCAACAGGCATTGAACCCAAATAGATCCGCGAATTGAGGTGATCCCATGAAGTCCTCCCACGGTACCGAGATGCAAGATAGACTGGCGGTTGTGTCGGAATTTTTGCAGTCGGATACACAAAAAATATACATGGCAATCAGTTCGGACCCATCGGCGCTTTCCGATTTTATGGACCTGAGTGCGGCCTCGGCGGCAAGCGATACGAAAAATAAGGTCTTTCGCCACGAAATCTGGAATGGAGAACATTCCCGGCACTTTCTGTTCCGTTGGCTCTGGGATACCGTAAGCGGCGTGGGTTATTGCGGCAGCGGAAGTTGGTCGGATATCGAAAAATCGGATCCGCAACTAATCCAAAAGCTCCGTATGCTGACCGAGAAGGATATTCGCCCCCTGGAAATCCGCTTCATGGAGGCGATCCGGTTCATGGCTGGGACTTTAGCCCAGGGGGAGCGGCTTCTGCTTTGTTTCGTTCCCAGAGCGGGCATGCAGGACAGGCTTTTGGTGGAATTTTTCCAGGCAGTACTTCGTGTTCTGCCCCCGCAGGTAAAGCTGCTTATAGGCCAGGGCAGCGAGGATGTGCTTGCCCGGCAAGCCGATTTTTGCCCATCCAACCGGCTTATTCTCACCGCCGCGGACAAGAACGATCCCGAGATTGAAGAAAAATACCGAGCCCGCCTGGAGACCGGTGCGGTTGCCGGCCGCCTTCTTCAGATACTTTCAAGCCTGGTCCATCCCGCTGGGCTCGATTTGCTCTCAAAGATCATCGGCGAGAGCGAGGATGCGCTGGAGCTGGTTTTACGCTCCCCGGAAATGACGGACCTGGTTGAATCCTATTCACAAAAAACCTTCCGGCTCAAGTACCCGCAGGCGTTTGCCGCCGCGAATCAAGGCGCCCCATCGGACAGCCCGGCCGTTCTGGACAGGCAAGTCCTGGATTTTTACAGGGACCGTTTGACCGGCACAGGCGCAAACTACCTCGATGTGCTTAGCCACTCGATTTGCCTGCATAGGGTTGAAGATGCCGAGGTAGTCTATCGGCAGGTTCAAGACACTTCCATGCCGAAGCTCAAAATGGGGGGCGGGGATATCTGCGAACTGGAAATCGGCCGCGGGTTATCGCTTCTGGGTGACGGGCAGCCTGAGTTGCAGGCCGGATTGCTGTTGCGGCTGGGCGAAGTCCGCGAAGCTCGGGAGCGCAACCAGGAGGCAATTGAAGCCCTCGATCCGGCCATCGAAAAACTGAAAGGCTCGGACAGGCTCGAAGAGTTGCAACTTGCCCTCGAACTCAAGGGGCGGGCGGCGTTTGCGATCCGCGACACCGCCGCAAGCAAGACCGCTCTGGATGAATCGTTGCGCTTAGCGAGGCAGCTGGGGAGAGACGATCTTACCGCCGGCCTTTTGAGCCAGATCGGCTACCTGCATTTTTCGACGAAGCAGTTGGCCGAGGCAGAGGCATTTTACCGGGAGTCCTTGCAACTCTATACCAAAATCGCCGAGTCCGAAGGGGAAGAGGGTCGAAAAGGAATGGCCTCGGAATGGTCGAACCTCGGGCATACCAGTTATGCAAAAGGCGACCTCCAGGCCGCTGAAGCCCATCACCGCAAGGCCCTCGAAATTTACGAATCCCTTGGAAAAGTGCAAAGCTGTGCCAACCAGTGGGGTTTTCTCGGCCATACCTTCTTTGCCGCCCATGCCTATGAAAACGCCGTTCAGGCATACGAACGCGCTGCCGAGTTGGAAGAAAAGCTTGGGAAACCCGAAAATGCGGCCCAGCGATATGCCGGCATCGGTCACAGTATGTATGCCCAGCGCAAGGCCGACCTTGCAAGGCGTTCCTTCAAGAAGGCACTCGACAGGTATACCCACTTGGGAAATCCCGGAGGGCAGGCAGCGCAGCTTTCCAATCTAGGCCTGGTGGAAGGGGACCAGGGGGAATACGACACCGCCGTTGACTACTTCAACCAGGCGGCTCAACTCTATCGTGACATGGGAGATGCCATCGGCGAAACCACTCAGATCGTGCGCATGGCGCATGTAAGGCGAGCTCAAAAGCAGGACGACGAGGCGATCCGGCAGTACCAGAATGCGTTGAACCGGTACCGCGAAATCAAATATCCCATGGGTGAGGGGGACGTCCTGGTGGAGATGGGCCGGCTCTATAGCGACAAGAAGGAGTGGCAGAAGGCGAGCCGCTGTTTTGATGCGGCCAAAGCCCTTTTTGTGCAAATGGGCCACCGCGAAAAAGAGGCCCTTTGCCTCATGCTGATCGCGTATGCCGATAAGGGCAGGGGGCGCGTGGACGCAGCGATGGCCGCCATGGAGCAGGCAAGGGAACTCTATCAAAAAGACGAAAATTCACTTGGGGTTGCCAATGTGATTTCCCAAATGGGATTGCTGCACTTCGAGCAGCAAAACTTCGGGGACGCTGAACGCTTATATCGCGAAGCCCTGGATGAATTCAGGAAAAAGGAAGATACCGAAGGGGAAGCCAACCTGCTGTGCAACCTCGGTACTCTTTACTACCAGACTGAAAAATTGAACGAGGCCAAGAAAAACTATCAGGACGCGCTTACGCTTTTGCGCAAGCTGAATCATCCCGCGGGCATCGCCGGTTTGCTCATGAATATCAGTTTCGTGAGCGAACAGGAAGGCAAGTTCGACGAGGCCGCGGCCCAGTTGAAGGAGGCCAGGCAGCTCTACGAGCATCTTCAGGTCCCCGACCAGTCGGCGTTGATCGAGCAGCGCATCGCCATCCTGGATGAAAAAGCGGCCGGTTCTCTTCAAAACATGCGCTCCGAGTTTTCAGCCTCGCTTCTGAAAGCCGGCCCGCAAGCCAAGAGCGCCAAGGTGGGACCCAACGCTCCTTGTCCGTGCGGCAGCGGAAAGAAATTCAAGAAGTGCTGCGCCCATTGATCTTGCTTTATGGAAAAAGGAGGTCTTATGCAGGAAAGTCAGGTCAGGGACATTCTGAATCAGGTGGTGGCCATAACCGATGAGGATTGGGAAAAATTCAAGCTCGGCAGCCGGGGTGTGTACAAGTTTTTTACCCGAATCGAAGAGGTCCTCAAATACCGGATCGTTGCCGAAGTGATTGAGTCCAGGTACTGTGCCGCCGGCCTCAAGAAAGGTCAAAAATTCGTTATCCAGGGCGGCGCCCTGGTGCCGGAACAATCAACCGCGCCTTTCTGCATGCGTGCTTTGGGACCGCTGACAGGGTTTGTCAACACTATACTTGAAAAAATCGTTGCGGGGGAAGATCCCAATGACCGGGTATTCCGGACGGCCGAATGCCTCGACCCGGGGCTGGAAGCCGGGGGGCTGGGGAAGGTAAGGTTCCAGGTTAGGGTGGAAAGCGTCTGAATCAGCCCTAAACGGAGATTTTGCCGAATTCATTAAGGAGAACATATGTGGATTCAAAGGCCGGGTGCGATCGATGATCGATTGATGCTCCTGGGTACCCCAAAAAACATTGTTTACTTGGTAAAAGGTGACCGCCACATGCTGATCGGCGGGGGCGGCCAGTGGATGGTACCGGAGCTCGATCGGCAGTTCAGAGAATATCGAATCGATCTGGAGCGCGTTCAATACCTTTTGATCGGCCACTCGCACTACGATCACTGCGGCATCGTTCCCTACATGCTGAAGCGCTACCCTCATCTGCAGGTACTGGCTTCGACCGAGGCCAAAAGAATCTTCGAAATGGAAAAAGCCCAGAGCAATATGCGGAAATTCAGCGGGCAGGTGATGCAGGATCTGGGTCTTCTCATGGAATTCGAGGGGATTTCACTGGAATTTGGCAAAATTAACATAAGTCGGCCGCTCTCGGATGGCGACCGAGTGGATTTGGGCTCGGGACTTTGTTTCGATGTCATCGAGACGCCGGGACACAGCCGTTGTTCAATCACACTCCATGAGCCGCGCGAAAAATGGCTTTTCCCTTCCGATGCGATGTCGGTCCCGATCGGAGATGGTGACAGGTTCGCCTCCACGGCATCCGAGAGTTTCATGGTCTATCTAGACAGCCTGAAAAAACTTGCCGGACTCGAGACCCGGCTGTGCGCTTGGGAGCACTATGGGGTCATGACCAACAATGACGCAGGGGATATCGTCAAGCGGGTCATGCGGTTCACGCTGGACTACAAGCGCCGGGTTGAGGAACACGTTGCGCGAACCGGGGATGCGGAGGAAACGGCCAACTGGGCTGCTCGCGACTGGCTGGACTCCACCGGCTTCGAATTTTTGCCTTTCCACGTCATGGTACACATTATGCGGACGGTGGTCAAAAACGCCATGGAAGAGCAGGTGAGCCAATCCGACTATATTGAAATTTCAAAAGCGCGGCGCTGATTGCGAAATTCATGGCAGCGCCTGCAATTATTAGAAAAACTGGATGGAGATGTCCGGCACGGTTAATACTCACTATAGCAAAATGGTGAATTCTAGCGATTGTGTTTTAAAGCTGATCAGTATTAATGTTCAATGCTGCCAGCACCATGCACGCTTTTCCTTCTCATGCCACTTTGCTGAAGCAGTCCTGTTGAGTCCTCGTGTTGAGATCCCCGGACGGCAGTTGTCAAGTTTAGATAAGTTATCGTTAACACGAAATAAGTGTCTGATATAGGAGGTCATTATGAATTGGCGGGATTTCGAGGTTCACCACATTGGAATCGTCGTGGATGACATCGAAGAAGCAAAAAAAACCTACGAGCAAGTTTTCGGAACGCAAGTCCAGGCGGCTTTCAATGTGGAGGCATTTTCGGCCAAGGTAGCCTTTCTGCCGGTCAAAAACACCTACATCGAACTGGTACAGCCAACAAATCCCGAGGACGGGCTTGGCAAATTTTTGAAGCGTGGCGGGGGTATGCACCATATCTGCTACGAAGTGGAAGACATTGCCGCGGTTCTTGAAGAACTGAAGAGAAAAAACATCCGTACAGTTTCGGGCGAGCCCTGTTACACGCCCTGTTTCGAGAAAACCCTTTTTCTGCACCCGAAAGATACCGGCAATATCCTTGTCGAACTTGTTGAAAAAGCCACATGCAAACTTCCCGGCTGCAAGTACTGATGTCGGGATGGCAACCCACGATTTTTATTGCGGTTGCATCGGCACTAGAATGGAGGCGCAAAAATGATACTGAAAGAAAATCCGGCCAGTCAGAAAATCTTCAAGGATATGGGAATGAATAAATGGCGGGAGACAAGAATAGCCGACCTGAAGAACGGCACCAGGATCAGGCTCTATTCTCCTTCCGGACGCCCGCTCGAGCTGGGCGGGGATGAAACCTTCATTACAGAGTCGGATGCATTTCAACTCGAAGGGACCTGGGCGGTAAAAGTGAAGGCGGCTTGATTAGCCTACATGGATTTGTCCGCCGGGTTGTGATCGAAGAAAGTCGGATTTGAGCTTTGAGACGCATGTGGGGCAGGCTTTCCAGCCTGCCCCCGGTTGTGGTCGGCCACCGATGCCTAAGAGGCGGCTGAAAAGCCTGCCCCACATGCGCACGACCTTATATCCACTTGGCGCGCCCTCGAAAAAGGCCTGCATCATCAAAAAACTTGAATTCAAACGGCCCACCCCGGATTCGATGCCATAGACAGAAGATCTCGTGTCGCCCAGCATTTAACGATTAATTCACTAGTATTTCCAAAGAATATTAACAACAGTTAATTCTCACTACCGCGAAATGGTGAGTTCTAGCGATTGAATTTCAGGGATATTTCCGTTTAAGTTCTACTGGCGAAGTTGCCCGTCTCAAGCAAACTATCCTGTTCTAGTTCTTATGTCGATACCACCCTGTTGAAACCATCCTCTTGATCCCCTAATGGCGGCTTGTCCTGGTCTCGGATACATCGTGACAACGACGATACCTATATAGTTCACCAATTTATCAAAGTAATGCGTTTGGGCGATAAAACAGAAAGGATGCCGGATGACAGACAGCAAACTTATGAAAGATGTCCATCTGGGCGGTGGCCTTCCCAAAGAGATAACCATGCTGGAGCTTCTACTTCGGGACGGTCTGCAGCATGTTTCCAAAACAGTGCCCACCGAAGCCAAGATCTGGTATGCGGAACATCTGGTCAGAGCGGGATACAAGTACATCGAGGTTACCAACTTCGGCCATCCCGCGCTGCTGGCCCAGACCCGTGATGCGGAAGAGGTCCTGGAAAGGGTTCATAAGCTCAAAATAATCCAGGATGAAAAACCTCACCTCAAATGCTACGGGATGACCGAGAAGGCCTTCCAGAGGGCCGCCGACATGGCCCAGAAGGGCTATCCCCCGAGTAGCGTGGCCTTCACTATATCGGCCGAAGATCTTCACGGCCGAAGGAATTCCGGCCGCACTCGCGCTGAGTACCTTGAGGAAATCCCCGATTTAATCAAGATTGCCGAGGCAAATGGTTTCGGAATCGACATGGCCATTGCCTGCACATACGGTTCGCCCATATCCGGGCCCGTCCCTATCGAGAACACCACCGAGCTTATAGACTGGGGACTCGACCACGGAATCAGAAACTTCACGCCCTGCGACACCACCGGCGAGTCCAATCCCAGGACAAGTTTCGAGTACATGGCCACGCTGGTCGACCGCTACGGCAAATACGACGATCAGATCAAATTCAGGATCGCGCACTTCCACGAATGCCGGGGGCAGTCCCTCGCCAACACCTTTGCCGCGGTTCTTGCCGGCGCGCGCATAATCGAGACCTCCCTTGGAATGGGCGGCGGACAGCCCGCGTTCATGGTCGACGGTATTCCCGGCAAGGGCAGCGGACCCATCTACACCAACTCCTGGGAAGTGGGCAACTGCCCGACCGAGGATTGTCTGGTGATGCTCGATGAGATGGGAATTCAAACCGCCATTGACATTGACCTGATGCTCTGTCTTGGCAGGGTTTTCGAATGGACCATGGGACGATCACTGCCGGTCTGGACCACCAAGGCCGGACGTCCCGTCAAATATCCGGTTGAATGGTGCATTCCCGCCAACAGCCTCGAACATATTCCTCCATTCGGTCCGCCGCAGACATTCTGGGCCTCCCCCGAGAAATACATACCGGCATCGAGCGAGTTCATCGCGCGCGAATTTTCAGGCCGGAGCTTCAAGTGGGGCAAATGTGAAGGCGCCGAGGACGAGTACTGCAGAATGGAGGTTTTCGAAAGTGATGGTGAGTCGGTTGCGAAGACGCAGGAATAAGAGGCGTTTGCCGGCTGCTGCCGATATTTGTTCAATGTTTTCAGGAAAGTAAAGGAGAACGCATGAGAGAAGCGGTCATCGTGAGTGGGGCTCGAACTGCAGTGGGAAATTTCTTGGGATCTCTTAAGGACATCCCCGCAGCCCAGCTTGGTGCGATATGCATTCGCGAGGCTTTGAAACGGGCAGGTCTTAGGCCCCGGGCAACCCAGGATATGGTTTCCTTTGCTCCGGACAAGCTAAAGGGAACGGGCCTGATCGAGTTGGAACAGAAGTACCGCCAGTGGGATGAGTCCCACCGTGAGATCCAGGTCGATGAAGTCATTATGGGTAACGTGGTCCAGGCCGGTCAAGGGCAGAACCCGGCCCGCCAGGCAGCTATTTACGCCGGCATGCCCAAGGAGACCCCGGCCTTTACGGTAAACAAGGTCTGCGCCTCGGGGATGAAGGCTGTTGCACTGGCTGCCCAGGCAATCGCGGCCGGTGAAGCCGATGTCATCGTGGCAGGCGGCATGGAGAACATGAGTCTGATTCCCTACGCCATGCCGAGCCTTCGCGGCGGCGCCCGCATGTTCAACGCTGAAGCCGTTGACCTGATGGTACATGACGGCCTGTGGGAACTCTACTACGGCTATCACATGGGCGTAACAGCCGAAAACATCGTCGAAAAATACGGGATCAGCCGCGAAGACCAGGACCTTCTCAGCCTTGAGAGCCATCAGCGCGCCAGGGCGGCAATCGCTTCGGGCAGACTGAAGGACGAAATCGTCCCCGTTACAATCCCGCAGCCAAAAGGCGACCCGATTGTATTTTCGGTCGATGAACGCCCGATGGACACGACCATGGAGAAAATGGCCAGGCTGAAGCCGTTTTTCAAAAAAGACGGCACGGTAACGGCGGCCAACGCCTCCGGCATAAACGACGCCGCGGCGGCTCTCCTGATCATGTCCAAACAGAAAGCCGACGAACTGGGCTTGAAACCCCTGGCCTATATAAAGTCCAGCGCCGCGGGCGCAATCGATCCCGCCTACATGGGCTGCGGCGTAATTCCCGCCACCAGGCTGGCCCTGAAAAAGGCCGACTGGACGATGGACCAGGTTGATTTCGTCGAGCTCAATGAGGCCTTCGCGTCTCAGGCACTGGCTTGCGTACGCGAATTGAAGATGGATTGGAAGAAGGTAAACGTAAACGGCGGCGGCATCTCCATCGGACATCCCATCGGGTGCACCGGGGCGCGCATCACTTACGCGCTTGCCATGGAAATGAACCGCACGAACGCCAAGAGGGGTCTAACCACGCTGTGTATCGGCGGCGGCATGGGCTTTGCCCTGACCCTGGAAAGAAAATAGATTCCGGCGGATACAAAAATGAGCGGGGGATGATTCCCCCGCTAAGACTTAGCCGCGCAGCGGCGATCCGGGTGTGGGGGGCACGGCTCCCCACGTTTTTGAAAGCACCATTCGATACAAATGCCAGGAGGTCAGAATGAACTTAGCAGACGGCTTGCGCATAAATTCCTGGAGAATTCCCAACAAAGTCGCTGCGGTTTTCGAGGAGAAGCAAGTAACTTACGGTCAGCTTAACAGGAGGGCTAATCAACTCTCCCACGCGGTTCTGGGAAAAGGATTCAAACGGCAGGATAAAGTCTCCATCATAATGTACAACAACATTGAATTTTTGGAGATCTATCACGGCCTGGCGCGGGCTGCCCTCGTTTCGGTTCCGGTCAACTTTCGCCTGGTCCCCTCCGAAATGGAATACGTCATCAATAACTCCGACTCCATGGGCCTTTTCGTGGGCGTCGAACTGTTCCACCAGCTTAATCTCGACAAAATTCCCCAGGTAAAGCGCGAGAATATCATCATTATCGGGCCCAAAGATAAAACGCCGGAAGGGTTCATGAATTATGAAGACTTCATCGCCGCTCAGCCCGACTTCGAGCCCACCAAAGTGGACCAGTGTGAAGAGGACATATTTTACTTTGGCTACACTTCCGGGACAACCGGTTTTCCCAAGGGAGCCATGAACACGGCGCGCGGGACCCTTGATATCATCAAAAACGTTTTTGTGCGCACTACCGGCAAAGAATATATCAAACTCGACGACCGTGTATTTCTGGCAATCATCCCGATATGCCACTCCAACAGCGTCTGGGCGACCCTGATCACCCTCTGGGTGGGGGGGACCAATGTTATCCTGCCCTCCGGGAAATTCGATCCGGAAAATGTCCTGCAATTGATCGACCAATGGAAGGTTACCACCAGTTCGATGGTCCCGACGATGATCACCCGAATACTGGAGCTTCCCGAGGAGGTCAAAAGCAAATACTGCCTGGATTCGCTGACCTCCCTTGGATCTTCGTCGGCCCCGCTGCTTACCACGACCAAAACCGAGGCGCTCAAGTTTTTCAAAAACGTGCGCTTCAGCGAAGGATACGGTTCCACCGAAACAGGCGCTCTCACAACCCTGCGCCACAGGGACATGGAGCGCAAGATCCGAAGCATCGGACAACCCAACCCCGGCATAGAAATCAAACTGGTGGACGAGGAAGGCAAGGTAATCACCGAACCGCGTAAGCAGGGCACTTTGTGGGCCAAGGCGCGAAGCGCCTTTATCGGATACTACAAGGACCCCGAGAAAACCAGACAGTCGATTGACGGTGAATGGGCGACCGCGGGGGATGTGGCCTACTTTGACGAGGAAGGCTACTACTTCCTGAGCGACCGCAAGCACGACATGATCATCAGCGGCGGCGAGAATGTCTATCCCGCCGAGATCGAGGAAGTGATCGCAAAGCTGCCCCAGGTCTCCGAAGTGGCGGTCATCGGCATTCCGCATCCTTCGTGGGGAGAAGAGGTAAAGGCGATCATCAAGCCCAAGGACGGCGCGGTCCTCACGGAACAAGACATCATCGATTACTGCAAGGAAAATCTTGCGGGCTACAAGCGCCCGCGTTCAGTGGACTTTGTAGAGGAATTCCCTCGCACCGCAACGGGCAAGATATTGAAGAGGATTTTGAAGAAACCCTACTGGGAAGGACAGGAAAGAAGCATCTAAACCATTCCCAGGGCGCTTCGGACCATGCGGGCCATGGTGGCCCGCATGGTGTCCGAAGATACCATGCTGTAGAGTTCCAGGGCGCTGTATTTCCAGGCCAGCTCATCCACCAGCCGGTCTAGGTCTTTCAGCTCGTCGTATCGCTCTTTGATGCGCTGTCTCTGCTGCAGGGTGGCGGCAAGGCTCCTTGAAATCATTGTTTTGGCATCTTCGCCCGTGATCATGCCGCCGTGCTCGTACCCGATCAGTTTGATCGGAAGCGGCAGGAGTTTTTCGAGGCTGCGAATGTAGTCGTCGTAATCGTGGCTGGCGGTGACGGTAAGTTTATCGCTTCCGGCTTCCGGAAACGGCAGTGCATCGGCGGGAAAAAGCGCCTCCAGCGCCGGTATATAGGTCGAGAGCGAGCAGCGGGAGTGACCCGGAGTCGAATAGAAATGCAGGGTGATGCCGCCGAGATCGAGAAAATCGCCGTCAGCTGCTCGAAGCGATACGGGTACTGATTCAAAATCAAGCGAGATCCCGTCGTATTCGCGGGGCAGGCCCATCGTTTCCATTGTCTTTCGGTTGACCGACGCCATCAGCTCAACCGGCCCGCTTTTGCCCAGCAGATGCGCGCCGTAATCCGAGGCGACGACTTCAATATGCGGGTAGCGCCTCAACAGGTAGGGGACGGCGCCGCAATGATCGTGATGCACGTGGGATATGACAAGGAAGCGAATAAGGCTTCGGTCGATACCATGACGATCGAGCTGGGTCTCCAGCCGCTCGACCACCCAGGGAACTCCTCCGCCCAGCAGGGCATGGGATTCTCCCCGGATCAGGTACATGCGGATGTTTCGCGAACCCAGGGGCACAATATGCCCGGAAACACGATCCAAATCTTGAGGGATAAAAGCCAAATGCATCTCCTGTTCGTGGCTCGTAGGGACGTGGTTATCGCCAGTACCGCGAAGTATAGCATGATCGCTCCCGGCGGTAATCAGGCTGCAAAGTATTCATTAAAGTCGCGATCAGAAAAGGCGGACCTGGTCCGGTCCCCTTGACGGGAGGGGTTAGGGGAGGGTGAAGGTCCCCCGGGTAAGGTATTACAACCCCCTCTCCGACCCCTCCCGCCAAGGGAGGAGGGCGTTCCGCGGCCCGGGCAATAATTGCCCGGTTTGAGTTGGCGCTTACGGGAATCATTCCGTCCGCTCTTTTGACTTACCAAGGGAGATTGACCATGAAAAACAGGAGAAAACTTGGAAGGGGCGTTGCCGTGGTCGGGGCCGGCATGTCGAAGTTCGGCATGTACAAAGACAAGGATTCAAAGGATCTGTTTTTCGAAGCCTATCAGGAACTGCTTACCTCGGTAGACAAGGGGCTGGACCCGACTGACATCGACGCCCTTTACGTCGGAAATTTTTCGAACGATTTCTTCATGCATCAATCACACTGGGGCCCGATACTCTCCGAACTGATCGGCGTGACTCCCATACCGGCAACCCGTACCGAGGGCGCCTGCGCTTCAAGCGCTCTGGCTTTCCGCGAAGGTGTATTCGCCATCGCTTCGGGTTTTTACGATGTGGTGCTGGTGGGGGGCGTCGAGGAAATGTCCAAGTGCAGCACGGAGCAGGTTGCCGAAGGGCTCGCGCTTGCCGCTGTCCCTTATGAAAACCAGGTCGGGTTTACCTTTCCTGGGGTGTTCGGCACGATTGCCACGGCCTACTTCGCCAAGTACGGCGCAAGTCATGAAAACCTCATGGATATAACCATCAAGAGCCACAATAACGCCCCGCTTAATCCAAAAGCCCAGTTCCCTTACACCATCCGGGACATGATGAACCAGAAGATCGAAAAGGCAAAAGCCAAGGGCGGGCCCGTGCCCCAATGGCAGACCGAGAAGGACTTCCTTCGAGATCCCCGGGCAAATCCGCCCGTAGCATGGCCGATGCACCTCTACGACTGCTGCCCCATTAGCGACGGGGCAAGCTGCATGCTGCTTGTTGCCGAAGAAATAGCGAAAAATTTTACCGACGATCCGCTCCACGTTGCCGGTATCGGCCAGGGAAGCGGCAGGGGATTGAACTCGGCCCCGACCCTTACATCGTTTGAGGCGACCAAAAGGGCTGCGGAAGAAGCCTACGGCATGTCGGGTCTGACCCCGAAGGACATCCAGTTTGCCGAGGTTCACGATTGTTTTTCCATGGCCGAACTCCTTCACATCGAAGACCTCGGATTTTTCAAGGCCGGTGAAGGCTACAAAGCTGTTTCCGAAGGGCTTACCCGGCTCGACGGTCCCATGCCGATCAATACCTCGGGAGGTCTCAAGTGTAAGGGGCACCCCGTAGGCGCAACTGGTGTTTCGCAATTGATCGAAGTCTGGAACCAGTTGAGAAACAAAGCCGGAAAAAGGCGAGTCCCGAAAAGGGACCTGCGCATAGGCGCCGCGCACAACCTGGGCGGCACGGGCGGGACCAGCACTTTCACGATTCTTGAAAGGAGATAGGCCATGGGAAACAGGGCCTTTAGCGACATTTCATACCAGCAGTTCCTCGCGGAGGAAAAACTGATGGGGTCGAAGTGCAATCAGTGCAGCGCCGTCTTCGTTCCTCCGAGGCCGATATGCACGGAGTGCCTCAAATCCGACCTGCAGTGGGTGGAGGCGAGCGGAAAGGGCAAACTGGCTGCTTTTACCTGCATCTCGATCGGTCCCGCTTTCATGATTGCGGAAGGCTATGACCGTAAAAATCCCTACTTCGTCGGGGTGGTTGAACTCGACGAGGGACCCCGCGTCGACGTACGTCTCGAAGGCCTCGCATCGAAGCCGGACGAGATTAAAGTCGGCACGCCGATGACGGTTAAGTTTCTCCATCGCGGCGAAGGTGATGCCGAGAAAACCTACCTGGCTTTTGAACCGGTTCAGGCTCAACGGAGCGTGGCCCGTTAATCGAAATTTAATCTTCTTCAAGAAAACCATACGAGGGAAAACATGGAAATCAGAGGCTCTGCGGCAGTGGTTACAGGCGGCGCATCGGGTTTGGGCGAGGCCGGGGTGCGGCAGCTGGTGAAAGATGGCGCCAGGGTGGCCATTCTGGACATGGATGAAGAAAGAGGAAAGCGCCTTGCCGCTGAACTCGGAAGCTCCACCATATTCTGCAAAACGGATGTAACCGATGATGCCAGCGTCCAGGCAGCAATAAACAAGGCCGTGGATGCTTTCGGGGCGATCCATATCGCTTTGAATTGCGCGGGAATTGCCACTCCGGCCAAGATCATCTCCAAAAAAGGACTTATACCCATCGAGCTGTTCAACAAGGTCATCCAGGTCAACCTGGTCGGCACACTGAGTGTAATCAAAAATGCCGCTGAAAAGATGCTCAACAATGTCCCCAATGCTGACGGGGAAAAGGGTGTCGTCATCAATACGGCGTCGGTTGCCGCATTCGAGGGCCAGATCGGCCAGGCAGCTTACAGCGCCTCCAAGGGCGGCATTGTCGGCATGACGCTGCCCATAGCCAGGGAGTTTGCCGATTACGGGATCCGGGTTGTCAGCATCGCCCCCGGACTGATGGATACGCCCATGATGGCCGGGTTTTCCGAACAGGCCAAGCAGGCCCTGGCCCAGATGATCCCTTTTCCCAAGCGGCTTGGACGCCCGTCGGAATACGCCGCGACGGTTAAACACCTTATCGAAAATCCGCTCTTTAACGGCACAACCATCAGGCTCGATCAGGCTATCCGAATGGGCGCGAAGTAAATCAACAAGGGCGGCTTCCCGGGCCGGCAAATGCTGCTCGGCGGGATGCGAAAACAGGTCCTGTTCGACAGGCAACGAGAGGTTTCCATGGAAAAAGATAATTCTGTCAAGACGATGAAATCCGCAAAAACCCTGAAGACCGCCCGGGAGGCCGGTTATTTCGGCAAGAAGATGCTAACCGACGCCATCAAGGCCCAGGAAGAAGGCCATCCCATCGGGTGGTCGATGGTGAGCTGGTGGCAGGGTGATTTTATAGCCAAGGCCATGGGGATGCACCTGGTCTATCCGGAAAACTACGGCGCCTTTTGCGCTGCTGTTCGCCAGGCGGAACCCTACCTGGAAATTGCCGATTCCGAGGGCTTTCCCAATAACCTTTGCGGCTATGCGAGAAACTGCCTCGGTTTTGCGAAATCCTTGAGGGACAACAATTACGTGATACCGGAGGGCGCGCCCGGAGGAGGGCTGGCAAGGCCCGTACTGCTGCTCGCTTCAGGCACGGCCTGCGACGCCCGCTACAAATGGTTTCAGTCCCTTGGACGCTATCTAAATGACGTTCCGGTCTGGAACCTGGAAATGCCGCAAAGCGGAGTCAAAGAATACTACCTGAAGGATAACAAGGAGAAGAATCTCCGATTTGTGGTCAAGGAACTCCGCAATTTCGTGTCGTTTATGGAAAATCTGCTCAAAAGAAAACTCGACCACGACAAGCTCAAAGTAATGCTGGATCAGGCATTGAAGACGCTCAACATTGCCTGGCAAGTCGATCTGCTGAGGCGCGCCGTGCCCTCTCCAATGGTCTCGCAGGATTTCTGGTCCGTCATGATCCCGCATTTCTATCTGCCCGACGATCCCGAGGCATATTCGTTCTATGAGCGAGTGTATGCCGAGGTGAAGGAAAGGGTGGACAACGGTATCGGGGCCATTCCGAACGAAAAATACCGGATGATGTTCTCGGAGCTTCCCCCGTGGCATTCCATCGGTTTTTTCGATGAGCTGTCGAAAAGATACGGGATCGCCATGGTGATGGAGAGCTGGAACTATCACGCACCCACCCCCATGCCCGAAGAAGAACTCGACGGCGTTACCGATCCGTTGGAGATAATTGCGCGCCTAACTTATCACAAATGGATGGAACACAACGAAGTCGCCAGGGAATTCGATACGTCGCCGGGATTTTTCAACGCGGCCTATCTGAAGTGGGCCAAGGAGTATCGGGCTGACGGCTTTTTCGCCCATCCGCTGATGTCCTGCCGTCCGGCAACCTACACCCTGATGCACACCCGAAATTCACTGGAAGAGAAACTCAAGGTCCCAGGCGTGGTAGTGCCCGGAGACATTATAGACCTGCGCGTTTTCAATGCCGACGAAGGTTTTTCGAAAGTCGAGGCCTTTGTCGAAACAATGGACCACTACAGAGATCTCAGAAAACAGGCGGGAATGGCGTGGTAGACAGAAAGAGAGGAAATATTCATGAGTGCCGATAATAAAAAAGGGCTGGCCAAGGCCCAGGAGATTTACAACAATCGCGGCAAGTATGCCCGCAGCCTGAAAGAGCAGGGCAAAAAGGTATTTGGCTATTTCTGCTGCTATCCGCCAATCGAGTTGCTTACCGCCCTGGATATTATCCCCGTCCGAATTCTTGGAGACATGGACCAACCTGTCACGTTGGCGGATAACTATCTGCCGCCGGTGATGTGCATCTTCTGCCGAAGTGCTTTCGACCTGGGCATGAAGGGCAAATACGATTATTTCGACGGATTTGTTGGAGCGCATGCCTGCGACGGGGCTGAAAGAACGTCGTTTATATGGACCAACTACATAAAGACCCCATGCAACTTTCATCTCGATATACCTCACACCGCCCACGACGCGGCTGTGGATTTCTTCCGCGAACAGCTGGAATATTTCCAGAAGGAACTTGAAAAATTTGCCGGGCGGGACATCACGCCGGACGAATTGAGGAATGCCACCATGGCCCACAACCGCCAAAGGGCGCTGGTGCGTGAAATATACTCGTTGCGCAAGCCGGATCCCCCGCTGATTTCGGGAACCGAGATGCTGACGGTCCTGATCGCCACCATGGGCATGTCGGTCCATGAAGGGAATCTCCTGCTCGAAGAGGTGATCCAGGAGATTAAGCAGCGCGAAAACGTCCATGAAAAGAAAAGCCGCCTGATGATCTGGGGCTCGCTAATCGATAACGCCGCCTTCACGGAACTTATCGAAAGCTCCGGCCTCAACATCGTCATAGAAGATACCGCAATTGGAACAAGGCCCTTCTGGCACGATATCCGGGACACCGAAAACCCGCTTCAGGGCATCGCCGAGCACTACCTGAAAGAAGTGCTGTGCCCTCGCACTTTCAGGGACTCCGGCAAGAACTACGAACACGACTCGGAGTTGAGATTCGGCTACCTGAAAGATTTTGCGAAACACTGGAAGGTAAACGGCGTATTCGCCAACATCATCAGGAACTGCGATATCCACGGCTATGAAGTGCCGGTCATAAAGGATTACCTGAACGGGTTGGGAATTCCAGTCCTGGTAATCGAGCAGGACTACTCGACCGCGTCCCTTGAGAGCCTGCGAACCCGTTTCCAGGCTTTTGCGGAGACCATATCGTCTTAGCACGCAGCGGAGGTGGCGATGAGCAGAGAAGAGATAATTGAGTCGGTAAGACAACGTGCCAGAAAGAATTTTTCTCTCGGATACAACTGTGCCGAGTGCGTTACCGAAGCGGTTCTGTCGCTGATAGATACCGGGCTTCCTCCGGAGGCGAAAAAAATGGCCACGGGTTTCGGGGGCGGTATGGGGCTTTTCGGCGATACCTGCGGGGCGGTTGCGGGAGCGCTAATGGCGGTGGGCGCGGCCCACGGCAGAAGTACCCTGCCGGAGGGCGAAGGCAAAGAGGTCCTGATCAAATCCAAAGAGCAGCTCTACGGAAAGCCCGGCCTCTACAGGCTCTTCAACCAGCTTCCCAACAAGGTGAAGGCCAAATATGGTCAGACTTTGTGCCGGGAACTCACCGCCAAATGGCAGAGCGAGTGGCTTTGTCGCGACCACGCCCTTTTTTGCCGCGAACTCATAACCGATGCGGCCGGGTTTGCCGCGGAATTGATCCTGTCGGACAAAAATGAACTGGGATCGAGGCCTTTTGGCGAAAATGTGGAAAACCTCGCCGATTAGCTGCAACTCCATTGGAGACTGCGAATGTTTGTCGCCGGCATAGATATCGGTTCAACCATCACAAAGATCGTCATCAGCAACGGGACGGAAATTCTGGCCAGCATGGCGACCCCGACCAGCGCGGAGCACCGCAGGCTTGCTTTTCGGGTGATGGATGATGCCCTGGCGAGCTGCTTCCTTTCCTACAATGAAATCGAATACATAGTCGCCACAGGGTATGGAAGGATCAATGTCCCTTTCGCCGATCAGCAGGTTACCGAGATCACATGCCACATGAGAGGCATCAATTTCCTCTTTCCGAACGTGCGGACAATTATCGACATAGGCGGGCAGGATTCCAAGGGAATCAAGGTAAAAGACGGCAAGCAGGTGGACTTTATCATGAACGATAAATGCGCCGCCGGGACAGGTAGGTTTTTTGAGCAAATTGCCGACGTGCTCGGGGTAAAACTCGAAGATATCGGGGAGATGTCCCTGCGCTCGAAAAATCCCGCCTCGATTAGCAGCCTCTGCACCGTATTCGCCGAACAGGAAGCCCTTTTGCGCCTCTCCGAAGGGGCGTCGATCGAAGATATCCTTGCCGGGATCCACAAGGCAAACGCCAGCCGCATCCATTCGATGATCGGCAAACTCAAGATCGAACAGGACGTGGCCATTACCGGCGGAGGGGCCAAGAACCTCGGCCTGGTTAGAGCCCTGGAACAAAGAATCGGGTTCCCGCTGGTAGTGCCTCCCGAACCGCTGATTACCGGCGCGCTTGGGGCGGCCCTGATTGCAAGAGAAACTGCCACTAAACTGACCCCCCAACAGTTGAAGGAGAAAAAGGCCAAGCGGCGGTTGGAAGCCGTTACATTTTTCGACGATCCAAAACGCGGAAGCGAAATAGTGTTGTAGAAACCCTCGACATGAAAGTGACATCATCATGGGATACACGGCAGGGTTAGATATAGGATCGGCCTACTCCAAGGCGGTCGTATTCGAAGACGGGGAATTGGTCTCCTATTACGTGAAGCCAACCAGCGGCAACTTCTCCCTGGCCGCCGATCTGGTCCTGGAAGAAGCGCTTCAGAAAGTCGGACTTTCGCTGGCTAAATTGAGGTACATCGGCGCATGCGGCCTCGGAGTCACTTTTATCTCCGAAACCTTCAACAAGATAACCGAGCTCTCCTGCCACACACGGGGAGTTCACTACCTCATGCCCTCGGTGCGCACGGTAATCGAAATAGGCAACCAGTCCGCGCGCGTCATGAAAACGACCCCCAAAGGAAAGGTGGCCGACAGCCTGGTAAGCGACAAATGCGCAACCGGCAGCGGCCGAATCATGCAGATCATATCCAAAGTGCTGAGGACCGACCTGGAACAGTTTGGGAAGCTGTCCGAAAAGGCCACCAAGCCGGCGAAATTTACCACCAACTGCGCGGTGTTCCTTGAAACCGAGGCCATCTCCAGAGTCGCCGAAGGGACCCCCCGCGAAGACATAATCGCCGGCCTCAACCAGACCCTCGCCGGCAAAATCGGCTCGATGGTCCACCGGATGAGAATCGAAGCCGACTGCGTAATGACCGGCGGCGTAGCCCTGAACGCCGGCCTGGTGGCAATGATGGAAAAGGAAATCGGCCTGAAGATTCAAGTCCCCGAACAACCCATGATAACCGGGGCCATCGGGGCGGCGCTTATTACGGCGGAGAAGGCGGAGAATTGACGAAAGCGGGTGCCACCAGCCCATTCCCGTAGAGTGGGCAGAGCTTTAGGGGCAGTTGCCCAATGGGAAGTTCCGCAAATCCACGCCAATCCATAAGTTGGCGAAGGCATGGTGGGTAGAAGGGGTGGCCCGATATAAATCCGGGCTACCCACTGATTGGAATTCCGAGGCGTCATTCGGCGATAACACCACATTTTTGAGATTTCTTATTTGGGCAACAGCCCGAATAAAGCTCTCCAGCTTCTCGAAAATCCCTCCAGTCTGTATGGTTTACAGAAAGAGGTCCACCCTGTCTTGATACATCCTCGAAAGGGCCTTAAGGTTAGCTTAGATTGACAACTTAGGACGATGCGGGAATTCAAGCTCTCACCGCGAACCCTACAGACCCATACTGCGTCATCGAGTTCCATGGAAATAACCGCGGAATCATTTGCTATATCAAAGATTGACTTATCTCAACGCGCGAAAGGAGATGCTCAAGATGCCACTTGCTACCATCAAAGTGATCGAAGGGGTTTTCTCCAACGACGAGAAGCAACGGATGATCGAGAAGGTCGCCGAAGCGATTGTATCTGTCGAGGGCGAAAACCTGCGAGAAAAGACGCTCGTCATTATTGAGGAAGTCAAGAGCGGCGACTGGGGAATTGGCGGCAAAACGCTTACCGCGGAAGCAGTGAAACGCCTGCGAGCAGGGAAGTAGCTGTAGTTCCCCCACGCGACTGCTAAACCTTACGGATTGAGACGACTTCGGGTTCTATCGGGGTCGTTTTAATCCATTATTCAAGTAGTCCGGAGCGTCAAGGAAATCGTTTTCAGATCTCAAAGCGGATTTCAACTCTCCTGAAGATTATCTCTCGGATTTCGATCAATCCCTTAATATTTCAAGATATCGCATATAGTTTAATAGTGGAAAGTCCAGGGAATCTTCGCCTTGGTCCGAAAAAACAGGATCAATCGCGCGGCTGGCCTAGGCGGCCTCTGCCTGGTTCCTAATGACACGAGGGGAGAGGGGTCCCAAACCTAATCAGCAGTTTGCCTCAAGCCCCTCTTGCCTTCGGCACGGGCAATAAGAAACCGTTGCCATGTCACCCTTGCGACAAAAGCAGCGGCGCAGCTGGGCCTTCCACTAGCATTAATCAGTATTGTCACCGACTTTTATGTTCTTCAACATTTCCTTGAAGTTTTTGTTTAAGGGAGGCTTTGTGGGGGCCTAACTTCGAGGGCTCTTCGATGTCGGCGGTTGTGGTTGTTCCGATGTCATGGAACGAGGAGAAGGTTTCGCTTATGGACCGGGTTTCCGGCAGCACGTAGACCACGCAGTACGTCCCGGTAAGAGTCGGGATCAGGACCTTATCGAAGAAGTTTGCCGGGACATTGATGCAGCCAAAGGAAATACGGTTATCGAGCGGTGTTGGAGTGGCCAGGCGCTCCAGGCGGCGCTCCTTGGGGTTGCTTGTAACCACCCGGTGCATGGAAACGGCGCCTTCGTAGTCCACCCAGAGGACGTCCTTCCCGTTGAAATTGTAGCCCAGTGCGGCCACGAAGCGGCCCGCCGGTGTGGTGCGCTCATCGGGGCGAATGGTAGACAAGGGCCGGTCACCGATGCCGGGGACGGCGTCATCACCCTTCGACAAGCCCAGCAGGGCAGGGGCTGCGCCTCGAAGAAGCCCATCGGCATCGAATATGAAGACCTTTGCATCTTTCTTGTCGACAATCACGAAAGGCATGCCGCTATTGTCGCCTGAGTCGACTACCCAGTCAGCCACCTTCTGGGCGTCCCGTGACTTATGCTCCTGTTCGAAGTTGGCCCGCCTGGGATGAGGCGACGCGACGGACTGCGTCTCGATGGTTGAGCCGGTAGCTCCAAATTGGCGCGCGGGAGTTGAGCGGTTTGGGGTGGATAATTGCGCGGATTTTTCTGCCCCGGAAACTTGTTGGGGGATAAAAGCGAGCGCCAGCAGGCCGAGGCAAAGGGCTCTGGTTAGGATCGCCGCGAACGAGCGCACGCTCCTTGGGCCCTCTTTACATGAAGGTGCCGCCAAAAGGCACGGCCTGGTGTTACTGCATCTTTGTGGCAAAATCGTCCGTGCCATACGGCATGTTACTCTCGTCCAGCAATAACTGTAAGTAGCCCTGCCTCGTGTTTTATCAACAGCGAGGCAGGGCGCCGGTGGTGAATTAGTTCCGGTCCTTCTTGGGCGCCGGAGCCGGAGCCGGCATTGGTGCAGGAGGACGAGGAGCCGGTTGGACTATCGCGGGCGGGGCCTCTTCCGCCACAGCTTGCTTCTGAGTACAAGAACAACCAGTCATGGATATACCGACGACGAAAACAAGCAACGCGAGCCATACTGATTTCATTTTCATAGTGCACCCTTTCATTAAGTTATTTCAAAAGAAACCCACTCTTTCGATTGCCAAACCCTCCAGATTTATCGGTTCAGCAATCTCTCCTCGGACCAACCAGCTCTTTACACTACACTATAACAGGGTCAACTGACACCTGAACTTTTATTCAGTCATGATTTTTGCGCCTTCGGCAATGTTCCGCAAGGTAGATGATTGGGTAGCAACTCCCTTGGACGTTGTCAAGGTAATTTCTGACTATATAGCTACAACTGTAGTAATCCTGGATTTTAGTCTTGCACGGTGGGCACAGGTTTGGGGGCCGTTGCCGAAGGGGGTTTCGAACCAAATCCACCTCCTATCGACGGGAGAGGTCAGGGAATGGCGCCAAAATGTCTAAGGATTCCAGCACAATCACCCAGACCATTCAGCCAGGGGATGGAATTTCCTCCATTCCGGCCATATTTTTTGATCCCGCATTTAGGGTCACAGCCCCTTTAATGTGCCAAGGGCTCATGGTGCAACAGCGAAATGGCCCGCGTGTATCACTCAACTGGAGTGACGCAGTTGGAAGGTGCCGAAGGCTGGCCGGTCCCAACGGAATTGCTGGCGGTTACCGTAAATGTATATGCTTTTCCGTTGGTTAGACCTTTTACGACCACCGGACTTTTCGTCCCTTTGACCTTGATGCGGCCCGGACTCGATATGATTGTGTAGTATGATATCGGCTTCCCGCCATCTGTTTTGGGGGGCGCGAAATCAACTGTCGCCATGCCGTTGCCGGCGGTTGCCTTTACGTCTCGCGGCGCGGCGGGCATGAGAAGGTGCGAGGGGACTCCGACACCCCCTCCTCCGCCGCCTCCAAACCCCCAGGACGGGGAAGTCATCAGAAACATGGCCAGAACTGCGACTGTCAAGGTTTTCCCGATCATGCAATCATCTCCTGAATAATCTTTTGTCATAGCTAAATTATACAGCAAATTAATCGCTCGGGCGGCCAGAATAATCCATGTCCGAGTTCGAAAGTAGAGAAGAACATCTTTCGGGCTGGGTGAGAATACTGATTTTGCGATTTGGTCAATCTCCGGTAGTCAACTCGCAGCCGCAAACCTAATCTTTCGGGCACGGTTCTCGGGCATGTTGCCATAATGGAAAGTTTCGCCAATCTATAAATTAGAGAAGGTATGAGGGATAGATGGACAGCTCGGATTTATATCCGGGCTACCCGCTGACTGGAACCCCGAGGCGTCATTCGGCGATAACATTGTTCAGCATTCCATGTGCCTGAATTCCCATGCTCCGGCATCTATTTTACTATCGGCAGGAGTTCTCTGAATTCCTTCGTATTGGAGCGCCGAGCCCACTGAAAGATCACTATTTCGGTTGAGCTGATAACTGCCCCGGCATCTCGAAAGAGCTCTACCGCGGTCCCCCAGTCTTCCCTGGATCTGGATGCGACGGCGTTCCTGACCAGGTGCAGGTCGTAGCCGTGCCTGATGAGGTCGAGGCCGGTTTGCAGCACACAGACGTGGGTCTCCATTCCGGTGATCACGATTTTGGAGCGGTTGGTCTTCCGTACCACTTCCAGAAAGTCGTCCTCCAGACATGCGCTGAAATGCTCTTTTTGGAAGAATTCATTATGTTCGAGACGCCCCGAGACTTCGGGGATTGTTGGGCCAAGTCCCTTCTTGTATTGTTCCGTAACCAATATCGGGACATCTAAAATCTTTGCGGCCTCGATCAGCTGGCCTATCCTGGCGGCGGTTTCCTTCCATTGGTCAACTACCTTGAGCATAGCCTGCTGCATATCGATAACCAGAAGCAAACTCTCCTCACGCTCCGCCACAAATTGGTGACGCATGGCCGTTCCCCCTTGTCTTTCACGCAAAATGCCTCCTCGCGCAATGCCAGGAACTGGCGAGGCGCGTTCACACAGGCATATGTATTTCAAAGTTTAACCCAATTTTCGCGGCTCCGAAGGCTCTGTGGAGGTCAGGGCTTCGATCATTTCCTTTGGCCGCTCCATATCCACTTTCCTGCCGACTTCGACGCCGGAGTGTATCTTTACGAATGTTGGGGCGGCCCTGACCTTCTCTTGTTCATTCAACCAGTTCATGGCCTCGGGATTTTTCTCCCACTCTATGGTGATGAAGCGCATCGAGGGATTTTTTGCCTGCGCTTCGAAGAAGTGGGGCCGAGCGGCCTTGCAATCGCCGCAGCCTTCGATCCTGACCATGAGAAGCGTATCTGTTGCGCTGGTGAGGATTTCCTGGAAAAACTGCTCATCCGAAACATCGGGATAGGCCAGCTCTTCCTCCTCTTTTTGTTTGGTCAGGATTTTCTCCCTGAAGCTCTCGCTTGCTTCAGCGCATTCCTCGCACGGGCTTACCAGCGGCAGCGATTCAACGTATCCAATGGCGCCGAGCGCCGCCGTTATCCCCTGTCCCGTGGAAATGCCGATCTGCTTGAAAGGAAGGTTAGTCACGTCCCCAACCGCCCAAACTCCAGGGGAGGACGTCGTGCCGAGGAGTCCAACCGTAATTTCACCGAATTTATTCGTTTCCACAAGGTTGGCGAACGGCTGTGAATTGACCGTTGCTCCTATGCTTGGGAATACGCCCTCGACCGGTTCCATCCAGTCCCTGCCGGTTTTCAAATCCCTTAACCTTATACCCGTTACCGAAGCGCTGCCGATGACTTCGACTACCTCCGTGTTTCTGATGATCCTCACATGGGGAAGGTTTGTAACCCGCTGCTTTAGATCCGGGTTGCCCGTGAAATCCTCGGTGACGATCACGGCGACCACCTCCCTGGCGTACTTGGTGAGGGTAAGAATATTCTCCAGCGCCGTATTGCCTCCGCCGACAACCGCAACGGTTTCGTCTTTGAAAAACGGGGCATCGCAGGTTCCGCAAAACGCAATTCCCCTGCCTTGCAGCTCTTCCGCGCCGGGGACGAGGAGATTTTTCCGTGCCGCTCCCGTCGCAATAATGAGGGCCCTGGTGAAAAACACTGCGCTCCCATCGCCGGTCTCGGCGGTGACCTTGTAGAGATTGCCTGTCGCTTCTTCCGCGGAACTTATGGAACCCGTTACCGTGGTGAGGTATTCGGGGAATTTTAGGGCCAGGTTTTCAAAGAATCCCAGCATTGCCTTCTGGAACGCTTCACCCGAAAGGGTCGGGATAAAAGGCCAGTTGGTGATCTCGGGAGTATTATTTATCTGGCCCCCGACTTCAGGGCCTACGGCGATCACATTGAGGTGAGCTTCAAGCAGATAGACAAGCGCGGAAAGTCCCGCCGGGCCCAATCCGGCAACCGCTACGTCGTAGAGCTTTTTCTTTTCCGCCGAATCCATTTTTCATCCCCTTTCAATATGTATTGAACGCTAGCGCATGGCCAGCCGAGGCTGGGCAGGTTTTTCCCCGTGCTCCGAGGAAACTTCAATTTTTTCGAGTTCCTTCCTGGCCATTTGATAGCCGGCCCTTTTGTGCGCTTCCACGGTCTTCACGGAGAAGTCAAAATCTTTTGAGGCAAGCCCCCCATCTTTGTCGTCATGGATAATTCTGGTTATGGTCATGGGGGACAGGTCCCCCATGAGCTTGATGTAGCGTGGTCTTTGCCTGATCTGCCCGGCGGCCATGGGGTCCATCGAACTCAGCATCTCATTTATCAGGCCGCGGAAATCACGTATGAGTTCCCCCGTACGCACATCTTTATTGAGCCTCTCTGAGTAAGCAATTTCGTCACGGCGTGCCATTACGCCCATGAGGCTTTTAGGCAATGGGCTCATGTTGGGATAGAGGTCTATTATGAAGACGCGCTTGTTTGTTGCGCCGCAGCGCTCGATTACCTGGTCAAGAGGCGAGTTGCTCACTATTCCGCCGTCCCAGTAGCTTTTATTGTCGATAATGGTCCATGGGAATCCGGGAGGAAGACTGCCGCTTGCGACAATGTGATCGGGCGTCAGTTCGTCGTAGCGGCTGTCGAAAGTCACCAGTTCCGCCGTTTCGACATCCACCGCGCTTATCAGCAGGCGCACCGGGCTTTTCTTTAGCGCGGGAAAATCGACATACTTTCGAAGAAGCTCTTTGACTGGGGAAGTATCATAGAAGCTGGTCCAGTTTGCGGGCAGGTCGGCTGGGCGCCATGGCGGCATAAGCCAGCGCGGCCTGAAAAACTTTGGAGAACCAAAAATAACAGCGTGCCATGCCGAGAGGGCCTGCCGCAAACCTTCATCCGGAATTTGTGGAGTATTGAGGGCAAGGTCCTTCCAGAATGACTCGAGCGCCGAAGATGCGTGTTTGGGATTGGAGGCGATGATGGCGCCGTTAAATGCCCCGATGGATACCCCGGCGACGACGTCCGGGACTATAAGGAATTCATCCAGGGCCTTTACCACTCCGCACTCGAAGGCCCCTAAAGCCCCGCCTCCCTGCAGGACCAGCACGGTTTGCGCGGGGATTTTTTCCAGCGGGAAATCTCTATCGGCCAGACGGTCTTTGAAGGCCTCGAGGTTCACCCGGTTGGAGATGAGCGACTCGGCCGCCTTTGTCTCCACCGCCGGCCGTCCGACCGAGAAGATCGCTCGTGGCACGTTGTCTTTGAGACAGAAGAGGGCAAATGATTTTTCCTCCGGTGAGCCGCGTTCAATCAACTCGTCGATGCCCTCTGTCGAGCCGAAAAACTCGAAAGTAAAATCAAAGACGTCCGAGAAGAAGTAGGAGATCCCCTCATGGGGCTGCCGCTGTCCCAGCATGTTTTTGGCCGCCAGGCGCCCCTGCTTGACGGCGTTGTCCCAATGCTCGATTCGCCTGCGTATTTCAAAGACCGGATCGATAAAGCTTGCCACGTCTCCGGCCGCGAAGACATGAGGTTGATTTGTTTGCATGTAGTGGTCAACATGGATGCCGTCTTCGACGGTAACCCCACTGCCGTGCAGGAATTCCGTTTCAGGGTCGACGCCGATGCCAAGCGCTGCCAGGTCGCATGGTATACTGCGGCCGGAAAGGGTTGCCACGCGCTCGACGCGGTCCTCTCCCTGAAACTCGCAAACGGCATCTTCAAGAAGTACCTCTACGCCGCACCGTTGGAAATACTTTAGGAAAAATTCCGATATTGCCGGTGCCGGGAGCATATCGAAAAGCGTCCTGGCCCGTACTATCAAAGTCACGGCAAGCCCGATCCGGGACAGGGATGAGGCGAGTTCCATGCCGATGAAATTTCCTCCAACCACCACCGCGTGTTTCGCCCTTTTGGCCGCTCCTCTGATGGCCTCGGCATCGGCCACGGTGCGCAGGCAATAGCTGCCGGCGAGGTCGGCGCCGGGAACCTCCAGCCGCCTGGGGCGCGAGCCGGTCGCTATGAGAAGTTTGCCGTACCTGATGGTGCCCGCGAAATCCGTGTGCAGGATCCTATCCCCGGGGTCGAGCGCCAGTGCGCGGACGCCTTTCAGGACCTCGATCTGCTGCCTTTGGTATTCAGCTGCAGGGAAGATGTCCAGCCTGTCGCGGCCCTGTTGGCCGAGTAGAAACTGCTTTGACAGTGAAGGCCTGAAGTAGGGCAGGGCATGCTCGGCGGCAATCATCACAATCGAGCCCTTGGCCCCCTCCGCTCGCAGGGTTTCCGCGGCAATCGCGCTGGCCGGACCTCCACCCACGAGCAGGAAATCCACTTCTCTGATCATGGGAGTACCTCATAATTTGGCGGAAAGTGGGCGAATCGCAGGATCCGTGGCTGGTTTTTTCGATAATGATCCCACATCATAAATGCAAGGCCTGTTTTGATTTTAAGCGACTGCGGATAGGCCTTGGCGTTGCCTTCAGAAGTACCTTTAGGAAAGTCCTTGTTGGCAGCCGGGTTCCCATGCTTTTGCAGGGGAACCCGGATTTACATGCATCTTCAGGAATTTTCATTCAAGCCGGGCACGCAATCTCCAGGGGCCTTGAAAAATACCTTCTCCTGGCCTTGGCCTTCTATCTGGTTGATTGCGCCACGGGTGCATTGCGCCTGAGGACCTTGCCCCATCCAACCAGGGCGTTTGCCGCCGCGATCCAGGTATGGGCTGTCCTGAAAACCGGTACGCCCACGGCTTCGATGGCCTTTGCCATTTTTTCCGTGTAAGGGCCGCCTATTGCTCCGCACAGGATTGGCTTTTCCGATATGGAGTTAATCCTGTCCAAAATGGGTACTATTTCCTCATCGAGTGGTGTGTCCTGGAAGACGAACCAGTTCATGATAACGTGCACGTTAGGATCGTCGAGCAGACACTCCATGGCGAAGCGGTAGTCGTCGGATGTCGCGGAACCGGTTACGTCAACCGGATTCTTACATATATAGAAGGGCGGGAAATGATCCTCCATCTTCTGGATGGTGGCGGGCAGGGGTTTTGCCAGCTCGAGTCCATATTTTTCGAACAGGTCAATCGCATTGACCATAGGGCCGGCGCCGTTGCTGATCATCGATATGCCGGTTCCGGCTGCAGGATTTTGGAGGGAGAGCGCCTTGGCCGCCGCGGTGAGTTCCTCGTATGAATCAACAGCTAGAATGCCCGCCTGCTTGAACGCGCCCTGATAGACCTTGTAGGCGCCGCCGTACGCGCCGGTATGGGATTGGGCCGCCAGGGCAGAGCGCTTTGTCCGGCCCGATTTGTAGAGCACGATTGGCTTCCTGCTGGAAAGTATCGCCTCCCGGGCGGCTGCTATGAACTTTCGTCCGTCGCCGATTCCCTCCACATAAGCGGCAAGTGCCCGCGTGGTGGGGTCCTTCGCCAAATAAGCGATCATATCAGCCTCGTCCACATCGACCCGGTTGCCATACGAGATCATTTTGCTCACGCCAAGGTGTTCGAATTCTTCCAGGAAACTGCAACCGTAGGTCCCGCTCTGGGTGGTAAAGGCGATGTTTCCCATGCATGGGCGCACCATGCGCTCATGAGTTTGAAAAAAGGCATCGAAGCGGTTTTCGGCATTGAAACATCCGATGCAGTTGGGGCCGATGACCCGTATGCCGTATTCACGGGCCTTCCGGTGAATCTCTTTTTCGAGATCGGCCTGCTCGCCGCCGAGTTCCTTGCCTCCACCGGAAATTATCAGGACCGCCGGGATCTCCTGTTCTTTGCACTGCTTTAAAATATCGGGCACCAGCGGCAATCCGACGACCACTACAGCCAGGTCCACCTTCTCGGGCAGGTCGCTCAGATTCTCATAGCTCCTCAGCCCGAAGATTTCCCTGCCGCCGCGTGTTATGGGATAAACCTTTCCAGCATAGTCATGGTTGATCAGGCTGTCCGCCACCACGTAGCCGATTTTGTCCGGAGTGGTGGATGCCCCGATAAGGGCCACGGTTCGGGGGGAAAAGAACTTGTCCAGATTGCGGGTATCGGGTTGAGCCCCGCTGATGCCGCAAATCTCTCTATCCCGAGGCAAAACGATCTTGGCATCAACGGCGACCGCGCCTTCCGAGGTGACTACGAGCGGATTAAAATCCATTGATTCGTAAAGACCGGCGGCATCCATGCCAAGCCTGCCGACATTGAGGACTGCTTCGATGAAGGCCTCCTCATTCAAGGCAGGATGGCCGCGATATCCTCTCAGGAAAAGCCTGCCTCTCAGCTCTTCGACCATCTCCTGGACGTCCTCGCGGTTCACCGGCAGCATCCTGAACGTAACGTCATCGAGAATATCGATGAGAACGCCTCCGGAGCCCAGCATGATCACCGGACCGAAGTTGGGATCGTCCTGGAGGCCGACTATGAACTCAGCCCCGCTTCGCACCATTTCTTCCACCAGGATGCCCTGCAATTCTTCATTGCGGCTACGAAAACCGGCCTGCATCTGCTCGAAAGTTGCCCTCACCCCAGAGGCAGAGACAACATTCAGAAAGACTCCGCCCAGCTCCGTTTTGTGCAGCATCTTCGAGGAGACAGCCTTAAGAACGACCGGATACCCCAGCGCATCCGCCACCCGGACCGCCTCTTCTGCTGTTTCAACGAATGCACCGCCGGGTGTTGTTAAACCGTATTTTCGCAGAATGCCCTTGCATTCGTGCTCAGGAACAACCGTGGCCTTCTCCGAGATATACCTCCGGCACAAAGCAATCGTTTGGCTTTTTTCCATGAATCCGCCTCCCTATATTCTGTGTTTTTTCGATAACGCTGATATCGTGGTCATTCTTTATATGGGTTTTCTCAGCGCCCTCCGCGGTGAACGGATTATGGCAGTCGGTGGGAACTTCAGCTTGGAGAGGCCAGGTTCAGGATCTGGATAGTGCTCAGCAAGATTGCGCGTCAGGATTGGAATTGCCTGCGGAAAAAATCGACTGTCAGCCGCCAGTTGGTTTCGAACCCGCGCTGTGACCAGACGTGTCCTTCACCTGGAAACAGCTTTAGTTCAAAAGACTTATGTAACTTTTTCAGGGCCTTTGCCAGGCGCACGGTGTGGCGCACCGGAATTACATCGTCCACCTCGCCGTGAATCAGCAACACCGGGCAGTTTATATCATCAACAAAATTAATTGACGACCGGATATGGTATTCCCGCGGAACTTCTTCCGGAGATCCGCCAACCATCTCGGCTATCCAGGGATTTACCCCGACGTGGTCGATCATATCAACCGGGGTGCTCCACAGCACGCCGGCGCTGAAAAAGGAGTAGCGCTCCAGTGCGAGCAAGGCGTTGAGCGCGCCCCGCGAGTAACCCATGATGCCCATTCTGGCCTGATCGATAAACGGCCTGGCCATTATGATCTCTGTCAGGTTTCCGATGTCGGCGATCTCCCCTTTGCCGTATTCCATCTCTCCTTCCGAGCCGGGGTATCCGCGGTGGATCATCGTGATGCCGACAAATCCCTGTCTTGCCATCTCTTCCGCCATGTGCTCGTAGACCGTGCTGTATCCACCGCCGCCATGATGGATCTGTACCGAGGGGAGGCGCTGCAGGCTCGCTTCGGGCAGAGCCATGAACCCTTGCAGGTTTAGTCCATCACTTTGAAAGGTGAAGTTTATCTTTTCACGGATGCCGTGGGCCATCTGATCCCCCTCATTCCCGGAAAAGCCGGTCTGTTGAGCATTTTTGTCGCTTATGATCCTGTCATTTACTTCCATTCATGTTATACTATTTAGGATTAAACTAAGTGATGCCGAGTTCCCTGTCGCAAGACAGTTGCTTTGGATTCAAAATTCTAGTGGGGCCGCTTCGAATATTCGCTCGCCGATAAGTCTAATTTTGCTTGCTCGCAGCAAGGAACGGGAACTTGAGGAAGTCGATCCTGTAGAATACCCCACATTAGAGAGGCGTCGAGTCGGTACGGTGCCATTCCTTCAGTGTGTAGGGTATAATAAGGTGACATTGAGAGCCGATCAAGTTAATAGTTATTGATAAAAGAGAGCTCACCTTGATTGACGTCTTTCAATCGGCCGACTTCGCCCGATTCCACCGAGGGTGTAGCGAGCCCAAGGAGTGTCCATGAGCCCGCATCGTTTTCATTCTGAAAAAGTCGTGACCGCCGAAGAGGCAATTTCCAAAATAAGAATAGGCAGCCGCGTATTCCTCGGCACAGGTTGTGGTGAGCCTCGGTATCTCATCAGGGAAATGGTCGCCAATCCTGACCTGCACGACATAATGGTCTATCAGATGCTTTCCGGGACACTCGGCAGGTATGTAAACGATGAATCTTTCCTGAAACGATTTTCGCTCAAACTCTTTCTTATCAGCCTGGCAATGCGCAAGGCGGCGTTCGAGGGTAAAATCGACTACATCCCGAGCTACATTTCCCGGATACCACAGCTTTTCGACAGCAAGACCCTCGGCATCGATGTCGCCATGATCCAGGTCAGTCCCCCCGATGAGTTTGGGTACTGCAGCCTGGGCATATCGGTCGACGTGACGAAATCCGCCATCGCAAATGCCGGCGTGGTCATCGCGCAGGTCAACTCCAAAATGCCTAGAACGATGGGCGACACATTCGTTCACGTAAAGGAAATCGATTACCTGGTAGAATGCGACGAGCCGCTGCAGCGATGGTTTCCCGAATTCAAAGATGTCGATATTGCAAGAAGGATAGGGCACTTCGTCTCGCAGTTGGTGGATGACGGATCCACGCTTCAAATAGGCTTCGGATCCCTGCCTCATACCATATTGAAATACCTGGACAAGAAAAAGGACCTGGGTATCCATACCCAGCTCATCACCGACGCTTTCATCCCGCTGATCGAGCAAAATGTCATTACCAACAGGAAAAAGACGCTTCTTCCCGGAAGAATAGTAGCCTCGATGGTGATGGGCACTGAAAAGATATATGATTACGTCGATAACAATCCCATGTTTTACTTCCGCACCTCGGAATTTGTCAGCAATCCCACGGTCATTGCTCGAAATGATAACCTGATTTCCATAAGCTCGGCGCTTGAGGTGGATTTGACCGGGCAGGTCTGTACGGATTCCCTCGGATACCTGTTTTATGGCGGGATCGGCGATCAGGTCGATTTCCTGCACGGCAGTGCGATGTCGCATGGCGGCTTTTCCATTATCGCCTTTCCGTCCACAGCCAATGACGGGGAAGTTTCCCGAATCGTTCCGCACCTTAGCGAAGGCGCGGGTGTTGCCACAACACGGGGCGACATCAACTACGTTGTAACCGAATACGGCATTGCCCACCTGTCGGGAAAGAGCATCTATCAAAGGGTCATGGAACTGGCGCAAATCGCGCACCCCAAATTCCGCGAGCAATTGATCGAGATGGCCAAAAAGAGGCATTACATTTTCGTCGATCAACTGCCCCCTCTGCTCGATGACTTGCTCTTCCTGGAAGAATACAAAAGCACGCTGGAAGTCAAAGGCGGCAGGACCCTTTCATTCCGGCCGCTGCTCCCGTCCGATGAGTTTGCCTACCGCAACTTCTTTTACTCATTGAAGGACGAGACCATTTATTTTCGTTTCTTCTACCGCATGGAACTTTTTACCCACGAAGTCGTTCAGGACCAATGGTCAAGTATGGATTACCGTAACAACTTATCCATTATCGGCCTGAATCAGAGCGGCGGGCACGAAGAAATCATCGCGGTCGGCTCCTACGCGAGGGGAGAGGAAGACCACGACGCCGAAGTGGCCTTCGTGATAAACGAGGACTTTCAGGGACTGGGTATCGCTTCCTACTTGCTGGAGGTGCTTGAAAAGATTGCGATGGAAAATGGATACAAGAGATTTTTTGCATCGGTCTTGAAAGAAAATGGCGCCATGCTGCACGTTTTCAAGAAAAGATACCCCAACGCCAAGGTTACCCTCAGCGCCGAAAACGACTACCGCATTTGCATGGATTTTTATGATTCCATGGAGGATCAGGAATAGATTTTGGGATTGAGGATTTGGGGAATTGATCAATTGGGGAATTTAAATAGTTTAAGGAATTAAACTCTCCACGCCATCGATAGTCCTTCGATTTATGAATCCGCATAGATTTCGATTACATGCTTCATGGGTGACGCGGGAGACACGGGCAACGGATTTTTGTTGCCCGTGCCTTCGGCAAGAGGGAAGTTAAAAACGTTCCTATCGAGTTAACTTGGTGAGAACAAAGAACGCTTCCGGCGGATTCATAGTGAATCCGCATAGATTTCGATGACATGCCTTACCTGGATACGATCCCCCTCTTGCGAGAGCATATCGTTTATCTGAAGCATGCAGGCGGGGCAGCTGGTCGCGACTGTTGAACAGTCTGTGGCGACTATGTTGTCTCGCTTTCGTTTGCCAATAGACGCCGAGATTTCGTAGTGCTTGAGGTTGAAACTCCCGCCGCAGCCGCAGCATCGGTCGGCTTCTGCCATTTCCTTGAGATGGCAGTTAGGATTGGCCGAAATGAGCTTTCTTGGCTGCTCTGAAATACCCAGAGATTTTTTGAGGTGGCAGGGGTCGTGGTAGGTGATGGTCGTTGCCTCATTCCCCGGAGTGACCGAGACCTTATCCACGCCTGCAACATCTATCAGAAACTGACTGATATCCATGGTCTTCTCGGCGATCGCCTGAATTTGGGCCTGTTCCTCTTCGCTGAAATCAGGCGCCATCATGGGCCACAGCTTCTTGATAGTTGAGGTGCATGTAGCGCAGGCGGTGACAAGATAATCAAGTTTTTGGGCCGAGAAGATTTCGAGATTGTGCCTGACCAGCCGGGAGAAGGCGGCCGAATCGCCCGAGGAAAGCGCCGGGATTCCGCAGCATCCCTGATCTTGGGGAAGGAAAATCCCGGTCCCGTGATGATTGAGGCTACGGACGACTGCCTGGCCGACTTCCGGAAAGATCTTGTCGATTACACAGCCGGTAAAAAAGCCGACTTTGATCCCGGATTTTCCTGCCGAGTCTATGGCATCCACCAGATTATGAAATGGAACGGGAGCAAGGGCTTTGAAGTGGCGGTTCGCCAATGGAAACGAGAGCCGGGCGCAGGAGGTCCCGAGAAACTGGTCGGCTGATTTGATAAAGGCCTTCTGAAAGCTCGCCCCCAGCTCCAGGAGGCGGTCGAAAAAACGCGGTTGTGACAGAATGCCCCGGAAAATCAGCCGCTTGGCGGGGCTCAGCCCCATGTATCCGGTAAGAATGACCCGCGCTTTTATAAATATATCCAGCACTTTGACGCCGCTGGGACAGTTTGCCGCACATGATCCGCAAAGGAGGCAGTGATTGAGGCGCTCGTTTACTCCCCCGGGCTCGGTGAAAAGCTCCTTGATCAAAGCGTCCAGCAGCGCGAGCTTCCCGCGGGCCACATCGCTCTCGCGCCCCGTTTCGGCGAAAACCGGGCAGACCGACTGGCACATCCCGCAGCGCATGCAGGTGATGAGTTGGTCTTCGAGCTGCTGTACGAGTTTTGCCAGTTTTTTGAGGTCGTACATCGGTCAGCCTCAGCCTCCTATGATTTTACCGGGGTTCAGGATGTTTTTCGGATCGAGAGCTGCCTTTATACGCCGTGAGTAGGCAATTGTGCCCCTGCCGACTTCTTTTTCCAGAAAACGGGATTTCGCGGTCCCTATTCCATGCTCCCCCGAGAGGGTCCCGCCAAGTTCCAGGGCCTTTTCAAAAATGGAGTCGATTGCATGCTCGACCCTCGCCCATTCCTCGGCATTGCGGCGGTCGGTAAGTATGGTGGGATGAAGATTTCCATCGCCTGCGTGTCCGAAAGTCCCGATCTTGAGGTCGAATTTCCTGGCAATGCCTTCTATGCCGGCGATCATCTCCGGGATTTTGCTCCTGGGGACCGTCGCGTCTTCCAAAACGGTAGTCGGCCTGATCCTCGAAAGGGCTGAAAGCGCGGCCCGCCTTGCCTCCCACACCTTGTCGCGCTCCTGGGCGGTTTCCGCCACCCGCACCTCCATGGCGCCCATCCGGCGGCACAGTTCCTCCACCCTGAGCGCGTCATCGGCCACCTGGACGGGGTGCCCGTCAACTTCGATCAAAAGCAGGGCGGCGGCATCTGTTGGAAGCCCTACATGGCTGAAGTCCTCTACTGCCCGTATGGTGAAGTTGTCCATGAATTCCAGCGTGACGGGCACGATGCGGTTGGCGATAATCGCAGCAACCGTTTCAGATGCCTTCGGGACGTCGTCAAAGATCGCCATCATCGCTTTCTTGGCGGCAGGCATGGGGATGAGCTTAAGGATTATCCGGTTGAAAACACCCAGAGTGCCTTCCGATCCCACCAGGAGGCCTCCCAGGTTGTAGCCCGTGACGCACTTGACCGTGCGGGCGCCCGCTTTTACCAGTTCGCCGTTTGAATCGAAGAATTCGAGGCCCATTACATAGTCCCTGGTTACCCCGTACCTCAAACCGCGCAGCCCGCCCGCATTCTCGGCTACGTTACCCCCAATGGTCGAGACTGCCTGGCTGCCGGGATCTGGCGGATAAAAAAGGCCCTTTGCCTCGACCTCGGCGGCAAATTTGGCGGTCACCACTCCGGGTTGAACGATCGCGTACAGGTCGCCCTCGTTTATCTCGACGATCCGGTTCAACGCAGTGGTGAGGATGACCACGCCCCCCTCATTTGGGATAGTGCCTCCGCTGAGGTTGGTCCCCGCGCCGCGAACGGTCAGGGGAAGGCTGTTTTCGTTGCAGAGCCGGATTGCCTGTCCCAGCGCCTCACTTGATAGCGGCCTCAGGGCAAGTGCCGGGAGCACCTGGTCCAGAACGGCCGCATCGTAGGAGTAGGAGAGCCGGTCGGCCTCTTCATGGAAGACGTTTTCTCTGCCCAATACTCTTTGGAACTCACTCAGCAAAGTTTTTTCAATCATGTGCGCCGGTCCCGTTCAAGGTGTGCTGCCAGGTATTTATCACCTTATGCCAACAGCTATAAATTATTTCCAGAATATTTAATTCACCGCTTTTTTAGAACATGGCGCATCGAAGAAAGCTACAGATTTGAGCAGGAGGCCGTCTCACTGGGTCAGAAAAGTCGCGGAGGAATGATTTAACCGTCTTTTCAACGGCCCTGTTTTCCCCGAAAAACCTGCACCGCGAGTGCCAGTCCAAGGATAAGGAAAAAAGAATCCCGGATTATGTACCATGACGTTTGCGGAGCGGCCGAAGTCGTTGTGGAAAAACAGCCGCAGTGGATATTCAGGCCTCTTGCCAGGTTGTACATTAGGGCAGCGAAGAAGGTGAAAAGGAGCGCGTTTGCGACTAAAACCGCACCGGGTAGCCAGATTCCGAAAATAAGGAGCGTGCCCGCCACGGCCTCCAGCCAGGGAAGAACCATCGCAACGGTGTTTACCGCACTGTCCGGAAGGATAAGGTAGTTGTGCACGATCTTTGCGAATTCGGCGGGATGGGCGATTTTGTCGATGCTGGCCGCTATAAAAATGCCGCCGAGCGCCAGGCGGGTCAGCAGGAATATATATCTTCCGACACGAGAATCAGATTTTTCCATCTTCGAGCACCGTTCCGGAATTTAGAATTGTCAAAAATTGGCTTTGGTTTCGCTCCCGCTCGAATGCGCCTACATACCAGCTTGTGTTCCAAGACGCCATAGCCGAAAGGATTATTCCCATTACAACTAAAGGCGCTTTATTTCAATTCGATACGATTTCTTCCGAGCTTTCCATTATATTATTTAAGTATGCCAAAAATTACGAGTAAACTAATGCACTTGCAGCCAAGTGTGAGACGTCGCCCAAACAACCTTGGCGAAGACTTTCTTCCGGCCCGATTTGATGCCGGAGCACCTCAAAAATTTGCCCGGAATTTTAGATGCTTTGGAAACTGAAGCAGCGCCAGCAAAGTCGTCTTGAAAAGGAAACCGGGACAGTCCTAAAGGACTGGGGCGGAAAGATCCGCATAGCCTTGGCTTTCCCAAACCGGTACTCGGTGGGGATGTCAAACCTTGGCTTCCAGTTTGTCTATGAGGCGCTGAACCGGTTTGAAAATATCGTCTGTGAACGGGTCTTCTACCCCGACCCGGACGAGTTGGAGCTTCTCGGAGATTCCGCCGGAAACCTTCTCTCGGTCGAGTCTCAAAAGCCGCTTCTCGATTTCCACCTGGTTGCGTTCTCAGTCCCTTACGAAAATGATTACACCAACGTTCTAGATATGCTTCGCCTCGCGGGGATTCCGCCAAACTCCGTTGAGCGCGGTCCAAATCATCCGCTGGTCTGCGGCGGTGGGGTGGCCCTCTTCCTCAATCCTGAACCAATGGCGCCCTTTCTCGATTTCATTTTCGCCGGGGAAGCCGAGGCAATCGTCCCCGATTTCATCGATTTCTGGAAAGAACATGAGAACACCTCCGCCGCGCGTCCCGAAATCCTTAAGGAATTGGGAAAGTCGGTTCCGGGAATATACGTTCCATCCTTTTATGATGCTTCATACAATCCTGATGGTACGCTTGCTTCGATCCTGCCCATAGGTGGAAGCGGCCTTCCTGAGAAAATATTCTACAGACGAGCCGACCTTACCGCTTCAACTCCTTGCAGGACGGCAGTACTTACGCCGGATACGGAATTTAGCAACGTAGTCCTTCTCGAGATCGGGAGGGGATGCGGCCGGGGATGCCGCTTCTGCGCGGCCGGGTTCGTCTACCGCCCCGTTCGCTACAACCGCGCAAGCGATCTGCTCGATATCAGCGCGGAAAACATCCCGGATTCAGATAGAATCGGACTGGTTAGCGCCGCCGTGTCGGATCATCCCGAAATAAACCTCCTGTGCAAATCGATACTTGACCAGGGCGGATCGCTCTCCTTTTCGTCGCTTCGGGCAGATACGCTTACTCCCGAGATCATTTCAGCGCTTGAATCCAGCCGCCACCAGGCCGTTGCAATCGCCCCTGAAGCCGGGTCGGAGAGGCTGCGCCGGGTCATAAATAAAAATCTAACAGAAGAGCAGATTCTACGGGCGGCCGAGATTCTTACCCAAAAAGGGATCATGAACATAAAGCTTTATTTCATGATCGGCCTTCCCACCGAGACACCGGAAGATCTGGAGGCGATAGTCGAGCTTGCCAAGAGCATTCGCCACCACGTTCTGAGCGCCAGCCGCGGCAAGTCGCGCCTTGGCGACATCACACTGAGCGTGAATTCATTCGTACCCAAGCCCTTTACCCCGTTTCAGTGGACGCCCTTCGCCGGCGTCCGCGAACTCAAGGAGAAAGCCGGCTGGATTCAAAAGGCTCTAAGAAAAGTTCCCAACGTGCGGGTGCATTTCGACCTTCCCAAGTGGGCCTACGTCCAGGCGCTCCTTTCAAGGGGCGACAGAAGGGTCGCCTCCTTCATCTCGAAAGTGGCGCTCGACGGGCTTTCCTGGGGCAAGGCAATGCGCGAGAGCCCCCTTAACCCCGATTTCTGGGTTATGCGCGAGCGAGGAGTGGACGAAAAATTTCCGTGGGAGGTGATTGATCACGGCATCGACCGCAAGTTCCTCTTCGACGAGCACATGAGGGCCGTCCAGGAAAAAACAAGCCCCGAATGCGCGCCGGGCGGCAACTGCAAGCGCTGCGGCGTCTGCGGGCCGTAGGCGGAGGACAGGGGCTTTATAGAAGGCTCGATCCCTATCCTCTTCATTTTTCTTCAAAATTACTCCAGGTGTTGAGAACGACCTGGTTTCTCCCCCGGTCCTTGGCTGCATAAAGGGCCTCGTCGGCACGAGAAACAAGTTCTTCTGACGAACTCCCCCGGCCGGGCGAGATGGTGGAGACCCCGCAACTTATGGTAACACATGAACTCTCGGTTGATCTGGAGTGGGGAATTCCAAGCTTTCTGACCTCCATCCCCGCGAGTTGTGCAATGAAGAAGGCGCCTTTTTCATCCGTGTTCGGCAACACAACCGCGAATTCCTCTCCGCCGTAGCGGGCGACCAGGTCCATGGGCCGCTTGACGCAGCCTCTCATGGCCTTGGCAACCGCTTTGAGGCAGTCATCTCCGGCTTGGTGCCCGTAGGTATCGTTGAAGAGCTTGAAATGATCGATATCGATCAGAATCAATGAAACAGGAGATCCCTCGCGCATTGCGCGTTTCCACTCCAGGTCAAGGAATTCGTCAAACCTTCGACGATTTGCAACCTGGGTCAAACCGTCCAGGGTTGCAATGCGCTTCAGTTCCCGGTTCATTTCCTGGAGCTTCGCCTCCATCTGCTTTCGTTCGGTTATGTCACTGAGGATGCCCACTGAACCTATTATGGCACCGGATTTATCGAGCCAGGGAAACGAATGGTCCCCAAGCCAGACGAAACCGCCGGTTTTGGTCCGGATCAGGTAGTCGGCCCGGTACTCGCCGGTTTTTCCCTCCTCCCGGATCTTCTGGATGGCCGTCGACGAGAGTTTCTTTTTCCCGATGTCTTCGATGCTGATTATGAGGTTCGACAAGCCGAATGCCTCGACCTCCTGCGGTGAATATCCCGTCAGTTTCTCTATTGAAGGGCTCATGTAGTCGTATTTCATGGAAGAATATTTCAGCCGGTACAAAGCCTCCCCGGTTGTTTCCGCCATGAAGCGAAAACGCTCCTCGCTTTCCCTGAGAGCCTCCTCCACCCTCTTGTGTTCATCTCGCAAAACTTCGAGCTTTGCGAGACTCGCACGCAATTCCGCCAGTTCCGATATCAGCTGCTCTTTGGTCTTTTCAAAATCGATCATTGCACACCCGTGAATTAAATGCCGCATGATTATAGACCAGGAGGGAAGGCTACTCTATTGAATAAATGTACAATTGTGCGCACGAAAATTGCTACTATTCAATTCGTTGACATCAATGCCGATTTTCTTTATAGCTGTTGTTGGATACTCTCAGGAGGGAGGAAAAACAAATGAGAAAATTAGTGATAGGCTCCACCTTGATCTTGTTGGGATTATTGATTGCGCTTACCGGCTGTGCCGGAATGTCGAGAACGGAACAGAACGTACTCGGCGGCGGTGCTGTCGGCGCCGGGCTCGGCGCCGCGGTCAGTGCCGCAACCGGCCACGATCCCGCAACGGGCGCTGCCATCGGAGGGGCGGCCGGACTGGTCGGTGGAGCAATCAAGGATTCAATGGAAAGAAACGACCCCTACTATAATTCGCCGGGGGGGGCATACTATTACGGGTATCCCCCGCCACCACCACCGAGCCCAAGACCCTATTATTATGGATATCCTCC
>DBMO01000011.1:0-632 GCA_002298995.1 Desulfarculales bacterium UBA696
GCTCTCTACATGGCAGCGCTTGTAGCTTCCAGCCATAACCCCATAATTAACTCCTTCTACCAAAGATTGCTAAAAGCAGGTAAGTCGAAAAAACTCGCCCTGACCGCGTGCATGAGAAAGCTTCTGACCATTCTCAATGCAATGGTCAGAAAAAATCGACTCTGGGAAGTGAAAACAGCTTAGTTGCCTTGACATTCAAGACAGTTGCTTGTGCTCCGCACCCGGATATGAATCCGGGCTACCCACTGATTGCAACCGCGAGGCGTCATTCGACGATAACTCGACATTTTCGAAATATCTTATTTGGGCAACAGCCCGAGGAGACCACGCCGGAACCTCGAATCCCCCTCCCTTGATGGTCTACAGACCGGAGAGATGGGAGGGGCCAGGGAAGAGGAGCTTTCTTTTCAATCCCACACTTTTTCTTTCGATTCCGCTTTTGGGCAAAAGCAGCATTACCGGTCTCCCATCCCCGTAACGGTTCCGGCACCTCTGGTCTACGTTTCCGATTTTTCCTTGTAGATCGCCATGTTGTGGCTTATATCATGATAAGGCTCATGTACTAATTCGATGGATACCGGTCCGGGCTTGTTCCGGACCGGTTCAGCGAGGGGAAAAATCGGATGGTATTC
>DBMO01000011.1:725-1265 GCA_002298995.1 Desulfarculales bacterium UBA696
ATAAACGTCGTCGCCAGCTCGTTTGCGCTCTGGAGCGTCTTTCTTGCCTCGATTCCTCCCGATACCAACCATCCCTACGGCCACGGAAAAGCTGAATATTTTTCGGCAGGCTTCGAGGGGGCTCTGATAACCCTTGCTGCCGGCGCTATTATCTGGGAGGGGCTCCAGGGACTTTTGCATCCACAGCCGCTGCCCAACCTCGATTACGGCCTCCTTATTTTGCTTGCAACCGCGGCAGCCAATGCTATCCTCGGTACAATGCTGGTGCGGTTCGGAGCGCGTACGCGCTCCGCCGCCATTACGGCGGACGGCAGACATATTATGACCGATGTCTACACCTCCGCGGGGGTCCTTGTCGGACTCGCGCTGGTGCGCCAGACAGGCTGGCTGTGGCTCGACGGTGCTATTGCGTGCCTGGTCGCGGTGAACATTCTGTTTATCGGTGTCCGACTGGTGCGCCAATCTTTTTCGCACCTGATGGACGAATCCGATCCGGAATTGCTTGACGAGATAGCCAAAATTATAGAAAAAAACCGTAAG
>DBMO01000011.1:1288-41427 GCA_002298995.1 Desulfarculales bacterium UBA696
GCGGACGCTCACCGGGAAGTTTCCGAAATCCAGTGCCTGCTTCAAAATTCCGTTGCCGGAATGGGGGAAGCCCTGATCCACGCAGAGCCCTGCATTCGGCCGGAATGTCCCGCGTGCGGCCACGATCCGTGCCAGACCCGCGAGGAGGCGACAGTCCGGCAGGATATCTGGAGCCGGGAAACGGTGACTTCGCCCGCGCGCATGAACAAGCGCCGCGGCAGGTAATGAGAATCGCTGCCGGGCTCGATCCTTAAAACAATCATCAAAGCCATGAGGAGGAGATGATGCGCATCGTGGTTATCGGACAGGCGCCCTTTGGCGCGAAGACGCTCGAAGCCCTGCTCGATTCGGGGGAAGAAATTGTAGCGGCTTATGCTCCTCAGGAAAGGCCGGGCGCAAAGCCGGACCCGCTAAAGGAAGCCGCCCTTAAGCACGGGATACCCGTCTTCCAGCCCAAAACCTACCGCAGCGACGAGGTGTTCAGCGAATTTACCGCTCTAAAGCCCGATTTGGTCGTCCTGGCGTTCGTTACCGACATAGTCCCGCTTCGCTATTTCAACGCGGCAACTCAGGGGGCCATTTGCTATCATCCCTCGATCCTTCCGCGCCACCGTGGGGCAAGTGCAATCAACTGGGCCATAATGATGGGGGACACCCGCACCGGACTTACAATCTTCTGGCCCGACCAGGGCATCGACACCGGCCCTATCCTCCTCCAAAAAGAGATTCCTATCGGCCCGCATGATACCGCTGGGTCCCTTTACTTCGACTACCTATTCCCGATGGGCGTCGAAGCGATTGTCGATTCGGTCAAACTAATCGAGTCCGGGAAGGCGCCCAAAATTATCCAGAGCGATGAAGGCGCGACCTACGAGCCCCCCTGCAACGATGCCGTTGCCGGAATCGATTGGGAGAAAAGCGGCACTGACATATACAACCTCATCCGCGGCTGCGACCCCCAGCCCGGCGCATACGCCGCTTTTCGAACCGAAAAGGTCCGCTTCTACGGCGCCCGCTTCGATAAGAGCTCTTCCGGGGCGGCGTCCGGCACAATTTTGGGAATTGCAGACGGCGGGCTGAGGATCTCAGTCCCCGGTGGCGAAGTCCTGATCTCGAAGGTGCGCACCGATTCCGCCGGCAAAATCGATGCCTCGCAGTGGGCAGCCGGTGCGGGAGTGAAGGAAGGAGAGCGGTTCAAGAATTTCTCCTGATAGCTGTCGAGGCATCTGAAAGCGGAGAAATCTCCCCGGTTTGGGCAGGGTCTCCAGGGGTTGTCGCCCAAATAGGAAATTCCAAAAATTTGGGAGCTGCGCCCCCAATCCCCCACGCGGCTTATATGGCGCTGCGGCTGCGGCCTTCGGCCAGACGCCGACAGCGCCAATACCCCGTTGTGGCGCGGTCTCCAGACCCCGCGAAATCCCCTCTTGCCATTATCTGCATCCGCGGCAACAATATTCCAATACAAATACGTTGCACTACCTTCCCCAGATATTTTGTTAATGCTATCAATACCAGGATCAACTGCCGCTATGGTTCTTGCCGTCCGATTGGTTTATAATTGGGCAATTCGTGCTGTTCCCGTGGAGATTCGAAGAATTATTCAAAGGAGCGATCATGTATTTTCCTGTTTACAGGCCGAGGAGGTTCAGGCGGAGCGAGAATTTGCGGCGCATGGTGCGCGAAACGAGGCTCAGTGTGGACCAGCTCGTATATCCCCTTTTCGTGATGCCCGGAAAGGACGTAAAAAATGAAGTGCCGTCCATGCCGGGAGTTTTCCAGTTCTCGGTCGACCGGCTCATGAAGGAAATGCGCGAGGTAAAAGAGCTGAATATTCCCGGAGTGCTGCTCTTCGGCCTTCCTGAATTTAAGGACGAGATAGGGAGCCAGGCTCACGCCGATGATGCACCCGTGCAGGTTGCCATAAGGGAAATAAAGGAAAAATTTCCGGAAATGGTGGTAATTACCGACGTCTGCCTATGCGAGTACACCAGCCACGGCCATTGCGGACTCCTCCAGGGCGAAGAGGTGCATAACGATTCGACCCTCGAAGTTCTTGCCGAGGTTGCCCTTTCGCATGCAAGGGCGGGGGCGGACGTGGTTGCCCCATCCGACATGATGGACGGCCGGGTTGCGGCCATCCGCGACGCGCTGGATGAAAACGGCTTCGATCAGACGGCAATTATTGCCTACTCCGCCAAATACTGCTCCGGCTTCTACGGACCTTTCCGCGAAGCCGCCGATTCGGCGCCCCAGTTCGGCGACAGGCGAGCCTACCAGATGGATCCCTGCAACGCCGAAGAGGGCCTGCGCGAGGTTTCGCTCGATATAGAGGAAGGCGCCGACATGGTCATGGTTAAGCCGGCCTTGCCTTACCTCGATATAATCAGGCGTATTAAAGATGAATTCGACCGCCCCGTCGCGGCCTACAACGTCAGCGGCGAGTACGCCATGGTAAAGGCCGCCGCCCTGAACGGCTGGATCGACGAGCAAAGGGTGATGATGGAAGTCCTGACATCGATCTCGCGCGCCGGGGCCGACCTTATCCTTACCTATTTCGCAAAAGACGCCGCCCGGCTGATTCAAAACCGCTAAGGAAGTTTAATCAAGATGAAACCGAACCATCCCGAAACCAAAGAAAACCACCCGCCCCACGGCCATCATGGCGCTCCCGCCGCCGGGTCCGGGCTTGGCTCAAACCTTCGCCTGGTTGCCTGGGAAACCACCCGCACCTGCAACCTTGCCTGCGTTCACTGCCGGGCCGCCGCCATGGACAAACCCTACGAAGGGGAACTCACGACAGCCGAGTGCCTGCGGGTTATGGACGAAATAGCCGAGAGTCGGCAAGCCGATCATAATCCTTACCGGCGGGGAACCGCTTCTTCGCAAGGATATTCTCGAACTCGCCCGGTACGGGAAATCCAAGGGTTTCCGCATGACGATGGCCCCGAACGGCACACTGCTTACCCCGGAAGTCGCCCGAAAGATGGTCGATTCGGGCATCGAGCGGATTAGCATAAGCATCGACGGGTCGAGCGCCGAAACGCACGACGCATTCCGCCAGGTCAAAGGGGCTTTCGAGGGCGCGCTTCGCGGAATTTCCGCGGCCAAGTCGGTGGGCCTCGATTTCCAGGTTAATACGACCATCACCATGACCAACATGGAGGATTTCCCGAAAATTCACGAACTGGTGGTATCTCTCGGCGCGGTTGCCCACCACATATTCATGCTCGTCCCGATGGGGCGCGGAAAAGACCTCGACGAAACGGGGATCAGCCCTGAAAAATACGAAAAGACCCTCCACTGGTTCTACGAGCAAAAAGATAAAGTCCCGCTCCAGCTAAAGGCCACCTGCGCCCCGCATTACTACCGCATCCTGCGCCAGAGGGCCAAAGCCGACGGAAAAGAGATCAATTTCGAAACCTTCGGCCTCGATGCCATGACTCGCGGATGCCTCGGCGGCACCGGCTTCGCCTTCATATCCCACGTCGGACAGGTCCAGCCCTGCGGCTACCTCGAACTCGACTGCGGAAACGTACGGGAAAAATCTTTCAGGCAAATCTGGGAGGAATCCCCCATTTTCCAGAATCTGAGGGACCCGAAAAAATACGAGGGCAAGTGCGGCAAATGCGAATACATCCGCGTCTGTGGAGGCTGCCGCGCCCGAGCCTACGAGGCCACCGGCGGCAATTACCTCTCCGAAGAACCCCTGTGCCTCTATGAACCGCGTGTTAGAAGCGCTGGGTGCTGAAAGATAAAGTTAAAAAAAAAACAAAAACGAAGAACAAAAGAGCGGGGGAACGAGTCCCCCCGCACCCCCCTAAGTTTTCGGTCCCGCGCGAGGCGCGCGGGACCGATAGCTCGCAAACTACTTAGAATACCTTTTTATCAGATCCTCAGCGGCTGTCTCGTATGCCTTTGATTTAAGCAAAGATACCTGTCCCTGGTCCGAGGACTCGCGGGTGAAGCGCGCGCTTGCGGTAGTGTCCTGGAAGGGTTCCGGCGAAAACGTTTCCCACTGCCCGCTTCTCACATCCACGACCGCGACCTTCAGCCTGATACGCATTTCCTGACCTTCGTCGGGAATCGCTCCTCCAACGAAAGGCACCCACGAAACTGTCTTGGTCGCCAATCCCTTCTGGGCTGTTTCCAATAGCCCCCAATAAGCGACGATCTTCTCGAATCCGCCCTTTGCCGCGGCCAATCTAAGGGACAACGCATAGTCGTTGGCATTCTGTGATGGCGGGACCCCGGAGAAAACCGAGACATTGTAATACTTTTCCAGTGCTTTCACCATCGGCTCATCCGGGATCATCGCACCGGACTGGATCAACATTATTGAAGACCCTTTTGGAAGGCTGATCCTCTGCTTCGACTCCAGTGCTTTGTTGATCTCATCCTGAGTTATCCTGGCTTCGGGATTTATGCCAAGAATCTGGAATTCGCTCAGCTCTCCCTTATAAAAAGGGTTGCTAGCAGGTTGATACCTGGAGCCGGTTTCAGCCCTGTAATCAGAATTGGAAATGGATCTCGTAGCACACCCGCTGATTGCAAAAACAATTGCAACAGCCAGAAGGACGGGCCGGACAAAAGGCTTACGAATATTACGGAGCATATCGTTCCTTTCTGCCATAAGTAAATGTAGGGTACAGGTTATGTCACGGTCGGGAGACCGTGCCGTAACGGTGTTTCTTAATCTTTTCCGATCCGCCTGCGCTGGATTTCGGCAAGGGCTATTGCCGCCGCCGCTCCGGCGTTAAGCGAATCGAGAGGGCCGGATGCCGGGATGCGCAGCAAAAGGTCACACTCGTTTTTGATTAGCGGCCTCATTCCCTTCTGCTCGCCCCCAATGATCAGGCAAAGTGGAGCGGGCAGGTCAGCTTCGTAGAGCAATTTTTCTCCCGCAATGTCCAACCCCACAACCCAATACCCTGCCTCTTTCAGCCGCTTCAGCGCCCTCCAGAGGTTTACAACCTGCACGACAGGCACATACGAGGTCGCACCGGCGGCCGTTTTGATTACGGTCGAGGTTACCGGGGCCGAGCGGTCGCGGGGGATTATGGCCCCCTTTGCGCCCAGAAAGCACGCTGAGCGCAAAATGGCCCCGAGGTTTTGCGGGTCCTGGATGCTGTCGAGGGCTATCAGCGGGTCCCGCTCGGAAACCGGCCCGGCCAGAAGCTCGTCAAGGTCGGCATAGGGAAACTCAGGGATATTGAGTGCCGCCCCCTGGTGGTGGGTGTGGCCGGCAAGCCGGTTCAAGTCCTCCCGACTTACCCGGTTGATCTTCAATCCCCTTGCCAGTGCAATTTCTTCGATTTCCCGGCCGCGGCGGTCGCCTCGTGCAATGAAAAGCTCCTCGGGGGCGGATTTGCCTTCGGGGGGCCCTTTTTCGGCCTGGCCCGCGCGCAGCGCTTCCATTACCGGGTTTATTCCGGAGACGAGAATGCCTTTTTCCTTTTGAGGGGCTTTTTTCATTGGAGCCCGGCCGGCTTCAAGTCTGCAAGATCGACATCAGGAAGGATTTTAGAACGGGCGCCCTGGCAACGCGGCTGCACCTGCCCGCGCGGAGCACGGCCTTGAGGTCGGCGACCGCCTCGTCGAGGTTGTCGTTTATGAGCACATAGTCGTACCATGGGGCTTCGAGCAGTTCACGCTGGGCGGCAGCGATGCGGATCGCAAGCTGTTCGTCGGATTCTGTTGCGCGGCTCCTAAGCCGTTCTTCCAGGACGCGCATCGAGGGGGGCAGGATGAAAATAGTTTGTGCCATCGGGTAGGCGCACTTGACCAGACGCGCTCCTTGGAAGTCGATGTCGAGCAGCACGTCGTTGCCCGAGTTCAGGCATTTCTCTATCGGGCTAATGTCGGTCCCGTAATAATTGCCGTGGACCTCGGCCCATTCCAGAAACCGGCCTGAACCGATGCCTTTTATGAATTCATCTTTTTCGAGGAAAATGTAGTCTTTACCGGGAACTTCCTCCGGGCGGGGAGGACGGGTGGTACATGATACGGAGAACTTGAGCTTGGGGCACTCTTCCAGAATCCTCCGGATGATGGTGGATTTTCCGACCCCGGAAGGGGCGGAAATTATGAATAGCTGCCCGAGATAGGCTGTCCGGTGCATGGATCAGTCTTTGACCGGCTTTAGCAGGTTGCCGTCTTTGGAGTTCCCGTCAATTAGCAGCCGCTGTGCGATGGTTTCGGCCTGGACCCCCGAGAGGATCACGTGATCGCTGTCGGTAACTATTATAGACCGGGTGCGGCGGCCCATGGTGGCGTCGATCAGTTTGTTTCCCTGCCTTGCATCCTCTTTTAGCCTTTTCATGGGAGCAGAAGCCGGTGAAACAATCGCCACCACGCGATTGGCGATTACGGTGTTGCCAAAGCCGATATTGAGCAATTTGACTTCCATTATATCTCCTGGCGCTGGTCGATAATTCCTGAACAAAGAGATTTGCTCGCGGGAGCATCCGCTGCTTGCGGCCGAACACAGATTTCCGGTTTGGATGATTTAGCGACTTTGGCCGGTTCGCATCCGGTCACGTATGATTCTTGCCCCTTGTGATCCCGTTTGAATCGGTGTGGAGATTTTTATAGAATGCGTCAGGAAATGCAAGAAATTTTCAAAGACCGCCTCCCTGTTTCTTATTTTAGGCGTAAATATGGCCTGTTGCCGGTTGTTGCGGCTCAGGGTTGCGGATTGCGGGTTCGGTTGACGATGGCCCCACAAGACCGGCAAGGCTTACGCCCGGGGGATTCCAACCAGCGGCAGGCTGGAAAGCCTGCGCCACATGCGAAAACACCGTAAGCAACCCGCGGCTCGCGTTTTTTCTCAACGCCATAACAGCCCCCTACCCCCCCAGCACTCACCAAGCCAATCGATTTGATACGGCGACCCGTAAACCCTTAACCGAAAAAAAGCTTGCCATGAGATTGGAGAATCTTTATTGTACGCTGACTCGCTGGACGTCGATAGCGGGCAATTTAGCAGTAAAACCAGGGACAAGTACATGAACAGCAATAAAATTGCGGTATTCTTTCTCCTGCTCCTTATTCCCTTTCTTTACTGTCCACATGCCGTTGCCGAAGACGAAGAATTCACCGCGACGGTGCAGAAGTTTTCCTACCACATTCCAGACCTCACGGTAGTCGGCGCGCCGAGGTGGTACACGATCGGCCCGAAGGACACCCTTCTTGACATAGCAAGGCGGAACGGTCTGGGCTACAACTCGATGGACCTGCTCTTCCCGAAAATGGATGCATGGATCCCGCCGAGGGGAAAGCGCATATTTTTGCCAACCTTCTGGGTCCTTCCCCCAACCCAGCTCCAGCAACTGGTGATTAACATTCCCGAGCTGAGGCTATATTTCTTCCAGCCCTCCGCCGGCACCGTTCAGATCTATCCAATAGGGATAGGAGACGAAGGCTGGGAAAGCCCGCTGGGGACATATTTCATAAACGAAAAAAGACCCAACCCTTCATGGTACATTCCGGCCTCACTGCAGGAAAAGTATGGAATGGCCGTTATGCCGCCCGGCCCCGAGAACCCGCTTGGCGAATTCACCATGAAGTTTTCCGCCGGCGCGTACGGAATCCACGGCACCGCCATGCCGTGGGGTGTCGGCCGGCTTGTGAGCCACGGCTGCATCCGGTGCTATCCCGAACACATTCGGCTTCTTTACCCGCAGGTTCCCATGGGCACCAAACTCGAGATCATCTACGAGCCGGTCAAATTTGGCCTCAAAGACGGACAGATATTTGTAGAAGCTCACCCGGACGTTTATAAGAAAATACCAAATTATACGAAATATGCAGTTGACAGATTAAGCCAATATCCATTTGCAAAGAAGGTGGACCAGAGAAAGCTGGCCGTGGCTCTTGCCCTGCAAAACGGCGTCCCGACAGACGTTACCAGGATTTCGACGGGGGATGATTCGCCGGGGTTTGCTGACTTGGGCGAGGACTAGGCCAATTTGCTCGAAACCTTTGCAGCATTAGATTCGGCACAAAAATTTCTTGATTTTATGAAATAGCTGGCGTAGCATTTAGGCCGTTTTATAAGGGAAAGCCGTGTAGCTGGTTTAAAACACTGCAAATTCTACGATTTGACCTACCCATGCCAGGAGAGGAGGTGGGAAGTACCGTTAGAAAGAGGAGGGTTTTTACCAAACAAGGCTAAATTTTTCGGTTGGTTTTTCTAAGGAGGAAAGAGTATGAAGAGAATAGTGGCAGTAATGTTTGTTGTAGCAATCGCTTTCACCATGGTTTCCGGTTGCGCGCAGGACGCCAAGAAGTGCACGGAGCTTTGCCAGACAGCCATGGATAAGGCCGCAGCTATCGAGCAACAGTGCACCGCAAGCGCCAGAGCAGCCGAAGCCGCAGCTATGAGGGCAGAGAACGCAGCCCGCAGAGCAGAAGCCGCTGCCGACAAGTGCGAATCCATTTTCAAGAAGCACATGAAGAAGTAACTCCCCTGTAGCTCATTTGGCGAGCCGGCGGATAAATCCTCCGGCCGTTTTTTCAAGGGGAATCGAAGAGGGCGGGTGCAAACCCGCCCTCTTCTTTTTTTTTTGCCGCCTGTAGAAAAAGGGATTTGTGACGGTGGACTGAAGCCGTTTTTTCTCGGTTGCGGCAAGGTCTCCCGACCAGGAGTTTTCCTTTTTCCTTCAATTTCGGCCGTTTTACTTAGATTCTCCATTTGGACACCAGACCGGGGAGGCCTCGCCAGAACGAAGGGGGGAATTCGTGGCCGGGGCTGGGGAGAGTCGTGAAGATGGACTGCGACCCTATTGTCGTTCGTATTTTGGGGAACTCTGGATTTTGCGGAGCAGTACTTCCTCCCTTCCGGGTTGTATCAGGTCCTTTATCGCTGTAAGTTCCTCGAATCCCAGGTGGTCGTAGAACTTCCGAGCCTCCGTGTTAAAGGACGATACGGTCACCCAGACATTTAGGGATGAGGAATATTCATTGCAAACCCATTCGACCAGGGCCCGCCCGTACCCTTTCCCCCGAAAATCGCCAAACAGGGCCAACAGTTCAATGAATGGACCCAACAACCAGGGGTACCGCACGGTCAAAACTCCGATAACAGCCCCCGACATCGTAAAGCAATAGCGTCTCAGGGCAGGATCCGAGCGCAGGAGGTAGAACGAGAAAGCCTCGGGACTATAGCCCAGGGTGAGCCACGGGTCCATCGATGCCAGGGTCTGGCTGATTTCGCGAACATTGCCGGCTTTGATCGCCTCAAGTTCAATGCGCTGTGTTTCTTTCATACCTCTATTTTCTCTTTCATTTACAGCCCGAGACCTAAGCTAATTCCATTATAACCCCGCCCCACATTCCGCCGAGTTTCTTATGCTATACCTTTCGAGTACCGTTTGGTTTAAAATCAAAGCCGTTTTACCAATTCCGGTCGGAGACTTAAAGGAAATCCTCTGAGAATGGTCCTTTTCAAACCCATTTTCCCGAGTTTGCTGATTGCCTTCATGCTGGCCTTGCTCATTGCGTGTTTGTGTTTTCCGCCGAAAAGCTGCCTTGCCGCTCCCATGTCACCGGAGCCCGGAAGAACAATGCGGGAGGTTCGGCGGGCTGATGCCTCCGGGGATCAAATGGCGGCCCCGGACAATTCGCGATATCACAGGCCGTCCGGTAAGGGGGCACGGCCCGTGCCGAGGCTCAAGTTTCGCGTGGCTATAGATATCGGCCATTCACGGACAACGCCCGGAGCGCTCAGCGCGAGGAATCGGCCGGAATACGAATTTAATCGCAAAATGGCCCTGACTCTTCTTCGCGAATTGAGCCGGACAGCCCGAATAGAGGCCTTCATAGTAAATCCCGAAGGAGAGGATATAACCCTCCACCAACGCTCCGGGCTTGCAAACAGCGCGCATCCCGACCTGTTTATTTCGATTCACCACGATTCGGTAAAGCCGGACTATCTTGGTGAATGGACCCACCGGGGGGTCGCTGCACAGCTTTGCGATAAATTTTGGGGCTTTTCCATTTTCATCTCCCAAAGAAATGCCGGGAAGAAGGCGAGCCGGTCTTTCGCGCAAAGATTGGGCGCTGAGATGCTAAAGGCCGGATTTATTCCATCGACTGCTCATCTGGATATGGCTGAAGTTGAAGGGCATCAGCCTGTGGACGCTCATTCGGGCCTATACCGCTACGATGGGCTGATTGTTCTGAAAGACTCGCACTCCCCGGCGGTGCTGATCGAGTGCGGTACAATCAAAAACAGGGCAGAAGAGAAGTTTTTGCGAAACCCCGCCTACCGCCGCCGGATGGCGCGAGCCATCCGATCCGCCGTCGAGCATTTCGCGGTCGGTTATTCACGAAATTAAGCAAATGTAGGTCGGGGTTAGCTTGAACCGGGTTCAATTAAGCCAAATCGTTACAAAAAAAGCAACACCCAACATTCCTGCGCCGGAATGTTGGGTGTTGCTTTTTTAAATCCGCCCCTGGATTGGGCGCCTACCGCTCAACCCAACCTTCAGAGGCATCTATTCCCCAGGTACGCCCTAAAGGGGCTGCCCGGGAAAAATGCTACTATTCCAGCATCTTTTTCACTCCGGCAAGGTGCCCGGCGAACTCGGTCTTGATCTCTTCAGCTATTTTTGAAGTGATCCCCAGGTTTTTGAATACCATGTCTTTATCTGGATCCAACGGGTTTTCCCGCGTTTGGCCTTTCTCTTTTACCGCCTCATCAGCCAGCTTGTCGGCGGCATAGACAACCGATGCTATTTCCCAAAACGGGCCTGATTCGGGGTCGTGATGGTGCGCTATGGCGGCTATTATCTCCGGCGGGAATTTCCAGTTTCGAGCGATTATCCCGCCAAGTTCCTGGTGGTCGATTCCAAGCGCCATGCGTTCGACCTGGATGCAGCGGCCCTCGGATCTCATCCTCCTGATGCTCGATTGCATGTAGATCTTTGCATAAACATTGAGGATGGTTTTCCCGATATCGTGGAGCAAGGATGCCGTATAGAGCGTGAGCACTCTTCCCTTTTTGAATTTGCGCGAGATGATCTCGGAAATTATGGCGGTGGCGACGGAGTGTTCCCACAGCTCGCGCTCCCCCGGCCCCGCGCCGCCTTTCTCGAAATATCGCAGGGCGCAGGCTGAAATAACCACCTGCAGCAGCCGCTGGTTCCCGAGAAGAAGTATGGCATCTTTGAGGGATCGGACATCGAATCGACGGCCGTAATATGCTGACCGGCTCAGACGGAGGATCGTTGCAGCAAGCGCCGGGTCCAGGCCTATTATTTTTTCCAACTCGGATACCGGGGCCATTTGCTTGATCATCGCGGTAAGCTTCCAGGCAACATCCGGAAAAGGGGGCAGCTTCTCGGCGGCAGCGATGATATCCTTCATCACCAACTCGTAATGCAATGCACTGACTTCGTTTTTGCTAAGTTCTCGTATCATTTTATCCACCGCCCTGCGCTCATCGTGCGCACTACGGCTCGGGGTTTGTGTTTCTTGGCAATCCGGGCGTCAGGAGGTTTCCAGGCGGGGCATACGTACCCATCTGAGGGGCGTTCGCGTGGCGTCCCTTTGCCCGGCAACCCTGCTGCCATATCCTTGCGGACTTAGGCCAGCGGCTTTGCGTCCCGCCCTTTCGGCCGGTTTGCCCTTATCGAGCGTCCAGGTGTTTCTAACTCCGGTGAAACTTTCCATCCATCAGGGAAGTCGGCACTCCCTACAAAAAACTTTAGGAAAAAGTGTGCTTTAAGAATTAATTTACTTCGTCTATGTTGCCGGTAATCTACTGATCAGCCTGTTCACTGTGTACTCGATAATCATCGCAATAAGTGCAATCAACATGATAATCGCCGCGGCGAGAACGAAATAAATCCCTAAAGGATATGAACGAAGTTGTTCTCCGGCATACATGACGAAGGGCTGGTGCAAAAGATATATGCCGTAGGAGTAAACGCCGGCCTTTGCAAGACCTTTTCCGAGTCCGGGAATTCTGGCCGTCCGGGCCGCAATCTGGGCCAGAATAATTGTCAACCCCATTGCGTTCAGCCCGTCCGAAAAGCAGTAAAGGAAATTGGGCTGATAAGTCAGAAGAGCGGCTGCGTAGAGTACTATGCCAAGGACCAGGGTGGTTCCGGAAAAGAGCCGCTCGATTGTCTCACGCGGATGCTCGGCAAGAAGCTTCCCAAGCACCATACCCGCCCCAAACTCCCACAGCCTCGCTCCGAAAAACGCTCCCTGGAGCCACTCCCCGTCAGCTTCCAGTACAGCGAAGATCATGTAGCGCGAAATCGAGGTGAATACGATACAGAATACCAGAAATTTTGCTTCCCCAAACCGCCGCAGCAATCTGAAAAGAAAGGGAAAAACGACATAGAGTTCGAGCAGGAGGCCGAAAAACCACCAAGCCGGGTTCAGGTAAAAGAACATCTGCTTTACCGGGTAGATCCTGTCGCCCAAAAAGCTCAGAATGAACCGGTAGTCGATTGGATCGGGCTTGTATTGTATGGGCGAGACAAGAACCACCAGGTGAGCGAGCCAGTAGATTGGGAACAGCCGCACCAGGCGCCGCCGGTACCAGTTCCCCCATGAAGGTTCTCGGCCCTGGCCTCGGTAAAGGGAATAGGTGAGACCGAAACCGCTGAAAAGGAGGAACACGCCGACCCCGTTCGACCCGTGCTCGATAATCGCGGCTATGACAGCTTCGATGGGGCAGAGAATTTTCCCCAAAAACCCCGACGGCGCGCATTGCTCGACAAAAGCACCGTAGGAGCTGAAAGTAATGGGCCATGGATAATTGGCGCCGTATGCTAGGAAAGAGTGAAAGAAAGCGATCCACAGGATCGCGATCCCTCTCGCCCCGTCGACCCAGTCAAAGTGATCGCTCCCTCCCGGTGCCTTGAGGCTTTTTGGGGCTGGTCTTGTTGTGCGTGAGAAGGAGTATTTCTGGTAGTTCTCCAAGTTATGTCCAAAGCATTGAGTTATTGATGCAGCGCCGCGGTGGGCACATAAAGACCGTGCCCACCCTACATTCATTCGTCGATTCGTGTCTTCGTGCTCTTCGGGTTAAATATTATTCGAGCCCCGCTGTCGCCATCAACATGCCCAACACCTTTTCGGCTGCGAAATACTCGGCGGCAATTTCGCGGGCTGCGCGGCAACTGCCTTCGTAGTCGCTTTCTATCACGTCGACGGCGGCAAGGATGTCCTCCATTGTTAGAAACCCGAAAAGGCCCTTACCGGTCGGCAAGAACTTGCTAAAACCGGTCTCCTGGGTTATCACGGGTCGCCCCGCCGCCAGGTAGGAGGCGCTGCGGTCGCTGAACCAGCCTGTCTTCGGAATTACCACCTGCTCCTTCGTTACAGTGAACTCGCCGTGGGAGCGCTGAATGTATTCGCGGTAATTGTCCACGTCACGCGAGACGGGAAGCGAGCGTACCGGGTTCCAGCCGTGGTCGGTAAGATATTTGTGGGTCTCTTCGTCCACTTCGAGCGCCAGTTCGAATCCGACCGGCCGCAGGCGGGGAAGCTCTATGAATTTCATGAACTCCCTATCTTTGGTCCAGTAGTAGGTCCGGCCGCGGAAGACGAGGTCTTTTCCCTTGTTGCGCCAGGTGGTTATTGTGGAAAACTTCGATTTCCCGTCCGGCGGAAAGGGGTTTTCCCAAAGCTCCATAATGACGGGCTGCCTGGTGGGATGCCAGCATACCAGGTCGACCGGTAGGTCGCAGTCGGGCTGGCCGAGGTTTTCGCCAAACGAAAAATGGATATCGTGGGCGGCAAGGGCATTAATGGTGGCTAAATCTCCCTCGACTACCTTTACCTGGACGCGGAAGGGGTCCGATTCAACGTAGATGCGACGGGGAATCGCCAGGTGCTCGTCTCGAAGCTCCTGTGAGGCGGTGACGTTTAGGAAAGCGTCGGCTTCCCTGTAGAGCTGAAAGAGCTGCTCTTCGCTCATCCCGTAGCAGTTGCCGCCGGGGTAGTTCCCCCGAAAACACCAGTGCCCCGCAAACCCGTGTTTCTCCAGAATAGGGGCTATCATCGCCACGTTATCGGAAGCGTCCGGAGACCACTCGAATTTTTCCGGGTTGTATATCCATCGGCCGGAATCCTCGACGTAGTAAACGTCCCAGCCAAGACGCCTAAGCCCGATTAGGTAGTGCAAAAACTGGTAGGTGACCCCGGCCAGCGGGTACCAGAAAAGTATTCCGAAAACGATTACCTTGCCTTTTTTCCGTCCGTTGTCCATTGATCTATCCTCAAGCCGGGAAGGCGTCCTCAATGAGCTTTTGCAGGACCTTCCCTGAATCGAAATATTCCTTTGCAATCTCCAAGGCCGCCGCCGAGTGCCGCTTATAGTCGGCTTCAACGGAGGCAAGACATTCCGCGGCGCCTTCGGCCGTGCGGTAGGCCATTATGCCCTCACGGGTTGGGTAAATCGAGGAGAACCCGGTATCCTGCACCACTACCGGACGGGCGGCCGCAAGATAGCATGCCGAGCGGCAGCTGAACCATCCGGTGCGAAGCGCTACGTACACGTGCTTCGCCGGAGAGATTTCCCCGCGCGAGGAGGCGATGAAGTCCTGGTACATTGCGGGCGTAACGGTTGCCTCCGGACCGTCCGCCACCTCCCAGCCGGCCTCGGCGAGCTTTTCCAGCGGAGCGTTTACTCCCCCAACGGCGACTTTTAGCGGCAGGTTCACCTTTTTTGGCAGCTCCATCAGCTTTTCGAATTCCGCTCCCTTGCTCCCGTATTCGACGCCTTTATAGATGAGTTTGCCCTTGAACGCATTCCAGGTCATAACCGTCGTCCACGGACCCAGCGGGGCGGTCTGGGCCGCTTGCCGCCAGTACTCGGTGCTGACGGGCATCCGCGTCGTCTTCCAGTTGAAACCCAACCGCGGCACAAGGCAGTCGGAGCCGTGGATATTTTCGGCATAGGTAAAATGCCGGTCGTGGGCCTCGACGCTCGCGCACCAGCGCTCGACGTTTTCAGACCAGGAAAATCGCTCGCTAAGCATAATTTGGTTATAGCCGGGGTCCGAGTCCAGAAAAATCTTGAGGCATCGCGGAGACAGGTTTTCCGGGATCATGCACGCGCCGCTCACATTGAGGAAAATGTCGGCAGTGGCGGCAATTTCCCCGAACTTTTCCGTGCTCATTCCGTAGCTCGTCTCGTGCAGGTGCATATAGTGCCAGCGGTCGAGCAGGCCCGGAGCATAGGTTTTGAAAAAATCCCGCAAATAGCCGACCGAGTAGCCCGGGTCCTGGGTATAGGTCTTCTCGATCGGGTGGTAGGGCCAACTCCAGGTGTCCTCATGGTAATAGACGTCATGGCCCATGTTGAAAAAGCCGGTAACGTACTGGAGATAGTCCCAGGCGACTCCGCCGACCGGATACAATCCGGCCATGCCTGCTACAATTATACGGAGCTTCGATCCGCTCATGATTGCCTCTCACAGGTAAGAATTTTTATGACCCAGCTTTCGCTAAACCCGACCCGCAGCCGCCTCCCGCATGGGTTCCGGGGCAGATCGGCGAGGTTGTCCATTGTTTGCTTCCATACTCTGTTAGTCTTTGTTAAGAACAACTGTATTTGTATATTTCCCAACCTATTAATCATATTGCCGATGCCGGCCGATTAGAAGAGAAAAACAACAGGTCCGACAGTTTACAGTGGGGCAGGGTTTCCAGCCTGCCGTTTTGGGGAACTTTCCGCCCGCCTTAACGATCGGCAGGCTGGAAGGCCTGTCCCACAATTGATTCTTAGGGTACTCAGCTTCAGCGGAGGGAATAAAATTAATGGACATTACCTGTCTCGGCGCGGCACGTTGCGTTACCGGTTCTTGTTTTTTGGTGGAAAACGGCGAAGCAAAATACCTTATAGACTGCGGCCTCTTTCAGGGCGGGAAGCGGATGGAGGCGCTGAACCGAAACTCCTGGGGATTCAAACCATCGGAGATATCGGCGGTCTGCCTGACGCACGCCCACATAGACCATACCGGCAGGATACCCAAACTGGTAAAAGATGGATTTCAGGGCAAAATTTACTCCACCGTGCCAACAATCGAGCTGGTTAAAATACTTCTTCTTGACTCCGCCCACATACAGGAAATGGAAGCCGAGTGGCAGAACCGCAAAAGCAAAAGACGCGGCGAACCAGTGGTCCAGCCTCTATACTCCCTGGAGGATGCAGAGGCATGCTTTCCGATGTTCCAGCCGGTCCAATGGGGCGAAATCGTCAAGCTCAGCCCGAGTTTCAGCTTCAGGTTCCGCAACTCGGGACACATCCTGGGATCTTCTTTCCTGGAGACATGGGAGGGCGACCCCGAGAGCGGCCGCAAGACAGTCTTCACGGGTGACCTGGGCTACAAGGGGCAAATGATTGTCAAAGACCCCGAAATTCTTACCGATACCGACACTCTTTTCATCGAATCCACCTACGGCAACCGCAACCATAAATCGCTTCAAGAATCGGAACAGGAACTATTAAAGGCAATACTCTACAGCCACGCTCACGGCGAGAAGGTGATCATCCCGGCCTTTGCGGTCGAACGCACCCAGGAGCTTCTTTTCATTCTTGGGAAGTTTTTCCGTGAAAAACTCATCCCCTCCATGCCGGTCTATGTTGACAGCCCGCTCGCGATATCCGCAACGGCAATTTTTCGCGGCATGAAACAGTTCTACGACGAGGGCGCGCGCGCCGTGCTCGACTCGGGCGGCGATCCTTTCGACTTCGAAGAATTAATACTGTCGCGGACCGCACTGGATTCGATGGCGATAAACGAAAAAACGGGGCCAGCAATCGTCATCGCCGGAAACGGAATGTGCACGGCCGGGCGGATCAGGCATCACCTAAAGCACAACCTGTGGCGGCCGGGCTGTTCGGTCGTGATGGTCGGGTTCCAGGCTGAAGGGAGTCTGGGGAGGAGCCTTATCGAAGGTGTGCGGCTGGTGAAAATCTTGGGCGAGCGGGTAATCGTTCGGGCAAAGCTCTTTACCATCGGAGGACTTTCCGCCCACGCGGACCAGACGGCCCTGCTCGACTGGCTCGGCAACATCACAAACCCCAAGGTCAGAGTTTATGTAATACACGGCGAGCAGAGCATAAGCGAGGAATTCGCGAGAATCGTCACGGCTAAATTCGGATTCGAAACGCGGGTCCCCGCGATGCGGGACCGCATAGTGCCGACTTCCATCAATCCCATCCCGGCCCTTGCCGAACCAGGCGAGCCGGCCTGGCGCGCAAATCTCGCCCTGCTTCTGCGCAAGGCCGCCGAAATCCGGAATGCCCTGGAATCGTCAACACGCCCCGTCCCTCAACATGTAATCCAGCGGATCGAGGAAGAACTTCTCTCGGCCGAAGGACACCTCGGGGAGGCGCTGCAAAATATAACGAAAAACAGTGTTGCGGCTATGAAGTGAAGCCTTATCGCTTTTTTTGAGTGACAGGAGACCGGCTTTTTCAACTGTAAGGGCTCACCTTGGATTGACTCAGCACAGTTTTCGTGCTAACTTCATATAGTGGCTGATGAAAGGCGACCTTTATGGCGAATATAACCTTGAAAATAGACAATGACCTTCTTGAAAAGGCCCGCCGCCTGGCATCTCTTCGGAAAACGTCGATAAACGCTCTGGTGAGGGAAAAACTGGAAGAATTCGTGTCAGCGGACTTCAAGCGGGAAGCCGCGCTGAGGGGTCTTGATGATTTCTTTTCACGTACAAGGGCCGAAGTAGGTGAAAGGACATGGAGTCGTGACGAACTCCACGAAAGATAAGTTCTTTCTCGATACCAACATTTTTGTCTATTCCATAGACCGCTCACCAGGCCTGAGCCAGAGAAGGGAAACGGCGCGACGACTCGTTCGAGAGCATATCGAAAACAAATCGGGGGTCATTAGCATTCAGGTTCTGCAGGAATTCTATCAGGCATCGACCCTAAAAATCAAAACACCGATCTCATCGCGGGATGCTCTCGAATTCATCAACTACATTTCTGTGATGGACATTGTTGTTGCCGATCTGGACTTGGTCCTGGCCGCTATTCATCTCCACAGAAAGCATCATCTTTCTTTCTGGGACGCTCTCATCTTGCAATCAGCTAACAGTATGGGCTGTTCGCAATTGCTCTCGGAGGATTTTCAGCACGGCTTCAGATTGGATAGTCTCGTTGTAAAAAACCCCTTTTTATAGCGTCTGTCCAGGTCTTCAACCAAGCAGGCAGATACCTGCCTTACATTACTTCCTTTTTCCGCAACCATCCAGAAGCGATTCGACCGCCTTTTTGACGCTTTCCACCGGAAGCTCCGACATGCAAGATGGATCGGGGCAGCCTGGGAAGCGGCCGTAGGTGTAACAGGGGCTGCATTGGGCGGGACTTTGGAGGGCCTTTCTGTTCCGGCCCGGCGGGAAAAGCGTCCAGTTGGCGGTGGGGCCGAAGAGGGCCACAACCGGCTTTTTCATTGCAACCGCAAGGTGGAGCGGCGAAGAGTCGTTTGTAACCAGAAGATCGAGGTGGTAAATCAGGGCGCCGAGTTCGCGAAAGGTGGTCTTTCCCTTCAGGTTCGTAAATCTAACTTCAGGCCCAGCCATCTCGACGATCCGGTCAACCTGGACGTCGTTTTTGTCCCCAAGCAGGAGAAATTCAATCTTTCTCCCCTTTGACAGCTCCGTCATAAGCTCGGCGTAATGGACGGCCGGCCAGTGCTTGACGGAAATTTTCTCGAATGCGTTCTGCCCGCCCCCCGGAGCAACACCCACCAATAAGCGCCGTCCCCTTTTGGGAGCAGGCGGGAGGAAGCGGCGGGCGGCCTCCAGTTCATCTTTTTGCGGGAAATAATCCAGGCTCGGGTCATCTGCCGGAATTCCCATGGCCCTGGCAAGGTCTAGGTTTACATCTGCCAGGTAGCGTTCGTAGTCCTTTTTTGTGCGACTAACGGGATGTGTCAGGGCAAATCCGGAGCCATTTTCGTCAAAGCCGATGCGCACCGGGGCATTTATCAAAAACCCCCAGAGGTGGATGAGCGGCGAAGCATGAAGAATTACCAGGGCGTCTTTGAGCTTTTTGCGAAGGCGCCAGGTGAGTTTGAGAATCTTTCCGATTTTTCTTTCAAACCACCATTCTTCGGGAAAACTTTCCAGCGAATCGATGTATGGATTTCCTTCGAGGGCGGGGCGGCTCTTTTGGCCTATAAGCATGGTAATGTGCGTGTCCGGCCAGGCTTTCCTGATCGCCCGGATTGTCGGAGTTGTCAGCAGAACGTCTCCGATGGCGTGGGTCCTGAGAAGGTAAACCCTCTCTGGCGGAAAGGGCGCTTTTTTTCGCGAAAGGGCATCCATGGCGCGAACGGCAAACCCCAGGGCCCTGTGCGGAAGCTTCATCTTTTCCGCTCGCTTTCCGTCTCCTGGTCCCATTCGTCCCAGAAATGCCACTGGCCCGGAGATTTCGAGAGATAGGACTCGAACCAGGACGCAAACTGCTTCTGCATGGCTTCGAGTTTCCTGGATTGCTCGATTGGCGGGTGAATCCGTATCCTGTAAAACCCGCACTTTTCGCGAAGGGCGATTATCGGAACCACCGGCGTCCCCCCCGATGTAGCCAGCCGATAGGGGCCAAGCGGCATATCGAGGGACCTTCCCAGGACTTCGGCCTTGCTGAATTTTCCGATCCTGAGGCCTCCACCCGTGCCGTCGCCTGCCGTCATCAGGAGCTTTCCCTCTTCCAGCCAGCGCAGGACATCCCGTAGGTACTTATCGGCAAAAAAATGCTTCACGGGCATGCGGAATTCGAGATCGAGGCGGATTTGGTCGGTGGCCCGCGCAACCGTGCGGCTGCTGATCTTTCTAAGCCCCATCTGAGCGACAGGATAGCCCTTGCAGCCAAGGTAGATCAGCGGCAGCTGGCTGGGCCCGAAGTGGGGATGAATCAGCACCACGCCCTTTCCTTCATTGATTGCGTCAAGAAGATGCTCTTCGCCTTCAAGGGCCGCTATTTCGTCGATGCTCCCGCCGTCGAGCATCGGCACCAGGTTGATTATAAACCTGTCGGCGTAATAATTTCTGAAACAGGCCCGGGTCTCCGCTTCAACGCGTGCGCGGTCCCAGTTCGGGAAAACACTTGAAATACGCGATGCCAGCAGGGCCCTTTTCCCCGAGTAGAGGCGGAAAGCGAGGTCGCCGACCCTTTCGAAAAGCATGAAGTTGACCCGCGGCGGCAACACCATGGTCAGCCAGCGAAAGGGATACCAGATGATAATTCTGGCGATGTCCTGGAGAAGGTTCTCTTTTGCGAGGATCATCTGTTTCTTATTACTCCCCCGCTGCCCGAGCTTCTTCCGGCGTAATAACGCCGTCTTGGTTCAGGTCCAGGCGGTCGAAAACTGCCGGGTCCCCCGTGAATTCATCCCGAGTTACAACGCCATCTCCGTTTCTGTCCCAGTCCTTAATGAAATTGCGTTTCCGCGGAGGTTGATCGCCGCGTTGCCGCGGCTGTGGGACAGGTGATCCGTCGGGAAAATTCGGCGGAGAAGGATACTCCCCGTATTGGGGAGGCGGGGGCTGTTCTCCGTTATTTTGCGCTGAGTCCATGCTTCGGGGCGCGGGAGGCGGCATATTCGACCCGCCGGCGTTTGGGGCCTGCATCGGGAGCTGGGGAAGGTTTTCCGGGCGCTGCGAGACTTTGCCGCTCATCTCCTTCAATGTGGGCCTTCCATCGACTGAAACGAATATCAGCCGCCCTTTTTTGGGCAGATCTAAATTTTTGGGCAAAGAGCCGGCGAGCAGCTCGAAATTTTCGCCTGCGTCTTTCGAGATATCGATCTCAAGGAATTTGCCACTGCCCTTTGAGATGACGAAAAAGGGTATTTTGATCCTGTTTGTCACTCCCCACTCGTAGAGCCCCCCCAACTGGCTTTCGCTGATCAGAGGAGCAAGTTTACGAATCGCAGAGGCCTCCTTTCGGCCATCGGGGTCGAAAATACCGTTCGAGCCGAGCAGGAGCAGCGTTCCCCCGGAGTCAACGTAAGTCTTGAGATTCGCGGCGATTTCCGGGGGAATTATGCGCTGGTTGGCGAGAACCAGCAGCTTTGTTTTATTCGGATCTGGTGGGGCAACCGACACGTCCGCCGAGCCTACAAATCCCACCGGCCGCGGATTGCTGTCGTAGATCGCCTTCGACAGGGCAAACGCCAATCCGCTGGCCTTGAGGCCGGGCAGGGAGTCGTAGTAATGCGCCATGGTGTTTTCCCGGTCGAAATAAAACTTTACGGGAGGCTCATCTATCTTGACATCCTTCAGCTCGTCGGGGCTGCTCCTTTTAACCAGGGCTTCAATCTCCTGCCAGGACCAGTCCGGTTTGGGGAACTTGTCGCTTTCGAGAAGCACCGGAAACCAGAGATAGCAGCCTTCCCTTTTGAGCGTATCCCTGGCCGGAAGAGCTATCGAGATGTCCATGACGCCGCCGGATTTCTTTACTGAATTGTCCAGGTTGAATATCCGGATGGTTCCGTATTTTTTGCTGAACCTGCTGAATTGAACGTAGTCCAGTTTTGAATAGGACGAGGTGTGCGCATTTTCCGGCATGTAGTCACGGATCTGGAGACACGCGTCCATCTTGTCCATATCGATCAATTTCAGTGAATTCACCTCGACCGAGGAGACCTGCATGAACTCGCTACCCGTCTGTGCGGCCAGTGGGTTCCAGTTCGTCTTTCCCATTATGACCTTATTCGGGTCGAGCCCGCGGACAACGCCGGAGAGGAATTTCCATTCCTCGACGATTGCCTCGTGGCGAAACGACTGCCAGTCTTTCATCGAAGGGCGATCATCGCCGTTAAATGAGAAGGTTTCCAAAACGGAGGTCATTTTGGGGTATGGAGGGCTAACCTCCTCGAAGGACCTGTAACTGGTTCTCCACTTCCGGTTCAGGTCGTCCACTGACGGGTATTTCCGCTTCAGAAAAGCAGCGAAATTTTTAACGGCCAGCGGGGAATAATCACCCATGACCGAGCGAAGGTCTATCCTGGGCATCCTCTTGTTTAAGAACATATCGATATAGTTGGGAATATAGCCGTTTTCGCCGGTCGGGCCCATGTTGATGCCGTACCCGAAAACCGCCGGGTGATTCCGGTAGCGAATCAGGAGTTTTTTCAGGAGAGCTTCGAGCAGTTCACGGTGATCGGGATTTTGGAAGGAAGCAACCGGGGTCTGCTCGCGGTTGTAAATATCGACAGCCGTGCTTGGCGGCCCGAGCATCTGGTACCCGGAGGCGTTCGATTTGTAGGACTTCCACCAGCTTGGAAGAGCCCAGTGCTGGTGTTTCAGGAGTTCGAGCATAACAAAGACGCCGCGCTGGGCAGCGTGGTCCAGGATGGCGTCGAGGTTTGCCGTATTGAACCTGCCGGCTGCCTCTTCGGCGCTTTGAGGGACCGTCTTCGAATGATCGTAGTCGTGCCAGAGTATTTCGAAACTGAATATCGGGATATTAAGTGCCGCCGCCCTGTCGATTGCCCTTTTCATATCGGCGAGAAATTCCGGCTTTTCGGCATTCACATCCGAGCTGAACACCTCGATGCCGAACATATTGTTTATGACCTTGCCGTTAATCGCAAGTTTGGGCGCCCCGTTTTCGATGACCACCGAGGAGGTGTTCCCACTCAGCTCGGCCGCTTCCACGCAGCCGACTCCCATGAGGGCAGCGAGCAGCAACACCAGTAAAACAGTGCCCGACCCCTTCAATAAAAAGCGGCTTGGAAAAGCGGCCATGATCCCTCCGTAAAACCAGGTTGCGCCAAAAAGGCATGTACGTTGGAAGCTCCGCGGAAAGTGGGCGGGCCTTCCGGTTTTCGTTGTCCAAGGCCGTTGAGGCAGGCTGGAAAGCCTGCCCCACATATGTTTTGCCCTAAACCGTTAATTTATCCGGGCTCCGATCAGGTCCCGCTCCGCACCGGGTTCGTTCTGCTCATAAAACAGCACCCCGCGCAGCCGGGAAAGAGCCTCGCTTTGGAAAGCACCCGGCGGAAGTTCCGAAAAGTGGCGCCGTTCCAAATCTTTGCCAGACTCTGTTCGCGCACGTTGCCCATCGAAATCATGTAGCAGGGATAAACGTCTCCGTAAGGGGATATGATAATGTTTTTCCAGGGGAAGCTGCAACTGTATCCGGATAGATCCATCCTGTTTGCATAATAAGCCGCAAAGGTATCGGGGGCGGACTCGGGTTTGAGGCGCATGGTAACTTTTAGCTGCGCGGCGCGATCGAAAACTTCCCGGATCGCTTTGGCAAGGTCCCGAGGAACGGGCGGCACGGGGGCCGGGGCCGTGTATAGGATGCTCTGGTCCGGTGCGCTCGTAAAGCGGTACGCCTGCATGTCCATCATTTGAACTTCAACCGTCCGTACGCCAATTTCCGGCGCCACCTCGACCAGTTCCTTCAGGGAATCGACATTATCCCCCATTATGACGGTATTTATGGATATTTCGGGGTACGGCCGCTCAAGAGAACGCTTCCAGGAATCGAGCAGCCGAATCGCCTCGATTGCCTTGCGAAATGTGCCCGGTACGCCCCTAATGGAATCGTGTGCCGCCTCGGTGCCGTCTATCGAAAACAAAATGCCGCGGATGCCAAGGCGGACGATCTCCTTGGCCCTGTTGCTGTCTATGAGCGCTCCATTTGTGGTAAACCCCACCGGATTTCGCCGCGCTGTTGAAGCAAGAATTTCCATAATTTCGGGGTGCAGGAAAATCTCTCCCCCGCAAAGCCCGATGCGCGTAAGTCCGGGCAGTGTCTGCCGCACCACGGAGGCCACCTCCGATGCAGTTAGTTCCTGAAGGCCCGAGCCGCGCATTTTCCGGAATTCGCCTCTTTGCAGGCAATGGCGGCAATTCAGATTGCACCTGTAGCAAAGGGTGAAATTTACCCTTACTGGGGGGAAGGCGGCCCCAACTCCAATCTTGAACGGCAATTCGATAAACCCCTTCAAGGGTTTTTCGATTATTCCCATTCCCGCTTCCTTTTTCCTTAATCCGAATTAAAGACAGCCCCCGGTAAGCGGCTAACCACACTTCTGAATTTACGAGCCGAATTTTATCTTTATGTACCAGCCGGCCCTTTCGGCTATCTGCTTGTGGACCGCTGCCGAGGGATGCGCATCATACTTGTCGGCCCTGTAATCTTCGAATTTGTACTCAGCCCAGAGGGTCGAGAGGTCCAGGAAGTTGAAACCGTCACTGCCCAGTTTTTCGGCTATTTTGGAGGATGCCTCCGAGCCATAGGAGGGCAAAAGGATGAAGAAATACGGGATGCCTTTTTCCGAAGCAATCTTTCTGAATTCCTGCAGGTAGGGATAGGACTTCGAAACAAGGGCTTCGTCATAGCTGTTGCTTTCTTTCTGTTTCGGCGCAAAAAAAGCGTCCCTTATGAGGTAGGTGAGGTGAAAATGCCTCAGGAAACGTTTCAAGGCCGGAAACCTGCCCGAGTCCACCGCCAGCTTGCGGTCGTTGGTGTATCCGTATTCATCGACGCTTACCATCCGGCCGGGATCGAAATCGTCGAGTATGAACGCGCATACCACGATGTCAGGCTTTATATCGAGCATCCTGCACTTCAGGGTGGCGGTCATTTCCGCCAGGGAGTAGGCCGACACCCCGAAATTGTAGACCTCATAATTGGTTTTCCCCTCGCTTACTGAATTCAGGAAGCCTTCCAGCACGTTGGGGTAGACGTCGGCGGTGTGGCGAATCCCGTGCCCAAACGTTACCGAATCGCCTGCAATAGCAATCCTGACGGTATTTGGCGGCTTTTCTCCGATAATTCTCCCCGGGACCAGGGACCTCAATCCCAGTGAATCCGTATTGATGAGGGTATTGGCCCTTGCAAGGGCGTTTTGCAAATTGGGCTTGTGCACGACCAGGGGCGTATCGCACTTGTCATACGATGCGTAAATGGGGTCATACATGTACCTGTCGGAATAGCCCCAGATCCTCACCATTCCTTCGAGGAGCGCAAGCGTCAGTAAGATTGTCACCAGTCCGTACAAGAGGCTTTTGTAAGACATCGGAATCACCCGCCGGGTTGCCCCGCCCTAAAGATCAAAAAAGAGCATAGATGAATGGCGCGATGGCGCTGCCCTCGGTCATTACGATCAACATTCCCAAAACAATCAAGCAGAAGGCAATGGGAAGAATCCACCATTTCTTCCTGGCTTTCAAAAATCCTATGTATTCCACCAAAATATGTGCTTTAGACATCGATTAGCTCCACTAGAACATCTTTTCGTAGTCTATCTTCGTATCCGTACGCTTTACCCAGCGGGATTGTTCACCGGACGAGCGGCGTATGTCAAGGAAATCCTCCCCGGCCAGCCGCGCTATCCAGCCGATTGGCATCAGTACAAGGAAGAAAATGAGGGTTAGAAGCACCCGTGACATAACCCATCCGAGTGCGAAAGCAAGACCCATCCAGGCCCGGTAACTGCCGCGAAGCCACTGGGGAACTGATGCGCCGGTCGCTATCAGGAAGGCGGCAACACACCCCACCGCCACGGCCGGGAGCGGCAGTTGTTTTCTATAGAAGAGCCAAAAGGCGATCACCAGGAAAATGGTGCCGGTTACCACCCCGAAGATGCGCAGCTTCGCTGGGGAGACGTCAAGCCGGGCCAGTTCGTACCGAACGTCGCTAATCCAGCTCATAGGTTTTCCTCCAGTCCACCTCGTCACGGAATTCCGGCTGCTCTTCCTTGTGGAGGACGAAGTTTCCAAGAACGAGCACGTCCATCTCGGTTCTCATAAAGCACTTATAGGCGTCGCGGGGTGATTCGACTATCGGCTCGCCGCGCACGTTAAACGAGGTATTTACCAGGACCGGGCACCCGGTTCGGGCACGGAATCTTTCCAAGAGCGCGTGATAGCGGGGATTATCCAGGGGATTGACCGTCTGGAGCCGTGCCGAGTAATCGACGTGGGTAACCGCGGGGACCTCGGATCTGACAACATTTAGCTTCTCGATCCCCCAGAGCTTTTTCTCATCCTCGCTCATCTCGCGACGCTTTTCCTTCTTTACGTCGGCGACTAGCAGCATGTAGGGGCTCTCGCGGTCGATGTCGAACCACTCGGATGCCCGTTCAGCCTGCACCGACGGGGCAAACGGCCGGAAACTTTCCCGGAATTTTATCTTGAGGTTCATCTTCTTCTGCATCTCGGACGAGCGAGCATCGCCTATGATGCTGCGGTTTCCGAGCGCCCGGGGGCCGAACTCCATCCTGCCCTGGAACCAGCCGACGACAAGGCCCCCGGCAAGCAGTTCGGATACGGTTTCAAGGAGGTCCTCATCGGAGAGGCGCCGCACCGGGGAGCCGGTCTCCCGCAAAAAAGCCTCGATCTGGCGGTCGCCATACTCCGGCCCAAGATAGGAACCTTGCTGAATGTCCCGGCCCTTCTTTTCGGGAATGGGACAGTCAAGGTAGTGGCAATGTGCGATGTAGGCGGCCCCAAGTGCCCCACCGGCATCTCCCGCGGCGGGCTGAATCCACAGGTCGTCGAACAACCCCTCGCGCAGAAGTTTGCCGTTAGCGACGCAGTTGAGCGCAACGCCCCCCGCGAGGCAAAGATACCTCTCGCCGGTTTCCTTTTTGACCGTGCGGGCCATACGCAGCACGATCTCCTCGGTAACGTCCTGAACCGAGCGGGCAAGGTCCATTTCCCGCTGGGTGAGCATGGATTCGGGCTTTCGCGCCGGTCCGTCGAACAGGCGCTCGAAAGCGCGACCCGTCATCGTGAGGCCGGTCGCGTACGTGAAGTAATCCATGTTCATGCTGAAGGAGCCGTCCTCTTTGAGGTCTATCAGCTCTTCCATTATCTGCCGAACGTATTTGGGCTCCCCGTAGGGGGCCAACCCCATCAGCTTGTATTCCCCCGAGTTTACCTTGAAGCCCGTGAAATAGGTGAAGGCGGAATACAAAAGGCCGAGTGAGTGGGGAAATCTAAGCTCCGCCATTATTTCCACCCTGCCATCCCTGCCGACGCCATAGGAAGAGGTGGCCCATTCGCCAACACCGTCTATTGTCAGAAAGGCGGCCCTGTTGAAGGGCGACGGGAAAAAAGCGGAAGCCGCGTGCGACTCGTGATGTTCAGGGAAGAGGATTTTGCCGTCGAAATCTATCTTTTTGTGTATCAGGTCCGGAATCCAGAGCTTTTGCCTGAGCCAGGCGGGAATTGCCATCACAAACGAGTTCAGACCCCTTCCGGGGAAAGCGAGGTAGGTCTCGAGGATCCGGGTAAATTTTATCAGCGGCTTATCATAGAAGGCAACGCAGTCGAGCCCGTTCGCGCCGATTCCGGCCCTATCGAGGCAATATCGCACAGCATTTTCGGGAAAGTCCGCATCGTGTTTCTTGCGGGTAAAGCGCTCCTCCTGCGCGGCCGCCAAAATTCGGCCGTCTTTGAGAAGCGCCGCCGCCGAGTCGTGATAAAACGCGGAAATCCCAAGCACGTACATGGCCGTTCCAGTCAATTCAGTTCAAATGCCACAGTCCGTTTAGAAGGGGCCTCGTCGCCAAGCCTCAACGATGCAAGGAAAAGAGCACCAAAAAACCACAAATGCGGATACCAGATGTAGCAGTCAAAAGAGTATTCGAAAACAGATATCAACAGGCAGCACAAAATACCAAACCGCAGCAGCCAAACCGGGTCCTCGATCCGCGGCCGGGCCAGGACCTTGGACCAGGCAAGTCTCCCAAGCAGGATGAGCATTCCCGCGGCGAAGATTACCCCGAGCATGCCGTAATCAGCCGCATAGGACAGGAACAGGTTGTGGCCGTGAACGCCCTGAAACTCATAAATAAAGAGACTGTCCGGTCCTCCCCCCAGCCCGTAAGATTTGAGGAACATATCGATTGCTTCTCCCATGAGCTTGAACCGGTTGCCCATCGTGCCCGGTTTAAAGGCGCTCTGGTTGGCAAGGTTTCCGACCGAGGTCGCCAGGCCGACCTGTGTCATCCAATGAGGTTTGACCAAATTGGACAGGAAATTACCCACCGCCCAGAGCCCGAGGATGCCGCCGACGGCTGGCAGGGTGAGTTCTCTCCATTGGGGAACCAGTAACAGCAGGAAAACAATACTTAATAAGAATCCCAGAAGCGATGCTTTTGGGATGATCAGCATCTGGGTCATGGCGTAGAGCAGTATCAATAAAGCGAGGAGCGCTCTGAACCAGGTAATCTTGAAATGCCTGATAAGAAACACCGCCAGGACTGTCGCACAGGTAAGAAAGATGCCCAATTCATGCCTGCTGCTAATTCCCGACGAAAAAGCCATTCCGACCATCCTCGGGTCGAAGTTACCGCTGACATTTAAAAAATTTGCCAGGAACTTTATCGCGAAAGGTCCGGGGCTTAAAAGCCTGTAAGACAGGTCCAGGCCGTAGTGATTCGAGTAGACGGCAATCACGGAGAGAATAGCGGCAAAGAGGCAGAAAAAGATTATCAGTCTGATAAATTTTTCAAACCTGTCCAGGTATACGATCAGAAAGGCTGACAGAATAAAATCCGCCATCAGCCTCCACCAGGTCACGATTGCCTCTTTTGAAATACCCGAGAGGAAAAAACACAGCATCGACCAGGCGATAAATGCGGCCGAAAAGAAGTAGATCCATGGGAATTCGGAATCTGCCGCCCGCGGGGGATTAAGCGCGGAAACGGGTTTTTCGGAGAGCACCTTGGCCAGCAAAACCGGGAGTATTATGAACGCCAGCAATTCGAACGGGTAGATCCTGTGTACTCGCCACCCGGCTGAAAACTCCATATAGATGCTCTGGACTGGAAACAGAAAAAGCCAGGCATAGATGCCGGCCGTCGGGAAAAAATAGAAGGTGACGAGTAAAGTCAGCGGGATAGCAACGGCAATCGGCAGTACGGGGTGAGCATACGACATCAGCAGGAGCGATGTAGTGGCGAGCATGGCAAGCAAAATTGCCGCCGTGGTTCCAGATGCCCGGGTTCTGGGGATGCCGCTGTATGCTCTTTCCAGCATGGGACAGTCCCTTAAAGTTTCGATCTGAACTGCTGGAGTAGGTCGCGAATTGCCCGGTAAATATCTGCCGGGGAGAAAAGGTCAACAACCCTCGGAGTTTTGTTTATAACAAGCCACTTTAATGAAGCGCCGCCGTTGTTGAACCTGTACATCGAGGTTGCTTCATCGATATCCAGAACGGAATGGGCGCCGGATTCGGCAACAATGATTACGTCGTGGGCAGGAATGGTATCGGCTGAAACGGCATAATCACGCAGAAAAGGGGGTTCGATGTATATAACGCGCTGATAGAGCGCGGCAAGCCTCGATATGAGCTCGTTGAGGTTCGAAGATCCATTGGCCGCCCCTCTCTTCAGGCCGTTTCTGCCCGGAGGGAGCACCTCGATGCCCGATTCGGTTCTAATGACCGCTTGTTCCAGTCCTATATGTCCGGCCAGCACGTCCAGCCATCCCGGCCGGTCCGAAGCGCCCAGGGTTTTCGAGACCGATTTCCCGGAAAGATCCCCATCCACCAGCACGCACCGCATGTTCATTTGATTGAAATACCAGGCAAGCGCAAGTGCAACTGTCGCCTTTCCCTCGCCGGCAAATTCACTCACAATCCTCACAAGGGGCGCATCCTTTTCCGATGCGCACAGGTCCTGGATCCTGCTGCATACGAATGCTTCCCGCTCTCCATCCGGGATGGTATTTGGCTCGATGGTCGGCACTTCGGCACAACCTATCCCCTTTTTCCCGCAATCGAGCTGCCATCCGAAGTAGAGCAGGTTCGCCTTGAGTTCCCTGCCGACTAAAAAGAAAAAAATTACGAAAACACTGATCAGTGCGCTGAAAAGAACTATCTTCTTTCGTTTCGGGAAGTACCTGTATTCGCCCAGGTTGTCGGGATTTATCTGTGGCGCCGAAACTATTCTGAATACAGGCACCCGTTTTTGCAGAATGCCCTCAAACTTGTACCGGTCTTTCAGGACCTGCTGAACAGTGGCCGAAAGCGCATCCCTTTGAATGGTAAGATTTTGCAGCAGGGTGCTCGTCGTCGCAAGGTCGATCTGCCTTTTTTCGTATGCCTCGATGAGGTCTTTGTAGAACTGTACCTGGATGTCGCGGCTCGCGTTATCGACAGCCATGTTGATGATCGATTGGGTTGTTGCATCGAGAAGCGGGTGTTCCCTTTGTGACTCCTGTCCAAACCTTTGGAGGGACTCTTTCTTGAGTGCCGCCTTTGCGCTTTCGAGCTTCTTCTGGGCCTGTTTGAATTCAGGGTGTTCCGGCTGGTACTCCACGCCGGCCGCTACAAGCGAGCCGACCATCGCCCTCATTTCAGTCTTGATGGTATCGATATTGGGGTTCAACGAGATTGATTTCTCCACTCTTTTGAGCTTTGCGAAGTTCTCCTCGCTCTTTCTCAGTTCGGCGACCTCGGTTTGAAACCGCGCCGACTTGAGCTGCTGCTCGTCCAACAGTGTCTTTACCGCCCCTATTCTCGACGAAACTATCTTTATTTCCTCGGTTGGCTCCACCGATTTGAACCTGGCCCTTATTGCCGCAAATTCCTGGTCGAGGGCCACTATCCTGTCCATGGCGTCTGTGTACTGGAGCTTTGTCCTCTCAAGAAGCTGCGAGACTACACCAACATATTGATTCGCATTGTCTTCGAGGAAAGCCTCGGCGTATTCGCGGGAAAGACGCACCGCCGTATCGGGATCTTTTGACATGCCGGCGACGGCAAAAGTCTGGGTATCCGTTATCCAGTCTACCAGTACCCCCGATCCATTGTTGTTGAAAACCAGGCGGGGCAGGTCGGGATGAATGAAGTACTCCGGGTGTAATGGATTACCGAACCGGTCCGTCAGCTTTGTCTTTTCGATTACCTTCCTGGCAATCTGGGGCAGCTGCATCAACTGGACGCTGTGAGACGCGAAGAATTCGTAGCGTATGTAGTCGATGTTTGCAATGGCAGGCAGGCCGGTTCCCGTGGTGCCCACTATTTTGGCAAGCTCCGAGTCTATTGCCAGTATAGTGGTCGCGGAATATATGGGTGAGAACAGGAGCGTCAACAATGCCGCAATGCATGCCACCACGAACGTAAGGAGGACTACAACAGGCATTTTCATACGGAGAATGGTAAGCAGCCAGCTCCTGTCTCTTGCAGGATTCACTTTTTAGGGTCCTTCTGTACAGGAAGAGCGCGAGTAAATGGAATATTGTCGGGCAGGCCAAAGGCCTGCTCGATCGAACTTCAGCCCTGCCTCGAAAAAAGCCTAAAAGATTGAGGGACCTATCGGATTTCGGAGCGCGAACAGTAACATCCCCCCGGTTAAAAGGCAACATAAGCCTTTAGCCGGGCCGTTCCTATCGAAAGTCTCCAGGCTATTGCCCAAATCAGACGCGTGGATCACATCAGCGGCAAGTATCGAAAGTCGTCATTCCCGCGGCGCTTCCGGGCGGGAATGACGTGGGGGATCGTGCCTCCGATTTTGCCGGGCGGTTAAAAGGCACTGATTGGTCAAAATCCACGGTCCTGGGCATCCAGAAAATATTTGAGTACCTGCCCCTTGTGGTTCCGGAAATCAGGTACCCAGTCGTAATCATCGACTTTGGCCCCGTGGAATATTGTTCCGGGGGGATTTGCATTCATCCGCGTCCATCTTGCCTTGCCGCGCCCGGCCAGGTTGACGAGTTCGATTGCATGTCCTTTAAAGTTCCCCTGCACGTGATCGCGCGCCGCCTGATACCTGAAATACCCGCAGGAAATTTGACCGATTGAAAGCGCCGGTTCCCGCTCTCCCCAGAAGGAAACATCTGAGGAAGGCCATTTCTTGAGATGCTTATGGGTATCGTTCTGGGTGATATTGAACCTGTTTGACGGCCCCTCCCAGTCAAACAGATATTTTACGGAGGGAAGGTCGCAGCGGGCAAGCGCGCCGGCCGCAATGCAGATCCCGATTGAAAACGAAAAGATAGCGATATTTCCGCTCTCAACCTCGGGCAGGGCATCGAAGAATCCCAGGAGGGCCGCCAGTTCCCCCTGATGCGCCGGCCCCCAGTAATCCTCGGTCCCGCCCGTCTTTCCGCGCCCTGAAGGGTCGTAGTGGATAACGGTAAATCCGAGCGAGGCAACATCCGCCGCCGTGATGCCCCTGCCCCGGTCAAAGCCCGTCCCGCTGTCCAGGGCGCCCGGCACCAATACCACACCCGGATTTACCATTGACTCGGAAGGGCGGTGGATATGAGCGTAAAGGGCCGGCCCCGCCGGGTTGGGGACCCATATTTCGTTCTCTATGGTTTCCACCCGCTTTCTTCCGGTAAACCTTTCCAGAAATAAATCACCGAAGAAGGGGAGAAGCCTGTTCATGATTCCCATTATGCCATAACCCGCTGTCTTCTATTTCCCTTTTAACGCCAGGAGCGTGTCGAAAATGGCGCCGATGAACCATGTCTTCCTGTTTATGTAATACTCTGGGTAGAGCAGGCTTTTTCCCGGAGCCAGCGCGCCTTCCCGGAGGGCTATTTCATGGAGCCGGGTGTGGGGCTCGATTCTAAGCGAGTTGAACTCGAAATGCACTTTGCGCCCCATTTGCCATTTAGCTTTGAGGCAGAAAAGGGCGATCGAGAGGAAGTTTCCCACGGTCTGACCCGGGGGGTTCTTGAAAAAATTGTAGCTTACGTCGAAGCGATTGGATTTTCTGAGCAGCCGCCAGGATTCCCGGACCTGTGTGCTGCTGAAGTTCTTGCCAAGCATCTTCAAAACAGGATCGGAGAGGGCGTCGGGTGAAAGCATCACCGTATCGCAACCGGCACGGGCGGCCAAATCCAGAAACTCCTCGGAGATGGCGGCTTCGCTAAACCATGCCGACCATCTCACATCGATTCCGCGCCTTATGATCTCCTTGCAGATGGCCTCGGAATGGGCCCGGGGAAAATTGAATACCGAGTCCAGGAACATAAACCTTCGCGCACCGCATTCTTTTACAAGGTGCTCTATTTCGTCCGCAACGAGCGTGGGATCTTTCAGCCTGTATTGCCTGCCGTTCAAAAACCCGTAGATGCAGTAGATGCAGCCGAGTGCGCAGCCCCGCTTGGTTTCGACCCCGAGCGCGTCCCGGTCCGTGTAGTGCGACAGGGGCAATATCTTCCAGTCGGGCATTCCAAACCCGTTGAGGCTGCCATTCGGGGCCGCGCCGCTAAAGAAAACCCGGTCATTTTTGCGGAAGTAAACGGATGGGACTTTTTCCGGCGAGTCCAGGTTCGCCAGGAGCGCCGGAAAAACGGATTCACCCTCGAGGTATACGCCCAGGTCTACTCTCGGCTCTTTTTGCATTATCTCGGCCGCAAAGACGGAAAAACCCGATCCGCCGATTATCACCTTGGCTTCGGAGCACTCCTTTACCGCATCGAGTATCTCACCGAGGAAGTCATAGTAGAAGACAACGGTGCGCTTGTTGGTGGAGTCGATATTGCGAAGTGAAATCCCGACCACATCCGGCGCGAAATCCACGAGCTTCGATTTCAGTTCGTCGAAAGGTCTCGGGGAGGCATTGGTATCGAACACTTTGACGTCGTGGCCGGAAAGAGACGTCTTAAGGCATGCGAGGCCGATCGGGAAAATCGGCGGCTCGGCGCCCCCCATATAGGATTGTATAAGAAGGATCTTCATCACTTTTTCATAAACTGGTGCAAGGCCCTTATTCCAAGATAGAGGGCCTTGAAGATCGGCTTCATGGGCCTGCTGTTAAATACCGCCAGGACCGGAGAGCTGATGAGAAATTTCAGCAGCACCGACGGGAATTTGCCGTTCCTTGAGAGCACCAGGAGCAGGTTCAGGTAATTCGGCTCCCGCATTACGTAGGTTTTATTGTAGATCTCCTTCATCTCATCGCCGATCATCCCGGTCTCCCTGGCTATTTCGTAAAGGCGCGTGCCGGGGTAGAGGATCAGCGTAAAGGGCTGAATTCGAAACGGCTTGGGGATATCGGATATGAATTCGAGGCTGTCAACCTTGTCCTGAACGGTCTCCCAGGGGACATCCACAAGGAAGTCGTAGCTGGGGGCGTGCATGTTGTCCTTGAACTTGTTTATTATCTCTATGGCCTTCTTCATCCTGGAGTTATTCATGTTCTTTCGTCCGAACAACTCCTGCATGCGAACGCTTCCGCTCTCGACTCCCATCTGCACGTAGATAAGCCCCGCATCGACGAGCATGCGCATCTTATCTTCGGAAACTGACAAAGGGCTTACCAGGCAGGAGAATGGCAGGCCTATCCTGGCCTTGTACTCGCTGCAGAACAGCTCCAGATCCTCCGCTTTCCGTGCCATGAATTCGTCGTCGGAGATCCAGATATAGTCGACATAGGGCATGTTTTCGCGCACCCACTCCAGCTCGTCCATCACGTGCGCGACCGTTCTCCAACGAAGCTTGCCCCGGCCGCCGTACATCTTGTTCACCGTATCGTTTATGCAATAGGCGCAGGCGTAGGGACAGCCGCGGCTTGTCATTGTCTGATATCCGGTTCTGCCCAGGTAATCGGCGACTGTGCCCCTGCGAAGAAAACCCTTCATCAGATCGTGATCGAGCGGGACGATTTTACCGTCGATCATTACGTGATGGTCTTCCATCGAGTAATCGGGGAAGGCATAGCGGTTCAGGTCCGCGGGCAGCGGGCTAAGACTGTTTCGAACTATCCCCCTGCCGTTGTTTGCCCAGATGTTCTTTATATCGAAATAGGCCTCTCCGCGCGACATCGTCTCGGCAAGCTCCAGAAGCGAGTCTTCGGCTTCCCCGATGCACACCAGGTCGGCGTGGCGGATGGATTCTTCCGGCCTGATCGTTGGGTGAACTCCGCCCCAGATCACCGGCGCATCGAGCCTGCCCTTGAGCTTCTCCGTTATCTGAACGGCTCCCTCGAAAAAATTTGTCATGAGGGTTATCCCGATCAGATCCGCCCCCCGACAAAGCGAGACAAGCTCATCAAGCGAAGAGTCGGCATACCTTGGCACCCCTTCGCGGATGTTATCCCCGAAAGGGTCCGGGAGAAACACGAGCTGCGTCGCATGCCCGTGGCTTTTAAGATGCGCCGAGAGCGTGCGAATTCCGAAGCAGGTTACGTCGGGATATGGTGAAATTAGGGTTATCTTCATAAATGATTCCTAATGCCGGTGCCATCGCCGGGCCAAAGCTTCAGCTCATTCGCCAGAAGGTGCGGCTCAGATAGCGGCCTATTCTTGCTAAATCCCCTCTCAGAAGGGACCTTATGCCCTTGTAGATAACGATTGAGAGATCCCCCAGCCGGTTAAGGTTCTCGTATAAACCGGACAGGGAATCCTTATCGAATCTCTCTGCCATGCTCGTGCTCGCCAGGCGCCTTACTATCCATCTCGGGAAGTTGCAGAACCCGGCCAGATAGAAAAGAAAATTCACATATTTTCCGTGCGGCTGGTGCAGGTGCTTGTTGTAGACGTTTCGCTTGATGTCCTCTTCGTTTTTGAAAATGCCCTCTTCCCTTGCTTTTTCGAAAAGCGGCGTTCCGGGAAAGCATACAAGCGATGACCTCTTGAGCCAGAATGGCTTCGGAAGCTTCAACACAAGGTCGAGCGTTTCGAGATTGTCCCGGCTGGTCTCCCATGGGTTGTCGAGTATTACGTGATAGCAGGCCGGGTATATCTTTCCGTTGTATTTGGCAAGTACCGAGGCGGCTTCGAGGAGCCGCTCGTTTGAAACACCGCGGTTGTAGATCTGCTTGCCCGTCCGGCTTACAGACTGGATGCCCATCTCGACAAAGCTGAGGCCCGCGTCGATCAGGGCTTCCATTCTTTCTTCGCTAAGGGTAGTGGGACTTGCCTGGATGTGGAACGGCAGCCCGATATGCTTTTTGTACTCTTTCGAAAATTCAAGGATCTCTTCGGTCGTCCGGGCAAGAAAGGTGTCGTCGAATAGAAAGATGCTCTCGACGAATGGAAATTCCCTTTTCACCCATTCGAGCTCTTCTATGACGTGAGGCACGGATCTTTTCCTGAGATACCTCTGCCCCTTGTACATCTTCGCCAAAGTCGCTTCGGCGCAAAACGAGCACGCGTGAGGGCAGCCCCTGGTCGTGAGGGTCTTATAGTTTCGGGTGCGGCGGTATGAGTCCTTGAATGTCCCTTCCAGGTTTGGTTCGATCAGAAAAGAGAGCCTTAGAAGCTCCTTTGTCATCGGGACCACCGCGTCGGTTCGCAAATCGTGAACATAGTGTTCTTCAAGGCCGAAATCGAAGTGTGGGAAACGGTCGAGGTTCGTCTCCAGCGGGCGCATCGGGTTGCTCACAATCCGGCCGTTTTCCTTCGTCCAGATATTCTGGATGTCGCTAAGCCCGCCGCCCTCGGACATCCTGGCAAGGAGTTCCAGAACCGCGTCCTCGCCCTCACCCACGCAAACCATGTCAGCATGGTCCAGCGACTCCTCCGGCATGACGGTGGGGTGGATTCCGCCCCAGATAACCGGCGTGTTCAGGTTGGACTTTATCGCCCTTGTCAGTTGAATGGCGCGTTCGTAGTAGTTGGACATGAACGAGATGCCCACCAGGTCGGAGTCCGCGCACAGCTCCGAAACCCGGTCGAGGATTTTCGGGTCGTAAATGTATGAAAAGCTGTCCCTGAACTTGTATTTCTCGACGCCGCCCGGCAGAAAAATGTTCCTGACCTCGATCCCTTCCCGCTTTAGGAACGAGGAAAGCGCCCTGACGCCAAAGGCGGACAAATCCAGCGGGGTAGGCGTCACAAAGGTGATTTTCATCTCAGGTACTCCTTAAAAACTACTCGCCCGATCTCCCGAGCTGCATCGAGTTGAGGCGCCGCATGGCGTAGGTTTTAATCTTTTCCAGCAGGTAGACCGGGTTGTTTTTCGCGAGTGAAAAGATCAGTTTCCTATTCCTCTTGAACTTGAACCGCAGGCTGTTATTGCGGGCGAACAACCACTTTGCCATGATATCGGCCTGGAGCTTGAAAGCCTCCTCGGAGACAAATTTCATGTAGTGCGCATCGGGCCAGAAGCGGAAGCTGCTCCAGTCGGGATTTTCGGGAACAAGGCCCAGTTCCATGCACCGCTCGTAGTCGGTGCTTCCGGGCATCGGGTCCAGGATGTTGAAGGCGATCTCGGTTACTGGAAGCTCCTTCATCAGTGAGAAGGTCTGATCGAGGTCCTCGATTGTCTCGTCCGGAAAGCCCGCCATGAAGAATGCGCCGGAACCGATGCCGTATTTATCGATGAGGTTGAATGCATTGCGGATCTGATCGTTTGTAACGTCTTTTTTGATGATCCTCTTCATCCTGTCGCTGCCGCTCTCGACCCCGATTTCGAGCTTGACGCAGCCGGATTTTTGCATGAGGGAGAGTATCTCATCGTCAACCAGGTCGGCGCGGGTAGCCGTTTTCCAGTCTATTTTCACGCCTGAATCGATCAGAGCGTTGCAGTACTTCTTGATTATATTCCGGTTGATGGTAAGGGAATCGTCCCAGAACATCACGTAGCTCGAATTATAGTCGCGCTTTAGCAGCTCTATTTCGCGGACGATGTTTTCGGGAGACCTGAAGCGCTCTCTTCTTTCCCAGAAGTTCCGCGACGAGCAGAAGCTGCATCGGAAAGGACATCCGCGCGATATGATCATGCTGCCAAGGGAGCGGAAATCGAAGGATTCCGGGTAGAGCACCGCGTCTCTCGCCGGAAAGGGGAGGGCGTCGAGGTTGTCGATGAGCTCCCGTTTGGGATTATTTACGACCTTGCCTTTCTTTTTATACGACAGGCCCTTGATGGATGAGTGATTTTTCCCGTTGCCGATCCTCGAGCAGAGGTCGAGCATCGTATATTCGCCCTCGCCCCTCACGACAAAATCCACGGCGTCGTATGCCAGGCACTGATCCGGGAGAAAAGTCGCGTGCACCCCTCCCCACACCACCTTGCACTTTGGATTGTAGCTCTTGCAAAGCCGGCTGATTTTAAGGGCAGAACCCACCATGGGAGAAAGAAGCGAAATTCCCACGACGTCGGGCTTGAAGGCTTCCAGCGACTCCCTTACTTCCCGCCATACGAAGTGGCTGTCGTCTTCGATAGCCTCATGGTATTTGCGCTGGCTGAACGAGCGGAACCGGAAAGAGGTATCGGCCTCGGTGTTTAAAAACTCCCCCTTCATCCTCGGATTCTCGGCCTGATAGATTTTGGCCTCCAAGCCGTTCTCCCTCAGAACGGATGCGATATACCCCAGGCCGAGGGGAAAATAGGGGGCGTGCCCCAGGCCCTTGAGCCTCGTATATGGCGGGTTTATCAAAAGAACTCTCATTCTGGCTTCCTTGCTGGAGTAAATAGGACCAATGGTTCCTTAATCTTCCCGGCCTCAAGTTGACCGCGGCTGGGGTTGCTTCGCGGCCTGGCCCCCGTGAGCGTTGTTTAATCAGCCCCGAATCAATATCCGGGCTACCCATTCCATCCCCCAGAGCTTACAGCCCGCTCATGTTGGGCATCAGCATTCTCTTGAATTTCTTCATGGCGATGTAGAATTCGAGGATCGCCCGCCCCACTATCGGCCTGCCCAGGCAGGCAAAAAGGTATGGGTGGATGAGCAGCTTCAGCATACTTCGTGGAATAGGCAACTGGGCGATATCGATCAGAAAGTTCAAATAATTGGGCTTGTGCCGCGCGCCGAATACCCTGCTGTAAATTTCCCGCTGGTCGGACTTGATCAGCCCGTCCCCTTTCACCCTGTTGTACAACTGGGTCGCTGGATACGGCACCAGTGAGTAGCAGCGTATCCGGGCTTTTTTGGGAAGAGAGGCGATAAGGGAGACCGTTTCGAGCAGGTCTTCGTCCGTTTCGTAGGGATCTTCGTGGATGAAGTCGTAATAGGGGGTGAGGCGGTCGGAGAATATATCCAGTATGCGGATTGCCTCCCTCACGTGTTTCATGCTTCCGAACGTCCCACGGTTGTATTCCCGAAGCAGCCGGTCGGAGCCCGACTGAATTCCCATGCCGATAATGGTCAGTCCCGCGTCGACCAGCACCCGGAGTTTTTCCTCCGAGACATTGGCGGGCGATACAAGGCAGTAAAACTCAAGCCCGATCTCCTTTTTGTATCTCTCGGCGAATTCCTTGAGTTCGCTCATGGGCCGCGCGACAAATGTATCATCGCAAAAGCATATCTGGCCGAAGGGGCCGATATTGTCGAGCGCCCATTTAATCTCCCCGAGGAGGTTTTCCACGCTGCGCCTTCGAACGTATTTGGTCTTGCCGTAGAGTTCATCGAGCGGACTTTCGCCGCAGAATGTGCACGAATAGGGACATCCCCGCGTGCTTATCAACTGGTATGAAACGTCGCGGCAGTCGGTAAGGGCCGGAAAATAGAGATGCAGGTGCCGGTAAAAGGCCTCCCGGGTAAACTGGATGAACTTTCCACCCCAAAGCAGCATGTCGTCTTTAAAATTGTAGAGTGGAAATGGTAGCGAGTCCAAGTCATCGACCAGGGGGGCCGGGCCGTTGTTTACGACCAGATCGCCATTTCGCACCCATATTCCGGGAACGCTGTCGAAACCCTTCCCCGCCTCCATTCGCTTCAGCAGTTCGACTATGCTGATCTCGCCCTCTCCGACGCAGACCATGTCGGCGTGAGCCAAACATTCCTCCGGCCTTACCGTCGGGTGTATTCCGCCCCATATCACCGGCACATCGAGCCTCTTTTTTATCTCTTTTGTCAGCTGGGCCGCTGCGTCGAAGTACTGGGTCATAAGGGTTATGCCGATAAGATCGCTTCCCTTGCAGCTCTCGATTACCTGGTCCAGAACGTCCTGTTCGTAGACAAAGACGTCCACCATGTGCTGGCGGCGCATCTGGTCGCTTCGATCCGGCATGAAGAGGATTCGTGTATCGTGGCCCTCTTTTTTCAGCAGCGCGGCAAGTATCCTGATTCCCATGGAATCCGTGCTGAGGTAAGGCGAAATGAATGTCACTTTCATAATAAGAAGCTCCAGAAGAGTATTTAGCCCTCGGTAAGTCCGGAGGACCGAACAATTAAGATGAAAACTTCGTTGCGGCGCCTACCCCACGCCAGTCCGCGGCCATGTAACTCCTCGGTTGCGGCAAGGTCTCCCGGGCGCGTTGCCCAAATAAGATATTTCGA
>DBMO01000061.1 GCA_002298995.1 Desulfarculales bacterium UBA696
GGAACCCATCGGTTTTTAGGCGCGACTTGAACGCAAATTAGTATGAGAATAGGGGACACCCTTTATATTTTACATTCAAGGCGCCACGATAGGCAGCTTTTCCGGTCCACGATTCCACTGCCTTTTATCATCGCCACACTGAGGGTTGGCAAGGAAATTCTCCGCCTGCCGGCCACTGCGGTTATCTGCATAGCCAGTCGAGATCAATATACCCGGTAATCGTAAAATATAAAGGGCGTCCCCTACTCCCCAGGGTTTCCACCACAAGGAGTTGTGATCGAAAACATATGTCCATTTTAACGGGCGGCGCTTGGCCCCCCTTTATGTGCTCCGCGGAGGACCTCGCCAAGATAACGAGGTCCTGGCGGGGCTTGCTCTACGCGGCTTCCTTAAATCGACCCTTCTTGATGTCCGCGGACTCGAGGAAGTAGAAATCCGGTTTATCCACGACACCAGCCCTTTGCATGGCTTCTTTCAAATCGGTGGACTCCGAGAAGGTCTTCGCACGCTTGATGTCTTGCGCCTCAAATAAAATTATGACTTCATTCGGGTCGTTCGCTCCCCGGAGAAGGTGCTTCTCGGTAAGTCCTACTTCTATACGTTTTTGAAGGTGAGCGCTGTATTCCTTCTCCCATTTCTCGAAATTCTTGACTTTATGTCGGACAACTATGTAGTGAGCCATAGAAATTTTCCTTTCGTTCATGTGCTTTTAGGCACTGCCATTCTGGCTGCGCATCAGCCAACGCGAATGGTCTCTTGATACAAAAAAGGTAACAGCTTCGAAGACTCCATGCAAATCGAGCGGCTTTTCTGTATCGAACTACCTGAATACGCACGTGAAACGCATCGCCTGCCGGACATGCTCCATCCCTGCCATTGTACGGGACCCTAATTCTCCGCCAATAGAGATAGAGACTGGATCAAGCCCGTGCTGAACGAGTAGTCGGGTTCCAATGCGATAATGTGGGACCATGCCGGAGGGTGTCAGAACCGTAGCGGTTTAATCTTGACGAATTCCTCTTGTGCTTCGCATGGATAGACGAGTTAACCGGGCCACCCGCCGAATAAGCGAATAAGTGGACGCCCTTTATATTTTACATTCGAGGCGCCACGATGGGCAGCTTTTCCGGTCCACGATTCCACCGCCTCTTATCATCGCCGCACCGAGGGTTGGCAAGGAAATTCAGCCTGTCGTCCACATAGGTTAGCTGCATACCCAGTCGAAATCAATATACCCGGTAAGTGTAAAATATAAGGGCGTCCCATATTCCTTTTAGCGCAGGGGGCCGACTCTCCATCTACCAAACGCGGGGAAAGAAACGATATTTCACTCTGGCCATATAAGCGCCGTAGCCTTCCAGTTCTTCCCGGAGCACGCGTTCCTCCCGGACAGCCCTGAAAGCAAAGAGACCGGCGAAGACCGGCGCGCAGAGCACCCCGTACCAGGACCCCAACAATAATGGCGTCCCCAGAAAGAAGAGACACGCGCCTGTATACATGGGGTGGCGAACGTAGCGGTAAGGTCCGGTTGAGATCACGGTTTGCCCTCGATCCTTTTGAACCCTAACCACTCCCGACGAATACGGGTTTTCCCGCATGGTAAGAAAGGAGATATAAAGCGAGATGAGAAGCACCAACGCTCCAACGGTTTTGAGCGCGACCGGCATCCGCGACCAATGAAAGCGCACTGCGTCAAGCGGCATTAGTATGAGCCAGAATAGAGTAAAAAAAAGCGTTGCGGCGATGAACGCCTTGTCCCAGGATAATTCGGGGCGAAACCGCATTCTTTCCTCAATGAGGTCCGGTTCGTATTTGAGAAGCCACCAGGTAAGAGGCAGGCCCGTGACAAAGAGTAAACCGAGGAAGACCCAACCGGCCGTCCAGGCTATCGTTCCCGCCGGTATAAAGAGCCCCATCGCCATCACCAGGAACTCAATGGCCGCCAACACAATCACTTTGGTTCGAATAATCATAGGCGTCTCCCCCCAATCCTTTTCGTAATTAGCCCCCGCGGTATTGTCAACGTCAAAGCTATTACGGTGATGATGCTATCCAAAGGATATTCTACTATCGAGACCACCGGGGAGGTTACCGGCATGAAATCAGTCTTTGCCGTTGATTCCTCGTGACTGAGCCTTTATAAGAAACGGATTGGCGTTATGATTTGGGCAAGGAGAACTTGCCGGCTTGTGCAACGATTGAGGAAGTCTTAATGCCGCCAAAGGTGAGGGAACTGATAGCAGAACTTGAACGAGCCGGATTTGTGAACCGGGGAGGCAAAGGAAGTCACAGGAATTTTGTCCACCCCAATCTCCCGAGGCCAATCACCATTGCTGGACAACCGTCGGATGACGCCAAACAATACCAGGTCCGGGCCGTGATGTCGGCCATTGAGGAATCAAGGAAATGAAAGATAGCGCCAGATATGCAAAAATCGTTGAGTGGTCGGAGGAAGATCATTGCTATGTGGGCAGCGCACCAGGCCTGATATATGGAGGGACCCACGGCAACGACGAAAAAGCGGTTTTCGAGGAACTGTGTCAAATCGTTGAGGAGGCGATTGAACTCTACCACAAAGAGGGCAAGCTGCTTCCACCGGCAACATCCGGTCGCGACTTCGCCAACAAGATGCAACAGGTCGCCTGACCCTTCTTAGCGCATGAGACGGCTCATGTTTCCGAACATTCCTGGAAGACTTGACCGGCCTCAACAGAACATTCCTGGACACGATCGACGCCCTGCCGAAGGGCTACTCAATGGTCGAATGCCTCGGGGAGGTGTCAGGCTGGATATTCCACACTACATTCACGGTCAGCTCCTGATGGATCTTCTAAGACAGAGGCCATCGGGAACCATTTCGCCGTGAAATCCACACCGGAAGGCCTGGCTGATTGCACCCGGCGAATTCACATTCAAGGGAAGAGTCGCGCCGCGATTGCTCTCCCTCTCGCAAGTGTCGGCGGGTGGCCCAGGCAACTTTGTTGGCTGGGTCCGAAGGACACGAGGGGCGGTAATAATCTTAGTCTAAATCCCTCTTGCGCTTAGCGCACGGGCAAAGGTTGCCCGTGGCACCCGTGCATTCCTGGTTCAATCGTTTCAGAAAGCTCCTTGTGAGATACGAGAAGCTATCTGAAACATATGAAGCCTTACTGCACCTTGCGGCGGCCATAATCGCATTCAAGAAATGTGGCATTATTTACGTATAAGTCCTAAAAACATAACCTGCCGTTGACAGTGCCTCATTGGTGCCTATTTTCCAACCAGACCCGAGAGTCAGGTTCTAAATTTCTTTTCTGTACTACACTCCAAATTCTGATCGGGTGAATTCCCGATTTCGAGATTCATCATCCATTCATAAGGGAAGCAAGGCCGGACGAGGTGGTTGGCTATGAACAATTGGCCATAGCTTTCCCCTGGCAATGAGTCAAAAAAGAAGACTGCACCGGCAATCCCAAAGGCCTTTTATGTTATGGCAAAGCCAACAGGTTCGGGATGCAACTTGGACTGGGGCTACTGTTTTTTTTAAAAGATTAAGGATGATATCGACAACGAGAAGGGGGAAAAAGGATAGCATATCGGCGATTTTCGCAAGTCAGAAGAGCGATAAGGACGAGGTTCTTGAAAAATCCTCGGGATTTTTCTGGCAGAGGCACAAAGGAGGAGCGGTTATGAAAATAGGAAGGTTTTTATTGATGGCCGTCGCCTTGTGGGCAGTGCTGGTACTCGCGATCTCACCGGCCGCGGCGCAGCAGGTCACCGGCACTCCCGGCTCGCCCAGCGCCACAATGACAATCGATGGCAAGCAGTTGCCCCCGCCGCCCATTCCATTCGGAGGCGTGATTAAGGAGGATGCAAAGGATTCGAAGCCCTGGTGGCCCCCGACAGTCGTGCCGCCAAAGGGAGCGCCGAACGTGCTTCTGATCATGACCGACGATTCGGGCTACGGCGTGCCGAGCACCTTCGGCGGCGTCATCCCCACCCCTGCCTTGGACCGCATCGCGAAGAGCGGCCTGCGCTACACGCAGTTTCATTCGACGGCTCTTTGCTCGCCGACGCGTGCGGCCATCATCACGGGCCGCAACCACCATTCGGTAGGCTTCGGCCAGATCAGCGAATTTGCGACTGGCTATCCGGGATATGATTCAATCATCCAAAAGGACAACGCAACTATCGGCAGGATCCTTAGCGACAACGGCTACGCAACATCGTGGTTCGGCAAGAACCACAACACGCCTTCGTTCCAGTACAGCGCGGCCGGTCCCTTCGACCAATGGCCGAGCGGGATGGGCTTTCAGTACTTCTACGGCTTCATGGGCGGCGAGTCCGACCAGTGGACGCCGTACCTGTTCCGTGACCACAAGCCGATATACCCGTGGATCGGCAAACCCGGATACAACCTGGTCACTGACATGGCAGACGAGGCTATCAAGTACATGAAGGAGCTGAATGCCTCGGCGCCCGACAAGCCGTTCTTGGTCTACTACGTCCCCGGCGCGACGCACGACCCGCACCAGCCGACAAAGGAGTGGATTGACAAGATCAGCGCCATGCACCTCTTCGACCAGGGCTGGGAGAAGCTGCGCGAGCAGATCTTCGCCAACCAGAAGCGGCTCGGCGTGATTCCGCCGAACACGCAGCTAACGCCTTGGCCGGACGACCTGCCGAAGTGGGACTCGATCTCCGCCGTAAAGAAGAAGATCGTGATTCGCGAGGCCGACGTGTTCGCGGCCTACACCGCGTACAACGATCACGAGATCGGCCGTGTGATCCAGGCGGTGGAGGACATGGGCAAGCTCGACAACACCCTCATCATATACATCAACGGTGACAACGGCACGAGCTCCGAAGGCTCGATGATGGGCACGCCGAACTGGATGACCGTCGCCAATGGCGTGCTCGAGCTGCCGGAGATCGAATACCTTCGCTACTACGAGTCGTGGGGCTCCGACCAGACCTATCCGCACATGGCGGTGCCGTGGGCGTGGGCATTCGACACACCCTTCAAGTGGGTGAAGCAGATTGCCTCACACTTTGGCGGAACCCGGCAAGGAATGACGATCTCCTGGCCCGGCCACATCAGCGACCCCGGCGGCATCCGCCACCAGTTCCACCATGTTATCGACATCGTGCCGACCATCCTAGAGGCGGCCGGCATCCGCGCGCCGGAGATGGTTGACGGCATCAAGCAGAAGCCGATTGAGGGCGTGAGCATGGTCTACACCTTCGACAAGGCGAACTCGAACGCGAAATCGAAGCGCGAAACGCAGTACTTCGAGATGTTCGCCAACCGCGGCATCTACAACGACGGCTGGTACGCGTGCACCACGCCGCCAGAGCCGCCGTGGCTCGTGGGGACGAAGCCGCTGCCGCCGATTGAGCAATACAAGTGGGAGCTCTACAACATCGCCGACGACTTCTCACAGGCGAACGACCTCGCCGCGAAGATGCCGGACAAGCTGAAGGAGATGCAGGCGCTATTCCTGACCGAGGCGGCGAAGTACCAGGTCCTGCCGCTGGATAATTCGGTGTTGCCGCGCCTTCTCACGCCGCGGCCGAGCGGAACGGCCGGGCGAACGGTTTTCACCTACTCGGGTGAGAATGTCGGCATCCCGGTCGGCAATGCGCCCAGTCTCCTCAACCGGGACTATACCATCACCGCCGAAGTCACAATCCCCGAAGGCGGCGCGGAGGGGATGATCGCGACGATGGGCGGTCGCTTCGGCGGCTATGGTTTCTACTTGCAAAAGGGCAAGCCGGTATTCGTCTACAACCTGCTCAACCTCAAGCGCTACCGCTGGGAGGGCGGCGTCGGTTCCCAGGACTGGCTTGGAAAGTCGCTCGCGTCCGGGAAGCACACGCTCGTGTTCGACTTCAAGTACGATGGTCCAGGGCTAGGCAAGGGCGGCACGGGCGTCCTCACGGTTGACGGCAAAGAACTCGCCCGCCAGAAGATGGAGCACACGATCCCGTTCATGATGGCGCTCGACGAGTCGTTCGATATCGGGATGGACACCCGCACGCCGGTCGATGAAAGCTACGATCTTCCGTTCCGGTTTACCGGCAAGATTGACAAGCTGACTTACAACATCAAGCCGCAGCAGCTGAGCGCCGAGGACCACGAGGTCATGCGGCGGATGGTGGCCAGGGCAAGAGACGAGGGAAGCGAATAAAGGGTTTTGCGGGAGCCGAGGGTGGCGCAGCGCCCAACCTCCCTCGGCATCTCGCTAACCATGGGAGTATAGCGGATAAGTGAGGCGAAGAAAGCATCTTTAGGACAAAGAGGCGGCCCTCTAGGGCCGTCCTCGCTGGAACTGATCAGCACTGATCTTATGAAAAGGAAATGGCTCTATATCTGCATCGCAGCCCTACTGGTGGTCGTGGTAGGATTGGTCGCGTACCCCAGGGTAAAAGAGGGAATAGCGTACGTTCGCGGGATGGAAGCGTATGCATACCGCTTCCCGCTGGTCATCACGGAATTGACAAGGCAGGTGGAAACAGCGACTCCAATGGCGGGCGAGCTCGCTGCTCCCATTAATCAATTCTCGCGGGTACGAGGATACATACCTTGGGATTTCGTAAACGTTGTGCGCGTTAGTTTCAACTCACTCTGGTCCTGGGCCTGCATTGACCTCCAATAAGAGCCGAAGGACACGAGGGGCGGTAATAATCTTAGTCTAAATCCCTCTTGCGCTTAGCGCACGGGCAAAGGTTGCCCGTGATAATCATATGAAAGGCACCTCCTCCCATGGCAGGTGTATACTACCTGCGATGGTTTCAAGCCGTAAACCCTACCCGAAGGAAGCGCCGTATGCACCCGTGTAAACGCACTTTCGTATTTGCCGGCCCTCAGCGGCATCCCCATACATCCCCGGCATGAGAGATACCTTCGCCCGAGATTCCGCTCACAGACTTCGGAGAAATGCCGTGAGGTCAGACTTCTCCTCCTCGGTAAAAACAACCCCGAAGCGTTCTGTAAAGAAATCCAGCACCGCATCAAAATCCTTTGCCGAGCCATTGTGAAAGTAGGGCGCTCTTGCTGCAAGCCCGCGCAGGATCGGGCCCTTGAACCGGCCTATGTGCTTGAACTGACCGCTGATCAACGCTCGCCCCGGATCAGTCACGGTCTTCGTTTCGCCCGTGATAATATGCATAAACGTGTATAACGGCATGTCCGGTGTGCGACGCGATACGTCCGCGATGCCGATGTTGAGCGGAGCGGAGACCGAGTGGTTTCCGGAATTTGGGGTGTCATGGCAAGTGGTGCAGGTTCCAACGACGTTTGATGGAAAACCGAATGCCCCCTCGTCATTTATGCCCGAAACTCCCGAGATATTTATTGGTTTCGTGTTGAAGAGGACCTGCCCGCGTGCGACTGCAGCTCGCGCCTCATCTCTTTTTGAACCAAACAAATCCGACCATGCGTCATAGATGTTGAAAACAATCGGGTTGAACGGCGCGTGGGTGATGCTGTCGCCAAAAAGATCATTTATCCCGATGTAAAAAACCTGGTTGGACAAATTAAAGGGTCCCCCCTTGGCGCTGCGGGCAGTCAATAGCCCGGCCGCATTATCATAAACCTGCGTGGTAAAGTGCGCCGTTTGGAAGTTCACGATACTCTCTTGCTGAGCATTGGTGAGGGGCTGCGCGGCTTGGGCGTGACCCAGCGTGGCATCGTTTGCCTGGGACTTCAGATCGAAGTGGATCGACTGTCCGGCAAACGTCTCTCGCCCGTCCCACATGACGGTGCTCAGAAACTTCACGTTAGTAGCCGGAAGGGGGCGACGAAACAGCGACAGTTCGGAGCTGCTCGCAAAGCCGTATGGATCGTCGACCGCGATCAGTATGAAATCGGCAGTAGCGGGAACGCCAATCCCTATTCGTATGAGTCCTTTGTTGAGCAGCATGCTGTAAGCCGCGCGGCGTGCCGCAACGGTGGACACGTCTACATTGGGGGAGTTTGAGCCGTCATTGGTGCGGAAAATGGGGTCCTTACCGCCGGTCAGCTTAAACCGTGCCTGCAAACCCGCAGGTGTGACGGTCCACCCCTCGTTCGGCCGGTGACAACTGAAACAGCTGCGGCCGTTCGTGCCGAGGGACTGAAAGAACTCGTTTCCCAGATCTATCGATCCGGTGGTGCTGAATGTGGCGGAGAGACCTGTTGGATTCGTGAACGGCAGGTTGTTGGGGAGATCGAAAGCCGTTACGGCGGCCGAAAGACATGGGAATGCCAGGACAGCCGTTAGAATGCAAAAGGGACTCAGGGCAAGGATTCTTCTTCGCTGTTTTTTCATGATGGTCGCTCCTGCGGTCTGGGGTAGGTTTTTCTGTTAAGGCCTTCAAGGAAAGGTGCCTAATTCGGAAAACGCCCGGCGCCGAACGCCCACTTCCAATCGATGTAGGTCCAGAAGCGATCTCAAAATTAGCGTGAATTACCATCCGGGGCAGTCCTGAACGGCATTTATCGCACACTGGTAAGACGCGATCCCAAAAAGTAAAGTAGGGGTTCCTTTGTATTTACCAGGGCGGAAAATATGAAATTGTCAACACACCGTACCGGTCATTCCGGGCACTTGTCAGGGGTGAACCGCGCCACAGCTACAGAAGCTCGAAAAGGGCCTTTGGAAATAGGCCGAAGAATGAAAACCGCCTTTGTTTTCACGGTGGGGGATTTTTTCGACTGTACTCGGAGGCACCTTATTGAAATTAGAGACGGGTGGTGGGTGGCCCGGACAACGAGTTGTCCGGGTGCGCGAAGCGCGCGGGGCCGAGCGCACCCGGAAGCCGATAGCTGAAATTTTCCTTGACAAAAATTGAACAATTGTTCAATACAAGCGTTCAAAATCCTCCCTGGAGATTATGGTGGAAGAAAGCTTAAAGAGAAGCGATGACACCAAGGCAAAGCTGATCGATGCAGCCGGCCACGTATTTGCGCAGCGCGGGTACCCGTCCACAACGGTTAGGGAAATCTGCGGGCGTGCCGGTACTCCTGTCGGGGCCGTGAACTACCACTTCCGGAATAAACAAGGGCTCTATGTGGCGGTGCTCGAGCATTCGATGCAGTCGGCATTTGCCAAGTATCCGCTCCAGTACGGCATCGAGGGGGAGGCCACGCCGGAGGAGAAACTGCGCGCATTCATTCACTCTTTCCTGCTCCGTATTTTGGATGAAGGTGTTCCGGCCTGGCACATGAAACTTGTCAACCAGGAGATCTCGGACCCGGCAGGTGCTTTCGACCACATGATGGAGGCCTGCATAAGGCCTACCTATGAATATCTCCGAGGAATTCTTTGCGAAATGCTCGAAGAGGAGAACGTGGAGGAGGGGCGGGAGAGCGATTTGGTATTCCTTTGCGCAACGAGCATCGCCGGACAGTGCCTGTACCATTTCATGGGCAGAAACGTTATTGCGGCCCTTCGTCCGGAGAGTTTCAATCCGGCCGATATCGGGCGCATTGCCGAACATATCACCGAGTTCACCCTGCGTGGCATCCGAAAGCCCGGCGAACAGGGCGAACGCCACCGTAAAGAGGCTCATGGCACGGCGTCCGCCCGTTAGCCCTGGTGATATTGCCATCCACGGAGAAGAGGGAAACAGAGAGCGTAGTGGAAAATCTTGAGTTGTGGCCGCGAGTTGTGGCACGGTCGGGAGAGGCTGTTGCCCAAATGCGGAATAGAAGTTCAATGCACCGAAATTGAAGGAAAACTCCCCTCCCCTGGCGGGNNCATCAAGGGAGGGGAATTCGCATTGCAACTTGTTTGGGCAACAGCCCCCGGAGACCACGCCATAACGTGAGAACGCAGAGGCTCATGGCAGGGCGAACGTCAATCGGTATTAACCCCACTCGTTGTCTGCTCCCAATGAGGAATGGATGCATACATCCCGGGAGCCGTGATTCATTGGTGAAATATGCTTTCGTTTTTTGAATCGGTCAGATGTCTATTTTCGAGATGTGCACTGGAGCATATGTCAGTGGAGAGCCACAATCGGTATTTGAAATACTCTCTGGTTATCTTTGCATGGATCACCATCGCCGGATGTGCCGTGGGCCCGGACTTTCGAACACCCCCGGCGCCCGAGGTGAAGTCCTACACCGAAAAACCCATTCCGGCCGAAACGGTCTCCGCCCCCGGCATAGGTGGGGAGACGCAGCGCTTTGTGGAGGGAGGGGATATACCCGCCCAGTGGTGGTCCCTTTTTCATTCGGAACCGCTGGATAAGCTCATCCGACGCGCCCTCGAGGACAACCCGACACTGGCGGCATCGGAGGCCGCCCTTCGCCAGGCGGGTGAAAACCTGAGCGCAAGGGCGGGCACGGTCCTCTTTCCGAGCGTGGATGCAAATCTTTCCGCATCGCGCCAAAGGGTCAGCGGCGCGTCCAGCGGGCTCACGGACAGTGTCGCCGGCACCTTCAATCTGTTCAACGCGTCGGTCGGCATTTCCTATACACTCGACATATTCGGCGGCGGGAGGCGGGAGCTCGAAGCACTTCGCGCCCAGGTCGACTTCCAGCGCTTCCAGCTCGAAGGCGCGCATCTCACCCTCTCATCCAACATCGTCACCGCCGCGGTCAAAGAGGCCTCCCTGCGCGCCACGATACAGGCTTACCGGGATATTGTGGCGTCGCAGACAAAACAGTTGCAGATGGTGGAGCGTCAGTCGTTTATCGGCGGGGCGTCCAGGGCCGATGTCCTGGCTCAGCAGACGCAACTGGCTCAAACCATGGTAATCCTGCCGCCCCTTGAAAACGACCTGGCCCGGAACCGTAACCTGCTGGCGGTCCTCAGCGGACAGCTCCCCGGCAACGCCGTTCTTCCGGAATTCCGGCTCGAAGACTTCCAACTCCCGGTGGAGCTGCCGGTTAGCCTTCCTTCGTCCCTGGTGCGCAATCGCCCCGATGTGCGCGCCTCCGAAGAGCTGATGCATGCGGCCAGCGCCAATGTGGGCGTGGCTACGGCCAATCTGTTCCCCCAGATAACACTAACCGGGGGCGGCGGATCGAACGCCATGAGGATCGAGGACCTCTTTTCGCCCGGAACGAATCTCTGGAGTGTGGGGGCCGGGCTGCTTCAGCCGATCTTCCATGGCGGTGAGCTTACGGCCAAGCGCCGCGCCGCAATCGCCGCTTACGAACAGGCCCAGGCGCAGTATAGGGAAATCGTGCTCAAGGCTTTCCAGGACGTGGCCGACGTGCTTCAGGCTCTTGAAGCCGATGCACGCACGCTGCGCGCTCAGGCCGAGGCGGAAGCGATCGCCCGTGAAACCCTCGTTCTCACCGAAAAACAGTTCCAGTACGGCGCCGCCGGCTACCTGACATTGCTGAACGCCCAGCGACAGCATCAACTGGCGCTCATCGCCCTGGTGCGCGCCCAGTCGACGCGCTTTGCGGATACGGCCGCTCTTTTTCAGGCCCTGGGCCGAGGCTGGTGGGACCGGAACGAAAAGGAAACAAAGCAGTAACAGGTGGACGGCAACGGTCGCCCCCGTTACGGACTACCCCGTTAAACCTGACCTTTTCAGGAGCAATAAGGATATGAAGAAACGCTTTATCTTCGCTGTAATATTCCTGGTTATTGTTGCCGCCGTTCTTGCCGGAATCAAGGTCCTGCAGATCGGAGCAATGGTCGATAAGGGAAAGAAATTCGTTCCGCCGCCCGAAACCGTTACCGCGGCTGCTGTGGCATCCGAGTCGTGGAGGAGCGAATTGAGCGCGGTCGGCACCCTTACGGCGGTACAGGGGGTCACCGTGGCCGCGGAGCTTCCGGGCAAGGTGGCAAAACTCCACTTCGTACCGGGCAACTCGGTAACCAAGGGGGATTTGCTGCTTTCCCAGGATACGACCTCTGAAGAAGCGGACCTGCCCGGCGCCCAGGCCCAGGTCAAAATGGCCAGGGCGGACCTTGACCGCGCCGGCAAGATGATCGCGGACAAGATCATTTCCCAGGCCGACTACGACAAGGCCGCGGCCGGCCACGAGCAGGCGTCCTCCAAGGTGAACAGCATTCGGGTAATCATTGCCAAGAAGAATATCCGTGCGCCGTTCAGCGGCAAACTCGGTATCCGCCAGGTAAACCTTGGCCAGATACTCAAGGAAGGCGAACCCGTTGTCACTCTGCAGGCCCTCGATCCCATCTTTGTTGATTTTACCCTTCCGCAGCAACAGATCGCGCAACTGAAGCCGGACCTGCCCGTGCGGGTGATGTGCGATGCTCTGCCCGGTGTGACCATAGATGGACGCATCACGGCTATCAACCCGCTGGTGGAAAGCGGAACACGCAACGTCCAGATTCAGGCGACAGTTTCAAACAAGGAGGAAAGGCTCCGTCCCGGCATGTTTGTCAATGTATCGATAGACTTCCCCAGCCAGGAAAAAGTGCTGATGATCCCGGCAACTTCCGTGCTCTACGCACCCTACGGCGATTCGGTTTTCGTCATTGAAAGCGACAAGGAACGCGGTGGTGAGATGCTGCGGCAGCAGTTCGTCCGCCTTGGAGAGAAGCGCGGCGACTTCATCGCCGTTTCCAGCGGGCTGGGCGAAGGGGACAGGATCGTAAGCACCGGTGTCTTCAAACTGCGTAACGGCCAGGCAGTGACAGTTGACAACAGGCTCTCCCCGAACTTCAAGCCCGCGCCGGCGCCGGAGAATAACTAAGCCATGAAGATCACCGACCTTTTCATACGCCGTCCCGTGCTGGCCCTGGTGGTCAACTTGGTCATCGTTATCGCCGGACTCCAGGCGGTACGCTACCTAAACGTCCAGCAATATCCAAAAAGCCAGAATGCGGCGATCACCGTCTCGACAATCTACGTTGGCGCGAGTGCGGAACTTGTGAGCGGCTTTATCACCACTCCCCTGGAGCGCGCAATCGCCGCTGCCGACGGTATCGAGTACATGGAGTCTCAGAGCACCCTGGGACTTTCCACCATCAAGGTGCGGCTCAAGCTCAACTACGACTCCACCAAGGGATTGGCCGAGATTAGTTCCAAGGTGGATCAGGTGCGCCGGGACCTTCCTCCCGAGGCAGAGGTGCCGGTGCTCAATATCGAGTCGGCTGACAGCCATTTTGCTTCGGCATACCTGAGCTTTTCTTCCGATGTTCTGCAGCAAAACGAGATCACCGACTACCTGATGCGAGTCGTTCAACCCCGGCTGGCAACCATCCAGGGGGTGCAGCGCGCGGATATCCTGGGCGCGCGCACATTCGCCATGCGCATCTGGCTCCACCCGGACCGAATGGCGGCGCTGAACATCAGTCCTACCCAGGTCCGCCAGGCCCTGGCCGCCAATAACTTTCTGTCGGCCCTTGGAAGAAGCAAGGGCGCATACATCCAGGTCAACCTTACGGCCGACACCAACCTGCGCAATGTCGAGGAATTCAAACGCCTGGTCATCTACCAGCAGAGCGGGAGCATCGTCAGGTTAGGCGATATTGCGGATGTCGTGCTCGGCGCCGAGGACTACGACACCGAAGTCCGGTTCACAGGCCAGGTCGCCGTCTTTATGGGTATCTGGCCGCTTCCAAATGCAAACTCCCTTGACGTCATCAAAGGGGTGCGCACCGAGATGGAGTCTATAAAGCACGACCTGCCGACGGGGCTTTGGGCCCGAATTGCCTACGACGCCACGGACTACATCTCGAATTCCATCCAGGAAGTGCTCCACACACTCGTGGACACCCTGCTGATCGTCGTGATCGTCATATTCCTGTTCCTGGGCTCGTTCCGTTCGGTCCTGATTCCGGTAATAGCCATTCCGGTTTCACTGATCGGAGCGGTCTTCCTGATGCAGGCCTTCGGTTTTACCGTGAACATTCTCACCCTTCTGGCGATCGTGCTCTCCGTCGGTCTCGTGGTGGACGACGCCATTGTTGTGGTCGAAAACGTCGAACGGCACCTGGCATCGGGAAAATCAGCCCTGGAGGCTTCCTTGATCGGCGCACGCGAGCTGGTCGGCCCCATTATCGCCATGACCATCACGCTTGCCGCCGTCTACCTTCCCATCGGTCTGCAGGGAGGTCTTACCGGTTCGCTTTTCCGTGAGTTCGCATTCACCCTCGCGGGGGCGGTCACCATTTCCGGCATCGTCGCCCTCACCCTCTCGCCTGTCATGTGCTCGGGGCTCCTCAAGCCCGGCGCCGAAGAGCGCGGCCTCGCGGGCAGAATCTCACGCGGATTCGCCCGCTTGAGAAACGTCTACGGACGCATCCTCGCCTCCACCCTCTCGGCCCGGCCCGCGGTCTATGCCGTTTGGCTGACGATCTCCTTGCTCACGGTCCCCATGTTCAGCATGTCCGCCAAGGAACTGGCGCCCACGGAAGACCAGGGTGTTATCTTCGGAATCCTGGACTCCGCGGCCAACTCGACACTCGACCAGAACAGTCATTTCGCCGCCGCGGTAAACCAGGCTTTCCGCAGTGTACCGGAAACGGACTTCACTTTTCAGGTTACCATGCCCAACACCGGATTCGGCGGCATGGTGGTAAAACCCTGGGCTGAGCGCAAGCGCAACATCTTCCAGATCATGCCGGAAGTTCAGGAGAAGCTGCGGGTGATCCCCGGCATCCAGATTTTCCCGGTAATCCCGCCCGCGCTTCCCGGAGGAGGGGATTTCCCTGTCGAGATCGTCCTGGCCTCGACGGCGCCGACGGACCAAATTGTCGGTTTCGCCAAGGACCTGCAGATGAAGGCCTTCAAGAGCGGTATGTTCGTCTTCCCGCCCCTGATCGACGTCAAGATCGACCAGCCCCAGTCGGAGTTTATCATCGACAAGGACAAGGTGGCCGCCCTGGGGCTCAACCTCGGACAGGTCGGCCATGACCTGGGGGGTATGGTGGGAGGCGACTTCGTCAACCGCTTCGACATCTCGGGGCGCAGCTACAAGGTTATTCCGCAGATTCAGCGCATTGACCGCCTAAACCCCAGCCAGCTGCAGGACATCTACGTAACCGGTCCCAACAACAAGCTGATCAAACTGAGCACCTTCGCGGTCCAGCGCAATACGGTAGTGCCCCGCTCCATCAACCATTTTCAGCAGCTCAACTCGGTGAAGCTGAGCGCGATACCCATGCGTCCTCTCGATGAAGCTCTTCGCTTCTTCGAAACGGAAGCGAGCAAGGTACTCCCGGCGGGCTACGTCGTAGACTATACCGGCGAGTCCCGCCAGTTGAGAAAGGAGGGCGACAAGTTCCTCCCTGCCTTCTCCCTGGCCATAATCCTCATATTCCTGGTGCTGGCGGCACAGTTCAACAGCTTCCGGGACCCTTTCGTCATCCTGGCCGGATCGGTTCCCCTGGCCATGTTCGGGGCCCTCATCTTCACCTTCCTCAAGATGCCCGATCCGAACGTGCCTTTTTGGACCAACGGCTGGACAACGGCCCTCAACATTTACTCCCAGGTCGGCCTGGTAACCCTCGTGGGGCTCGTCTCCAAAAACGGCATCCTGATAGTGGAGTTTGCAAACAAGCTGCAGCTTCAGGGTTTATCCAAGCTCGAAGCGGTCCAGCAGTCGGCCGTGACAAGGCTCAGGCCCGTCCTTATGACAAGCGCCGCCACCATAGCCGGTCACTTCCCGCTGACTCTGGTAACCGGCGCGGGCGCCGCTGCCCGTAACTCCATCGGTCTCGTGCTGGTGGGGGGCATGTTCATCGGGACCCTGTTTACCCTGTTTGTCGTACCCTCGATTTACATGCTGATCGCGCGCGACCACCGAAGTGACGGCGCGAGAATGAGTGAGGTAACGACCGACCCTCATCTTCTACGGTAGTGGATGGATGTTGTAGTTGTGGACGAAAGATCGTAAGCAGATTCAGTGACAGAAAGCAGAGGCGATCTCGATAAGAGACCGCCTCTGCTTTTTGTGCGGAAGCGAGAAACGCAAGGCTTGCCCTGGGTGGGCTTGGACCACCCTCTTGACATCAGTTGAATATGGGGATAAGGACCTTGTCTCTCAATTCAGTCGAAATTATAAAATAACGTCACCAAATTATCAGGGGGAACGTTGTGTCGGATAGGAATACTGTACTGGAAGAACTCGAAGCCATGAGACAGCGCATGGAAGAACTCTACGTGCGCAACTTCGAACTGCAAGGAAGCGAGACCGGGAGCGAACCCGTGGCGCCGGAATGGGTACCGGCGGCGGACATCATGGAATCAGAGCAGGAACTGACATTCATCCTGGACCTGCCGGGCGTGCTCGACCGGGACCTCCAGGTCGAGTGCAGGGCGGATCGGCTCTTGGTGTATGGTACCAGGCGCGAGGACATACCGGATGGGGCGGAACTCGAAAGCGAGCGCCCAAGAGGGACGTTTTCGCGGATATTCAGGCTTCCCTGCCCCATTCAGCAGGACGCGATAAGCGCCGAACTCAAAAGAGGGGTCCTTCGCATCGTGGTCCCCAGGCAATGTTCGGAAAACGAGCGGCCTCAGCGGGTGATCGTCCGCCAGGAAGACTAGAGAGGGTAATTGATGAGCCCTGTTGCTTACTTCAGACCCGAGACCGAGTTCTTTTCCGAAGAGGGCTGCTACATCACCGAGATTCACAATAGCGGTGAGGACGAGGGTTGTTCCATAGCGCGAGCCCGCGTCAAACCGGGGGCTGCCACGAAATTGCATGCGCTGATCGGGACAGTCGAGCGCTACGTGATTTTGGAAGGTGAAGGAAGGGTTGAAATCGAAGGGGGCCCTCCAACTGTCGTGCGGCCGCTGGATGTGGTGGTTATTCCGGCGGGGGCCTCTCAAAGGATCTCCAATCCGGGCAGCCGGGACCTTGAGTTCCTGTGCGTATGCACTCCCCGGTTCACCCCTGGGATCTACGTCAAAAAGGAATAGGCCAGCCGGCCAGCCAAAGCTTATACAATATATTCATAGCAGTTCGCGTTCAAGATTGACATGATGGGTTCCGCTCCGCTCCACCCATCCTACATCTTAACCTCGCATGCAGACTGAACGTAGATACTGTT